>NZ_WHOS01000002.1 GCF_013340935.1 Azospirillum melinis | reverse complement strand
CGGTCATGGCGGGCGTGAACTCCGGTGATCCGTGGTGAGACTGCTTCAGCACCAGAATCATACACGAATTCAGTGGATTAGCCTTGCGCCCGCCGCCCCTTGCGCCAGCCCTGATGAATTATTCGGGTTAGGCGCCTGTTGATCGACATGATGGTCCCGGAGGCGCAGCGCACCGTCATCGGCGCCTTTCTCGACTCCCTGTAACCAACAGCTCTTCCTGAACGTGCCACCCATCGCCGAAGCGCCCTGCCGGAAGCATTCGCTCCGACAGGGCGGTCCCCGTTTGCCTGTGGCTGGACCCGGTCAGCGCTCCGATTGCAGGCTGCTCTCCGCCACCAGATCGGCGATGCTGACGATGGGCATCGACTGTTCCTCGGCGAAGGCGATCAGCTCCGGCAGGCGGGCCATGGTGCCGTCCGGGTTCATCACCTCGCAGAGGACGCCTGCCGCCTTGCGTCCGGCCCGCGCCATCAGCTCGATGGTGGCTTCCGTGTGGCCGCGGCGGGCCGCCAGCCCTTGCGGATGGGCGCGGATCGGGAAGACATGGCCCGGCCGCGCCAGATCCTCCGGACGGCAGTCGTCGGCAATCGCGGTGCGGATCGTCGTCACCCGGTCGGCCGCCGAGACGCCGGTGGTGACGCCCTCGCGCGCTTCGATGGACACGGTGAAGGCGGTTCCGAAGCGCGAGCTGTTGGCCGGCACCATCGCCGGCAGCTCCAGCCGTTGCAGATGCTCGTCGGGCAGGATCAGGCAGACGATGCCGCTGCACGCGCGGATCAGCAGAGCCATCTGCTCGACGGTGATGCTGTCGGCCGGGTAGATGATGTCGCCTTCATTCTCGCGGTCGTCGTCATCGACCACGATCACCCCTTGCCCCTGCCGAAGGCTGTCGAGGGCGCGGGCGACGCGTTCGCCCGGCGTGCCGAAGCGGGCGAGAAGATCGTTCTGACGGTAAATCTGATTCATGGTTCTCACATCCACTGAAGGGTGAGCCTGAATCAGGGCGCAAAGAGACCTCCAGCGCGCCGGACCGGAACCCGACGCGATGGCGCGAACCGACGACGGCGGGCCTGCTCGCGGCAAGCCACCGGCGCGGTCTGCTCATTCTCTTCCATCCGGACTGTAACCGTCGGCCCCGGCCTCACACCGGGTCTGCTGACCTCACCGTCTATTGGGACCGCCAAAAGCCGGTGAGCGCTCGCGGGCTCCCCTTCTGTCGAAGGGATACCGCCGGTCGGGAGTTTCACCCTGCCCTGAGAACAAGCCTATGCCCGCCGACCGGGATCGGTCGACCCACCCACCATTCCGCAACCCAACAGCCGCTGTCAAGGGAGCTTGGCGGCCCTTTCCACCGGGCGGCGGTGCCGCACTGCCTCATTTCACCAGCTCCAGCGCGGTGTCGCCGTCGACGATCAGGGCGCGCGCCACCCCGCTGGCGAGGAAGGCACGGGCGGCCTGCAGCTTGGTCCGGCCTGCCACCAGCGCCACCGTGTAGGTCTGCTTCAGCCCGTCGAGACCGAGCGCCAGCGTGCGGTGGTTCAGCGGATGATCGACCGCCTTGCCGTCCTGATCGAAGAACAGCCCGTTGGTGTCGCCGACCGCCCCGGCCGCCCGCAGCTCCGCCAGTTCGGTGGCGCTGATCATGCCCTGCGTCCGCAGGAGCGACGCCTCGCGCAGCTCGCCGATGGAGATGTAGGCCACCGTCGTCGACCGCGCCAACTGGAGCGCCGTCTGCACCGACTGCTGCGACAGCAGCACGTCGCGCGCCTCCAGGCTGTCGGCGATGAAGGGCACCGGCAGGAAATAGCCCTCAGCCCCGGTGGTCCGCGCCAGCGCATGCACCACGTCGAACGGGTTGTAGGCCGAGCGCGCGGTCAGCGACCCCATCAGGCTGATGAATTTCGCCCGCGGCGCGCTGACCCCGGCCATCTGCAAGGTCATCTGCTCCAGCGTCCGGCCCCAGCCGGTGCCGACCACCGCCTCCTCCGTCTCCGCCAGATGGCGGCGCAGATGGGCGGCGGCGGCGGCCCCCACCGCCCGGAAGGCGAAGGGGGCGAGCAGCGCGTCGTCGCGGTCGCCGCCGGCATCCTGGGTCAGGGCCGGCGTGCAGATGCAGACATCGAGCCCATAGCGCTCGCGGATCGCCTCCTCCACCGGCAGCAGCCCGACATTCGCGGAATTGATGGTGATGCTGACCATGCCGCTGTCGCGGGCGTCGGACAGCAGCTTGTTGACCCGCGCCCGGGTGACGCCCAGCCGCCGCGCCGCCGCCTCCTGGTTCAGGCCGCCGACATAGTACAGCCAAGCCGCCCGCGCCATCAGCACCTCGTCCTCCGGCCCCTCGCTGGTCCCGTTCCGCATCGCGCGCTTCCCCCTCTACCCCTATCAGGTGACAAATGTATCTGGTGTTGACATTTGTCACGCCCCACCACAAGCTCATCGTCGCCGGCGCAAGACCGGCATCGAGAATTCGCCAGCCAGATAGCTGGCAATGGGAGGAGAATGGAAATGAAAAACCGGCTTTCCGGAATGCTTGCGGCTGTCTCGATGGTCGCGATGATGACCGCCGCGGGTGCGGCGCAGGCCCTCGACATCGCCTGGGTCCATGCCAACGCCGCCGCCCAGTCCGAACAGCGGGTGAAGGCCGGTTTCGACGCCTGGACCAAGCAGAGCGGCAAGACCGACTGGAAGATCAGCGTACTCGACAGCGGCGGCTCGGGCGAGGCGACCGCCTCCAACATCCAGGACGCCGCCAACCGCGGCGTGAAGGCCATCGTCATCACCATGGCCGACCTGCGCGCCAGCCGTGCAGCGCTCGACGCCGCCAAGGCCGCGAAGATCCCGGTCTTCGCCGTCGATTCCGGCTATGTCGACGGGGTTCTGGTCGATGTGACCACCAACAACTGGGCGATGTCGGCGAACGTCTCGGTCTATCTGCTCGACCAGATGGGCGGGCAGGGCAACCTCGTCTTCCTGCGCATGGCGGAGCACCACGGCACCCGCAAGCGCGGCGACGTGATGGCGACGGTGCTGAAGGAATATTCGGGCGTGAAGGTGCTGGCGGAGCACAACATCAACTACACCGCCTTCTTCGAGGACACCAACCGCACGATGGAGGATTACGTCGCGCGCTTCGGCAACACCATCACCGCTGTCTGGGCGCCGTGGGACGAGCCGGCGCAGGCCGCTGTCAACGTCATCAAGGGTGCCGGGCTGAAGAACGTGAAGGTGATCGGCATCGACGGCCATCCGCAGGCGGTCGCCGAGGTCTGCAAGCCCGACAGCCCGATGATCGCCACCGTGCGCCAGCCTTTCGAGGAGATGGGCAAGACCGTCGGCCAGTGGCTCGACGACGTGGTGGTGAAGGGCAAGCCCGCCGCCGAGGTGATCCCGACCAAGACCGTCTATCTCGACGCGCCGCTGATCACCAAGCAGAACTGCAAGCAGTTCATGTGACCGGGTGCCGCCGGCCCAGGGTGGCGGACCCCTCCGCACCCGGGCCGGCGGCGGCAGGCTTCATTCCCTGGAGGTCGCCATGGAAATCCATCTGGCCGACATCGCCATGCAGTTTCCGGGAACGCGGGCGCTGGACGGCGTGGACGTCGTCTTCCGCAGCGACGAGGTGCATGGCCTGATCGGCGAGAACGGCGCCGGCAAATCGACGCTGGTCAGCATCCTGGGCGGCAGCCTTCAGCCCAGCGGCGGCAGCCTCTCCATCGACGGGCGCAGCGTCCGCTTCGGCTCGCCGCAGGACGCGCTGTCGCAGGGCATCGCCCATGTCAGCCAGGAGGGCAGCCTCGTCCCCGGCCTGACCGGGGCGGAGAACATCCTGCTCGGCGTCGAGCCGCGCCGCATCGGCGGCATGATCCGCGCCTCGGCCCTGAAGGCCCAGGCCGCGGCGCTGCTCGCCACATGGTTTCCGCAGGTCGACATCGACCTCGGCTGCCCGGTGGCCGAGCTGCCGATGGCCGACCGCAAGGTGATCGAGATCGTCCGCGCGCTGCGCGGCTCCGCCCGCATCGTCATCCTCGACGAGCCGACCGCGACGCTGCCCGCCCGCGAGAAGGAGCAGCTGTGGGCGATCATCCGCACGCTGCCGGCCCGCGGCGTCGGCGTGGTGCTGATCAGCCATTTCCTGTCGGAGATCAAGGCGCTGTCGCACCGCATCACCGTGCTGCGCGATGGCCGGCGCATCTGCACGGAGTCCGCCGACGCGCTCGACGAGCAGATGCTGGTGGACATGATGCTGCGCCGCAGCGGCTCCGGCCCGCAGCGCAAGTCCGAAGAGGCGGCGCGGGCAAGCCGCGGCGAGGTCGTGCTCGACATCCGCGACTGGCGGGTCGGACGGCTGCATGTGCCGCACTTCACCCTGCATGCCGGCGAGATCGTCGGGCTGATCGGACTGACCGGCGCCGGCCATTTCGGCTTCGCCCGCTCGCTGCACAGCCCGTCCGGCGTGCGTTGTGCCGGGCTGGCGGTCGGCGGCCGGCCGGTCAAGCCGGGACCGCCCGCCCACATGCAGGCGGCCGGCATCGCGCTGGTCCCCGACCACCGCATGGAATATGCGCTGATCGGCGAGTGGACGCTGCGCGAGAATCTGGCGATGGTCCATCCCGGCCATGGCGCCATCGCCGCCGGCATCCTGTCGCCCGGCCGGGAGGAGGCGGAATCCCGCCGCATCATGCGCCTTCTCAACGTGAAGGCCCATTCCTCCGGCCAGCTTCTGCGCACGCTGTCGGGCGGCAACAAGCAGAAGATCTCCATCGGCAAATGGCTCTACGGCGCCGAGGGCCGCTACCGCGTGATGATCTTCATCGAGCCGACCGAGGGCGTCGACATCGGCGCCAAGGCCGAGATCTACGCCGAGATGCGGCGCCTTGCCGCCACCGGCGTGGGGATCGTCATCGCGTCCTCCGACCTGCTGGAGATCGAGGCGCTGGCGCACCGCGTCATCCCCTTCCATCACCTGCGGCCCGGCCCGGAAATCCCCGGCACCGGCTTTTCCGAGAGCGCGTTCATCGCCGCCATCTCCGGAGCCGTCCCGGAGACTGCAAAATCAGGAATTCCCGCATGACCGACACCGCCACCGGATCCCTCCCCAGCCATGACCGGCTGTTCGGGCTGCGCAAGGAGCATGTTCAGCGCTACAGCACGCTGGTCGTGCTGGTCGCCATGTTCCTGGTCTTCTCGCTCGGCGTCGACCGCTTCCTGACCGGACAGAACCTGCTGAACATCGCGCAGCAGATCTCGATGCTGACCATCGTCGGCGCCGGCCTGACCTTCGGCTTCGCCGCCCGCGAGATGGATCTGTCGGTCGGTTACACCGTCGGCCTTGCCGGCGTGCTGGTGCCGCTGCTGCTGGTCAAGGGCGTGCCTCTGCCGCTCGCCCTGCTGGCCGGGCTAGGCGCCGGGCTTGCCGTGGGGGCAGTGAATGCGATCCTCGTGACGCTGGTCGGCATCCCGTCGCTGATCGCGACGCTGGCCGTCGGTTCCATCCTCTACGGCATCAACTTCCTGATGACCGGCGGCCGGGCGATCTATGGCGGGCTGGATGAGGTCTATCTCTGGCTCGGCCAGGGGCGCGTCGCCGGCATCCCGGTCCTTGCCTTCTTCATGCTGGCCGCGGTGCTGGTCGCCTGGTTCGTCATGGAGCGGACGATCTTCGGCCGCTACATCTACGCCGTCGGCGGCAACCAGAAGGCGGCCGAGCTGTCCGGCATCCGGGTGCGCAAGTACCGCGCCGCCGCCCTCGTCGTCTGTTCCCTCTTCGCGGTGATGGCCGGCACGCTGCTCGCCGCCCGGCTCGGCTCCGGCCAGCCGAACGCCGGCGAGCGCTATCTGCTCGATGGGCTGGCGACGGTCTTCATCGGCATGACCATGTTCCGGCCGGGCACCGCCACCGTGCCCGGCACCTTCTTCGGCGCGCTCTTCATCGGGGTCATCAACAACGGCCTCAACCTGATGGGGATGGACACCTACATCCAGGCGATCGTGAAGGGCGTCATCATCCTTGCCGCCGTCGCCGTCGTCTCGCGCAGCACCAAGCTCAACCTTCTTTGAAATCGGAGTCTTCGATGTACGAGGCTGACCTCCGGGCCACGGCCGGCCGCACCATGGCGGGCCGGGTCGGGGCGGGCGCCAACACGCGCCTTCCCGAACTCTACCGGACGATGCGCCGGATCCGCACCTTCGAGGAGCGTGTGGGCGAACTGTTCGTCCGCGGCCAGTCGGCCGGTTCCATGCTGCACCTGTCGATCGGCGAGGAAAGCGCCGCCGCCGGTGTCTGCGCGCACTTGCGCGACGGCGACAGCTTCACCACCCACCACCGCGGCCACGGCATCTTCCTCGCCCGCGGCGCCGACCCGGCCCGCATGATGGCGGAGATCGGCGGCAAGGAAGCCGGCTATTGCCACGGCAAGGGCGGGTCGATGCACATCGCCGACATGGGGCTGGGCCATCTCGGCGCCAACGCCATCGTCGGCGGCGGCATCCCCGCGGTGGTCGGCGCCGGCCTCTCCGCCCGCCACCACAAGACCGGCGCCGTCAGCGTCGCCTTCTTCGGCGACGGCGCCACCGGCCAGGGCATCCTCTACGAGAGCATGAACATGGCCGCCCTGTGGGGCCTGCCCTGCGTCTTCGTCTGCATCAACAACCAGTATGGCATGGGCACCAACATCGCCCAGGCGACCGCCAACCCCAACCTGCACGAACGCGCCGCCGCCTTCGGCCTCGCGGCGGAGACGGTGGACGGCCTCGACGTCGAGGCGGTGGCCGAGGCCGCCGAACGGCTGGTCGAGGGCGCGCGGGCCGGCAAGCCCGCCTTCCTGGCGGTGTCCTGCTACCGCTTCTACGGCCATGCCCGCAAGGACAAGTCGCCCTACCGCGACCCGGTGGAGGAAGAGGCCGGCCGCCGCCAGGATCCGGTCGCCTTCGCCCGCGCGGCCCTGATCGACCGCGGGCTGGAGTCGGAGAGCGAGCTGGACCGGCTGGATGGCGAGATCGGCGCCGAGATGGACGCGACCATCGACTTCACCGTGGCGCAGACCGAGCCACCGCTCGCCTCGATGTTCCGCGACGTCTATGCGCCCGAGGAACCCGAACCCGAACCGGTGCGCGCCCGCATCGACCGCGTTCTGGCGCGGGACTGAGGAGACCACCAATGGCACTTCAGGAACTGACCTATCGCGATGCCCTGCGCAAGGCGCTGGCCGACGCGATGACCGAAAACCCGGACGTGGTGATCCTCGGCGAGGAGGTCGGCCGCTATGGCGGCGCCTATGGCGTCACCAAGGATCTGATCAAGGAGTTCGGGGCGGAGCGGGTGATCGACACGCCGATCTCCGAACCGGCCATCGTCGGCGCCGCGGTCGGTGCGGCGATGACCGGCCTGCGCCCGGTGGCGGAGCTGATGTATGTCGATTTCATCGGCATGACCATGGACCAGCTCGCCAACCAGGCCGCCAAGATCCGCTACATGTTCGGCGGCCAGATCGGCGTGCCGATGGTTCTGCGCACCCAGGGCGGCACCGGGCGGTCGGCCGGCGCCCAGCACAGCCAGAGCCTGGAAGCCTATGTGATGCACACGCCGGGCCTGCGGCTGGCGATGCCCGCCACGGTGGCCGACGCCTATCACCTGCTGCGCATGGCGCTGACCAAGCCCGACCCGGTCGTCTTCATCGAGCACAAGGCGCTCTACACCATGAAGGAGACCGTGGACCTCGACGCCGAGCCGCTGGCCTGGGGCAAGGCGGCTGTGCGGCGCGAGGGGCGCGATCTGGTCATCGTCACCTATTCCCGCCAGCTGCATTACTGCCTGGAGGCGGCGCGGCAGCTGTCGGCCCGGGGCGTCGAGGCGACGGTGATCGACATCCGCACGCTGAACCCGCTCGATTTCGACACCATCCGCGCCCATGTCGAGCGCACCGGCCGCGCCATGGTGGTCAGCGAGGGCGTGATGACCGCGGGCGTCGCGGCCGAGCTGTCGGCGCGCATCACCGAGGAATGCTTCGACTTCCTTGAGGATCCGGTGGTCCGCGTTGCCGGAGAGGACATCCCGATCTCGGTGTCGACCGCGCTGGAGGCCGGATCGGTGCCCGGCCCGCAGCTGATCGCCGACACCGCTCTCCGGATGCTGGCCGGACGGGTGCCGGCATGACGACCCTCAGTACCACGACCCTTACCCTGACCATGCCGCGTCTCGGCGAGACGATGGAGGAGGGCGTCATCGTCGGCTGGCTGGTCGAGCCGGGACAGCAGTTCCGCCGCGGCGACGCCATCCTGGAGCTGGAAACCGACAAGACCGTCGTCGAATATCCCGCCCTTGGCGACGGCCGTCTCGACGGGACTCTGGTGTCGGCCGGCGACCGCGTGCCGGTCGGCGCCCCGATTGCCCGTGTCGCCGTCCTGTCGGCCGAGGACTGGGCTGCCGCCCTGCCCGACACGGCCTCGCCCGACGCCGCCGAAGCCGCGGCTGAAGCAGCCCCTGCGGCCGGCGCACCGGCAGCGCCATCCGCGCCCGCCAGTGCCACCGCCGCCACGCCGGCTCCGGAACGCCGCTTCGACGACCGGCTGCGCGCCACGCCGACCGCAAGGCGGCTGGCCCGCCAGCAGGGCGTCGCGCTGGAGACTCTCCATGGCAGCGGCCGGCGCGGCCGGATCGAACGGGCCGATGTCGAGCTTGCCGCCAACACCGACGCTCCCGCCTCGGCTGCCGACCTGCGCTGGCTCGACACGCCGGCCGGCCGGCTCGCCTATGCGCAGGCCGGAAGCACGGGGCCGGTGCATCTGCTGGTCCATGGCTTCGCCGGCGACCGCACCGCCTGGGCCAATCTGGCCTCGGGTCTCGCCCGCTCCGGCAAGCGCGTCGTGATGCCCGACCTGCCCGGCCATGGCGCGACCGCCATCGAGGCGGCGGATGTGGACGGGCTGGCCGCCGCGGTGGCGGCGCTGGCGGAAAGCCTGCCCGGACCGCTGGTTCTGGTCGGCCATTCGCTGGGCGCCGCCGCCGCCGTTCACGCCGCCCGCCGGCTCGGCGACCGGGTTTCACGCCTCGTGCTGCTCACCCCCGCCGGCTGCGGGCCGAGGATCGGTGCCGAGTTCGTCCATGGCATGGCCGCGGCGGAAACCACGGGAGAGGTCTCGCATCTGCTGCGCCTGCTGGGACCGCGCGGCGGCCAGCTGTCCGACGCCGCGCTTGTCGCCATGGCACGCGAGATGGGCCGGGGACGCCTGCGCACGCTCGCGACGGCCCTCGCCACTGCCGACGGCCGGCAGCGGATCGACCTGCTGCGCCCGCTGGCGGAGCTGGCGGAGCGCATCCCCGTCCGCGCCGTCTTCGGCCTGGACGACCGCATCGTGTCCGCGACCGACGCGCTCAACCTGCCGCCGCGCGTGGCGGCCCATTTCCTGCCGTCCGGCCATATGCCGCAGTGGGATGCCCCGCGCGAGGTCGCGGCCCTGATCGACGAGGAGACCCAGCATGGATGACGCAAAGACCGATCTGGCGGCGGCGAAGGCGCGGCTCGGCGCCTTCGCCAAGGCTTCCCCCGCCCTGATGAAGGGCTTCGCCGAGGTCAGCCGCACGGCCAGCGCCGCCGGCTCCTTCACCTCCGCCCAGAAGGAGCTGATGGCGGTGGCGATCTCCGTCGCCACCCGCTGCGAGGACTGCATCCTCTACCATGTCGACGGTGCCCGCCGGCACGGCGCCGCCGAGGCCGACCTAGTCGAGGCGCTTGAGGTCGCGGTCGAGATGGGCGGCGGTCCCGCCGTGATGTATGCCGGCAAGGCGCTGGCGGCGTTCCGCTCGCTCGGCTGAGGGGAGAGGGGATATCGGCGTCCATAAGGTGGCCCGCAAAGGGCTGCGTGTCTTCAGGGAGGATAAGGGAATGGCCTATTACCTGACCGCCGACGGCGGCACCGAGAGCCTGCGGGCGCGCATCTACGACCTGACCGGACGCTGCCTCGGCCAGAAGGCCGTCGCCTACGACACGCAGTTCGGTCCCGGTGCCAGGGCGGAGCAGGACCCGGAGGACTGGTGGCGGGCGCTGGCCGAGGCCACCCGCGGCGCCGTCGCCGATGCCGGCATCGATGCGGCGGAGATCGAGGCGATGTGCTTCGCCACCACCTGCTGCACCGTCGTGGCGCTCGACGCCGACGGCCGGGCGCTGCGCCCGGCGCTGCTGTGGATGGACGTGCGCGCCCATGCCGAGGCGGAGGCGGTGCTCGCCACCGGCGACCCGGCGCTGAAGATCAACGGCGCCGGCCGCGGCCCGGTCTCCGCGGAATGGATGATCCCCAAGGCGCTGTGGCTGAAGCGGAACGAGCCGGCGACCTTCGCCGCCGCCCACACCATCTGCGAATACCAGGATTTCCTCACCCTGCGCCTGACCGGCGAACGGGTGGCCAGCCTCGACAATGCCGGCCTGCGCTGGCACTACTCCAGCCGCGACGGCGGCTGGGCGCGCGGCATCCTCAAGGCGCTTGACCTCGAAGAGCTTGAGGGCAAATGGCCGGCCCGCGTGCTGGCTCCCGGCGCGGTGGTCGGCACGCTGACGACCGAAGCCGCCGCCATCCTCGGGCTGCGGCCGTCGGTCAGGCTGGTGCAGGGCGGGGCGGATGCGCTGATCGGCATGATCGGGCTCGGCGTCGCCCAGCCGGGCCAGCTCGCACTCATCACCGGATCCTCGCATCTGCAATTCGGCGTCACCGAGGCGCCGCTGCACGCGCCCGGCGTCTGGGGCAGCTATCCCGACATCGTCTATCCCGGCCGCTGGATCGTCGAGGGCGGCCAGACCTCCACCGGCTCCATCGTCAACTGGCTGCGCCGCTTCAGCGGCGGCACGCTCGACCTCGCCGCCCTGAACGCCAGGGCGGCGGCGCTGGAGCCGGGATCGGACGGGCTGCTGGTGCTCGACCATTTCCAGGGCAACCGCACCCCCTACACCGACCCGCTCAGCCGCGGCGCCATCGTCGGGCTGACGCTGGCCCATGAACCGCACCATGTCTTCCGCGCCATCGTCGAGGGCATCGGCTTCGGCACCCGCGCCATCCTCGACGCCTTCCGGGCCGGCGGCTACAGCTCGACCGAGATCACGGTCGGCGGCGGCGCCACCGCCTCGCAGCTGTGGATGCAGATCCATGCCGACACCGCCGGCCTGCCGGTGCGCATCCCGGCCTCCGCCGACGCGCCCTCCACCGGTTCGGCGGTGCTGGCCGCCCATGGCGCCGGCCGCTTCGCCAGCATCGACGAGGGCATCGCCGCGATGGTCCGCCCCGGCACCAGCATCGAACCGCGCCCGCGCGAATCCGCCCTCTACGAAGAGATCTACCAGCGCTATCTCGCCCTCTACCCGGCGCTGAAGGGCGTGCTGAACGGGCCGGTGCCAACGCCTGCCGCAACTCCGGTCAGGGAGCCCGCGGCATGAAGGAGTTCGATCTTAGCGGCCGGCTCGCCGTCGTCACCGGCGGGGCCGCCGGCATCGGCCAGTCCATCGTCCGCGTCCTGACGGAGGCCGGCGCCCGCGTCGCCATCCTCGACCGCGACGGCGAGGCCGCCCGACGGCTGGCGGACGAGATCGGCGGGCTCGCCTACACCCTCGACGTCACCGACGCCCAGGCGGCCGAGGAGACCGCCGCCCGTCTGGTCGCCGAGGCCGGCGTGCCGCACATCCTCGTCAACAACGCCGGCATCGTCCACAACGGGCCGGCGCTGGAGGTCGATCTGGCCGATTGGCGCCGGGTGATCGACGTCAACCTGCACGGCGTCTTCCACACCGCCCGCGCCTTCGGCCGCCCGATGGTCGAAGCGGGCAGGGGATCGGTCGTCAACATCGGCTCGATGTGCGGCGAGATCGTCGTCCATCCGCAGCCCCAGGCCGCCTACAACGCCGCCAAGGCCGGCGTCAACCTGCTGACCAAGTCGCTGGCGGTGGAATGGGCCGGCCGGGTGCGGGTGAATGCCGTCGCTCCCGGCTACACCGCCACCGAACTGACCCTGGCCGGCCGCTCCCGCCCCGAATGGTTCGAGCGCTGGCTCGCCGCCACGCCGATGGGCCGGCTGGGCGAGCCGCGCGAGGTGGCGCTGGCCGTCGCCTTCCTCGCCTCCGACGCGGCGAGCTACATCACCGGAACCGTCCTGGCTGTCGATGGCGGCTACACCGCTTTCTGAAGGGAGAACAAGGATATGGCACAGGGCAACAGGGCACAGGGCCACAGGACACAGGGAAAGATCGCGCTGGTCACCGGCGCCAGCCGCGGCATCGGCCGCGCCATCGCTCTCGGACTGGCGGCGCGCGGCTTCGATCTCGCGCTGAACGACATCGCCCGGCAGGCCGGCGCGCTGGCCGAGACGGCGGGAGAGGCGCGGGCACAAGGCGTCCGCGTGGTCGAGCTGCACGCCGACGTGTCGGCGAAGGACGAGGTGCAGGCGATGGTGGACCGCGCCGTGGCCGAACTCGGCACCATCCACGCGCTGGTCAACAATGCCGGCATCCTGATCGCCGCGACGGTGGAGGACTGCCCGGAAACCGCCTGGGATCAGGTGATGGACGTGAACGCCAAGGGCACCTTCCTCGTCACCCAGGCGGTGCTGCCGCTGATGAAGGCGCAGGGCTACGGCCGCATCTGCAACATCGCCTCCATCGGCGGCAAGCACGGCGCGCCGGAACAGGCGCATTACTCGGCGTCGAAGGCGGCGGTGATGGGCTTCACCCGCGTGCTGGCGCAGGAGGTCGGGCCGCTCGGCATCACCGCCAACTGCGTCTGCCCCGGCATCATCCTGACCGACATGGGCCGGGTGAACCTCGACGATCCGGCCATCCGCGACGGCTGGAAGGCCAAGACCGCCATGGCGCGGATCGGTGCGCCGGAGGATGTCGCCGGACCGGTGGCCTTCTTCTGCTCCGACGACAGCGCCTTCGTCACCGGCCAGACGCTGAACGTCGACGGCGGCATCGTCCTGTCCTGACCGGTCCCAAGCGGGGCTACACCTTGGTGCAAGGCGCTTTTCCGCGGGCCATCGCGTAGGGTCGGCCTGTCGAGGCGGTCCGGCCGGACCGTTCCGGCAGGCCGATTCCGATGGAGAGCCCCGCATGACCGATGCCGCAGCGCCACCCCAGCCAGTGGGCCAGCAAGCGGTCCAGCAACCACCTCCGGCTCCTCCTCCCCCGGCCGCCCCGCCGCCGGTGGCCTGGAGCCCTTGGGTGGTGCGGCTGGCGGTGCTGGGGCTGGCGGTTGTGCTGCTGGTGGCCTTCGCCACGCGCTGGGACCGCTGGCTCGGCTCCGCCGCGCGCCAGACCACCAACGACGCCTATCTCCAGGCCGACATCACCCCGCTGTCGGCCCAGGTGGCGGGCGTCGTCCGCGACATGCCGGTCGGCGACTTCCAGCGGGTGAAGGCCGGCGATCCGGTGGCGACCATCGTCGACGACGACTACCGCGCCCGCGTGCAGCAGGCCGACGCGGCGCTGGAGGCCGCCGATGCCGCCATCGCCCAGCTCGACATCCAGAAGCGCACCCAGCGCGCCCTGGTCGATCAGGCCGAGGCGAACGTCCACGGGCTGGAGGCCGAGGCGTGGCGGGCGCGGCTGGAGGAGGCGCGCCAGCGCTCCCTGACCGAACAGGGCGTGGCCGGCACGCTCCAGGCGCTGCAACAGGCGCAGGCGACCTCCCGCCGGGCCCAGGCGGCGCTGGAGGCGGGACAGGCCCAGGTCGACCAGCAGAAGGCGGCGCTCGACGGCATCGACGTGCAGGTGCGCCAGGCCAAGGCCACCCGGCTGCAACGGCAGGCCGACCTCGACCTCGCCCGCATCACGCTCGACCGCACGACGATCCGCGCCCCGGCCGACGGCATGGTCGGGCAGCGGCAGGTCCGCCCCGGCCAGTATGTCGGGCAGGGCAGCCAGATCGTCACGCTGGTGCCGCTGCCGGCGGTGTGGGTGATCGCCAACTACAAGGAAACCCAGATGACGCGGATCCGATCCGGCCTGCCGGCGACCGTTCGCGTCGACAGCTTCCCCGACGTGACGCTGACCGGCCGGGTCGCCGCCCAGTCGCCGGCCAGCGGCAGCCAGTTCGCCCTGCTTCCCCCCGACAACGCCACCGGCAACTTCACCAAGATCGTCCAGCGCATCCCGGTGAAGATCGTCCTCGACGGCCCCCACCCGTTGCAGGACCGGCTGCGGCCCGGCATGTCCGTCGTCGTCACCATCGACACCGATGGTGACGTGAAGGAGAGCGGGTCTTGAGCGTCGGTCTGGCCGGCGGGCGGCTGTCCCGCATCCTGCTGCGCCCGGCCCAGCCGATCCTGACCCACCATCCCATCGTCGGCCTGCTCGGCGTCATGCTGGGGGCGCTGATCTCCACCCTGACCTCGCGCATCACCACCTTCGGGCTGGCCGACATCCGCGGCGCCATCGGCGCCGGCTTCGACGAGGGGGCCTGGATCACCACCGCCTACACGGTGGCGCAGATGCTGGTCGCCCCGGCCGCCGCCTTCCTCGGCGTGGTGTTCGGGCCGCGCCGCGTCCTGCTGGTGTCCTCCCTGACCTACGGGCTGGCGATGCTGGCCCTGCCGCTGACCGGCACGCTGACCGGGGTGCTGACCTTCCAGCTGCTGGCCGGCCTGTCGTCGGGCACCTTCATCCCGCTGACCATCGGCTTCATCGTCCGCAATTTGCCGCCGCGCTATGTCGTCTACGGCATCGCCGTCTATGCGATGAATGTCGAGCTGTCGCTGAACTTCGCCGCCTCGGTCGAGGGCTGGGTGATCGAGCATCTCGACTGGCGCTGGCTGTTCTGGGACACGGCCCTGCTGGCGCCGCTGATGGCGCTGTGCGTCCATTTCGGCATGCCGGCCGAGCCGGTCCGCCGCGACCTGCTGAAGGACGGCGACTGGTGGGGCATCGCCTATGCCAGCCTCGGCTTCGCCCTGCTCTATGCCGGGCTCGACCAGGGCAACCGGCTGGACTGGTTCAACTCCGGCCTGATCACCGGCCTGTTCCTCGCCGGCGGCCTGCTGGTAACCGCCTTCGTCGTGCAGGAGCTGACCTGCCCCAAGCCCTGGATCACCTTCAGCGCGCTCTTCCGCGGCAACATCCCGCTGCTGTGCCTGCTGCTGGTTCTGCTGCGGCTGATCATGCTGTCCACCGCCTATCTGGTCCCGCAATTCCTGATCACGGTGAACAATTACCGGGCGCTGGAGGTGGGGGATACGCTGCTGCTGATAGCATTGCCGCAGTTCCTGCTGGCGCCGCTGGTCGGCACGCTGCTGCGCCATGCCGATCCGCGGGTGGTGATGGCGGCGGGCTTCGCCGCGGTGGGGACCGCCTGCTGGCTCGCCTCGCACCTGACGGCCGACTGGGTCGGCGCCGATTTCCTGCCATCGCAGATGCTCCAGGCCTTCGGCCAGTCCTTCGCCATGACCTCGCTGATCTACTTCAACATCAAGAACCTGTCCCAGGCCCACATCCTGGCGCTGGGCGCCCTGCTGCAGACCTCGCGCCTGCTGGGCGGCGAGCTGGGTGCCGCCTTCATGCAGACCTTCGTCCGCGTGCGCGAGCAGTTCCACAGCTTCCGGCTGGTGTCCGACGTGGTGGCCGGCGGCACCGACACCGTCCACCGGCTGGCCGGCGGCATGGCGCGGCTCGCCGCCCGCTCCACCGGGTCTGAGGAGGCGACCGACCGTGCCCTGTCGCTGCTGGCGGCGGCGGTGCGCAAGCAGGCTTACGTGCTGGCCTACATCGACGGCTTCGTCGTCATCGCCTGGTTCATCGTCGGCGGCCTGCTGCTGATCGCCCTGCTGCGGCCCGCCCCGAAACAGTAGGGGTGGTCAGACTCCGACCACCCCTCTCACCCCCTCACGGCCGCAGCGACTTCAGCACCAGCTCCACCATATGGTCCAGCCGTTCCTCCCGCGCCGGGTCGGCCAGCAGGTCGCGGCCGAAGATGACCGACAGGGTGTGGACGTTGGACAGGTAGAAGTAGGACAGCCCGGCGATGGAGATGTAGAGCTGCACCGCATCGACCCCGGCGCGGAACACCCCCTGCTTCACCCCGCGCGCCAGCACGTCGGCGATCATCTGCACGAAGGGGGAGTGCATCGACTGCACCTGCCCCGACGTTTTCAGCAGTTCGGCCCGGTGCAGATTCTCGATGTTCAGCAGGGCCATGAATTCGGGATGGTCGATGAAATACTGCCAGGTGAAGCCGATCAGCCGCGCGATGGCCTCGGGCGGGGCCAGCTTGTCCAGGTTCAGCGTGCGCTCGGTTTCGCGGATGTGGGCATAGGCATCCTCAAGGACCGCCAGATACAGCTCCTCCTTGTTGCCGACATGGTAATAGAGCATGCGCTTGTTGGTGCCGGCCTGCTCGGCGATGCGGTCGACGCGGGCGCCGCCCAGCCCGTAGCGGGCGAATTCCTCCGTCGCCGCGGCCATGATGCGGGCCCGCGTCCCCTCCGGGTCGCGGGTCACCTTGACCGGCGCCGCAGGGATTGCGGGGGCGGGCGGCACCGGTTCGGGTGTGTCGGTCAGGCTGTCCATGCGGGAAGCCGGCTCCTGCGGTCCGGGGGAGGGAAGGGGTCTTCCCCCATGGTAGAAGCGTCTGCCAGCGATTTCAAACCGCGCTGCGGTGCCGCTCGATGCAGGTGTCCAGCACCTCGCCCATCGGCTTCTCCCACCAGTTGGCCTGCGAGAAGATCTCCACCTCCGAATAGCCGGCGAAGCCGTTGGCCTCGACCCAACCGCGGATGCGCGGGATGTCGATGACGCCGTCGCCCATCATGCCGCGGTCGAGCAGCAGGTCGGTGGTCGGCACCAGCCAGTCGCAGACATGGAAGGCCAGCAGCCTCTCCTTGCCGGCACGGGCGATCTGCGCCTCCAGGTCCGGGCCCCACCAGACATGGTAGACGTCGACCGCCACCCCCAGCGCCCCCGACTTCTCCGGATCCAGCCGGTCGCAGAGGTCGAGCGCATGGGCCATCGTGTTCAC
The DNA here is from genome assembly GCF_013340935.1 of Azospirillum melinis. Taxonomy (GTDB): domain Bacteria; phylum Pseudomonadota; class Alphaproteobacteria; order Azospirillales; family Azospirillaceae; genus Azospirillum; species Azospirillum melinis. Next base: position 328,146 of record NZ_WHOS01000002.1, on the reverse strand, counting down.
GCAGGCGCGGTCGGCGGCATACATCGGGTGCAGCGGCTCGATGGCCAGCGGCATCCCCACTTTGCGGGCATGGTCCAGCAGCTCGGCGATGCCGTCCTCGACCTGCGAGCGGGCCAGCGCGATGTCCTTGCTGGCGGCCGATCCGGGCCGGGAATATTGCGGCAGCCCGCCGACCACCAGCACGAGGCAGGCGGCACCCAGCGCCGCCGCCTCGTCCACCGCGCGGCGGTTGTCGTCGCGCACCTCCGCCGCCTTCGACGGGTCGGCCGGGAACATGCCGCCGCGGCAATAGCCGGACAGCGCCAGTTCGCCGCTGCGTACCGCCTGCACCGCGGCGTCGAGCCCGACCGCCGCCACCTGATCGCGCCAGGGCGCCACGCCGCGGATGCCGCGGCGGGCGCAGGCGTCGAGGATCTCGACCAGGTTGCCCTGCTTGCGCACCGTGGCGGTGTTGATCGACAGCCAGCGATGATCTGCGGAAAAGTCGCGCATCAGGCGATCCCCCGCACCGCCAGCACCGCCGCCATCCGCTGGGCCGCGCGGTCCGGATCGGACAGCAGCCCGGCCTTGTCGGCCAGCCGGAACAGCTCGGCCAGATGCAGGGTGGAGCGGGTGCTCTCCTGCCCGCCGACCATGGTGAAATGGTCCTGATGGCCGTTCAGATAGGCCATGAAGACGACGCCGGTCTTGTAGAAGCGGGTCGGCGCCTTGAAGATGTGGCGCGACAGCGGCACGGTCGGCGCCAGGATGTCGTGGAACCCGGCCTCGTCGCCGTCTGCCAGATGGGCCAGCGCCGCTGCGGCGGCGGGTGCGATGGCGTCGAAGATGCCGAGCAGCGCGTCGGAATGCTGCTGCCCGTCGCCGGCGATCAGCTCGGCGTAATTGAAGTCGTCGCCGGTGTACATGCGAACACCCGCCGGAAGGCGGCGGCGCATGACGATCTCCTTGTCCTTGTCGAGCAGCGAGATCTTGATGCCGTCCACCTTCGGTGCGAAGTCGCCTATGATCGACAGCGCGGTGTCCATCGCCGCGTCGACGTCGGCCGTGCCCCAATAGCCGGCCAGCGCCGGATCGAACATGTCGCCAAGCCAGTGCAGGATCACCGGCTGTTTCACCTGCGACAGGATGCGGCCATAGACGCGGACGTAATCCTCCGGCCCCGTGGCGACGCGGGCCAGCGCGCGCGACGCCATCAGGATGATGCGGCCGTCCAGCGCCTCGATGGCCTCGATCTGCTCCTCATAGGCGCGGATCACGTCGTCGACGCTGCGGGCGTTCTCCGGCGGCAGATGGTCGGTGCCGGCGCCGCAGGCGATCACCCCGCCGCGCGCCTTGGCCGCCGACTGCGACCGCCGGATCAGCTCCAGCGAGGTCGGCCAGTCCAGCCCCATGCCGCGCTGTGCCGTGTCCATCGCCTCGGCGACGCCGAGGCCGAGGTCCCACAGATGCTCGCGGAAGGCGATGCTGCGGTCCCAGTCGATGGCCGGGGCCAGCCACGGATCGCCCTCGGCCAGCGGGTCGGCGACCATGTGGGCGGCGGCGAAGGCGATGCGGGTCAGCGGCCGGTCGGTGCGGGCGGGAAAGCCGCGCGGCGGAGCCAGCGTGTAGCTTTCGATGCTGCGGTCGGCACCCCTCCCCGGCGAACGCCTCAGCCCTCGATGGCCGGCACGTCGACCCAGCGGCGTTCGCGCCAGCTCTGCATCGCGCATTCCACCAGCTGGACGCCCTTGGCGCCTTCGATCAGGCCGTGATTGTAGGGGGTGTCCTCGACCACATGGCGGATGAAGGACTCCCACTGCACCTTGAAGCCGTTGTCGAAGACGGCGTTGTCGGGCACCGGCTGCCAGGTGTCGTAGAAGTCGATGGTCTGCTTCTGGTCGGGGTTCCACACCGGGCGCGGCGTGCCCTGGCGCGGCTGGATCACGCAGTCGGTCAATCCCGCGACCGCCGAGCCGTTGGTGCCGTCGACATGGAAGGTCACCAGATCGTCGCGGTAGACGCGGGTGCACCAGGACGAGTTGATGGTGGCGATCACCCCGCCCTCAAGCTCGAACATCGCATAGGCGGCGTCGTCGGCGGTCGCCTTGTAGGGCTTGCCCTTCTCGTCCCAGCGCTCCGGAATGTGGGTGGCGCCCAGGCAGGAGATGCTCTTCACCTGTCCGAACAGGTTGTCGAGCACATAGCGCCAGTGGCAGATCATGTCGAGGATGATGCCGCCGCCGTCCTCCTCGCGGTAGTTCCACGAGGGACGCTGCGCCGGCTGCCAGTCGCCCTCGAACACCCAGTAGCCGAACTCGCCGCGCACCGACAGCATGCGGCCGAAGAAGCCGCTGTCGCGCAGCATGCGCAGCTTCTCCAGGCCCGGCAGGAACAGCTTGTCCTGCACCGTGCCGTTCTTCACCCCGGCCTCGGCGGCCAGCCGGACGACGCGCAGTGCCTCGTCCAGGTTGGTGGCGATGGGCTTCTCGCAATAGACGTGCTTGCCGGCGCGGATCGCCTTCTCCAGCAGCGTCGGGCGCATCTGGGTGGTGCCGGCGTCGAAGAAGATCACGTCGTCCGGGTTTTCCAGCGCGGCGTCGATGTTGTCGCTCCAGCGCTCGATGCCGTGGCGGCGGGCCAGCTCCTGCATCTTTTCGGCGTTGCGGCCGACGATGATCGGGTCGGGCATGACGCGCGAGCCGTCCGACAGGGTGACGCCGCCCTGGGCGCGGATCGCCAGGATCGAGCGGATCAAATGCTGGTTCATGCCCATCCGCCCGGTGACACCGTGCATGATGAGGCCAAGGCGCTTGGTGCTCATGGGTGGACTCCTTCGGAAAACGCTGATGTCGGGTTTGAAAGGGGGGAAAGCGTGGCCCGGTCGGGACCCGCTGAAGACGCGAAACCGGGACCGCGCAGCGGCGAGGTCGGCAGCCGGCCGGAGCCGGTGGCGAGCCTGACCGCCCCGTCGGCGCGGCGCTCGTAGAAACCGGGATGGGCGGCGAGGAAGGCGTCGGCTTCGGCGGCGCTGCCGAAGCCTCCGCCATACTGATGCCCGTTGCGCTCGGCATGCGGGATGCCGAGGAAGGCGACCAGGGCGGTGTCCTGCTGCACCGACAGCCCGGCCTGGCAGGTGAGATCCTCGGCGGAGATGAAGTGCGGCGGCCCCCAGGCCGCGCAGCGCGCGCGGTTGAGCATCGCCTTGTAGAGACCCTTGCAGGATTTCGACGACACGCCGCGATAGCCCAGGACGCGGGCGCGCGGGAAGGCGTCGTAGCCGTCGTCGGATTCGTCTATGATCACCGGCACCCGCTCCGCCACCGACCCCAGCGGCCGGGCGAGCGCCGCCTCCCGCGCGATCGGCTGTTCCAGATAGGCGAGCGCCCGGCGGAAGCCGGCCAGCGCCGGGGAGGCGTCGATGCGGTCGAGCAGCTCCGCGACATGGGCGGCATCGCGATACTGCTCGTTGCCGTCCAGCGTGGCGCGGTAGTCGGGGGCGGTGGTTTCCAGCACGCCGGCCAGCTCCGCCAGCCGGTCTGCGTCGGCGGCGGCATCGCCGCCCAGCTTGATCTTGAACCAGCGCAGCGGCGCCTGCTCCAGCAGGGCGCGCAGGTCTTCGGCCTTGTCGAGCAGCCCGACGGTGTGGCGCAGCTCGACCTCGCCGAGCGGGGTCAGCCCGCGCAAAAACCCGTCAAGCTCGAAGCCGGCGAGATCGGGCGCCAGCCGAGCGTCCAGCCCGGCGACATTGCCGCCCAGCCCGTCGAACGCGTTCAGGCCCAGCACCCGCAGCAGCCCGTCCAGCACCGCCTTGTCGATCTGCGCCGGCCCGAAGGCGGCGGCCAGTTTCGGCTCCAGCGCCGGGCTGTAGGCGGCGTGATGGCCGAAGGCGGTGTCGAGCCGGCCGTCGGACAGGTAGGCGTCGCGCGCTTCGATCAGCGAACGGCGCAGCCCGTCCACCGTCTGGGCCGGGCTGCGGTCCGGGCGCTTGTCGAACCATTTCGGCATCATCATCTCGGCCGTCGCCCCCCAGGCCTCCCCCTGTCCCTCGACCGCGACCAGGGCGCGGACGAAGGATTGCGGGGCGGCCTCCACCGTCACCGCGCCGAAGCGGAACGGCTTCACGAAACGGACGGGCCGCTCGTACAGCTCGATGGCGCGGATCTGGAGACGGGGGGCGGCCGGGTGGGCGGACATGGCGAGTGTCTTTCAGTACGTCTTCGGCCGTCAGTCCCGCGGATGCGGGACTCCAGCCTGCGCAGCGGTTCCACTGCGAAGTTGTCTCGATCCCCGCCTTCGCGGGGATGACGCACAGTTTCTGCGGTGGGACTTCCGGCGCTTAGTCCAGATGCCCCTGCGCCGCGAAATGCTTGCGGATGGTCTGGGTCAGCTGGATGAACACCGGGTCGCCCATGACGTCCAGCGTCCGCGGACGCGGCAGCGGAACCTCGTAGGTGGCGGCGATGGTGCCGGGACGCTCCGACATCACCATCACCCGGTCGGCCAGGAAGACCGCCTCGGGGATGGAGTGGGTGATCAGGATCACCGTCTTGCCGGTCTCATGCTGGATGCGCTGCAGCTCGACGTTCATCCGTTCCCGCGTCATGGCGTCGAGCGCGCCGAACGGCTCGTCCATCAGCAGGATCTTCGGGTCATGCACCAGCGCCCGGCACAGGGCGGCGCGCTGCTGCATGCCGCCCGACAGCTGCCAGGGATATTTCTGCTCGAACCCCTTCAGCCCGGTCATCTCGACCAGCTTGTGGGCGCGTTCCAGATAGCGTTCCCGCGGCAGCCGGCGGATTTCCACCGGCAGCATGATGTTGCGCAGGACCGACCGCCAGGCCAGCAGGGTCGGGCTCTGGAAGACGATGCCGGTGTCGTCGTGCGGCTCGGTGACGGTGTCGCCTTCGATTTTGATGGTGCCGCTGCTGACCGGCAGCAGGCCGGCCAGCATCTTCAGCAGGGTGGACTTGCCGCAGCCCGACGGACCGACGATCACCAGGAACTCGCCCGGCCGCACATCGAAGGTGATGGGGCGGAGCGACGGCACCTCCCCATCGCGGGTGCGGTAAGTCTTGGTCACGCCGTCGATGCGGATCAGCGGCTCGCCGGACAGGCGCTGCGTCGCCGCGTCGCCGACCAGTTTCAACTGAGGCTGTGCCATGCTCTCCTCGTCGCTCCCTGCTGTGGGCTGGGCGGTGGGTCGGGCGGGGTCCCGGTCGGTCACTTCGGTTCGTTACTTCGCGGCGGCGTTCACGGCGGCGGCGGCCGGGTCGGGCGGCAGGAACTCGCGGGTGTAGAAGCGCTTGGGGTTCTCCTTGGCCGCCGCGTCCAGCCCGCCATACTCGACCAGCAGATCCACCGTCTCCTTCATGTTGGCGTCGGTGACCTGGAAGGGCCGCAGCTTCTCCGTCTCCTTGGTGCGGTAGAGCGGGATGGTCAGCTCGAAGCCTTCCTGCAGCGTGTCCGGCTTGCCGCCCTTCGGGTTGGCCTTCAGGATGGCGGCGGCGGCGTCCTTCGGCGCCTTCTCCGCCTCTTCCACCGCCTTGGTGGTGGCGGCCATGAAGCGGCGGACGAGGTCCGGGTTGCTCTTCATCATGTCGGTGTTGGCGATGATGCCGGACGAGACCATGTTGACGCCGTAATCGGCGAAGCGGATCGGCGTCACCGACTTGCCGGTGGCGTCCTTGATCTTCATGCTCTGGTCCATGACATAGCCCAGCAGCAGGTCGGCCTGTCCGTTGATGACGGCGTTCAGCTTGGTCTGCGCGTCGCCCGACACCACCTCGAAATCACGCTCCTTCAGGCCGGTCTTCTTCAGGAACAGCGGCCAGATCTGGGACATGCTGTCGCCCGGCGTCATGGCGACGATGCGGTTCTTGATGTCTTCCGGCTTGCGGATGTTCTTCTCGGTGAAGCCCATCGCCGACATCGGGCTGGTCTGCAGCAGCACGCCCGGCGAGGTCACCGGCGCGCCCTTCATCGCGGCCTTGATCATGGTCGGCACGTCGACATAGCCGAAGGTGACGCCCTTGCTGGCGACCAGCTGCGTCGTCACCGCCGAGCCGCGGCCTTCCTGGATTTCCAGGTCGATGCCCTCGGCCTCATAGAGCCCCTTGTCCTTGCCGTAATAGAAGGGCGCGTGCTCGCCGTAGACGTACCAGTTCAGCATCAGCGTCACCTTGTCGGCGGCCTGCGCCGGCAAGGTGGAGGCGGCGAAGGCGCAGAGCGCTGCGACGATGGTTTTCTTCATCACGACCGGTGACCTCCCATGGGTGGTGGATCGCCCCGTCGGCCTGCGTTGTGCGGCGTCGGGGTTCTTGTCGATGAATGGATGTTTTGAAGTGCCGTCAGGCGCCGAGATTGGCCTTGTGGCGCTGGCTGGAGTGCCAGGGAATGGAGAAGCGCTCGACCACGTCGATGACCCAGAACAGCACGACGCCCATCAGCGCCAGCACGGTCAGCGCCGCGAACATCAGCGGCAGCTCGAAGTTGCCGATGGAGCGTTGCAGGACGAAGCCGATGCCGGAGTTGGAGCCGACGAATTCGCCGACCACCGCCCCGACCACGGCCAGCGTGATCGAGACCTTCAGCCCGGCGAAGATCGCCGGCAGGGCGTGCGGCAGGCTGACCATCTGGAAGGTCTGGAGGCGCGACGCCTTCATCGAGCGGGCGAGATCCATCATCTCGTTGTCGACCGACTTGAAGCCCTGCACCGCCGACACCACGACCGGGAAGAAACCCAGCAGGAAGGCGGCGATCACCTTCGGCATCAGGCCGAAGCCGAACCACACCACGAACAGCGGCGCGATGGCGACCTTGGGGATCGACTGCGAGAAGACCAGCAGCGGATAGACGTAGGCTTCGACCACGCGCGATCCGGCGATCAGCATCGCGATGGGAATGCCGAACAGCACCGACAGCGCGAAGCCGCCGAGCGTGGCCGTGAAGGTCGGGACGGATTCGGCCAGCAGGCGCGGCCATTCGTCGATCATCGCCAGCACGACGTCGCCGGGCTTCGGCACGAGATAGGCCGGGACGCCGAACACCCGGACCGACAGATCCCACAGAACCAGCAGGATGACCATCAGCAGGATGGGGCGGACCCAGTCGGAATTGAGCAGGCGCAACGCTGCGCCCGAGCGAGAGCGGGGTTCCATGCGTCTCCTCCGGCCGGCGGGCTCGGGGCGACCAGTGTGGCGGTCGCTATGTTTTAACCGGCTGGTTAAAAGTACGTCCGCATGCCCCTGCGGTCAACACAGAAAATGGTGTGAGCGAATCATTTGCATCCTGAACCATCGGCGTAACGGCTCCGATGCCGCGCAAAAAAATACCCCGCACCGGGGAGGTGCGGGGCAGTCCAGGGAGGAAACCGGAAGACGCTTTGCCGTGTCAGTCGCGGCCCTTGCCGACCAGCAGCCGTTCAAGCCCATAGACGCGGTCGAGCACCAGCATGGCGGCCACGGTCAGGAAGATCAGCACCGCCGACACCGCCGCCACCAGCGGGTCGATGTTGTCCTGGATGTAGAGGAACAGGCGGACGGGCAGGGTGGTGGTCTCCGGCGAGGCGATGAAGACGGTCATCGTCACCTCGTCGAAGCTGTTGATGAAGGCCAGCACCCAGCCGCTCGCCACGCCCGGCAGGATCAGCGGCAGCGTCACCCGGCGGAAGCAGGTCCAGGACGACGCGCCCAGCGACGCCGCCGCATTCTCCACCGCCCGGTCCATGCCGGTCGACGCCGCCAGGATCAGCCGCAGCGCGAAGGGCAGGATGATGATGACATGGCTCAGCACCAGCCCGGCGAAGGTGCCGCCCAGCCCGATCATGGTGAAGAAGCGCAGGAAGGCGATGCCGAGAACGATGTGCGGCACCATCAGCGGCGACAGGAACAGCGCCTGGATCGCCTCGCGCCCGAAGAACTGGTGGCGCGCGATGGCCAGCGCGGCCGGCACCGCCACCAGGATCGCCAGGGTCGACGACACCGCCCCCAGCAGCAAACTGTCCTTGAAGGCGCGGATGAATTCCGGATTGTCGCCGATGGCGCGGAACCAGCGCAGCGACAGCCCCTCGGTCGGCAGCGACAGGTAGCCCTGCGAGGTGAAGGCCACCGCGCAGACGATCAGGATCGGCGCCAGCAGGAAGCCCAGGAACAGGACGTGGAAGATCAGCGCGATCGGGCCGTTGCGGTTCATTCGAACACCTGTTTGTAGCGACGTTCGACCAGCCGGTTGCAGCCGACGATGATGACGACGTTGGCGATCAGCAGCAGCACCGCCACCGTGGCGCCCAACGGCCAGTTCAGCGTGTTCAGGAACTCGTCATAGGCGAGCGTCGCCGCCACCTTCAGCCGCCGCCCGCCGATGATCGCCGGGGTGGCGAAGGCGCTGGCCGCCAGGGCGAAGACGATGATCGACCCCGACAGGATGCCCGGCACGATCTGCGGCAGCACCACCCGGCGCATCACCGTCAGCGGCCCGGCGCCCAGCGACAGCGCCGCATTCTCCACCTGCGGGTCGAGCCGCTGGAGCGAGGCCCACACCGACAGCACCATGAAGGGCACCAGCACATGGGTCAGCGCGATGATGACGCCGGTCTCGGTGTACATGAACTCGATGGGCGTCGCGATCAGCCCCAGCCCCATCAGCCCCTGGTTGACCAGCCCGGTCGAGCCGAACAGCAGCGCCCAGCCCAGCGTCCGCGACACCACCGAGATCAGCAGCGGCCCCAGCACGATCAGCAGGCACAAGCCCCGCCACGGCGACTTCATCCGGCGCAGGATGTAGGCCTCCGGCGCGCCGAACAGCGCGCAGAGGATCGTCACCACCGCGGCGATGCGGAAGGTGCGCAGGAAGACCTCGTGGAAATAGCTGTCGGCGACGATGTCGGCATAGTTGCCGATCTGCCAGACATTCTCGATGCCGCCATAGAAGCTGAAGCTGTTCAGCGACAAGAGGAAGGTCATGACCAGCGGCACCAGCAGCAGCACCGCGAACAGGGCCAGCCCTGGCGCGCTCAGCAGATAGGGCGTCCAGGGCCAGCGGCGCGGACGGCGCGGCGGGGGTGCCGTGGCCGGGGCATTCGCCTGCACTTGGCTTTCGGTGGATGCCGCCATGCTCATGCCGCCTCCCGTGCGCCGGAGGCGGTATCCGGATCCGCAGGCATCACCGCCATGTCGTCGGGCCGCCAGCCGACCATCACCCGCTCGCGTTCCGCCGGCAGGGGCGAGCCGTCATGCTGGCGGATCACCATCAGCCGTCCGGCCGCGGTCTCGATCTCGAACAGCCATTGCGTGCCCTGGAAGACGCGGGCCAGCACGGTGCCGCTCAGGCCCCCGGCATCGACGAAGCCGATCTTCTCCGGCCGCACGGCCAGCGCCCCCGGACCGGCCGCCATCGGCTGCGACACCGGCCAGACGCTGTCGGCCACCGTGATGACGGTGCCCGCCGAACCACCGCCGACCATCCCCGGCAGCAGGTTGGTGCGGCCCAGGAAGTTGGCGACGAAGGCGTTGGCCGGATGGTCGTAGGCCTCCTGCGGGGTGGCGACCTGCTGGATGCGGCCCTTGTTCATCACCACCACGCGGTCGGACAGCGCCATCGCCTCCGACTGGTCGTGGGTGACGAGGATCATGGTGGTGCCGACGGTGCGCTGGATGCGGCGCAGCTCGATCTGCATCTCCTCGCGCATCTTGGCGTCCAGGTTCGACAGCGGCTCGTCGAGCAGCAGCAGGCTCGGCTTGATCACCAGCGCGCGCGCCAGGGCGACGCGCTGCTGCTGGCCGCCCGACATCCGGCGGGGGTGGCGGTCGCCATACTGCTCCAGCCCGACCAGCTTCAGCGCGTCGGCGACCATGCGGTCGCGGTCGGCGCGGGCGATCCTGCGCATCTCCAGCCCGAAGGCGACGTTCTCCGCGGCGGTCATGTGCGGGAACAGGGCATAGCTCTGGAAGACGATACCGAGCCCGCGCTCGTTCGGCTTCTTCGCCAGCAGATCCTGGCCGTCCAGCATCACCCGGCCGCCGTCGGCGTCGAGGAAGCCGGCGATCATCTGCAAGGTGGTGGTCTTGCCGCAGCCCGACGGCCCCAGCAGCGAAATCAGCTCGCCCTTCTCCACGGTCAGCGAGACGTTGTCGACCGCCGTCCAGTTTCCGAAGCGCTTGGTCAGTTGGTCGAGAACCAGATAAGCCATGCCGTCGTCTCCCTTCCCTTTGCAGGGGACCCGCCCGCCTCCGGCGCAGCCGGCGGCGGACGGGTGTTCACACCCTCAGCGCTCGATCTCGCGGGTCCAGCGCTTGTTCCAGACTTCGCGGTTCTTGTTGATGGTGTCCCAGTCCACCACCAGCAGCTTGCCGACCTGTTCCGGACCGTAGGGGATGCCGGCCTGCTTCTCGGCGGGCAGTTCCACCGTCTTGTTCACCGGGCCGAAGCCGGCGCTGACGGCGAGAGCGGTCTGCGCCTCGACGCCCAGCATGTGCTGGATGAACTTCTGCGCCTCCGGCGCATTCTTGCTGCCGGCGACCTGACAGGCGGCGGAGCCCAGCACGATGCCGCCTTCCTTGGGATAGACGAAGGTGGCGGGGAAGCCGGTGTCGGCCAGCGCCTTGGCGCGGCCCGAACCCCAGACGGCGATGACGGCCTGGTTGCTCTGGAACAGCTCGGTCATCTTGCCCGGCGACGGCTCGTAGGCCAGCACGTTCGGGTTGATCTTGTCCTTGAACTCCTTGAAGCCCGGCTCGATGTTGGTCTCGCCGCCGCCGTTCAGGCGCGCCATCATCACCAGCGCATGCAGGCCGTAGCTGTTGTTGATCGGCGGGATCGCCAGCTTCTTCTTGAAGCGCGGATCCTCGATGTCCTTCCACGAGGTCGGGGCCGGGATCTTGTTCTCGTCGAAATAGGCCTTGTTGTAGAGGATGCCGGTGCCGACGGCGCCGAAGTTGACCGCCTTGCCCGACGGCATCTTCGCCAGATCGTAGAGCTGGTCGTAGACCGGCGCCTTCTCCAGGTCGGCGCAGAAGTTCAGCGCCACCGCCTGATACATCGGGCCGTCGTCGAGGATGACGACGTCGATCTGCTGGTTGCCCCGCTGGGCCTGCAGCTTGGCGAGGTTGTCGGTCGAGTTGCCGGCGACATACTCGATCTTCACCCCGTTCGCCTTTTCGAAGGCCGGGATGATGTCCTTGCGCATGGTCTGCTCGAACGACCCGCCATAGGCGGCGACATAGAGCGTCTTTTCCTGAGCCTGGGCCGTCTGGACCGCGGCCATGCCGCACCACAGGGCCGCCGTCGCCATCAACCCGCACATCACGGAGCGCATCGTCATTCTCCTCTAGAGCCTGTGTCCCTGTTTACGATCCCGGATTCATCGGAGCCTGATCTGCGGACCGCATTCCATTGCGCTCCGGAGCACCGCTTTTACCGCACCTGACCTTGCCCGCCGTCTTTTGCGGGGCGTCTGCTGCGGGCTGTTTTTCTTGAGGCTTCGCGCCCAGGACATGGATCAAGGGTGATGGTGCAGTCACATAACCGTCAAATCGAATTCCCGCCATCATTCATCCGGAAATGTTATAATTCCGTGCCGCGAACGAGTTGGATGGCGTTTCCGCTGCCGCCGCTTCCGAAAAAGTTGTCGCGGAAGCGCACCGTTTCCTCCATGAAGCCGGCCAGGAAGTCCTCGGCGATCATCGACAGCGGCACCTGGGCGGAGCGCAGGATGGCGATGTCGAAGCCGATGCGCGGCTCGAACGGGCGGACGACCAGCCCGTGCGGGACATAGTCCTGGGCGGTGAAGGGATCGACGATCGACATGCCATGCCCGGCCGCCACCATGGCGCAGGCGTTCATGGTCAGCTGGGTTTCCACCCGCATCACCCGCGACACGTCATGGTCGGCGAAGATGGTGTCGATGCGGTAGCGCAGCAGGGTCGGCGGCGTGGTGGAGATGAAGCTCTCCCCCTCGAAATCCTTCGGCCCCAGCACATCCTTGGCCGCCAGCGGATGGCCGGGCGGCAGGATGGCGACGGCGGGAAGCCCATGGATCTTCTCGGTCAGCACCGCCGCATGCTCGATGGGGGTGTGGGCGAATCCCAGCTCGCACTGGCCGGTCGCCACCCAGTCCAGGATGATCGGCGACGTGCTGCCGCGCAGCGCGATGTCCACCCGCGGCCGTTCGGCGAGGAAGCGCGCGACGTAACGCGGCAGGAACCCCACGCCCAGCGCCGGCATCGCCGCCACCCGGAGCGTGCCGCTGCGCCTTGCGGTCAGGTCGCGCGCCGTCTGCTCGATCAGCTCCAGCCCGACGAAGGCGCGGTCGACCACCTGATACAGCGAGATCGCCTCGCTGGTCGGGGCGATGCGGGGGCCGCGCCGTTCGAACAGGGTCAGCTTCAGCGCATATTGCAGGTCGCCGATCAGCCGGCTGACCGCCGGTTGCGAGATGTTCAGCAACTCCGCCGCCGCGGTGATGCCGCCGGTCAGCATGACGGCGCGGAAGGCCTCGATCTGGCGCGGATTGATCATGGCGCCGCCCCCGCTTCACACCGCGGGCTTAATCCCCTCTCCCCCCTGAGAGCAAGGCGATCGCATATGGTTCCCTCTCCCGTCCCGGGAGAGGGAAGGGGCCCGCCGCGCAGCGGTGGGAAGGGTGAGGGGTAATCCAAGAAACCATGGGGTTCTTGAGTCTTGAGCCACCCCTCACCCTCCCCGCCTTCGGCGGGTCCCCTCCCTCTCCCGGGGCGAGAGAGGGCGTTCACGGACATGACCGGCAAAGGCAGCCCCAAAAACCGACCCCCCACCACCGAATCATAACATTCAGTCATGAAACACCCCTTCGATCTGATTTGACAGTTATAGGTTGGCTGCCGATGCTGTCGCAAGGATCACGGGAACTCGGGGGAACGGTCGGGTATCGCCGGGCAGAATCCCGCGGTGCTCCGGCAAAGAAAACCCTGCAGTTTGCAATACATCCATGTGTAACGCCGGCAGATCCGGCGCGATCTCAAAGATATACGGTGCATCGATAAATATTCGACACTGTATACGGGTGTCGAATTCGGCGATGCGCGCCATACGATAACGGCAGCGGCCGGTGCGCACGGAGTGTGCGATTCCGTCAGCGGGACTGAAAAGGCGGGAGTGGAGACGATGACGCAGCCCAGTCGGGGCGGAGAATACGACGTCGCCGTGATCGGCGGCGGGCTGGTCGGATCGGCGCTGGCCTGGGGTCTCGCCCGTGCCGGCCAGAAAGTCGCCATGCTGGACGAGGGCGACATCGCCGTGCGCCCGTCGCGCGGCAACTTCGCCCTGGTCTGGGTGCAGGGCAAGGGTCTCGGCATGCCGGAATATGCCGGCTGGACCAAGAAATCCTCCGACGACTGGAGCGGCTTCGCCGATCTTCTGCGCGAGCAGACCGGCCTGGACGTTGCCTACCGCCGTCCCGGCGGCTTCATGCCGATGCTGTCGGAAGAGGATCTGCAGGCCCGCGCCAACACCATGATGCGGCTGCACAACCAGCCGGACATGATCCGTTACCCCTACGAGGTGATGGACCGCGAGACGCTGCGCAAGGAACTGCCCTTCATCGGGCCGGACGTGGTCGGCGGCACCTATTGCCCGCTGGACGGCCATTGCAACTCGCTGCGGCTCTTACGCACCCTGCACAAGGGCATCGGCCTGCTGGGCGTCGATTACCGGCCCAACCACCGGGTCGAGCGGATCGAGCATCGCGACGGCGGCTTCCGCATGACCACAGCGGGCGGCGAAATCCGCGCCGGCAAGATCGTGCTGGCCGCCGGCCATGACAGCGCGCGGCTGGCGCCGATGGTCGGGCTGTCGGCCCCCGTCCGCCCGCAGCGCGGCCATGTCATCGTCACCGAGAAGACGGCCCCCTTCCTGCACCACCCCACCGTCTATGTCCGCCAGACCGACGAGGGCGGGGTGATGATCGGCGACAGCTTCGAGGAGGCCGGCTTCGACACCACGCTCCAGCCCGGCGTGTCGTCGGCCATTGCCCAGCGCGCCATCCGCTTCTTCCCGCTGCTGGGCAAGCTGAACGTGGTGCGGAGCTGGGCGGCGCTGCGCGTGCTGACGCCGGACGGCTTCCCGATCTACGAGGAATCGAAGACGGCGCCCGGCGCCTTCGTCGCCACCTGCCACAGCGGCGTCACCCTTGCCGCCAACCATGCGCTGACGCTGGCGCCGCTGATCGCGGCCGGCGGCCTCGGCGACAGCTTCACGCCCTTCAGCGCCGGGAGGTTCCATGTTCCGCAGGCTGCCTGAGATCGAGACCGCCCTCAACGCAGCAGGGCAGACGGTTTCCTTCACCATCGACGGCCGTCCGGCCAGCGCGCGGGCGGGCGACAGCGTCACCGCCGCCCTGCTGGCGAACGGCGTCACCGCCTGCCGCACCACAGCCGTGAGCGGTGCTGCGCGCGGTCCCTACTGCATGATGGGCGTCTGCTACGACTGCCTCGTCACCATCGACGGCACCGGCAACCGCCAGGGCTGTCAGGTGCGCGTGGCCCCCGGCATGGCGGTGGAAACCCAGAACGGCAAGCGCGAGGTGGAGCGATGAGCAGGTTCGATTTCGACATCGCCGTCGTCGGCTCCGGTCCGGCCGGCCTCGCCGCTGCCGCGCTGGCCGCGTCCAAGGGCGCGTCGGTGGTCCTGCTCGACGAGCAGGCGGAGCCGGGCGGCCAGATCTACCGCGCCGTCACCGAAACCCCGGTTCGCGACCGCAAGGTGCTCGGCCCCGATTACTGGCATGGCGCCGAGCTGCTGGGGCCGCTGCGCGACAGCGGTGCCGCCCACTGGCCCGGCACCATTGTGTGGAGCGTCGCCCGCCCGCGCGAGGACGCCCCCGACGGACACCGCCCGATCCAGATCGGCCTGTCGCGCAACGGTTCGGCGGCGATGCTGACCGTGCGCCACGTCATCCTGGCGACCGGCGCCCTGGAACGGCCCTTCCCGATCCCCGGCTGGACCCTGCCGGGCGTGCTGGGCGCCGGTGCGGCGCAGGTGTTGCTGAAGACCTCCGGCCTCGTGCCGTCGGGCGCCACGGTGATGGCGGGCAGCGGCCCGCTGCTGTGGCTGCTGGCCTGGCAGTATCTCCAGGCCGGTGCCCGCATCGACGCCATCCTCGACACCACCCCGAAGGAGAACTGGCGCGCCGCCCTGCCGCTGCTGCCGGGATTCCTGCGCTCGCCCTATCTCGGCAAGGGCATGAAGCTGATGCTGGAGGTCCGGCGCAAGCTGACCGTCATCGGCAACGTCACGGCCTTGCGCGCCGAAGGTGCCATCGGCGGGGACAGCGCGTTGAAGAGCGTCGTCTACACCCGCAACGGCACCGAGCACCGGCTGCCCGCCGACACGCTGCTGCTGCACCATGGCGTGATCCCGAACCTCAACCTCGCCAACGCCACCGGCTGCGCCCAGCGCTGGGACGAGCAGCAGCGCTGCTGGCGTCCGACCACCGACGAGTGGGGCGCCACCTCGGTCGAGGGCGTGTCGCTGGCCGGCGACGGCGCCGGCATCGGCGGCGCCCGCGCGGCGGAGGAGGCCGGCCGGCTGGCCGCGCTCGACGCCCTGCACCGTCTCGGCCGCATCGGGCGCGAGCAGCGCGACAAGGCGGCGGCCCCCCATCGCGCAGCACTCGACCGCGCGCTGACCGGCCGCGCCTTCCTCGACACGCTCTACACCCCGGCGGAAGCCTTCCGCGCACCGGCCGACGACACCATCGTCTGCCGCTGCGAGGAGATCACCGCCGGTGCCGTGCGCGAAGCGGTGCGGCTCGGCTGTTCCGGTCCCAACCAGGCCAAGAGCTTCCTGCGCTGCGGCATGGGTCCGTGCCAGGGCCGGCTCTGCGGCCCGACCGTAACCGAGGTCATCGCGGCGGAGCGCGGCGTCTCCCCGGCGGAGGTCGGCTATTACCGGCTGCGCCCGCCGGTGAAGCCGATCACGCTGGCCGAGCTGGCGGCCCTGCCGAAGACCGACGCCGACATCGACGCCGTGTTCAAGCACTGACCGGAGGCGCCCGATGACCGCGACCGTCTCCACCAAGCCGGCCTCCCTTTGCCCTGACGTCATCGTCATCGGCGGCGGCCTGCACGGCTGCTCCGCGGCGCTGCACCTGTCGATGCGCGGCGTCCGCGTGCTGGTTCTGGAGAAGGACCATGTCGCCCGCCACGCCTCCGGCGTCAATGCGGGTGGCGTGCGCCAGCTCGGCCGCCATGTCGCCGAGGTGCCGCTGTCCGTCGCCTCTATGGCGCTGTGGCACCGCATCCGGGATCTGGTGGACGACGATTGCGGTTTCGAGAGCCACGGCCAGATCAAGGTGGCGGAGAGCGAGGCGGAGCTGGCGACTTCGCACGCCCGCGTCGCCGAGCTGAACGCGCTGGGCTTCACCCACGAGGAAGTGGTCGGGCAGGACGAACTGCGCGCGCTGGTGCCGGCCATCGCCGATCACTGCGTCGGCGCGCTGGTGTCGCGCGGCGACGGGGCGGCGATCCCCTTCCGCACCACCTTCGCCTTCCGCCGCAAGGCCATCGCGCTGGGCGCCCGCTTCCAGGAAGGCGGAACGGTCACCCGGCTGGCCCGCCGGGGCGGCCTGTGGACCGTCGAGACCGCCGACGGCGAGAAATTCGAGGCCCCGGTGGTGGTGAACGCCGCCGGGGCCTGGGCCGACCGCATCGCAGCGCAGGCGGGGGAGCCGGTGCCGCTGGAGGTCATAGCCCCCATGCTGATGATCACCGCCCGCGTCGCCCCCTTCATCAAGCCGGTGGTGGGGGCGACCGGCCGCACCCTGTCCTTCAAGCAGTTTCCCAACGGCACCGTGCTGATCGGCGGTGGTCTGCTCGGCCGGGCGGTGCGCGACGAGAACCGGACGGAGCTGGATTTCTCGCAGGTGTCGGTCAATGCCCGCACGGTGTGGGACCTGTTCCCGTGCATGCGCGGCGCCACCATCGTCCGTTCCTGGGCGGGGATCGAGGCGCGGATGCCGGACCAGATCCCGGTGATCGGCCCCAGCGGCACCGAGCCGGATCTCTACCATTCCTTCGGTTTCTCCGCGCACGGCTTCCAGCTTGGCCCTATTGTCGGGCGCATCACCGCCGACCTGATCACGGGCGGGGCCACCGACCTGCCCATCGCCCCTTTCAGCATCGGCCGCTTCGCCGCCTGACCCTTTGGAGCATCGAAACAGTGACGATCCAGCGCTTCCACCTGACCCCGCGCCTCTGCGACATGGTCATCCACAAGGACACCGTCTATCTCGCCGGCCAGATCGTCGACGACGGGTCCACCACGGTCGAGGCGCAGACCCGCGACGTGCTGCGTCAGATAGACGCCCTGCTGGCCGAGGCCGGCACGTCGAAGAGCAACCTCCTGACCGCCACGGTCTATCTCGCCGACATCGCCACTTTCCCCGAGATGAACGCCGCCTGGGACGCCTGGGTCGACAAGGCCAACCCGCCCGCCCGCGCGACGGTCGAGGCCCGCCTGGCCGACCCGTCGATCCTGGTCGAGATCGTGGTCGTCGCGGGGCTCTAACCCCACCCACCTTCGCCACTTCCGGAGCCTGCCATGAAGCGCCTCGTCACGGGCGTTGCCGCCCTCCTCTTGCTTGCGTCCGGCGGCGTCGCCGCCGCGCAGGAGATCCGCATCGCCACCGAGGGCGCCTATCCGCCCTTCAACGTCACCCAGCCCGACGGCAAGGTGGCGGGGCTGGAGGTCGACCTTGCCAACGCGCTCTGCGAGCGGATGAAGCGTCCCTGCACCGTCGTGGCGCAGGAATGGGACGGCATCATTCCGGGTCTGCTGGCGAAGAAGTACGACGCCATCATGGCGACGATGAACATCACGCCGGAACGGGCGAAGGCCATCGGCTTCTCCACCCCCTACATGGTGGTGCCGGCCTATTTCGTGGCGCCGGCCAGCTCCGCCATCGACGGCTCGCCGGCCAGCCTGCGCGGCAAGACCATCGGCGCCCAGGTCTCCACCACCCATTCCCGCTATGTCGAGAAGCATCTCGGCAGCGACGCGACGCTGAAGACCTACGACACCGCGTCGAACCTGCTGGCCGATCTGAAGGCCGGGCGGCTCGACGCCGCCATCACCACCGGCGCCACCGCGTCCGACTGGGTGAAGGGCGACGGCGGCAAGTCGGTCAAGCTGGTCGGCCAGCCGGTGATCGACGCCGAGGTGTTCGGCCCCGGCATCGGCGTCGGGCTGCGCAAGGAGGACAGCGCGCTGAAGCAGTCCTTCGACGAGGCGATCCGCGCGGTCGTGCAGGACGGCACGCTGGCGCGCATCGCCGCCCGCTACGTCGATTTCTCCATCACCCCCTGAGTTCTTTTACAAAAACCAAGGAGCAGTTTCCCGTGATCAAGCGCATCGAGAAGACCAGGATCATGCACCGCGTCGTCGTCAACAACGGCACGGCCTATCTCGGCGGCATCATCGCCGACGACGTCAGCGTCGGCATGGGCGGCCAGGTCACGCAGATCTGCGGCAAGCTCGACCAGGTGCTGGCGTTGGCCGGCAGCGACAAGACCAAGCTGCTGTCCGCCCAGCTCTTCATCACCAACATGGGCCTGAAGGACGAGATGAACGACGCGTGGCTGTCCTGGCTGGACGGCAACGACCTGCCGGCCCGCGCCACCATCGGCGTCGCCGATCTCGGCAAGCCGGAAATCCTGATCGAAGTGGTCGTCACCGCGGCCGTGTGATCGGCGACCGCGGAAGGCTCCCTCTCCCCTCGGGGAGAGGGCCTTACCCCAGCAACCGCTCGAACAGATCCTCGCCGCCCATCTGCCCGCCCTTCAGCATCAGCTCCAGCCCATCGACCGCAGGGTCGTCGGCATGGGTGCGGCTGACGGTAACTCCCGGCGCCAGCGTGCAGCGGTAGGACAGGCCCCAGCACCCCAGCGCCCGCACCGCGAGGCTTGAGGTGTCGCCGCCGGCGATGCCGACCCGGCGCACGGCCACTCGCCGCAGCACCGCCGCGACGAAATCCGCCGTCGCCGCCGCAACCCGCCCGGCCTGGGCGGTGTCCGCCGTCCCGGATTCCGCCGGTGCCGTCCACACCAGCGTGTGGCGCCCGTCCGCCAGCGAGCCCGCCACCTCCCCCAACAGCGTTTCCGCATAGCCGGGATCGCCGCACAGCGCCGCCGCATCGGCCTGGATGCGCCTGTAGGACCCCGCCGCCTCGATCTGCCGCCGCGTCACCGGCGACAGGCTGCCGGCCATCAGGAAGACCGGCCTGTCCGCTGCAGCCAGTGGCACCTCCGCCGCCACCCGTGCATCGGAGCCGGCGTTCCAATGCGCGACCAGCGCCTGCGCCACGCTGCTCGGCCCGACCGCCAGCAACGCCTCGCGCTCGGCCCGTTCCCAGATCAGCCGTCCGATAACAGCCAGATCCTCGCTACGCGCCACGTCCAGCAGCAGCGCCGCCGCCCCCGCCGCCACCAGACTGTCCAGCCGCCCGTCGAGCGCATCGCCGTCCATCCCGTAATCCGGGAAATGCAGCGCCGCCATCCCCTCCAGCCCCTGTGCGGCGAGATGCCGGCGCAGGTCGGCCTCCGCCATCGGGGTGACGGGATGGACGCTCATCGTCGGGTGGCGGTCGATGCGATGCACCACCCCGCCGGTGCCCGCCGCCGCGAACAGAGTGCTGAACAGGCAATAGCGCCCGATGTTCGGCTGCCCGCCCACCACCGGGCGGAAGCGGTTGGGGAAATGCGGGGCGAGCGTCCGCACCGCCTCGCCGATGCTGCCGACATGGGCTGCGCTGTCGAAGGTGGAGCAGCATTTGTAATGCATCACCGGCACGCCGAGTGCGGCGAAGAAATGGCCGACTGGCTCCAGCTCCGCCCGCATGGCGTCCGGCGCCATGCTGCGCGCCGCCCCGGCGATGCCCACCGCGTCGAGCGGCCCGGCCTCCCCCAACCGGGCGACGTCCGGCACGTCGAGGAACAGCAGCGCCCGCTGCCCGGCCTTCGCCAATGCTGCCAGCGTGTCGGTCGCCCCGGTGAAGTCGTCGCCGTACCAGCCCAGTCGGGGAGTCGCCGCCATCGCCCTCAGCCCTTCTTTCCGAAGAAGTCGAGCGACCGCCGCAGCTCCGACTGCCCCGCCGCCGCTTCGTCCAGCGTGCGTCCGGCCCGCACGGCGTCCCAGGCCTGCCGGATGCTCCGCACGCCGGCCGCCGGCCCGTCGGGATGGGCCATGATGCCGCCGCCGGACATGAACATCAGATCGGCGGTCCCCACCGCCTCCCAGGTGACCGGCACCGTGCCGGCCCATTGCCCGGAGGAGAAGGCCGGCATCACGGCGTCGGAACCGTCCGCCGCATCCGCCGCCAGCGGCGCCAGACAGGCCCGCGCGCCCTCGATCACCTCCGCGTCGGGCTGGGCGAACTTGCCGTTCAGCCCGTGGACATGCATGTGGTCCACGCCCGTCAGCCGCCACAGCGCCTGATAGGCGTCGAAGCCGATGCCCAGCAGCGGATGGCGCGACAGGGCGCCGAAGCCGTTGCGGTGGCCGTGCAGCGCCAGCCCGCTGTGCCGGCGCAGGGTCTGCACCGCCGAATAGCCGCACCAGTTCAGGCTGACCATGATGCAGGACCCGCCCTCGCGCTCCACCAGATCGGCGTGGCGGCGCATGGCGTCGGTCTCGTCGGTGATGTTGAAGGCGACCATCACATGCTTGCCGGTGCGGTCCTGGTGGCGGCGCACCCGGTCCATCACCGCCGGGATGCGTTGGGCCAGCGGCGCATGGGCCGGATCGGCGCAGATCTCGTCGTCCTTGATGAAGTCCAGCCCGGCGGCGCACAGCGTGCCGACCAGCTCGCCGGTCTCTTCGGCCGACAGCCCGACATTCGGCTTGATGATCGAGCCGACCAGCGGCCCGTCCGCCACCCCGGTCAGCCGCCTTGTGCCGGCGACGCCGTGGCGCGGCAGGTCGAACTGCGCACGGTAGTCCTGCGGGATGCGCAAGCTCTCCAGCCGCAGCCCCGTCACCTCGCCCAAATCATAGAGGTTGCCGGCGACCGTCGCCGCCAGCGTCGGCAGATTGGCGCCGATGTTGGCGGTGGGGAAGGAGATGGTGACGCGCGCCCGCTGCCAGGGACCGGGGTTGCGCTGCCGCTCCAGCCAAGTATTCGGCAGGGCGGGGGTCTCGGCGACCTCCAGCTTTTCCACCGATTCGACGATGGCGCGGGCGCGGGCCCGCAGGTCGTCGGTTTCGCCATGGACGCGGGTGAAGGTGCCGCAGGACTGCTCCCCCGCCATCACCTCGGCCACCTTGGCCGGGGCGAGGGGGGTTTCGATCAGATATGTGGCTTCGATGCGGTCGGCGTGCATGTCGGCCGCCCCTTACAGCTTGCTCAGGTCCGGGAAGGGCCGCACCGGGTCGCTGCCGTCCCAGCCCATCGACGCCTCGCGGATCAGGTCGAACATCTTGCCCTTCGGCCCGGCGACCTCCGACAGCTCGATCACCGTGCCGGGGTGGTATTCGGTGTCGAAATAGATGAAGCGGCCCTTCTCGCCGACCTCGCCGCTCATCACCGGCTTGAAGCCCTGCGCCAGCAGACGCTCCAGATCGGCGTCGTAATCCTCGGT
Organism: Azospirillum melinis; assembly: GCF_013340935.1. Taxonomy (GTDB): domain Bacteria; phylum Pseudomonadota; class Alphaproteobacteria; order Azospirillales; family Azospirillaceae; genus Azospirillum; species Azospirillum melinis. The sequence continues at coordinate 306,562 of NZ_WHOS01000002.1, read as the reverse complement.
CCAGTAGGCGACATGCTGCAGCCCGGTGTTCCCGGCCTGGAGGAAGTCGCGGTACATCGACGGCGCGTCGTTGCGGGTCTGGATCAGCTCCATCTGCAGCGGGCCGGAGTTGGCCAGCGCCACCGAATTGTGAACCTCGTAGGATTCGCCGCGGTAGCTGTAGTTCCGGATCGGAACCCGCTCGTTGTAGAACCAGGGGCCGATGCCGAGCGTGCGGCTCCAATAGTCCATGGCGGCTTCGATGTCGCGCACGACGTAGCCAGCCTGACGGATCTGGCCGAAGAATCGGCTCATTGAGGGAACTCCGATAAGAGGGGATCGAGTAAAAACGGGCGGCGTCAGCGCGCCAGGAACCCGGTCGAAATCCAGGGAATGGCGGCGACGATCACCAGCCCGACCAGCAGAGCGCCGACATAGCCCCAGATGTGCTTCAGGCCGTCGTCGGGATTGACCTTGCTGATGGCGCAGGCGCCGTAGTAACCGACGCCGAAGGGCGGGGCGAACAGGCCGATGCCCATGGCGAAGATGACGACCATCGCATAGTGGACCTCGTGCACCCCGGCCGCACGGGCGATGGGGAACAGCAGCGGTCCGAACAGCACGATGGCGGGGATGCCCTCCAGCACGCTGCCCAGGATGATGAAGGCGACGATGGAGATGGCGAGGAAACCATAGGCGCCGCCGGGGATGCCGGCCATGAAGCGCGCGAGGTCGGACGAAAAGCCGGACTGGGTCAGGCCCCAGGCCATCGAGGTGGCGCAGCCGACGATGAAGATGATGGCCCCGGTCAGCGACGCCGTCTCGATCAGCATCGGCTTCAGCCGGCGCCAGTCGAACTGGCGGTAGATCAGCAGCCCGACCACGGTGGAATAGGCGATGCCGATGGTCGACACCTCGGTCGCCGTCGCGATGCCCTCGACCACCGCGGCGCGGATGACGAAGGGCAGCAGGATGGCGGGCAGCGCCACCATGGCGAGCCGGGCGATCTCGCGGCCGGCGGTGCGCTCGACGTGGCTCAGATCCTCGGTGCGGTAGCGCCGCCACACCACGAAGCACAGGCAGGCGCCCAGCACCACGCCCGGCAGCATGCCGCCGGTGAACAGCGCCGCGATGGACACGCCGGTGACCGAGCCGATGGTGATCAGCACGATGCTGGGCGGAATGGTCTCGGTCTGCGCGCCGGTCGCCGACAACAGCGCCACCAGATCGCCCGGAGGGGCGCCGCGCTTCTTCATCTCCGGGAACAGCACCGGGGCGATGGCCGCCATGTCGGCGATCTTCGATCCGGAGATGCCCGACACCAGATACATCGCGCCGATCAGCACATAGGACAGGCCGCCGCGCACATGGCCGAGCAGGCTGGCGAGGAACTGGATCATGGCGCGGGCCATGCCGGTCATCTCGATCAGGAGGCCGAGGAAGACGAACAGCGGCACCGCCAGCAGGATCAGGTGGCTCATGCCCTCGTCCAGCCGGCCGACCATCACCAGCAGCGGCGTCGAGGTGGTCAGCGCCAGATAGGAGAAGGTGGCGAGCGCGAAGGAGAAGGCGATGGGCACCCCGGCGAAGACGTTGGCGGCGACCAGCCCGACGAAGAAGATGATGAGGTTCAGCTGTCCCAGCGGCTTCAGCATCGGCCCGGCGATCCAGAAGCCGGCGACGATGGCGCCGGTCACCAGCGCCGCCGCCAGCACCGTCAGGGGCTTGGCGACGCGCAGCAGGCGGAACAGCGCCGCCACCAGCATCAGCCCCAGCCCGACCGGCAGGGCGGACGCCCGCCACGCGTTGGAGATCTCCATCGCCGGGGTGGTGATGAACTGCTCCTCCATCGCGTAATCGACGGCGTGGTACAGCACCAGCGTCAGGAAGGCGATGGGGGCGGTGATGGCGATGCATTCCAGCAGGCTGCGCGCCTGCGGGCCGACGCGGCTGACCAGCCCGGTCATCCGCATATGCTCGCCCCGGCGCAGCGCCACCACGGCACCCAGCATCGACAGCCACAGGAACAGGATGGAGGCCAGCTCGTCCGACCACACCAGCGGGGTGTGGAACAGATAGCGGGCGGTGACGCCGGCCAGCAGGACGACGATCTCGACCAGAACCAGAAGGCCCGCCACGACCTCGACCCCGACGGACAGGCCGTGGTCGATCCTGCGCAGCAGCGGGGCGCCGCCGCCGGCACCCAGAGTGCCGGGAGGCTCGGCAAAGCCGTGGACCGGCTCGGACATGTGGGACATGGCGGGATGTTCCTTCATGGGACTGGCATGGGAGGGGACCGGAAAGGGCGGCAGCCGCGGTCAGGCAAGCTTGCCGACCGCCTCTTCCAGCAGGCCCCAGGCCTCGTCGCCGAAGCGGCCCTTCCACTCGCCGTAGAAGCCGGCGTCGCGCAGCTTGGCGCGGAAGCTGTCGGGCGAGGGCTGGTTGAAGGTCAGCCCCTTCGATTCCAGGTCGGCCTTCACCGACTGGTTCAGCGCCTTGATGTCGCCGCGCTGGGCCACGCCGGCATCGTTGATGGCGTTGGCGACGATGGTCTGCATGTCCGCCGGCAGGCCCTTCCAGGCGCGGCCGTTGGCGATGAACCAGAAGCCGTCCCAGATGTGGTTCGACAGCGAGCAGAACTTCTGCACCTCGTACAGCTTGGCGACCTGGATGATCGGCAGCGGGTTCTCCTGCGCGTCGACGATCCGGGTCTGCAGCGACGAATAGACCTCGCTGAACTGCAGGCTGGCCGGGGCGGCGCCCAGCCCCTTGAACATGGCGATGCTGAGCGGGCTGACCGGAACGCGGATCTTCAGCCCGTTCATGTCGGCGGCGGAAGTGATCGCCTTGTCGCCGCTGGTCATCTGGCGGAAGCCGTTGTCCCACATCTTGTCGAACGCATAGAGCCCGACCTTGGAAATGGCGTTGCGGACATGGGCGCCCAGCTTGCCGTCCATCGCCTTCCAGACCTGATCGTAGTCGGAGAAGGCGAAGCCGACCGCGTTGATCGCGGCGACCGGGACCAGCGTGGCGATCACCAGCGCCGACGGCGTGAAGAAGGTCAGGCCGCCGCTGCGCACCTGGGACAGCATGTCGGTGTCGCCGCCGAGCTGGTTGTTCGGGAAGATCTTGATCTCGACCTTGCCGTTCGATTCCTTGGCGATGCGCTCCGCCGCCTGCTGGGCGCGGACGTTCAGCGGATGGCTCAGCGGCAGGTTGTTGCCATACTTCAGCTCGAACTCGGCGGCGCGCGCGATGTGCGGCATGCCGATCACGGCACCGGCGGCACCAATCGCCGGAATGGCGGCGGGGGTGGCGGCGATGGCCTTCAGCATCGTGCGGCGGCTCAGACTGGTCATTTCAAACCTCCCATGGATTACCGGCCGACGTTGCTGTTTCCGGCCTTGCGTTTCTGATGTGATCTGATGTCAATTGATGATTGTTGGATGGACGGTATGTCCAGCGCCGACAAGTGTCAAACACCGAAATTGATGGTTTTTGATGGTTTCATTGAAGGACGATCCGGAAATTGCCGCCGGACCCCGCGGCCTGCCGCGGGTGGTCGACATCGCCCAGGCGGCGGGGGTCTCCACCGCCACGGTGGACCGCGTGCTGAACAACCGGCCGGGGGTGCGCGCCGCCACCGTGCAGCGGGTGCTGAAGGCGGCGGCGGCGCTGGACTATCTGCCCGACGGCGACCTCTATGCCGCGGCGGGTCAGAAGCCGATGCGGCTGTCCTTCCTGCTGCCCGCCGGCAACAACCGCTTCCTGACCGGGCTGGGCGAGATGATCCGCCGCGCGGATTCCATGCTCGCCCCGCACGGGGTCAAGGCACAGGTGGAGTTCATCAAGAGCTTCAATCCGGACCTGCTGGCGCGCAGCCTGTTCCAGCATGGCCGCCGCGCCGACGGCGTCGCCTTCATGGCGCTGGAGCATCCGGCGGTGCGCGAGGCGGTGGACGCGCTGGCCGACCGCAATGTGCCGAGCGTGACGCTGATCTCCGACATCCTGAACTGCCGGCGTGCCGGCTATGTCGGGCTGGACAACCGCGCGGCCGGCCGCACCGCCGGCTATCTGATCGCGCGCTTTTTGAAACACCGCCCGGCCAAGGTGGCGATGATCGCCGGCAGCCTCAGCTACCGCGCGCACGAGGACCGCGAGATGGGCTTCCTCCATGTCCTGAAGGAGATCGCCCCCGACATCGAGGTGGTGGGCCTGCGCGAAGGCCATGACGACGAGGGAAAGAGCTACCGCCAGACCCGCATGCTGCTGGGCCTGCATCCCGACCTTGCCGGGGTCTACAACATCGGCGGCGGGGCGGAGGGCGTGGCCCGCGCGCTGAAGGAGACGCGGCGGGAGCGCGAGATGGTCTTCATCGGCCATGGCCTGACCACCGAGACCAGAGGCCTGCTGATCGACGGTGCGCTTGATGCGGTGATCACCCAGGATCCGCGCAACACCCTGTCGGCCTGCGTCGGCATCTTCACCAACCTGCGCGCCGGCCGCCCGGCGATGCAGGCGGTGGAAAGCCCGCGGGCCGAAGTGATCTTCCGAGAAAACCTGCCGAAAAACATGCTGCCGGACGAATGATACCGTCGAGCGTAAGTCCTGACTTATGCTCTGCCGTAAGGGCCGCGACTGCGGCCCCGCAGGCCCATGCCTGCGCAGGCAAACGGCCGGATGGCCCGCGCCCGCCGATTGAGAGCAAGCGTAAAGCCTGATCTGTCAGGCTTTACGCGCGATGGCATGAAAGGCGAAATCCCCTCTCGTCCAGGGGGGAGGGTCACCGGCCGGTCGCGGATGGAAAGGGGATGCCGGTGATGTCCGCGCAGCGGCTCAGAAGCAAGTCCTGAAGCGCGGGATCGCGGGTGTCCGGATTGGGGCTCCGGCGCTCCATATGATAGAAATATTCGCCCGACACCCGACCGGCGGCCTCGCCTGCGGCAAGCCAGGCCTGGGTAAGGTGGGCCTGCCTCATGTCGTCGGTGGCGGTTGGGCCGCCCATCCGCGTCTGCACCCAACCGGGCTCAAGCGCGTTCGAGAGAACGCCGGGCCAATGGCGGGCGACGGCGAAGGCGAACATTGCGTTATAGAGCTTGCTCTCGGAATAGGCCTCCGTGCCGTCCCAGCGGCGGGTTTCCCAGAGCAGATCGTCGAAACGGGCCCGGGCGTGGTGATGCAGCGCGGAGCTCAGATAGACCAGCCGCGCAGGACGCTCGATCAGCGCCGTGAGGATGTAGGGCGCGATGACATTGACGGCGAAGACATGAGGCAGGCCATCTTCGGTTTCGATGCGATGCGGCTCGCGGTAGCCGACGGCAACGTTATGGATGACCGCGTCGAAACGGCCGAGCCTGTTGGCTTGCCCGGCCACGGATCTGGCGCCCGCAATCGTGGCGACATCCCCGGTGACGACGGCCTCGGCAGCCGGCAGCGCAGCCTTCGCGTCGCGTGCGCGCGCCGCATTGCGGGCATGGAGAACGACGGAGTGCCCCTGCTCCACAAGGAGTTGCCCGGCCATCAGGCCAAGCCCCTCGGAGGATCCGGTGATGAAGATGCGGTGCATATCGGCTCCTGTTCCAAGCTGACGATGTGCGGCGGCGCGACGCACGAACGGGTTGGGGCTGTCGGGACAGCGCGGACCATGCTCAGCCCTTGGCGATCAGCTCGCCAAGCACCGTCTCGAAGGTGACGGTTCCGCTGCGTTGCTCCGCGCCTTGCCGCTCGAAGTCGATCCAGCCCTCGTTGAAGCCATCGAGCATGCGGATGCGGCCCTGTGGATTCTGCATGCCTTGCGCGCGGAATATTGCGTCCCAGTTCTCGCGCGGCACGGCCACGGCTTCGACAGAATGGCCCAGCGCAGCGGCGAAGCCTGCCGCTTCGTCCCTGGCACTGTACATGCGCGGACCGGAAAGCTCGACGGTCCGGACACCGGTCCAATCTTCCCTGAGCAGATCGGCGGCCGTACGGCCGATGTCGCGGACGCTGACCATCTGGATCGCATGATCGAGCGGCTGAAGGTAGCTGTCGAACCGGCCCTTGCGTGCAGTGGCGACATCCCATGCGGCATTCTCCATGAACCAGGCTGCGCGGAGCAGGGCGGCCGGAACGCCCGTGGCGGCCAGCGCGGGCTCGTAATACCGCGCCCAGTTGAGCAGATTGAACTCCGTCGCCTGCGCGCCGACCGTCGAGAGCAGCACCACGCGGCCGGGCTTTGCATCGGCGATTGCCTTTGCCGATGCCTCGGCTCTGCGGCGGGTGTCGGGGAAGGTCGGTGCGGAATCGTAATTGGGCGGGTTCATCAGGAAGACCCCGTCCGTACCGGCGAAGGCGCGCGCGAGAGCCGCGGAATCGTCCGCTTCCGCAACGACCGCGACCTCACAGCCCCGGGCCCGCCAGGGAGCCCCCTTTTCCTCGCTCCGCACGACAGCGCGGACCTGCCGGCCGGCGTCGAGCAGCGTGCTGGCCGCGATTGCGCCAACTTTTCCGGTAATTCCCGTGATCGCGAACATCATGGCCTCCGTGCGCCATTCCGGCGTTTCGATTCCGATGGCCGCAAGCTATCCACTCCGGCACCTTTGCATTAGAGTGCGGAGGGGCAAACCAGACTTGAATAAAGATAGGGAATGCGAAATGGCTTTCGACAGCCGGTTGCTCGCCGGCGTCAGCGTGCTGGCCAGTGTCGTGGAGAGCGGGAGCTTCACCCGCGCCGGCGCGATCCTGGGTCTCACGGCATCGGGGGTCAGCCGGTCGGTCTCGCGGCTCGAAGAGCGCATCGGCGTGCGGCTTCTCGATCGGAGCACGCGGTCGTTGAGGCTCACCAACGAGGGAGCGCGGCTTTACGAGCTTGCCGCCCCCCATCTGTCCGGGATCGAAGAGGCGGCAAGTCTCGCGGCGGGGGCGGTGGGGCAGGCCCAGGGCTTGCTCCGGGCAAGCGTGAACCCGATCTTTGCGCGCAACGTGCTGGCGCCCCGCCTGCCGGAATTCGCGGCGCGCCATCCGGCGCTTCGGCTTATCCTCGTCCAGCAGCCGGACGCGGGCGATCTGGTCGCCGAGGGCGTGGATGTGGCGATCCGGTTCGGCCCCCAGCCCGATTCCACCCTGTCGTCACGGCTGCTGCTGGAAACGCGGGTGCTGACAGTCGCCTCTCCGGCCTATCTGGCGGCGATGGGCCGTCCCGAAACACCGATGGACCTCACGGGCCACGAATGCATCCAGTTCATGGATCCGCAGCGCGGCAGGCCTTTCGAATGGGAGTTCCGGCGTTCGCACGAGACGGTCATGGTGAAGGCGGGCGGCCGGTTCACCTTCACGGACGCGGATATGATGGTGGAGGCGTGTCTGGCGGGTTTGGGGATAGCCCAGGTCCTCGCCTTTGCGGTCGGAGGTCATCTGGCCGCCGGGGCACTGGTCGAACTTTTCCCGAATTGGCCGGACGAGACTTTCCCTCTCTATGCCGTCCGGCCGTCCCGGAGGTTGTCGCCCGCCAAGGTCGAGGCCTTCCTCGCATTCTGCGAGGAGATCGCAACGCCGCAAACCCCTTAGAGTGTGATCGTTTCAAGCGGTATCGCTTGAAACGTGAATCACACGGAAAACCAAAAGCTTAGAGTCTGTCTGGTGCTTCAATAAGCACCAGACAGACTCTAGGGCCGGGGGCTCATTCACCTCCGTCCGTAAAAAAAAGGCGGCGGGGGCGAGGGTTTCCAGGACCCCGCCCCGCGCACGCCCTTCACCGCGGCTCTTCACCCCAGGCCCTCTGCCTCCCGCTCACGCGCGAACCGCTTGCGCGTGAGCGGGGGAGAGGGAGGTATCAGCCCATCTTCCACTCCGCCGGCTGCACCCCGCCTTCCGCCGGCGCTTCCACCCGGCGCTCCACTCCGGCCAGCTTGCGCAGCAGCACGTAGAACACCGGGGTCAGCACCAGACCGAACAGCGTCACGCCGATCATGCCGGCGAACACCGCCACGCCCATGGCGTGCCGCATCTCCGAACCGGCCCCGCTGGAGGTGACCAGCGGCACCACGCCCATGATGAAGGCAATGGAGGTCATCAGGATCGGCCGCAACCGCAGCCGGCTCGCCTCGATGGCCGCCTGCACCACGCCGCGCCCCTCATGCTCCAGCTCGCGGGCGAACTCGACGATCAGGATGGCATTCTTCGCCGACAGGCCGACCAGCACCATGAAGCCGATCTGCGTGAAGATGTTGTTGTCGCCCCCGGTCAGCCACACGCCGAACAGGGCGGACAGCACGCTCATCGGCACGATCAGCAGGATGGCGAGCGGCAGGGTCAGGCTCTCGTACTGCGCCGCCAGCACCAGGAACACCAGCAGCACGCTGATCGGGAAGACCCACAGCCCGGCATTGCCGACCAGGATCTTCTGATAGGTCAGGTCGGTCCATTCCAGCTTGACGCCGCGCGGCAGCACTTCGGCCGCGATGCGCTCCGCCGCTGCTTCAGCCTGTCCCGACGAGAAGCCGGGCGCCGGCCCGCCATTGACGTCGGCGGCGGTGAAGCCGTTGTAGCGCACCACCATCTCCGGCCCGTAGCCCGGCTGCACCGTGACCAGCGACGACAGCGGCACCATGGTCCCCGCGGCGTTGCGGGTCTTCAGCACGCCGATGTCGTCGGCGGTGTCGCGGAAGGGCGCGTCGGCCTGCACCCGCACCTGGTAGACGCGGCCGAAGGCGTTGAAGTCGTTGACGTAGAGCGATCCCAGATAGATCTGCATGGTGTCGAACACGTCGGCGACGTTGACGCCCAGCTGCTTGGCCTTTACCCGGTCGAGATCGACGTCCAGCTGCGGCACGTTGATCTGGTAGGCGGAGAAGGTCGGCCCCAGCTCCGGCGTCTGGGCGGCGCGCTTGACGAAGGCGTTCACCGCGTCGCTCAGCGCCTCGTAGCCCAGGTTGCCGCGGTCCTCCAGCTGCATCTTGAAGCCGCCCAGCTGCCCCAGCCCCATCACCGGCGGCGGCGGGAAGATGGCGACGAAGGCTTCCTTCAGCCCGGCATAGCGCTGCTGCAAATCCATCGCGATGGCGCCGGCCGACAGCGACGGGTCGTGGCGTTCGGCAAAGGGCTTCAGCGTGACGAAGACGATGCCGGCGCTGGACGAGTTGGTGAAGCCGTTCACCGACAGGCCGGGGAAGGCGACGGCGCTCTGCACACCGGGACGCTTCAGCGCGATGTCGGTCATCTCGCGGATCACCGCCTCCGTCCGGTCGAGCGAGGCGCCGTTGGGCAGCTGGGCGAAGCTGATCAGATACTCCTTGTCCTGCATCGGCACGAAGCCCGACGGCACGGAGCGGCCGAGCAGCACCGTGGCGCCGATCAGCAGCGCATAGACCGCCAGCATCACGCCCTTGCGCCGCACCACCCCGCCGACGCCGCGGCCGTAGCCCTCCGACGCCCGGTGGAACACCCGGTTGAACAGCCGGAAGAAGCCGCCGAACACCTTGTTCATCGCCCGGGTCAGCCAGTCCTGCGGCTGGTCGTGGCCGCGCAGCAGCACCGCCGCCAGGGCCGGCGACAGGGTCAGCGAGTTGAAGGCGGAGATCACGGTGGAGATCGCGATGGTCATCGCGAACTGCTTGTAGAACTCGCCGGTCAGGCCGGTCATCGCCGCCAGCGGCACGAAGACGGCGACCAGCGTCAGCGCAATCGCGATGATCGGCCCGCTGACCTCCTGCATGGCGCGGATGGTGGCGTCGCGGGCCGACAGGCCGGACGCGATGTTGCGCTCGACATTCTCGACCACGACGATGGCGTCGTCCACCACGATGCCGATGGCCAGCACCATGCCGAACAGCGACAGCGCGTTGATCGAGAAGCCGAAGGCCAGCAGCAGCGAGAAGGTGCCGACGATGGAGATCGGCACCGCCAGCAGCGGGATGATCGACGCCCGCCAGGTCTGCAGGAAGACGATCACCACCAGCACGACCAGCGCCACCGCCTCCAGCAGCGTGTGGATGACGGCCTCGATGGAGGAGCGGACGAACTGCGTCGGGTCGTAGACGATGGAGTAGTCGACGCCTTCGGGCATGTCGCCCTTCAGCTCCGCCATCACCTTGCGCACCTCGTCGGAGATGGCGAGCGCGTTGGCGTCCGGCGTCTGGGTGATGGCCATCGCCACCGCCGGCTTGTTGTCGAGCAGCGAGCGCAGGCCATACTGGGCGGCGGCCAGCTCCACCCGCGCCACGTCGCGCAGGCGGGTGACGCCGCCGTCCTCGCCGGTCTTCAGCACGATGTCGCCGAACTCGTCGGCGGTCTTCAGCCGGCCGCGCGCGTTGATCGACAGCTGCATCGGCACGTCGGGCAGCGAGGGGGAGGCGCCGATCACGCCGGCCGCCACCTGGACATTCTGTTCACGGATGGCGTTGACCACGTCGGTCGCGGTCATCCCGCGCTGCGCCACCTTGCCGGGGTCGAGCCACACCCGCATGGCATAGTCGCCGGCCCCCCACACCTGCACCTCGCCGACGCCAGCGATGCGGGTCAGCCGGTCCTTGACGTTCAGCACCGCGTAGTTGCGCAGATACGTCATGTCATAGCGGTCGTTGGGCGACAGCAGATGCACGACCATGGTCAGCGTCGGCGAGCTTTTCACCGTGGCGACGCCCAGCCGCTGCACGTCGGACGGCAGCCGCGGCATCGCCTGCGCCACGCGGTTCTGCACCAGCTGCTGCGCCTTGTCCGGGTCGGTGCCCAGCTTGAAGGTCACCGTCAGCGCCAGGTTGCCGTCGCTGTTGGCCTGCGACTGCATGTAGAGCATGCCTTCGACGCCGTTGATCTGCTCCTCCAGCGGGGAGGCGACGGTCTCGGCGATGACCTTGGGGTTGGCGCCGGGGAACTGCGCGCGCACCACGACGGACGGCGGCACCACCTCCGGATATTCGGAAATCGGCAGGCGGAAGACCGCGATGGCCCCCGCCAGGAACAGGGCCACCGACAGCACGCCGGCAAAGATCGGCCTGTCGATGAAGAATTTCGAGATGTTCATCTGGGGTCTCCCAGGGTGCACGCTCCCCATCCCTCCCCGCGTCCAGCAAGGAATGCCGGGCGAGGAGGGTTAGGAAAGGCGCATGCCCTTCTTGTTCGTGTCTTAGCGGGCCGCCGTCTGGGTCTTCTCCATGCCCATGGCGACCGTCTTCGGCGTCACCGCCATGCCCGGCCGGGCGTGCTGCATGCCGTTGACCACCACCTGCTCGCCGGCCGACAGCCCCGCCGTCACCACGCGCAGCCCGTTCTGCAAGGTGCCGAGCTTCACCGGCCGGTATTCCACCTTGTTCTCCGCCGTCACCACCAGGACGAACTTCTTGTCCTGGTCGGTGCCGATGGCGCGGTCGTCGACCAGCAGCGCGTCATAGGGCTTGGTGCCCCCCACCTTCACCCGCGCATAGAGCCCCGGCACCAGCGTGCCGTCGGTGTTGTCGAAGCGGGCGCGCACGCGGATGGTGCCGGACACGCTGTCCAGCCGGTTGTCGACATGCTCCACCGTGCCCGACCGCGAGTACTCTTCCTCGTTGGCAAGGCCGAGCCGGACCGGGATCGTGCCGGAATCGCGCATCGGCGCGATGTGGCGCAGATAGGTCTGCTCATCGACGTCGAAGGAGGCGTACATCGGCGATTCCGACACCAGCGTCGTCAGCGGCTCCGCCGCCGCGCCGGCGGCCACCACGTTGCCGACCGTCCGTTCGGCGCGCGACACCCGGCCCGACACCGGCGCCGTCACCCGCGTGTAGCCGAGATTGAGCCGTGCGATGTCCAGCGCCGCCTGCGCCGCCTTCAGGTTGGCGGTCGCCTCGCGGGCGGCATTGTCGCGCTGGTCCATGGTGCTGCGCGAGATGGTGTCGTCGCGCACCAGCTTCTGCGCGCGGTCGAGGTCGGCGACGGTGAAGCGCACCCGCGCCTGCGCCGCGGCGACCTGCGCCTCGGCCCGCGCCACCTCCGCCTCATAGGGGCGGGGATCGATGGTGAACAGCACGTCGCCCTGCTTCACCAGCGCGCCGTTGCGGAAATGCACGGCGACGATGGTTCCGGGCACCTGCGGCCGGATGTCGACGCGGTCGACCGCCTCCAGCCGGCCGGAATAGGACTGCCAGTCCGTTACCGGCCGGGCCAGCACGGTGGCGACATCGACCTCGGCCGGCGGCGGGGCGGGCGATGCGGTCTGCGCTTCCGCCGGGCTTCGCAGGGTGACGGCGCCGGTCAGCGCCGCCACGGAAACACCGGCCGCGATCAGAAGGGAGAGTGTCTTGCGGGACATGACTTTTACCTGCTGCTTGAAGTGTCGGGACGGGCGCCGGTCAGGCGGCGCCGGAAGAAATCGGCCGCGGCGGCCAGCGCCGGCGGGTGGTTGGCGAGGCCGGCATGGCTGACCCCGGCAAAGCGGGTGACCTCGGTCGGCACCCCGGCGTCGATCAGCCGGGCGGCATAGCTTTCCGCCTCCGGCCGCAGCACGTCGTTCTGCGCGGTGGCGATCAGGATCGGCGGCAGCCGGCCGAGCCGGCGCGATTCCAAGGGGGCGGCATAGGGATGCAGCCGCAGCGCCGCCTCCGGCAGGTAGGCGCGGTAACAGCGCGCGCAGTCGGTCACGCTGTTCTCGCCATCCCCGACGCGGGTCAGGCTGGGATCGAGCATCGGCCCGAACAGCGCCTGCGCCGCGATCTCCGGCCCGCCGCGGTCGCGGGCGAGCAGGGTCAGCGACACCGCGACATGCCCGCCGGCATCGTGGCCGGCGACGCCCAGCGGCCCGGCCCGTTCGGCCAGCCACACGGCGGCGGCATGGGCATCCTCGATGGCGGCGGGGAAGGGATTTTCGGGGGCCAGCGCATAGCCGACGGCGACCACAAGCGCCGGAATGCTCTCCGCCAGCGCCATCGCCGTGATCTCCACCTCCTCGACGGAGCCGGAGGTGAAGCCGCCGCCATGGAAATACAGCAGTCCGGGCAGCGGCCCGGAAACCGCCGGCCTGAACAGGCACAGCGGAACCTTGCGACCCTCCACCGTCAGCGACGTGCGTGAACGTTCCATCCCGATCCGGCGACCAGCGCCCCTCCTGCAATGCGGCAAGAGGGATAATGTGCAGGTGCACGGGTGGGATAAAGCCGCTGCGGCTGGGAACAGAATTCAGCCGGGACGAACAATCGCGGCAGGGTGGCGGTGGCTGTTTGTGGGGGAAGGGCTATTCGGGCCGGTGTCCTCCCGGCGTGAAGGGCATTCGCATCCGGCTGCACGATCCTATATGCTCAACGGAAAGCATAACGGTGGAGGAAGCGAAAATGCGCTATCACATCACGGGGAGTTCTCAGGTTGGCGTTATGGGCCTGAAGCGGGACACTCTCGAAGGTGCGCTCAAGAAGGCCAACGAACTCCGCCAACAAGGCATTTATAACGACGTGCAGATCATTGATATCGAGACGGGACACATCGTCAAAGAGCAGTTGGCTGACGGCGATCAGGCAGGGAATTGAGCCCTGCCCAAAGGCCCGCTGGGCAGTCTGCCATCGTGCTGATGGGCGACTCCCAGCGGGCTGAACAACCGGGTGCAGATCACCACTGACGGGCACAAAGCGTATCTGGAAGCGGTGGAGGGGGCCTTCGGCGGGGATGTGGACTATGTCCGGTTCATCAAGCTCCAGGGCGATCTTCCGGAGTGCCACAAGGGCAGCTATCCGGCAGGGGAGGTCGTGATGTCCGTGCCCATGGAGCGCTCCACGTGGAATCCGCAAAAGCGCCCGACTGACACCGGAGCGCACGAGCCGACCGAGGAACTCACGCGGGTGGCGCTGTCCAAGCCGGTGGAGACCGAGGACGGCGTGCTGCCTGCCGGGTCGATGGGGACCGTCGTCGGCATATACCGGGGTGGTGCCGCCTACGAGGTCGAGTTCGCGAAACCCTTCCACACCGTCGCCACCGTCATGCCGGACGCCATTCGACATGCACGTGCCTGACGCCGACAGGGCAACGCTGGACCTCAAGAAGATCACCCATTGCCTGCTGGTGCCCGATCACCCCGAAGGCTAAGTTTTTCATGGCTTGCGGCTTCAGCCATGACACCGTCGCCGCCTTCAAGGCGGTGCTGCCGCCGCATCAGGATCAGACCTGATCCCACATTGCCGCTATAAACCGGCAAGCGCTCTCAATGTCATTCACCCTACGGACGTTGCTGTTAGGGGCTTGGAATACCTCCCCATGCTGAACGTCTATCGACATGCAAAGTCGATTGGACGCAACACGTTCTGATTGGATGTGTTGCTCAACGTGAAGCCGCGCCAATGCGGCGACGCAGTAGCCCATTTCCTGACGCCGAGCTCTCGCAGAGTCCGTGTCCGCGTCGTCCTGAGTCATTCTCAGAATTGCTGCCCCTATCTGCTGCTGACTCCGACTCGATCCATGGACCAGCATGTCTGCACGCACAGAGATTTCGACGCCTTGTATTGTTAGCTTTGGCTGGCTGTTTGGGGCAGGAATGAAATGAAACGCGGAAAGCCTATTGGACATTCTCTGAATAGCGTGCAGGACTTCAATAGAATGACGTGCATCCTCTTTCCGCATGCTGCTTTCAGAGGGATCATCCATCCGTTGAGAAAGCATATTCTCAGCAGTAACAAGGCAATTCACAGGGCGACGAATATCTGTTAAATATTGGCAGATTGCTGCCCTCGCGTCGCGATATCGGATGATAGGTGGAGTTTGAGGGTTCTTGGCCCTTCGAATGATACTTACCCTTGCCGTGTCAGACGACACCATGAAGAGGGCAAGTTCGTTGGTGGAAATCCTGGGCGCTTGCCGCACCGGGGGGAAAGCGATGGCCATGGACGATATCCTCATGAGCGCGAAGATCGGTGAGGGGCGGAGTGTTCATATTGCCACCCTTTCGCGTCAGACGATAGTTGACTCAGGTGCAGAGCACCTTGGGTTCAGTGGGTACTTTGTTTTCGAAGCTAGCGATCTCCCTGGCAACGGTGGTATCGACGTTCTCGGGAAGGCTCAGTCATTTGAAGCCGCCCTGCGATTGGCCGATATAATCGCTGCCGGATTGCGAACGACGTTCGTGCACGAAAGCGATGATGCTTTCATTGCGTGCTGCCACGCCGACTGACTCGCTCATATTGACCACCCGCTCTGTATTCGCTGAGCGTATGCACTGCCGCTCAGATGGCCTCGTTCTGCATTCTCCGAGTCGCACCAAAAGCATGCCGAAATGAACATCATGTTCTTGTTTGGGTACCTGACCGATCTTCATGTCACTGTCAGTGACGAGGGCAGAATGCGGCGCTTTTGAGGCGCAACTATGCTTGTACGCATCGCGGAAAACCGCGAATTCGACATAAATTCCTTATTTATCAATATGTTGCAACTTGAGAAGCATTATCATTTGCGCTTCTTAAAGTCCCCGTAGTCAACCTGTGGGGCGCAGCGGAGACCAGCAGCAATATTACTGGTACCGGCGGCGCTTGACAGCAACCCGCGGACTCGCTCTTTTGTCTGCATGTACTACTCAACGCGACACACGTCGCTACGTCGTGCCTATAGAGCGCTGGTGCGAATTCCCCTAGGCAACGAAGGAGGCTGCAAGGCCACAACGCCCTAACTTTGTCCGGCGTCAGAAGCCCAGCTAGTGATATGCGGCTGAGCGGACGCTCCCCAGAACCGGAGTTCCAGTCCAGTTCGTGGGGAGAGCCACTTTAGAACTTAACCGCAAAAATGCACTTGACTTGCGGTTCATGCTTTTGAGAAAGCGGAATTACGCTAACGCATGAGCTCGCATTTTTCAAGGGTCAAGTGCTCGTAAACCATGTGTTTAGGAGCAAACTAATGCACTCTCACCACGATAGCCGCACCGAATTCAAGGCAGAACTTCACTCCCCGCGTCGCGCCAACTTCATGAAGGCTTGTTACGTTAAGTGGCTGATTGAAGTAGAACGCACAACGCAGACTGAAGCGGCAATTCAAACTGGTCTCAATGGTGGGACGGTGAACCATATTGTCCATGGTCGCCGTTACCGGAGTGCGCGTCCTGTTTGTCCCCCTGAGTACAGGCGGTAACCGGGGGCACTCCTGCGGGTCGGCCTAGCCCTCTGGCGGGTCGATCCGCAGCCTTGTGCATCATGTGGCCGTCAGGACTTGAAGCATGGACGTGGCGCTGAATGTCCCCGTCCGGTCTTGTTGCTGACGTTCCTACCGCTTCCGCACAAAAATGTGGCGCAATGCCCCCGCAGACGCCAAAAAGCGGGCGACAATTCACCCACCGGCACCATTGCCGTTCCACCCCTCTTCGGACAAACCCTCTATGGCAGATTTCTTCCCGCGCTGGCCGCTCGCGACCGGCCCCGTCGTCCAGCCGGACGAGCGGCTTCCCTGGGGCTCGACCCTGACGCTCGGCGTCCAGCATCTCGTCGCCATGTCCGGCTCGACCATCCTTGGGCCGCTGCTGATGGGGTTCGATCCGAACCTCGCGGTGCTGTTCTCCGGCATCGGCACCCTGCTGTTCCTCGTGCTCACCGCCGGGCGGGTGCCGAGCTATCTGGGGTCCTCCTTCTCCTTCATCGCCGTGGTGATCGCGGTCACCAGCTACAGCGGCCAGGGGCCGAACCCGAACATCGGGCCGGCGCTCGGCGGCATCATCGCGGCCGGCGCCGTCTATGTCCTGATCGGCCTGCTGGTCAGCTACACCAGCACCAACTGGATCGAGCGGCTGATGCCGCCGGCGGTCACCGGCGCGGTGGGTGCCGCCATCGGCCTCAACCTGTCGCCGGTCGCGGTCAAGGGCATCGAGGGGACGGGGCCGCACATCCTCGTCGCCCTGTTTACGCTGCTCGCCACCGCCCTCATCGCGGTCTACGCCCCGCTCGCCATCCGCCGGGTGTCGATCCTCGTCGGCATCGCCGCCGGCTATGTCTTCTATCTCGTGCTGGCAAACGGCATGGGCCTGCTGCCGCCGGTCAGCTTCGCCGAGCTGGACGCCGCCCCCTGGTTCGGCATGCCGGCCTTCCGCACGCCGACCTTCGATGCCGGCGCCATGGCGCTGGTCGCCCCCATCGCCTTCATCCTCGTCGCCGAGAATCTCGGCCACATCAAGGCCATCGGCGCGATGACCGGGCGCAACCTCGACCGCTTCATCGGCCGCGGCTTCATCGGCGACGGCATCGCCACCATCGTGTCCGGCAGCGGCGGCGGCACCGGCGTCACCACCTATGTCGAGAACATGGGCGTGATGGCGGTCACCCGCGTCTTCTCCACCCTGATCTTCGTCGTCGCCGCCGTTGCTGCCATCCTGCTGGGCTTCTCGCCGAAGTTCGGCGCCCTGCTGCGGACCATTCCGGCCCCGGTGCTGGGTGGGCTGGCGACCGTCGTCTTCGGCCTGATCGCCGCGGCGATGGTGCGGCTGTGGGTCGACAACCGCGTCGATTTCTCCGATCCGCGCAACCTCATTACCGTCGGCGTGACGCTGGTGCTCGGCGCCGGCAATTTCACCGTCACCGCCGGCGGCTTCTCCATCGGCGGCATCGGCACTGCGACCATCGCCGCCCTCGGCCTCTACCAGCTGCTCGGCATTGGGCGGGCGCGCGAGGTTGTCCGCACCGCCTCCGGGCCTGACGGCGCGACGCTCCACTGAGGGCGACACTCCCCGCGCCGCCGCCCTCCCGGTACTGCCGGGGACGGCGGCGGCGCATCGGTCCCCCCGTGTCCAGCTCCGGCTTTTGACAAAAACTCTCCATTAAAGGACTAAAGTCCCATACCCTCTCCGCATTTGGTCCACCCATTTGCGGAGCCCTGCCATGCCTCTCGATCCCCGCAGCTTCACCGACGACAATTTCCCCCGCTGGGCGGAGGAGCCGCCGACGCCGTCCGAAGGCTCGCTGGTCCCCGGATCGCAGTTCCATGAGGAACAGTGGATCATGGCCGCCGGCATGCTGGCCCGCGGCAACAGCTTCCTTCAGGTCTCCCGTGCGATGGGATGCAGCCGCACCACGCTGTGGCGCGCCTATTACGGCTCAAAGGATTTCCGTCACAGGGTGTGGTGGGAGAGACAGGCGCTGAACCGCGAGGCCGAACTGCGCCTGCCCTCGCTGCGCATCCTCGTGGCCGAGCAGATCGAGCGGCTGGTGACCTCCGGCGATCCCGCCACCGTGCGCTGGCTGGCCGAGCGGCTCGGCCTGTTCGCCGGCCTCGACTTGCCCACGGCCAAGCGACAGGACTCCAAACCCGATCAGCCGCCCGCCCCGAAGCCGTCCCCGAGACCGGCCCCGAGACCGGAAGACCCGCCCGCCGTCACCGTCCCCGAACTCGACGACGACATCCCCGGCGCCATCCGCGAGCGCTGCCCGCCCAGCCCTGCCATGATTGCCGCCGTCATCGCCCAGCCGGAGGCGGTGGGGCCGAAGGGCGTCTTCCCCTGGACCGTCAACCAGTATGAGGACTACCCCAACCTCAACCCCGGCCCGGTGCCCCGCCGCGCCGCCGGCCCGTTCCCCGGCCGGCGGTAGCATGGAACAGTCGCCGGAATGCGTTCCACGCCGTTCCATCCCATCGCGGTACACCCACCACCCTTGATCCGCGACCGCCCGATTGCTATTCGCCGTTCTTCAGCGGACACTCTCCCGACTTGCGGGAGCCGCGATTGAAAGGACGGGGTCCGTATGGACAAGCTGCATGCGATGCGCGTCTTCATCCGGGTGGTCGAGGCGAACAGCTTCTCGAAGGCGGCGGAAACGCTGGGCCTGCCGCGCGCCTCGGTGACGACGACCATCCAGAATCTGGAGGCGGCGCTGGGCGTGCGCCTGCTTCAGCGCACCACGCGCAAGCTCAACCTGACGCTGGACGGCGCCGCCTATCTGGAGGGCGCCAGCCGCATCCTGTCGGAAATCGACGAGATCGAATCCACCTTCACCAGCGCCCGCAAGACGCCGCGCGGCCGGTTGCGGGTGGACATGCCGGGCTCCATCGGCCGGCTGGTCATCATCCCCTCGATCCATGAATTCCACGCCAAATACCCCGACATCGAGCTGATGCTGGGGCTGGGCGACCGCGCCGTGGACCTGATCCAGGAGGGGGTCGACTGCGTCGTCCGCGTCGGCGAGCTGGCGGACTCCAGCCTGCTTGCCCGGCGCATCGGCGCCATGCAGCCGATCACCTGCGCCAGTCCGGCCTATCTCGCCGAGCATGGTGTGCCCAAAACCATCGAGGATCTGGAGCGCCACATCGCGGTGAATTACTTCAGCAACCGCACAGGCCGGAACATGGAGCTTTGCTTCCAGCGCGACGGCGAGGTGAAGGAAATCACCATGAAGGGCGTCATCTCGGTCAACGACGCCGACGCCTATGTCACCTGCGGGCTGGAGGGGCAGGGCATCCTGCAGCCCGCCCGCTTCATGGTGTTGCCGCACCTGCGCAGCGGCGCCCTGCGCGAGATTCTGGCCGACTGGCGCCCGCCCCGAATCCCGATCTCCGCCGTCTACCCGCAGAACCGGCACCTGTCGCCGAAGGTGCGGGTCTTCGTAGACTGGCTGGCCGAGCTGTTCGAGCGCTGCCCGCTGCTCCAGGGCGAGGATCTGCCGGACGACAGCTGCGAGAAACACAAGGCTGAGAAAACCAAGGCGCCGGTGGAGCGGGAGGAGCTGCGCGAGTGCGTGATGTGAGGCGGTTCTAGCCGGCCGTCTCCATCCCCATCTCCATCAGGGCCCGGTAGGCCATCTGGTCCTCGTGCATCCGCAGGAACACGGCGTATTTGGCGTCGTGATAGGCCCGCAGCGGCCCCTCGGCCGGCATGATGCTGCGGCCGGCGCGGCTCATCCCGGCCATGCCGGCGGCGATGTCGGGGAAGGCGCCACCCGCCACCGCCCCCAGCACGGCCGCGCCCAGCAGCACCGCCTCCGGCTCCTCCGGCAGGACCAGGGTGCAGCCGGTGGCATCGGCATGGGCTTCCAGGAACACCGGATTCCTGGTGCCGCCGCCGCAGGCGAGGATGGTGTCGATGGCATAGCCGCGGTCGTTCATCGCTGCGACGATGTGCCGGGTGCCGTAGGCCACCGCCTGCACCGTCGCCAGATAGAGCAGCGCCAGATCCTCCAGCCCGTCCGACAGGCGGAGCCCGCTGATCGCACCGCGCAAACCGGCATCGGCCCGCGGCGAGCGGTTGCCGTGGAAATCCGGCAGCACATGCAGGTCGCGGGTCAGCATCGCCATCGGCACGCCGCTGCGCCCGGCCAGCGCCGCCAGCTCCTCGTTCAGCAGCTGGTAGACTGTGGTGCCGCGCCGCTGGGCCTCAAGGGCGAGGTCGGCATGGCGGGGATGGCCCTGCACCACATGGTCGATCAAGGCGCCGGTCGCCGACTGCCCGCCCTCGTTCAGCCACAGCCCCGGCAGCATGGCCGAATGGTAAGGCCCCCAGACGCCGGGGATGAAGCGCGCGGCACCGGGGCTCATCACCATATGGCAGCTCGACGTGCCGCCGATCAGCGCCAGCCGCCGGTCGAAATCGACGGTGCCCGCCGCCTCCAGCGGCACCCCGATCACCCCGATCCCGCCGGCATGGGCGTCGATCATCGAGGTGCCGACCGCGATGCCCGGCGTCAGCCCAAGCTCGCGCGCCGCCTCAAGGCTCAGCCCGCCGGCGACGGCGCTGCCGACCGCGCCGACCTCGGTGCCGATGCGGGCATGCCCCTCATCGACCAGATCGCCCAGCCCGATGGCGCGGAGGTAGTCGTCGTCCCAGCGTCCCTCATGCCCCAGATAGGTCCATTTGCACACCAGGGAGCACAAGGAGCGCCGTGCCGACCCGGTCGCCCGCCAGGTCAGGAAATCCGGCAGGTCGAAGAAATGGGCGGCGCGGCTCCAGCTTTGCGGAAGCTGCTCCTTCAGCCACAGCAGCTTCGGCGTCTGCATCTCCGGCGAGAGCCGGCCGCCGACATAGCGCAGAACCTCGTGACCGCCGGCATTGATGCGGTCGGTCTGGTCGATGGCGCGGTGGTCCATCCAGACGATGACGTTGCGGGCATCGTCGCCCTCCGGGTCGACCGTCACCGGCCGCCCGGCGGCGTCCAGCACCACCAGCGAACAGGTGGCGTCGAAGCCGATGCCGACCACCTCCGGCTTTTCGGCGCAGGCCGCCATCGCCTCCCGCACCGCGGCGCAGACGGCTGCCCAGATGTCGTCGGAGGACTGCTCCGCCCACTCCGGATCGGGCTTCCACATCCGGATCGGGCGGGAGGCGGCGGCCAGCCGGCGGCCGGCAAGGTCGAAGATGCCGGCCCGGGCGCTGCCGGTCCCCATATCCACCCCGATCACGGCGCGTGTCATGGCGTGTCCTCCTCCCGATGCTTACAGGCTGGCGCAGAAGGCCTCGAACGCCTCGCGGCCGGCATAGGATTTCTGGGTGCCCGGCCGGGTGATGCTGTCGGCGGCATAGCGCACCGCCATGTGCAGCGCCGCGTCCAGGTCGCGGTTCTCGACATAATAGCGGGCGAAGCTGCCGATGAAGGCGTCGCCGGCCCCGGTGGTGTCGACCGGCGTCACCCGCACCGGCTCGATCCGACGCGTCTCCTCGCCCTTGGTCACCAGGAGCGCGCCGCGGGCGCCCAGCGTGACGATCACCGTGCGGATGCCGCGCACGATCAGCGCGCGCGCAGCCGTCTCGGCCTCCGCCTCGGAGGTCACCGGCAGGCCGGAGATGGTCGCCAGCTCCGTCTGGTTCGGCACCAGGAAGGTGACCTGCTCGATCCGCTTCGGGTCCAGATCGGTGGGCGCCGGGGCCGGGTTCAGCAGCGTTTCGATGCCGTGCCGCGCGCCGAACGCGATGGTGTGGTAAATCGTCTCCAGCGGGACTTCCAACTGCATGACGATCAGGTCGCAGCCCTTCAGATCCTCGGCGGCACGATCGATGTCGGCCGGCGACAGCAGGGCGTTGGCGCCCTTGATGATCAGGATGCTGTTCTCGCCCGACGGCTCGACGAAAATGGGTGCCACGCCGCTGGAGGTGCCGGGCACCCGTTCGACGTAACGGGTGTCGATGCCGGACTCCTCGAAGTTGCGGATGGTGTTGTCGGCGAAGATGTCGTCGCCGACCTTGGTGACCATCATCACCTCGGCCCCCAGCCGGGCGGCGGCGATGGCCTGGTTGGCGCCCTTGCCGCCGCAGCCCATCTCGAAGCGCGGCGCCTCGATGGTCTCGCCGGGGCCGGGCATGCGGGCGGTGTAGGTGATCAGGTCGACCATGTTGCTGCCGACCACGGCGATCTTGCCCATCTTCGTCACTCCTTGTTACAGCGCCCAGACTCACAACGCCCTGATGGCGCGTTCCCCGGCTTCGGCCTCGTCGGCGGTCAGATAGCCCAGCCGCACGGAAAAGCGCCGGGTCTCGCCGCCCGCCAGCGTCTGGACATTGCCCTTCGCGCTCTCCGCAATGTAGCCCTCCGGCTCGCAGGTGGAGGGCAGGGCAAAGGCGCAGACCTTCTGGTCGCTGTTGACCAGCACCCAGCGCACCGTCTTGGGGAACTCCTGCGTGCTGTAGGCGATGTGGAAGGCGTCGCCCTCGCGCCGCCGCATCATCACCGCGGTGCCGCCTTCCTCGTCGGTGCGCAGGCCTCGGATGTAGAAGACCTGTTCCGGGTCGTAGCGCCCAGGCTCGTCCAGCACTTCCATCACCGCCGGATCGCGGGCGAGGTCGGACAGCAGTGCGTCATAGGCCGGGCTGCGCGGCACATGGGCCGGCACCACCGTGCGCACCGCCGTTGCCTCCGGTGTGAAGGGGGCGGGCTGGACGATGCGGGCACCCTCGGCGAAGGCGAAGTTGACGTGGCACATGTACATCAGGTCCATGGCGGCACCCGACAGGTTCTCCACCTCCATTCCGATGTCGAACAGGGCGGAGCCGGGACGCAGCACGACGCGCGGGCGGGCGACGTAATGGGCGCCGAAGCCCATCACATACTCGCGCCAGCCGGTCACCGCCATATAGGGGCCTTCGTCATCCTCCCCCACCTCCAGCCCGGCTGCATCCATCGGCGCGCACGGCATTTCGCCATGCAGGAGATGGCTGTCCTGCGGGCCGGGGCAGCCGTTGCGCAGCAGCCCGGAATGGAAGGCGAAGCAGCCATAGGTGCCGACGATCTCGGTTGCCGGACGTGGCATGTCGAACATATTCGACATGGTCAGGTCGACGCCGTCGAACACGGCGTCCCACACCATCTGGCCGTAATAGGGCAGCACCACCAGATGCCCGCGCCGATTGGACAGCCGCACCGCCTCGATCCCGCTGTCGTAGCGAAACAGGCTAGCGGTCATGCCATGCGCCTCGGCGACCGGACGCTCGGCCTCGCCGAAGAAGCTTTTGCGGAAATGGATTGCGGTTCGGACGCTCATGGGATTTCCTCCCTATCGGAAGCCGTCTAGCGGGTGCGGTTCTTGTAGGCGTTGATGGCGATGACCAGCAGAAGGAAGGCGCCCCAGATGAAGTCGATCAGGTGGTTGGAGAAGCGCAGGATCTGGAACCCGCTCGACAGCAGCATCAGCGCCGCCACCGCGATGGTGATGCCCAGAACCGTGCCGCGCCCTCCCGCGGGGTTGGTGCCGCCCAGCACGGCGATCAGCACCGCCTGCAGCAGGTAGGACGTGCCGTAATCCGACTTCGCCGCATTGGTCCGCCCCGACAGGATGATGCCGGCGACCGAGGCCAGCACGCCGGTCAGCATGTAGCTGTACAGCACCATCCGTTCCCGCTTCAGCCCGGCGAACAGCGCCGCCTTCGGGTTGGTGCCGATCAGCATCAGGTTGATGCCCAGCGCGGTACGGCTCAGCACGAAGGCGATCAGGACGGCGATCACCGCGAACAGCACGAAGGGCGTCGCCAGCCCGAGGATCTTGCCGTTGCCGAGGAAGGCCCAGGCGGTGGGAAAGCCGACGATGGCCGGTCCGCCGGTCAGCACGATGGCAAGCCCGGTGAAGACCTGTCCCGTTCCCAGTGTCGCCAGGATCGGCGTGATGCCGAGGCGGGTGATCAGCAGCCCGTTGACCGTCCCCGCCACCAGCCCGGTGCCGAGCGCGATCACCCCGCCCAACAGGACGGTCAGGATACCGGTATCGGCGATGCCGGCCGCTCCCGCCATCTTGTGGAACAGGACGCCGGCCAGGATGCCCGACAAATTGGCGACCCCCACCACCGACAGGTCGATACCGCCGGTCAGCATGGCGATCATCATCGCGATGGAGAGCAGCCCCAGTTCCGGGAAGATGTAGGTGATCGATTCGAAGTTGTAGTAGCGCAGGAACTTGTCCGGGCTGAGCGCCGTCATCACGGCGAAGATCAGCACCGTCATCACCAGAAGCTGGAGGATGTTGTTGTCGCGGTTGACCAGGCTGCGGATGTTCATTTGTGCCTTCATGCTCCCGCCTCCTCACGCCGCCCGGCGGCGGTCGCGCCACGCCGACAGTGCGGTCGCGGCGATGACGATCAGACCCACGACGACGAGCTGCCAGGTGGTGTCCACGCGCATGATGATCAGGCTGTTCTTGACCATCACCAGCATGAAGACGCCGAGCATGGTGCCGAGCACGCTGCCCCGCCCGCCGAAGATCGACGCCCCGCCCAACACCACCGCGGCGATGACGTCCAGTTCAAGACCCACGAAGTCGCGCGGGTTGGCCAGCCAGATCATGCCGCTGTGCAGAAGCCCGGCGAAACCGGCCAGCGCGCCGGCGACGCAGTAGATGAAGAAGATGGTCTTGCGCAAATCGAAGCCGGCGCGCCGCGCCGCCTCGGGATCGCCGCCCAGCGCATAGGCGCTGCGGCCGATCATGGTGTGGCGCAGCACCAGATGCATGGCGAGCGCCAGCCCGAGATAGATCAGCACCATCGCCGTCAGGCCATAGGTGGTGCCGTCGGCCTTGGTGACGCTGACCACGTCGGTGCGGCCGAAGTTGATCAGCGCGGTCGGCATCTTGTTGATGTTGATCATGCTGGTGCCGACGACGCCCAGCAGGAAGCCGCGCACCATGGCGCTGGTGCCCAGCGTCACGATCAGCGGGATCATGCGGAACTTGTAGACGAAGAAGCCGTTCACCGCGCCGAACGCCAGCCCCATGATCGTGGCGGCCAGCAGCGGCAGGACGACGCCGTTGTATTCCAGCGCCAGCATGCCCTTGATCGTCAGGTACATGGCGGCGACGGCGAAGGCCGGGAACGACACGTCGATGCCGCCGGAGATCAGCACCAGCAGCACGCCCATCGCCATGATGCCGATGATGACGTTGCTGCGCATCAGGCTGAACAGGTTGTCGAGCTGCCAGAAGGCGGGGTTGATCGTGCCGATGAGGACCATGGCGAGCAGCAGGATGCCCGCGATGACCGTTTCCGACCGGCGGAGCAGGGCCATCGGTTCCTCCCTCAGGTAAAGGTCTTGAGCCGGTCGCTGACCGTCTCTTCGGTGACGGCGGCGGCGGGCAGATCCTCGATGAAGCGCCCGCGATGCATCAGCACGATGCGGTTGCAGTTCTGCACCAGCTCCAGCACGTCGTCGGAGATCATCAGGACGGCGAGGCCGTGATGCTGCGCCAGCTCCCGGATCTTGGCATGGATCTCCGCCTTGGACCCGACATCGACGCCGACCGTCGGGCCGTTGAGGATCAGCACGCGGGCGTCGGTCAGCAGCCAGCGGGCCAGCACCACGCGCTGCTGGTTGCCGCCCGAGAGCTGCATCACCGGCTTCTCGGCGGTGGGGGTGGCGATCTGCATGGCGCGGACCATGCCCTGCGTCATCTCCTCTGCACGCTCGCGGTCGATCACCAGCTTGGGCGCCAGCCGCTCGTAGGAGGTGGCGAGCATGTTGCGCTTGATGCTCTGCGGCAGGAACAGCCCTTCGGTCAGCCGGTCCTCCGGCACATAGGCGATACCGGCGGCGATGGCCTCCTGGGTCGTGCGCAGCCTCACTGGCGCGCCGTCGATCAGGATTTCGCCTTCATAGCGCGGCACCATGCCGAACAGCGCCAGGGCCAGATCGGTACGGCCGGAACCGAGCAGGCCGGACAGCCCGACGATCTCGCCCGGCCGGATGGCGAGGCTCAGATCCTCGCATTTGCCGGGCACGGTCAGGCTGCGGATTTCCAGCCGGGGCGCCGGCGGCGGGCCGGGCGGCGGGGTCCAGACATAGGGTTGGTTGAGGATGTCGCCGCCGGTCATGTGGCGGGTGATCAGCGCCTCGTCGAAGTCGCCGGTCGGCCCCTCCGCCACCTTGCGGCCGTTGCGGATCACGGTGATGCGTTCGCTGATCTCCAGCATCTCCCGCATCTTGTGGCTGACGAACAGGATGGCGATGCCGCGCGCCTGGATGTCGCGGACGATGCGGAACAGCGTCTCGACCTCCTTGCGGGTCAAGGCGGTGGTCGGCTCGTCCATGATGATCAGGCGGGCGTCAGACATCAGCGCGCGGGCGATGGCGACCAGCTGCTTGCCGGCGGTCGGCAGCGACGCGACCTCCGCGTCCAGATCCAGCTCCACGCCCAGCCGGTCGACCGCCTCGCGGGCGATGGCGCGGGTGCGCCGCCAGTTCATCAAGCGCCGCTTCTCGCCGAGATGAACGTTCATCGCCAGATTTTCGGCGACCGTCAAATTCCCGAACAGGGAGAAGTCCTGGTAGATGACCTGGACGCCGTGGGCGATGGCCTCGATCGGCGACATGCCGGGCATCGTCTTGCCGTCGATCAGGATCTCGCCGCCGTCCGGTTGGTAGACGCCGGACATGATCTTGATGACGGTGGATTTGCCCGACCCGTTCTCGCCGGCCAGGCAATGGATCTCGCCAGGCTTGATGACCAGCGACATGGCGTCCAGCGCCACGACGCCGGCAAACACCTTCCGGATGTTCCGGAGTTCGATGAAACCGTCCGACATGTCTTCCGCCCGGCGGTTCGAGGAAAGGGTGAAGATGCGGGCGCCGGCCGTCGTTTCCGGCCGCCGGCGCCCGTGTCCGTGTCATCAGAAGTCGTAGGAGCCCATGTTTTCCTTGGTGACGCCGACCCAGCCCTGGCCGTACAGCAGGTTGGCCTTTGCCCCCTGCGGCGTCGTCAGGGCGGTGTAGCCCGGCAGGCCCAGGTTCAGGCCGGCCTTGATCTGGTCCTTCTTGCCGTCCAGCGCCATCACCGCCAGCATGTTCATGGCATAGCCGGCGACCGCCGGATCCCAGAACTGGATGTACTGGATGTCGCCCTGGGTCAGGTACTGGCCGGCCACCGACACCAGACCCGTGCCGGAGAAGAACAGCTTGTTCTTCAGCCCACGTTCCGCCACCAGACGGCCGGCGCCGGCCGAGGTCGGCATCGGACCGCCGACGATGCCCTTCAGGTCCGGATATGTCGTCAGGACTTCCTTCAGCTTATTGTAGTCGGTGTTGGCGTCGTCATAAGTCTCCAGACGGTTGGTCACCATCTGCATCTTCGGGAAATGTTCCTTCTGATAGGCGACGGCACCGTCGATCCACTCGTTCTGCGACTTCGAGGTCAGGCTGCCGACGGTGCAGACATACTTGCCCTCGCCGCCCATCGCCTTGCCCAGCACTTCCATCAGCTTGGCGCCGTAGGCGAAGTTGTCGAAGGCCTCCAGCACATAGTCGGCGTTCTGGATGTTCGACGCCTCATGCGCGATCACCACGATGCCGCGGTCGCGCGCCTTCTTCAGCACCGGCTCCACGGCCTCGACCGAGAAGGGGACGATGGCGATGGCGTCGACGCCCTGGGCGATCAGGTTCTCGACCAGCTGGACCTGCGCCGCCGCGTCGGCCTGGCTCGGCCCCACCATCCAGGTGTCGTGGCCGGTGTCGCTGGCGAACTGCTTCACGCCGTCGCGCATGCGGTCGAACCAGGCGATGCCGTCGACCTTCACCACGGTGGCGATGGTGTATTTCTTCTTGGTGGCGTCGGACTTCAGCGTCTTGACGGCATCCGGAGTCGGAACCGGATCGGCGGCCATCGCCGGCCCGGCGACCAGCGATGCGGCGACGATGAGCGAGGACAGCAACTTCTTCATGTCGGCGTGACTCCCATGAGAGGCGATTCGCACGGCACGGCGGGGACGGAACTCCGCAACCCGCCGGCAGCACCGGGGTGTTTGCCACCCCCTCCGCGTTCCGTTTTTGATGATGCCGTGCCGGGCGGGACGGACGGAACTCCCGCCCGACCGGCACGCTACGCTACGTGTGCGAAGCTGGCGGCCTCAGCCGCCGATGATCGCCACGCTGGCGCTGGCGCCGATGCGCGAGGCACCGGCCGCGATCATGCGGCGGGCGTCCTCGGTGGTCCGCACGCCGCCCGACGCCTTGACGCCCATGCCGTCGCCGACGGTCCGGCGCATCAGCGCCACATCCTCGGCGGTGGCACCACCCCCGGCGAAGCCGGTGGAGGTCTTGACGAAATCGGCCCCGGCCTCCTGCGACAGGCGGCAGGCCAGGATCTTCTCCTCGTCGGTGAGCAGGCTGGTCTCGATGATGACCTTCAGCAGGGCGTTGCCACAGGCTCGCTTGACCTCGGCGATGTCGTCGCGCACCTCGCTTGTCCGCCCGGCTTTCAGCAGGCCGATGGGGATCACCATGTCGACCTCGCGGGCGCCATGGCGAACCACCCACTCGGCCTCGTCCGCCTTGATCGCCGAAGGATCGGCGCCGAAGGGGAAGCAGATGACGGCGCAGGGCGCCACCGGCGATCCGGCCAGCCGTTCGGTCACCAGTGGGATGAAGACGGGGTTGACGCAGACCGCCTTGAAGGCGTGCGCACGCGCCTCGTCGCACAGCCGCTCGACCTCGGCGGGCTGGGCATCGGGACGCAACAGAGTGTGGTCGATGAACGGAGCCAGACCGGCCGGCTCCGCCGGAACGCTGGGTATCGGCATATTGGTCCTCCCGGGGAGCCCCTTGTCCTTGGGGGCTCTCCTCGATTGTCGCCGGGATGCCGACACCGCTTCAGAGTTCCCCTTTGGGAGCATCCTACGATGTTAACATCCTAACATTTTCTGAAAGGATAGTTTCACGCTGTCGCGCACTGTGTCAAGATCAATGCACGCGATTGTGATCTTGACCACGGCCCTCCTGTTCAAGGTTTGCACCATTGGGATTAACCCGTGTGGATTGTAAGGTGTGGCCGCTGGCGGGAAGGGCGGAAACGGTGCGGAATGCGGACATGTCGATGAGAAAGGCCGAGCGTCTGAACCGGTTGCAGTCCGCCTTGGATGCCGACGGCTATCTTCGGCTGAAGGATGCGGCGCGGCTGCTGGGCGTATCGGAAATGACGGTGCGGCGCGATATCGCGTCCTGCGGCGGACGATTCGCCTATCTTGGCGGCTACATCGCCGGCGGGCTGGAGAGCGCAGGAGGTATGGGTTACATCCTGGATCGCGAGCGGGACGCCCACATTGAAATGAAGCGCACCGCCTGCGAGGCGGCGGCAAGCCTGCTGAAGCCGGGTGAAACGGTCTTCATCGATTGTGGCACCACCACCACCCATCTCGCCAGCCGCATCCCCGCCGACAGCCAGATCACCGTGGTCTGTTACGCGATGAACATTGCGGAGATCGTCTGCAAGAAGCCCGGCGTACGTGTGGTCATGCTGGGCGGCCTTTACCATGCCTCCTCCGCCTCCTTCTCCAGTCCGGAATCGCTGGAGATGCTGCGGGGCATCGGCATCAACACCGCCTTCATCTCGGCCGGCGGCGTGCACGAGTCGCTGGGGATCAGCTGCTCGAACTTCCATGAGGTGGAGATCAAGCAGACGGCCATCGCCAACGCGGTGACCAGGGCGCTGGTCATCGACAGCAGCAAGTTCGATCAGGTCAAACCGGCCTTCTTCGCCAAGCTCGACAGTTTCGATTTCCTGTGTTGCGATGACGGATTGGACGCCGCAAGGTCGGAACGGTTGACCGCCGCCGGGGTGCGCATCGTGCTGGCCTGACGCCAGGACTCAGGTGCCGGGGGCCAGCGCCCGGTGGCCGGCATGGAGGCTGTCGATGATTGCCTGTCCGCGCTCCAGCAGATAGCTGCGCAACTGTGCATGGACCGGTAGCAGCGGCAGGCTGCGGCGGTGGGCGATGTACCATGACCGCATCAGCGGCAGTCCCTCCACCCTCAGCTCGCTCAACATGCCCAGTGCCAGTTCCAGGTTCACGGTGTGGCGGGACAGCAGGGCGACACCGATTCCGGCCATCACCGCCTGCTTGATCGTCTCGTTGCTGCTGGATGTCATGACGATGTGCGGGGAGAAACCCTGGCCCTGGAAATAGGCATCGGTGAGCGCCCGCGTGCCGGCCCCTTCCTCCCGTGCGATGAAGTCGCTGTCGGCCAAGTCGGACAGGCGGAGTGTCGGGGCCTGGGCCAGCGGATGGCTCGGCGCGCAGATGATGATGCTGGGATGGCGGGCGAACGGTTCGGCCAGCAACTCATCCGCATCCAAAGGTCGGCCCATGATGGCAAGATCGACCTCGCCCTTCGCCACCATCGCATTCACTTCGCGCCGGTTGCCATCCTGGAGATGGATCGATACGCCCGGCCGCTCCGCCTGGAAGCGGGACACCATGTGCGGGGCGATGTATTTGGCGGTGCTGACAAGCCCGATGGTGACGTTGCCGCCGGTAACCCCCTTCAGCGCCTGCATTCGCCGGTCGGCATTGTCCAGCGCCTGGAGGATCAGCGTCGCGTGTTCCAGCAGGTCGCGCCCCGCCTCCGTCAGGACGACGCCCCGGCCCACCCGCTCGAACAGCGGGAAGCTACAATGGCCCTCCACCTGCTTGATCTGGAACGAGACCGCGCCGGGCGTCAGGCCGAACTGTTCCGCCACGCGGGCGAAGGACAGGTTGCGGGCGGCGGCGGTGAAGATCTGAAGCTGGCGCAGAGTGGCATGCTGGATGGTCATCGGCTGGCGCCATTCACGAGGAATACCTATCCATACTGTGCTGCGTATTTGAATTTTCCTCAATAGTACGTAGGGCTAACGTTTTCGTCGAACGAACCGAACGTCACCGACGAGGTGAGGACGATGAATTACGTATCGACAGCGCTCCCTCCTGATGAGAAGGCCGGCGACGCGGTCGTCAGCGATCCCAAGGCCCGTTACCGGCCCGGTGTGCTGAAATACCGGCAGATGGGCTATTGGGAGCCGGACTACGAACCGAAGGACACCGACATTCTCGCCGTCTTCCGCATCACGCCGCAGGATGGCGTCGATCCGGAGGAAGCGGCAGCGGCGGTTGCCGGCGAGAGTTCCACCGCCACCTGGACCGTGGTTTGGACCGACCGCTTGACCGACTGTGAGCGCTACCGGGCCAAGGCCTTCCGCGTCGATCCGGTGCCCGGTATGCCCGGACAGTATTTCGCCTACATCGCCTATGAACTCGACCTGTTCGAGGAAGGGTCGATCGCCAACCTGACCGCGTCGATCATCGGCAACGTCTTCGGCTTCAAGCCTCTGAAGGGTCTGCGGCTCGAGGATATGCGAATCCCCATCGCCTATCTCAAAACCTTCCAGGGGCCGGCGACCGGCATCGTGGTGGAGCGCGAGCGGCTGAACAATTTCGGCCGGCCATTGCTGGGCGCCACCATGAAGCCGAAGCTGGGCCTGTCCGGCCGCAACTATGGTCGCGTGGTGTATGAGGCGCTGAAGGGTGGGCTCGATTTCACCAAGGACGACGAGAACATCAACTCGCAGCCCTTCATGCACTGGCGCGACCGCTTCCTCTACTGCATGGAGGGGGTGAACCGTGCCACTGCCGAGACCGGGGAAATCAAGGGCACCTACCTGAATGTCACCGCCGCCACCATGGAGGACATGTACGAGCGCGCCGAGTTCGCCAAGGAACTGGGCAGCGTCATCGTCATGATCGATCTGGTGATCGGCTATACCGCGATCCAGTCGATGGCGAAGTGGGCGCGGCGCAACGACATGATCCTGCATCTGCACCGCGCCGGCCATTCCACCTACACCCGGCAGAAGAGCCACGGCGTGTCGTTCCGCGTCATCGCCAAGTGGATGCGCATGGCCGGCGTCGACCATATTCATGCCGGCACCGTCGTCGGCAAGCTGGAGGGCGATCCCAACGTCATCCGCGGCATCTACGACACCTGCCGCGAAACCCATGTTCCACAGAATCTCCAGCACGGCATTTTCTTCGACCAGCCCTGGGCCGGTCTGAAACGGATGATGCCGGTGGCGTCCGGTGGCATCCATGCCGGGCAGATGCACCAGCTGCTGACCTATCTGGGCGAGGATGTGATCCTGCAGTTCGGCGGCGGAACCATCGGCCATCCCGACGGCATTCAGGCCGGTGCCACCGCCAACCGTGTCGCTCTGGAGACGATGGTCAAGGCCCGCAATGAGGGCCGCGACATCTGGAACGAGGGGCCGGAAATCCTGCGCGAGGCCGCCCGCTGGTGCGCTCCGCTGCGTGCGGCGCTCGACACCTGGAAGGACGTGACCTTCGATTACGCCTCCACCGACAGCGTCGATTACGTCCCCACCCCCACCGCGGCGATGTGAAGGAGCGATTCCCATGCGGCTGACCCAGGGCCAGTTCTCCTTCCTGCCGGATTTGACGGACGAGGAGATCACCAAGCAGGTGCAATACGCCCTCGACCAGGGCTGGGCCGTGGCGGTGGAGTTCACCGACGACCCACACCCGCGCAACAGCTATTGGACGATGTGGGGCAACCCCATGTTCGACCTGCGCGACGCCAAGGGCGTGATGATGGAGATCGACGCCTGCCGCGCCGCCCATCCCGACCAATATGTCAAGGTTCTCGCCTTCGACAGTTCGCACGGCTTCGAGACGGTGCGCATGGCGTTCCTGATCAACCGCCCGGCGGAGGAACCCGGCTTCGAGCTGCTGCGTGCGGAAGGGCCGGGGCGCCGCATCGGCTACACGGTGCGCAGCTATGCCACCGGTCGTCCTCCCGGGGAGCGCTATGGCGGGGAGACCCGTCATGGGACGTGAGCTTGGAGCCGGACATCTCCTCGCCCCTTCGATCCTCTCGGCCGACTTCGCGCGGCTGGGCGAGGAGGTGCAGCGGGTGGTGGAGGCCGGATGCGAGGTCATCCATGTCGACGTGATGGACAATCATTACGTCCCGAACCTGACCATCGGCCCGCTGGTCTGCGCCGCCATCCGCCCGTGCACCCGCGCCATCATCGACGTGCATCTGATGGTGCGTCCGGCCGATGCGCTGGTGGCGCCGTTCGCCAAGGCCGGCGCTGACATCATCAGTTTCCACCCCGAGGCATCGGACCATCCCGACCGGACCCTGGCGCTGATCCGTGAACAGGGCTGCCGCGCCGGTCTGGCGCTGAATCCGGCCACGCCACTGACCCATCTCGACCATGTGATGGACCGGCTGGACCTGATCCTCGTCATGTCGGTCAATCCCGGCTTCGGCGGCCAGTCCTTCATCCCCTCCGCGTTCGAAAAGATTGCCGAAGTCCGCCGCCGGATCGACCGCCACCGCGAGCGTACCGGCCGCGACATCCGGCTGGAGGTGGACGGCGGCATCAAGCCTGACAACATCCGCGCCGTGGCCGATGCCGGCGCCGACATCTTCGTCGCCGGATCCGCCATCTTCGGCGCGGCGGATGCCGACGGTGGCTATCGCGGCGTGGTCGGGCGGATGCGCGCCGCCCTGATGGCCGAACCGGAATGGAGGGCGGCATGAGCGGGACCACCGGCCTTCTCGACCAGGAGACCCGTGACCGGCCGTCCGACACTCCGTCCGTCGATCTCGACGCGCTTTACCGGGAGTCCGGCATCGGCGGAATGCTGGCGGGGATGGATCGCGAACTGGTCGGGCTGAAGCCGGTGAAGACCCGCATCCGCGAGATCGCCGCCCTGCTGCTGGTGGAGCGCGCCCGCCGCAGCATCGGCCTTCGGGCAGAGCCGCCGTCGCTGCACATGTGCTTCACCGGCAATCCCGGCACCGGCAAGACCAGTGTGGCGCGGCGCATGGCCGGGCTTCTCCATGGGCTGGGCTACATCCGCCGCGACCATGTGGTCAGCGTTACCCGTGACGATCTGGTCGGCCAGTATATCGGCCACACGGCACCCAAGACGAAGGAGGTGCTGAAGCGCGCCATGGGCGGCGTGCTGTTCATCGACGAGGCCTATTACCTCTACCGGCCGGAGAACGAGCGCGATTACGGGCAGGAAGCCATCGAAATCCTGCTCCAGGTGATGGAGGACAACCGCGACGACCTCGTGGTGATCCTCGCCGGCTACCGCGACCGCATGGAGGTTTTCTTCCGCTCCAATCCCGGCATGGCGTCGCGCATCGCCCACCATGTCGATTTCCCCGACTACGAGGCGGAAGAGTTGCTGGATATCGCTCGGCTGATGACGGCGGGCATGCAGTACCGCCTAGCGCCGGAGGCCGAACGGGCGATGGCCGATTACATCCTGCGCCGCATGGCCCAGCCGCGCTTCGCCAACGCCCGCTCCATCCGCAACGCGCTGGACCGTGCCCGCCTGCGTCAGGCCAACCGCCTGTTCGAAGCGCGCGGCAACGCCATCGCCGCCGCCGACCTGCTGACCATCGCCGAGGAGGACATCCGCCGGAGCCGCGTCTTCACACAATAGGCCGGCAGCAAGCCGGCCGCACATAACACCGAGAGAGGGGGAACCGATGCCGCACCGTCACACCACCTTCAGCAAATTCATCATCGAGGACCAGCGCCGCCGCGGCGGGGCCGACACCGACCTGACGGCCCTGCTCAACGACGTACAGACCGCGTGCAAGTTCATCGCCAGTGCCGCCGCCCGCGGATCGCTGGCTCCGTCCGCCGGCCAGCCGGCGGTTCCGGCTCCCGAACCCGGCGTCAACGTTCATGGCGAGACGCAGAAGCCGCTCGACCTGATCGCCAACGAGATCATGCTGCGCACCTGCGAGTATGGCGGCAAGCTCTGCGGCATGGCGTCGGAGGAGATGGAGGAGCCCTACCGCATCCCCCGCGAATATCCGCGCGGCCGCTATCTGCTGGCCTTCGATCCGCTGGACGGCTCGTCGAACGTCGACGTCAATCTGACCGTCGGCACCATCTTCTCCATCCTCAAGGCGCCCGATGGCGTGGACGAGCCGGAGGTGGAGCATTTCCTGCAGCCCGGTACGCAACAGGTGGCGGCCGGCTTCGCCCTCTACGGTCCGGCCGACATGATCATCGCCACCTTCGGCGAGGGCGTGCACGGCTTTACCCTGGATCGCGAAATCGGCGCCTACACTCTGACCCACCCGGACATGCGCATCCCCGACCATGTCTGCGAGTTCGCCATCAACAGCTCCAACGCCCGTTTCTGGGAGCCGCCGGTCCGCATGTATGTCGAGGAGTGCATCAAGGGCAGTTCCGGCCCGCGCGAAACGGATTTCAACATGCGCTGGATCGCATCCCTGGTGGCGGAGGTCTACCGGATCCTGATCCGCGGCGGCGTCTTCCTCTATCCGCGCGACGCCAGACCGACTCACAAGCCGGGCAGGCTGCGCCTTCTCTACGAGGCCAACCCCATCGCCATGCTGGTGGAGCAGGCGGGCGGGGCGGCCAGCACCGGGCGGCAGCGCATTCTCGACATCAAGCCGATGGCCCTGCACCAGCGTGTGCCTGTCATTCTAGGATCGAAGGCGGAGGTGGAGCGGCTGGTCGCCTATCACGCCGCCTACGACCGCGGGGAGGAGCTGACCTTCCACGCCCCGCTGTTCGGCAGCCGGTCGCTGTTCCTCGCCTCCGAAACCGCGGCACTCGGCTGAGGGAGATCACACCATGTCGGCCCGTCATCCGATCATCGTCGTCACCGGTTCCTCCGGCGCCGGAACGACCACCGTCACCCGCACCTTCCAGCAGATCTTCCGCAGGGAGAGCATCGCCGCCGCCATCGTCGAGGGCGACAGCTTCCACCGCTACGACCGGCGGGAGATGCGCGCCAAGGTCGCCGAAGCGCAGGAGGAGCCCCATTCGACCTTCAGCCATTTCGGTCCCGACGCCAACCTGTTCGAGGAGTTGGACGATCTGTTCCGCAGCTATGGTGAGACCGGCGGCGGCCGGTTCCGCCGCTATCTGCATGACGCCAAGGAGGCCGAGCCCTACGGCCAGGACCCCGGCACCTTCACGCCGTGGGAGGAGATCGAACCTGGCACCGACCTGCTGTTCTATGAGGGGCTGCACGGCTGCGTGCGCACCGAGCGCGTCGATCTCGCCCGTCATGCCGACCTGAAGATCGGCGTCGTTCCCATCGTGAACCTCGAATGGATTCAGAAGATCCACCGTGACCGCAACATGCGCGGCTATTCGGAGGAGGCCATCGTCGACACCATTCTGCGGCGCATGCCCGATTACGTGAAATACATCTGCCCGCAATTCAGCAGCACCGACGTGAATTTCCAGCGTGTGCCGACGGTGGACACCAGCAATCCCTTCATCGCCCGCGACATTCCGACCTCCGACGAGAGCATGCTGGTCATCCGCTTCACCCGGCCGAAGGGCATCGATTTCCCTTATCTGCTGTCGATGCTGAAGGACAGCTTCATGACCCGGCCCAACACCATCGTCTGTCCGGGCGACAAGATGGCACTGGCGATGCAGCTGATCTTCACGCCGATGATCTGGCAGCTCGCTGACCGCAAGAAGAAGGCGTTCTGAGCGGGGCGCCGAAAAGACACCCATCGGGGAGGATACCAGCGATGAACGCATCGATGACCGCGGCCATTGAGGTCCGCGAACAGGACCGGCTTGCCGTTTCGCCGACTGAGTTGCCCGACAACACTCCCGACCGCGGCTCCGGACGCCGCCTGTTGGCGAACGCATTGCGCATGCTCGCCATCGATGCCGTAGAGGCCGCGAATTGCGGCCATCCCGGCATGCCGATGGGAATGGCCGACATCGCCGAGGCACTGTGGCGTCGCCATCTGCGCCACAATCCGACCGACCCCGGCTGGCCTGACCGCGACCGCTTCGTGCTGTCGAACGGGCACGGCTCCATGCTGCTCTACGCCCTGCTTCACCTGACCGGCTACGACCTGCCGATGGAGGAACTGCGGCGCTTCCGGCAGCTCGGTTCCCGCACGCCGGGACATCCGGAATATGGCGTGACGCCGGGGGTGGAGACAACCACCGGACCGCTGGGGCAGGGCCTCGCCAATGCCATCGGCATGGCACTTGCCGAACGGCTGCTGGGGGCGGAGGTCAACAGGCCGGGGCACCGGATCGTTGATCACCGGACCTTCTGCTTCGTCGGCGACGGTTGCCTGATGGAGGGGATCAGCCACGAGGCCTGCTCTCTGGCCGGTACGCTGGGTTTGGAAAAGCTGGTGGTCTTCTACGATGACAACGGCATTTCCATCGATGGTCCCGTCGCCGGCTGGTTCACCGACGACACAGCGCAACGGTTCGAGGCCTATGGCTGGCGGGTGATCCGGCAGGTCGATGGTCACGACGCCTACGCGCTGGACGCCGCCATCGACGAGGCGCTCACCCCCTGCGGCAAGCCGACGCTCATCTGCTGCAGGACGGTGATCGGCTATGGCTCCCCCAACCGGGCCGGTTCGGCCGAAGCGCATGGCGCACCGCTGGGCTCGGCGGAGGTTGCCGCGACCAGGGCCGCGCTCGGATGGACCGCCCCGCCCTTCGAGATTGCGGAGGAGGTGCGTGCCGGTTGGGACGCCCGGCGGCGCGGTGCGGCGGTACAGGCCGACTGGCAGGCCCGGTTCGACGCCTGTGCCGATGCCCACCCGCAGGCCGCGGCGGAGTTCCTGCGGCGGATGCGCGGCGATCTGCCGGAGGGCTTCGCCAATTCCGCCGACGCTTGGATTGGCGCCGTCGCCGCGCGGGCGGAGGCGATGGCGACGCGCAAGGCGTCACAGCAGGCGATCGGTGCGCTGGCAGGCCTGCTGCCGGAGTTGCTGGGAGGATCGGCGGATCTGACCGGCTCCACCCTCACCGACTGGCGGGGGAGCGGCGGGCGCCACCTTCATTACGGCGTGAGGGAATTCGCGATGGCGGCGGTGATGAACGGTATGGCGCTGCATGGCGGCTTCCTGCCCTTCGGCGGCACCTTCCTGGCCTTTTCCGACTATGCTCGCAACGGCCTGCGCCTGTCGGCGCTGATGGGATTGCGCGTGGTCCACGTCTTCACCCATGACGGCATCGGCCTGGGCGAAGACGGTCCGACCCATCAGCCGGTCGAGCACGCCGCCAGCCTGCGTCTGATTCCGAACCTCGACGTCTGGCGCCCGTGCGATGCCCTGGAGACCGCCATCGCCTGGCGCACGGCGGTGGAGCGGTCGGACGGGCCGACCGCGCTGCTGTTGTCGCGACAGGGCCTGCCAGCCCAAGGAACAGGGCGTGCCGGCACTGATCGCGCCGGTGACGTGGCCCATGGCGGCTATGTGCTGGCCGACGATGGGCGGCCCGATGTGGTGTTTATCGCCACCGGGTCGGAGGTGACCATCGCCATGGAGGCCCGGCTGCTGCTCGCAAACCGGGGCATCGCCGCCCGCGTCGTTTCCATGCCCTGCTGCGAGGTTTTCGACCGGCAGGATCTGTCATGGCGCCGCGCCGTACTGCCCGACGGCATTCCCCGGCTGGCGGTGGAGGCCGGGGCAACCGGGCTGTGGCGTGCCATCGTCGGGCTCGCCGGCGACGTGGTGGGCATTGACCGTTACGGCGAGTCCGCTCCCGCCGCAGACCTCTACCGCCATTTCGGCATCACGGCCGACGCGGTGGCGGACCGCGCTCAACGCCTTTGCGCCCCCCTGTCCTGAACCGGAGACCTCCCCGATGGCCCTGATCTCCCTTCGGCAGCTCCTCGACCATGCGGCCGAGCATGGCTATGGCGTGCCGGCCTTCAACATCAACAACATGGAACAGATCCAGGCGATCATGCAGGCGGCGGACGATTGCGCGAGCCCGGTGATCCTCCAGGCGTCGGCCGGAGCGCGCAAATATGCCGGCGAGCCGTTCCTGCGCCATATGGTGCAGGCGGCGGCGGAGATGTGGCCGCACATTCCCGTCTGTCTGCATCAGGACCATGGCGCCAGCCCGGCGGTCTGCCAGCAGGCCATCCGTTCCGGCTTCACCAGCGTGATGATGGACGGCTCGCTGCTGGACGACATGAAGACTCCGGCCGGTTACGACTACAACATCCGCGTCACCCGGCAGGTGGTGGAGCAGGCGCACGCCGTCGGCGTTTCGGTGGAGGGCGAACTGGGCTGCCTCGGTTCGCTGGAGACCGGCCAAGCGGGAGAGGAGGACGGTTCCGGTGCCGCCGGCACGCTGTCGCGCGACCAGCTCCTGACCGATCCGGAGCAGGCGGCCGATTTCGTGGCACGCACAGGCGTGGACGCGCTCGCCATCGCCATCGGCACCAGCCACGGTGCCTACAAGTTCAGCCGCCGCCCGGATGGCGAGGTGCTGGCCATCGACCGTATCCGCGCTATCCATCAGCGCATCCCCGACACCCATCTGGTGATGCACGGGTCCTCCAGCGTACCGCAGGAGTGGTTGGAGATCATCCGCACCCATGGCGGTCGCATCCGCGAGACCTACGGCGTCCCGGTGGAAGAAATCCGCGAGGGCATCCGCAACGGTGTGCGCAAGGTCAACATCGACACCGACATCCGCCTCGCCATGAGCGGCAGCCTGCGTCGCGCATTGATGACGCGACCGGAGGAATTCGACCCGCGCCGGTTCCTGGCCGAGGCCACCAGGGCCGCCCGTGGCCTCTGCCGCGAACGGTTCGAAGCCTTCGGATCCGCCGGACATGCGGAGCTGATCGTTCCGCTTCCGCTGGAGCGCATGGCCGCCCGCTCCGCGGCATTGGAGTTCGCGGCGATGGAGCGGCGGTCGCCGACGGTGATGGCGTCGCACTGACGGAGTGCGGCGCTGATCGACAGTGCTTCGCGTCTCGGTCACGCCCTCAACCGCCCGCTCGGCGGTTGGGGGCGTCTTGCGTCAGCGACGCCATGCTGCGCTCCCCGATCCACCGTCTTATCGAAATTCCAGACGCGCTTGAGGCCGTTGTCCACGGCAATATGACCTATGCCGACAGCCCATCCGACATTCCCATCGGGGCGAGGCCGTACATGATTTAGAATGCTGACATTCAGCAAAATATCGGTTAACGTGGCATCTGGTATACGAAACGCCAGGAACTTGGGATCGCGACAACCAGAAGCGCGGACCACCCAGCAGAGGCCAGAACCGTCGTGACCGCATTCCCTCCGATCATCAGCGCGACGCCGCCCGGCGGCGTTCCCGCCCGCAGCATCCATCCCGGCTCCGGCCGCCGCAAGACACGCGACCAGCAGAAGGGCCGTCAGGTCGATCCCCTCAGCCTTGACGAGGTGCGGGCGCTTCTCAGCGACCGTTCCCGTCAGCCGGATCTGCTGATCGAGCATCTCCATCTGCTTCAGGACCATTACGGCTGCCTGCATGCCCGCCATCTCGCCGCCTTGGCGAAGGAGATGAAGCTGGCGCTGGTCGAGGTGTTCGAAGTGGCGTCCTTCTATGCCCATTTCGACATCGTGATGGACGGAGAGCCGGCTCCGCCGAAGCTGACGATCCGTGTGTGCGACTCCCTGAGCTGCGCGCTGGCCGGGGCCGAACAGCTGCATGAGGCGCTGAAGGCCGGTGTCGACGAGCGCGAGGTCCGCGTCGTGCGCGCACCTTGCATGGGCGGCTGCAACAATGCCCCTGTCGTGGCGATCGGTCATGCCCCGCACGAGAACGCGACGGTCGAGAGCGTGCTCGACGCCGTGGCCCATGGCCATGTCCATCCGGACATTCCCGACTATCTGGGCTTTGACGACTACATCCGCGGCGGCGGCTACAAGATGCTGGCCGAATGCCTGAACGGCGCACGCGACGTCGATGCCGTGCTGAAGGGGCTGGAGGATTCCAGCATCCGCGGCCTGGGCGGCGCCGGTTTCCCCACCGGCCTGAAATGGCGCTATGTCCGGGCGGAGCCGGGACCGCGCATGATGGCGATCAACGGTGACGAGGGCGAGCCCGGCACCTTCAAGGACCGCTTCCATCTGGAGCGCGACCCGCACCGCTTCCTGGAAGGGATGCTGATCGGCGCCTGGACGGTCGAGGCGACCGACGTCTACATCTACCTGCGCGACGAATATCCGCAATGCCGGGAAATCCTGCTGCGCGAAATCCCGAAGGTCGAGGCCGCCGGCTTCGCCCGCCACACCCGCATCCATCTCCGCCGCGGTGCCGGCGCCTACATTTGCGGCGAGGAGTCGGCGATGCTGGAAAGCATCGAAGGCAAGCGCGGGCTGCCCCGGCACAAGCCGCCCTTCCCATCGGTGGTCGGCCTGTTCGGCCGCCCGACGCTGATCAACAACATCGAGACGGTATTCTGGGTCCGCGAAATCCTGGAGAAGGGCGGAGCGTGGTTCGCCAGCCATGGCCTGAACGGCCGCAAGGGGTTGCGCACCTTCTCGGTTTCCGGTCGGGTCAAGGAGCCGGGGGTCAAGCTGGCCCCGGCCGGCATCACCCTGCAGGAGCTGATCGACCAGTATTG
The DNA here is from genome assembly GCF_013340935.1 of Azospirillum melinis. Taxonomy (GTDB): domain Bacteria; phylum Pseudomonadota; class Alphaproteobacteria; order Azospirillales; family Azospirillaceae; genus Azospirillum; species Azospirillum melinis. The sequence goes on along the minus strand of NZ_WHOS01000002.1, from coordinate 265,056 downwards.
CGGCGGCATGGCCGACGGCCACACGCTGAAGGGCTATCTGCCCGGCGGTCCGTCGGGCGGCATCCTGCCGGCGTCGATGGCGAATATTCCGCTCGATTTCGGCACGCTGGAGGCACACGGCTCCTTCATCGGTTCGGCCGCCGTCGTCGTGCTGTCCGACAAGGACAACATGCGCGACGTGGCGCTCAACCTGCTGAAATTCTTCGAGGATGAAAGCTGCGGTCAATGCACCCCCTGCCGGGTCGGCACCGAGAAGGCCGTGCGCCTGATCGGCGAACCGGAATGGGACGAGGAACTGCTGACCGCCCTCGCCACCGTCATGGGCGATGCCTCGATCTGCGGGTTGGGGCAGGCGGCGATGAACCCGATCAAGCTGGTGATGAAGCATTTCCGCGACGACTTCGTGTCGCGCCAGGGCAGGGTTCAGGGTCCCGCCCAGGGCGCAACCGGATCGCAGGGGTAAGGAGACCGACATGTCCAACGGCATCACGTTCACCCTGGACGGCACCGAGGTCACGGCGCGGAACGGCGAGACGATCTGGCAGGTTGCAACCCGGCTCGGTACCGAGATCCCGCATCTCTGCCACCGGCCGGAACCGGGATACCGCCCGGACGGCAACTGCCGCGCCTGCATGGTCGAGATCGAGGGGGAGCGCGTGCTCGCCGCCTCCTGCATCCGCAAGCCCAAGCCCGGCATGACGGTGCGCACCGCGTCGGAGCGGGCCAAGGCGTCGCGCAAGCTGGTCTTCGAACTGCTGCTGGCCGACCAGCCGGAGCGGGAGAGCGCGCACGATCCCAACTCCACCTTCTGGAACTGGGCCGACAAGGTCGAGATCGCCGGCAGCCGCTTTCCCGCCGTGGACCGGCCGACCAAGACCGACGACATGTCGCATCCGGCGATGGCGGTCCAGCTCGATGCCTGCATCCACTGCAACCTGTGCGTCCGCGCCTGTCGCGAGGTGCAGGTCAACGACGTCATCGGCATGGCGGCGCGCGGGCATCTGGAAAAGATCGTCTTCGATTTCGACGACCCGATGGGCCAATCCACCTGCGTCGCCTGCGGCGAGTGCGTGCAGGCCTGCCCGACCGGTGCGCTGATGCCGGCGACCCTGGTGGACGAGAAGGGCGTCTACGCCAACGCCCCCGACCGTGAAGTCGACTCCGTCTGCCCATACTGCGGTGTCGGCTGTCAGCTGACCTACAAGATCCGCGACAACAAGATCGTCGCCGTCGACGGCAAGGACGGTCCGTCGAACCAGAACCGCCTGTGCGTGAAGGGCCGCTTCGGTTTCGACTACGCCCATCACGGCGACCGTCTGACCATGCCGCTGATCCGCAAGGAGGGCGTGTCGAAGCACGACGTCGACATCGACCCGATGAACCCCTTCACCCATTTCCGCGAAGCGAGCTGGGACGAGGCGCTGTCGGTGGCCGCCGGCGGCCTGCGCAAGATCAGGGACGAGCGCGGTGGCAACGCGCTGGCTGGTTTCGGGTCGGCCAAGGGGTCGAACGAGGAGGCCTATCTGTTCCAGAAGCTGGTCCGCACCGGCTTCGGCACCAACAATGTCGATCACTGCACGCGGCTCTGCCACGCCTCGTCGGTCGCGGCGCTGATCGAGGGCGTCGGGTCGGGGGCGGTGTCGGCCCCATTCATGGCGGCAGAAGATGCCGAGGTCATCGTCATCATCGGCGCCAACCCGACGGAGAACCATCCCGTCGCCGCGACCTTCTTCAAGAACGCGGCGGAGCGCGGGGCGAAGCTGATCGTCATGGATCCGCGCGGTCTCGCCATGGCGCGCCACGCCACGCACATGCTGCAGTTCACGCCGGGCCGCGACGTGTCGATGCTGAACGCCATCCTCCATACCATCATCGCGGAGGGGCTGTACGACCGCCAATATGTCCAGGCCAACACCGAGGATTTCGAGGCGCTGGCCGAGACGGTGAAGGATTACCCGCCGGAGGAGATGGAGAAGGTCTGCGGCATCCCGGCCGCCACTCTGCGTACGGTCGCGCGGCTGTTCGCACGGTCCAAGGCGTCGATCATCTTCTGGGGCATGGGCGTGTCGCAGCACATCCACGGCACCGACAACAGCCGCTGTCTGATCGCGCTGTCGCTGGTCACCGGCCAGATCGGCCGCCCCGGCACCGGCCTGCATCCGCTGCGCGGCCAGAACAACGTCCAGGGCGCGTCCGACGCCGGTCTGATCCCGATGTTCTACCCCGACTACAAGTCGGTCGAGGATCCGGAGGTCCAGTCCTTCTACGAGAACTACTGGGGCACCAAGCTGGACGGCAAGCGCGGCCTGACCGTGGTCGAGATCATGGACGCCATCCATGACGGCCGGATCAACGGCCTCTATATCGAGGGCGAGAATCCGGCGATGTCCGATCCGGATGTGACCCACGCCCGCGAGGCGCTGGCGATGCTCGACCATCTGGTGGTGCAGGACATCTTCCTGACCGAGACGGCCAAATACGCCGACGTCGTGCTGCCGGCCTCGGCCTGGCCGGAGAAGGACGGCACCGTTATCAACACCAACCGTCAGGTCCAGATGGGCCGTGCGGCGGTGCCGTTGCCGGGTGAAGCGCGCCAGGATCTGTGGATCATCCAGGACATGGCGCGCGGGCTGGGCCTGAACTGGAACTATACCCACGTGTCGGAGGTGTTCACCGAGATGGTCGGCGCCATGCCGTCGCTCGCCAACATCAGCTGGGAGCGGGTCGAGTGCGAAGGCTCCGTCACCTATCCGGTCGATGGTCCGGACCAGCCCGGCCACGACATTGTCTTCGGCAACGGCTTCCCGACGAAGACGGGCCGCGGGCGCTTCGTGCCGGCGCGGCCGATCAACCCGGCGGAGACGCCGGACCTCGATTACCCGCTGGTCCTCACCACCGGCCGCCAGTTGGAGCATTGGCACACCGGATCGATGACCCGACGGTCCAGTGTGCTGGATGCGGTGGAGCCGGAGGCGGTTGCCTATGTCTCCCCGCATGACCTCACCCGCGCCGGGATGAGGACCGGCGACTACATGCTGGTGTCGAGCCGTCGCGGCACGATCCGCCTGAAGGCGCGCATCGACGACCGCATGCCGGTGGGGCTGGTCTTCATCCCCTTCGCCTACGCGGAAGCGGCGGCGAATGTATTGACCAATCCGCAGCTCGATCCCTTCGGCAAGATCCCGGAGTTCAAATACTGCGCGATCAAGATCGAGAAGGCGCAGATGGCCGAGGCGGCGGAGTAGCGAGGTTGAAACCGGTCCCGCAGGCGGCGTGCGCGCCGCCGCCTGCGGCCCCACGGCTGGCTTTGCTACCGTTACGACGGCTCCCGTGCGCCGGTCAGCACCACGCCCACCCCGGCGGCCTGCGGGACGATCTCCAGCTTTTCCACCTGCACCCGGGCGAAGACCGCCTGCGGCGGCGACAGGCACAGCGCCAGCAGTTTTTCCGCCAGCATCTCCAGCAGTTGGATGTGCGGGCTTTGCGTGAAGGCTTCGACGCCTTTGATCAGATATTCGTAGGAGACGACGGCGTCGAGATCGTCGACGAAGGGCCGGTTCGGCACCTCCACCGTGACGGTCAGGCTGACCCGCACGCGCTGGGTCCGGGTCTTCTCATGGTCCCAGACGCCGATGCGGAAATCGCCGACATAATCACGCAGTACCAGATCGTAGCGGCGCATCAGGGCCGCTGTGCGTGGTGGCGGCGGTCGCAGGACGTTCATGATGCTGCTGTAGCCGCTTTGAGATTCGTCCGGCATTCCTCGGTCCTCCCCGCCGCCCGCCTACCGCTTTCCCGGCGCGTGTTCCGCCAACCTATGATCGACCAGCCAGCCGACGCCGCGAGACCAAGCGGTCTCTGTGTCGCCGCGGATGTCGCCGCGCGCCGTTGTCACCGCTTGGCCGGTGCCGACATCCTCGACGACCACGCTGATCCACAGGATCAGGCTGCTGACCTTGCGGACGATGCCGAAGACGACCAGATCGGCCCCGGCCGCCCGCGCGATGTCGCGCTCGCAGCCGTTGCAGGACCGGATCGCCGCTCCCGGCGAGACCAGTCCATCGGTGGCCGCATCGCCGATCACGTCATACCCCTTGGCATCGAGGGCATGACGCAACTCCGCGCTGACCCGTTTCAACCGCTCCGCATGCTCCGCAGATGGGGCTTCGCCGCTGCTGTCCTCCAGTTCGAGATCCAACACCAGCGTCCGCGCCGATGCCGGCAAAGCGACCATCGCAACGGCGATGATAGCGGCTGCGGCCCACCTCCCCACATGATCCATCGGGCTTCTCCTTTTGCGCAGCGGTTCCGATTGCGCCGGATCGTTGGTGGGGCCATCATTCCTGCCATGCAACGACATTCCTCCGTCCTCGGACCCGCCTTCGCCGCGGCTCTGGCAATCGTTATGGGCGCCGGATTGCCCACCGCTGGCATGGCGCAGGATCCGAAGAACCCCGACTGGCCCTGCCAGCAAATCCTTGTTCCCAGCTTGTCCCCGGCTTCGGTCTGGGATGGCCCGTCACTCGACGGCCTGATGGACGAGTGGCAACGAGACCCCACGGTCGCCACCCTCGTCCGGCGCGCCGCCGACGACAGTATCGATCCCGCGACGCTGGAACCGCAGGTCGAGGCACTGGCGGGCCCGGTCAAGCAAGGCGGGGAACAGGAGCATGACCGCAGGCTCGCCCTGGTGTTCGCCGGAACCTTCCAGACGCTGGATCGTCAGCGCACCGCCGCCATCGCCTCCATCGAGCGGTACGCTCAGCACCAGCGGGCCTTGCGCGACCGCATCGCCGCCAGCCTGCGCGACCTCGACGCCGCATCGGGCGATGCGGCCCGCGCGAAGGAGATCAAAGACGCCATTGCGTGGGACCGCCGCATCCTCGACGACCGCCGCCGGTCGCAGACCGCGGTGTGCGAGCAGCCGGCACGGATCGAGCAGCGGCTCGGCCAGATCGCCCGGATGCTGACGGCGTTGCTGTCCTGAGCGAAACACTCAGTTCGCAATCTTCGATGCAGGGTTTGAGGATGCGGGGTTCGGCTCCGGTTCGACCGTGACCAGTTCGTGCCCCGCGGCCGTCCAGCCTTGGGTGCCGGCCGGGAACCATTTGACCGCCTGATAGCCCAGGGCCACCGCGCGCTTGGCCGCATTCCAGCTCATCCAGCAGTCGGGCTGGCAGAACACCACCAGCGGACGCTTGCGGTCACCCGCGGTCAGGGCCTCCAAGCCGGTGCGGAAATAGGCCTCCTGTTCGTCCGATGGCGCACCGTAGCCGACATTCGGCAGCCAATGGGCACCGGGAAGACTGCGATGCGGTGGTGGCACCCAACGGCTGTCCGCCGCCAGACCTGCAGGTTTCGGTGGCGTCGGCAGCACGTCGATCAGGACGGCACCGGCCTTCGCCAGCCGCTCCACCTCCGCCGCTCCCACGGTTTCGGCACCACGCAGGCCGGGTGGAGTGGGGGAGCGGTAATCGGCCATGCGATAGCCGTCCGGTTCCGTCACCTCTGCCCGGATGGTTCCGTCGGCATTGACCAGCGGGACATGGTATTCGGTGAGGATGCGGTCGATGTCGCCCTGACGGCGGACGATGAAGTCGTTCAGCCAGTGCCGCCAGTCCGGCTCGTCCGGACGGAGGCCCATGGAGATCATGTACTGAAAGGGCGAAGCCCCCGGCTCGTCCATCAGCGGCACGACCGCCAGCGGCACCTGCTGCCGGGCGGCGAAATAGCCGGCAATCGGCCCCCAGACGATGGCGGCATCGGTGCGTGCCGCCGCCACGTCCTCCACCGCCTGCTGGGCCGGATGGTGGGCGCGCGTGTCGGTGTCGAGCTGGTAGGGCTCCATGTTGATCAACCCATGGCGCAGCATCACCGCCGAAGGCGGCGTGCGGGCGACGACGCCGATGCGTGCACCCTGCAGCGACGGATCCGCCAGCGTCTTCGCCGTGATTCCGGAATCCTTCCGATAAATCAGCGCATAGGTCGACCGGTAATAGGGATTGGTGTTCTGCATCAGCTCTTCGCCGACCGCGGTGCCCATCACCAGATCGCATTGACGGGTGCGCAGCGTGTTGCGGACGAAGCCGATGGTCTGCGGCCACCATGTGAAGGTCAGCGGCACCTTCAGATCGTCGGCGATCAACTGGGCGATCCGGTTCTCGAACCCCTCGCGGCGCTCGTTGGAGAAGGGAAGCAGGCTGGCGTCGGCGCAGACGCGCAGCACCTCGGTGGGGATGCCCTCTGCCGCACTGGCAGGCTGGCCAATGGACGCAGCCGCCGCGCAGAGCGCGACGGCCAGGTGCAGGACACGCCTGGAAAAGAAGAGTCGGCGGGTCATGCCGGACTCACGACGGAGCTTTGAACCGCTCGGGTCGTCCGCGGCCGATCTTGTCGTCCGAACGCGCCTTCAGATAGCGGTAGATATCGGCGAGGTTGAGCATCACGTTGGGATCGGACCCGAAGGTCGGCATCACCTTGTCGCCGGTGGCGCCCATGTTCTTGCGGCCGTTGGTCACCACGTCGGTGAATTGCCAATAGTCCATCCGCTTCAATGAATCGGCCAGCGCCGGCGCGAAGGACGAACCGAGCCCGTCCGGCCCGTGACAGACATGGCAGGACGAGGCATAGCGCCGATAGCCGTTGTAGGTCCCCTGGTCCACCTTGCCGTCCCGCACCGCGTAGAGCGGCACGCCCTGATCGTCCACCAGTTCCTCCGGGTCGGCGACCTTCGCCTCCTGCGCGGCGTTTCCGCCGGATGGCGCCCGGGGGGCTGGAGCCTGGGCGGTTGGACTTTGCGTGGTCGGAGTTTGAGCGGCTTGCGTCTGGTTCGGCGGTGTCGGGCTCTGCTCCGGTTTCTGTGCTGCATCCTGCTGGCCGAATGCGGTGCCGAGGGTCACGGTTGCGGTGAACCCGACGGCGGCGCACAGCCCGATCAGGTATTTGGGCATCTTGCTTTCTCTCCCCACTGCCTTCATGCGTAGGCGCCATCAGCCTGGAAATTGTGCAGGCGCCGGCCCCCAAGCCTTGGGAACCGGCGCCCGCTTGTTCGTTACTGAGTGTCCGGCAAGGCGAAGACGGTCAGCGTGCCGCCCAGCTGGGTGTATTCGCCCAGCGCCTTGTGTGCGCCGACGGCGCCCAACCCTTCCTGTTCGCCGGTCAGACCGGCGGCCAGCCCGATGCCGGCCCAGCCGCCGACACCCGACAGCACAGCAATATACTGCTTGCCCTTGTGCATGTAGGTGTTGACGTTGCCGATGATGCCGGACGAGGTCTTGAAGTTGTACAGGTCCTTGCCGTCCTTCAGGTCGAACGCCTTCAGATAGCCTTCCAGCGTCCCGTAGAAGCCGATGCCGCCCTTGGTCGACAGGGCGCCGCTCCACACCGCGAAGCGCTCGGGCTTCGACCAGACGATCTTGCCGGCGGACGGATCCCAGGCGATGAAGTTGCCCATGCCGCCATGGGAATCGGGCGCCGGATACATGCTGAGCGTCGCGCCGACATAGGGCTGGCCGGCGGAGTACTCCACCTTGAACGGCTCGTAATCCATGCAGATGTGGTTGGTCGGCACATAGATCAGGCCGCTGTCGGGCGAGTAGCTGGCCGGCTGCTGGTCCTTGGAGCCCAGCGCCGCCGGGCAGACGCCGGTGGTGTTGTGATCCTCGCCCTGGGCGAAGGTGCTGTACTTGTCGTTCACCTTCGGCCGGCCGGTCTTCATGTCGATCTCGCTCGCCCAGTTGACGGACGGATCGTATTTCTGAGCGACCAGCAGTTCGCCGTTGGTGCGGTCGATGGTATAGGCGAAGCCGTTGCGGTCGAAATTGATCAGCGCCTTGCGCTTGCCCCCGCCGATGGTGACGTCGGCCAGGATGTTCTCGTTGACGCCGTCATAATCCCATTCGTCGAAGGGCGTCTTCTGGAACACCCATTTCGCCTGTCCGGTGTCGGCATCGCGGGCGAAGATGGTCATTGACCATTTGTTGTCGCTCTTCGCCCGGTCCTTGTCGACCGCGCGCTGCGCCGGGTTCCAGGTGCCCGGGTTGCCGGTGCCGTAATAGATCAGGTTCAGTTCGGGATCGTAGGTGTACCAGCCCCAGGTGGTGCCGCCGCCGATCTTCCACTGGTCGGCCGGCCAGGTCTTGATGCCGAGGTCGGGCTCGCCGATCGGCTTGCCGAGCATCATCGTCTTCTGCGGGTCGATCATCACGTCCTTGTCGGGACCGGTCGAATAGGCCCGCCACACCATCTTGCCGGAGTTGATGTCGTAAGCGGTCAGATGGCCGCGCACGCCGAACTCGCCGCCGCTGATGCCGACATAGACCTTGTCCTTCACCACCAGCGGGGCGGCGGTCAGCGTCTCGCCCTTGCTGGCGTCGCCGTTCTTGGCCGACCACAGCACCTTGCCGGTTTCGGTGTCCAGGGCCACCAGCGTGTTGTCGGCCTGACCCAGGAACAGCTTGTTGCCGGCGACCGCCACACCGCGGGTGACGGTGTCGCAGCACATCACGGGGATGACGGACGAATCCTGTCTCGGCTCATACTTCCACTTGATGCGGCCGTTGTCGTTGAGATCGAGCGCATAGACGTTGTTGGGGAAGGGCGTCGAGATGTACATCGTGTCGCCCACCACGATGGGACCGCCTTCGTGGCCGCGGAGCACGCCGGTGGAGAACTGCCACACCGGTCGCAGGTTCTTCACGTTGTCGCGGGTGATCTGGTCGAGCGTGCTGTAACGCTGGCCGGCATAATTTCCAAGCTGCAATGCCCAGTTGGACGGGTCCTTCTGGTTCTTCAGAATGTCGTCGTTGGCGAAAGCACCAGTGGGAATGGCGGCGGAGGCCGCCTGGATCGCGGCGGTGACGAGCAGACAGCGCACAAAGGGGTTCATGTGTTTCCTCCCGTTTTTTCGGCGGTCGTCCGTGGTCCCAGAAACTCGTGCGGCGGCAGGCGGCGGCTTCCGTGAAGGCGGTCTTCAGAGAGGGCGTTCTCCCTCGACGATGGACGCGTGACGTCGAACTGAGAGACGTCGGGCGGTTCGGTTACCGGCGCTCAGATTTCGAACTGTTTTGGCATCGCAGGCGTGCCGGTCCTAAAAGACGGGACACGACTGTTGGCGGGGTTCTAAACTGCCCCGCACTCTGTTGGCGATACTGACAATCAGTTTGATCAAATAAAGATAGGCTGTGAAGATTATTTTCCGCCACCGTTCGAAAGTTTTCAAAAGAGGCGGAATAACGGGTAGGGAGGGACTGAAGAGTTAATCCGTAAGATCGCGAACGCCGACGCTGACGCACCCGATATCAGGCCTGTTCGGCCGGACCACCCCGCCGCGCCCAGAAACCGCGCCCCGGATCGTAAGCCAGGACCGCCGCACCCAGGAACAGGGCGAGACAGCCGGCCACCCACAGCAGCGCGGCGACATCGACTCGGAGATACAGGCTGAAGCGGATCAGTTCCACCGCCTGGGTGAAAGGGTTCCAGGCGGCGATCTGATAGAGCGCCGGGCTGCCTTCCCTGATCCGCCAGAGCGGATAGAGGGCGGAGGAGGCGAAGAACATCGGAAAGATGACGAAGTTCATCACCCCGGCGAAATTCTCCAGCTGCCGGACGAAGGACGACAACAGCAGGCCGAGCGCTCCCAGCATCAACCCGCTGAGCAGCAGCGCCGGCAGGGCCGCGAGATAACCCAGCGGCGGCGGCTCCACCCCCCACAGCCATGCGATGCCGAGAAACACGTAAACCTGTGCGATCGACACCGTGACACCCGCCAGCAGCTTGGCGACCAGCAGGTACCAGCGCGGCAAAGGACTGACCAGCAGCGTCCGCATGCTGCCCATCTCGCGGTCATAGACCATCGACAGCGAGTTCTGCATGCCGTTGAACAGCTGGATCATCGCGACCAGCCCCGGAACCACATACTCGTCGTAGAGGATGTAGGTTTCGTAAGGCGGGATGATCGACACGCCCAGCACGGCCCGGAAGCCGACGGCGAAGATCGCCAGCCAGACCAGCGGCCGGACCAGGGCGGCGAAGAAGCGCTCGCGCTGGTGCAGGAAACGCAGGCCTTCGCGCACGATGATGCTGCGCAGGCAGTACCAGTAGGTTGCGGCGCTCATGGCCGGCGCTCCCCTGTGGTCAAGGCGGCGAAAGCGGCGGGTAGGACAGCGGTGGCGGTCTCGGCGCAGACCGTCCGCACCGTGCCGGAGGCGCGCAACCGACCCTGGTGCAGCACGACGACGGAATCCTCGTCGGTCGCCTCGTCCATCAAATGGGTGGCCCACAGGACCGCCAGCCCCTGCTCCCGGCACAGCGCGCGGACATGGGTCAGAATGTGGCGGCGCGAGTCCGCATCCAGACCGACCGTCGGCTCGTCCAGCAGCAGCAAGCTCGGCCGGTGCAGCAGCGCACGGGCGATCTCCACCCGCCTTCGCTGACCGCCGGACAGGGCGCGGACCTTGTCGTCGCCGCGGTCGGCAAGGCCGATGCGCGCCAGTTCCTCCCGTGCGCGGGCTTCGCAGTCGGAGGGCGACATTCCATGCAGGCCGCCGTGATAGCGCAGGTTCTGCCGGACGGTGAGATCGAGGTCGAGAGTCGGCTGCTGGAACACCACGCCGATCCGCTCCAATGCGCGGGTCGGCTGGCGCCGCAGGTCGAAGCCGAAGATGCGGATGGCGCCGGTCCGGTTGGAATAGAGCCGGGTGATCAGCGAGAACAGCGTGGTCTTTCCCGCCCCATTCAGGCCCAGCAGCATGGTGAAGCCGCCGGGCGCCACGGCGAAGGACACGCGATCCAGCGCCACGCGCTTGCCGAAATTGTGGCTCAACTCCTCCACCGCCAGGGCGGGAGGGCCATGGATCGCAGGAATCGGCGGAGGCTCTGCAGGGATCGCGGCTTCGTACATCCTGTCTTCCCCAGGACACACCCTGTTCGATGCCGGAGTCAAATCCGGCGGGCGGCGGTCGCCATGCTTCGGAAGGGTCATTGCAAAGAGAGCGTTCGCGCCTGATTGTTGGCATTGCAAGCGATTGTTCAAGATGCTTTTCCGAGGGGGTGGAGCTTGACCCCGACGGCAGTTCCGGAATTCGTCGTGGTTGCGCTGTCGGCACGGGCGCTGGCGGCCAGCGCCTGCCGCGGCGGGCGCAGCGTTGCCGCCATCGATCTGTTCGCCGATGCGGATACGGCTGCCATGGCCGGCCCCTGCCTGAGCCTGCCGTCGCACCGGCTGCGCATTTCCGCCGGCGCATTGCAGCGGGCGCTGGCCTTGCCCGATTTGCGCGGGCTGCCGCTGGTCTATGGCGCCGGGTTCGAGGAGCAACCCGATCTTCTGGCGGCGCTTGCCCGCGTCCGGCCCGTGATCGGCAACCGCGCGGAAGCGGTGGCGCAGGTGAAGGATCCTCTCGCTTTCGCAACCCTGCTCGCTCGTCTCGGCATTCCGCATCCGGAGGTCTCGCTATCGCTGCCGGACCGCGACGGCTGGCTGGTGAAGCGCGCAGGTGCCAGCGGTGGCGGCCACATCCGGCGAGCCTCCAAACAACTGCCGGTCGGCCATTATGCCCAGCGCCGCATGGATGGGCGTCCGGTGTCCCTGCTGTTTCTGGCCGACGGCCGTCGCATCCGGCCGGTGGGCTTCAGCCGGCAATGGGTGGCGCCGACACCCAGGCAGCCCTACCGTTACGGCGGGGCGGTCGGCCCGTTGCCGGCTTGCGGAAAGATGGGCGCGGCGATGATCGATGCGGCGGCGACGATCACCGAAGCGGTGGGGCTGGTCGGGCTGAACAGCGCCGATTTCCTGGTTGGGTCCGCCGGATGGTGCCTGCTGGAGATCAACCCGCGGCCGGGAGCGACGCTCGACCTGTTCGACCGTCCGCCGATGCCCAGCCTGTTCGGCCTGCATCTGGCGGCCTGCGCCGGGCAACTGCCGGCCGCACCGCCACCGCTTGCCGGCTGCCGCGCCGCCATGATCGTCTACGCCACGGCTCCGGTCCATTTGCCGGAGGGACTGCGCTGGCCGGGCTGGACAGCCGACCGGCCGCAAACGCCTGCGCATGTCCCGACCGGAGCGCCGCTTTGCACCGTGCTCGCCGATGCAGACGACCTGCTGGAGGCCCGGCGCCTTGCCGGCCGGTATGCCCGGACGCTGTGCCGGCTCTCCACCACGGTGGAGGCAGCATGAGCGGCGCAGTCGCCTTGTTCACCGACGGAGCCGATTGGCACGCGGCACGCCTGGAGCGGGCATTCGCGCGCCGCGGTGTCGAGTGCCGGCGCGTTTCGTTGAGCGCCTGCGGCTTCGCGGTCGGACGGACGCTGACCGATCTACTGCTGCCGGGCTTTGGCGACAGCCTGCCGTCCGGTGCTTTCGTGAGGGTGATCGGTCAGGGCAGCTTCGAACAGGTGACGCTGCGCTTGGGAGTGCTTCATGCGCTCGACCGGCTGGGCGTCCCCGTCTACAACACCGCCCGGGCCATCGAACGCTGTGTGGACAAGAGCACCACCAGTTTCCTGCTGGCCCGGTCCGGCCTGCCGACGCCTCCCTCCGTCGCCGTTCAATCCGCCGATATGGCACGTGCCGTGGTGGAAAACACGCCGGACTGCGTACTGAAGCCGCTGTTCGGCGCCCAGGGACGCGGCCTGCGCCGCCTGCCCACCCCAGACGACGTGCCGGAGTCCGACGCGGTGGCCGGCGTCTATTACCTTCAATCCTTCGTGCCGCCGCGCCGGGAGGGCGAGTGGCGCGATTGCCGGGTCTTCGTCGTGGGAGGGCATGCGGTGGCCGCCATGATCCGCCATGGCCGCAGCTGGATCACCAATGTGCATCAGGGCGCCCGCTGCGAGCCCATGGCTCCGGACGGCACCGCCGCCGATCTGGCGGTGCGCGCAGCCGCTGCCGTGGGGGCGGATTATGCCGGTGTCGATCTGATTGCCGATTCTTGCGACGGCAATGGCGACGGCGACCGCTGGCTGGTGCTGGAGGTCAATTCGATGCCGGCATGGCAGGGCCTGCAATCGGTCAGCAAGACCGACATTGCCGATGCGCTGGCCGCCGATTTCCTGGGCCGGATCGATGCCGTTGCATCGAGGGGACCGCGATGACTGCCCGCCTGCTGCGCCTCTATCCCGGGGCGCCTGAGGACATCGCACTGTCCGGCGCCTATCTCGCCCACCGCCTTCATGAGCAGGGGAGTGCCGGCGCGCCGTTCGTCTATGCCAGCTTCGTCGCCAGCCTGGACGGGCGCATCGCCTTGCGCGACCCCGCCACCGGGGAAAGCCGTCTGCCGGCCGGGCTGGTCAGCGGCAACGACTTCCGGCTGTTCCTTGAACTTCAGGCGCAGGCGGACTGCTTGGTCACCCATGGCGGTTACCTGCGTGATCTTGCAGCGGGCCGGTTGGATGACGTGCTGCAAATCGGCACACAGGCGGCCACGCGGGATCTGGCGCAGTGGCGGGTGGACAACGGCCTTTCACCCCAGCCTGCCGTGGTCATCGCCAGCGCAGGCCTGGAATTTCCGATGCCCATCTCGCCTGCAAGGCATGGTCAGCGCGTGATCGTCGCCACCGGTGCTGAGGCTCCGCCCAAGCGGATTGCGCACTGGCGGCGCGCCGGCTATGAGGTGCTGGTCGCCGGTGCCGGCGCGTCGGTGGAAGGCGGGGCACTGGTCCGCGAACTCGGCAGCCGGGGGCTGCGCAGCATCTATCTGCTGACGGGGCCGCGGATGCTCGACACCATGCTGCGCGATCGGGTCCTTTCACGGCTTTACCTCACCACCGCGCATCGCATGCTCGGAGGAGAGAGTTTCCACACCATGCTGTCGGGTCCGGAGTTGGGCAATGCCGGCCGGCTGCGGCTCTGCGCGCTGCACTACGATGTGGGCGCGCCGGACGATGCGGGGCAGTTCTTCGTCCATTTCGAGCCGCTGCCGGCCTGAGTTGAAGACGTGCAAGGATGTTCAAGGAATGGATCGCCTTTGCCGGTTACAAACCGGCGCAGGCGTAGGCGTTGATTTCGGTACCGACCGAAATCTCGACAATTGTCGGCTTGCGCCAGGTCTTCATGTCCGCATCCTCCGCTGGAATGGGCGATCAGGCAACATTGCCGCGGGAGCCCACTAGGAAACTGTACCCGTGAGTCCGCAAGTCGACCATCATCCCAATGGATAGTTCTGAGATAATTTAGGCCAGATTTATTGCGCTGCAGCAAGAAATCCGGGGAATTTTCTTGTTAGAATTAGAAAAAATCTATGCGGTACCCGCTGATTTGCCGGAGAATTCAAAATAAATATTTTTTGTTAAAAATATAAATGAAGTTTTCGGCGATGGCCGGCGGTGTCGTTTTCTTCGATTCGCGGGTAAAGAGATGTTTGGCGCATGGACGGTATCTGGTCCTATCGCGCTGGCCCGGATGCGGCCGGTGGCGTACTCCATGACGGTGATCCGGACACCGCCATTCGGCAGGACGCCACCGGACCCGGCGTCAGGCGGCGAAGGGATGCTTGGCCGAATCCTTCTGGTTCAGCAGTTCCTTGAGGCCTGGATAGCCGGACACCGCGCGTTCGATGGCTTCCTTGGTGGCGCGGTAGTTGTAGTCCTGGATCTTGGCATTGTCCTTGGCTTCCCAATGGATAAAGACGCCGACGCAGATGAAGATGTTGTCGATCTCATCCTGCGGGATGGTGCCGGCGGCGACGCAGTCGGCGACCGCCTTGGCGACGCCATGCTGGGCCGGCCCGAACATCTGCACCGCCTGTTCCGCCCCTTTGATCGTCACCTTGTTGAACAGGATGGTGGAGGGCTTGCATTGCAGGTTGGGGGCGATGACCGCCAGAAGGCTGGTGAAGCCGTCCTTGTTGTTGGTCAGCGCGTTGCAGAAGGCGGTTTCCGCCGCACTGCCGCGCGGTCCCATGATCAGGTCGATATGGGCGACCTCGTTGCCGTCGCCGACCAAGGATTCGCCCACCAGCACGCGATTGATTTTCGGGGATGACCCCTGCCACATGCCCATCGCCGCTTTCTCCCATGGATTTTGAAATCATTGGAGGACCGTCGCGGTCATGCGGGCATGTCGATCCAGCATGATTGATGGCCGGATAGCTGCGGCCACGGCGTCGGTCACGGCAGGCATTATGGCATCTTGTTTGTTTTGCCAACAAACTCTCAAAAGAGGTCCGGAGTAACTTGAAATCGCAACCGCCGCCGTCCCGTTGACCGTATAAGGACCGGGATGGCGCGGTCTTTCGGGCAGTCCTACCCCATCTTCGGGAGGGCGGCGGTCGCGGGTCTATCAGGAAGCCGGAAATGGTCCCGGTTACTGGCTGTCCTGCTTGCCGGTCGATTGGCCCGAGCCGCCCTGGGTGACGGGAGAACCGCCGATCACGCCCTGCCTTTCCTGTTGGAGGGAGCCGCCCGGAAGCTGTCCGGTCGGGGCGTTGGTGCTGTCGGTGGAACTGCCGGAGCTGCCCTGCGGAACCGGAGCGCCGCCGATGGCGCCCTGGCGCTTGCCGGGCAGGGAGTCGGGCGGCAATTGTCCGGTGGTACCGGCCGGGGCGTTCTGCGTGCTGGTACTGGTGGAGCCGTTGGTCGGATTGCCGGTGGGGTTGCCACTGGATTGCGCCGAAGCCGGCAGTGCGGTAATCGCAAGGCCGGCGGCCAATGCAAGGCCTGTCAAGGGCAGGGTGGTGAAGCGTTTCATCGTGGGTCTCCGGGGATGGACAATCCTGGCGAGGCGGTTCAGGACCGTCCGGTCCTGCCGCACGCCGCGTCGGGCCATTGTCGGCAGTTTGCCGACGCACCCGGCCATCCCCATCAACCGGACGGGCCGGCAAGGGGTTCCGTCCGCTCACGGCTTTACGACGATGCCCCAGGGCGCGCCGCCGACCGGAATGCTCTTGATCACCTTGTTGCGCTCCAAGTCGATCACCGACAGATCGTTGCTGATGCCGTTGGTGGTGTAGAGCCGTTTCTCGTCGGGGGAGAAGGCGAGGTTCCAGACGCGCTGCCCGACCAGAAAATAGCGCTTCACTTCAAAGCTGCCGGTGTCGATCTCGGCGATACGGTTTGCCGGACCCAGCGCCACGAAGGCGCGCTTGCCGTCCTTCGTCATCTGGATGCCCACGGCCTGGATGGCCTCGCGCCGGACGCCGGTGACCTCGAACCGGATCTTCTTGATCACCTTGTGGGCCGCCGCGTCGATCACGCTGACCGTGCCGCCGATCTCGCTCGACACCCAGACCTGCTTGCCGTCGTCGGTGAAACGGGCGACGCGCGGCCGGCTGTCGACCAGAACATTGCCGACGACAGCGTGCTTCTCCGTGTCGATGAAGTGCGCCATGTTGGTGGTTTCGGAGGTGTTGACCAGAATCTTGCCGTCGGGGCTGATCCCCATCCCTTCCGGCTCGACACCGACCTGGATGTTGCCGATGGCCTTGCGTTCGGCGACGTCGATCACCGTCACCATGTTGTCGTTCTCGTTGGCGACGTAAAGCTTCGTCCCGTCGGGCGACAGCACGAACAGTTCCGGATCGGGGCCGGACGGCAATGTGTGGACGATCTTGCCGCTGGCGATGTCCACCACGTCGATGCGGTTGTCGTCGCCGACGCACACGTAAAGCTGCGTCCCGTCGGCGCTCAGCGTGATGCCGCGCGGACGCCGGCCGACCTTGATCTTGTTTTTGATCTGGAGGCTGTCGCCGTCGACCACGGCGATCTGGTTGTCCTTCTCGTTGGACACGAAAATGGTTTCGGCTAGGAGGGGCTCGGCCATCAGGACCGGGCCGGCGAGAAGCAGCAGGGTGCAGGACAGCAGGAATCGCATGGTGTGGTCCGCCTTGTTGGGTCCGCCCTATCGGTTGAGACGGCATTTGCTTTCCGGCGCATCGTCGCCGAGCGTGTCGAGAGGTGTGACCGGGTGCAGGAATCCTTCCTGCGGCGACACCGAGACCAGCATCCGCGGTCCGGCGATCAGGATGGGCTGGCGCATCTGCCCGTCCCAGGCACGGAAGGACAGCGCTTCCCCTTTGAAGCCCGCCAACTCGAAATCGGGGCTGTGCAGGTAGCCGGTCAGGCCGTCGAAGCCGGTGGCGCCGGTGCGGGCCGCCGCCTCCCCGACGCTGCGCACCGCCAGCCACGCGGCATAGTCGCGAGGGGTCATCCAGCGTCCGGCCAGCTTTTCGAACCGGCTTTGCAACTGGGTGCCGCCCCACTGTTCGTTCACCCGCGACCAAGCGGTGGCGGTCAAACCCTGGGTGCCGGCGACCGGGCGCGGATACCAGGTGCGTCCGTCGAGATAGTCGCCGAAATCACCCGCTTCGTCGGCCACGACCAGCACGTCGTAATCCGGCCCCTGGGTGGCGAGCGGGATGTCCGACTGGATGGTGGTGACGCCAGTGTCGGTGCGCCGGTTCCCGGTGTCGAAGGTCCAGGACTTCTCATCGACGATCCGGCCGCCGAAGCGCTTGGCAGCGCGGCGGACGGCCTCGGCATAGAGCGCATCGCCAGGATCGCGGCCGGCCAGCAGGCTCCACCGCGGCCATTTCTTCCAGGCGAGATATTGTGCCAGCGCATCGGCCAGCATGCGCCGGCTGGGGGCGGTGTGCAGGATGTTGGCGCGGCATTGCTCGTTGCGCAGCGCGTCGTCGCTGGCGCGCGCGTTGAAGAGCACCATGGACTTGGCTTCCGGCCGGTCGGCGGCGGCGAGCAGCGCATCGGCCGGCAGATCGGCGACGACGAAGCGCACCCCCTCGTCGGCCAGTGCCTTTACCCCGGCGGAGATGTCGCCGTCCTGCGGCAGGACCTGCTCCACCAGCCGGTAGCTCTGTTTCAGGAAGACGCCGGTCGTGTTGTTGTCGGCGAGCGCGAGTCGGGCTCCCTGAAGCCCTTCGTCGGTCGCGACCGGCTCCAGGAAGCTGAGCGGGGTGCGCGGATCCTCCTGGCGTGCCAGATAGCCGATCAGCACCACCGTGGCGCCGGGGTCCTGCGAACCGTTCCCCTGCGCGGTCGCCGGTGGCGCAACAAGGGCCAGCAGGCCAAGGAATGGCAGGACGGCGGCAACCAGCCGCCGTGGCTTCGATAAGCGGGTTCGTCGCTCAGGCCATTGCCAGAATCTCACCATGCCCTCCCTCCGCAAGGTCGCCGATGAACCGATGGGCGCGGGTGGTGCCCGCGCGCTCGAACCAGCTTCCGGTTCCCTCCAGGGCGCGCCGCAGCAGGTGCAGGAACAGCCAGTCCCGCGTGCCGCCGTCGGCAAAGCCTCCGGGTGCTTCGTCCTGCGCCCTGCCCATCAGAAGCGTGCCGCGCCGCATGCCGAATCCCGGATGCGGACCGCAGCCGCCACCGGCGGCCAGCGTCCCGGCAACCATGAAGCCGCCGGCATAGGCGCCGACCGGCCCGTCGATGACGATGATGCCGCGGCGCATCCGTTCGGCCGCCCGGTCACCGGCATTGCCGCCGACGCTGATCAGACCGCCGCGCATCCCCAGCGGCAGGCCGGGCAGGGCGCCGCCCAGGGCATCCCCGGCATTGCCGGCGATGCGCAGCAGTCCGCCGCTCATCCCGGCACCGGCGTGGCTTGCGGCGTCGCCCTCCACCAGAATGCGTCCGGACGCCATGCCGGCGCCGACCCGGTGCAGGACGGCCTGTCCCGGCCGGATCAGCAGCCCCTCGGCCGCATCGCCCGCCGACACCTCGAACATCCCGCCGACGGTCGCCACCCCACCGCCACAGGGCAGCGGCAGTCCGGCGACCTCGTCGGCCGTCAGGCCGGCCAGCCGTTCGGGCAGCAGGGCGGACATGTCCACCGCCGTTCCGGCATCGCCGCGGAAGGTCAGGGTCATGCCGCTCATTCCATCACCTTGCCCATCACCTCGCCCATCACCTCATGGAGGTGGAAATGGTGCGGCCCCAACTTGCCGCCGTAATTCCCGGCGGTGATCGCCAGCACGCCGGCCGCCGTCCCACCGGCTGCGGCGGCGGCGATGCCGGCCCGCATCCCGGCGCGGATCGCCGCTTCGTCGATGCCGTCCAGCACCAGTTCCAGCACCGCTTCGACGTTCGGGGCCAGCAGCGTTTCCGGTTCGACCGCCCGCAAGGTCGGGCAGAATCGCGTGTTGGTGGAGGCGATCAGCGCCTTGTATTTGGACCCCACCTTGGACCCCGACCGCACCACCCCGCCGGGGAAGGGCAGGATGACTCCGGGCAAGGGCCGGATCGCCGCGACCGCCGCCTCCGCCGCGGCGAGGCACTGGCGGTGGCTGGCGGCCAGGATCAGGAAATTGCCGCCGCCGATGCCCTTGGCCACGGCGACGCTGTCCTCGCAGACGAACTCACCATCCATCACCGGCAGGCGCCAGAAGCGGCGGTCGCCGAATTTCTTGGAAATCTGGTGCCCGTCGCCGAAATAGCGCAAGCCCCCGCCGAGCGGGATGCGCTTGGTCCCCTGGAGAAGCCCGGCATAGCAGGCCGACCCCGGCGAAGTCATGATGCACTGCCCGACCCGGTTGACCACCAGCTTGGCGAGGTCGCCGGTGGACATGCCGAAGATCATCACCGCGGCACCCGGCCGGCTGTCCGGCGTTTCCTCCGGCGTCAGCCGCCGCTCCACCGCCGCCTCGCAACCGCAGCCGATGACCGAGGTGGCGAAGCCGGTCAGGCTGGAGGTCGCCGCCTCCACCCAGGCGGGCGTGTCGGCGGTGATAACCAGCCGCGTATAGGTCATCGGAAACGCCTCGGCGAACGTGTCCTCGATGCGCACGCCGTTGATCTGCATTTCCGCCATCACGGCACCTCCCGCCGCCGGCAGGGATGGAGCTGCGGACCGGCGCCATGGCGGATCTCCGCGTCCTGGATGCGGAAATGCTTGATCGGCAGGCCGATGCGCTCGTCGAAATGGCGGGCGATGCGGCGCTCGATCAAATCGTCGAAGCCGGGACGGACGACATGGGTGCAGCCCTGCGCCATCGCCACCAGCACGCCGTCGCGCACCACCAGCCGTCCGCTCTTGAAGACCAGATCGGGCCGTTCGAACATCGCGCGGCGGTCCGTAAAATCGCTGTAGACGGTGACGTCGGCCGAAGCACCGGGCGCCAGATGGCCGCGGTCGGCAAGCCCCAGGATGCGGGCCGGTGCCGCGCGGGTCATGATGGCGATCTCGGCCAGCGTGTATTCGCGTGCGATGGAGCCCAGCGTGGTGTGGGCCGGCGCGTCGGGATGGATTTCGGCCAGCTTCGCCAGCCGGTAATCGCGGTCCATCAGCAGCCGGATCAGCTCCGGATAGAAGGTGAAGGGCGCGCCGTTGGGGTGGTCGGTGGTCAGGAACACCCGCCAGGGATCGTCGAGCAGCAGGAAAAGCTCCAGCCCGATCGCCCATTGCAGCGCGTTGACATAGGACTTGTCGCGGTAGCGGAAAGGGACCACGCCGCATCCCGCATCGCATTCGATGTCCATCGCCAGCCATTTGCGGGGGTGGGCGAGGGGGGCGGTGTGACGCTGCGCCATGGTGTCGGCCGATGCCGTCACCGTCTGCCCGAACATCACCTGCCCGATGTCCACCGACAGGGTCGGCGTCCGGTTCACCGCCTCCGCCAGCGCCGCGGCACCGGAAGAGAATTTGCGGTCTCCCGCCGTGTCGTAGCTGTGGAACTGGATGTGCGTCATGTGCATCGGCAGTCCCGATGCCGCCTGGATGGTGTCGAGCGTCGTCGTGACGTTGCCGGGAACCCCCAGATTGCAGCCATGGACATGCAGCGGGTGAGGCAGCCCCAACTCGTAGACCGCACGGGCGAGCACCGTCAGGACACTGCGCGGCGTGACGCCGTAATGCGGCCCGGCCTCGTCCAGGTCGAGCGAGCGGGCATTGAACTTGAAGGCGTTGATGCCGCCGGGGTTGACCACCTTGACGGCAAGGCTCTGGGTCGCCATCAGCATCCAGGCGACATAATCGTTGACCGCCGCCTGCCCGGCGTTGGTGGCGATCAGGTCCAGCAGGAAATCTTCGTTCCCCAGCACCAGATAGCCGCCGGTGTCGATATAAGGGATGTCGCTCATCTCGAGATGCGCATGCCGGGCGTTGGAGCCCAGCATCGCCGGCTCGAAGGCGGCGGTGAATCCCATCTCGATATAGCGGGCGCCGGTGGTGTGGGTGGAGGGCGTGGCGATGCCGCTGCCGCCCCCGATCCTGTCGCAGCCGCAGGCATGGCCGGCGAAGCGGTGTCGTTCATGCTCCTCCCCCATCAGCAGGCGGGCGAGGTTCACCTTGCCGCCGGCAATATGGCTGTGGATGTCGATGGCGCCTGCCATCACCACCTTGCCGGTCACGTCATGCACCGCGTCCGGCGTGGCACCCGGCCCCGGATCGGCGGCGATGCGGTCGTCGCGCAGCCAGAGGTCGGCGACCTCGCCATGCCGCCCGTTGGCAGGATCGAACAGCCGCCCGCCGGCAAGCTTCGTCAGCATCCGGCGGCCTCCCTGGTTTCGGCGTTTTGGCCGATTGCCGCCAGCATCCGGCCGATCACATCGGCGACGCTCGGCAGACCTCTGTCGATCAGGGCGCCGGCATGAAGAGCGACAACGCCGTCGGTGCGGAACACGTCGCCCGGATGGTCGATGCCCGGAGTACCCACCGGAATGAACAGCACCGGCTCCGGCGCAACAATCGTCTCCGGCGGCGCCAGCATGATGACGCTGCCGCCGGTGGTGAGGGGTGGTGTCTCCGGACGGAAGGCGGAAATCCACAGCGTCACGTCGGCATCGCGCAGGCGCGAGTGCCAGTCGAAGCGTTCCGGATCGTGCAGCGGTCCGCCGCCATCGAAACCGGTGCGCAAGGGAAAGCCGGTGCGCCAGCCGCAGGCCTGATTGGCGCCGATCAGATTGTCGGCCCCGGACAAGGGAAGGCCGGCGCAGCGGGTGGTGCCGTCCACCGTACGGATCAGCCGCACCAGCCCCTCGACGATCAGGTCCGGCTGCGGCCCCTCGAACAGTCCCGCCGCCCACACCACCACCGCATAGCGGGCGGAACGCAACCGGGTGGCCAAGGCCGCCATCGGATCGCCCGCCGCCAAACGTCCGGCCAATGCCGTCCTCAGCCGGCCGACCAGCGTCGCCAGATCGGTCTCAGCGCCGGTATCCAGGCCACTTGTTTCGACCCTGGCGCCAAGGCACCGCACGGTTTCCGGCAACGGTTCCCCGCCCAGGAAGACGACGCTCCGGCCATTGCCGCCAGCGAAGGCCGGTTCCGGGACCACCCAGCGCTCCCACAGGCGTGGAAAGGCCGCGGCCGGGTCCGGACCCACGACCAGGACGAGGTCGCAGCGGTTGCGCAGCTCCGCCAGCGTGGTCACCGACCAGCCGAAGCGGCGCAGGACCGCCATATTGCGGAACAGGGCATCCGACCGCTCATGATCCACGGTCGCGCCGATGCGTTCGGCGAGGCTGAGCGCGGCGAGCACGCCCTCCACATCGGCCGTCAGTCCGGCGATCAGCGGTGCGCGGCTGGACCCCAGTAGCCGGACCGCCTCGGCAATGGCGTCGTCCATGGGAATGGCGGCTCCGTCCAGACGGGCATCCGTCGGCACCGCCATGGAGCGTCGGAACAGCCGGTCGGCCTGCGGACAGCCGCTTGGTCGTGGAGCGATGCCGGACTGGTCCCGGTCGATCCTGATGTCGCCGCAGCCGAGCCCGCAGAACGGACAGAGAATGTCGGGGTGGAAGGTCATGGCCCCCCAATCGCCTGAGTGGGATGAATGAAGTCAGACTAAAGAATTCAAGCCGAATTCAAGGACGCTGGCGATCTTCGCCACGTTCCGCCCAAGCATCGGCCCCAACGTTGAGAGTCCGATTCTTGGGCATGGTCGGTCCCCGACAGGCAAAGCATCCGCTTCATGCCCGGTTTCCTCACTGGATATGTCTGGCCCCGTTCGGGCTACCGCGCGTGGATACTCGTTCGCGCTACGGACAATTTTGTTCGTAACGCTAACATTGTGCGGTGACCCGCGCAAAGGGAATGCAGATGAGCCACCAGCGCAATCGGATAGGGGAGGTGTGGGTCCGTGCGCCTGCGCGCCTGCATGCCGGCTTCGTCGATCTGAACGGTGGGCTGGGGCGCCGCTTCGGCAGTCTCGGCATCGCCATCGACCGCCCGGCCATCGCCCTGCGTGTCCGGCCCGCCGACCGGCTGACCGTCAGCGGTCCATCGGCCGAGCGTGTCCGCCGCAGCGTCGAACGGCTTGGGCGCGAAGCTGGATTGCCCAACGCCGTCGCGGTGACGGTGGAGGAGGCGATCCCGTCCCATGTCGGGCTGGGCTCCGGCACCCAGACGGACCTCGCCGTCGCCGCGGCGCTGGTTTGCCTGGAAGGGCGCGGCACGGCTGCCCGCGATCTGGCCCGCGCGCTGGAGCGGGGGGCCCGGTCCGGCATCGGGCTGGCGGCTTTCGAGCAGGGCGGGGTGCTGCTCGACGGTGGCCGGGGCGGGCTCGACGCCGCGCCGCCGGTCATCGCGCGGGCGCCGTTTCCGGAGGAGTGGCGCGTCCTGCTCCTGCTCCATCGTGGCGGCCACGGCCTGCACGGTGCGCCGGAGGCCGAGGCATTCCGCCGGTTGCCGCCCTTTCCGCCCGACGCAGCGGCGCATCTGTGCCGGCTGATGCTGATGGTCGCCCTGCCGGCGCTGGCCGAGGGCGACGTCGACCGGTTCGGACAGGCCATCGGCGAGCTTCAACGCACAGTCGGCGACCATTTCGCGCCCGCCCAGGGCGGCCGCTTCACCAGCCCGCTGGTGGCCGAGGCGCTGGCCTGGCTGGAGGCGCAGGGGATCGCCGGGGTCGGCCAGAGCAGCTGGGGGCCGACCGGCTTCGCCGTCATCGGCGATGCCCGGCAGGCGGAGCGGCTGGCCGGTGAGATGCGCACGCGCTGGACCGGTTCACCGCTGGAGGTGATGGTCTGCCGCGGGCGGAATGTCGGCGCGACGGTGCGGAACCTGTCCGCCGAGGCGGACTTCACGTCCGCGATACGGCGGGCAGCCGGAGAGTGATCCGGAAGATTGACCCGGGAGACTGACCGGAGGGAGACAGGCATGGGCGCCCCTTATGTGCTGCACATGATCACGCCGCTGGCGAATGTCAGCCCGTTCGACGTCAACATGGCCGTGGATGCCGGCATCGACACTGTGGTGCCCTACACCGGTATCGAGACCGCGCAGGTCGAGGCGCTGACGCAGGACGCCATGTTCTCCCGCGATCCGAAGAACGCAGCACGGACCGGCCTGTTCATCGGCGGGCGCGATGCGGCGCTGGCGCTGGACATGCTGGAGGTGGCGCGCAAAGCGATGTTCCCGCCCTTCCGGATCTCGGTCTTCGCCGACCCGTCGGGCGCCTTCACCACCGCCGCGGCCATGGTCGCCGTGGTCGAGCGTGCGCTGCGGCGGCTGGGGGTGGAGGGTCTGACCGGCCTGGATGTCCAGGTTTATGGCGCCACCGGCGTCGTCGGCGGCATCGCCGGACTGATCGCCGCCCAGGCCGGCGGCAACGTCACCCTGGTCAGTCACCGCGGCGTGTCGGCCGTGCAGGGCAAGGCGGAGGAGTTCGGCCGGCGTTATGGCGTCACGCTGTCCTGCGCCGACACATCGACCGGCGGCAAGGCGGCGCTGATGGAGCGGGCGGAGGTCGTTCTGGCCTGCGGCAAGGCGGGGGTGACCGTGCTGATCTCCGACGATTTGCGCGCGGCCAAGTGTCTGCGCGCCGCCGCCGACATCAACGCCGTGCCGCCGGCCGGAGTGGAGGGGGTCGGCGTGCAGGACGACGGCGTTTCCTTGCCTGCCCAACCGAACGCGGTCGGCATCGGCGCTCTCGCCATCGGCAACGTCAAGTTCAAGGTCCAGCACCATCTGCTGGAGCGTATGCAGACCGGTGGCACCGCCGTCGCCTTCGATTTCCAGGATGCGATGGACGCGGCGCGGACCATCGCCGGAAAGGGCAAATGATGACGCAACGTGCGATGATCGGGCGCCCCAGCCTGTCGGCCCTGTCCGCTCCGCTCGCCGCCGCTCTGATCGCCGATGCGGTGCAGTTGCGGCTCGGCATCGACCGCGTGGCCGGCGCCACCATCGTCGATGGCGGGATCGCCCATCCCGGCGGGCTGGAGGCCGGACGCCGCATCGCCGAGCTGTGCATGGGCGGTCTCGGCCGGGTGACGCTCCAGGCGGACACCCGGTCGGACCGCTGGCCCTTCCAGGTCGCGGTGCACAGCACCGATCCGGTGCTGGCTTGCCTCGGCAGCCAATATGCCGGCTGGAGCCTGTCGCACAAGGACGATGGCGGCTCCTTCTTCGCGCTCGGCTCCGGTCCCGGCCGCGCACTCGCCCGAAAGGAGCCGCTGTTCGACGAGCTGGGCTATGCCGACAGCGGTGACCA
This sequence comes from Azospirillum melinis, assembly GCF_013340935.1. GTDB lineage: Bacteria > Pseudomonadota > Alphaproteobacteria > Azospirillales > Azospirillaceae > Azospirillum > Azospirillum melinis. Next base: position 239,671 of record NZ_WHOS01000002.1, on the reverse strand, counting down.
TGCGGTGCTGGTGCTGGAAAGCGGCACCGTCCCGCCGACACCGCTGGTCGAACGGATCGCGGCCGATTGCAGGGTGGCGGCGGAGCGGCTGACGCTGGTGCTGACGCCGACGGCCAGCCTCGCCGGCACGGTGCAGATCGTCGCCCGCGTGCTGGAGGTCGCCCTGCACAAGGTCCATGCGCTGGGCTTCCCATTGGATCATGTCGCCGACGGCATCGGCGTCGCCCCGCTGCCGCCCCCCGGCAAGGGCTTCGTCGAGGCGATGGGGCGGACCAACGACGCCATCCTGTTCGGCGGCACCGTCCAGCTTTTCGTCACCGGACCGGACGATGCCGCCGCCGATCTGGCGCGACGCCTGCCCAGCACGGTGTCCCGTGACTATGGCCGCCCCTTCGCTGAAGTGTTTGCGGCGGTGAACAAGGACTTCTACGCCATCGACCCGCTGCTGTTCGCGCCGGCCCGCACGGTGGTGACAGCGCTCGACAGCGGCCGAAGCTTCCACGGCGGGCATCTTGCCTCAGAGATGCTCGACCGGTCCTTTGCAGGAACAGGTGGATGAGCGCTGCGACTGCGGAGCTGTTCATGGCTGTTTGCCGGGCCGAGGTGATGGCGCTGAAGCCCGGCAACGTCCATGTGCACGCTGCCGGCCATGGCATGACGGTGGAGGATTTCCTTCGGTCGGCGGAGGCCGCAGCGCCGGAGATCGCGCGGTCCGGCGCTGCGGTCGGCGAGCGCATCCTGCGGGCGGTGCAGGCCACCCGCTCGGTGGTTGGCTGCAACACCAACCTGGGCATCCTGCTGCTGTGCGCCCCGCTGGCCCGCGCCGCCGAAATGGCGGAGGCGCGGTCCCTGCGGGACAGGCTGTCCGCCGTGCTGGCGGTGCTGACGGTGGAGGATGCCGCCGCCGCCTTCGAGGCGATCCGCCTCGCCTCGCCCGGCGGCCTGGGCCGCGCGGCGGAGCATGACGTCGCCGGCGCGGCAACGGTGGATTTGCGCACAGCGATGGCGGCGGCCCGGTCGCGCGACCGCATCGCCGCCCAGTATGCCGACGGCTTTCGGGATGTCTTCGACATCGGCGTCGCCCGCGCCCGGTCGATGCCGGACAGCGACGCCGTTACACTCGCAGAAGCCATTTATCTGGAGTTCCTCACCGCCTTTCCCGACAGCCATATCCTGCGCAAGCATGGGGAGGATCGCGCCACGGCCGTGCTGTCCGAAGCCCGCGAGGTGCACCGGCAGATCGCTGCGGCATCCTCGGCGGCCCTCCGGCGGGAGCATCTGTTCGTCTTCGATGCGCGCCTGAAATGGCAGGGCACCAACCCCGGCACCTCCGCCGACCTGACCGTGGCCAGCCTGCTCGCCCATCGGCTGGGGGACCGGGATGTTGACCGTAAAGGCACACGGACATGAGGACCAACGTCGGCCTCAACGTCGGCGGTGCTGCGCTATGCCTCCTCGCAGCCACCCTGCCAGCTTCGGCGGAGCCTCTGCCGGTAACGGAAGTGGCGCCCGGGGTCCTCGTCCATCAGGGGGCCATCGCCGAGCCGGCGCCGGACAACGCCGGAGACACGGCCAACATGGGCTTCATCGTTGGCGACAGCTTCGTCGCGGTCATCGACACCGGCGGCACGCCGGAGTTGGGGGTGCGTCTGCGCGAGGCCATCGCGGCGCGGACCGACAGGAAACCGGTTATCGTCATCAACACCCACATGCACCCCGACCATGTCTTCGGCAACGCCGCCTTCGCCGGCGTGCCCATCGCCGGACATGCCAACCTGCGTGACGCGTTGGCCGCGCGCCAGGAGGTCTATCGTCAACGGCTGGCCGAGGAGCTGGGTGCCGGAGCGGCGGCTGGAATCGCTCCGGTCCGGGTGGACCGGCCGGTGGCGGAAGAGGTGCGGGTCGACCTGGGCAACCGCATCCTTGTGTTGACCGCTTATCCGACCGCGCACACCAACAACGACCTGACCGTGTTCGACCGCAAGACGGGAACGCTGTTCACGGGCGACCTGCTGTTCGTCGACCATGTCCCGGCGGTCGACGGCAATGCCACGGGATGGCTTCGGGTGATCGATCGGCTGGAGCGGGTGCCGGCGGTGCGTGCCGTCCCCGGCCATGGGCCGGCCCGTGTGGCCTGGCCGGGAGCGCTGGATGCCCAGCGGCGCTACCTGACGGTGCTGGTGGAGGGCGTGCGCCGGGTGCTGAAGGCGGGTGGCGGCATCCAGGATGCCGTCGCCCATGTGGCGGAGGAGGAACGGGAGCGCTGGCTGTTGTTCGATGCATACAACCCGCGCAACGTCACGGCGACCTTTGCCGAACTGGAATGGGAATAGGAGCGGGAGCGATGATGCGACATCCGCCGATGGGACTGCTGGCCGGCCTCCTGATCGTCCTGTCCACGCCGGGTCTTGCCGCCACCGATGCGGCGGAGGATGCCGCGCGCTGGGACATTCTGCAGGGCATGTATTTCAAGGACCGTCCGGTCGAGGAGGCAGGCGCCCTCATCCGCATCGACGCTCCGGCCCGTGCCCATGACGCGGCTCTGGTCCCGGTGCGGATCGAGGTGGAGCCGTCGCTTCGCCTGAAGTCGCTGTCCCTGCTGGTCGACAAGAACCCGGTGCCGCTGGCCGCCACCTTCCGCTTCGGCCCGGCCAGTGCCGGCAGCAGCATCGAGACCCGCGTGCGCGTCAACGAATACACGAACCTCCATGCCGTGGGCGAGACGCAGGACGGCCGCTTTCTGATGACGGTGGTCCACGTGAAGGCCGCCGGCGGCTGCTCCGCCCCGGCCGTCAAGGATCCGCAGGAGGCGATGGCGCGTCTCGGCCGCATCAAGGTGAAGCTTCCGGAAACGCTGTCCCCCGGCAGCCCCGCGACCGCTCAGGTCATGGTCAGCCACCCCAACAGCAGCGGGCTCCAGTTCGACCAGGTCAGCCGCACCTACATCCCCGCCCATTATATCCAGTCGATCATCATCCGCGCCGGCGGCCAGACGGTGCTGGAGGCGGACACCGACATTTCCATCAGCGAGGACCCGAACCTGCGCTTCAGCGTCCTGCCCACCGGTGGCGGCAGCCTGGAGGTGGTCGCGCAGGACACCAAGGGCGCCACCTTCACCCACAGCGTTCCTTTGACAACCGGTGCCGCCAAGGGCGATCCGGCGCTGTAGCTTTCCCTCAGAAGCACTGGCGCCCTCAGAAGCACTGGCGGTCTGCGGCGACCTGGGCTTGGCGGAAACGGTCCATCAGGTCCTTGGCCCATCCGGAGCTGCGGAAGATCCCGGCCCGTTCGCCCGGCTGGTCGGCCATCACCTTCACCGTCTCGATGGCGGTGTAATCGTCATAGGTGATGCGGTCGGCGATGGCGTCGATGCTGCAGGCGCATTTCTCCATGACGATGTGCGACTGTCCGTTCGACGCCATGCAGGCGATCACGTAATCGGCCCGCGCCGCCGTGGGGTAGTCGTTGGCCGGGCCGGCGGCTGCCGGAGCAGCCGCCAGCAATGCCGCGGCAAGGATGAACGCGATGCGAACAGGCATGCCCAAACCCCTTCCACCCCTGTCCATGGGGCTGAGTCCATGGACCATCGATGATTGGCATATATAACAATCATGGATGCGGATGGAGTTGGGTGGCTCAAAAGAGGTGGGCCTCTTTCGGAGAAGATGCGATGGTACCACCGTATCCTATGGCGTCAGATCTGGCGCGGTTCGCACTTCCAGCGGCGCACCGTGTATTTCGGGTGCTGCTCCGCCCATTCGGCGGCCCGGAACAGGCCGGTGCGCGAACAGGCCATCACGTTGACGAACGGCTCCTGGAACTGCGGGCGTTCGACGGTGCAGCGGTCCGGACTGGAAACAAGGCAAACCACGAAGATCAACTCGATCATGACAACTCCAGCCGTCATGGAGTGGGGGAGTGACCTCGGTTGGGCGCCTCGATCCGGCGGGCGGCCGTCCAGGTTCATGAGCGGGGTTTATGCTGCACTGCACACAAAATCCGTGCAGGAGTCAAGCATGGCTTATGGAAAACCAATTTTGCCTTAACAAGGCGAGCCGGCCCATCGTCCCGGTGCGGTCCCCCAGCTACCCCTGCATTGCCTTGGCAAGAAACCGGTCGATCGCCAGTGCGACCGCTTCGCTGTCGAGATCGTCCAACCGGCAGCTCCGCACGTCCGTCGTCTTCACCGGCGTCAGGAAGTTTTCCGAAATGGAGGTCGTGCCGTCCTCCCCGACATGGATGGTCATGTAGGCCCGCGGCGCATCCTCGGCGTTGTCGATGGAGGTGAAATGGACGATGGCGCGCGGCATCTCGTGGACGAGACCGATGTCCTCCTGGAACCACACGGTGCCGACGTCGCGGACGATTTGCTGACGGGACAGGACGATGGGCCGGATGATGCGGCTGTGCAGGTCGCGGATGTCCGTCAGCACCGCAAGCTTGCGGCGATTGCGGTCATCCTCGCCGAAATGCCCGGCCGTGTTGCGCCTTGCGGCTTCCAGCATCCGGCGGGTACGGACCACGGCATCGACAAGCCGGCTGGTGGCATCCGAGTGCATGGCGTCTGACTCCTTGTTCCGGCAAGACTGTTCTGCCAAGGCGCTCAGCGGTCGCCCTGCTGGTATTCCCGGCCGGTCGGTGCCGACAGGTCGCCAGCGGGTTCAACCTTGCGGGTCAGATAATCGGTGGCCGACAGAGCGAACAGGACCGCCAGCCAGAACAGCCCGGCCGCCGCTGCGGCCCGGGTCAGCGCCGGGGCGCGGAACAGCTTCATGAACAGCGCCAGCACCAGAAGCGCCTTCACTGCCGAGATGCCCAGCGCCAGCACGAGGTTCAGCGGCCCCGGCATCGGCACATAAGCAAGGGCCATCGTCGCCGCCAGCAGCCCCACCAGTGCCGCCCAGGTGAACAGGTAAGAGCGCGGAAGTCCCGTCGTCCTTGTCGTCATGGGCCGCTCCGTCCGACCAGATAGATCAGCGGGTAGAGGAAGATCCAGACGATGTCCACGAAATGCCAGTACAGGCCCGTCACCTCCACCGGCGTATAATAACGCGCTGAAAAGGCGCCGCGCCGTGCCCGCACCGCCAGCAGTGCGATCAGGACGATGCCGATGGTGACATGGATGCCGTGCAGTCCCGTCAGCAGGAAATAGAGAAAATAGAACAGCTCGATTGTCCGGGCATGCGGACCGTCCTGATGGAAATTAAGCCCCGGAACCAGATGTTCGGTCCACTCGCCATGGTACTCGTAGCCCTTGAGCCCCAGGAACAGCAGCCCCAGCAGCGCCGTGGCCGACAACAGCCGCGTCAGCGCTTTCTGCCGGCCGTGTTCCGCGGCATGGACGGCCCAGGCCATGGTGAAGCTGCTGGTCAGCAACACCAGCGTGTTGACCGATCCGATGACGACCGTGGTATGGCGTCCGGCTTCCGCCACGCCGTCCGGATGGTTGGCGCGCAGCCATGTGTAGGCCAGCAGCATGCCGCCGAAGAACAGGACCTCCGTCGCCAGGAACACCCACATGCCGAAGCTGGCGGCCTCCGCCTGCTGCTCCACCGTCGCGTATTGCGGTTCCGGCTGGGGAGCGCTTTGGGAAGCGGGCGCTGCGTCAGACATCCTGAGGCTCCGGTTCCGGCCGGTACTGGTAGGGCGGTCGGGTGACGGTCGGGGTCCGGTCGAAATTGTGGGTGGGGGGAGGGGAGGGAGTCTGCCACTCCAGCCCGGTTGCCGCCCACGGGTTGGCGCCCGCCCGCTTGCCGCGGAACAGCGACCAGCCGAGATAGAAGAAGGGCAGGGCATAGCCGACCGCCAGCACCGACGCCCCGGCCGACGAGAAGATGTTCCAGGCCTGAAATTCCGGCGGGTAGGAATAGTAACGCCGCTCCATGCCCAGATAGCCCAGAATGAACTGCGGGAAGAAGGTCAAATTGAAGCCGAAGAAGATCAGCAATGCCGCGATGCGCGCCCACCATTCCGGATAGAGCCGCCCGGTTACCTTCGGCCACCAGTAATGCAGCCCGCCGAAATAGGCGCTGACCATCCCACCGACCATGATGTAGTGAAAATGCGCCACGACGAAATAGGTGTCGGTGACATGCACGTCGAAAGCAAGGTTGGCGACGAACAGCCCGGTCAGCCCGCCGATGGTGAACAGCCCGATAAAGCCCAGGGCATACAGCATGGGGGCGTCGAAGCTGATCCAGCCCTTGTGCAGCGTGGCGGTCCAGTTGAACACCTTGATCGCCGACGGCACCGCGATGACGTAGCTGAGCAGCGAGAAGACCAGCCCGGCATAGAGCGAGATGCCGGCGACGAACATGTGGTGCGCCCACACGAAGAAGCCGATGACCGAGATGGCGATGCTCGACCACACCACGAACTTGTAGCCGAACAGCGGCTTGCGGGCGAAGCAGGGCACGATCTCGCTGATCACGCCGAAGCCCGGCAGGATCATGATGTAGACCGCGGGGTGGGAGTAGAACCAGAACAGGTGCTGGAACAGCAGCGGGTCGCCGCCCAGCGCCGGGTCGAAGATGCCCACCTTCAGCAGCCGTTCCGCCGCCACCAGGATCAGCGTGATCGCCAGCACGGGCGTCGCCAGCACCATGATGACGGAGGTGGCGTAGTTCGACCAGACGAACACCGGCAACCGGTACCACGTCATCCCCGGTGCCCGCATGCGGTGGGTGGTGACGATGAAGTTCAGCCCGGTCAGGATCGACGAGAATCCCACCGCGAGCACGGCGGCCAGCGCCAGCACCACATAGCCGTTGGAATAGAGCGAGGAAAACGGCGTGTAGAAGGTCCAGCCGGTATCGACCCCGCCGATCAGGATGGCGAACAGCGCCAGGAAACCGGCACCGACATACAGATACCAGCTGAGCAGGTTCAGGCGCGGAAAGGCCAGATCCTTGGCGCCGATCATCAGCGGGATCAGGAAATTGCCCATGGTGTTGGGGATCGACGGGATCAGGAAGAACCAGACCATGATCACGCCATGCAGCGTGAACAGCCGGTTGTAGATGTCCGGCGTGAAGATGCCCGGCGGCGTCACCAGATTGAGCCGGATCAGCGTCGCCGCCGCCCCGCCGACGAAGAAGAAGAAGGTGATCGACAGGGTGTAGAGGATGGCGATCCGCTTGTGGTCTCTGGTCAGCAGCCAGGAGCGCAGCGTGACGCCGCCCTCCGTCAGGTAGTTCTTTGTCGCGACGACGGGTTCTTCCGGTTTGCCGGTCACGGTTGCGGTCGTCATGGAGCAGGCCTTTCCGCGCTGTCGGCCGTTTTGTCGGCAAGCGATTTGATGTAGGCGACGAGCTTCAAAAGATCGTCCTCGCCGATCTGCCCGGCGAAGGAGGGCATGACCGGGGGATAGCCGGCGGCGATCTCCGCCTTCGGCATCAGGATCGAATCGCGGAGATAGCGGTCGTCGGCGATGACGGTGCGCCCGTCCTCCAGCGGCACCGGGCGGCCGAACAGTCCCTCCAACTTCGGCGCGTGGACGGTGCTGGCGCCGCCATGGCAGCCGCTGCAACCGTAGCTGCTGAACAGCGCCTCGCCCTCCTGCGCCAGGCTGGGTCCGGGATCCTGGCTGTCCAGCCAGCGCTGGAAGTCGGACGGCTCCATCACCACGACGGTGCCGCCCATCCGCGCATGCCAGGTGCCGCAGAACTCGGCGCAGAACAGCCGGTATTCGCCGATCTCCGTCGGGGTGAACCACAGCGTCTCGTAACGGCCGGGGACGGCGTCCTGGCGGATGCGGAAAGCGGGGATGGCGAAGTCGTGGATCACGTCCTGGGAGGTCAGCACCAGCCGCACTGGCCTGCCGACCGGGACATGCAGCGTGTCGATCTCGCGCTGGCCGCCGGGATGCTCGATCTTCCACATCCACTGCTTGCCGACGACATAGATGTCGGTGGCGTCGCTGGGCGGGCTGTGGATGCGGACATAGAGGTTCGCTCCCCAGAAATAGAGGACGAGGAAGGCGGCGAAGGTCAGGCCGGTCCAGGCGACCTCGACCCTCCAGGTGCGGCCCAGCCGGTTGCCGCGCTCCACCTTGCTGCCCTTCCGGTAGCGGATGCAGAACAGGATCATCAGCCCGAAGACCAGCAGCAGGATGAAGGCGCTGACACCCAACAGGGCGGCGAACAGCCAGTCCATGTCCGCGGCATGGGCCGACGCGCTGGGCGGGAGGAGTTGCAGGCTGCCCATCGTCGCCCTCACCCCCGTCCCGGCCGGCGCGCGGCGCGCCAGACCAGCAGCCCGAGTGCCAGCACCGACAGAACCCCGGTCGCCTGGATCAGCCGGCCCACCTCGGCGTTGTAGCGGCCCTGCGCAGCGTCATAGCCGTAGCAGAGCAGCAGCAGATGGTCGGCCACCGATCCGACGGCTCCCCTGGAGGCATCGACCAGTCCCAGCCGCAGATCGGTCGGGTCGTAGCCCACCCCCAGGATGTAGCGGGAAACCGTCCCTCCCGGCGACACCAGCACCACGCCCGCCGGGTGGGCATACTGCCCCGTCGTCTCGTCGAGGCGGTAGTGGAAGCCGGCGGCATCGGCGAGGCGGCGCACCTCGCGCCCCCGATCAGTGGCATCGCTCACCAACGCGTGAATGGCACCGGCCAGCGCCGGATCGCGTTCGAAATGCCTGGCCTTCAGCGCCGCGGCGTCGGCCGGGCTGTCGTCGGGATCGAAGCTGACCGCCATCACCGCATAGTCCTTGCCCGGTGTCAGCGGCACCTGCGCCAGCGCCGCCGCCAGATCGCCCAGCACCACCCCGCACAGCGTCGTGCAGCGGAAATAATCGAAGACCAGGACCAGCGGCTTGCCCCTGTCGAACAGGGAGGCGGTCGTGACCGCATGACCAGCCTCGTCACGCAGCCTGACGTCACGCGGCAGTTGTGCTCCCGGGCGCTGATCGAAAGCGAACTCGGTGAAGCTTCCCGGCAGCAGGGTGGCGGGAGAGGCCTGCGCGCCGGCGGTGGGAATCGACAACAGGAACAGCAGGGCAGCCATTGCGAACCTTGTCATCGCTGCGCCCCCCGCCTTGCATCGGCCGGCCAGTCGGCGATGCCGTGCTCGGCAACACGGCGCATCGCTTCGTTAATAGGGATGTGGGCGATGCCATGCGCGCGGTCGGCCCAGCCATAGCCGGTCAGCCGTTCCATCGCCTGTGCCTTGTAGCGCTTGAGGTCGGCGACGGGATCGGTTTGCAGGCGCGGCTCCGGCATCGGCGTCGTCAGCGCATGGTTCTCGTCCCTGGCTGCGTTGGGGAAAATCAGCAGCAACGACACCACGACCGCCACGATCAGGCCTGCCGCCAACCCGCCCAGCACCGGGAACAGCCAGGGTGGGGTGTCCCGCGCCTCGAACCGCGTGTCCGGGTTGCTGCCTTCCTGCTGCGGCTTATGCTTCGGTCTCCGGGCGCGACCTTGCCGCAGCCATCCGAACAGCAGTGCCGCGGCAGCACCCGCAACGCCGGACCGGCCGATACGCGTGGCCTTATCCATGGCCGACCTCCTCCGCCAGCCGGCCGACGGGCCGCGTGGCCGGCCGGGTGGAGAGCCGCCAAAGAAGCACCGTCATGCACGCCCCGCCCATCGCCAGCGCGGCTGCCGGGGCATACCAGGTGAAGCCGCCGGCCAGCCCCGGCAGGATCAGCCACCAGCATTCCAGCAGATGCGCCGCCAGCAGCAGCAGGCAGACGGCGGCCAACCCGCCCCGGCTGCGCTTCACCGGCCACCAGATCAGGGCTGCGAAGGGCAAAGCCCCTTGCGCCAGCGCACCCAACGCCGCGGCCCAGCCCCAGCCGCCGGACAGGCGGGCGACGTACCACGTGATCTCCTGCGGCAGGTTCTCCTGCCAGACGATCAGGAACTGCATGAAAGACAGGTAGAACCACAGCAGGATGGCGGTGGTCAGCAGGCTGCTCAGGTCGTGGCGCTGCCCGGCATCCGTCCGTCCACCCAGCACGGCGGCCAATGTCGCCAGCGCCAGGGCGCCCAGAAGCTGGCCGCCGACGATCATCATCCCGTAGATGCTGGAGCCCCAATCCGGCTCGATCGACATGAACCAGTCGAAGGATGCGAAGGTGACGGTCAGCCCCAACAGGATCAGCCCGGGCGCCGCCAGCGGATTGCGCGCTCGTTCCTGCCGCAGCAGAATCGCCAGGGCCAGCCCTAGCCAGACCATGGCATAGACCGCCGTCCGTCCGTAGAAGAAGGGAGCGTTCAGGTAGAAGCGGTTCTTCAGATGCGCGGCTTCGGCCGCCCGCGCCCAGGGATACAGCTCCGGCAGCAGGGCCAGCACCGGCACCAGCAGCAGAAGCATCGGCGGCAGGAAAGCCACCATGGCCCGCAGGGCCGGCACGGCTGCTGCTCCCCAGCGTCCGCCGGTCAAATCATGGGCGAACAGCAGCATCATGGCGCCGAGCGGCAGCCCGATCCAGAAGGCGAAGGAAGCCAGCCAGCCGCGCAGCACCGCCTGCGGATCCGTCAGTGCTCCAACGGCGCAGATCGCTCCCCCGATCAATGCCGCGCCGAAGGCGGCGATCAGCGGACGGCGGCTCATCGCAACGTCCCCCGCACCGTCTCCGGCAACTCGGCCGCGGCGGTGTTCTGACTGGTCTGCAAGGCCCGGATATAGGCGGCGATGGCCCAGCGGTCGTCCGACCTGACGCGGTCGGCATAGGAATACATCGCCCCCCAGCCATTGGTGGCGACCTCGTAGAAATGCCGGGTCGGGGCATTGCGCAGCGCCTCGTCGTGGAAGGAGGGCGGCTGCGGAAAGCCGCGCCGGACGATCATGCCGTCTCCGTCGCCGAGATAGCCATGGCAGGGCGTGCAATAGATCTCGTAGCGCTCCTTGCCGCGGGCCAGCAGGGCCGGCGTCAGCGCCGGCGGCGGCTGGGGACGGTCTTCGCGTGCAATGGCGTTCGGTGCCGGCTGCGGCGGCCAGATCTTCCGGTCCGGTTCGGCATTGGCCGAATTGCCATTGGCCGGCGTCCAGGTCTTGTCGCGCGGCTGCTTCGCCATATTGTCGCAGGCCGTCAGCAGCGACACCCCGCACAGCAGGAAGACGAGAGGAGACAGCCATCTCATGCCGGCACCTCGTCGATCCGCACACCCTCGCCCTCGGGTAGCAGCCGTTGCAAAAGCTCGCCGTCGTCCCGCCCCTCCCGTTCGGCGATCCAGATAAGGAACCGGTCCTGCGAGGCCAGTTCGAACCCCGGCGCATCGAAGATCGGATCGTAGAGGCGCGGCAGCCGGCAGAATTTGCAGAAGGCCAGGAAGCCCGCCAGCAGGATGGCCAGCGCCGCCAGTTCGAAGGTGCTGGGGCCGAAGGCCGGCCAGCTGTTCAGCGGCCGTCCGCCGATGTTCAGCGGATAGCTCAGCACCATTCCCCAATATTGCAGGAAGAACCCGCCGACGGCCCCCAGCAGCCCGGCTGCCACGACGATCAGCGGCAGCGCCCGCGGCCTGCGGTCCAGCAACTCGTCCACCCCCTCCACCGCATAGGGGCTGTAGACCTCCAGCCGAGAGAACCCTGCCCGCCGCAGACGGCGCAGGGCGTCCAGCATCGCGTCCGGGTCGTCGAAGGCGGCCATCCTGCCGCGCAGGCTGTGGCCGGTGCCGCGCTGCACGCTCATCGCCCGCCCTCCGTCTGCTTCTTGCGAAGGAGTTCGCGCAGCTCGAACATCGACACCATCGGGATGAAGCGCAGCGCCAGGAAGAAGCCGGTCAGGAACAGCCCCACAGAGCCGGCCAGCGTCGCCCAGTCCCAGACCGTCGGTATGAAGACGAACCAGCTCGATTCCGAGTGATTCCGGTGCAGGCTGCCGACGACGATGACGTAGCGCTCGATCCACATGCCGATCACCACACCCAGCGCCACGAGGAACAGCAGCGGCCGGTTCAACCGCACCGACCGGACCCACAGGATCTGCGGGACGATGCTGTTCAGGACGATCTTCGCCCAATACCAGGGGGCGTAATATCCGCCGAGCAGCGACATCGCCACGGTGATCTCGCGCTCCTCCCCCCGGTAGAAGGGCATAAAGATCTCGATCAGGTAGCAGTAGGACAGCAGCAGGCTGGCGGTCAGCATCAGCCGCGCCAGCACGTCGATGTGGCGCTGTGTGATGACCCCGGTCAGTTCCAGCGCCCGGCGCAGCGGAATGACCAGCATCAGCACCACGGCAAAGCCGGACAATGCCGCGCCGAAGACGAAATAGGGCGGAAACTGCGTTTCGTGCCAGCCCGGCGTCAGGCCGCCGGCGAAATCCAGCCCGACGATGCTGTGGATGGAGCAGACCAGCGGCGCCATCAATGCTGCGAACAGCCCGTACAGCATCCTGAACTGGCGCCAGTGCTGCGACGACCCCTGCCAGCCCAGCGCCAGCAACCCGTACAGCACCCGTTGCCAGCGCCGCCGCGCGCGGTCGCGCAGGGTGGCGAAATCGGGGAGCAATCCGACATACCAGAACAGCAGCGACCCGGCGACATAGACCAGGATGGCGACGAAATCCCAATGCAGCGGGCTGCGGAACTGCGGCCACAGAACCATCGTGTTGGGATAGGGGAACAGCCAGTAGAAATACCACCAGCGCCCGAGATGGATGACCGGCATGATCCCGGCGCAGGCGACGCAGAACACCGTCATGGTTTCGGCGATGCGGCTGGTGGCGCTGCGCCACTCCGACCGGGTCAGGAAGAACAGGGCGGAGATCAGCGTCCCGCCGCTCGCCATGCCGACCCACCAGACATAATTGCCGATGGCGAAGCCCCAGGCGATCGGCCAGTCGATGCCCCAGATGCCGATACCGCGGATGAACAGCCAGCCGACCGCAACCAGGAACAGGACGAACAGCCCGAACGACAGCCCGAAGCCGACCCACCACCACAGCGGCGTGCGGCGTTCCAGCACGAGGTCGCTGACATGCGCGGTCACAGCCGGGGCGGTCACCCCCGGTTCCACCACCCGTGTCAGGTTCCGTTCGGTCTCGGGCATTGCGCTCACCGGTTCACACCTCCCCAATCTCGGGATTAGGGTTGCGCAGCCGCGCTTCGTAGGTCGTCCGTGGCCGGGTGTTCAGTTCGCTCAGAACGCCATAGTCGAGCGGGCTCGCCTTGCGCCGGCTGACCGCACTGTCCGGGTCGTTCAGATCGCCGAAGACGATGGCCTCGGCCGGGCAGGCCTGCTGGCAGGCGGTCTTCACCTCTCCGTCGCGGATCGGCCGGTTCTCGCGGTCTGCGATGATGCGGGCGTTGCGGATGCGCTGGATGCAGTAGGTGCATTTCTCCATGACACCGCGGGCCCGGACCGAGACGTCGGGGTTCCAGGACATCGACAGCCGGTTGTCGTCGCCGGAATAGTTGAAGTAGTTGAAACGCCGGACCTTGTACGGGCAGTTGTTGGAGCAGAAGCGGGTGCCGACACAGCGGTTGTAGACCATCACGTTCAGCCCGTCGGCGTCATGCATGGTGGCGGCGACCGGGCAGACCACCTCGCAGGGCGCATTCTCGCAATGCATGCAGGTCATCGGCTGGAAAAGGGTCTGATCCGGAGCCTCCGCCTTGCCCTCATACCAGGTGTCGATGCGGATCCAGTGCATCTGGCGATTCCGCAGCACCTCCTCCTTGCCGACCACCGCGATGTTGTTCTCGCCCTGGCAGGCAGCGGTACAGGCGTTGCAGCCGATGCAGGCATTCAGGTTGATCGCCATGCCCCAGGCGTTCCGCGGATATTCGTAATCCGGATAGAGCGACTGTTCCGGTTCCTTGCACTTGGCGAAACCCGGATCCCGGCGGAACTCGTCCAGCGTGGCGTGGCGAACCACGTCGGGGGAGTCGATCATCTGGTGGTGTTGGGTGGCGGCCAAGCGGAGGCTTTCCCCCGTCTTGCGCAGTTCCACTCCCGGCAACTGCCACGGATTGCCCAGGGTCCGCAGCCGGAAGGCGTCGAATCCGACATCGCGACCGACCCGGCCGACGATCCGGCGCCCGAAGCCGAAGGGCAGGGTGATGCAGTCCGGGGCATGGCCGGGAAGCAGCCAGACCGGCGCCCGAAGCCGACCGTTGGCGGTATTCACTTCCACCACATCCTCGTTCTTGAGGTCCAGCCGCTGCGCGGTCGCCGGTGCGATCAGCAGGGCATTGTCCCAGGTCAGGGTGGTGAAGGGCCGCGGCAGTTCCTGTAGCCAGCCGAGATTGGCGTAGCGCCCGTCGCGCAGCCACGGGTCCGGCCGGAACAGGGCGGTCAGCGTGCCCTTTGGCTGTGCCGGCGCCGGGGGCAGGCGGTCCGCCAAGCCGGGCAACAGCGAAACGGAAGCCGGCGGAGCGGCACTGTCCGGTACCACGCCCATGCGCAGGGCCTCTGCCCACAGACCCTCCGCATTGCCCTTGCTTTGGAAGAGTTCCATCCAGCTCTGCCGGACGATGGCGTAACCGTCGGGCCGCGTCTCTCCGTCGAGGACCGCCAGCAGTTCCTGCGGCGACCAGCCGCCCCACAGCGGCCTGACCTGCGGCTGCTGGATGGTGACCGTGCCGTCGAAGGCCCGTGCATCGCCCCAGCGCTCCAGTTCATGCGCCTCCGGCACATGCCATGTGCAGAGCATGGCTGTCTCGTCCACCGCGGCGCCGAGATGAACGGACAGCGGCACCTTTCCCAACGCGCCGGCAAAGTCGAGGTCGGCGGGCGCGGTGAAAACCGGGTTGGCGTCCAGGATCAGCAGCGTGTCGACCTTGCCGGCCGCCATATCGGCGACTAACCCTCCGACCGATTGGGCATGGTCGACCGGATCGGCTTCCACCGGCTCGATGCGACTGACCGTCTGTCCGGGTGCGCCCACAGCATCGTTGATGGCGTGCACCAGCGCATGGACGGCAGGCGGCTGTGCCGGCCCGGCATGGACCAACGCCGCGCCAATGTTGGCGGACAGGTCGCGGGCGGCGGCAGCCAGCCAGCCGGGAGCACCCTGCCGCCACTCCGCCGGCCCGGCGCCAAGCTCGGCGGCCAGCGCACGCACCACCGCCTCCACCTCGTCCGGACGAACCGCGAAACGGTGGTCGGCGCGGGCACCGGCAAGGGTGGGCGAGCTTTCCACCGCATAGAGGCGGCTCATCTCCTCCGGCTGTCCGTCCTCCGCCGCACGGCGGCGGCGGGCGAAGTCGCGGGCGTAGCGCAGGTGCCCAGGCGCGCTGTCGAGGAAATCACTCTCCACCGCTAGGATCACCTTTGCCCTGTCGAGGTGCAGCACGGTATCCACCGGCCGGCCGTAGGCCAGAACCGCCCCGGCCCGCACCATATCACGCCCGTCGGCCTCCCAACGGTGCCACTGCATCGCCGGAAAACGCTGCTTCAGCGCCCCGATCTGCCGGGCCAGCGTGGGGGAGGTGACGGTGCCGGTCAGCAGACGCAGCCCGCCGCCGCCAAGCGCCGCCAGAGCGGGCAGGCGGTCGACCAGCGCCTTGACCATCCCGTTGGTGCTCGCCGTCCGGCCGGCTTTCAGCACGGTCCGTGAGCGGTCGGGATCGTACAGATCGAGGATGCTGGCCTGAACGATCGGATCGAGAGCGCCCAGACTGGCGGGATGGTCGGGATTGCCCTCCAGCTGGACCGGGCGCCCCATCTGATGGATCGCCAGCACGCCGTCGGCATAGCCGCCACGGGTGACCGCCGTGGCGAAATGGCGGGCGACGCCGGGCACCAGCCCGGCCGGCATCGTCACATAGGGGATTGCCGTCTCCGACGCCTCTCCCGGTCCGCAGCCCGACAGCCCGGCCAGGGCGAAGGAGGCGCCCATCAGTTCCAGCAGCCGGCGGCGACCGACCCGCGCGTCGGCCAAATCCGGCAGGCCGGGAAACTCGGCGCGCAGCATCTCCAGCACGGACGGTTCCCGCGACAGCTCATCCAGGCTGCGCCACAGCGCCCGGCCGCTCTTCCCGGTCAGCCGGTCTTCGATGTGCCGGGCCAGCTCCTCCCGCCCCAATTCCTCCCGAGCCGTCATCGGTGGCACACCGAGCAGTCGGACAGGGTTTCGGGATGGATGTGATAGCGGGCCATCAGCTGTTCGCCGGATGGGGTTGTTGCGGTCCGTTTCCAGTCGGTGTCGAAGACCGCCTCCTTCGGGCGCAGGTTCGGGGCCGGATCGCGATGGCAGTCGAGGCACCAGCTCATCCGCAGGCTCGCTCCCTTCCAGGTCAGGGGCATGCTGTCCACCGGCCCGTGGCAGGTGGTGCAGGCCACACCCTTGGCGACATGGATGCTGTGGTTGAAGAAGACGTAGTCGGGCAGCGCATTGACCCGGTTCCAGCGGATCGGCGTTCCGGTGGCAAGGCTCTGGCGCACGGGGGCCAGCAGCTCCGCATTGGTCCAGATCTGCGAATGGCAGGTCATGCAGGTGTGGGTCGGCGGCAGGCCGGCATTCGCCGATACCTCCACCGACGTATGGCAATAACGGCAGTCCAGTCCCAGCCCGCCGACATGATGTTCGTGGCTGAAGGGCACCGGCTGCGGCTGCACGATGCCGACCCGCGTTGCATAGGTGGTGTTGGGAAAGAACCAAGCGCCGCCGACCAGCGTGACCAGTCCCGCCAGCAGGGTGTAGAGCACCAGTTTGGTCAGGATGTTGGCGGTGGGACTGAAGACACCCGGCACGTCTCAGGACCCCCGTCACGCCGCCGGAGCGGCCGATTGGAGGGGGCGGCGTCGATCCATGACTTGCGTCTCCCTGACTTGTCCGCCCCGGCAGACGCAAAGCTGCACGGGTCGGTCGTCGGCGGGATTCAGGCGGAGCCCGAACCCGGTGCGGCGGACGTTGGTGGGGGTGGCCATCTGCGTGTCACCCCATCGCTACAAGCACCCGTTCACCGTCAGGTTCCATGCCGTGGTCGGGCTAGCCCGACTGCCCCCGCCGTTCCGCACCAATCGGACAGTTTTCCGAAGCGCAGTGGACAGCGCGGATCGACGATCCTTTCGGTAAGGGGGACTGGCCGGAAGATCGGGACATAGGCGCCTTCCGGTGACCGCTGCGCTGTGTCGCAGGTGCCGCCTCTTCCCCCGCGATGCCGTCCGGCGCTAAAGCCATGCTTTCCAGGCTTCGTCCGGCAGACCGGGGGCGGACCGCCTTCTGTTGCGACGGATCGATGACCCGTGTTTCGTGCGACTGCGATGTTCTGGTGGTGGGCGGCGGCAACGCGGCGCTCTGCGCCGCAATCGCGGCCCGCCGGGCCGGTGCATCTGTCCTGCTGCTGGAGGCCGCATCCAAGTCGCTGCGCGGAGGGAACGCCCGCCACTCCCGCAACATGCGGGTCATGCACGGCGCACCGACACCGTGGGTGCGGGGGTGCTATCCGGCCGACGATTACCATGCCGACCTGCAACGGATGGCCGGGGCTGCCGTAAATTCCGTAGATGACGGGCTGGCACGCCTGTTCATCGACGCCAGTGCCGACATCGTCGATTGGCTGGTCGGCAACGGCGTGCGGTTTCACCGCGGCACCGACGAGGTCCTGCCCTATTCCCGCAAGACCGCCTTCTTCCTGGGCGGGGGGAAAGCCCTGATCAATGCGCTCTACGCCACGGCGGAAGCGCTGGGCGTCGTCGTCCGCTACGGCAGCGCCGTGCGCGCCCTGCATCGGCGGGACGGGCCACCGGCCGTCATCGTCGGCGATGCGGGCATCGCCGTCCGGGCAAGAGCGCTCGTCGTCGCCTCCGGCGGGTTCCAGGCCGATCTCGGCTGGCTGCGGCAGCAATGGGGTGGGGCTGCCGGTGAATTCACGATCCGCGGCACCCCGCATGCGACGGGCGTCCCGCTGAAGGCACTGCTGGAGGACGGGGCGGACCCGGTGGGGGCGGCGGACCGCTGCCATATGGTGGCGGTGGATGGCCGCGCTCCGCCGTTCGACGGCGGCATCGTCACGCGGCTGGATGGGCTTCCCCATGGCATCGTCGTGGACCGGGACGGCCGGCGTTTCGCCGACGAAGGTGCGGTCGTCGGGCCATCGCGCTACACGGCCTGGGGCGAACTGGTGGCCCGCTGCCCCGGTGCCGTCGCCTTTTCGGTCTTCGATTCCGCCATTGCCGAGCGGTTCCGGCCCTCCATTTTCCCGGCGATCCAGGCGGACAGCGTCGGCGGGCTGGCCTCGGCTCTGGGCATCGGCCCGCCGGCGCTGGGATCCACGGTGGCGGCCTTCAATGCCGCCCTCAATGCCACGGTCGCCGGTGGCGGCACGACGGCGGGCGTCCATCCGCCGAAAACCCGGCTGGCCGCGCCGATCACGGTTCCGCCCTTCGGCGCCTACCCGGTTCGGGCCGGTGTCACCTCCACCTGCCTTGGGGTGCGGGTCGACGGACGGGCACGTGTGCTGCGGCCGGACGGGACGGCCATCGACGGAGTCCATGCCGCCGGAGTCATCATGGCGCCCAACATCCTGGGAACGGGCTATCTGGCGGGGAGCGCCATGACCATCGGCGCCGTGTTCGGCCGCATCGCCGGTCGGGAGGCCGCAGCTCATGCCCTGCGCTGACGATACGCAGCGGATTGCGGCGGAGGCCCGCCGGGCGCTGGACATCTGCAACGCCTGCCAGTTCTGCGACGGCTACTGCGCCGTCTTCCCTGCGCTCAAATCGCGGCGATTGGTGTCGGCGCAGGATCTGACCTTCCTGTCCAACCTCTGCCACAACTGCCGGTCCTGCTATCATGCCTGCCAATACGCGCCGCCCCACGCCTTCGACCTCAACCTGCCGAAAAGCCTGAGTCTGGTCCGGCAGCAGTCCTACCGCGACCATGTCTGGCCCCCGCTGCTCAGGGGACGATTGCCCCATGTGGGCTGGCCCGCGGTTGCCGTCATGGCTTCCATCGTCCTGTCGGCGGTCGCCCTCGTGGTCGTTCCGGCCCTGCTGTTGGTTCCGCCGGAGATGCTCTTTGGGCGACAGTCGGGCCCCGGCGCCTTCTACCGGCTGGTGCCGTGGCGGGTTATCGCCGGTGTCGCCGGGGTGGTGATGCTGTGGTCGCTGCTCGCCATCGGCTTCAGCGTCGCATCCTTCTGGCGCGGCATGGGACCGGCGCCGGCCGGCGCGCCGCGGTTGCCGGCGCTGCGCGATGCCCTGTCCGACGCCGCCACCTTGCGCAATCTCGGCGGCGGCGGGGTCGGCTGCAACGACCGGGATGAAGGCTTTTCCCAGGCGCGTCGCCGCTTTCATCATGCGCTGTTCTATGGGGTGACGCTTTGCTTCGCCTCGACCTGCGTGGCGACCGTTTATGACCATCTGCTGGGATGGCCGGCGCCTTATCCGCTGACAAGCCTGCCGGTCCTGTTCGGCAGCCTTGGCGGGGTCGGCATGGTGATCGGCACGGCAGGGCTGGCTTCATTAAAGCTGCACGCCGATCCCGCACCCGTGGCGGCGAGCCTGACCGGTGCTGATTGTTCCCTGCTGGCGCTGCTGTTTCTGGTGGCGGTCAGCGGCCTGGGGCTGCTGGCTCTGCGCGAGACGGCGGCGATGGGACCGCTGCTGCTGGTCCATTTGGGCCTCGTCCTCGGCTGGTTCGCGACGCTGCCCTACAGCAAGTCCCTGCACGCGCCCTTCCGCTTCGCCGCCCTGTTGCGCGCCGCGATGGAGCGGCGGGGCAGGGGCTGATTTGCCACTGCCCCCCCGTCCCGACAGACGGTCACTCCTGTCCCAATTCCCCATCGACCCGGCGCCACAGCCCAAGCGGGTTGCCGTCGCGCAGGGCTTCCGGAAGCAGGTCGGCCGGGATGTCCTGGTAGCAGACCGGGCGGAGGAAACGGCGGATCGCCAGCGTGCCGACCGAGGTGCTGCGCGGGTCGGAGGTCGCCGGGAACGGGCCGCCATGCACCATCGCGTGGCAGACCTCCACCCCCGTCGGCCAGCCGTTCGCCAGGATGCGCCCGGCCTTGCGCTCCAGCGTCGGGATCAGCCCGGCCACCGCCGCCTTGTCCGCCCCATCCATCTGCAAGGTCGCCGTCAGCTGGCCTTCCAGCCTTTCCGCCACCGCCGTCATCGCCGCCACGTCCGGGCAGCGGATCAGCAGCGAGGCGGCGCCGAACACCTCCTCCTGCAACTCAGGATCGGCCAGGAAGGCGTCCGCCGTCGTGGTGAAGAAAGCCGCCTGCGCCTGGTTCGGCCCGCTGCACGCCAAGCCACGCGCCAGCGTCGCCACCTCGCCGCTGTCGGCCAGCTTGGCGACACCGCTGTCGAAGGCGGCATGGATGCCCGGCGTCAGCATGGTCGAGGCGGCGCTGCCGCCGAGGGCCTCCACCGCCGCGGCGACGAAGCGGTCGAGGTCCGGCCCGTCCACCGCCAGCAGGATGCCGGGGTTGGTGCAGAACTGCCCGGCCCCCATGGTCAGCGACGCCACAAACGCCTTGCCCAATGCCTCGGCCTTCGATGCTAGCGCCGCCGGCATCAGGAAGACCGGGTTGATGCTGCTCATCTCGGCATAGACCGGGATCGGTTCCGGCCGCCTGGCCGCCACCCCCATCAGTGCCAGCCCGCCGCGGCGCGAGCCGGTGAAGCCCACCGCCTTGATGCGCGGATCGGCGACCAGCGCCGTGCCGATCTCGTTGCCGGTGCCGAACAGCAGGGAGAAGACCCCCTCCGGCAGGCCGCAGGATGCCACCGCCGCCTGGATGGCGCGGCCGACCAGTTCCGAGGTGCCGGGATGGGCGCCGTGGCCCTTGACCACCACCGGGCAGCCGGCGGCGAAGGCGGACGCGGTGTCGCCGCCGGCCACCGAGAAGGCGAGCGGGAAGTTGGAGGCGCCGAACACCGCAACCGGCCCCAGCGCGATGTGGCGCTGGCGGATGTCGGCACGCGGCAGCGGGGTGCGCGCCGGCATGGCCGGGTCGATCCGGGCCTCAACCCAGCTTCCCTCCCGCACCACCTGGGCGAACAGGCGGAGCTGGCCGACGGTGCGGCCACGCTCGCCCTCCAGCCGGGCGCGCGGCAGGCCGCTCTCGGCCATGGCACGGGCGATCAGCGCGTCGCCGATGTCGAGGATGTTCTGGGCGACCGTTTCCAGGAAAGCGGCGCGCTGCTCCAGGCCGGTCTCGCGGAAGGCGTCGAAGGCGGCCCATGCCAGCGCGCAGGCGCGCTCGACCTCGGCGGCACCGCCGCCACCGAAGGCGGGATCCAGCGCCTCGCCGGTGGCGGGGTCGACGGCGCGGAATTCGCCCTGGCCGCCGCGGTGGGCCTTGGCGCCGATCAGCATCTCGCCGGTGATGGTCATCTTGGGGTCTCCTTCAAAGGCGGAACGCCAGGGGAGGGGCGTCCGCCGACAAGAGCGGCCGGACATTTGTTGGAGAGGCGATCTATCATGACATCAGTCATCATACAAGTGGGGTGGTGCTGAGTGGCCCCCAATGTGTCGCCTTCCCACGGGCCGGCAGGCCGGCTTGTCTATTGTCGTATAGGTTTTGTGGGTGTTAACTCTGGACATGGAGTGGTGACGGGCGGTCCGTCCCGGAACCGGGTTTGGGTGAGGATGGTGATGACAGCGCGCAGGCGCCGGGACCCGCTGGCGAAGCAACTGGTGGATGCCCTGGCCGAACGGATCTCCAGCGGACAATTCAAGAGTGGCGACCGGCTGCCGAGCGAACAAGACCTGATCGACGAATTCGGTGTCAGCCGCACCGTGGTGCGCGAGGCGATCGCCAACTTGAAGGCGGTCGGCATGGTTTCCACCCGGCAGGGGTTGGGGGCCTTCGTCCTGCGCGACGCCGCGATCCTGCCCTTCCGCATCGAGGAATCGACGCTGGAGGCGGTGAACGAGGCGATCTCGGTGCTGGAGGTCCGCATCAGCCTGGAATCGGAAGCGGCCTATCTCGCCGCCATCCGCCGCGACGACGCCCAACTGGCCCGCATGCGCGAGGCGCTGGACACGATGACGGCGGCGGTGGAGGCGGGCGAGGATGCCATCGACGCCGATCTGGCCTTTCACAGCGCCATCGCCGCGGCGACCGGAAACAAGCATTTCCTGGCCCTGTTCTCGTATCTCGGATCGCTGCTGATCCCGCGCGCCCGCGTGCGTTACGGCCATCTGGAAGGCGATTCCCGCCGTCAATACCTGCGGCGGATCAACGACGAACACCAGACCATCTATTCCGCCATCGAGCGCCAGGACCCGGAGGGCGCCCGTGCCGCCATCCGCCTGCATCTGAATGGCAGCCGCGACCGGCTGCGCGCCGGCGGCGACTTCAAGGCAACCGCCGCGACGGGCTGAACGTCCGCCCGTTCCGGGTTTGCGGGATCAGGGGACGCTGCCGGACCACCGGCCGCGTCCCTTTTGCTTTGTGGACCGGCTTTCGCCATGTCGGGATTGGTGGGGAGGCGGATTGCCTTTGTCCGCATCAAACCACTTGTATGATGACTGATATGATGGTAATCGTCCTGTCATCCGATGACGACGGTGTCGGACGGATCGCCGCGAACCCGGCCCGGATCCTCTGAACAGGCCATCGTCCAAAAACCATCATGCCCGCAGCTTTTCCTCTGCGGATCGTGTCTCCACCGTTTTCCAAGGATGCTCCCGATGGAACCGCAAGCCCTGAAGGCCGTCGTCAGCGAAGGTCTCCTGTCGTTCCCGCTGACCGATTTTACCGCCGACGGCACCTTCGAGCCGGGTGGCTATGCCCGCCGCCTGGAATGGCTGAAGCCCTACGGCGCGTCGGCCCTGTTCGCCGCCGGCGGCACCGGCGAGCTGTTCTCGCTGACGCCCGACGAGCACAGGAGCATCGTGTCGCTGGCCGTCGAGGTCTGCGGCAAGGAGGTGCCGATCATTGCCGGCGTCGGCTATTCCACCCGCATCGCGGTGGAGATGGCGCAGGCGGCCGAGAAGGCCGGGGCTGCCGGCATCCTGGTGCTGCCGCATTACCTGACGGAAGCCGACCAGGAGGGCGTCGCCGCCCATGTCGAGGCGATCTGCAAGTCGGTCGGCATCGGCGTCATCATCTACAACCGCGCCACCTGCAAGCTGGGCGCCGACCGGTTGGCGACGCTGGCGGAGCGCTGCCCCAACCTGATCGGCTTCAAAGACGGGCTGGGCGACATCGAGCTGATGACGACCATCCGTCGCAAAATGGGCGACCGCTTCAGCTATCTGGGCGGCCTGCCGACCGCTGAGGTCTACGCCGCGGCCTATCGCGCCATCGGCGTTCCGGTCTATTCGTCGGCTGTCTTCAACTTCATCCCGCGCACGGCGATGGAGTTCTATAAGGCGGTCGCCGCCGGCGACACCGCCACCACCGACCGGCTGCTCGACCAGTTCTTCCTGCCCTATCTGGCGATCCGCAACCGCAAGGCCGGCTATGCCGTCAGCATCGTCAAGGCGGGCGCCGCCATCGTTGGCCGTCCCGCCGGCCCGGTGCGCGCGCCGCTGATCGACTGCACCCCCGCCGAGGTCGAGGAACTGCGTGCCCTGATCGAGGCGCTGGGACCCCAGTAAGTCCCGGCCGATAGGCCAGGGCCAATCAAACGACGGCCAATCAAACCACGGCGAAACGCCAAAGCCGGACGGGCAGGCGCCGGGCTTCAGTTCCCGACGCCGGACACAAGGTGCAGCCAGAAAGCCGGATTCGCAGAGCGGGTCCGGCAACGGACTGCCGCGTCTGCCCGCCCTCATGGCTTGAGGGAGGAAATCTCATGACGATCGAGAGCACCGCCGCCACCACCCGTTCCGAACCCGGCGCCTATGCCGCGGCAGCCGCCGTAAATCAAAGCGCCGCCGGCCAGACCGCCAAGCGGACCAACGTCCGCTATCTCATCCTCGCGATGCTGTTCCTCGTCACGGTCATCAATTACGCCGACCGGGCGACCCTCTCCATCACCGGTCCGGTGATCTCGAAGGAGCTGGGAATCAGCGCCGCCGAGATGGGCTTCATCTTCTCCGCCTTCGGCTGGGCCTATGTGCTGGGCCAGCTGCCGGGCGGCTGGCTGCTCGACCGCTACGGGTCGAAGATCGTCTATGCGCTCAGCATCTTCATCTGGTCGGTCTTCACCCTGATGCAGGGCAGCATCGGCTTCCTGGCCGGAGGGACGGCGGTCGCCATGCTGTTCGCGCTGCGCTTCGCCGTCGGTCTGGCGGAGGCGCCGTCCTTCCCCGGCAACAGCCGCGTCGTCGCTGCGTGGTTCCCCGGCCAGGAACGGGCGACCGCGTCGGCCATCTTCAACTCCGCCCAGTATTTCGCGACCGTGATCTTTGCGCCGCTGATGGGCTGGCTGACCCATTCCTTCGGCTGGCACTGGGTGTTCGGTGTGATGGGCGGCCTCGGCATCGTCATGGCCAGCGTGTGGATGAAGACCGTCTACGCGCCGAAGGACCATCCCCGCATCAATCAGGCGGAGCTGGACCACATCGCGGCCGGCGGCGGCCTGATCAACATGGACGACGGCCAGAAGAAAGCGGCTTCGGCCGAGAGCGGAGCGAAGTGGGATTACATCCGCCAGCTCTTCGCCAGCCGCATGATGGTCGGCATCTTCCTCGGCCAGTTCTGCATCAACGCCATCACCTACTTCTTCATCACGTGGTTCCCGGTCTATCTGGTCCAGGCCCGCGGCATGTCGATCCTGAACGCCGGCTTCATCGCCTCGATCCCGGCGATCTGCGGCTTCGTCGGCGGCATCCTGGGCGGCGTGATGTCGGACGCCATGCTGCGCCGGGGCTATTCCCTGACCGCGGCGCGGAAGACGCCGATCGTGCTGGGCATGCTGATGTCGATGGCGATGATCGCCTGCAACTACACCGACCTTCAGTGGGTCGTGGTGTCGCTGATGGCGTTGGCCTTCTTCGGCAAGGGCATCGGCGCTCTCGGCTGGGCCGTGATGTCGGACTGCGCGCCAAAGGAGATCACCGGGCTCAGCGGCGGCGTGTTCAACATGTGCGGCAACCTGTCGTCGATCTCGACGCCGATCGTCATCGGCTACATCATCCAGAGCTCCGGCTCCTTCAACGGCGCCCTGGTCTTCGTCGGCGCCAACGCCCTGATCGCGGCGGTCAGCTATCTCGTCGTCGTCGGCGAGATCAAGCGGATGGAACTGAAGAAGTAACGACCGGCGGGGTGGGGTTCCCGCCCCCTGTCCAATTCCACGTCGAACGGTTCGGCAAAGGGTCTTCCCCCATGTATATCGGCGAACAGCTCATCAACCCCACCGACAAGCGCCTGCGCCTGTCCGCCCAGCTCGGCGCCCGGGGCATCGTCATCGACAGCCGGCCGAACGCGCCGGTGATGGCCGGCGACGACGTCGAGGCCGGGCTGTGGGACGGCCGCAAGGTCGCCGACCAGCGCAAGTGGGTGGAGGGCCATGGCCTGACGCTGGACTGTCTGGCGCTGGACGTCGGCTCCATCCTGCTCGACAGCCTGCGGGAGCCGGAGAAGGCGGCGGCCACCGCGGAGCGGCTGCGCCATAACATCCGCGCCGCCGCCGACGGCGGGGTCGACACGGTGAAATACACGGTCGCCATGGTCGGCATCACCCGCACCGGCGTGGTCGACGGCCGCGGCGGCATGAAGTGCAGCACTTTCCGCGCCGACGAGTACAAGGTGGAGAACGACGCCCGCTTCTCCTACTGGGGCACCGTGCTGCCGGAGGACGAGACGGGGACCAAGCCGTCGCCGCTGGCCGCCCGGGGGACCGCCGAGACCTGCGGGCAGGTGATGGCGAGCGAGGCCGGCGGCGTCAGCGAGGCCGACGGCTGGCGCGCCATCGAATATCTGGTCGAGGCCATCCTGCCGACCGCCGAGAAGGCCGGCGTCAAGCTGGCCTGCCACCCGCACGACCCGGCCTATCCGCCGGGGGGCCTGAACGGCGTCCACCATGTGCTGGGCTCGCTCGACGGGCTTCGCCGCTTCATCAACCTTGCGCCGGAGAGCAAGTCGCTCGGCTTCAACTTCTGCCAGGGCACCATCGCCGAGATGTCGCGCAATCCGACCGAGACGGTGCTGGAGGCGATCCGCGAGTTCGGCCCGCAGAATCGTATCTTCATGGTCCATTTCCGCAACATCAAGGGCGGCTATCTCGACTTCCGCGAGGCGATGCCGGACGAGGGGTCGGTCGACATGGCGGCCTGCATCCGCGCCTACCGCGAGGTCGGGTACCAGGGCATCCTCTGCCCCGACCATGTGCCCTTCTCCGAGGTCGATCCCGACCGCGAGCGCTTCTTCGCCTTCGCGCTCGGCTATACCCAGGCGCTGCTGCAAGCCGCCTGATCCGTCCTTTTCCCGCTTTCGAGACACCGCATCATGGCCACTCAGATGTCGTCGCCCAAAGTCACCGAAATGCTGGTCGTGCCGGTCGCCGGTCAGGACAGCATGCTGCTGAACCTGTCGGGCGCCCATGCGCCCCACTTCACCCGCAACGTGGTGATCCTGAAGGACAGCGCCGGCCATACCGGCGTCGGCGAGGTGCCGGGCGGCGAGCGGATCCGCCAGACGCTGGAGGATGCCCGCGCCCTGGTGGTCGGCCAGCCGGTCGGCGCCTGGAACGCCGTCCTCAACAGCGTGCGCCGTGGCTTCGCCGACCGCGATTCCGGCGGGCGCGGTTTGCAGACCTTCGATCTGCGCATCACCATCCATGCGGTGACGGCGCTGGAGGCTGCGCTGCTCGACCTGCTGGGCCAGTTCCTGGAGGTGCCGGTGGCGGCCTTGCTGGGAGAAGGCCAGCAGCGCGACGCGGTGGAGATGCTGGGTTACCTGTTCTATGTCGGCGACCGCAACAGGACCGATCTGGGCTACCGCGCCGAGCCGGACGCCGGGAATGACTGGTTCCGCCTGCGCAACGAGGTGGCGCTGACCCCCGACGCGGTGGTGCGGCTGGCCGAGGCCGTCCATGACCGCTACGGTTTCAACGACTTCAAGCTGAAGGGCGGCGTGCTGCGCGGCGAGGAGGAGATCGAGGCGGTGACGGCGCTGGCCAAGCGCTTCCCCCAGGCCCGCGTCACGCTCGATCCCAACGGCGCGTGGTCGCTGGAGGAGGCGATCCGGCTGTGCAAGGGGAAGGGCGACGTTCTGGCCTATGCCGAGGACCCCTGCGGCGCCGAGCAGGGCTTCTCCGGGCGCGAGGCGATGGCGGAGTTCCGCCGAGCCACCGGCCTGCCGACCGCCACCAACATGATCGCCACCGACTGGCGCCAGATGGGACACGCCATTCAGCTTCAGTCGGTCGACATCCCGCTGGCCGACCCGCATTTCTGGACCATGCAGGGCAGCGTCCGCGTCGCCCAGATGTGCCACGAGTGGGGGCTGACCTGGGGCTCGCACTCCAACAACCATTTCGACATCTCGCTGGCGATGTTCACCCATGTCGCCGCGGCGGCGCCGGGCCGGATCACCGCCATCGACACCCACTGGATCTGGCAGGACGGCCAGCGCCTGACGAAGGAGCCGTTCCGGATCGAGGGCGGTCTGGTCGCCGTGCCGCAGAAGCCGGGGCTGGGCGTCGAGATCGACATGGACGAGCTGGTGAAGGCGCACGACCTCTACAAGCGGCACGGGCTGGGCGCGCGCGACGACGCCACGGCGATGCAGTACCTGATCCCCGGCTGGACGTTCGACAACAAGCGGCCGTGCCTGGTGCGGTGAAGCTGCTCCGCAACGCCTCAAACCCGACCAAACAGTCAGGGCAAGCCATGACCCAGAAGCCTCTCTACATCCTGGTCCATCCCGAGGACAACGTCGCCATCGTGGTGAATTCCGGCGGGTTGCCGCCGGGGACGGAGTTCGAGTGCGGGCTGGTCCTGACCGACTTCGTGCCGCAGGGGCACAAGGTGGCGCTGGCCGATTTGGAAGAGGGCGGGGCGATCGTCCGCTACGGGCAGGTGATCGGCACCGCTGCCCGACCGGTCCGCCGCGGCGCCTGGATCGAGGAATCGCTGGTCCGCCTGCCGCAGGCGCCGGATCTGGACACGTTGCCGCTGGCGACCGCCGTGCCGCCCGACGCTCCGACGCTGGAGGGCTACACGTTCGAGGGCTACCGTAATCCCGACGGGACGGTCGGCACCAAGAATGTGCTTGGCATCAGCATCAGCGTGCAGTGCGTCGCCGGGGTGATGGATTTCGCCATCGAGCGGATCAAGAAGGAACTGCTGCCGAAATACCCCAACGTCGATGATGTTGTCGCCCTCAACCACACCTACGGCTGCGGCGTGGCGATCAACGCGCCGGGCGCGGCGGTGCCGATCCGCACCCTGCAGAACCTCGCCCGCAACCCCAACCTGGGCGGGGCGGTGATGGTGGTCGGGCTCGGCTGCGAGAAGCTCCAGCCGGAACGGCTGCTGCCGGCCGGGGTCGAGCCGAGCGTCGTCACCTTGCAGGACGAGCGTCACCAGGGGTTCGGCGACATGGTCGCCTCCATCCTGGAGATGGCCGACCGCCGGCTGGCCCAGCTCAACGAGCGGCGGCGCGAGACCTGCCCGGCGTCGGACCTCGTCGTCGGGCTGCAATGCGGCGGCAGCGACGCCTTTTCCGGCGTGACCGCCAACCCGGCGCTGGGCTATGCCGCCGACCTGCTGGTGCGGGCCGGGGCGACGGTCATGTTCTCCGAAGTGACGGAGGTGCGCGACGCCATCCATCTGCTGACGCCGCGCGCCGTCGACGAGGAGACCGGCCGGGCGCTGATCCGCGAGATGCGTTGGTATGACGATTATCTGGAGACCGGTTCGGCCGACCGCAGCGCCAACCCGACCCCCGGCAACAAGAAGGGCGGCCTCGCCAACGTGGTGGAGAAGGCGCTGGGCTCCATTGCCAAATCGGGCACCAGCCCGATTGCCGGCGTGCTGTCGCCGGGCGAGCGGGCGACGCGCAAGGGGCTGCTCTATGCCGCCACGCCGGCCAGCGACTTCATCTGCGGCACGCTGCAACTGGCGTCGGGCTGCAACATCGAGGTGTTCACCACGGGGCGCGGCACCCCCTACGGCCTGGCCATGGCGCCGGTGATCAAGGTGGCGACGCGGACCGAACTGGCCTCGCGCTGGCACGACCTGATCGACGTCGATGCCGGCCGCATCGCCACCGGGGAAGCCACCATCGAGGATGTGGGCTGGGAGCTGTTCCGCCTGATCCTGGAGGTGGCGAGCGGCCGCAAGCAGACCTGGGCCGACCATTGGGGGCTGCGCAACGCACTGACCCTGTTCAACCCGGCGCCGGTGACCTGACCGGCGGCCCAACCCCAAGCCCCCGCCGCGGAGATGACCGGAGCAACCGGCGCCCGCGGTGGGAGGATATATCCACACAAGGGAGGATACCATGGGACGCCGCACCGGCATTGCGCTGGCGATGCTGCTGACTTCCGCTGCCTTTGTCGCAGCCGTACCTGCGCAGGCCGACAGCTTTGCTTATGTGTCGAACGCCGCCAGCAACGACATCAGCGTCTTCCGGCTGGACGGCAACAGCGGTGCCATGACCCCGGTGGGGACGGTGCCCTTTGTCGGGGTGGACAAGCCCGGCTCCTCCACCCCCCTGGCGCTCAGCCCCGACCGGCGCTTCCTCTATGCCGGCGTGCGCTCGCAGCCCTATCAGGTTCAGATCTTCGCCATCGACGCGGCGACCGGCAAGCTGAACCATCTCGGCAGCGGCCCGCTGGCCGACAGCATGGCGAACATCGTCACCGACCGCAGCGGCAAGTACCTGTTCAGCGCGTCCTACGGCGGCGACAAAGTGGCGGTGAACCCGATCGGGCCGGACGGCAAGGTTGGACCGCCGCAGCAGGTGGTGGCGACCGGCAAGAATGCCCATTCCATCCAGCCGTCGCCCGACAACCGATTCGCCTTCGCCACCAACCTGGGATCCGACCGGCTGGTGCAGTTCCGCTTCGACGCGGCCACCGGAAGCCTGAGCGACAACGATCCGCCGTCGGTGGCGTTGCCGGCGAAATCCGGTCCGCGCCACATCGTCTTCCATCCCGACGGCCGTCACCTCTATCTGGTGGACGAGCTGGACGTCGCCGTCGCGGTGTTCGCCTACGACCCCGCGACCGGCAGGCTGACGGAGACGCAGCGCCTGCCGTCCCTGCCGGCCGATTTCAAGGGCGAGCCCTGGGCCGCCGACATCCACACGACGCCGGACGGCCGCTTCATCTACATCTCCGAACGGCGGACCAGCACCATCCGCTCCTTCCGGATCGACCCGGAAAGCGGCCAGCTGACCCCGCTTGCCAGCGTGGCGACGGAGGAGCAGCCGCGCGGTTTCAACATCGATCCGACCGGCCGGTTCCTGGCGGCGGTGGGCGAGAGGTCGGACGGCATGACCGTCTACCGCATCGACGGCGGCAGCGGCGCGCTGACCCCGCTCGCCCGCTATCCGGCCGGCAAGCAGCCGAACTGGGTGGAGTTCGTCGCCGTACCGTAAGACGCCGGCCTTGCGGGCCGGTCAGCCGGCCCGCACCTGCGCCAGGAAGCGGCCGACCTCGCCGCGCAGGCTTTCGGTCCGCATCGACAATTCCCGCACATTCTCCAGCACTTCGTAGGCGACCGTGCCGTTCCGCCCGGCGGCCTCGTTCACGCCGCCGATACTGGACGACACCTCATGGCTGCCCCGGGCCGCCTGCTGGATGTTGCGGCTGATCTCGCGGGTCGCGGCCCCCTGCTGCTCGACCGCCGAGGCGATGGAGGTGGCGACGTCGTTGACCCGGCCGATGACTTGCGCGACGCCCCGGATCTCGCGCACGGCCTGGGCGGTCTCGCCCTGGATGCCGGCGACCTGGGCGGCGATCTCCTCGGTGGCCTGGGCGGTCTGGTTGGCGAGCGCCTTGACCTCGGTCGCCACCACGGCGAAGCCGCGCCCCGCCTCGCCGGCACGGGCCGCCTCGATGGTGGCGTTGAGCGCCAGCAGGTTGGTCTGGCTGGCGATGGAGTTGATCAGACCGACCACAGCGCCGATCCGCTCCACCGCGCCGGTCAGCCCCTCGACCTTGCCGTTGGCCCGCTCGGCGCTCTCGACCGCCTCGCGGGCGATCTCAGCCGACGAGCCGACCTGCCGGCTGATCTCGTTGATCGAGCTGGTCAGCTCCTCCGTCGCCGCGGCGACGGTCTGGACGTTGGCGGAGGTCTGTTCGGTCGCCGCGGTGACGGAGCCGGCCAGCCTGCCGGTCTCGTCGGCGGCGCGCGTCATGTCCTGGGCGCGCCGTTCGATGGCGTCCGCCTCGCCGGCGACGTCGTGGATCAGGTTGCCGACGGTCTGTTCGAAATGGCTGGCGAGCGTCGTCATCGCCTCCCGCTTCTCGGCCGCGGCGCGATCCGCCTGCTCAACCTGGCTGGCTTCCAGGCTTGCCTTGGCCTGGGCATTCTCCTTGAACACCTGAAGCGCCTGCGCCATGCCGCCGATCTCGTTGCGCCGCGCCGCCTCCGGGAAGGTAACGCCCAGGTCGCCGGCGGCGAGCGCCGTCATCTTGTCGCGCAGCCGGTGCAGCGAGCGCACGATGTCGCGGTTGACCAGGAAGGCGATCAGCACCAGCGCGGCGATCAGCGCGGCGGTGGCGGCGCCCGTCCTGGTCAGGAATTCGTGGTAGGCGGCGTCGATGTCGTCGGTGTAGACGCCGGAACCGACGATCAGGCCGAGCGGCTGGTAGCGCTGCACGTAGTTGGTCTTCAGCAGCGGGACGTCGGACCCCAGCTTCGGCCAGACATAATGGATGATGGCGTTGTCCTGCCGGCGCAGCGTGTCGACGATCTCGCGGACGAAATACTTGCCGGCCTTGTCCTGGAGCCCCATGCGGTCGGTGCCGACCGCCTTGTGGTTGGAGGGGTTGGCGACGGCGATGCCGTTGAGATCGTAGGCGAACAGATAGTCGGCGCCGTCATGGTAGGACATCGCATGCACCGCGTTGCGGAAGCGCGCCAGCGCCTGCTCGCGCGGCAGGGTTCCCGCCTCGACCTCGGCATTCAGCCCCTTCGCCATGCCCACCGCCATCTCCACCGCCGAGCGGATGGTATCGATGCGGTCGTCGATCATGCGCTGGTGGGCGAAGCTGCTGCTGATGGCGATCACCACGGCCGGAGCCAGGATGGACAGGGCGACCAGTGCGGTCAGCTTCGCCCGGATCGTCAGATTTTCCAGGAGTCTCATGGGTGCCTTCATGTCGCGCGCGTCAGGGGGCGGCAACTGATATACTACGAAAGAGAAGGGTGGGTGAAATCGGATTGGCTGATTTCAGTAATATACTGACGCTATCCAGTTAAAAAATTATTCCAGCCACGTTACCGCTTCGCGGCGGCCTCCATGTTGGAGAAGTGGGCGAGCGTCGGGCCGGCGACCTCGCGCAGCAGGGCGGCGAAGCGCTCCGCCGCCGGCGACAGGGAGCGGCCGGTCTTGCGGATGAAGCCGATCCGGCGCACCAGCCCGGCGGTGCGGATCGGCTCCACCACGATGCCCTCGCAGGAGGCGGCGTCGACAGCGGATTCCGGCAGGACCGAGACGCCGAGCCCGGCCCGCACCATGCCGACCGCCGTCGACATGTAGTTCGCCTCGCAGGACAGGCTGATCTCCAGCCCTTCCTTCTCCAGCGCCCGCTCGACCAGCGACCGCACGCTGGTGCCGCGCGCCGTCAGGATCATCGGGAAGGCGACGATGTCCTTCAGCAGCAGCGGGCGCCGGCCGTTCAGCGGGTGGTCGGCGGGGAAGAAGGCGCACATGCGGTCGCAGAGGAAATCGATCACCTCGACGTCGCGGTCGGGGCCGACCCGGCTGCCGATGCCGAAATCGACCTCCTCCGCCTTGACCAGCTGGATGATCCGCTCGGCGACGACGTCGCTGACCCGGACGTCGATGTTGGGGTGGTCGGCGGCGAAGCGGCGGATGGCGATGGGCAGCAGCCCGGCGGCGACCGACGGCAGGGTGGCGACCGACACCGAGCCGCGCCGCAGCCCGGCCAGATCGTGGCTGACGCTCATCACCGCATCCAGTTCGGCCAGCACCCGCTGCAAGGCCGGCAGCAGGTCGCGGCCGGCCTGGGTCAGCACGACATGGCGTTTGTTGCGGTCGAACAGGCGCACGCCCAGGCTCTCTTCGAGCTGGCGGATCTGCACGGTCAGCGCCGGCTGCGACAGGTTGACCTCCGCCGCAGCCTTCGTGAAGCTGCCGAGACGGGCCACAGCGACGAAGGCCTTGATATGTCTCACTCCCTGGAGCATGGCGTGCCTCTTATAGAAAAATCAAATTACCGTGATACAACAAATTCATTTCTCTAATCTGATTGTGGGTTCGTACAGTGTCAATCGCGGACGCCGGTCCTGCATGGTGCGGCAAAAGGACTGATCTATAAAAGTCCCGCTGCCAGTCCCTCTGCCGGCTGCCTTCGCAAAAGATGAAGTTTTATCGAAATCCGTTCATGCGGCGTTACTCGGGGATCGAAGCCGGTCGCCCGCAGGACCCGCCGTGATCCTTCGCGCCGAGCGAAGGGGTCGCGCAACAGACGGAAAACAACAATAACAACGGCCATAGAGGAGGTCCCATGCTTGCGTTACTCGGCCTGGCCACCATCGTCGTTCTGCTGGTAGCCATCATGACCAACAGGATGTCGCCCCTCGTCGCGCTGATCGCCGTGCCGATCGTCGCCGCGCTGGCCGGCGGCTTCGGTCTTGAAACCAGCAAGTTCATCATCGCCGGCATCCGCTCCATCGCGCCGACCGCCGGCATGTTCGTCTTCGCCATCATCTTCTTCGGCGTCGTCACCGACGCCGGCATGATGGACCCGATCATCGACCGCATCCTGCGGGTGGTCGGCACCAGGCCGGCGCGCATCACCGTCGGCACCACGCTGCTGGCCCTGCTGATCCATCTCGACGGGTCGGGCGCCGTCTGCTTCCTCATCACCATTCCGGCGATGCTGCCGCTCTACGACCGGCTGGGCATGGACAAGCGCATCCTGGCGCTGTGCGTGTCGATGGCGGCGGGCGTCAATTTCCTGCCCTGGACCGGGCCGATGATCCGCTCCGCCGCCGCGCTGAAGGTGCCGGTGACCGACATCTTCAACCCGCTGATCGCAGTGCAGGGCGTCGGGCTGCTGTTCATCTTCACCGTCGCCTTCCTGCTCGGCAAGCGTGAGGAGCGGCGTCTCGGCCTGTCCTCCCGGCCGCTCGCGGCCGGAGAGGCGCGGTCGGTCGGCGCCATGGGGGTGGATGCCGCCCCGGTCGGGCCGGCGCCGCGCGTGCTGACGCCGGAGCAGATCAGGATCCGCCGTCCCAAGCTGTTCTGGGTCAATCTGGTCCTCACCGCCGTCATCATGGCCGTGATGATCGAGGGAGCGGTCGATCCGGTGGTGATGTTCATGGTCGGCACCGTGCTGGCGCTGATGATCAACTATCCCGACGTCAAGATGCAGAAGGACCGCGTCGACGCCCACGCCAAGGCGGCGCTGATGATGGCGAGCATCCTGCTGGCGGCCGGCGTCTTCACCGGCATCATGACCGGCACCAAGATGCTGACCGCCATGGCGCAGTCCGCCGTTGCCTTCGTCCCGCCGGAGATGGCGCAGCATGTTCCCTTCGCGCTCGGCATCCTGTCGATGCCGCTCAGCCTGCTGTTCGACCCGGACTCCTATTATTTCGGCATGATGCCGGTGATCGCCGAAGTTTATAAGACGCTGGGCGGCGACCCGATCCAGATCGCCCAGGCCTCCGTTCTCGGCCAGATGACGGTCGGCTTCCCGGTCAGCCCGCTCACCCCCGCCACCTTCCTGGTCGTCGGCCTGTGCGGCATCGGGCTGGGCGAGCACCAGAAATTCTCGATCCCCTATCTGTTCGCCGCCTCGGTCGTCATGACCGTCGCCGCGGCGATCCTCGGGGTCATCCCCTTCTGACGCGGCGGAAAACCGGCCGCACACAGGAGTACCATCATGAAGACCATCCGCATCGGATCGGGCGCCGGCTATTCGGGCGACCGCATCGAGCCGGCCGTTGAACTGGCCGAGAAGGGTCACATCCAGTATCTCGTCTTCGAATGCCTGGCGGAGCGCACCATCGCCATCGCCCAGGGCGCCAAGCTGAAGGATCCGACGCAGGGCTACGATCCCCTGCTGGCGGAGCGCATGCTGGCGGTGCTGCGGCCCTGCCATGAGAAGGGCATCCGCATCGTCACCAACATGGGGGCGGCCAACCCGGTCGCCGCCGCCGCAAAGACGCGGGACATCGCCCGGTCGCTCGGCCTGGGGGGGCTGAAGATCGCCGCGGTGTCCGGCGACGACGTGCTGGAGACGCTGAAATCCGGCGACCACCGGATCGAGGAAACCGGTGCGCCGGTCTCCTCGATGGCCGGCAGTCTTGTCTCCGCCAACGCCTATCTCGGCGCCGCCCCCATCGTCGCGGCGCTGAAGGCCGGGGCCGACATCGTCATCACCGGCCGCGTCGCCGACCCGGCCCTCTTCCTCGCCCCGCAGATCTTCGAGTTCGGCTGGTCGATGGAGGATTGGGACCGCCTCGGCAAGGGCACGGTGGTCGGACATCTGCTGGAATGCGCCGGCCAGATCACCGGCGGCTATTTCGCCGATCCCGGCGTGAAGGACGTCGCCGCCCTGGCCCGGCTCGGCTTCCCCATCGCCGAGGTGGCGGAGGACGGCAGCGCCGTCATCACCAAAGTGGCGGGATCCGGCGGCGCGGTGACCACCGCCACCTGCAAGGAGCAGCTGCTCTACGAGATCCACGATCCGGCCGCCTACTACACGCCCGACGTGGTGGCTGATTTCTCGCAGGTGCGATTCACCCAGGAGGGGCCGGACCGGGTGCGGGTGGCCGGCGCCAGCGGGCGCCCGCGGCCGGCCACGCTGAAGGTCTCGGTCGGCTACCTCGACAGCTTCATCGGCGAGGGGCAGATGTCCTACGCCGGTCCCGGCGCGCTGGCACGTGGCCGGCTGGCGCTGGAGATCGTGCGCGAGCGTCTGGCGCTGACCGGCGTCGAGGCGACCGAACTGCGCTTCGACCTGATCGGCGTCGATTCCATCCACGGCAGCGCGCTGTCCACCGCGGGTGGACAGGAGCCCTACGAGGTGCGCGTGCGGGTGGTCGGCCGGACCGGCAGCCTGAAGGAGGCGCAGCGCATCGGCAACGAGGTCGAGACGCTCTACACCAACGGCCCGGCCAGCGGCGGCGGCGCCACCAAGTCGGCCAAGGACGTGGTAGCGATGCTGTCGGCCCTGCTGCCCCGCGAGCTGGCAAAGCCCGTCATCGAGTTTATGGAGGCCTGACATGAAACTCCGCGACATCGCCCATTCCCGCACCGGCGACAAGGGCGACATCTCCAACATCTCCGTCATCGCCTTCGACGAGGCGGACTATCCGCTGATCGAGGCCCATGTCACCGCCGACCGCGTGAAGGAGCTGTTCCACGAGGTCGTCCACGGCGAGGTGGTGCGCTACACGATCCCCAGCGTCGGCGCGCTGAACTTCGTGATGCGGCAGGCGCTCGGCGGCGGGGTGACCCGCTCGCTGGCGCTCGACGCTCATGGCAAGTGCCTGGCGTCGGCGCTGCTCGACCTCGAGATTCCCGACATCGCCCGGCCCATCCAGGCAGCGTGACGGGAGAAGCGCGTTACTCCCGGCCACGCCGGGCTTTGCCCAGCGCGCTGCCGGCCGACGCGAACATGATGCAGGCGATGGCGGCCCATTGCAGCGCGCTCAGCCGCTCGCCCAGCATCAGGAAGCCGATCAGCGCCGCCACGGCGGGGGAGGCGCTGACGGCGAGGCCGAACACATGGCTCGGCAGGCGGCGGAGCGCCATCATCTCCAGCAGATAGGGCACCATGCTCGACAGCACCGCCACCGCGAGACCTGTGAAGAGCACCGCCGGAACCAGCAGCCCGGCGCCGGCATGGGAAATTCCCAGCGGAACAGTGAAACTGGCCGCCACCAGCATGCCCCAGGCCACCGCCTGTCCGCCCGGCAGGGACGAGGCGCGCTTGCCGAACACGATATAGAGCGCCCAGCAGAAGGCCGCCGCCGCTGCATAGGCGACGCCCACCGGGTTCAGCGTGCCGGATGCTTCCCGCAGCGGCAGCAGAAGGACAAGCCCGGCGGCGGCGCAGGCGATCCACAGGAAATCCTTCAGCCGGCGCGATCCGAGCAGCGCCACCGCCAGGGGGCCTGTTACCTCGATGGCGATGGCGATGCCGATGGGGATCAGCTCCATCGCGCGGTAGATCGACAGGTTCATCGCCCCCAGCGTGGCGCCATAGACCAGCAGGTTGCGCAGATCCCCGCGTCCCGGCAGGCTGCGCCACGGGCGCAGGATCGCCATCAGCATCAGCGCCGACAGCCCCACCCGCAAACCGGTCACGCCCTCTGCCCCGACCAGCGGGAACAGCGATTTCGCCGACGCCGCCCCGACATATTGCGACAGCAGCGAGGCAAGCAGGAGCAGCAGCGGCAGCGCCGCCGGTTCGGGCCGGGTGGCGGAGATGGATTCTATGGAGGCGTTCGCCACGCGCGGGCTCCCGGCAGAAGGTTCGGCGGAAGAGGTCTAGCAAAAAGATACTGTGACGATGGGGCAGAGGGCGCTTAAGTTTGGGGCTTCCGACGCACCGTTCTTTCGCCGTAGCCGCCATGCGCTCAACAATCGCTCGCCCACCGGATCAGCTCGATGACCAGGATCGCGCGATCCTGCGCATCCTGCAGTTGGACAACAAGACCTCCCAGCGCGAGATCGGCGAGGCGGTGCATCTCTCCGCCCCGGCCGTACAGCGCCGCATCGCACGGATGGAGGCGGCCGGCATCATCCGCCGCAACGTGGCGGTGGTCGATCCAGTGGCGGCCGGGCAGGAGGTGACGGTGGTGGTGGAGGTCCAGACAATCAACGACCGTTCCCCGACCATCGCCGCCGCCAAGCGCCTGTTCCGGGAGGCGCCGGAGGTTCAGCAATGCTATTTCGTCACCGGGAAGGCGAGCTTCGTCCTGATCCTGCTGGTCCCGGACATGGCGAGTTACGAGGTGCTGTCGCGCCGCCTGTTCGCCGACAACGAGCTGGTGCAGTCCTTCCAGACGATGGTCGTACTCGACCCGGTGAAGGTGACGCTGGAGGTCGATCTGTAGGACGGAGCCGCCATCAGTCCGGCCATTCCTCGTATCCCCAATCCTCGGCATCCGGGTCGGCGGTCCCCAGCGGCGCCACGGTGGCGCCGGCGTCGAGCGCTGCCGCCAGCCAGGGTTCGACGCTGGTGACCGGGGACAGGCGGCACCAGCGCCGCCGCCGGCCATCCCACCGGCAATGGCCCTGCCGCTTCATCTCCTCCCGCAATTCCCAGGACGGGATGGCTGGAAAGCGCAGTTCCAGGCCGCGGTCGCTCTGCACGATCTCCACGCGTTGTCCGTCGGCGGTGGTGTGGGTCAGCCCGTCCTCCAACACCTTGCGCAGGGCGGCGGCGCGATCCTCGCGGACGCGCGCCTCCGCTTCCCGTTGCCGGCGGCGTTCGGCCATGGCTTCGGCGATCCAGTCCGGCGGCTCCTCCAGCACGCGGTAACCGGCGCCACCGCGCGGGCCGGGCGCCTCTTCCAGCAGCCCGTCGCGCAGAAGGTCGGAAAGCAGCGACTTCAGCCGGTCGCGGTCGGCCGGGATGCCGGGCAGGCGGTTCGCCGCGGCATCGGCGACGGTGAAGCGTTTGCCGGCTCCCCAGCCCTCATGGATCGCGGCTGCCAGGGCGTGCAACTCGGCGACCCGGCTTCGCTGGTCGGTCAGGTGGCCGGCGACGATGGGGTTCGGCGGCAGGTCGGCCCGTCCGGTCAGGCCGCAGGTCCGGCACTGCCAGGCGCCGGGATCGGACAGCAGCAGTTGAGGTGCGCAGCGGCGCTTGCGGCAATGCTCCTCGCTGCCCGGTTCCGGCAGGCCGCGCCCGCTGTCCAGCAGGGCGCAGATGGCGTCGAGCGGCGTATCGGCGACATCCCGCAGCCGATCCAGCACGTTGGCGGGCAGCCAGACCTCAGCACCTCCGCTCTCGTCCGCGACGGCGAAGCGGCATTTCAGCGCACGGCGTCTTGCGGGCGTCAGCAGGGCCAGCGCCCGCTCGGCGGTGTAGCTCTCGTCGAAGGTGTCGGCGAGCAAGTCCGCCAGATCGCCGAGCGTTGCCGGGGGCGCCAGCGCGTCTTCGTCCCCGGCGGCAAGGATTCGACGGGCCTCGCCAAGGATTTCCGTGTTTTCGTCCGCCCCCATCGCCATCTACGTCCCGATCCCCGTCCATTCCGCGTAGCAAGCTGGGCATGCCGGAAATGCTAATCAAGCGCCGGCTGGACAGTCGGCAGAGGTCGCCTGGATCCGGAACGGCCCCTTGAGGCGCGATGTTGATCGGGTGCATCGAACGGTGCCAGAGACGGAAAGGCTTTCCAATGTCAGACAGCACGCATTTCGCCCCGCCCGGCCCGCTCGGCTTCGGCGGAGCGCCCCTGGGCAACATGTTCGAGGAGGTGACCGACGAGACGGCAGCGGCAACCCTCGACGCCGCCTGGGACGCAGGCATCCGCTATTTCGATACGGCCCCCGAATATGGTCCCGGCATTTCCGAACACCGGTTCGGCCATGTCCTGCGCAGCCGTCCGCGCGACGAGTTCGTTCTGTCGACCAAGGTCGGTCGGCTGCTGCGCGCCGATGCCAGCAAGGGTGGTCAGCATGGCCCCTTCGTGAAGGGCCTGCCGTTCCGCGTCGATTACGATTACACCGCCGACGGCGTGCGCCGCTCCATCGAGGACAGCCTGCAAAGGTTGGGCATGGCGCGCATCGACATCGCCTATATCCACGACTGCGCCGAGGACGCCCATGGCGACCGCTGGCTGGAGGTGTTCGACACCGCGATGAAGGGTGCGGCCGTCGCCTTGACGCAGTTGCGCGAGGAGGGGGTGATCCGCGGCTGGGGTCTTGGCGTCAACCGGGTAGAACCCTGTGTGATGGCGCTGGAGCGGGCGGATCCCGACGTCTTCCTGCTGGCCGGACGCTACAGCCTGCTGAACCAGCCGGCACTGGACAAGCTTTTTCCCCGCTGTGCCGAGCGCGGCGTCCATGTGGTGGTCGGCGGCCCCTACAACTCCGGCATCATCGCCGGGGGCAAGAATTTCGAATATCAGGAAGCGTCCCCCGACAAGGTGGCGGCGCGCGACCGGCTGGCGGAGATCGCCAGGCGTCATGGTGTCGACCTGCGCGCGGCGGCCCTGCAATTCTGCGCCGCCCATCCGGTCGTCGCCTCGGTCATACCCGGCACCAAGAACCCGGCGCGCGTGCAAGAGAATGTGACGTTGATGGGCCAGCCGATCCCAGCCGACTTCTGGCGGGAGCTGAAGTCTTCCGGCGTCCTGCCGGAACAGGCGCCGACCCCGGCCTGAGCAAGTTCCGGTTCAGGCACTCTGGCGGCGGTGCCGGCGTCTCAGCGCCGCGCCGCCGCCACGGCAAACCGCCCCACCGCGCTCTTCAGGCAGAACCGTGACCGCCGGCGCATGGTCCGTCACGCATGCGGCATGGACCCGACCTTCAGGTTCGGCTCTCCTGTCAGCCATCCACCACCGTCCCCGGGTGTCCCACTTCGAAGCGGGCCGGGTCGATGCCGTGGGTGGCCAGCGCGGTGCGCAGCAGCTGTGGCGGCTCGTCCCGCGCTTCGTCGGTCAGGGCGAAGGTTCCCCAATGGATGCCGACGGCCTTCCTCGCCCCGATGTCCAGCATGATCCGCACCGCCTCGTCCGGGTCGCAGTGCTGGGCGGACATGAACCAGCGCGGGTCATAGGCGCCGATGGGAATCAGCCCCAGATCGCAGGCTCCCAGCCGCTCCCCTATGGCGCGGAAGGCCGCCCCGCTGCCGTAGCCGGTGTCCCCGGCGAAATAGACCGAGCCGGCCGGCGTGCGCAGGACGAAGCCGCCCCACAGCGCCATGCGCCGGTCACGCCCGGTGCGTGACGACCAGTGGTTGGCCGGCACGATGTGGACTTCCGCCTCCGGCGCCAGTTCGAACCGGCTCCACCAGTCGCCCGCCGCGACCCGCACCCCCGGAATATGCTTGCGCAGGATGGTGTCGTTGCCGAGCGGCGTCACCATCAGCGGCGCGTCGCGCCGGTGCAGGCGCTTCAGCGTCGCCACGTCCAGATGGTCGTAATGGTTGTGCGACACCAGAACCGCGTCGATCTTCGGCAGATCGTGGAAGCGGATGCCCGGTGCGGTGACCCGCTTCGGCCCGGCGAAGCGGACCGGGCTGGCGCGGTCGGACCAGACCGGATCGGTCAGGATGTTCAGCCCGGCCGCCTGGACCAGGGTGGTGACATGCCCCACCACCGTCACGCGGAGGCCCGCGACGTGCCGTGCCGGCATCACCGGCGTGACGGCCACCTGCCGCGGCCACTTGACCGCCTTCCGCCCGAATTGCCAGCGAAGCAGCTGGCGCAGGCTGCGGTCGGTTTCCGGTTCGCCCGGATTGAAGAAGCGCAGCCCGTCGAAATTCGACGTCGCCGGACCCTGCCAATAGGGATTGCACATGCGTACCGGATCCTTTGCAACCATGGTTCCGGAGGAGATGGTGTCGCCGCGGCGAAGTTCTATGGACCGGCGATGGGCGGTCGCGCTACTGTGCCGCCTTCATTCATGGTTTGATCCCGGTTCGATCCAATGCAGTCCGATAGCCCGACCGACGAACAGCATCGCGCCATCCAGGCGATCGACGCTTGGTACAAGGACGACGATGCCCAGCAGGTCTTCTGGCTGGCCGGGGAGGCCGGAACCGGCAAGACCAAGACCACCGTCTTCGCGCTGGAGCATCTGCTGGAGCGCCGCCGGCTGACCGACTATGTGGTGGGCGCCCCCACCGGCAAGGCCGCCCAGGTGCTGCGCCACAAGGGCATCGACGGGGCGGCGACCCTGCACTCGCTGCTCTACGCTCCGCGCAAGGACGGCGACAGCGGCGAGCTGATCTTCGCCCGCCGCAATGACGGGCCGGTGGCCGACGCCGACCTGATCGTCTGCGACGAGGGGTCGATGATCGGCGACGATCTGGCGCGCGACCTGATGCGGACCGGCAAGAAGATCCTCGTCATCGCCGACGATTACCAGCTGCCGCCGGTCTCCGGCCAGGGGCTGTTCACAAGCGGGGAACCGGATTTCCGCCTGACCGAGCCGCACCGCACCGCCCGCGAAAGTCCGGTGATCCGGCTGGCCCATCTTCTGCGCCGGCAGGAGATGCCGCGGCGCTTCGGGTCCGTCGGCAAGGTCCATGTCCTGCCGCTGGAGCACCGCACTCAATCGCTGGTGATGCGGCAGTCCTCACAGGCGATCTGCGGCACCCACCGCGTCCGCACCACCTACACCAAGCGCATGCGCACGCTGCTCGGCCACGACTCCACGATGCCGCAGATGGGAGAGCGGGTCATCTGCCGGCGCAACCAAAAGGACGAGGGGCTCTTCAACGGCATGATCGGTTCCCTGACCCGGCCGGCCGCCGAGGCGCAGGGCCGCGACGCCGGCCTGTGGTCGCTCGGCGTGCAGATGGAGGACGAGGTGCGGTCGCGCAGCAAGCTGATCGTCCATCCCTGGATGTTCCAGGCCCACTACACCGAGGGGATGGTCCAGCCGAGGGTGGGCAAGGACATCCAGCTTTACGACTGGGCGTGGCTGATCACCTGCCATGCCTCGCAGGGGTCGGAATTCCCGTCGGTCACCGTGGTGGACGATTCGGCAGCCTTCCGGGAGCATCGCTGGCGCTGGCTTTACACCGCCGTCACCCGCTCGCGCGAGGAGCTGGTTCTGCTGCTGCGCAATGCCGACCTCGGCGGGCCGTGGCAGGTTCCTGAATTCGACGACTGCCTGCCGGCCTGATCCATAAATTCAATTTATCGAACGCATCACATCTTTGTGTTGGATGTGATCGGAAGCGGTCTCCATAATTTTACGTATGGGAACGGTGTTTTTTCCGGTCCCGACCGCTTCCGGAGACCCGTTCCATGATCCTCGACACCGCGGCACCCGCAAAGGCGGTGCCGGGAAAGCCTTTGCTTTTCCATATCCGCGGCCTTCTGCCCGGTATTGCCCTGTGCGTCGGCGTTACCGCACTCGCCTTCGCCGCGGCCAAGGCTGAGACGGCGCTGTTCGGTGAGGCGTGGATCGAGGCGCTGGTGCTGGCGATCCTGATCGGCACCACGCTCCGCACCGCCTGGGCGCCGTCCGCAAGCTGGCAACCGGGCATCGCCTTTTCCGCCAAAATTCTGCTGGAGGTGGCGGTGGTCCTGCTGGGGGCGTCGGTCAGCGCCGCGACCATCCTGTCGGCCGGGCCAGTTCTGTTGCTGGGCATCGCAGGCGTGGTGGCTCTGGCGCTGTTTGCGGGATTCGGGATCGGGCGATTGCTCGGCCTGCCGGTGCGCATGGCAGTGCTGGTGGCCTGCGGCAACGCGATCTGCGGCAACTCGGCCATCGCCGCGGTGGCGCCGGTGATCGATGCGCACAGCGACGATGTCGCCGCCTCCATCGCCTTCACCGCCGTTCTGGGCGTGGCCGTCGTGCTTGGCCTGCCGCTGCTCGGCATCGGGTTGCGGCTGAGCGGGGTGCAGTATGGCGCGCTGGCCGGGTTGACGGTCTATGCCGTGCCGCAGGTGATCGCCGCCGCCGCACCGCTGGGCGCCACCGCCGTGCA
Organism: Azospirillum melinis; assembly: GCF_013340935.1. GTDB lineage: Bacteria > Pseudomonadota > Alphaproteobacteria > Azospirillales > Azospirillaceae > Azospirillum > Azospirillum melinis. The sequence goes on along the minus strand of NZ_WHOS01000002.1, from coordinate 196,097 downwards.
GGTCGGCACGCTGGTGAAGCTGGTGCGGGTGCTGATGCTTGGACCGGTCTGCCTGCTGCTGTCGCTGCTGGCACCCCGGCTGGCTGGAGAGGCGGTTGACGCCGATGCCGGCGCGCCGCGTCGAGGCCGGCCTTGTCCGCCCGTCCATCATCTGGTGCCGTGGTTCATCCAGGGCTTCCTGGCGATGATCGCCCTGCGCTCGTTCGGCCTCATCCCGCATGCCGCCCTGCTGGCGATGGAGCACACGGCCACTCTGCTGACGGTGGTGTCGATGTCGGCGCTGGGGCTGGGAGTCGATGTGCGGACGGTGGCGCGGGCCGGCGGGCGGGTGACGGCGGCGGTGGTGCTTTCCCTGCTGGCGCTGGGCACGATCAGCCTGACCCTGATCCGCCTGATCGGCCTGACTTGAAGCTTGGGCTGGAAAACGGGCGGGAGTCTACATCCGGCACCCGAGGGCCGCATTGATGCAGGTTAATGCAGGATTCCGCCGCTGTGCGATCCTGGGATCACCAAGCCCCTTCGCCCGCCCCTCACCGACCGGCCGGCGGATGGGGCGGGCCCCGCGGGGAGGGCGGCCCAGGCGCCGCGCGCCCCGCGCGTAGAACAAGGAGCATGGTCATGCGTCAACCGTTGCAGATCGCCTTCCGCAACATCGACCCCTCTCCCGCCCTGGAGCATTCGATCCGCGAGCATGCCGACAAGCTCGACCGCTATTTCGGAAATATCCTGTCCAAACGCGTGGTCTGCGAAGTTCCCCACCGCCACCAGCATCAGGGCAAGCAGTACACCGTCCAGGTCGCTCTGACCGTTCCTGGAGAGGAACTGGTCGTACGCAGCGACAAATCCGGCGGTCATGGCCACGAGAGCGCCGATGCGGCCATCCGTGACGCCTTCGACGCGGCACGCCGCACATTGGAGCGTTTCGCCGAGCGTCATCGCCACGAGGTGAAGGTCCACGCGTCCGACGCCGCCCTGCCGTAATCGCCTGGACAGCAAGCTGTCCGTTTCCGCTCCGCCCAGCGCCCCGCCTATCCGGCCATCCGGACGGGCGGGGCGTTTTGCTTTGCGGCAGACCTATGGAATTAGACAATTTATCAATGTATAAGATAGCCAGTTCTGCAATAATTCACATTAAGATTTGAATTTTCCTACTTGAAAAGTAGGAAAATATCATGTTCAATCTCCCCGATCCGTCGGGGCGATCTCGTCGCTCCGGTCATTTGTGCCGCAGGAGAACGGAGCCATGACGATCGACACTGCTCAACACTCCGCCCCGCCGTCTCTCGACCATCTGGTCGGGGTGATCGGGGACAATCTGCGCGGTCTCCGCCGGCGGCAGGGGCTGTCGGTGGACGGGCTGGCACAGCTGTCCGGCAGCGACCCTCACATCCTGATGGCGATAGAAGAGGGGCGGCACCGCCCCGACATCGGCACCTTGTGGACGGTCGCCAAGGCACTGGACCTTTCCTTCTCCAGCCTGCTCAGCACCGGAGGCGACGCCGGCACCACGGTGATCCGTCGGGCCGAGCAGCGCAGCCTGACCTCCCGCGACGGCCTTTTCACCTCCCGCGCCCTATTCCCGCTGAAGGGCGAGCGGCAGGTGGAGTTCTACGAACTGCGCCTGTCGCCCGGCGCCGACGAGTCCGCCGACGGCCACTCCCCCGGCACCATCGAAAACATCCTGGTCGGCCGCGGGCAGGTCGACATCGCCACTGCCGACGGCGAGCACCGGCTGGAGGAAGGAGACTCGATCCTGTTCGAGGCGGACGTCCCCCACCGCTACCGCAATTCCGGCGATGGCGAGGCGGTGCTGTACCTCGTCATGTCCTACATCCTCTGACCGTGGGGAGAGTGGCGATGCCGGATACCGTCCTGCCTTTTCAGCGACACCTGCCCGATCCGCAGGTGGTGGAGTTGGGCGCGCTGGCGGCCCGCGCCGGCCTCCTTCCCGCCGACCCGCTGCGCCAGCCACTGGCCGAGGCGCGCGATACGGCGGAGCGCTACCATGTCTTCCTCAACGGCCCGACGCTGCCCGCTGACGTGCGGGAGGTGGTGACGGACGGCCCGGCAGGGCCTTTGCGCCTGCGCCTGATCCGGCCGCCGGGCGCGTCGGAGGATGGCCGGCCCCTGCCGGTGCTGATCTACTTTCACGGCGGCGGCTTCGTGGTCAATTCCATCGATACCCATGACCGGCTGCTGCGCCTGCTCGCCCGGCACAGCGGTGCCGTGGTCTGCGCCGTCGCCTACAGCCTCGCACCGGAGCGGCGCTTTCCCCATCAGCGGGGGGAGGCGCTTGCCGCATTGCGCTGGGTGGTCCGCCATGGGGCCGGCCATGGCCTCGACCCGGAGCGTATCGCTGCCGGCGGCGATTCCGCGGGGGCCAATCTGGCGCTCGGCCTCGCCCTCGATGCGCGGGATGAGCCGGGGCCGCCGCTGTCCTTCGTCCTGCTGCTCTACGGCATGTTCGCCCATGATTTCGACACCGAATCGCACCGGCTGTTCGGCGACGGACGTTTCGGCCTGACAACGGAACGGATGCGCTGGTACTGGCGGCAGTATCTCGGCCATGGCGGGATCACCCGCGACCCTGCGGCGGCTCCGCTGCTCGCCGATCTGCGCGGATTGCCGGCGCTGCACATTGCCGCTGCCGGGCTGGACTGCCTGCGCGACGACAGCCTGCGGCTCGCCCAGCGGCTGGAGCAGGCACGGATCCCGCACCGGCTGGTCCTGCACGAAACTCTTCCCCACTCCTTCGCCAGCCTGACCCGCCATGTCCGCAAGGCTGAAGAGGCGGTGATCCTGGCCGCCGACTCCGTCCGCCGGGCCCTGTGCCCCTGACTGTGCCCAGGAATGTGCCGCTGAACGCCGGTCGTCTGTTTCCGAGCCATTTTCTGCCGCGCCCGTCCGGTTCCTCCGGGCGGGCGCATCATTTTTCGCCTGCCGGGCCGGTCAGGCGGCAATCCTGCTTGCCGGCACGCCGCACACTATGGTTGCATCAGTCATTGCGATTGATCGGGGGCTCGGCATGATCGAAAACGGTTCCTCGATTCTGGAGCGCCACAAGGTCTCCGTGGTCGGATCGGGGGCGGAAACGCTGGTCCTCATTCCCGGCTTCGGCACGGAACAGTCGGCGTGGCGCCACGTCGTGGAGGCGATGCAGGACCGCTATCGCATCGTGCTGTTCGATCTGGCCGGGATCGGTCCCGGCAATCAGATGCATTACGACCATGCCAGCTACGGCACGCTGGACGCCTATGCCCGCGATGTGGTGGCCATCCTCGAAACCCTTTGGATCGAGAAGTGCGTCTGCATCGGCCATTCGGTGGCGGGGATGGTGGCGGTGCTTGCTTCGATCAGGATGCCAAACCTGTTTGCCAAGCTGGTCCTGCTGGGCGGATCGGCCTGCTACCGCAATGTCGGCGACTATCGCGGCGGCTTCGACACCGCCGGCATCGATACCCTGATCGACAACGCAACGCACGATTACATGCGGTGGACGGTCCAATTTGGCCAGCTGGTCGTCTCCCGCCCGGCGGAGGATCCGGTCGTGCGGGAATTCGCCGCTTCGCTGCGGGCGATGCGTCCGGACATGGCGCTGTCGCTGCTGCTGACCGTGCTGCGCAGCGATGTCCGCAGCCGTCTTGCCGAGGTGACGGTGCCCGCCGTCATCCTGCAAGCCCGGGAGGATGCCGCGGTGACCCGTGAAGCGGCGGAGTATCTGCACGACCATCTGGCGGGCAGCGTTCTGGAGATCCTGGACGCATCCGGGCACCTGCCCCACATGTCGGCGCCTGGAACGGTGATCGCGGCGCTCGACCGCCATCTCTCCTGAATTTGCTAATTTAGTGATCGTATAGGGGAAATTCTGCATCGAAGGTCGAGAACCTAAACCAAGGTCTAGGGTCGCTCGACCTAAACACTGCCGGGGTTAATCTGCGTCTAGTGGTGTGCGGCACATGGTCGCGTTTACCCTGTGTGGGCAAGTCGGGCGGCGGTTCCTCTCCGTGGAAAGCCGCGCGCCAGCCAACGGAGACGCCCCATGGCCTCGGCCCACCAGTCCAATCTGCGGATGCGTTACGTTCCGACGCCGGATGAGCCGGAGGTGCTGATCCTCGGCTCGGGCAGCGGCACGGTGGGGGTCGCGCGGATCCGGTGCATGGCGGGCGGCGTCGGCCATTTCAGCCCGGCGTCGGAGGATGCCTTTCTGGTCAGCCATCACCTGTCCAATTTCCATTCCGACGTCTGGGTCGACGGCCGGCTGGTGGAGAAGCCCGCCAACATCGCCGGGCTGACCTCGATCCACGACTACCGCCGCAAGATCGATTGCCACATGCACACGGCGTTCGACACGCTGACCTTCCATCTGCCCCGCACGGCGCTGGAAAGCGCCTGCCCCGACGTCCATGGCGGCCGGCTGGAGGATCTGTCGATTGCGCCCAGCAGTCCGGTCAACGATCCGACCGTGCGGGCGCTGGCGTCGGCCATCCTGCCGACGCTGGAGTTTCCGGAGCGGATCAGCCTGCTGTATCTCGACCATGTCTGTTCGGCGCTGGCGACCCACGTCGTGACCGCCTATGGCCGGGTGAGCGCCGCCAGGACCGGGGGCATGCTGGCCCCCTGGCAGGAGAGGCGGGTGAAGGAGATGATCGCTGCCAATCTCGACGGTGAGATCCGGCTTGCCGATCTTGCCGCCGAATGCCGGCTGTCGGTCGGGCATTTCGTCCGCGCCTTCCGCCGTACCGCCAACACCACTCCCTACCAGTGGCTGCTGCACCGGCGGATCGACCATGCGAAGACGCTGATGCGCGACGGATCCCAGACGCTGGCCGATGTGGCGCTGGCCTGCGGTTTCGCCGACCAGAGCCATTTCACCCGCACCTTCAGCCGTCTGGTCGGCATTTCGCCGCGCAGCTGGCGGCGGCGCAATGCCGGTGTCGATACCGTCCTGCCGGCGGGCCTCCCGTCCCATGCGCCTGCCGAAATCCCCTGTGCCTGATCGCCCTGCCGGCGCATCGCGGCAATTTCCCCAACTGCGGCGGAATGCCGCTATCCTGCCGAAGCTGCGCTGGGTAAGGGCCGTTTCATGGAGTCCAGTCTAGACCATCTGACGGAGACGGGCTCCGGCACCCACGCGCTTGGCGGCGATGGGGAAACCCGGCTGCTGCGGGTGACGCGGCCGGGCCAGCCCTTTCCGATCCTGGCGCGCATGGCGGAACCGGGTGTGCCCACCGATGCCGTGCTCGCCCGCCTGCGGCAGGAGCATGACCTGTCGCCGCTGCTCGACCCCGCCTGGGCGGTGAAGCCGCTCGAACTGTTGCGCCATGGCGCCGTGCCGGTGCTGACCCTGGCCGATCCGGGCGGGCAGCCGCTGCCGGCGCTGTCGCTGTCCACGCCTGCCGTATCCGCCGGGGCATTCCGCCAGCGGCTGTCCCTGGCGATCCGCATCGCCGCCGCGGTGGCGCGGCTGCACCGCCGCGGGATCCTGCATGGCGATCTGCGGCCCTTCAACCTGCTGGTCGGGGAGGATGGCGCGGTGCGGCTGACCGGCTTCGGCCGCGCCGCCGACCTGTCTGCCCCACGGCGGCAGGAGGTGGAGTGGCCGGCGGCGCTGCTGCCCTACATGGCGCCCGAGCAGTCGGGGCGGATGAACCGTCCGGTCGACCGGCGCAGCGACCTCTATGCGCTGGGTGTAACGCTCTACGAGCTGTTCACGGGAGAACTGCCCTTCGCCGCCCGCGATGCGATGGAATGGGTCCACAGCCATCTCGCCCGCGCGCCGATCCCGCCGGCCACCCATGCTCCCGACCTGCCGCCGGGGATTTCCGGCATCCTGCTGCGGCTGCTCGCCAAGATGGCGGAGGACCGTTACCAGACCGCCGACGGCCTGATCCGCGACCTCACCCACGCCCTCCAGCTTTGGGATGGACAGGGCAGCATTCCGGCTTTCCCGCCCGGCGGCCGCGACCTGCCGGAGGGGCTGGAGCCGCCGTCCTCGCTCTATGGCCGGGAGGAGCCGGTGGCCGTGCTCCAGGCCGCCTTCGATCGTGTCGCCGGCCGGGGCCGGATGGGTATCGTGCTGGTTTCCGGCCGGTCCGGCGTGGGGAAGTCGGCGGTCGTCCATGCGCTGGAGGAACAGCTGGTGCCGCCGCGCGGCCTGTTCGCCGCCGGCAAGTTCGACCAGGGCCGCCGCGACCTCCCCTATGCCAGCCTGGCGGAGGCCTTCCGCGGCCTGATCGCGCGCCTCCTCGCCCTGCCGGTCCCGCACCGCGACCAGTGGAGCCGCGGTCTCGGCGACGCGGTCGGCGACGGCGGCGCGCTAATGACCGCGCTGATCCCCAACCTCGCCCTGCTGATCGGCGAACAGCCGCCGGTGCCGCCGCTGCCGCCGCAGGAGGCGCAGAACCGCTTCGACCTGCTGTTCCGCCGCGTGCTCCAGCTTTTTGCCCGCGCCGACCACCCGCTGGTGCTGTTCCTCGACGATCTGCAGTGGCTGGACCGTGCGACGCTGGATCTGCTGAACCGGCTGGTCGCCGACGGCGGTATCGGCCATCTGCTGCTGATTGGCGCCTACCGCAGCGACGAGGTCGGGCCGGACCATCCGCTCGCTGCCCTGATGGAGCGGATCAGGCGTTCCGCGGCAGAGCCTGCCGAAGCGGAAATCGATTGCTGCGAGATCGCGCTGGGACCGCTGTCGTCCGACGACCTGCGCCGGATGGTTTCCGACAGCCTGGACCGCAAGCCCGACGAGGTGGCGGCGCTGGCCGCCCTGCTGGAGGAGCGGACCGGCGGCAACGCCTTCTTCGCCGTGCAGCTTCTGACCGCGCTGGAGCGCTCCGGCCGGCTGTGGTTCGACCGCGAGGCGAAGCGCTGGGACTGGGATATGGCGGCGGTGGAAACGGCCCGGTCGGGCGCCAGCATCGCCACGTTGATGACCGAACGGCTCGGGCGTTTCCCGGCGCGGGCGCGCGATCTGCTGGCCCGGCTTGCCGCGCTGGGCGCCAGCGCTGCCCTCGCCACCCTGGCGCTTGCCGCCGGCCTGACGGAGGCGGAAACCGGGCGCGATCTGGAGCCGGTTCTGGCCGAAGGGCTGATTCTGCGCAGCGATGGCGGCTACCGCTTCCTCCATGACCGGGTGCAGGAAGGAGCCTATGCGCTGGTTCCGGCCGAGGGGCGCAGCAGGCTCCATCTCGACATCGCCCGCGCCCTGCACCGCGGATTTGCCGCCGATCTTTCGGGAGGACGGCTGTTTGCGCTGGTCGGGCAGTATGACCGCTGTCTCTCCCTGATCCAGGACGGGCGCGAGCGGGAGGAGGTGGCAACTCTGCACCTTGCCGCCGGTCATCAGGCCAAGGCCGCCAGCGCCCACGGCTCCGCACTCGCCTATGCGCTGGCCGGCCTCCGCCTGCTTGAAGGGGGCCAGTGGGAGCGGCGGCACCGTCTGGCCTTCGCGCTGGAACATCTCCAGGCCGAATGCGAGTTCCTCAGCGGCGATCTGCAGCGGGCGGAACTGCGGCTTCTCGGGCTGGTCGGGCGGAGCGGATGTCCGGCCGACCGCGCCGCCATAACCGCCCTGCTGGTGACCGTCTACACCGCCATCGACCGCAGCGACCGCGCCATCGACGCCTGCCTCGCCTACCTGCGCGGCGCCGGCATCGACTGGCCGGCCCACCCGCCGGCCGCCCTTGCCCATGAGGAATATGCGCGGCTGCGCGCGGCTATCGGCGGCCGGCCGATCAGTTCGCTGGCGGCGCTGTCGGCGGTGAACGATCCCGACAGCCGGGCGACGCTGGACGTGCTGGCGGCGGCCCTGCCGCCCGCCTTCTTCAGCGACCGCAACCTCGTCTGCCTGATCCTCTGCCGGATGGCGAACCTGACTCTCCAGCATGGACGCAGCGACGCCTCCGCCCTGGGCTTTGCCTATCTCGGCATGATGGCCGGCCCCTATTTCGGCGATTATGACGCCGGCTACGCGTTCGGCCGGCTCGGCTACGATCTGGCGGAGCGGCACGGGCGGACGCGCTACCGGGCGCGGGTACTGATGACGTTCGCCTATCATGTCGTGCCCTGGACCCGCGACATCCGCAGCGAGCGGCCTTTGCTCCTGCGCGCCTTCGAGGAGGCGCGGGAGGCCGGCGACGTCACCTATGGCGGCTTCACCAGCGTGACGCTGGTCACCAGCATGCTGGCGTCGGGCGATCCGCTGGCGACGGTGCAGCGCACGGCGGAGGCGCGGCTCGCCTATGTGCGGCAGGTGAAGTTCGGGCTGTGCGCCGACATCCTGACCACCCAGTTGCAGCTTGTGCGCGCCTTGCGCGGGCGGACCGACGAACTCGGCTCCTTCGACGGGCGCGGCTTCGACAATGCCGCCTTTGAGGCGCGGCTGCTGGCCAACCCCAGCCTGGACATCGCCACCTGCTGGCATTGGATCCGCACGCTCCAGCTCCGCTGCATCGCCGGCGATATGGCGGCGGCGGTCGAGGCGGCCGAGCGGGCCGAGGGGCTTTTGTGGACCACCTCGGGCCATTGGGAAATGGCGGAGTTCCATTTCCACGCCGCCCTGGCCAGGGCAGGGTCGATGGATGGGGTAGAGCCGGAGGAGCGTGCCCGGCATGCCGTGGCCCTGTCCCGCCATCTCAACCAGTTGCGCGAATGGGCCGGCCACAGCCCCGACAGCTTCGACGCGCGCTTCGCCCTGGCGGAGGCGGAGGCGGCACGCACGCAGGGGCGGATCGAGGATGCGATGCGCGGCTACGACCGCGCCGTTCTGGCCGCCCGCCGCAACGCCCTGCCGCATGTGGAGGCGCTGGCCCATGAATGCGCCGCCGGCCTCTACCGCCGGATGGGGGTTCCCACGCTGGAGCTGGCCTGCATCCGCGAGGCGGCCGACCGCTATGGCCGTTGGGGGGCGACGGCCAAGGTCCGGCAGCTCGCCCGCCGCCATCCCTCCCTGACCCTTGAGTCGGGCGAGGCGGTGATGCCGGAGGCCCCGCGTGGGTTCGATGGGGTCGATCTGGCCTCTCTCCTTGAGACGCTGCGCACCGTTTCCGATCAGGCGGGCGTGGAACAGCTGACCACCACCCTGCTGACCCTGGTGCTGGAACATGCCGGCGCCAGCCGCGGACTGCTGATCCTCGCCCGCGGCGAACGGCTGCGGGTGGAGGCGGAGGCGACCATCGGCCTCTATGGCGTGTCGGTCCGGCTTGTGCAGGAGGATGCCGACCGCTTCCCGCTGCCCCACACCATCATCCATGGCGCCGTCCGCGACCAGGAGGCGGTGATCGTCGACGACACCCGCGCCGCCGGCCCGCTGTCCGCCGATCCCTATTTCCAGGAGACGGAGGCGCGCTCCATCCTGTGCCTGCCGCTGGTCCGCCGCCGCCGTGTCGTCGGGCTGCTGCATCTGGAGAATGCGCTGGCGACCTACGCCTTCACTCCGCAGCGAGTCAATGTGCTGACCCTGCTCGGCGCCCAGGCGGCGGCCTCGCTGGAAACGGCGACGCTGGAGGAGAAGGACGCGCTGCTGAAGGAAATCCACCACCGGGTGAAGAACAACCTCCAGCTCGTCACCAGCCTGCTCAACCTTCAATCCCGTCGCATCGAGGACAAGGCGGTGGCAGCATTGTTCGCCGACAGCCGCGACCGCGTGCGCTCGATGGCGCTGGTGCACGAAAGCCTCTACCGCCTGGGCAACTTCGCCTGGGTGCCGATGCGCGAGCATCTGGAATCGGTCTGCGCCCATCTGCTGCGCGCCTATTCCCGGAATGCCGGGGCTGTGCGGCTGGAAACCGAGCTCGACGACCTGAAGCTGGACCTCGACCGTGCGGTGCCCTGCGGGCTGATCGTCAACGAACTGGTCTCCAACGCGCTGAAGCATGCCTTTCCGGGCGGGCAGGGCGGGGTTCTGCGGATCGCCCTGACCACCGACGGGCAGGATTGCCGCCTGTCCGTCCGGGACGACGGCGTGGGCTTGCCCGAAGGATGCGATCCCGATAGGATGGAGTCCGTAGGCTTTCAACTTGTTTCGGACTTGACCAGTCAGTTGCACGGTGCATTGAAGTACAGGTCGGGTGCAGGTTCAGAATTCATCGTTACCTTTCCTTTGAAGGGGCGCAATCGGGGAAGTCAATGATCGCGGCACGCATTCTGATCGTCGAAGACGACCGCATCGTTGCGCGCGATATTCAGCATCAACTGTCCCGCATGGGCCATGTGGTGGTCGGCATGTCTGCCAGCGGCGAGGATGCCGTCCGGATGGCGTGCAGCCAGCAGCCCGATCTCGTCCTGATGGACATCCGCCTGGAAGGGGAGATGGACGGGATCGAGGCGGCGCGCCGGATCCGCGACGCCCACCGCATCCCCATCGTCTTCCTGACCGCCTATGCCAACGACGAGATCGTGCATCGCGCCAGCCTGACGGAGCCCTTCGGCTATCTGCTGAAGCCCTTCGAAGAGCCGCAGATGCGCACCGTGATCCAGATGGCGCTGTACAAGCATGCCAGCGACACCAGGCTGCGCCTCAGCGAGCGGCGCTATGCCGCGACGCTGGCCAGCATCCGCGACGGCGTCATCCTGTGCAACCGCGACGGCCGGGTCGATTTCATGAACCGCGCGGCGGAGACGATGAGCGGCTGGACCGCCGCGGACGCCGCCGGCCAGCCGCTGTCCGCCGTCTTCGTCGTGGTCGACGAGGAAACGCAGCAGCCGTTGGAGGATTTCTCCGCCGTCGTCCTGCGCAGCGGCGACTTCGCCCCGCCGGAACGGCAATCCCGCCTGCTGCCGCGCGGCGGGGATGCGGGCGCTTTGCCGGCTGGGATCGTCGTCGAGGAGCGTTGCTCCGCCATCATCGACGACCGTGGGGATCTCGTCGGATCGATCCTGGTTTTCCGCGATCTGACCCAGCGCCGCCGGATCGCAGAGGCCCTGCGCACGGCCCAGGCCGATCTCGCCCATATCGGCCGGCTGACCATGATGGGAGAGCTGGCCGCCGCCGTCGCGCATGAGGTGAACCAGCCGCTGATGGCGATTGTCACCAATGCCGGAACCTGCCTCCAGCACCTGTCGCAGCCTCAGCCCGACCTCGACAAGACCCGCATGGTGGTGGAGCGGATCGTGCGCGACGCCCAGCGGGCCGGCGACGTGGTGCGCAGCATCCGCGCGCTGGCCCGCCGGACTCCGGTCGATCCCGGCTGGGTCGACATCAGCGCGCTGACGGCCGACACGCTGGAACTGGTGCGGGCGGAACTGCGCCGCGCCCGCATCACGGTGGAAACCGATCTGCAGGCCGGTCCGCCCTGGGTTCATGGCGACCGGGTGCAGTTGCAGCAGCTCGTCCTGAATCTGGTGATGAACGCCATCGAGGCGATGTCCGCCGACGATCTGCCCGAACGGCGCCTGCGCATCGTCACCGGCAGCGATGACGGCTGGCTCCGCGTCCGGGTCGAGGACAGCGGGCCGGGCATCGTCGAAACCGACATCGACGCCATCTTCCGCGCACTCTACACCACCAAGCCCGACGGGCTGGGCATGGGCCTGTCGATCAGCCGGTCGATTGTCGAACTGCATGGCGGACGGCTGACCGCGACGCCCGGCACGTCGGGCGGGAGCGTGTTCGAATTCGTGCTGCCCGTATCGCCCGGAGGAAAGTGATGGTGAGGAAGGCGGAGGCCGTGGCGGCGCCCGAAACCGTCGTCATCATCGACGACGACGAAGCCGTCCGCGAGGCGTTGGAAGGGCTGCTCGATTCCGTCGGCCTGCAGGTCAGGAGTTACGGCTCGGTCCAGCAGTATGTCGACCAGCGGCCGGCCATCGACGTCGGCTGCATGGTGCTGGACGTGCGTTTGCCGGGGCGCAGCGGCCTGGATTTCCAAGCGGAACTCGCGCGTTCCGGCAACAGCCTGCCGGTGATCTTCATCAGCGGCCATGCCGACGTGCCGATGTCGGTGCGTGCCATGAAGGCCGGAGCCTTCGAGTTCCTGACCAAGCCCGTGCATCACCAGGAGCTTCTGGACGCCATCCATGCCGCCATCGCCGCCCATGGCGAGCGCCGTTGCCAGGAACGCAGCCTGACCACCCAGCGCACCCGCTTCGACACGCTGACCCCGCGCGAACGCGAGATCACGTTGATGGTGGTCTCCGGCCTGCGCAACAAGCAGATCGCCGACGATCTCGGGCTCAGCGAGGCGACGGTGAAGCTGCACCGCGGTCAGGCCATGCGCAAGATGGAGGCCCGCTCCGTCGTGGAACTGGTCCGCATCGTCGACAGCCTGACCGCGACCGGCCGGACCCAATAGAGGGCAACTGTCAGCCTTCGCCTGTGAACCTCCATGGCGTGTCGGATTTGGTCATATGACTATTTCCATAGATCCGTCGTCACGGACTGTCACGGCGATGGCCGGCGACGGAATCCTCCCCATCAACCGCCTCGGCCGGCAACGATGGCGCAGCGGTAGCCAATTCGTTGAACGAAGCTTTCGAAGTGATCGTTGCCCTTCGATCAATCCGTATGACTGAGACAATTGCCCGAAGCAAAAACAGGAATTTATTCTAACTATTTCTTAAGCATTCTCCCGTTTTTCCTGCCTGACATGGGTGCCGGAAAGGGCATGCGCCGCAAAAGAAGAACAAGGCGCCGTTGGCGGAATTAAATCGGGGGTTGGGTATGACGATCAGGGCATTGTCCCTTGCGGGCAAGACTGTGATGCTCTGTGGCGGCGGGCTGCTGTTGCTTGCGTTCTCTACATTCGGTGTAAATGAATTTCTGCTGACCAGCTATGCCGACCGGGTGGCGATGGAGCGGCAGGAAACCAACATGCGCGTCGCCTGGGACGTGCTGAACCAGTATGGGCAGGCGTTCGATGCGCATGACGGCAAGCTGCTTGCCGGCGAGCGCGCCCTGAACGACTTCTTTGAGCCGGTTGATCGGGTCAAGCGTCTGGTCGGCGGCACCGCAACCCTGTTCATGGGCGACCGCCGCGTCGCCACCAACGTGCTGAAGCCGGACGGCGGCCGCGCGGTCGGCACGACGCTGGCGAAGGGGCCGGTCTACGACGCGGTGTTGGGGCGCGGGGTGCCCTATCGCGGGCAGGCCGACATCCTGGGCACGCCCTTCTACACCGCCTACGACCCGATCAAGGCGCCGGACGGCCGTGTCGTCGGCATCCTCTATGTCGGCATTCCGAAGGCGGAATTCTTCGCGGCGATCCGCGATACCCAGGCGATGATCGCGGTCATCAGCGCCATCGTGACCCTGCTGGTCGCCGCCGGCTGCCTGCTGCTGGCGCGGCGCATGTTCCGGCCGCTGTCCGGCATCCGCGTCGCGATGGAGGAGTTGGCGCGCGGCAACCTGTCGGTCGCCATCCCGGCGCTGGACCGCAAGGACGAGATCGGCGGCATGGCCAGGGCGCTCGGCGTGTTCAAGGACAACGCGCTGGAGGTCGCCCAGTTGCATGAGGCCCAGGCGGCGGAGCGCGCGCGGTCGGTTCAGGAACGCCGTGCGGCGATGGAGGAGGTGGCGCAGTCTTTCGAAGGCTCGCTTCTGGGCGTCGTCGGCGTGCTGAGCGCCACCACGACGCAGTTGCAGGCCAACGCCCAGCGCCTGCACGACATCGCCGAGACCGGCAGCGTCCGCGCCCACACCGTCAGCACCGCGGCGGGCGAGGCCAGCGACGACGTGCGCACCGTCGCCGGCGCCGCGGAGGAGATGAGCAGCTCCATCGGCGAGGTCGGCCGGCAGGTGGAGGAGTCCGCCCGCATGGTCCGCAGCGCGGTGGAGGAGGTGACCCGCACCAACCACACAATGGACGGGCTGGCCGCCGCCGCCGGCAAGATCGGCGAGGTGGTGACCCTGATCCAGGACATCGCCGCCCAGACCAACCTGCTGGCGCTGAACGCCACCATCGAAGCGGCGCGGGCGGGGGAGGCCGGCAAGGGCTTCGCCGTCGTCGCCGGCGAGGTGAAGACGCTCGCCAACCAGACCGCGCGCGCCACCGACGACATCGCCCGCCAAGTGGCGGAAATCCAGGCGGTGACCGGTCATGCGGTGGAGGCCATCGAAGGGATCGGCCGCACCGTGCTGTCGGTCAGCGACCTTGTCGGCCGCATCGCCGTCTCCGCCGACCACCAGAGCGCCACCACCGCCGACATCGCCCAGTCTGTCCAGCGCGCCGCCGACCGCACGACCGAGGTCACCCACAACATCGAGGAGGTCTCGCAGTCCGCGCACGAGACCGGCGTGATGGCCTCCGAAGTCCGTGCCGCCGCCGCCGACCTCGGCCGGCGGGCGCTGTCCCTGCGCGATCAGGCGGAGGAATTCCTCCGCCATGTTCGGGCGGCATGACGACGCGATCAAGCGCCGCGATCAGGTGCTGAAGATCACCGAGCAGTCGATGTCCGGCAGGGTCGGCCGCCCGGTGAGCGCCATGGCGACCTCCAGCTCGGTTTGCAGCAGGGTCAGCATGTGGGCGACGCCGGCCATGCCGCCGACGGCCAGCGCATGCAGCACCGGCTGGCCCACCAGCACCGCGTCGGCACCCAGCGCCAGCGCCTTCAGGATGTCGGTGCCGCGGCGGATGCCGCCGTCCATCAGGACCGGTAGACGGCGAGCCGCCCGTTCCGCCACCGCCGGCAGAGCGTCGATGCTGGCGGGCAGGGTATCCAGCGTCCGGCCGCCATGGTTGGAGACGATCAGGCCGCCGGCCCCGGCGGCGATGGCGGGCTCCACATCCTCGGGATTGAGGATGCCCTTCAGCAGGACGGGCAGGCCCGTTTCGCTGCACAGCCACGCCACCATGTCCCAGGTCGGAGCGGCGTGCAGCATGCCCTGGAAGACCGGGCTGCCGGGGCGGGGCGGGCGGAAATCTTCGGGAGCGAGGCCGGCGAGATTCACCGGGGCGATGGTCGGCGGCAGGCGGAAGCCGGCACGCTGTTCCATGTTGCGCATCCCGTTCACCGGCGCGTCCACCGTCAGAACCAGCGCCTTGCAGCCGGCATCCTCCGCCCGCCGCACCAGGGTCAGCGTGTCCTCCCGCCGCGGCTGGCTGTAGAGCTGGAACCACAGGGGCGCCGTCGCCCGTCGGGCGATCTCGTCCACCCGGACGCTGGCCTGGGTGCTGACGGTCATCCAGCTGCGGGTCAGGCCGGCGGCCTCCACCGTCGCCAGTTCGCCGTCGGGATGGACCAACCTGTGATGGGCCATCGGCGCCAGGATGATGGGATAATCCAGCACTTCCCCGAACAGTTCGGACCGGGCGGTGGCGCCGGACAGGTCGCGCAGGACGCGCGGCATCAGGCGCAGGCAGTCGAAGGCCTCGCGGTTGGCGCGCTGGGTGATGCCGTCGGCCCCGGCCCCGGCGATGTAGGCGCGGGTCGCCGGATCGATCCGGCCGTTGAAATGCCGCTCATAGTCGGACAGCGACACGGTGTCGGGCGGGACGATCATCGGCAATCCTCCTTCCGGCTTTCGGCCAACCTCAGGGCCTCGGCGGCCAGCGCCTGGATCTGCGGATCGGGATGCGGGGCAAGGGCCGCCGCCATGCTGCGGTAGAAGTCGGGAAAGCCGCTGTCGAGCGCGAAGCGGAACCAGCGCAGCGCCTCCTCCCTCGCCCCGTCCCCGATCAGCAGGCGGGCATGGTTGAAGCGGCCCCAGCAATCGCCGCCCTCCGCGGCCGCCTTGAACAGGGCGCGCGCCGCGGCCTCGTCGGCCGGCACCGCGCGCCCGCTCTCGTGGAACAGACCCAGCATGTTCAACGCCTTGGCATTGCCCTTGGCGGCGGAGGCGGCATAGAGCCGATAGGCGGCCTCGTCATCCCCGGCGACGCCGATCCCGCGGCAATGGAGGTCGGCCAGATTGAACATCGCCCAGCCGTCGCCGAGATCGGCCGCCTTGCGGTAATGGGCCGCCGCCTCGATGGGATCGGCGGGAACGCCCCAGCCATGTTCATGGCAGCGGCCGAGCAGGTTGATGGCACGGGCGTCGCCGCCGCGGGCGGCGCTGCGGAACCAGGCGAAGGCCTGCCCGCCCTCGCCGCGGTCGAGGCAGGACTGGCCGAGCGCCAGCAGGGTATCCGCCGGGCTGATGCCGCGGGAGGTGGAGCGCATCGGAACCGTCCTCACACCTCCGCCCAGCGGCGCAGCAGGTTGTGGTAATGGTTGACCAGCGACAGGACGGCGTGGTGGCCGTCGCCCAGTTCCTGCCGCAGTTCGATGATCGCCATGTCGAGGTCGTAGAGCATGGTGCGCAGCCCGTCGTCGCGCACCATCGACTGGGTGAAGAAGAAGGAGGCCCAGCGCGATCCGCGCGTCACCGGGCTGACCTGATGCAGGCTGCTGGACGGATAGACCACCGCGTGCCCCGCCGGCAGCTTGACCGACCGGGTACCGTAGGTGTCCTCGACGATCAGCTCGCCGCCCTCGTACTCCTCGGGATCGCTGAGGAAGATGGTGGTCGACACGTCGGCCCGCATGCGCATGCCGCCGGTTCCGGGGATCGTGCGGATGCTGTTGTCGACGTGATAGCCGTAGGTCATGGCGTGGTCGTAGCGGTTGAACATCGGCGGCAGCACGCGCAGCGGCAAGGCGGCGGAATTGAAGGCCGGGCTGCGGGCCAGCGCGCGCAGGATGACGGTGCCAAGCTCCCGCGCGGTGTCGCTCTCCTCCGGGATTTGCAGATTGCGCTTGGCGCCTGCCGCCTGGTCGCCCGCGGTGACCCGCCCGTCGACCCAGGGCGATCCCTCCAGCACCGTGCGGCACTGCGCGATCTCATCCGCGGTGAGGATGTCGGGGATCTGCAGGAGCATGGGGTGGTTCCTCTTACAAGAGAAGCCGGACCGCCCGTGACGGGAGCGGTCCGGCCGGTTTTTCAAGCGATGCGGTGACCGGTCAGAATGTCAGCCCGGCGGTCAGCATGACCGTGCGGCCCGAGGCGGGCACGGCGCGGCTGGCGTTGAAGGCGGAGGTGTAATTGCGGTGGTCGGTCAGGTTGTAGCCGTTCAGCGCCACCGAGACGTTGCGGAACTCGTAGGACACCAGCGCATCCGCCGAGAAGGTGTAGGGCAGGCGGCCGGTGTTCGCGCTGTCCGTCCAGTATTCCGACGCCACCTGCATGCCGCCGCCAACCGTGAACTTGCCGACGCTGCCGGCATCGAACTCGTAGGTCGTCCACAGGCTGCCATTGTGCTTCGGCACGTTGGGGGCGGCATGGCCGACCAGCGCCGCGTTGGTGCGCGACTCCGTCACCTTGCCGGTGAGATAGGCGTAGTTGGTGTAGACGCTCCAGCCTTCCGTCAGCTTGCCGCTGATGCTGGCCTCGAAACCGCGGATGCGGACACCCAGCCCGGCTTCGGAGAAGCCGTCGGTGACGGTGCCGGTGGCCGGATCGACCGAATAGGTGTTGGTCTTTTCCGCCTGGAAGATGGCACCGCTGACGCCCAGCCGGCCGTTCAGGAAGTCGGCCTTGCCGCCGATCTCGTACAGGTCGGTCTGTTCCGGATCGAAGCTGCGGGCGCCGTTCGGCGTCTCCGCCGTGCCGTTGGTGACCGCGGCGGCGATGTCGGTGCCGATGGGCTTGTAGGAGCGCGAGTAGGAGGCGTAGACCGACGACTCCTTGGTCGGTTCATAGATCAGGCTGACCGACGGGCTCCAGGTGCGGTCGGAAGCCTGCCCGCCGGCAATGGTCGGAGAGGCGGAGCCGAAGCTGGTGCGGAAATAGTCCCAGCGCAGGCCGCCCTGGACCGACAGCGTGTCGAACAGCCACATGCGGTCGGTCACGAACAGGCCGGCGTTGGTCACGCTGGCCTCGCGGCCGCCGCTTTCCGGATAGATGATGGCGGTGTTGGCGGAGTAGTTGCGCGTCGGGTTGCGGACCGTCTGGTTGTTGACCCGGTTGACCCAGGTGCCGGTCTCGCGCTTGTCGCGCTGATAACTGACGTCGAGGCCGCCGTTCAGGGAATGGCGCAGCCCGAACAGATCGCCGTCGACCTTGGCGCCGGTGACGTTCTGAACGCCGAAACCCTGCTGCTTGAACGCCATGCCGCCGCCGGCGCCATAGCTCAGCGCCACATCGCGGCCGGCCAGGAACTGGGTCGCCGCGGCGCCGCTGAGGGGCGACGGGGTGGTGGCGGCGATGTTGCGCTCGTAATGGCTGAAGCGGGAGTCATTGTAGACCGACAGCGCCTTGTTCACCTCATGCGCGAAGGACGAGGTCAGGATGTGGTTTTCGGTGTCGTCGCGGTCGAGGGTGCGGACATAGGAGGTCGAACGGCTGAGGCCGTACTCCGCCGCCGGACGGAAGATGCCGTCGCGCCCCTGCACCATCGGCTGCCCCATGTCGGGCGTCTTCTCGCCCTTCAGGAAGGCATAGTTCAGATGCCAGGTGGTCGGCGTGCCGAGGCCGAGGCCCAGGTCGGCGGCGATGCCGCGGCGGTCGGCATCCACATCGTCGCGGCCGGGAACGTTCTGGGTGTGGTAGAGGCCATTCACCCGCAGCGCCGCGGTGTCGCTCAGCGGCTGGTTCACGTCGACCGTGGTGCGATAGGTCGGGCCGCTGCCCACCGACTGCTCCACCTTGGCCTTCTGCACCAGCGACGCCTTCTTGGTGCCCTGGTTGATGACGCCGCCGGAATTGCCGACGCCGAAGCCGTTGCCCGACGGGCCCTTGAAGACCTGCACCGTCTCGGTGTTGAAGACGTCGTGGGTGTAGACGCCGAAATCCTTCAGCCCGTCGGTGTAGATGTCGCCGCGCGCGGTCAGGCCGCGGATGCGGAACTGGTCGCCGTTCTGGCCGCCGTTGCCCTCGCCGGTCGAAATGGTGATTCCCGGCACGTTGCGCAGCGCCTGCTCCAGCGATGTGGCGCGCTGCTGCTCGATGATCTCCTGCGGCACGACGTTGACGACGCGGGGCGTGTCCTTGACCGTGTCGGGCAGGCGGGACACGCCGGTCGGGGCGGTGTTGACGTTGCCGGTCTGCGGTGCTGCGGCATCGACCTTGATCGAATCGAGCTGCAAGGCGTCGCCGGAGGACCGTTGCGGCGTCGGACCGGTCCCCGGAGTTCCCGATCCCGTGCCGGTGGCCTGCGCATCGGCCGTCGCCGGCAAAGCGAAGGTCATGGCAAGGCTGGCGGTGGCGGCGGCACCTGCCAGAAGGGGTCTCAGTCCATGGGGGGACGTGGTCTGTCGCATCAAGCTCTCCCGAAATGCGCCAAGGTGGATTGGACGATCGCTGGAGCGCCTTCTACCAATGGGATAGGCCTGCCTTGCAACAGCTGAGATTGAGAGGCATTCTGAGTTGGAGGGCGGGCCAACAGCCGCCGCGGGCGAACGGAAAGGCTTTCACGCCGAATGCGCGTGGTTGGCCGTCCGGGTCGCGACGGCGGCAGGCTGCGCCGCGTTATGAGATTTATGTTTAATTATCAATAAGATGACGCGTGCTTGCGGTGGCGGGTCGATGTCGGCGGAAAGGGGCGTCTCGGGGTGGAAATCGGCAATGTTGCCGAAAAGTCACTATGATAATAAGAATGATTTTCATTCGCGCAGGACTTGGTGAGGTAGCCCTTTCGGGTGCGGAAACCGGTGTCACTTGAACGCCAGCAGAATCACCCCGGCGGCGATCAGCACGACCCCCAGCCAGTTCGGCGCCGACAGTTTTTCACCCAGGAACAGCACGCCGAAAACCGCCACCAGCACGACGCTGAGCTTGTCGACCGGCGCCACCTGCGAGGCAGGCCCCAGTTTCAGCGCGCGGAAATAGCACAGCCAGGAGGCCCCGGTGGCGAGACCGGACAGGACGAGGAACAGCCACGTCCTGCCCGACACCGCCGACGGCGACAGCGACTGGCCCGACGAGACGACGATCCCGATCAGCATCGCGAAGATGACGGCGGTGCGGATCAGCGTCGCCATGTCGGACCCGACGCCTTCGATGCCGATCTTGGCGAAGACGGCGGTCAACGCCGCGAAGCAGGCCGACAGCAGCGCCCACAGCATCCAGGACGGAAACAGGTCACCGGTCATTCTCTTGGTTTCCTTCGGATCGCTTCCGTCCGGTCAGTTGTCCCAGGGTTTCGGGTCGGGCCGGGTGTCGGGCGGCAGCAGGTCATTGGTGTCCCAGCTCAGCATCAACAGCAGCACCCACTCCGCCCGGTTGGAGAAGCCGTATTGAGGACCGCTGGAAGATACCAGAGTACCGGAAGTCCTGTCATAGGCGGTGGCGGCGATCTTGGCGACGCCCTGGGTCAACTCCTTCTTGAACAGCGAAATCTCCGGCGTGGAGGAGTTGCCGCCGACCGGCATCGGAATGTCGATGCTGGGAATGCCGAGCAGCGAGCTTTCGCTGTCCACCGACAGGGCGCCGACCCGCAACTCGACGATGGTGGCCGCCTTGTCGCGGTTCTCGGCCATGGCGGCGCCATGGCGCAGCAGCGCGTCGCGCACGGCGGAAACGGCGTATTTGGTGTCGTAGCCTTCGACACCGGCGGAATCGACATAGATGCTTCCCTGCACCGCCAGCCTGCCGGCCAGGCGTTCCGCCGCCTGATCGGCCGCGGTGGAGATCAGCAACTGTTCGGTGGCGGAGCGGGCAGGGGTGGTGACGTGGGAGGTCGAGCAGCCGGCCAGTCCAAATCCGACGATGCTCAATAGAAGCGGCAGCCCGATCCGGTAAAGCCGGCGCCATGCGCCGTCATGGGTCGGTTCTGCATTGTGAGAATATTTGGTTTGCCCACCGAACATCAGTCCTTTTCCTGGCATCTTCCCGGCGATCAGCCGCGTTGGGCGGCCTATCCAGACCGACGGCGGGCGTCCGGTCAACGGCGCAGATGTCCAGGTCCGCCACGAAGGGCGGTACTACCCACCCCCATCGCACGGATCAGGGGACGGTCAGTCGGTCGACCTGCTTGGGGTTGGGGGTGCCGTTCGCCCGCAGCAGCACCGCCTCGCCCGAAGCCGGGAAGATGCCGGTCAGGGCGGTGACGGTGACCTGATGGGTGACCAGCACGACCGGCTTGCCGTCGCGCGGCAGGTCGGCCAGGAACTGGCGGAGTTGAGTGATCCTCTCCTTCTCCTCGTCCTGCTGGCCGAAGAAGGAGTTGAGGACCGGCAATTCCTTCACCGGGCCGAGATCCAGCAGGCGGGCGGTGTCCAGGCAGCGGCACCATTGGCTGGACAGCACGCGCGCCTCATCGATGCCGAGTTGCCGCAGCCGCCCGCCGATCCGCGCCGCCTGGGTGCGGCCATCCTCGCTGAGGTTGCGCTGGGTTGCGCAGTCGTCCAGTCTGAATCCGGCCGGATCGCCGGTGCCGGGTGCTTTCGCATGGCGCATCAGCACGATGAGCCCGGCCGTGTCCTGTGCCACGGCGGGAAACGCGCCGGCCAGGGCGGCGAGCAGTGTGGCAGTGGACAGGGCGATCAGGCTGCGGCGGCATGGGGTGGGCATCCGCGTCTCCCTCGGTGGTGCGGCCGCTGATCGGAGCTTGGCACGGCTTACCCCGGTGCGGCTTCCGCTTCCTCCTGCTCAACGCCCGATCCGGGGTGCTTGTTGCCGACAGAATTCTTTGCGACGGGAGAGGGGCCGCCGGAGAGTGCAGGACGGCCCCTGTCTGCATGTCCCGGCTCAGTAGGTGTAGAACATCTTCTGGATGGCCTTGCTGTCGGTCGTCCTGGTCAGCGCCAGCATCAGCAGGATGCGTGCCTTCTGCGGGTTGAGGGTGTCGCTGGCGACAAAATCCAGCTCGTCGTCGTTGGCCTCGCCGTTGCGCGCGACGATGCCGTTGCCGACGCGGGACGAGCGGACAATCGCCACCCCCTGCTTGCGGGCGTCGATCAGGCCGGGCTTCATTGCATTGGACAGGCTGCCGTCACCGACACCGGCATGGACGATGCCCTTGGCCCCCGCCTTCACCAGGGCGTCGAGCGCCGTGCGGTTGTTGTTGGCATAGCCATAGACGATGTCGACCTGCGGCAGGCTGTCCAGATTGGAGATGTCGAACTCCGCCTCGGCGGTGTGCTTGCGCACGACCTGCCGGTAGAAATGCGCCTTGTTGTCCTGCATGTAGCCGAGGAAGCCGAGTTCCGGCGTGCGGAAGGTATCGGCGGTCGAGGTGTTGGTCTTGGTCACGTCGCGGCCGGCGTTGATCTGGTCGTTCAGCGAAACCAGCACGCCCTTGCCGACGGCATCCTTGGAGCCGGCCAGCGTCACCGCGTTGTAGAGGTTGACCGGACCGTCGGCGCTGATGGCGGTGGACGGCCGCATGGCGCCGACGATCACCACCGGCTTGGTGCTCTTGACCGTCAGGTTCAGGAAATAGGCGGTTTCCTCGATGGTGTCGGTGCCGTGGGTGATGACGATGCCGTCGACGTCCTTCTGTGCCAGCAACTCGTTGACCCGCTTGGCCAACTTCAGCCAATGGTCGTTGGTCATGTTCTCGCTGGCGATCTGGAAGACCTGCTCGCCCTTGACATTGGCGACCTTCTTCAACTCCGGCACCGCTTCGATCAGCTTCTCGACGCCGACCTTGGCGGCGGTGTAGCCGACGGTCGTGGTGCTGGTGGCGCCGGTGCCGGCGATGGTGCCGCCGGTCGCCAGGATGGTGACGTTGGGCAGCCCATCATCGGCGAAGGCGGCATGGGTCGCGGTTCCGCTCAGCAGCAGCGCGGCCAGTCCGGCGGCGGCCACTTTGCGGCTCATGCTGCGGCCCATGGAGCGTGTGGTGGTCTTGAACACGGCGTTCCTCTCCCAGTGCGATTTTATTGGCCGGCCCGTGCCAGCCTGCGGGAGGGCGCAGTCTCGGCAATTCGATTGAATGCCCTTAGTCAGCGTCATGAACGGTTTGCGGAACAAATGTGAATGCCCGTTCGAGAGTCGGTGCCGGGGGCGGGAGAGTTTGCCGGAAACTTCCCGCCCGTTGGCCCGCCCGTTGGTCCGTCCCGCGCCTCAGCCCCGGTCGGCGAAGTCGGTGCTGCGGGTCACCGCTTCCCAGGCGTTGATTTCCGCGATCACGGTGTCGAGCCTGGACCGGGCGCGGTTGAGGGCATCAGAGCCCAGCAGCAGGTGGAGCGGAGGGGTATCGGAACGGACGGCGGCCAGGATGGCCTGCGCCCCGCGATCCGGATCGCCGAGCTGGTGCCCTGCCATGCTGTCGAAGGCGGACGACATGCGCCCGACGCTGTCGGCATAGGCCGCGTCTTCATGGGTGCTTTTGCGGATCGAATGGCTGGACAGGAAGTCGGTGCGGAAGGCGCCGGGAGCCACCGCCGTCACTTTGATGCCCAGCGGGCCGACCTCCTGCGCGAGACTGGAGGACAATCCTTCCAGGGCGTGTTTGGCCGCCGCGTAAAGACCGGAACCGGCGCCGGGTGCGCGTCCGGCGATGGAGGTGATGTTGACGATATGCCCTGCCCCCTGGGCGCGCAGGCGGGGCAGGGCGGCGCGGATGATGCGGAAGGGCGCGAACACGTCGACCGCGAACAGACGGGCGACCTCGTCGTCGCTGGCCTGCTCGACCGCCCCCAGCAGGCCGTAGCCCGCATTGTTGACGATCACGTCGATGCGGCCGGCGAGAGCGAAGGCCTGCTCGACCGCCGCCTCGGCCGCATCGCCGTCGGCGAGATCGACGGTGAGGACATGCAGGGTGCCGCGTCCCACGGGGAGGTCCGGCCTGCCGGTGCGGACGGTGCCGATGACGGTGTCGCCCTCCGCAAGGGCCGCCTTGGCGAGTGCCAGCCCGAGGCCCCGCGAGATGCCGGTGATGAACCATGTGGTCATGGGAGGTCTCCTTTCGCGGTCAGAGATACGTCCCGTTGCCGGATCACAGAATACCCGGATTTCTGATGAGACTTGTAAGCGTGGCTGAAGAATGTTTTCTTCGGCCCATGGATCCCTTGCTCTCCGGCAGTGACTACAACCAGCTTCGCGCGTTCCTCGCCGTCGGCGAGACGCTGAGTTTCAGCCGTGCGGCGGAGCGTCTGGGTGTTTCCCCGTCGGCGCTCAGCCAGTTGGTGCGCGGGTTCGAGGAGCGGGTCGGAGTGCGGCTGCTCAACCGGACCACGCGCAGCGTCGCGCTGACAGATGCCGGTGAGAATCTGTTTCGGCGCGTACAGCCGGCCGTCTCGGAACTCGGCGACGCCATCGGGCAGGTGCGCCAGTATCGCGAACGCCCCTCCGGCATCGTGCGCGTCCACAGCTTCCGCGCGGCGGCGGAACGCTACATCGAACCGATGCTGGCGGACTTCGCACGGGATTTTCCGGATGTGGTGCTGGACATTACGCTGGACGATGCGGTGGTGGATCTGGTGGCCGGCGGCTTCGATGCGGCCATCCGGATCGGCGAGGTGATCGACCGCGACATGGTCGCCGTGCGTCTCGGCCCGGACCTGCGGCAGGTCGCCGTGGCGTCGCCGGACTATCTGGATCGTCATGGCCGTCCGGCGCATCCGCGCGATCTGGTCGACCATCGTTGCATCCGCTGGCGCTGGCCGGGCCATGTCATGCCCTATGCCTGGGAATTCTTCGGAAACGGGTCCTGGTTCGAGGTCGCGGTCGACGGGCCGGTGATCTTCAACGACAAGGACATGGCCTTGCGTGCGACCCTCCGGGGCATCGGGGTCGGCTTTTGTGTCGAGGACGCGGTGGCCGGTCATATCGCGGCGGGAGAACTGGTACCGCTGCTGGAAGACTGGACCGCCGGCTTTCCCGGCCGGTTCCTGTGCTATCCGCGCCAGAGGCAGATGGCCCCGGCCTTGCGGGCTTTCATCGACGCGGTTCGCACGGCCGCGTCCATGGCTGACGCCTTGCAGGAGCAGGAGGATGGTCGCCGACCTTGAAACCCGCGCCGTTGCCTGGGCAGAGTGCCGGAACTGCTTTCGATCCGAAGGAAACCGGCTTTGAAGATCCTGGGACGCACCGTCGCGCTCGCCCTGTCGCTTTTCGTCTGGGTGGCGGCCTCGGGTGAGGCCGCGGCGGAACGGCGGGTGGCGCTGGTGCTCGGCAACAGCGACTACCGCTTTGCGCCGCGGCTGCCCAACCCGACAAACGACGCCAAGGCGATGGCGGAGTCCCTGCGCGCGGCCGGCTTCGAACTGATCGGCGGGGCGCCGCAGCTCGATCTGGACCGGGCGGCAACGGAACGGGCGATCCGCAACTTCGGCGCCAAGCTGGTCGGGGCCGATGTCGGGCTGTTCTTCTATGCCGGACACGGCATGCAGGCGCGGGGCACCAATTACCTGCTGCCGGTTTCCGCCAATCTGGAGAAGGAGGCGGATGTCCGATACGAACTGATCGACGTCGCCATGGTGCTGGACGAGATGGCGCTGGCGGAAAGCCGGCTGAACATCGTCATCTTGGACGCCTGCCGCAACAACCCCTTCGGCGGGCGCGGCATGCGTGCGGCGTTGCCGGGCCTGGCGCAGATGCAGGCCCCCGCCGGAACCATCATCGCCTATGCGACCCAGCCGGGCGCCGTGGCGGCCGATGGCTCAGGCTCCAACAGCCCCTATACCGAGGTGCTGTCGAAGGCGATGCTGAAGCCGGGCGAGGCGGTGTTCGATGTCTTCAACGATGTCGGCATCGCGGTGAAGCGCAACTCCGGCGGGGTGCAGCAGCCCTGGGTTTCCGCCTCTCCCATCGAAGGGCGTTTCTATTTCCTGGGGCCGACCACGGTGGTGACGGCAGCTCCCGCCGACGCAGCGCCCCCGGCATCGACGGCCCCCGCGGCGAACGCCGACAAGGAGACGCTGTTCTGGGACAGCATCAAGGGCAGTTCCAACCGCGGGCTGTTCGAAGCCTATCTGAAGCAGTTCCCGCAAGGTACCTTCGCCCCCATCGCCGAGGCGCGCGTCGTCGAACTGGGTGGGGCGGTTCCCGCGGAGCGGGCCCAGCTTTCGGTTGCGGCACTCGCCGCCCCGCCGGTTCCCACTCCAATTCCTGGCCCAATTCCCGGCCCAGCTCCTGTCCCGGCGCCGATCCCGGCCCCTTCGGCAATCCCTGCTCCGGTGGCACCATTGGCCCGGCCGCTGGATGTGGCGTCGATCCCCTATCTCAACGCCAAATCGCGGCAAACGCTGGCGATGTATAGCGGATTGCCCTCGCCCAAGGCGCTGGCGATCTCGACCAAGGGCAATTACGCCTATTTCTCCAACAAGTCGAACAGCCGGACCGAGGACGACGTCAAGCGCAGCGCCCTGCAATATTGCCAGTACCGTGCGGAGGAGCCCTGCACGCTTTATGCGGTCGACGACGCGGTGGTGATGGATGCCAAGGGCTTCACGCCGATGCCGGTCGAAATTCTCGGGGCCGGCCGTTTCGATCCAGCGCGCGTGCCCTTCGTCAGCGACCACACCCGCAAGGTCGGCATGGTGAACTACCAGCGCAATCCTGGCTACAAGGCGCTGGCGGTGACACTGTCCGGCCGCTGGGCCACCGTCTGGGATCGCGACAGCGAGGAGGAGGCGAAGGACGCGGCGCTGGAGCGGTGTGAACAGTCCGGCGGCAACCATGAGTGCATGCTCTACGCGGTAGGCGACAGGATCGTCTTCGAAGAGGTTCCGGAAGAGGAGGAAGACGAGGAAGAGGAGTGACCGGCAACGCCGGAACCGCGGGTTGCCGAAGCTCTGTTATCGCAAACGGTTACCACCGGCGAGGGCCGCATTCGCGCCATCTGCCCTGACCTTTTGTGCGCGATCATCGCCCAATGACGACGGCGCGTGTCTTTGTGGCGGGTGTATGTATTTCGATCATTGGAAATTTTCGTTCCGCCGCTGATCTGTTGTGCAATGCGACAGGGGCAGTGGTTGCAACGACTCCGGGATGATTGAAGCATGACCCCAAGCGAACGCCTGAAAACGGGGCGCCCAAGCGTATTCCACACCAGTCGCCGCCGGTTTCTCGCCACCACCGCCATGGGGCTGGTGGCGCTGTCGGCCTCCGGCGCCCGCGCGAGAGTCCTGTTCGGCACCGGGCTGCCCTGGGATTCCGGCGCCATCGAGCCGCCCCGGCAGGTGCTGCCCGGCCCCTGGATTTTCTTCACCGCGCGCGAGGCGGAGCTGGTGGAGGCCATTGCCGAGCGGCTGATCCCCGCCGACGATCTCAGCATCAGCGGTAAGGATGCCGGCTGCGCCGTGTTCATCGACCGGCAACTGTCCGGCCACTACGGCAGCTCCGAACGGCTCTACATGAAGGGTCCGTTCCAGCCCGGCCTGCCGACCCAGGGCGACCAGAGCGGTCTGACCCCGGCGGTGAGATACCGCCAGGGGTTGAAGGCGCTGGACGCCCACTGCCGCCAGACCATGGGGGGCAAGAGCTTCACCGACCTGTCGCCGGAACAGAAGGACCAGCTTCTGACGGCGATGGAAAAGGACGAGGTGAAGTTCGACGGCCCGGTCAGCGCCGTCAGCTTCTTCGGCCAGATCCTGCAGAACACCATGGAGGGGTTCTTCGCCGATCCCGTCTATGGCGGCAACCGCGACATGGTCAGCTGGAAGATGATCGGCTTTCCCGGCACCCGCTATGACTATCGGGATCATGTGCTGAAGCACAATCAGAACTATACGCTGCCGCCGGTGTCGATCGGCGGGCGCAGCGACTGGGCCAGGAAGGGCTGAGGAATGGCGCGCAAACTTCCCCGCAAGGATGTGGTGGTCATCGGGCTCGGCTGGACCGGCTCGATCATCGCGAACGAGCTGTGCGACGAGGGGCTGGACGTCGTGGCGTTGGAGCGTGGCCCGTGGCGCGACACCGCCACCGACTTCAACATCGGCTATGCCCCGGACGAACTGCGCTACAATGTCCGGCAGGAGTTGATGCTGCGCCCGGCGCAGGAGACGGTCACCGCCCGCAACAACGCCGACCAGACGGCGCTGCCGATGCGGCATTTCGGCTCCTTCCATCCCGGCAACGGCGTCGGCGGCGCCGGCGTGCATTGGGCCGGCATCACCTGGCGCTTCTCACCAGCCGACTTCCGGCTGCGGTCTCATTATACCGAGCGTTATGGCGCCCAAAGCATACCGGAGGACATGACCATCCAGGACTGGGGCCTGACCTATGAGGACATGGAGCCCTATTACGACAGGTTCGAGTATCTGGCCGGCGTGTCGGGCAAGGCCGGGAACCTGAACGGCCAGATGCAGGAGGGCGGCAATCCCTTCGAGGGCGCGCGCCAGCGCGAATACCCCAACCCGCCGATGATGCAGACCTACGGCCCCACCCTGTTCGCCGAGACGGCGGCCAAGATGGGCTACAAGCCCTTTCCGATCCCGTCCTCGCTGCTGTCGCGCACCTACACCAACCCGCTGGGCGTGACGATGGGGCAATGCACCTTCTGCGGCTTCTGCACCAATTACGGCTGCGCCAACTATTCGAAGGCGAGCGCGCAGACCACGGTGCTGCCGGTGCTGATGCGCAAATCCAACTTCGAACTCCGCACCCTGTGCGAGGTGTTGAAGGTCAACCTCGATTCCAGCGGCAAGAAGGCGACCGGCGTCACCTACATCGACACCTCCGGCAACGAGTACGAACAGCCGGCCGATCTGGTGATCCTCTGCGCCTTTATGCTGGACAATGTACGGCTGATGCTGCTCTCCGGCATCGGCACGCCCTACGACCACCGGGCCGGCACGGGCACGCTGGGGCGGAATTTCTGCTATCAGATGGCAAATCAGGTCGTCGGTTTCTTCGATCCCGCCAAATACAACTTCAACAACTTCATTGGCGGCGGCGCCACCGGCATGGCGATCGACGAATTCAACAACGACAATTTCGACCATGGGCCGCTGGGCTTCCTCGGCGGCGGCAGCACGCGCTGCGCCCCCATCGGGGCGGAGCCGATCAGCAGGCGGCCGACGCCGCCGGGCAGCCCGACCTGGGGATCGGGTTGGAAGAAGGCGGTGCGCGACAGCTATCTCAGCAATCTCAGCGTCGGCTGCGAGGCCAGCAGCTATGCCAACCGCGGCAATTTCCTGGACCTCGACCCGACCTACACCGACCGGCTCGGCCGCCCGCTGATGCGCATCACCTTCGACTTCCCCGAGAACGACCTGAAGATGTCGGACTACGTCACTAGGAAGGTGGCGGAGATCGTCCGCGCCATGGGCGCGCAGCAGATCGACGAGAACCCGCGCACCGGCCACTGGTCGGTGGTGCCCTACCAGTCGACCCATGTGGTGGGCGGCACGGCGATGGGGATGGACCCCTCCACCAGCGTGGTCAATCCGTATCTGCAGAGCTGGGACGTGCCGAACGTCTTCACCGTCGGAGCCAACGTCTTCCCGCAGAATTCCGGCTACAACCCGACCGGAACGGTGGGGGCGCTGGCCTTCCGCGCGGCGGACGCGATCCGCAGCCGCTATCTGAAATCCCCCGGCCCGCTGGTGCACGCATGACCCGGAACCGTCTCGCCATCGCCGCGGCCGCCGCCCTGCTGGTCTCGGCGGCGGTGCCCGCCATCCTCGCCGTGCCGGCGCGCGCCGACGACCAGGACTTCGGTCTGATCGAGCGCGGGCGCTATGTCGCCACCGCCGCCGACTGCGTCGCCTGCCACAGCGTGCCGGGCGGCAAGCCCTATGCCGGCGGAACGGCGCTGCAAACCCCCTTCGGCACGCTGGTCGCCCCCAACATCACGCCGGACCGCGAGACCGGGATCGGCAACTGGACCGAGGAGGATTTGCGCAGCACCCTGCGGGAGGGCATCGGCCGCGGCGGCAAGCGGCTCTATCCCGCCATGCCCTATCCGGCCTACACGCGGATGACCGACGACGACATCCATGCGCTGTGGAGCTATCTGCGCACGCTGCCGCCGGTGAGCAACGCGGTCGAAGCCAACCAGTTGCCGTTCCCCTTCAACATCCGGCTGCTGATGGCGGGCTGGAACCTGCTGAACTTCGAACCCTCGAGCTTCAAGCCCGACCCGCAGAAGTCGGGGGAGTGGAACCGCGGCGCCTATCTGGTCCAGGCGCTGGGCCATTGCGGCACCTGTCACACACCGAAGAGCGCGCTGGGTGCCGACGACAACGACCGGGCCTTGCAGGGGGCCAACCTTCAGGCTTGGTATGCACCGTCGATCACCGCGGACAAGCGGCAGGGCATCGGCAACTGGTCGGTCGACCAGCTGACCGCTTATTTGAAGACCGGGGCGAACCACCAGTCGCTCGCCTCCGGCCCGATGGCGGAGGAGATCCAGAACTCCAGCTCAAAGATGACGGATGCCGATCTGAAGGCCATCGCGACCTATCTGCTCGACCAGACGCCGTCCGCAGGCAAGGCGCCGGGGCCGCTGGCGGCGGATGACGCACGGATGAGGACGGGCGGGGCGGTCTACACCGACACCTGCATGGCCTGCCACGGCGGCGACGGCAAGGGCCAGACCTTCCTGTTCCCGACCTTGGCCGGCAGCGGTCTGGTGCAGGCCGACGATCCGGCGACGCTGATCCGGCTGGTGCTGGACGGCTCCCGCGCGGTGGCGACCGACGACCGTCCGACCGGCCCGGCGATGCCGCCGCTCGGCTGGCGGCTGACCGATGCCGACGTGGCGGCGGTCGTTACCTACATCCGCAACAGCTGGAGCAATGCCGCCCCGCCGGTCAGCGCCGGGGATGTGGCGAAGGTGCGCAAGACGCTGGCCCAGGCGAACTGACAGGGGCGGCCCATCGCCGGGCAGGGGCGCGGACCCGACCGGCCTTCGGAATTGTTGAGTCCCATCGGATGGCTGCGGCGGCCGACCTGCTGCCTCAGCCATCCGTCCTCAAAAAGATGGGAACGCGACGATGGCGATGGAGCGCGGAGCCGGGATTGCCGATGGGGCTGTGAGTGCCCCTCCGGATCGGGATCTGTCAACGGCCAGCCGGTTGAGGTCAATCTTCGGCGGGTCGGTCGGCAATCTGGTCGAATGGTACGACTGGTACGTTTATTCGGCCTTCTCGCTCTACTTTGCCCATGCCTTCTTTCCCGGCGAGGATTTGACCGCACAGCTGCTCAGCACCGCGGCGATCTTCGCGGTGGGTTTCCTGATGCGGCCGATCGGCGGCTGGCTGATGGGGTGGTATGCCGACCGCCATGGCCGCAAGTCGGCGCTGACCCTGTCGGTCACCATGATGTGCCTTGGGTCGCTGATGATAGCACTGACGCCGACCTACCAGACCATCGGCCTGATGTCGCCGGTTATCCTGGTCGCCGCTCGTCTGTTGCAGGGGCTCAGTGTCGGCGGCGAATACGGCACCAGCGCCACCTATCTCAGCGAAATGGCGGCGCGGGAAAGCCGCGGCTTCTATTCCAGCTTCCAGTATGTGACGCTGATCATGGGCCAGCTGCTGGCCCTTCTGGTGCTGGTCCTGCTGCAGCGGGTCTTCCTGACAGAACAGCAGCTTCACGACTGGGGCTGGCGCATTCCGTTCGTCATCGGTGCGCTGTGCGCGGTCACCGCGATGTATCTGCGCCGACGGATCGAGGAGACGCAGTCCTTCACCCGCCATCGGAGCGCCCAGCCGCGTGGCAGCCTGCTGCGGCAACTGGCCCGTCATCCGCGCGCGGTCGCGATCGTCGTCGGGCTGACGCTCGGCGGAACCGTGGCCTTCTACACCTACTCCACATACATGCAGAAATTCCTGGTCAACACGGTGGGGTTGACGAAGGACGACGCGACGCTGATCTCCGCCGGGTCGCTGGTTCTGTTCATGCTGCTCCAGCCGCTGGTCGGTGCGCTGTCCGACCGCATCGGTCGGCGGCCGCTGCTGATCGGCTTCGGCGTTTTGGGCACGCTGCTGACGGTACCGATCCTGACTGCGCTGAGCGAGACCAAGAGCGGCTGGGTTGCCTTTGGGCTGATCTGCGCGGCGCTGGTGATCGTCAGCGGCTACACCTCCATCAACGCGGTGGTGAAGGCGGAGCTGTTCCCGGCCTCCATCCGCGCTCTCGGGGTGGGGCTGCCCTATGCGCTGACGGTGTCGATCTTCGGCGGCACGGCAGAGTATTTCGCCCTGTGGTTCAAGGAGGCCGGTCATGAAGGCTGGTTCTACTGGTACGTCACCGGCTGCATCGCACTGTCGCTGGTGATTTACGTCGTCATGCCCGACACTAAGCACCAGTCGGAGATGGACCGGGACTGATGGAATGAGCGGGTGGCGGAGCGTGCCGGCGTCGTGGGTGACACGGAACCGGTCCAAGCTGGTGCATGCCTTGCGGATGACCGCCTCCTCCCTCGCAACCTTCGCGCTGGCGGAGATGCTGGGCCTGCCGCAGGGCTACTGGGCCGTCATCACCGCGCTCATCGTGACCCAAAGCAATGTCGGCGGCTCGCTGAAGGCAGCGCTGGACCGCTTCGCCGGATCGCTGGTCGGGGTGGCCTATGGCGGGGCGATCGCCATGCTGATCCCACACACGGACGGGCTGGCGCGTGCCGCGGCGCTGCTGGCGGCGGTGGCGCCGCTGTCCTACCTCGCCGCCAAGTCGGCCGGCTTCCGCATCGCGCCGATCACCGCGATCATCGTGCTGC
Organism: Azospirillum melinis; assembly: GCF_013340935.1. GTDB lineage: Bacteria > Pseudomonadota > Alphaproteobacteria > Azospirillales > Azospirillaceae > Azospirillum > Azospirillum melinis. The sequence goes on along the minus strand of NZ_WHOS01000002.1, from coordinate 163,632 downwards.
TGGGCAGTGCCGGGGCCAGCCTCGGCCCGCTCAGCTTCGCCACCGACCGCATGCTGGAGGTCGGGCTCGGCTGCATCGTCGGCATTCTGGTGTCGCTGCTGGTGGTGCCGGCCCGCGCCTCGCGCTCCGTGCTGGATACGGCGGCGGAGGTGACGCGGCTGATGGCCGAGCAACTGGAGGCGTTGGCGGTCACCGACGACGCGTCCCAGGCCGTCATGAACCGGCTGGCGGTGCGGACCCGGCAGGCCCTGACCCGGCTGGAAACCCTGGTGGGCGAGGCTGCGAGGGAGCGGCGGAGCCGGCTGGCCGATATGCCCGACCCCGATCCGCTGCTGCGCACGCTGATGCGGTTGCGGCACGACGTGGTGATGCTGCGCCGCGCTGTGGGGGAGCCCCGGCAGGATATCGCCGACCGCGACGTCTGCCCCGACTGGACACCGGTCGCGGCGGCTGGGGCGTCAATCCTGCGCGGTCTGGCCGATGCCCTCGCCACCGGCCAGCCGCCCGACCGCTCGACGGCACTTGCCGACGCGCTGACAGGCTACCGGGCCGGCATCGACCGCACGCGGGCGGAAAGGCGGACGCGCGATATGCCGACCGACTGGCTGTGGCGGATGTTCGGCACCGGCTTCGCGCTGGAGCAGTTCCGCCGCAACCTGGAAGACCTCGTCGAACGGACGGCGGACTTCGCCGCCCATCGGTAGGCCGCTGCCGCCGGACGGCGAAAGGGTCGGCACCGCGAGGATGCCGGCCCTGGCCGTTTCAAGAAGTCCGGGCTTGCCCGTTCAGCGGTCACCCAGATCGTGTTCGATCTCGGTCACCAGCCGTTCGGCGCAGTGCAGCGCCCGCTGGCGGTCGTCTTCGCTCATCCCCTGCATGGGGTCGGACTGGGCCGGAAAGGACTCCGACCGGCAGAGCCGGCGGCCTGAGGCGCAGACCATCACTTCGTAGTGGCGGCTGTCCTCGTTGAACAGGCACTCGGACTCGAAGCCCTTGGCGTCGGTTTCGGCCCACATGATCGTCTTGCTCATCGTCCGGCTCCTTTTGGTCTGGGTCGGGCTGGTGTTATTTGGCGTTCGCCATGGCGACGGCGGTGTCAGCCATCCGGTTGGAGAAGCCCCACTCGTTATCGTACCATGCCATGACGCGGACGAAATTGCCGTCGATGACCTTGGTCTCGTTCAGCGCGAAGGTCGAGCTGTGCGGGTCGTGGTTGAAATCCGACGACACCAGTTCCTCGTCATAGGCGCCCAGCACGCCCTTCAGCGGGCCGTTAGTGGCCTCGACGATCGCCTTGGTGATCTCTTCGACCGAGGTGGCGCGCTTGGCGGTGAACTTGAAGTCGACGACCGACACGTTCGGCGTGGGCACGCGCATGGCGGTGCCGTCCAGCTTGCCCTTCAGCTCCGGCAGAACCTTGCCGACCGCCTTGGCCGCACCGGTCGAGGTCGGGATCATGTTCAGGGCCGCGGCGCGGGCGCGGTGCAGGTCCTTGTGGTTGGTGTCGACGATCCGCTGGTCACCCGTGTAGGAGTGGATCGTCGTCATGAAGCCCTTCTCGATGCCCACCAGGTTGTGGAGGACATGGGCGACCGGCGCCAGGCAGTTGGTGGTGCAGGAGGCGTTGGAGACGATTCGGTGCTCGGCGGTCAGCTTGTCGTGGTTGACGCCGTAGACGACGGTGATGTCCTCGTCGGTGGCCGGGGCCGAGATCAGCACCTTCTGAGCGCCGGCTTCCAGATGCTTGGCGGCATCGGCGCGCTTGGTGAAGATGCCCGAGCATTCCATGGCGATCTCGATGCCGAGATCCTTCCACGGCAGCTTGGCCGGGTCACGCTCCTGCACGACCTTGATGGAGTGGCCGTTGACGATCAGGACGCCATTTCCGTTTTCATCGGCGCCGGTCTCGATGGTGCCGGGGAAGCGGCCGTGGACGCTGTCGTACTTCAGCAGGTGCGCATTGGCCTTCAGATCGGCGAGGTCGTTGATCGCCACGACCTCCACGTCCTTGCGGCCGCTCTCGTAGATGGCGCGCAGAACCAGACGGCCGATGCGGCCGAACCCATTGATCGCTACCCGTACAGCCATGATGTGCTCCAGTCGTTCATAAGGCGGGTTTCGACCCGCAGGAATTTCGATATCGGCGCGCAAGTCCGCGGTCAGGCGGGGACGGCGCGCGGGGTGGCGGCATCGAGCCAGTCCGGCAGGGCGTCGCGGCTGGTCAGTTCGCTGAAGCGGTTCTCCACCCCCGCCGCGGTCAGCGCGGCGATGGTGTCGTCGCCGGCCGCCACCGAGCGCAGGCCGGCGTCGCGGGTGCGCCGGGCGATGAACCACGCCAGCGCGTCGGTGCCGCCGTCGAAGGGGGCGATCTCATAGACGCCGAGCGGCCCCGTCCACACCACGGTACGGGCGGCCTCGACGCAGGCGGTCAGCCGCGCGATTGTCGCCGGCCCTATATCGAGCACCATGTCCTCCGGCCCGATGGCGGCGCAGGGGACGACGCGGTCCTCCACCCCGTTTTTCGCTTCGGTCGCTATAACCACATCGACCGGCAGCAGCAGCTCGCAACCGCAGGCCTTCGCCCGGTCCAGCAGCCTGCGCGCGTCGTCGAGACGGTCGTAATCGCACAGCGAGGCGCCCATGTCGGTGCCGGTCGCCGCCAGGACGCTGTTGGCGATGCCGCCGCCCAGCGCCAGAACATCGACCCGCGTCGCCAGCCGGACCAGCAGGTCCAGCTTGGCGGACAGGTTTGCACCGCCGACGATGGCGCAGACCGCGAGATCGGATCGTCCCGCCTTGCGGGCGGGGGTGAACAGGGTTGGCCGCGCCGACCCGTCCGCATCACGACCACCCGTGATCAGATGCAGCCGGCCGGCCGGTCGGGGGGCCGGATTGCCTCGGACATCGGTCGTAAGCATGATGCTTGTCCTTTCCTTCGAACCAGTCTTGTTCTTCGTGCTTTGCCGGTCAGGCGGTCCGGATCGGCCCGGAGCCCGGCGGTGTCGTGCAAACTTTCGATGGGGACGCCGCGGCGCGGCGGGTTTCGCGGTAGAGGATCAGCAGCCCGCTGCCGATCACCACGGTGGCGCCGACGATCACATGCGGAGCCGGCACGTCGCCCCAGACCAGCCAGCCGAGGATCGTCGCGTAGATCAGGCTGGCGTAGCTGAAGGGTCCGACCACCACCGCCCGGGCCAGCGAATAGGCCCGCGTGCTGAAATACTGTGCCCCGCCGCCGGCGATCCCCATTCCCGCCATCAGCGCCAGCGCATGGCCGTCCGGCGTCGTCCAGGCGAACGGCAGGGCCAGCGCGCTGAGCAGGGTCGAGACCACGGTGAAATAGAAGACCGTCGTCACCGGCTTTTCCGTGCGGCCCAACTGGCGCATGGCGATCATCGCCAGCGCGTAGCAGACGGCAGCGGTCAGCGCCACCAGCGACCCGCGGTCGAGCATGCCGGCGCCGGGCTGCACCATGATCAGCACCCCGGCAAAGCCGACCGCCACCGCGCCCCAGCGGAAGGCGCCGACCCTCTCCCCCAGCAGCGGCACCGAGAGGGCGGTGAGGAACAGCGGGGCGGAGTAGGAGATTGCCACCGCATTGGCCAGCGGCATCAGGTGATAGGCCCAGAACAGCAACACCATCGATGCCAGCCCGACGATGGCCCGCCACAGATGCCCCTGCCAATGGTCGGTGTGCAGGCAGCTCCGCCCGCCTGCCGCGGCGACCATGGCGACCGCCGGCAGCAGGGCGAACAGGTTGCGGAAGAAGGTGACCTCGCCCAGCGGATAGCTCTCCGCCAGGATCTTGGCGAGCGCGTTCATGATGGTCATCAAGGCCATCGCCAGCAGCATCGACAGGATGCCGAGCCGGACGTTTTCCGGCGGTTTGGCGGCGTCCGGTTTGGCGGTGGGGCTTGTGGGGAGCTGTTCCATGATGATGTTTCCGTCTCCGGGAAGATCCCCCTCTCCCCCCCGGGGAGAGGGTCGGGGTGAGGGGATGCACCGCGTGACTTCCCGAGAATCCTCGCAACGCGCCCCCCTCACCCTAACCCTCTCCCCGGGGGGGAGAGGGGATTCTCCGGGCGGGAGAGGGCGCTCAGGCCGCCCGTTCCAACTGCTCTGTGGCGATGACGCCCAGCGTGTGGCGGGCGATCATCCGTTCCTCGTCGGTCGGGATGATGAAGACCGGCACGCGGCTCTCCTGGGCGGAGATGCGGGTTGCCTTGGCCCGGTTGGCCGCCGGGTCGATGGCGACGCCGAGCCAGGACAGCTTCTCCGCCACCCGCGACCGCACCAGCGTGGAGTTCTCGCCGACGCCGGCGGTGAACACCACCGCGTCCAGCCCGCCCATCGAGCCGGCCAGCGCCGCCACCTGCTTGGCGACGTTGTGGCAGAACAGCTCCACCGCCTCGGCCGCCGCCGGCAGGTCCGAATTCTCCAGGTCGCGCATGTCGTTGGAGAGGCCCGAGACGCCCAGCATGCCCGATTTGTGGTAGAGCAGCTTCTCCAGCTCGTCGGCGCCGTAGCCCTTCTCGCGCATCAGATAGATCAGCACGCCGGGATCGATGGCGCCCGGCCGGGTGCCCATCGGCACGCCGTCGAGAGCGGTGAATCCCATCGTGGTGTCGACGCTGTGCCCGCCGCGCATGGCGCACAGGCTGGCGCCGCTGCCGAGATGGCAGACCACCACATGAGCGTTGGCCAGTTCCGGCGCCACCTGGGGCAGGCGGTGGGCGATGTACTCGTAGCTCAGCCCATGGAAGCCGTAGCGGCGGATGCCCTCCGCCGTCAGTTCGCGCGGGATGGCGAAGGTCTGCGACTGCCAGGGCTGGGTCTGGTGGAAGGCGGTGTCGAAGCAGGCGATCTGCGGCAGCGACGGATAGACCTGGGCCAGCGCCCGCATGGCGGCGATGTTGTGCGGCTCATGCAGGGGAGCGAGCGGGATCAGTTCCTCCAGCTGGTCGAGCACCGCCGGGGTGACGCGCACGGGTGCCGAGAAGCGGGTGCCGCCATGGACGACGCGATGGCCGGCGGCCACCAGCGTGGCGCTCTTCAGCGTGTCGCCGATCCAGTCGAGCAGATGGTGGAGCAGCTCCGGACGGCCCGGATTCTCACCGTCGGCCCAGCTGTGGTCGGCGATCTTGTGGCGGGCGGCGTCCTTCGCCTCGAAGCGGGGGGCGGTGCCGATGCCGGAGATCTGGCCGGTGACGACCGGCTCGATCTCGGTGGCGCTGCCACCCTGGAAGACGCAGAATTTCAGGCTGGAGGAACCTGCATTGATGACGAGGCAGGCGTCCTCGCTGGAGTTTGACAGTGCGACCATGACGGGGATGTCCTATTCGGCGGCCAGCGCGAGCTTCGGCTGGCGTTTGGCGGCGGCGACCAGCGAGGCGACGGCGCAGGAAGCGAGCCGGGCCCGCACATTGTCGGCGCGGCTGGTGAGGATGACCGGCACCTTGGCGCCCAGCACGATGCCGGCGAGGTCGGCATTCGCCAGGAAGGACAGCTGCTTGACCAGCATGTTGCCGGCCTCCAGATCGGGGGCGAGCAGGATGTCCGGCTGGCCGGCGACCGGGGAGGTGATGCCCTTGGTGCGGGCGGCTTCGGCGGAGATGGCGTTGTCGAAGGCGAGCGGGCCGTCGAGGATGCCGCCGGTGATCTGGCCGCGGTCGGCCATCTTGCAGAGTGCCGCCGCTTCCAGCGTGGTGTTGATCTTCGGGTTGATCGTCTCGACCGCCGACAGGATGGCGACGCGCGGGGTGGCGACGCCCAGCACCTTGGCGAGGTCGATGGCGTTCTGGACGATGTGGACCTTGTCTTCCAGCGTCGGATAGATGTTGATCGCCGCGTCGGTGATCAGCAGCGTCTTGGAGTAGGTCGGCACATTCATCAGGAAGACGTGGCTGATCCGGCTGGCGGTGCGCAGGCCGGTTTCCTTCTTCACCACCTCGCCCATCAGCTCGTCGGTGTGCAGGCTGCCCTTCATCACCGCTTCGGCCTCGCCGGTGCGGGCCAGCGCCACGGCAGCAGCCGCGGCGGCGCGGCTGTGGGCGGCATCGACGATGCGGTAGCGGGCGATGTCGAGCCCGCCGGCTGCGGCGACCTTGCGGATGAGGGCTTCGGGGCCGACCAGGATCGGCTCGATCAGCCCGGCCTCGGCCGCTTCGACGGCGCCCTGGAGCGAGCTGGCGTCGCAGGGATAGGCCACGGCGGTGACGACCGGCGGCAGCTCGTCGCACTTGGCGAGCAGGGCGTCGTGCTTGTCGTGGCGGATCATCTGGATCTGCGGCAGTTCATGCGCCGGGCGGACGACCTTCTGGGTCGGAGCAACCACCTCGGCGGTGCCGAGCACGACGATCTCGCCATCCTGGTTGGTGCAGACGCAGTCGAAGACGACGACGTTCTTGGCCGGGCGCTTCTCGATCACGGTGACGGTGGCGGTGACGATGTCGCCCAGGCCGACCGGGCGGCGGAACTGCAGGCTCTGGCCGGCATAGAGCGAGCCGGCGCCCGGCAGGTAGGTGCCCAGCACGCCCGAGATCAGCGAGCCCGACCACATGCCGGGACCGATCACCTTCTGGAACCGGCTGTCGGCGGCGAATTTCGGGTCGAGATGGGCCGGGTTGATGTTGCCCGACACGGTGGCGAACAGCTCCACATCCATCAGGGTGAGCTGGCGCGACAGGCTGGCCGACTGGCCGATCTGGATTTCGTCGAAGGTCACATTCTCGACGACGGCGCAGGCGCCGTTGCCGGAAGCTTCACCACTGGCACGCATTTTTGAACACTCCGGTTGACCGGGTCGAGCGAGCGGCCCGTTTTCTACGGTCCGAAGGGGCGGCGTCGGGAGGGGACGGAAACGGTGACCGTCCAATGTTTCATCCGGGATCGTCGCCCGTTTTGCGCCAGCGTTCTGCGCCGCGCCGGGAACCTTAGATATATTAATATATTAACTGTGCATCGCAACATGGAACCATCGAGAAGCCCGGCCCTTGACACTATGCCGCAGGTGGCTCGAGGCCGATTTCTGCGGGATGGCCGGGCGGGGCTTCCCCCTCCTCCCGGGGAGAGACGGGAGGAGGGGGCACAACGGCGGGACGTCTCAGCGATCAGGGCGCCCGCCGCCCGTCCTTGAAGTCCCTTCAGGGGCAGTCCCTGCCGTCGTGATCGCCTCTCCGGGGGCAGGAGAGGGGGGCGGAGGATTGCCGGGCAGGGGACTTCAGGAAGCTCGTGGAACTCAGGCCTTCAGGATGCCGCGGCCGGCGAAGCGGGCTGCGACGCCGAGTTGCTCCTCGATGCGGATCAGCTGGTTGTACTTGGCCAGACGGTCCGAACGGCTCAGCGAGCCGGTCTTGATCTGGCCGCAGTTGGTGGCGACCGCCAAGTCGGCGATGGTGCTGTCCTCGGTCTCGCCCGAACGGTGCGACAGGACGGCGGTGTAGCCGGCCTTGTGCGCCATATCGACCGCTTCCAGCGTCTCCGACAGCGTGCCGATCTGGTTGACCTTCACCAGGATCGAGTTGGCGACGCCTTGGCGGATGCCCTGGGCCAGACGCTTGGGGTTGGTGACGAACAGGTCGTCGCCGACCAGCTGCACCTTGCTGCCGATGGCGTCGGTCAGCGCCTTCCAGCCTTCCCAATCGTCTTCCGCCATGCCGTCCTCGATCGAGATGATCGGGAAGCGGCCGGCCAGATCGGCCCAGTAGGCGACCATCTGTTCCGACGACAGCGACTTGCCTTCGCCGGCCAGCTCATACTTGCCGTTCTTGAAGAACTCGGTCGAGGCGGCGTCGAGCGCCAGCATGACGTCGTCGCCCGGCTTGTAGCCGGCGGCCTCGATGGCCTTCATGACGAAGCCGAGCGCCTCGTCGGTCGAGCCGATGTTGGGGGCGAAGCCGCCCTCGTCGCCGACATTGGTGTTGTGGCCGGCGTCCTTCAGCTTCTTCTTCAGCGACTGGAAGATCTCGGAGCCCATGCGGATGGCGTCGGCGCCGGTCTCGGCGCCCACCGGCATGATCATGAACTCCTGGATGTCGATGGGGTTGTCGGCATGGGCGCCGCCGTTGATGATGTTCATCATCGGCACCGGCAGCAGCGAGGCGAAGGCGCCGCCGACATAGCGGTAGAGCGGCAGGCCGGCATCCTCGGCGGCGGCGCGGGCGACCGCCAGCGACACGCCCAGGATGGCGTTGGCGCCGAGACGGCTCTTGTTCTCGGTGCCGTCCAGGTCGATCATCGCAAGGTCGATGCCGCGCTGGTCGTCGGCGTCCATGCCGGCGAGCGCGTCATAGATCTCACCGTTGACGGATTCGACCGCCTTCAGCACGCCCTTGCCGCCGAAGCGGGACTTGTCGCCGTCGCGCAGCTCGACCGCCTCATGGGCGCCGGTGGAAGCGCCCGACGGCACCGCGGCGCGACCGAAGGCACCGGTCTCAAGGCTGACGTCGACTTCGACGGTCGGGTTGCCGCGGCTGTCGAGGATTTCGCGGGCGCGGATTTCGGTGATGGCGCTCATGGGAAGGGATGTCCCGTTTCTTGAGGGAATGACAGTTCGCAGACGTGTCGGGAGAGGTTTTGAAGGGCCTGCGCTCAGCGCAGCTTGGGGCGCCGGTAGATGAACCAGTAGACGGCACCCACCATCACCGCTCCGCCTATCCAGTTGCCGAGGGTGACCGCAGCCAGGTTGACCAGATAATGGCCGACAGGGATGGACGGGGCGGCACGGCCGAGGTCGTGCCAGAAGCTGTCCGGCGCGCCCCATTCGATCAGCAGGCCGAGCGGGACGAAATACATGTTGGCGACGCAGTGCTCGAAGCCGGCGGCGACGAAAGCGGCGACCGGGAAGGTGATCGCCAGGATCTTGTCGCCGACGCTGCGCGCGCCCAGCGCCAGCCAGACGGCGAGGCAGACCAGCACGTTGCAGAGGATGCCGAGGAAGAAGGCCTGGGTGGTCGGCAGCGAGCTTTTCGCCACCGCGAAATACAGCGCCGAGGCGCCGACCGCACCATGGCCGAAGGTGTATTGTCCGGACAGGAAGACCAGCAGGGCGGTGCCGGCGGCGCCGACGAAATTGCCGATCCATACCGTGGTCCACACCCGCATCATCTCGCGGGCATGCAACCGGCCGCTGGCCCAGGCCATCACCATCAGCGCGTCGCCGGTGAACAGCTGCGCGCCGCCAACGATCACCAGGATCAGCCCCATGGAAAAGACCAGACCGCCCAGCAGCCGGGTCACTCCATAGGGCATCATGCCTTCGGCGCCCGACATGGCGACGGTGGCGAACAGGCCGCCCATGGCGATGAAGGCACCGGCGAGAACCGCCAGGGCGAACAGGGTGGGGGTGTCGTAATGTGCCTTCTTGACGCCGAGATTTTCGGCGGCGAGCGCGATGGCGTCGGGCATCAGTGCGTCGAGAGTTTGCGGGGTGGGCTGGCTCCAGCCTCCCACATCCTTGCTGTCCATGTTCATCGGTCGATGTCCTCGCTGCCGCGCATCGGTGCAGGCCCGTCGGCGGGTTTCGCTCCCGTCATGTAGCTTTACTACATACTCCTGTCGGGATGAGGCTGGCAAGCGCATCGCCTGAGCAATTCGGTCGCAGGGGAGGGGCGAGAAATCCCAGGAAGGTCACAGGAAAACAAAGAATTTGAAGGGAGAAGGCAGCGGCTCCCGCGTTGCGTGCGCTTCTGTAGTGTTGCTACATCATGGCCCTGCCGACGGCTCAGCGAGGGTGTCCGCAGACGATGAATCGGCCCCGGCCGGCATGCTTGGCCCGGTAGAGCGCGCCGTCGGCGGCCTTCAACAGATCCTGGGCGTTGTCCGCATCCCGCGGATACAGCGCGATGCCGATGCTGGCGCCCACCGTCAGGGCGTTGCGGCCGATTTCGATCTCCGCCGAAACCGCCTGGATCAGCTTGCCGGCGACGCGCTCGACATCATGGAGCGACCCGGTGCCTTCCAGCAGCACGGTGAATTCGTCCCCGCCGATGCGCGCCACGAGGTCGGAAGTGCGCAGGCATGCCGTCAGACGTTCCGCCGTCACCCGCAGCACCTGATCGCCGGCATCGTGACCCATCCGGTCGTTCACCGGCTTGAAGCCGTCGAGGTCGATGAACAGCAAGGCAAGCGGCTGGCCGATGCGCTGGGCGTGGGCGAGCGCCGAGTCCGTGCGGGCGAAGAACAGCCGGCGGTTAGGCAGGCCGGTCAGCGGATCATGATTGGCGAGATGGTCCTTTTCCGCTTCGCTGCGGCGAAGCATCTCCTCCATCTCCCGCCGGTCGGTGATGTCGCGGGAGATGCCGACGACGCCCAGGATGTTGCCCCGCGGGTCGCGGCAGGCGGTCTTGAGCGTTTCCATCAGCCGGCGCCGGCCGTCGGGATAGACGAACCACTCCTCGCCGCGGGTCATCCCCTCCCGCATGGCACGCAGGTCGGTCTGCCGGCGACGCTCCGCCGCGTCGCCATCGACCATGTCGATGTCGCGCAAGCGGCGATTCGAATTGAGGTGCCAGCCGACATAATCGAGGAAGGCACGGTTGTAGTTCAGGAAGACGCCGTCGCGATCCTTGAAGAAGACGATGTCGGGCATCGAGTCGATCAAACTTTGCAGGACGGCACGTTCCTGATGCAAGGCCTCCAGTGTGGCGCGCTGGTCGGTCACGTCCTCCATCAGCCACACCTCTCCGCCATGGGTGAGATAGGCGAAGAAACGGATCCAGCGCCGGACGCCGTCCTTGCGGGTGACATGCAATTCGGTCAGCACCGAGGCTTTCGCCAGCCGTGCGGCATCGTAGCGTTGACGAATTTCCTGGTCATGGCCGGGGTAGGCCGACTTGAACCATGCCTCCATCGTCGGCAACTCGTCCTGCCGGAAGCCGATCAGCCGTTCCGCCGCGCGGTTGACGAAAATCCGCTCGCCCTCGACATAGGCGGCGGCCATCGGCAGATTCTCGACCATCCGCGACAGGTGCAGCTTCGGCGCAGGCGTCGGCTCCATCTCCGCGAGCGGCCTTGCATGGACGAGCATCGCCAGACGTCCGTCCGTCAGGCGGAGCCCCGAACAGTCGCAGGCCAGCACGGTCTCGGCACTCCGGTCCTTTTCCCGGTCGTCTCCCCTGGTGTCGACCGTCCAGCGCTCGCCGAACCGCTCGCCGTCCGACAGGCGCCGGGCATAATCGGGCAGGCGCTGCCGGACCGTTTCGGGCAAGCCGCCGACAGCGGCCGGTTCCCGGACCGACCGGACACCCCAAAGGTCGCACGCCGCCTGATTGGCCCACAAGGCATCGCCCGTCTGCAGATCGATGACCCAAACCGGATCGGAGATCAGGCAAAAGGCCGACAAATCATTCGTAGACCAATGATGATCCGACAGATGGCTGGTGCAGGCTGCGGCGCCCATGGCAAAGGAAGCTCAAGGTGGAGATCGTCAACAGCATACGGGCGTAAACGTTAAATTCATGCGAATGCACTGTTGCAGGCCGGCCCGGATAAAGACCGCATAGCGGCAGCGCACCGGGACGCCTGAAATACTCGCCTGTGCCTGGAGGCGGAAGGTTTCCGCCGATGCGCCCTGACGTCCGGTCAGGAAAGCTCCAGTTCCTGGATATAGCGGGTCAGCGCGCAGCTGGCGTTGAGCATATGGGCGCGCATGCAGCGGGCCGCCTCGTCCCCATCGCCGCGCGCCATGGCGGCCAGGATGGTTCCATGCTCGGCATGGGAGGTCGCCAGCCGGTCGCCATGACGAAGCTGGGTGCGGCGGAAGGCGGCGAGGCGGGCGCGGACGCCGACCGCCTGTTCGGCCATGAACTGGTTGTGGGTGGCGTGATAGATCGCCTCGTGGAAGCGGCGGTTGAAGTCGTCATAGGCGTCGAGATCGCCACCCCGCACCATCTCAGCCGCCGATTCATGCATGGTCTGCAGCCGGCTGCGCTCGACCGGAGTGATGCGGTAGGTGGCGAGGCGGACGCACATCGCCTCCATCTCCGCCGTCATCTCGAACATGTCCATGATGCGCTCGGCCGTCATGGTGGCGACGACCACGCCGCGGCGCGGCCGGACCTCCACCATGCCGGTGGTGGCGAGCTGGCGCAGCGCCTCGCGCACCGGGGTTCGCGAAGCGCCGAACCGCTGGCCGATCTGCTGTTCGTCGAGCGGGGTGCCCGGCTTCAGCCGCCCGGTGGCGATCTCGTCGGCCAGCGCCAGCCGGATGACATCGGACAGCAGGCTTTTGCCGTCCTCCGCGATGTCGCGTTCCGACTGTCCGTCCGGCAGAATGGCATCCATTGCGTACATAACCGCCTGTTGTTTCCGGTCTGCGTATGCGCAGGTGTCGGCTCATCCGCAGACGAGTATACAAAAAGCGCCTCTGCGGTCAAAATTATGTTTGCGGGCCTGATCGTCCATGATATGTATGCACCACAGTAGCGGTGGTCGACAAAAAAATACCTTAAGCCCATTATTCTGGGGCTTCGCATACATGAATGGTGTGCGTCCCTTTTGGGCAAACCATCGGCCGCCGTCGTGACTTCGTGCCCGGCCCTCTCCGGACGGCATGTCCGGTTCTCTGCCCCGTGATTGGGCAGCCGGGCCGCATGAAACGACGAAATGGGGAAACGCACATGATGGGACGACACGGAACTTTCATTCCAATTGCCATGCCAACAGCCGCTGCGGCCTCCGCCAAGAGGGAGGGCGCGCCATGGTGATCTTCGGCACCGCCCTTCTGGCGGGCTGCTATCTGCTGGGCGTGCTGCTCGGCGATATCCTGGGGGCACTGATCGGGGTCAAGGCCAATGTCGGCGGCGTCGGCATCGCCATGATGCTGCTGATGGCCGCCCAGTACCACATGCGCAAGCGCGGGCTGATGCGGCCGGAAACCGAGAAGGGCGTCACCTTCTGGGCGATGATGTATATCCCGGTGGTGGTCGCCATGGCCGCCACCCAGAACGTCATCGTCGCCGTCAAGGGCGGCCCCATCGCCCTGCTGGCCGCCTTCGGCTCGGTCGCGCTCTGCGCCTGCGTCATCTCCCTGATCAACCGCGCGATCCGCCGGACCGGTGCCGCTGCCGCCTGGCAGGCCGGCGCGCCCGCCGCCGAACTCGAATAGGGGAAGGCTGCCATGCTCGACAAATTCATGCATGAGATTGCGGAAAACCAGCTGGTCGCCGCCTTCGCCGTCGTCGGGATCATCGTCTGGGTCTCCAACCTGCTGGCCCGCCATCTGACGGGCGGCCGGGTTCACGGCTCCGCCATCGCCGTGCTGGCCGGGCTCGCGCTCGCCTATTGGGGCGGGCTGGTCACCGGCAAGACCAAGGGGATGGCCGACCTGACCATGTTCGGCGGTCTGGCCCTGATGGGCGGGGCAATGATGCGCGACTTCTGCATCGTCGCCACCGCCAGCGAGGTGCAGATCGATGAGGCGCGCAAAGCCGGCTGGCTCGGCTTCATCGGGTTGTTCCTCGGCACCGTGCTGCCCTTCATCGTCGGCGTCGCCGTCGCCATGGCCTTCGGCTACACCGACCCGGTGGCGCTGACCACCATCGGCGCCGGGGCCATCACCTACATCGTCGGCCCGGTGACCGGTGCCGCCATCGGCGCCAGTTCCGACGTCATGGCGCTGAGCATCGCAACCGGAGTGGTCAAGGCGATCCTGGTCATGGTCTTCACCCCTGTCCTGGCCGGCTTCATGCGGCTGGACAACCCGCAGGCCGCGATGGTCTTCGGCGGGCTGGCCGGCACCGTCAGCGGCGTCAGCGCCGGGCTGGCGGCGACCGACCGGCGGCTGGTGCCTTACGGCGCCCTGGTTGCCACCTTCCACACGGGCCTGGGCTGCCTGATGGGGCCGTCCGTCCTCTTCCTGGCGATCAAGGCGATTGCCGGCTGATTTCGAACCCTCCCGGTTCGAACCCGTTCATGTCCAACCCAGCGATGAAGGAAGCTGACACCATGCGCGACTGGAACCTGCAGGGGCGCAACCGCGACGCCCGGCTGGCCCGCGCCGCCGCCCTGACCGAAGGCAAGCGCGTCGCCACCGCCGACGCCCGCGCCCTGCTGGAAGCGGTGCTGGAACCGGGCGACCGCGTCTGCCTGGAGGGCAACAACCAGAAGCAGGCCGATTTCCTGGCCCGCACGCTGGCCTCGGTCGATCCGGCCCGGGTGAACGGCCTGCACATGGTGCAGTCGGTGCTGGCCCTGCCGGAGCATCTGGACGTCTTCGAACGCGGCATCGCCGCGAAGCTGGACTTCTCCTTCTCCGGCCCGCAGGGGGCGCGGCTCGCGCGCATGGTGGCGGACGGGCGGATTTCGGTCGGCGCCATCCACACCTATCTGGAGCTGTTCGGCCGCTATTTCGTCGATCTGACGCCACGGGTCAGCCTCGTCGCCGCCCAGGCGGCCGATGCCGCCGGCAACCTCTACACCGGCCCCAACACCGAGGACACGCCGGTCATCGTCGAGGCCACAGCCTTCAAGCGCGGCATCGTCATCGCCCAGGTGAACGAACTGGTCGACAGCGTGCCGCGCGTCGACCTCCCCGGCGGCTGGGTCGATTTCGTCATCCAGAGCCCGACGCCGCACTACATCGAACCGCTGTTCACCCGCGATCCGGCCCAGATCTCGGAAATCCAGGTGCTGATGGCGATGATGGCCATCAAAGGCATCTATGCCGAATACGGCATCCAGCGGCTGAACCACGGCATCGGCTTCGACACCGCTGCCATCGAGCTTCTGCTGCCGACCTACGCGGAGTCGCTGGGGCTGAAGGGCAAGATCTGCCGGCACTGGGCCCTGAATCCGCACCCGGCGCTGATCCCCGCCATCGAGGCCGGCTTCGTCGAGAGTGTCCATTCCTTCGGCTCGGAATTGGGGATGGAGGCCTATATCCGCGAGCGGCCGGACGTGTTCTTCACCGGCGCCGACGGCAACATGCGGTCCAACCGGGCTTTGTCGCAGGCCGCCGGCCATTACGCCTGCGACCTGTTCATCGGCTCGACCCTGCAGATCGACCTCGACGGCAACAGCTCCACCGCCACGCTGGGGCGGATCGCCGGCTTCGGCGGCGCGCCCAACATGGGGGCGGATGCCCGCGGACGGCGCCATGCCAGCCCGGCATGGCTCAAGGCCGGGCGGGAGGCGCGCGGCGACAGCGGGCAGATGCCGCGCGGCCGGAAGCTGGTTGTCCAGATGGTGGAAACCTTCCGCGAGCATATGCAGCCGGCCTTCGTCGAGCGGCTCGACGCCTGGGAACTGGCGGAGAGCGCCGGCATGGAACTGCCGCCGGTGATGATCTACGGCGACGACGTGACCCACATCCTGACGGAGGAGGGCATCGCCAATCTGCTGCTCTGCCGGACGGCGGAGGAACGGGAACAGGCGATCCGCGGCGTCGCCGGCTACACGCCCGTGGGCCGCGGGCGCGACCTCCGGATGGTGGAGAACCTCCGTGACCGCGGCGTCATCCGCCGGCCGGAGGATTTGGGCATCGACAAGCGGATGGCGACCCGCGACCTGCTGGCCGCGCGGTCGATCAAGGACCTCGTGCGTGCATCGGGCGGCCTGTACGACCCGCCCAAGCGCTTCCGCAACTGGTGAGCCTTATCCCATGGAAACCCTGAGTTTCGAATATCGCGGCGGCCGTTCCGTGGCGTCCCCGCCGCCGTCCGTCCTGGTGGGCGTCGTCGGCTCCGGCAATCTGGAGGTGCTGGTGGAACCGGCGCCGCTCGGCGGCATCTGCCGGGTCGAGATCCAGACCGCGGCGGTCGGCTTCGGCACGACATGGCAGGCCGTACTGGACGACGTCTTCGCCCGCCATCCGCTGGCCGATGTCCGCATCTCCATCAACGATGTCGGTGCCACGCCGGCCGTTGTCAGCCTGCGGCTCGACCAGGCCTTGGACGCTTTCGCCGGAGGATTCCAGCCATGAGCAGCTATTACGAGGACAGCGCCCGCGGCAGGCTGGACGGGCTGCTCGACCCCGGCAGCCTCATCGAGATCGTGCCGCCGACCGAGCGAATGGTCAGCCCGCATCTGCGCCAGCTCGACACGCCGGCCGCCTTCGACGACGGCATCGTCGTCGGTGAAGGCCGTCTGGCAGGCCGCCGCGTGCTGGTCGCCGCCCAGGAAGGCGGGTTCATGGGCGGGGCGGTCGGCGAGGTGCATGGCGCCAAGCTGACCGGCCTCTTGGAACGCGCGCTCGACACCCGTCCCGACGGCGTGCTGCTGCTGGTCGAATCCGGTGGTGTCAGGCTGCACGAGGCCAATGCCGGGTTGATCGCGGTGTCGGAGGTGATGCGCGCCGTGCTGGCCGTGCGCGCTGCCGGCATCCCGGTGATCGTGCTGGACGGCGGCACCTTCGGCTGCTTCGGTGGCATGGGCATCGTGTCCCGCCTGTGCGACGCGGTGGTGATGAGCGAAGAGGGACGGCTCGGCCTGTCCGGCCCTGAGGTGATCGAAACCACCATGGGGGTGGAGGAGTTCGACAGCCGCGACCGCGCGCTGGTCTGGCGCACCGTCGGCGGCAAGCACCGTTACCTGCTGGGCGAGGCGGCGACCCTGGTCGAGGACGACGTTGCCGCCTTCCGCGCTGCGGCTCTCGCCTTGCTCGACCAACTGTCGGACCGTGGCCCCGACCTGTCGCTGGCCGCTCTGGAGGCGGAGCATGCCGTGTTGGGCAGCCGGCTGGAGCGTTTCGGCGGCTGCCGCGACGCGCTCGACATCTGGGAAAAGCTGGGGGTGGAGGAGCCGGAGAAGCTGCCGATCCTCGATACCGCCAGCTTCCTCGCAACCGTCCGCGATCGGAGGGTCTGAGCCATGGACGTGACCACTCTTCTGGACCGGCTGTTCCCGGACGGGCACGACATCGCCGCAGACGGCGTCTATTTCGACGGCATCGGCCGGGTCTTCGGCACCGAGGTGGCGGTGATCGGTACCGTCGACAACACGCCCATCGGCATCGAGTTGGCCTTCCGCATGGCCGGCGCGGTGCTGGAGGTGGTGCGCCGCCACCCCGGCCGGCCGATCCTGCTGCTGGTCGATACCCAGGGCCAGCGGCTGAGTCATCGCGACGAGTTGCTGGGCATCAACGGCTACATGGCGCATCTGGCGAAATGCATCGATCTCGCCCGGCGCAACGGGCACCGGGTGCTCGGGCTGGTCTATGGGCAGGCGGTCAGCGGCGGCTTCCTCGCCACCAGCCTGTTGGCCGACCGCTGCTATGCCCTGCCGGACGCCGAGATCCGGGTGATGAACCTGCCGGCGATGGCCCGCGTCACCAAGATTCCGCTGGAGCGGCTGACGGAGCTGAGCGCGTCTTCGCCGGTTTTCGCTCCGGGGGTGGAGAATTACCGCCGCATGGGCGCCATCGCCGCCCTGTGGCAGGGCGACCTTGCCGCCTGCCTTGCCGAAGCGCTGGCAGCCCCCACCGACGGCGATTCCCGTCGGGCGTTGGGCGAGGAGCGCGGCGGCCGGCAGCTTGCCCGCAAGGTGGCCGACCGGGTGCGGCACGATGCGGCCTGAACTCTTCCATTGGCCGCGCCACGGCTGGGTCCGGCTGGGGGATGGCTGGGTGGGGCACCTGCGCTCACCCCTCGCCTCGGCCGAGCGGGCGGAGGTCGCGGACTGGTGCGCCGCTGGCCGGCCGCTGGTGATCGCGCGCCGCCGTTCGGAGGATGAGGTCGGGGAGCTGCGGCTGGGACTTGCCACGCCGGACAAGCGGCGGATCGGCCTGCATGTGGCGGTGGAGGCCGTGACCGGCCGGCTGCCGCCGCTGCCGCTGGCCGAAGCGGTGGACGCGGCACCGGCGCTTTGGCGCCCGATGCTGACGGATCTGGCGCGTCGGGCGGAGGAGTTGGGGACGGCTGCCGCGGTCTATGGCTCGCTGGCTTGGCAGCAGCGCACCGGCCTGCCTTATGTCCGACCGGAGTCCGATGTCGATCTGCTGTTCGCCCCGTGCGACCGCTGGCAACTCGACCGGCTGCTTGAGCTGCTGGCGGAATTGGGCGACGGCAATCCGCGCCTGGACGGGGAGATCCTGCTGCCGGACGGTGCGACGGTCGCGTGGCGGGAACTGGCCGGCCGGCCGGCCCGCCTGCTGGTGAAGGGGACGGCGGAGGTAGGCTTGCGCGACCTTGCATCCGTGCTGGCGCTGTTCGACCGGGAGGAGGCCGCATGATCCGCAGCAATGCCGCACCCACCCCGGTTTCGTCCCACAATGCGTGTCCGCTCGCCGCGATGATCGGGCGGACGGCGGTGCGCGCGCTCTATGCCGAACTGGCGCTGCATCCGAAGCCGGGACTGGTCAGCCCGCTCGACAGCGGCAGCCATGACGACATGGACATGAGCACATTCCTGCGCAGCCTGTTCGCCCTGCGCGGCTATTTCCGCTCCATTGCCGCTGCCGGTGCCGAAGGGGCCGGCTTCACCACCCTGCGCGATCTTGGCATCGCCGCCGAACGCCGGATGCTGGCGGCCACTGGCGGCATCAACACCCACCGCGGCGCGGTGTTCGGCATCGGCTTTCTCGCCGCGGCGGCAGGCTGGCGGCTGCGGCGGGGCCGGACGCTTCGCGGCGCGGCGCTCGGCGGAACCGTCGCCGACCTGTGGGGCACCGACATACTGGGGGCAGCGCCGCAGGCCCCCGACAGCCATGGCGGGCTTGCGGTTCAGCGTTACGGAGTCCGTGGCGCCCGGCAGGAGGCGGCGGAAGGGTTTCCCACCCTGTTCACCCTGGCGTTGCCCGCCCTGGACCGCGCGCTGGCGGACGGCGCCGATCCGGAGCGGGCGCTGGTGCACACCCTGTTCACGCTGATGGCGGAGCTGGAGGACACCAACCTGCTGCATCGCGGCGGTCCCGCCGGGCTGGCCTTCGTCCAGGGCGAGGCGCGCCGCTTCCTCGACCGTGGCGGGGTGTTCCGGGCTGGCTGGCGGGCCGAGGCGCTGGCCCTGCACCGCGCCTGTGTCGCCCGCCGCCTGTCCCCCGGCGGCAGCGCCGACATGCTGGCGGCGGCGCATTTCGTCCACGCCCTGCGCGAGGGCTGGGCATGAGTTTGGGTATTCTCTGTTCCGGCCAAGGCGGGCAGGGGCCGGGCATGCTCGACCTGCTGCGGCGGGAACCGGCGGCGCAGGCGGTTATGGATCGGGCCACCGCAATCATGGGCAAGGATCCGCGCGCCCTTGTCGCCGGGCCTGAGGCCGAGATGCAGCGCAACGCCGTCGCCCAGCCGCTGCTCTGCGCCGTCCAGGCGGCGACCTGGGTGGCGCTGCATCCGCTTCTGCCGCCGGTACGGGCGGTGGCCGGCTACAGCCTGGGCGAACTGTCGGCCTATCAGGTCGCCGGCGCGCTCGACGTGGATGAGCTGATATGGCTGGCGAACGGCCGGGCGGAGGCGATGGACCGCGCCGACCCGGCGCCGGGCGGGCTGCTGGCCGTGCGCGGTCTCGACCGGTCCCGGCTCGAAGCGGTCTGCCGCGATTGCGGCGCCGACATCGCCATCGAGAATGGCGCGGACCGGTTCGTGGTCGGTGGACGCAGGACGGTGCTGGCCTTAGCGGAGCGGGCGGTCCTGGCGCTGGGCGCTGCGGTCACGCCCCTGCCGGTCACCGTCGCCTCGCACACCCGCCTGATGGCGCCTGCGGCGGCGGAGTTCGGCCCAGTCCTGGCGGCGAGCGGCTTGCGAGCACCGCCGCTGCCGGTGCTGGCCGGCATCGACGGCACCCCGGTTTACACGCGCGAGCGGGCGGTCTCGTCGCTGACCCGCCAGATGACGGAGGCGGTCGCCTGGGCCGCCTGCCTGGATGGGTTGAACGAGATGGGCTGCACCGTCCTGCTGGAAACCGGCCCCGGCAACGCGCTGGCGCGGATGGCCGCCGAGAGGCATCCGGACCTGCCCGTCCGCTCCGTATCCGATTTCCGCAGCCTGTCCGCTGCCGCCGCCTGGGTGGAGCGGCAACTCGGCTGAGAGTACCGTCAGCGCCCGGCCGGCTTCGGTCCCAGCACGCAGGCGACGGCGGCGAGGATCAGCACCAGCGCCGCCGCCAGCCGCGGCGTCACCGGGTCGCCCAGCAGCAGCACGGCGCCGCCGACCCCGACGACAGGGATCAGCAGGGTGCTGACCGCCGCCTCTCCCACCGTCAGGCGGCGGACGGTGACGTACCACAGCGCCTGCGCCACGCAGATCGAGCAGACGATGTGCCAGGCGAAGCCGGCCCAGACCGCCGGATGAAGCTCGGCCAGCGTGGGCCGCACTTCCGTTGCCGCCAACCCGATCATCGGCAGGGCGCAGAGCACATATTGCCATCCGGTGATGACCATCGGGTGGGTGCGCCAGACCCGCCGCTTCATCACGATGGTGCCGAGCGCCCAGGCCACCGCCGACACCAGCATCACCGCCGGCCCGGCCAGTTGCGACGGCGGCGCCGACAGCGCCTCCGGCCCCAGCAGCACCAGCAGACCCGAGAGCCCGCAGGCCAGCCCGACGATCTGGCGCGGCCCCGGCCGCTCGCCCAGCAGCGGGATCGCCAGCAGGGTCGCCCACACCGGCATGGTGAAGGCGACGATGGCCGCCTGCGAGGTCGCCATCAGGCTCTGGCCAAGCGCCGTGCACAGGTTGAAGACCAGCACGTTGCACAGCCCCGCCGCCGCCAGCGCCGGCCATTCCCCCCGCTCCACCCGCAGCCGGTGCCCGGCCAGACGCGCTGCCCCCAGCAGCAGAACCGCCCCGGCGGTGAAGCCGATGGCACGCAGGCTGAAGATCGGCATCTGCGTCAGGATCGTCTTCACCGCCGGCCAGTTCAGACCCCAGAACAGGCTGATGACGGCGATCAGCAGGTATTTGACGGGATCGCGGCCGGCACCGCTGGCGGCGACGGCGGTCATGCGACGGTCTTGCCCTCAAACCCATCCAGGAAGCTCGACAGGTTGGCGGACAGGTCGTCGATGGCGTAACCGCCCTCCTGCACCAGAACCGTCGGCAGGCCGGTGGCGGCGAGCAGCGCGCCCATGCGGGCGAAGCCCGGCGTGGTGACGCCGAAGGCGGCAAGCGGGTCGTTGATGAAAGTGTCGAAGCCCAGCGAGATGAACAGCATCTCCGGCGCGAACCGCTGGATCGCATCCAGCCCCTTGCCGATGGTCGCCAGCACCGTCGCCTCGTCGCTGCCGATGGGCAGCGGCAGGTTCAGGTTGTAGCCCTCGCCGCGGCCGATGCCGCGTTCCTGCGCGTAGCCGGCCATGTGCGGATAGAACTCTGCCGGGTCGCCGTGGACCGAGACGAAGAACACGTCGTCGCGCTCGTAGAAGATGTCCTGCGTGCCGTTGCCATGGTGAACGTCGACGTCGATGATCGCCACACGCGCCGGGCGGCCCTGGGCGCGCAGCATCGGCAGCACCGATTCCGCGGCGATGGCGACATGGTTCAGGTAGCAGAAGCCGCCCGCCATATCGCGGGTGGCATGGTGCCCCGGCGGCCGGCACAGGGCATAGGCCGCACTGTCCGCCCCGGTGGCGACCAGCTTCGCCGCGTGGATGGCGGCATTCGACGCGGCGGAGGTGGCGGCCCAGGTGCCCTCGCCGATCGGGCAGGCGGTGTCGAACATGTGCCAGCCGGCCTGACCGACGATGCCGGTGGGGTAGTTGGGGGCCGCCTGCATCCGGTGGACGTTGGGCAGCACCACGTCGCCCATGTCGCCCTCCGCCACCCAGCGGGCATGCGCCGTTTCCAGGAAGGCAAGATAGGCCGGGGTGTGCACGGCAGCGCGCGGGGCGGAGCCGTAATCGTCGGGCAGGATCAGCGTCTCGCCGCGCTTCTCGATCAGCGAGGCCAGCGCGCCGACCCGTTCCGGCTTCTCCGGCAGGGCGCGCAGCAGGCCCTTGTTGAAATAAGTGGCGGGACGGTGCAGGGCGGCGTCGGGGTGATGGACGAACTTCATGGGGGGCCTCTCCGGAGAGCGTACAGGCTCAGGGCTTTCCAGCCGTGGCGACCAGCGTTTCGAACAGCACGGCGGCGCCGCGGGCACCGTCGGCGGGGGAGATGTTCTCGACCTCGTTGTGGCTGATGCCATCCTCGCAGGGGATGAAGATCATCGCCGTCGGCACCTTGCCCGCCACATAGACCGCGTCATGGCCGGCGCCCGACACGATGTCGCGGTGGCTGAAGCCGAAGCCGGCCGCCGCCTCGCGCACCCGGTCGACCAGCGGCTTGGCGAAGGGCGTCGGCGGGAAGTGCCAGAAATCGGCGATCTCGGCGCCCACCCCGTTCTGCTCGGCAATCGCCGCGACGGCGGCACGGAAGCGGCGGTCCATGTCGGCCAGCGTGTCGGCGTTCGGGTGGCGCAGATCGACGGTGAAGAAGACGCGGCCGGGGATGACGTTGCGCGAATGCGGGTGGACGTCGAGGATGCCGACGGTGGCGCAGGGATCGCCCGCCGTCTCCAGCCCGACCCGCTGCACCGCCTGCACCATCGCCGATGCTGCGACCAGCGCGTCGCGGCGCAGGCGCATCGGCGTCGGGCCGGCATGGGCCTCGACACCCGTCACCGTCACCTCGTACCAGCGCTGGCCCTGCGCGCCGGTGACGACGCCGATTTCCTTGCCCTCGACCTCCAGCACCGGCCCCTGTTCGATGTGGGCCTCCAGATAGGCGTGCATCGGATGATCGACCGGAGCCTCGCCGGCGTAGCCGGTACGGACCAGCTCGTCGCCCAGCCGTGCGCCGTCCTGCGCCACCTTGTCGAGAATCTCGTCCAGCGTAAAGACGCCGGTGACGACGCCCGATCCCATCATCGGCGGCGAGAAGCGCGAGCCCTCCTCGTTGGTCCACACCGCGACCTCGACCGGGTGCAGGGTGTCCACCCCGCGGTCGTTCAGCGAGCGCACCACCTCCAGCGCCGCCAGCACGCCGAACACGCCGTCGAAGCGTCCGCCGGTCGGCTGGGTGTCGAGATGGCTGCCCATCACCACCGGGGGCAGGCTGTCGTCGAGGCCCTTGCGGCGGGCGAAGATGTTGCCGATGCGGTCGACGGTCACGGTGCAGCCGGCGGCTTCGCACCAGGAGACGAACAGGTCGCGGCCGGCCTTGTCCTCGTCCGACAAAGCGAGGCGGCAGTTGCCGCCCTTCGCGGTGGCGCCGATCTTCGCCATGTCGGCGAGGCTGTCCCACAGGCGCTGGCCATCGATGGGCAGATTGGAGGGGAGGGACATGGAAACTCCACGCAGAATTTTTCGTTGAAGGCAGGGAGGCGGGGAGCGGTCAGGCCGCCTCGCGCCTTTCCCGTGCCCGTAGGTCGACCATCGCCAGCACGGCGCGCAGCATCGGCACGTCCACGCCGGTGCGGTCCGCCAGCTCGATCACCGATCCCAGGATGGCGTCCAGCTCCAGCCGACGGCCGGCTTCATAGTCCTGGAGCATGGAGGTCTTGAAGTCGCCGACACCGGCGGCCATGGCGATGCGTTCGTCCACGCTGGTAGTGAAGACCACGCCCAGCTTTTCCGCGACCGCCTTGGCCTCCAGCATCATGGCGCGGCCGGTTTCCCGCGTGCCGGGGTCGTTGCACAGCCGGCCCAGCGTCGATCCGGTCAGCACGCTCAAGGGGTTGAAGGCGAGGTTGCCCCACAGCTTCACCCAGATCGCCTGCCGGATGTCGGCGGTCTTCGCCGGCTGGAATCCCGCCTGCCCGAACAGCGTCACGATGTGGTCGACCGCGGGATTGTCCCGGTCTCCGGCATCTCCGAACACGAAGCGCTGGTCGCTGACATGGCGGATGCGGCAGGGACCGTCGCCCTCCACCGCGACGAAGCTGGTCGCCCCGACAACCCGGTCGGGGTCGATGGTGCGCCACAGCAGCCCGTCGGGATCGACGCTGGCGAGCGGCCGGTCGGCCAAAGGGTCCGGCTGGCGGTGCGGATACCACCAGGGAATGCCGTTGACCATCGGCACGATGGCGGTCTCCGGACCCAGCAGCGGCGTCAGCGTGTCGATGGTGCCGCGCAGCGCATGGGCCTTGACGCAGAGGAACACCAGATCCTGCGGCCCCAGCGACAGGCTGTCGTCGGTGACGCGGGGGGTGAGCCGGGCGACGCGGTTCAGCGGCGTCACCATGGTCAGGCCGTTGCGGCGGATGGCGGATGCGGCGTTCGGCCGGGCGACCAGCGTCACCTCGGCTTCGGTGGCGCCCAGCCGGGCGGCCAGCAGCCCGCCGACGGCGCCGGCTCCGATGATGGCGACCTTCATTCAGTGCGCTCCCGCCGGGATTTTTTGCAGGTCGTCCGGGATGTGCCAGGCCTTGCCGGGAATGGCGTCGAGCAGGCTGCGGGTGTAGGCATCGCGCGGATGGGTGAACACGTCGCGCGCGGTGCCCATCTCCACGATCCTGCCGCGGCGCATCACCGCGATGGTGTCGCAGACCTGGGCCGCCACCCGCAGATCGTGGGTGATGAACAGCATGGCGAGGTTCAGTCGCCTGCGGATGTCGTCCAGCAGGTCCAGCACCTGTCCCTGCACCGACACGTCGAGCGCCGACACCGGCTCGTCCGCCACCAGCAGCTTCGGCTCCATGGCGAGCGCACGGGCGATGCCGATGCGCTGGCGCTGGCCGCCGGAGAACTCGTGCGGGAAGCGGTCGGCGGCCGAACCGTCGAGCCCGACCATCGCCAGCAGCTCCCGCGCGCGGGCCAACGCCCTGCCGTGGTCCTCGCCGAAGGCCACCGGGCCTTGCGCCACGATGTCGCCGACGCGGTGGCGCGGGTTCAGCGAGGCGTAGGGGTCCTGGAACACCATCTGCACCGTCCGGCGGTAGGGCCGGAAGCCCTTGCGGTCGAGCGCCAGCAGGTCGGTACCCTCGAACAGGATGCGGCCCGAATCCGGCTTGATCAGCCCGACGATGGAGCGGCCGAGCGTCGATTTGCCCGATCCGGATTCTCCGACCAGACCGACGGTTTCGCCGGGATGGATGGTCAGCGACAGGTCGTCGCCGGCCACCACCGGCTTGGACTTCTTGAACAGCCCGCCGCCGACGTTGAACACCTTGCGCACCTTGTCGGCGACCAGCAGCGGCGCACCCGTCTTGGCATGGTCGTCGCGATGCTCGATGTAGTGCGGGACCGAGGCGATCAGCTGCCGGGTGTAGGGATGCTGCGGGCGGTTCAGAACGTCCGACGCCGCGCCATATTCGACCAGCTTGCCGTGGCGCATCACCGCCACCCGGTGCGCGATCTCCGCCACCACGCCGAAATCATGGGTGATGAACATCATGCCCATGTGGCGCTCGGCCTGGATCGAGCGGATCAGGTCGAGGATCTGCTTCTGGGTGGTGACGTCCAGCGCCGTGGTCGGCTCGTCGGCGATCAGGATGTCGGGCTGGCAGGCCAGCGCCATGGCGATCATCACGCGCTGGCGCTGGCCGCCCGACAGGCGGAAGGGATAGGCCTCGGCCAGTTCGGCCGGGTTGGGCAGCCCGACCTGGGCCAGCAGCTCCCCCACGCGGGCGCGGCGGGCGGGGGCAGGCAGGTCGGTGTGCTCGCGCAGGCTCTCGCCGATCTGGCGGCCGACCCGCATCAGCGGGTTCAGCGCCGTCATCGGCTCCTGGAACACCATGGCGATGCGGCCGCCGCGAAGGCTGCGCTGCTCCGCCTCCGGCATGGCCAGCACGTCCTTGCCCTTGAACAGCAGGCTGCCGCCGGATACCCGGACATGGGGGGCGGGCAGCAGGCCCATCATGGCGTGCGCGGTCATCGACTTGCCGGAGCCGGACTCGCCGACCACGCAGAGAATCTCGTCGGGGTTCAGGGTGAAGGTCAGGTTGTCC
Source organism: Azospirillum melinis (assembly GCF_013340935.1). GTDB lineage: Bacteria > Pseudomonadota > Alphaproteobacteria > Azospirillales > Azospirillaceae > Azospirillum > Azospirillum melinis. Next base: position 137,841 of record NZ_WHOS01000002.1, on the reverse strand, counting down.
ACCGCCAGCGGGCGGTCGGCGCCCGGCGGCAGCGCGATGCTGAGGCCGCGCACATCGAGAAGAGGCGTGGTCATGGCTGCGGTCTCCGTCGGGGTGCGAAGCAGGTCGAACTGGCTCATCGGATCACCCCCGCGACCGGGCGAGCTTCGGGTTCAGGGCGTCGTTCAGCCCCTCGCCGACGAGGTTCAGCGCCAGCACGGTCAGCACGATGGCGAGGCCGGGGAAGACGCTCATCCACCAGGCCTGACGGATCACCGTGCGGGCGGCACCGATCATGTAGCCCCAGCTCATCGCGTTGGGATCGCCGAGGCCGAGGAAGCTGAGCGAGCTTTCCAGCAGGATGGCGGTCGCCACCATCAGCGAGGCCGACACGATGATCGGCGACAGGCTGTTCGGCAGGATCTGGCGCAGGATGATGGTGCTGTTGCTCTGGCCGGTGGTGATGGCGGCTTGGACGAATTCGCGCGAGCGCAGGCTGAGGAATTCGGCGCGGGCCAGACGGGCCAACGGCGGCCAGCTGACGATGGCGATGGCGAGCACGATGGTGGTCAGGCTGGGGGTGAAGATGGCGACCAGCACCACGGCCAGAACGAAGTTCGGAATGGTCTGGAACAGCTCGGTGAAGCGCATGATGGCGTCGTCCACCTTGCCGCCATGGAAGCCGGCCAGCGCCCCCAGCGTGACGCCGATGGCGAGCGCCGCGGCGGTGGAGGTCAGGCCGATCAGCAGCGACACCCGCGCTCCGTGTGCGATGCCGGATGCGATGTCGCGGCCCAGCATATCGGAGCCCAGCATCGCATCCTCCGACAGCGGCGGCTGGAAGGGCGCCGTCGCCATCTCCCACGGGTCGCCGGGGAACAGGACGGAGGCGAAGGCGGCCAGCACGACGATGGCGATCAGGATCGCCAGCCCCAGGACCGCGCCCTTGTTGCGGGCGAAGGCCCGCCAGAAATCGGAGTTCATCATTGCGACACCTGGATGCGCGGATCGACGAGGCCGTAGAGGATGTCGGTCAGGATGTTGAAGAGGATCACCATCACCGACGTGACCAGGAAGATGCCCAGCAGCACCTGATAGTCGCGCTGAAGCACCGCCTCGAAGGCCAGCCGGCCGATGCCGGGCCAGGCGAACACTGTCTCGATCAGGATGGAGCCGCCGACCAGCTGTCCGGCCTGGATGCCGGCGACGGTGATGACCGGCAGGATGGCGTTGCGCAGGACGTGGCGGGTGACGATGCGGCCCTGCGTCAGTCCCTTGGCCTTCGCCGTCTTGACGAAGTCGAGGCTGCGCACCTCCAGCATCGAGGCGCGGGTCAGGCGCGCATAGCCCGCCATGTAGAACAGCGCCAGAGTGATGACCGGCAGGATCAGGTGGACCGCCACGTCCGCCACATGCGCCAGTCCGGTGTAGCCGGCGCCGATGGTCTCGTAGCCGAAGGCCGGCAGCCAGCCGAGCTGGATGGAGAACAGGAGGCTCAGCATCAGCCCGATCCAGTAGATCGGTGTGGCGTAGGCGAGGAGTGCCACGACGGTGATGGCGCTGTCGGCCCAGGTGCCGACGGTGACCGCCGCCAGCGTGCCGAGCGCCACGCCGGCGGCGAGCGCCAGGATGAAGGCGGTCAGCGTCAGCACAAGCGTCGCCGGCAGCCGCTCCGCCAGGATGTCCCAGACGGGCCGCTGCTGGCGGTAGGAGAAGCCGAGATCGCCCTGCACGACCTTGCCGATGTAGGTGCCGAGCTGTTCGTAGAGCGGCCGGTCGAGCCCGAACTGCTCGCGCAGCTGCGTCACGAACTTTTCGTCGGCGGCCCCCGCCTCGCCCGCCATCACCGTGGCCGGGTCACCGGGGGCGGCATGGACGAGGAAGAAGTTCATCACCACGATGGCGATCAGGATCGCGGCGGCCTTGACGAGGCGGCTCGCGAAAAGTTGGGCGAATCCCAGCATGGGCAGGTTCCTAATTCTGGCCCTCTCCTGCCCCGGAAGAGGGCGTGGAGCCGACGGCCGTAGGCCGGACGAGCACCGAAGGTGATCGTAGGCGGAGCGCGGTCGCGAGACTTGCGAGCGGCCTTGGACCCGCCGAAGGCGGGGAGGGTGAGGGGTGATCCAAAAATTCCGAAGCGCACGGTTCCTTGCGCTACCCCTCACCCTTCCCATGCTTCGCATGGGCCCCTTCCCTCTCCCGGGGCGGGAGAGGGAGGTCTCGTTACTTCGCCAGCCAGACGCTTTCATAGGTGTCGTTGACACCGATGGCCGTCGTGTTGGCGTTCTTCACCCGCTTGTCGAGGAAGGTCGGGAATTCCATCTCCAGCAGCCAGACCACCGGCAGGTCGTCGGACAGGATGCGCTGGACCTCGCTGTACTGCTCCTGGCGCTTGGCCGGATCGTTCTCGCGCGAGGCCTGGTCGAACAGCTCGTCCACCTTCGGGTTGGAATAGCCCATGGTGTTGGTGAACAGAACGCCCTTGCGGATGTTCGACGAGATGTAGGTGCGGGCGACACCCAGCGCCGGGTCGCCGTACTGGTAGAGGAAGTTGGTGGTGATCTCGTAATCCCAGTTGGCGACGCGCTGCGCCCAGCCGGCGGCGTCGGTGCTTTCCAGGACCACGGAAACGCCGACCTTGCCCAGCGCCTGCTTCAGATACTCGCCCAGGCGGGTCCAGGTCTCGCCATAGGGCATCGGCATCAGCTTGACGGTGGCGCGCACGCCCTTGCCGTCGGGCTTCAGTCCCATCTCGTCGAGCAGGGCCTTGGCCTTGTCGAGGTTGGGCTCGTAGGTCGTGACCTTGGGGTCGTAGAACTTGACCACCGAGTTGATCGGGCCGGTCGGCACGCGGCCAAGGCCGAACCAGATCTTGTCGCGGATGAACTTGCGGTCGATGGCGTAGGCGATGGCCTTGCGGAAGCGCTTGTCGTCCAGCGGCTTGACGCGGTGGTTGATCTCCAGCCACGCCATCGGCGCCACGAACTCGTAGCCGGCGGTGGTCAGGGTCACGTTCGGCAGCGTCTTCATGCGCGGAACCTCGAAGGGCTCCAGGTCGCTGTACTGGGTCTGCTGCACCTGACCGCTTTCCAGCGCCAGCGAGCGGCTGGCGGCGTCCGGGATCACGCGGAAGGTGATGCCGTCGAGGTAGGGCAGGTCCTTCTTGTAATAATCCTCGTTGCGGACGAGCTGGATGTAGCTGCCCTTCACCCATTCCTTCAGCTTGAACGGGCCGGTGCCGATGGGGGTGTTGTTGGCCGGGTTGGCACGGTAATCGCTGCCCTCATAGATGTGGGCCGGCACGATGGGGGCCGACGACACCTCGAAGGCCTGGATGAAGGCCGGGAACGGCTCCTTCAACTTGAACTCGACGGTGTGGTCGTCCAGCGCCTTGATCGACTCGCAGCGGCTGAACGCGGCGCGGGCGCGCGGGTGGACTTCCATCAGGAACTTGGAGGTGGAGAACACCACGTCGTTGGCGCTGAACGGCTTGCCGTCGTGCCACTTGACGTTCTGGAACAGCTTGAAGGTGTAGGTCAGGCCGTCCGGCGACACGGTCCAGCTCTCGGCCAGCGACGGCAGCGGGTTGAGCTTGCGGTCGTAGGTCAGCAGGCCCTGGTAGATCTTGCCGGCGACGGTCTGGGTCGGACCCTGCTGGTTCAGGCCCAGCATCAGGGTCGGCGGCTCCGGCTGGACGATGGAGTTGAGGACACCGCCGCGGACCGGCGTCTCTTGCGCCATGGCAGGGGCGGCGATCAGGGCGGCCGTGCCGGGGATGGCGAGTGCCGCGGCCAGCAGGCCGGCGGCGGCGGCGCGGTGGACGTTGCGGCGGAAGCCGCGCTGGATGCTGGCGGGGAAACCGGAAAGGCGTCGTGTCATACGGGTGTCCTCGTCTCCAGATGGTGTCGTTGTCGAATGCGACCCTGTCGTCTTCGTTCTTCTTTTTGCAAAGTCGGGCGGATCAGCGCGGCCCGGTCGGGCCGGTGGTGCTGTCCAGCCAGCGCAGCAGCGAGTCCCATTCCAGGACCCCGGCGCGCGGATAGGCACGCTCATACTGCTGGGCGGTGTGCTCGCAGACCTCCGGCGACGGATAGACCAGCGGACGGCCGCCAGCCATCGCCATGATCTGCTGCTTGCAGGCCTGCTCCAGGTAGTACATCAGCACCGCCGCCTCGGCGACGTCCTGGCCAACGGTCAGCAGGCCATGGTTGCGCAGGATCATGCTGTGATGGTTGCCCAGATCGGCGACCAGCCGTTCCCGCTCCGCCAGATCCAGCGCGATGCCTTCGTAGGTGTGGTAGGCGATGCGGTTGTACCAGCGCAGCGAATGCTGGGTGATCGGCAGCAGCCCGTCGGCCTGGGCGCTGACCGCCATGCCGGCGTCGGTGTGCAGATGGATGACCGCGCCGACGTCCGGGCGGGCGTGGTGCACCGCGCTGTGGATGGTGAAGCCGGCCGGGTTGATCTCGTCGCCGTCGCGCCCGTCAACCAGATTGCCGTCGATGTCGACCTTCACGAGGTTGTCGGGCGTCACCTCGTGAAACATCAGGCCATAGGGGTTGATCAGGAAATGGTCGGGCGTGTCCGGAATCCGGGCCGACATGTGGGTGTAGATCAGGTCGGTCATGCCCAACCGGTCGAACAGCTTGTAGGCTGCGGCCAGATCGGTGCGCGCCTTCCACTCAACGTCGGAATAGGTGCCGCTGGCGCGGGGGGCATGGGCGGCGGTTGCGGTCAGCGTCTTGGCGATCATCTTGCGGGTCTCGTCAGGCAAAGGGATCAAACAGGTTCCAGGCCGCACCAGCCGGCGATGAACAGCGCCAGCACGCGCGTCACGTCGCGCAGGCTGTCCAGCGACACCGATTCGTCGATGCCGTGGATGCGCGTCGCCTCCGGCCCGTAGCAGGTCGCAGGCGTGTCGCCATAGAGCTGGAAGAAGCGGGCGTCGGTGGTGCAGGTCAGCGCCACCAGCTCCGGATCGCCGCCGCGCACGGCGCGATGGCTGTCGGCCAGCATGGTCACCAGCGGGTGGGCCGGGTCGATCTCGCAGCCGGCGGCCTGGAAGCCGTTCCACTGCAGCTCGATGCCGACGCCGGACAGGGCCGGGTCGGTGGAGCGCGCCTGCTCCACCGCCCGGGTCACCTCGGCGCGGACCGCCTCCGGCTCCTGCCCGGGGAAGAAGCCGAGCCGGAGGTCGAGCGCGCAGCGCGTCGGGACTGACGACGGCCACTCACCGCCCTCGATCCGGCCGAGATTGATGTTGACGGGATGGGCATGGCCGCAGAAGGCGGGGTGGCGGCAGGCCGGCTCGTTCCACCGCACCTCCAGCGCCTTCAGATGCGCCGCCAGCGCATAGGCCGCCTCGATGGCGTTCACACCGGCCGAGGTGTCCAGCACATGGGCCGGCGTGCCGGTCAGCACCAGCCGCACCCACATCACGCCGACCTGGGCGATGGAGATGGAGTGGTTGAACGGCTCCGGGATCACGGCGGCGTCGGCGCGATAGCCGCGATGCAGGCAGGCGAGAGCGCCGTTGCCGGTGCATTCCTCCTCGATCACCGACTGCAGATAGACCGGGGCGGCCGGCTGGTAGCCCAGCGTGCGCAATGCTGAGAAGGCGGCGGTGTAGGCGGCGATGCCGGCCTTCATGTCGCCGGCCCCGCGGCCATAGAGCCGTCCGTCGGCGATCCGCGGTTCGAAGGGCGGGGTGGTCCACAGCTCCGCCGGGCCGGTCGGCACCACGTCGATATGGCCGTTCAGGATCAGCGAGCGGCCTTTCGCGTCACGCGGCCTGTGCACGCCGACGACATTCTCGCGGCCGGCATAGGCGCCGGGAAGAACCGGCGGCGAGAAGCCCGGCATGCGGGAAATCGCCTGCTCGTCGATGTCGAAACGGTCGACCTCCAGACCAAGTGCGGCGAAGCGGTCGGCCATCAGCGCCTGCGCCCCGGACTCGTCCCCCAGCAGCGACGGCTGGCGGACGAGGTCGGACAGGTGCGACACGCAATCGCCCTGCGCCGCGTCGGCGGCGTCGAGGATCGCGGCGCGCAGGCCGGGGTCCGGCAACACATGGTCGAGACGGTCTGCCGTATCTCGTGTCATTCTAAATCCTTTGCCCGAATCCATTTCGCTGCTGCGGCAGGGATGCACGGACGGGTGGAAAAAGACGAAGCTGTTGCGGTGCGGCCTATCCATAATGGATATGGCCGCCATAGCGGTGCATTATGCGGTATCCGGCATGGCGATGCTTGAAGGCCGCCATGTGTCGATTAGGAAGGCATCCAATCGATCAGGCAAATAAGCATTTTTCATTTCGCCCATGAATCTGATTTATGCCGCAGTTGCTCACAACGCACTCATGTGCGTAGAATTTGGGCGGCAGCAGCGATGCACCGAAATCGGGCAGCGATCGAGGGGGTGGGACGGTGAACGAAACCGAGGCGGAACGGCAGGCCCTGGCCCGGCTGGGCCAGCAGATGGACTGGAACCTGCTGCGCACCTTCATGGTGATCGTGCAGGAGGGCAGCATCACCAGGGCCGCCGTCCGCCTGTTTTTGACGCAGCCGGCGGTCAGCCTCGCCCTGAAGCGCTTGGAGGAGCAGCTTGGCCGCGCCCTGATCGACCGCGGCCCCGGCCGCTTCGCCGTCACCGCCGCCGGCGAACAGGTCTATGACGAGGCGGTGTCGATCCACGCCACCGTGTCCCGCCTGGGCGCCCTGGTGCGCGACGCCAAGGACGAGATCAGCGGCCATGTCCACATCCTGATGACCAGCCGCATCCAGACCCCGCTGCTCGACCGCTCGCTGCGGGAATTCCACCGCATGTACCCGCTGGTGACCTTCCGCATCGACGTCATGGCGTCGGCCGACGCGCACATCGCGTTGCAGCAGCGGGTCGGCGCCATGGCGATCTGCCTGCTGCGCGAGCCGATCCCCGGACTGTCCAGCCAGATCTTCCTGCGCCAGACCTACCGTCTCTATTGCGGTCCGGATTTCCGCCTGTTCGGCCAAAGTGACATCGACATCGCCGAACTGCGCCACGAGAGTTTCGTCTCCTTCACCTCCGACCAGATCGACGGTGCCCTGTCCCCCCTGACCCTGTTCCGTGCGCGGGAGGGCTTCGCCGGCCGTGTCGTCGCCTCGTCGGCCAATCTGGAGGAGGTGCGGCGGATGATCGTCTGCGGCCTGGGCATCGGCCCGTTGCCCGAACACATCGCCGCCCGCGACGTGGCCGACGGCCTGCTGTGGGAACTGCCGCCCTATGAGGGCATCGCGCCGGTCAACGTCCACCTGATCTGGAACGAGCAGGCCAAGCTGAACCGCGCCGAACGGGCCTTCCTCGATTATCTGCAGACGGCGCTTGCCACCGCGCCGGCCCGGGAGCTTGCCGGGGTGGCCGAGGGGAATTCCGACAGCGACCTTCTTCGGGGCTGACGATTGGATAGCTAGGCCATTGGCCGGTTGGCGTGTGATAACGGAATTGTTTCGACGCTGGATTTTTTCGACCGCTTTGATGAACGCCCAAGGTCTTCCGTTCCCCGCCGGTTTTGGACGATGCCGGTGAGCCAGTCACCCGCCGCGGTGTCTCCGCCTGCCTTTCCGACCGGGGCGGGGGATGTGGCATCTCTCATGCGCGGCCACGACTGGACGGCGACGCCGCTCGGTCCGCCGGAGGGGTGGCCGCAGGAGCTTCGGGCCATGGTCGGCCTGATGATGCGGTCGCGGCAGGCGATGTTCATCGGCTGGGGCCCCGACGTCACCTTCCTCTACAACGACGCCTATCTGGACATTCTGGGGTCCCGCCACCCGGCGGCGCTGGGCCGGCCGATGAGCGAGGTCTGGCCGGACGCGTGGCCGCAGGGCCGTGATTTCGTACGCCGCGCCTATGAGGGCGAGTCCCTGCTGCACGAGGATCTGCTGGTCCCGCTGGAGCGGCGCGGACTGGGCGAGGACTGTTATTTCACCTTTTCCTACACGCCGATCGCCGGCGAAGCGGGCCACGTCGGCGGCTTCCTCTGCATCGTGGCGGAGACCACGCTTGCCGTGCGGGGCCGGCGGCGCATGGCCTTCCACGCCGAACTGGAGCGCCGGCTCCGCGAACTGACCGACCCGCTCAGTGTGGTGACCGTGGCGGCGGAGGCGCTGGGACGGCACCTTGGCGCCAGCCGGGTCGGCTACGGTGTGATGGACGAGAGTGAGCGCTTCTTCACCACGGAGCGCAACTGGACGGATGGCACCGTCGCCCCCCACATCGGTACCCACGATCTTCTGGCCTTCGGCGAGCCGGTGCTGGCGACCCTGCGCAGGGGACAGGCGCTGGTCGTCGACGATGCGGCCACCGATCCGCGCACGGCAACGCCGGAGCTGCTGGCGGCCTTCGCTGCGCTCGGCTTCGCCTCTGTCGTCACCGCCAGTCTGGTGAAGCAGGGCCGGATGGTCGCGGCACTCTACGTCCATGACCGCCGCCCCAGGCATTGGCGCGAGGACGAGATCGATCTGATCGAGGAGGTTGCGGAACGCACCTGGTCGGCGGTGGAGCGGGTGCAGGCGGAAGAGGAAGTGCGGCGGGCCAACGAACGGCTGCGGGCGGAGGGGGAGCGGCTGCGCGCCCTGTTCCGGCAGGCACCGGGCTTCGTGTATGTCTGGCGCGGACCGGACCATGTCTACGAAATGGCAAACGACGCCTATTTCGAACTGATCGGCCGGCGGGACATCATCGGCAAGCCGGCGCGGGAGGCGTTGCCGGAGATCGTCGGGCAAGGCTTCTTCGAACTGGCTGACCGGGTTTATCAAACGGGCGAGTCTTTCGTCGGCGAATGCATGCCGGCGCGGATCGCCCGGCGCCCAGGCGCGCCGCTGGAGGAGCGTTTCGTAACCTTCGTCTTCCAGCCGATCCGTGACGACCAGGGGCAAGTGATGGGCCTGTTCGTCCAGGGCAGCGACGTCACCGGCATGAAGCGGACGGAGGAGGCGCTGCGCGGGAGCGAGCAGCGGCTGCACATCGCCCAGGATGCCGGCGGAGTCGGCACCTTCGAACTGCGCGCCGACGGCCTGCTGGCGGTATCGCCGCAATTCTGCCGCCTGTGGGGCATCGCGGAGCGTCCTCTGGTCCGACTGGAGGAACTCGTCGCCCTGATCCATCCGGACGACCGGCCCTCCCTGAACACGCTCCAGCCGGGGCAGGTGCCGACGGACGGTCTGGGCTATGTCGAATACCGCATCCTGCGGCCCGACAACGGCGTTGTGCGCTGGATCGCCCGGCGTGCCCAGGCGTTCAAGCGCGACGAGGACGGGGATGGAGGGGGCGTGCGGGTTCTCGGCGCCTGTTACGACATCACCGACCGCCGCTGTGCCGAGGACGCCCTGCGCACGCTCAACGCGACGCTGGAACAGCGTGTGGCGGAGCGGACGGCCGACCGCGACCGCATGTGGCGCCTGTCGACCGACATCATGCTGGTGGCGCGGTTCGACGGGACGATCGGCGCGGTCAACCCGGCCTGGACCGCGCTTCTCGGCTGGCGGGAAGCGGACCTGCAGGGGGCGGTCTTCCTCGATTTCGTCCATCCCGACGACCTCGACGCGACGGTGGCGGAGGTCGGCCGGCTGCAATCGGGCCTGACAACCCTGCGGTTCGAGAACCGTTACCGTCACAAGGACGGGTCCTATCGCTGGATCTCCTGGGCCGCGGTGCCGGACGACCGCTTCATCCATGCGGTGGGGCGCGACGTGACGGCGCGCAAGGAGGCCGCTGCCGCCCTGCGTCGGGCCGAGGACCAGTTGCGCCAGGCACAGAAGATGGAGGCGGTCGGTCAGCTGACCGGCGGCGTGGCCCACGACTTCAACAATCTGCTCCAGGCGCTCAGCAGCTGCCTGACCATGATCGGCCGCCGCAGCGCGGAGCCGCGGCTGGCGCCACTGCTGGAGGCCGGCATGCAGGCGGTCGACCGCGGCGCCAAGCTGGTGCAGCAGCTGATGGGCTTTGCCCGCCGCGACAGCCTGCGTCCGGAGCCGATCGACGTGCGCGACCGCGTCCTCGGCATGGCCGGCCTGCTGGAGCGCGCCCTGCGCGCCGACATCCGGCTGGAAACCCGCTTCGCTCCCGGCCTGCATCCCATCGAGGTCGATCCGACCCAGTTCGAACTGGCGCTGATCAACATGGCGGTCAACGCGCGCGACGCGATGCCCGGCGGCGGTACCCTGACCATCGAGGCGGAGAACCGGACGCTCGGCCCCGGCGAAGCAACCGGTCTGGATGGGGCGGGGCTGGAGGGCGAATTTTTGCTGCTGGCGGTCGCCGACACCGGAACCGGCATGCCGCCGGAGGTGGTGGCGAGAGCCTTCGATCCCTTCTTCACCACCAAGGAGGTCGGCAAGGGCTCCGGCCTTGGCCTTGCCCAGGTCTATGGGCTGGCGCGGCAGGCCGGCGGCACCGTCTGGATCGAAAGCCGGCCGGGGGAGGGGACCCGCATCGTCCTGCTGCTGCGCGCCGGCACCGGCATTCCGAGAGCGCCGGCGGCTCCCATCCAGGCCGCGGCCAGCCTCGTCCAGGGCGCGCGGGTACTGATGGTGGAGGACGATCCGGTCGTCGGCTCCTCCGTCGCGGCGGCGCTTGAGGAAAGCGGCTGGACTGTGCTGCGCGCCGTCTCGGCCGACGAGGCGCTGCCGCTGCTGGCAGGGGACGAGCGGATCGACCTGCTGTTCTCCGATGTGGTGATGCCCGGCCGGCTGAGCGGCATCGACCTCGGCCGGGAGGCCACGTTCCTGCGCCCGGGTCTGCCGGTGGTGCTGACGACCGGCTATAGCGAGGACGTGGCGCGCACCGAGGGCATCGCGGTGCTGTCGAAGCCCTATCGCATCGATACCCTGCTCCAGACGCTGAGCGAGGCGCTGGCGAAGAAGCCCTCTCCCCAGCGGTGAAGGGCTTATGGAGGGGGAGTGTTCGCCATGGCCCGCTCCAGAACGCCGTAGATGCGTGGATCGCTCATCTGGGCGACATTGAAGCGCAGAAATCCCGATGCGGAGTGGGAAACGCTGAACACGTCGCCGGGGGCGAGCACGACATCCTCGCGCAAGGCCGTGCGGGCGACGTCGGCGGCGTTCCGTCCATCGGGCAGGCTGCACCAGAGGTAGAAGCCGCCGCGCGGCATCAGCCATGGTGTCAGGCCAATGGCTTCCAGCCGGGCAGCCGTCTCGCGACGCACCCGTGCCAGACGCCGGCGCAGCCCGTCGAGATGCTTGCGGTAATTGCCGTCGTTCAGGGTGGCGAGGATGAGCTCGGCCGCGGCCGGGCTGGGACCGCCGAAGTTCGTCGCCACCTGCAGATCGACCAGTGCCTCCACCCAGTCCGGCCGAGCCGCGATATAGCCGCAACGGATCGAGGCGGAGAGCGTCTTGGAAAAGCTGCCGATCCGGATCACGCGGGCCAGACCGTCCAGCGCGGCGAGGCGGGGTGACGGCTCGGGCTCGAAGCCGGCGAAGATGTCGTCCTCGACGATGGTCAGGTCCTGCGCGGCCGGGTCGTGGGCGGCGGCGGCACAGAGCAGGCGGTGGGCGGTCTGCGGCGTCATGGTGGCGCCGGTCGGGTTGTGAAGGGCGGAGTTGGTGATGTAGAGGCGCGGCCGGTGCGCCGCCAGCGCCTGGGCGAACAGCTCCGCATCCGGCCCGTTGCGCGTATAGGGCACCCCGACGATCCGCGCCCGATGGGCGCGCAGCAGCGCCTGGAAATTGAAATAGCAGGGGTCGTCGATCAGCACCGTGTCGCCCGGCCGCAGCAGCAGGCGGCAGATCAGGTCGATGGCCTGCGTGCCGGAGGCGGTCAGCAGGATCTGGTCGGCACCGGCGGCGATGCCTTCGTCCGCGAACTGGCGGGCCAGCAGCCGGCGCAGCGGCAGCGATCCGCGCGTGCCGCCATAATCCGCCAGCAGTCCGTCATCCGCCCGCGCGAGCTGGCGGATCGCCCGGCGGATCGCCGCATTCGGCATCCAGTCGGCCGGCAGCCAGCCGCATCCCGGCTTCAACATCTCCGCCCCGGCATCGAGCGATTGCCGCGACACCCAGAAGGGATCGATGGCGCGGTCGCGCTGCGGTTCCGCCTCGGCCAATGCCAGCGGCGGCATGGTGCCGGACATGTAGAAGCCCGATCCCGGCCGCGACTGGATCACGCCGTCCGCCGCCAGCCGGTCATAAGCCTCCACCACGGTCGAGGGCGACACGCCCATGGTGGCGGCGAAGCTGCGGATCGACGGCAGCTTTTCCCCCGGGGACAGTTGGCGGTTCGCCATCCTGCGGCGGATCGCCTCCATCACCTCGCCGGTGCGCGTGCCGGTCCTGCCCATGATGCCTCGCCGCTAGAAGTGTATTGCCCTGTAAGGCAGTACAGTTTGGCTGAATTGTATGGGACTGTCCCTGTTTCCGCCAGAGGCCATCGCGCTAGGATCGTGCGGCGAATTCTGGGAAGCGGAAGGAAAAGGGATGCGGACGTCGACGGCGGGATGGGGCAGCGGGCTGCTCGGCGTGATCATTTTCAGCGGTTCGCTGCCGGCGACGCGCGTCGCGGTCGGCGGCTTCTCGCCGCTGTTCCTGACCGCGGCGCGGGCAGTCATCGCGGCGGCGCTGGCGGCGGCGCTGCTGGCGCTGCTGCGGCAGAATTGGCCGGCGCGGCGCGACCTTCCCTCGCTCGCCGTCGTGGCGGTCGGCGTGGTCGCCGGCTTTCCCCTGCTGACGGCGCTGGCGCTCCAGCACATCACCTCCGCCCAATCCATCGTCTTCATCGGCCTGCTGCCGCTCGCCACCGCCCTGTTCGGCGTGCTGCGGGGGAGGGAACGGCCTCGGCCGGCCTTCTGGCTGTTCTCGACGGCGGGGGGCCTCACCGTCGCCGGCTTCGCCCTGTGGCAGGGCGGCGGGGCGTCGCTGACCGGCGACCTGCTGATGATCCTGGCGATCCTGCTCTGCGGGCTCGGCTATGCCGAGGGGGCGACCCTGTCGCGCCGGCTGGGCGGCTGGCAGGTGATCTCCTGGGCGCTGGTGCTGGCGCTTCCCCTGATGGCGGGCGCTGCGGTTGCGACCATGCCGGACGACTGGACCGGCGTCGCCATGCCGGCCTGGATCGGGCTCGGCTATGTGTCGGTGTTCAGCATGCTGGTCGGCTTCGTCTTCTGGTATCGCGGGCTGGCGCTGGGCGGGATTGCCGGCGTCGGGCAGTTGCAACTGCTCCAGCCCGCCTTCGGCCTGATCCTGGCGGGACTGCTGCTGCGCGAGCCGGTCGCCTGGACGATGATCGCCGCGACCGGGCTGGTCGTGCTTTGCGTTGCCGGAGCGAAGCGGTTCGCCTGATTGCCTAAACCAGCCCGCCTGCCTTAAATCCGGTCATCGCGACGATGACGGCCAGCAGGGCGAGGATGGTCGCCAGCCCGATCGGCAGGGCACGGCGGTAGATCGCCCCCTCCGACCGTTCCAGCCCGACCAGACCGGCGGCGAGCACGATGCGGCCGGGGGTCAGCATGGTGCAGATGCTGCCGGCGACGGTCTGGACCGCCGCGATCAGGATGGAGGGCAGGCCGCTCTCGGCGGCAAGGCTCAGCTGGATGTGCATCATCAGGGCGTTCGATGCCGTGTTGGAGCCGGTCAGCATGCCGGCCGCAGCACCGAAGACCGGGCTTGCCAGCACGGCGAAACGTCCGGCCACCTCGCGCCAGGCGTTGCCGAACATCGCCGCACCGCCGGAGGCCGCCATGAAGGTGGCGAACTCGACGAAAACCAGCGTCGCCGCCATCGGCACCAGGGCGGCGCGAAGGGCGCCGCGCACCACTTTCCCGGCCTCGGCGCCCGGCAGGCGGGCCAGCAGGATGCCGGCGATCAGCACCAGCCAGGTCGCCGGATGCCGCAGCAGAGCCAGCGGGGCAAGGCCGCCGAACGGGTCGAGCACCAGCCATTGCCCGGTCCAGTCCGACAGCGGCGGCAGCAGGCGGGTCGCCATCAGCCCGGCGATCAGCAGCCCATAGGGCCAGAGCCGCTCGGCCAGTTGGCGGACACCGGTGCCGCTGCGCAGCAGGCGCGGCCCTTCCACGACCAGCAACAGGACTGCGGTCGCCAGCCCGCCGCCAAGTTCCGGGGCGACGAACAGATTGGTCAGCCAGATCAGCCCGGCCAGACAGAGGAGAAGGGCGACATCGGTCGCCCGCTCCCGCAGGCTGGAGCGCAGCCCCGACGACTGGATCAGCCCCCAGAACACCGGCAGGAGGCAGGGCAGCACGACCGCCATCAGCAGAGCGCTGGCGGTTCCAAGCTCGGTGAAGGATACGCCGATCAGTTCGGCCCCGACCCGGCTGCCGACGCCCATCGCGCCCCAGGCGGCCAGCACCTGACTGAACAGGCCAAGCGCCGCCGACTGCACCGGCGGCAGCCCCAGGCTGCGCAGCATGGCAAGCGCCACCACCAGACCGACGCCGAACCCCGTCACCGATTCCGCGAAGGGACCGATTAGGAAGCAGGCGACGAAGACGGCACGCCGCCGGTTCTCCTGTGCGACCGCGGCCGTCCGCGTGCCGCGCGCCTCGAAGGCACGGTGGAACAGCAGGCCGGCGGCGATGATCGACATCGCGTGCCATGCCAACCATGCCCCTTCCCCCGCCTTGACGGCAGCCAGACCCAGCACAGGACCGGCCAACGGCTGCGCCATAAGCATTGGAGCGACCATCGTGACGAGCGCCAGCGCCATTCCGGCGATCCCGGCGGACAGCAGGCTGACCCGGCGGGAGGCAAGCAGCAGGATCGTGCCGACGAGCGGCATCATATGGAAGGCAAGAGTCATGATCGGCCAGACGCGTTCCGGAGGGTGAGTGCCGGCGCGAATCCTGGCCGGGGCCATTGGATACTAGTATATCTGCGGTGGCGCAATCATTCGGCGCCTGCAACGGCGACGAATGATTGCGCAGGATGGTCGCGGATGCGTCAGGCCGGCGTGTCGCGGTGGATCTTGAACGGCGCCCAGGACTGGCTCACCGGCATGATCTCGACGCTGTTGATGTTGACGTGCGGCGGCAGCGAGACGACCCAGCGCACCGTCTCGGCGATGTCCTCCGGCTGGAGCGGGTTGGCCCCGGCATAGAGCGCGTCGTAGGCATCCTTGTTGCCGCCGGTGCGCACCAGGGTGAATTCGCTTTCCGCCAGACCCGGTTCGATGGAGGTCACGCGCACGCCCTGCGCCGACAGGTCGCTGCGCAGGCCGAGCGAAAACTGCCGCACGAAGGCCTTGGTGCCGCCATAGACGTTGCCGCCGGGATAGGGCCAGTTGGACGCGACCGACGCCAAGTTGACGATCAGCCCGCGCTGGGCGATCAGCCGGGCCAGCAGCAGCCGGGTGATCGTCACCAGGCCGGTGACGTTGGTGTCGATCATGGTGCGCCACTGCTCCAGGTCGCAGTCCTGCGCCGCCCCGGTGCCGAGCGCCAGCCCGGCATTGTTGACCAGGACCGAGATGTCGGCGAAGGCGTCGGGCAGCGTGGCCAGCGCAGCGCGCGTCGCCGCCTCGTCGCGGATGTCGAAGCACAGCGGATGGACGACATCCGGCCCGCCCAGCGCCTCGACCAGGGCGTCCAGCCGGTCCTGGCGCCGGCCGGTGGCGACGATCCGCCAGCCCTCCGCGACCAGCCGCCGGGCGATGGCGTCGCCGAATCCGGAGGTGGCGCCGGTGACGATTGCCGTTTTCGGGGCGGTCGTTTTCGGGGCGGTGTTCGACATAGCGTGATCTTTCCTCGTGACGGATTGGCGGTCAGGTCCGGAGCAACGGCACCCACCATAAGCGAGGCTTGGCGCTTCGACCACGCCGAAGAGAGGCCTTTGACAGGGCTGGTATGGTGGTGCAACCATTCCTATCGACACCTGTCGATGTCGCTGTCAAACCTCTGTCGCTCTAAAGGATCGGGAAGCTCCCCAATGATGTTCCGTCTGTTTTCGGGTGCCGGCCTTCTCCTGCTCTCCGCGGCGATCCCCGCCATGGCGGCGACGGAGGCTCCGTCGAAGCCCCCGGCAAAGCCGATGGAGGTGAGCTGCACCGTCCTGCTGCCGCCTGCACCGGTGCCGGGCCTGCCGGGAACGATGCGCATGGTGGAGAAGCTGACAGTCCCGGCCGGGTCGGACGCCCACCGTCACAAGCACGACATCGACGAGATGATGGAGGTGGTGAGCGGAAGCGGCCGGCTGTCGGTCGATGGCAAGCCGGATGTGGAGCTGAAGCCCGGAGTGGTGGTGGAAATTCCGCCGGGCACGCTTCACCAGCAGCACAATGAAAGCGACGCCGAGCCGCTGGTCTACACTGCCACCTTCATCGGCAAGGCCGGCGCGCACATGCTGACCCGCTACAACGGGGAGAAGGACCGCAGCGCCGGCTGCCCGCATACCTTGCCGAAGAAATAACGCGGTTCACCTGAGTTCGTCTAAAGCGACGCTCCGCCGCAGACGAGGATCTGCTGCCCGGTGATGGCCGCCGCCGCGTCGGACAGCAGGAAGGCGGTCAGCGCCGCCACCTCCTCCGGCTTGATGAAGCGGCCGATGGGCGGAAGCTTCGGCGGCACGCCGGTGCGGCTCGGGTCCTTCAGCATCGGCGTGTCGGTCGCTCCCGGCGCCACCACATTCACCGTGACGCCGCGCGGCGCCAGCTCCAGCGCCCAGGAGCGGGCAAGCCCGACCATCGCCGCCTTGGTCGCCGCATACTGGCTGCGGCCTGCCGCCCCCTGCGCGGTGCGGCTGCCGATCAGGACGATCCGGCCACCGCCGTCCGGCAGGTACGGGACGACATGCTCGACCAACTGCGTCGCGGCCTCCACATGCAGCCGCCACATCGCCTTCGCATCGTCCCCGGCCAGTTCGCCCAGCCTGCCGACCCGCATGACCCCGGCGGCATGGACCAGCGCATCGACGGGCGGCAATCCGGCCAGCGCCTTCGCCACGGGGGCCGGCGCCATCAGGTCGGCCGGGGTGAAGCGCAGGTGCGGGTGGTCGATGGCGGGGGCCGACCGGCTCATCCCCTCGACAAGCCAGCCATCCTGCAACAGCCTCTCGGCGATGGCGGCGCCAATCCCTGAACTGACGCCGGTGACGAGGGCGCGGCGAGGATTTCCCGTGTTCATTCCGGCACTCTCCCTCATGCCACGGCCAGCGCGATGCGGCCGAGACCGGGGAAGTCGGCGAGGGCGCAGCTGCCGGGCTTGATGAAGATCGTTCCGGTGCAGGACCCGGTGGTCACCGTGTCGCCGGCACGCAGGCCGCCGAACGGCCGGGCGCCGATATTGGCGAGCCAGGCCAGCAGGCGGATCGGGTCGCCGGCCTTGTTGCCGCCGACCACCTCGACCTTGCGCTCGCCGTCGATGTCCAGCGTCAGCGGCTGGTTCACCGGATCGATGCGGCGCCAGTCCGCGGTGGCCGGCCCGACGATCAGCGCGCCGTGGTTGGCCTGATCGGCCAGCGAGGCGAGAGGGCCTTGCGATCCATAGGCGGCGAAGCGGGTGTCGCAGATCTCGAAGGCCGGATGGATGGAGCCGACGGCGTCCAGCACCTCGTCCCGCGTCCAGGGCTCGTCGCGGGCGGGCAGGTCGCTCTTCAGGCGATAGACGATCTCCGCCTCGATGCCGATGACGCGGAACATGCTGGCGGGCAGCGTTTCGGTGTCGAAGAACAGCGTGTCGGCATGGATGGGCGCGCTCGACGGCTCGGCGTCAGGGGCGGAGGCACCGACCTTCCAGGCGGTTACCGGACCGATGCCGCGGGCGACCTCGGTCTGGATGGCGTAGGCGCCGGCCTTGTCGGCGGGCATCGCCGCCGGCGGCAGCGATTCGAGCGGGCGGTTGTCGCGGCGCGCGGCGAGGAGCGCGCCGGCGGCCTCGAGAACGGCCTCGGTGGTCATGGTCATGGGACAAGTCCCCGGAAAAAGGAAGCGGGCGGGAGCGCACCAGAGAGCTTTGCGGGCGACGCTCCCATTGCCGATCAGCGGTTGCCCACCCAGTCGGGCGAGACGCGGCTGTATTTGATGGCCTGCCGGAAATAGGTGAAGGCGACATGCAGGTCGCCCTCCGCTGTCTGCGTGACCGACGGGTAGGAGAATTCCCGGTTCAGGCTGTCCTTGGAATTGTTGGTCATGCAGTAGCCGTCGCCGATCTCCAGGTTCCGGCGCAGCGGCCAGGTCAGCCCGCCATCCTCCGACAGGGCCAGCGTCAGCGGCGCGCGCGGTGCGCCCCAGAAGGCCTTGCGGGCGGGTGCCTGGGCCGGCTTTGCGGCGACGGCGGTGGCAGCGGCGCCACCGGCCGGGACGTCGTCCTCGATTTCGTCATAGAGCGAGGCACGGCGCTCGGTCGCGTTCTCCGCACTGGACTCGTTGAAGACGATGGCGAGGCGGCCGTCAGCCAGCGCCGTCACCTGGATGGAGGAATTGTTGTTGGGCAGCTCGGTCGGAACCGGCGCGCTCCAGCTCCGGCCATTGTCGGTGGAGACGCTGCGGTAGACATGGTCGGCCCAGCGGCTGCGGTAGAAGGCGGCCAGCGTGCCGTCGCGCAAAGGCACGACGCTCATATGGACGCAGCCGACGCTGTCCGGCACCGGATGCTCGGTCCAGCTTTCGCCGTGGTCGGAGGAGATGCGCACGGCGCTGGTGTCGTTGTCACCCACCCACTTCTCGCCCGGCGTGCCGTGGCAGAGGAAGGTCGGCAGCAGCCAGTCGCCGTTCGGCAGCACCACCACCGGTTGGCGGATGAAGATGCCGTCGCTGCCGTTGCCTTCGAACAGGGTACGGATCGGCCCCCAGCTCTGCCCATGGTCGGCGGAGCTGCGGCAGCGCACGATGGCGGTGTCCTGGTTGCCGGAGATTTGCGCGGTGTAGAACAGCCACAGCGTGCCGTCCGGCGCCGGGAACAGCACCGGGTTCTGTTCCGAGCGGGTCGGGTCGTCCGACAGCTTGACCGGATCGGTCCAGCGCTCGGAGCCCCGGGGCAGCCGCGAGAAATAGATCGAGATGTCGGGGATGCCTTCCTGGGTGCCGCCGAACCAGACGCAGCCGAGATCGCCGTTGCCGAGCACAACGATGTTGGCGGCATGGTTCTGGACGCAGGGCGACGGCAGATAGGCGTCGCGGCGCCCGGAGTCCCCGTCCACGGGCGCAACGCGCCCGCGGTCGGTGGTGGAGGGCAGGGTCGAGGGTGTGGTCATGTCGGTCACATGCAAACTGGGGAAGGGGTAAACTCAGAAAAGGGGCGCCGGTCAGCCTATGGCCGTCATCGTGCGTCGGCTTGCGGCGGGGCGGCGACCATCGCCGGGGCGCTGCGGCCGCGGACCAGGCGTTCCACCGCCATCACGACCATCGGCGTCAGCAGGGCGATGTACATGTTGTCGATGCCGTAGGGGTTGCCCATCACGTACCAGACGGTGGTGCTGACGGTGGCGCCGAGCAGGCCCAGCGTGGCGCCCAGGTTGCTGGCGAACAGCGGCAGGAAGAAGCCGATCATCGCGACCACCGTGATCGACAGGCGCAGCGCCCGGGTGAAGAAGGACAGCTTCAGGATTTCCGGCACGAAGAAGACGAAGATCAGCGGCAGGAAACCGATGATGAGAGACAGGATGCGGGTGGTGCGGAACTCCTGCTCCGGCGTCGGCTTCTTCCACGGCACGTAGAAGTCACGCACCGCCAGCGAGGCGATGGCGAGCGCCACCGTGCTGACACTGACGAAGACCGAGGCGACGAGCGAGGTGGTGACGATGGCGGCCATCAGCGGGTGCATGGCGTCGAGGAACACCGGCAGCGCGTACAGGCTCTTCATGTCGGGATGGAGGTAATGCGCGGTCACGCCGATCAGCGCCAGCATGATGCCGAGCGGCAGGCAGAAGATGGCGGCATAGAAGGCGGAGCGCTGGGCCTCGCCGGCGCTGCGGTTGGACGAGATCGCCTGGATGACGAACTGGGTGGAGAAGATGGCGCCGACGGTGCCGATGACCCAGGCGAAGATCGTCGGCATGCCGATGGTGCCGTCGATGGTGAAATAATGGGCCGGCAGCTTTTCCACCATCGGGCCGATGCCGCCGCTGAGCGACAGCGCGGTGCCCAGCAGCAGGGCGATGCCCAGCAGCTTCAGCGCGCTGTGCAGGATGGTGACATAGGCGATGCCCTTCAGCCCGCCGAACACGTAGTAGAAGGTGCTGACCACCGCGATGATGACCATCGCCCAGGTCAGATTGAGGTTCATGACGGTGGACAGGGCGGCGGCACCGCTGACGTAGTTGCCGACATTCACCAGCAGCAGCGCATACATCATGATGATCGACACCGTCCGCATGGTGGAGGTGCCGTAATATTTCGCGATGGCGGCGGAGATGGTGTATTCGCCCGATCCGTAGATGCGCTTGGCGAAGAACAGGCCGAACAGCAGGAAGCCGATGGAGGCGCCCAGCACCGACCAGGCCGACGCCATGCCGGAGCTGAAGGCTTCCTGCGCCGTGCCGATGGTGGATTTGGCGCCGATGAACTCGGACATCAGCAGGACGCCGACGACGGCTGCCGGCATCGACCGCGCGGCGTTCATGAACTCGCCGTTGTTGCGGCTGCGCAACCGCACCGTCAGCCAGGAGGTGAAGAGGATGTAGAGGACGACGATCCCCAGGATGAGCGCACTTTCTCCACTGGTGAAATGGTTCATGGACGGGTCTCCCTAACGGGCGGATGGATCCGCCTTCGGTGTTGTTCGGGGATTTGGCGCCGCCTCTGTTATTCGCGGCGCCATGCGGCGTGGAACAGCGTCACACCGCTTCGGCGTAGCGTGCCGCGATTGCCTTGATCCGGCTGTCCACCTCGTCGGCGATCAGCACCGGGGCGCGGCTGAAGCCGACCTCGGGCATGGCGCTGCGAAGAGCGCTCTTGACCATCGCCGGCGGGAAGCCCAGCGCGTACAACTCCTTGCGGAGCGTGCTGAAATGGGTCTGGTGCCTGTCGGCCGCAGCATCGTCGCCGGCCACGAAGGCGGCGTGGATGCCGTTGAGCGTCACCGGCGCGATGTTGCCGAGGCCGGAGATGCAGCCGGCCGCACCGTTGCGCAGTCCGTGCAGCACCAGCGAGTCCGGGCCGACCAGCACGTCGAAATCGTCACGCTCGCGCGCGATGGCGAGGAAGCCGTCCAGGCTCTCCTGCGAGCCGGCGCTGTCCTTGATGCCGATGATGTTGGGGTGGTCGGCCAGGATGCGGGCGGTCTCCGGCTCCAGCGTGTTCCCGGTGCGGGCCGGGATGTTGTAGAGATAGACCGGTACCGTCAGCGCGTCGGCGACGCGGCGGTAATGCTCCACCAGCTCGGCCTGCGAGCAGGCGATGAAGGACGGGGTGATGGCGGAGACCGCCTTGACGCCCAGCCGTTCGACCGCCTTGCCCAGCGCGATGGTCTGGTTGGTGGAGATCTCGCCGATATGGGCCAGCACCGGCACCTTGCCGTCGGCGGCCTCGACGCAGGTCTCCGCCACCGCCAGCTTCTCGTCGAAGGACAGGGCATAGAATTCGCCGTTGGTGCCGGCGCAGAAGACCCCGTTTCCGGCGGATGCCTGCCGCTTCACCTGCCGTCGCAGCGCTGCGAATTCGACGCGTTCGTCGCCGTCGAAGGGGGTGACGATCGCGACGAAGGGTCCGCCGATCTTGCCGCTGGTCTTGCTCATGGGATTAGCCTTTTCACGAACGGGATGAGGGCTTGGCGCCGCGCCGTCAGGCGGCGGCGCGGTACATGCCCAGGATGTCCTCGCGGCTGAGATCGCGCGGGTTGTTGTCGAGCAGCCGGCGGATGGCATGCGCCTCCTCGGCCATGCGCGGCAGATCGGCCTCCGGCACGCCGAACGCCGACAGCCGCATTGTGCAGCCTAGTTCCACGCACCAATCATGCGCGGCCTTGAACACCGCGGCCGGATCGGTGACCGCCGGAAGACCCAGCGCTTCCAGAACGGCGGCGGTCTTGGCCGGGACGGCCGGCGCGTTGAAGGCCAGCACATGCGGGAAGATCAATGCGTTGGCGGCGCCATGCGGGATGTGGTGGCGGGTGCCCAGCGGATAGGCGACGGCATGGCCGGCGGCGGTGTTGACCGGACCCAGGCAGATGCCGCCATAGAAGGACGCCAGCGACAGGCCGGCCCGCGCCTCGCGGTCGCTGCCGTCGGCGATGGCGCGTGGCAGGAAGCGGCCGACCAGCCGGATGCCTTCCAGGGCATAGAGGTCGATCAGCGGATGGGCCTTGCGGTTGGTGTAGGCCTCGACGCAATGGGCCAGCGCATCGACGCCGGTGGCGGCGGTCACCGCGGCCGGCACGCTCAGCGTCAGGTCGGGATCGACCACCGCCACGTCGGCCAGCATATGGACGCTCTGCACCGCCAGCTTGCTCATCGTCGCCGGGTCGGTGACCAGCGCGCGGGTGCCGACTTCGCTGCCGGTGCCGGCGGTGGTCGGGACCTGGACCAGCGTGGCGCGCTTGCCCGCGACCTTCTCCGGCCCGACCACGTCGCGGATCGTCTGGCCGCTGCCCGGCAGCACGGCGGCCAGCTTCGCCAGATCCATGGCGCTGCCGCCGCCGAAGCCGATCACCGCCTGCGGCTCGACCCGTTCGGCGACCGCGAGCAGCGCCTCAAGATTGGGAACGTCGGGCTCGGGCTTGATGTCGGCGAAGATCGTGACGACGCCCTCCAGCCCCAGCCGCTCCACGCGGGTGGCGTTGAAGGCGTCGGCGACCACCAGGATGCGGGTCAGGCCGCGCTCGCGCACCCAGCGGCCGGTCTCGGCCGCGGTGCCGGCGCCGAAGACGACGTGGGGCGGGCGGAGCAGGTCGATGGGCGTGGTCAGGTCGATGGTGCTCATTTTCAAGGTTCCTCAGGCGGCGACGCGCACGCGGGCGGCGGCCAGCTTCTCGGCGTAGTCGATGGCCTCGATCAGGCTCAGCTCGTTGGCGATGCCCTTGCCGGCGATGTCGAAGGCGGTGCCGTGGTCGACGGAGGTGCGGATGATCGGCAGGCCGAGCGTGATGTTGACGCCGCTCAGCGCGTCCCAGGTGCCGGTTTCGGGGTTGACGTTGAAGCCCAGCAGCTTGACCGGGATGTGGCCCTGGTCGTGGTACATGGCGACCACCGCGTCATACTGGCCGGCGCGCAGCTTGACGAAGATGGTGTCGCCGGGCACCGGCCCGACGACATCCAGCCCGTCGGCGACGCATTGGCGGATCACCGGCTCGGTCACCTCGATATCCTGGCGGCCAAACAGCCCGCCTTCGCCGGCATGCGGGTTCAGCGCGGCGATGGCGATGCGGCAGCGCGGCAGGCCGAGCCCGGCCAAAGTCTCGGCAGTGCGGTCGATGACGTAGCGCAGCCGTTCCGGCGTCAGCTTCTTCGGCACGTCCTCCAGCGCGATGTGGGTGGTGACGTGGCTGACCCGCATGTTGCCGTGGGCCAGCATCATCACCGAGCCGCGGGCGCCGGTCAGTTCGGCCAGCAGGTCGGTGTGGCCGGCGAAGTGATAGCCGGCCTTGTTCATCGCCTCCTTGTTCAGGGGCGCCGTCACGATGCCGTGGATGCGGCCGGCTTCGGCCAGCCGCACCGCGCGCTCCACCGCCAGATAGGCGAAGCGGCCGCCGTCGACCGACAGCACGCCGGGACGGATCGGCTCGCCCTCCGGCCCGGCCTGGAGGCAGGCCAGCGCCGGCCACTCGCCGTCGATGTCGGTCACCTCGGGGAAGTCGAGGTCGCTGCCGAGCGCATCGCGCGCCGCATGGAGGGCTGGGTTGCTGCCGATGACCAGCAGGCGCAGCGACCCGTCGGCCAGCCGGTCCTTCAGACGCGCGCAGGCCTTCACGATGATCTCCGGCCCGACGCCGGCCGGATCGCCCATGGTGATGGCCAGATGCGGTGTCATGCTTGTTCTCCCTGATGAAGCGGCGCAGCCAGCGCAAGCAGCCGGCGCAGCAGTGCCGGATCGCCGAACGCGCCCGATTTTGAAATGACGCGGACCCCGTCGAAGCGTCCGCCGCGCAGGATGGAGCAGGGCACCCCCGGCCAGACCTGTCCGTCCAGATCCAGCCGGTCGGCGTCAAGGGCGAGGCAGAGGCCGCGCAGGGTCTCGCCGCCGGCCACCAGCAGCGTGCCGGGCGGGTCGAGCCGGCGGACCAGCCGGGCGAACTCCCCTTCGATCCGCTGCGCCGCGTCGCTCCGCGCCAACCCCTTGGGCAGGGCGAGGGTGGCAAGCGCGATGCCGTCGCGGTCCAACCGCTGCGCCACCACCGTGGCCGAGGTGGAGCCACCGTCGGGCAGCGCCAGCACATGCTCCGGACAGGCGTCGATCTGCGCCGTCATCGCCGGATGGTTGGTGCCGAACAGGCCGAGGATCGGCCGTGGCAGTCGCAGGGCGACGGGGTCGCAGGCGGCGGTGCCCATCTGCCGGGCCAGCGCACCGGCCAGCCCGCTGCTGCCGCACCACAGCACGCGACCGTTCAGTAAGGGGCCGTTCAGCGCGAGGCCGGCGGCGGCGATGACGTCGAGATCGGCATCGGTTTCGGCATCCCACAGGCTGACGCCCGCCGGCACCGCCGCGCCGGGGCAGCAGGGCTGGACCGTAAAGCCTTCCCGCTCCAGATCGCCGCGCAGGTCGCTGGCCGCGGCTGTCCAATTGCGGGGGTCATCGCCGCGGGCGAGCTGGATGCCGCCGCGCGTGATGCGGCCCTGATAGGGGAAGGCGGGGGCGACGATGACATGATCGGGGGCCGTGGCGGCTATCCAGGCGGCGATCTCCGCTCCGGCATGGCCGCGCAGCAGGCTGTCGAGCTTGGCGTAATGGAGCGAGCCGGGGCTGCGCGGCAGGCCGGCGGCGATGGCGGCCACCCGGCGGCGGGCCTCCTCCCGCGTCGCCTCGCGCGTGCCGCTGTCGAAAGCGAGCGCATTCGGCAATGCTGGATAGGGCAGGCTCTGCCAGTAGACGGGGATCGGACCGGCGATGGCGGCGAACTGTGCGGCGGTGTCGAGCGCCCCGGTCAGGTCGTCGGCGATCAGGCACGGATGCGGCGTTGCCGATGGTCCGGCGGTCGCCTGGATGCCGTGCGGCGATCCGTCCTGTGGAACCATGCTGTCCATGGGTGGTCCCCATCCTTGTGAGCGGCGGCCCTCGCATTGCGATGGTCAGCTGCCGGGCGCTCCCGCCGCCCTCGACGATGACCCACTCCATCATAGCGCTGCGGAGATGTCAATATGTTGTAATGTTGTCGAGGGAAAAAAATGGGGATATGGTGGGGTTATTGGGCGCAACATGTTTACATGTTGCGCCAAGAAGCCATGGGCGCACCGATCCGCGCGCGCCAGCGACGGCCGGGCGGTGCGGTTCTGCCGGAAAAGCAATTGCAGGTCAGCGATTTACAGCGAGAGGTCCAGCGCCCGGCCTTCGAACACGCGGTCGCGCGACCCTTCCAGATGCGTGCGCATCCGCTGGCGTGCGGTTTCGCCGTCCCGGTGGCGGATGGCGTCGAAGATGCCGCGGTGTTCGTCATACACGCCGGTCAGGCCGGAACTCGGGCCCATCAGCGACACGCCATGGAACTTCATGCCGACGGAGATGTGATCCTTCAGCGCCTGCATCGACGACATGTAATAATGGTTGTTCGTCGCTTCGGCGATGGCGGTGTGGAAGGCGTAGTCGGCATCTTCGCGATGGCGGTGGGCGCGGGTCGCATCGTCCATCAGGCTCAGAGCCGCGGCGATGCGGTCCAGAGCGGCGTCGTTCCAGCGCAATGCGGCGTGATAGGCATGGTCCGGCTCGATGGTCAGCCGGAACTCGTAACAGCGCTGGATGTCGGCAATCGTTTCCACCGGCGCATAGCCCAGCACCGGCTGGCTTTCCTCCACCGCCACCCGGACGAAGCTGCCGGCGCCCTGGCGGGAATAAATAAGCCCGTCGTTGCGCAGCCGCTTCAACGCCTCGCGTACCACCGGGCGCGACACCTGGAAGCGGGCGGCAAGGTCGTTCTCGCCGGGCAGGCGCTCGTCGGGCTTGAAATCGCCGGCGCTGATCTGGGCCAGCAGCAGCTGGTAGATCCGCGTGACCAGCGGCGTCTGGCGGGTGCGGAGCAGCGGCGTGCCCTCTCCGCCACCCGACACCGCAGCGGTCATCGCGCCGTGTTCACTCGACTCCATCCTGTCGCTCCCGCTCCACTGGTTGCCGTCCCTCGGCTGTCAGGTATTTGTAAACATGTAAGGGCCAACTTGCCAGCCTTTAGGGAGCGGTTCGGGAATCAGCCCTGCGGTTCGGCCAGGAACATCCGGTAGGCCGGGTTGCCGGTCTCGTCCCAACAGGGATAGCCAAGCTCGTCCAGGCAACGCCGGAACCGTGTCCGGTCCTTCTCCGGCACCTGGATGCCGGCCAGCACGCGGCCATAGTCGGCGCCATGGTTGCGGTAATGGAACAGGGAGATGTTCCACTCCTGCGCCAGCCCATTCAGGAACTTCAGCAGGGCGCCCGGCCGTTCCGGGAACTGGAAGCGGTAGAGCAGCTCGTCCTTCAACCCGCGCACCCGGCCGCCGACCATGTAGCGGACATGGAGCTTCGCCATTTCGTTGTCGCTCATGTCCAGAACCGGGCAGTCCAGACCGCGCAGAAGATCGATGATCAGGCGCTTTTCCGCATCGCCCTCGGTCAGCTGGACGCCGACGAAGATCTGCGCCTCGCGGTCGTCGGCATAGCGGTAGTTGAACTCGGTGATCGAGCGCTTGCCGAGCGCCTGGATGAATTGCCGGTAGGCGCCCGGCCGTTCCGGGATGGTGACGGCCAGCAACGCCTCGCGCCGCTCGCCGATCTCCGCCCGTTCGGCGATGTGGCGCAGCCGGTCGAAGTTCATGTTGGCGCCGCTGCCGATGGCCACCAGACCCTTGCCTTGGAGCCTTTCGCGCTCGGCATATTTCTTCAGGCCGGCCAGACCGACGGCACCCGACGGTTCGGTGATGGCGCGGGTGTCTTCGAAGATGTCCTTGACGGCGGCGCAGATCTCGTCGGTGTTGACGGTGATGACCTCGTCCAGCAGCTCGCTGCACAGCCGGAAGGTTTCGCTGCCGACCTGACGGACGGCGACGCCGTCGGCGAACAGCCCGACCTGATCCAGCTGCACGCGCTTTCCGGCAGCGATGGCGGCGCCCATGCTGGCCGCGTCGTCGGGCTCGACGCCGATCACCTTCACGTCAGGGCGCAGGAACTTGACGTAGGCGGCGATCCCGGCGGCCAGCCCGCCGCCGCCGATCTGCACGAAGATGGCGTCCAGCGGGTGCGGGTGCTGGCGCAGGATCTCCATGCCGACGGTGCCCTGGCCGGCGATCACGTCGGGATCGTCATAGGGGTGGATGAAGGTCAGTCCCTTCTCCGCCTCGATCTGACGGGCGTGGAGATAGGCGTCGTCGAAGACGTCGCCGTGCAGCACGACCTTGCCGCCGCGGCTCTTGACCGCCTGGACCTTGATGGCCGGCGTCGTCCGCGGCATGACGATCACTGCCTTGATGCCCAGCTTCTGCGCCGACAGCGCCACGCCCTGGGCATGGTTGCCGGCCGACGCGCAGACCACACCGCGCTCCCGCGCTTCCGGCGGAAGCCCGACCATCTTGTTGTAGGCGCCGCGCAGCTTGAAGGAGAAGACGGGTTGCAGATCCTCGCGCTTCAGCAGGGCGATGTTGTTCAGGCGCTGCGACAGCCGCGGCATCGGATCGAGCGGGCTTTCGATCGCCACGTCGTAGACGCGGGCGGTGAGGATTTTGCGGACATACTCGTGCATGAACATCGGCCTTCCTGAACAAGTCGCGGACACCATAGCAAAGCCGTGGCGAAGCCGCCGCCTTTTGACGCTATGGCGCCTGCACCGCGCGGAAGGCGAGGGGCACGGCGACGCGCATCACCTCGATGAAGCGGCGCAGGCGGGCCGGCTGGTGGCGGGCGGGATGATAGACCAAGCTGACGGGCAGGGTGGGCGCCTGCCAGTCCGGCGCCAGCTGCACCAGCCGGCCTGCCGCCAGATCGTCCACCAGCGCCCATTGCGAGGCGATGGCTGCCCCCAGCCCCAGGATCGCCGCGTTGCGGATTGCCTGCAGCCCGTCGGTGGACAGGCGCGGGCGGATGGGGAAGCCGACCGTCTCGCCGGTCCCGGCATGGGTCAGCGTCACCTCGCCCCGGTAGAAGGTGCGCAGGGCCAGCCAGGGCAGGTCCGCCAACTCGTCCGGATGCTGCGGCACCGGCCGCCCGCCGAGCAGGGTGGGGGAGGCGACGGCGATCCGCGGCACTTCCGCCAACCGCAGGGCGACCACCGACGGATCGGCGATCTCGCCGACGCGGATGGCGCAGTCGATGCCCTCGGCGATGAAATCCGGCATGCGGTCGTGCAGGAGCCATTCCACCGTCATCCGCGGATAGCGGCGCAGATAGTCCGCCACTGGCCCGATCAACTGCTGCTGTCCGAAGGCATGCGGCGCCAGCACCCGCAAATGTCCGGTCGGCTGGTCGTCGGCGCCCCGGACATCGCTTTCCAGCATCTGCCAGCCGGCCAGCAGATCCTTGGCCCGCTCGTAACAGAGGGTGCCGTCCTCCGTCAGGTTCATCCGGTGGGTCGAGCGGTGCAGCAGCCGGACGCCAAGCGTCCGCTCCAGCAGTTGCAGGCGGCGGCTGACCGTCGGCTGGGTGCTGCCCAGCTGTGCGGCCGCGGCCGACAGATTCCCCGCCTCCACGATGCGGACGAAGGTCTCCAGCAGGGCGATGCGGTCGCTGCCGACCGCCGAGAGGTCATTGCTCATACGTGAAGCGTATAGCAAATCTACACCCGGTCCGGCTACCGTGACCTGCGACCCGCAGTCATATTCCCCCTCAACCAAGCCACTGTCTGCCCTTGAGGGGATCGAACGATGACAACCATTCAAACCGCGCATGCAACGCCGCTGGCAAGTCCAATGCCGCTTGCTCCTGCGCATGACAGCGGGATGAGCCGGCCGCTGGTGTTCCTGATGGCCGCTGGCGCCGGTCTGGCGGCGGCGACTCTCTATTACAGCCAGCCGATGCTGGGCGTGCTCGGCACCGACATCGGGGCGGCGGACCGGACGGTCGGTTGGGTGCCGACGCTGACGCAACTGGGATATGCTTTCGGCATCCTGCTGCTGGCTCCGCTGGGCGACCGCTTCGACCGCCGCCGCATCATCCTGGCGAAGGTGTCGGTGCTGGTCGCGGCCCTGCTGGCGGCGGGCTTCGCGCCTTCCATCGGCGGATTGCTGGCGGCGAGCCTGGTGATGGGTCTTTCGGCCACGCTGGCGCAGGACATCGTCCCCGCCGCCGCGACCCTGGCCCCGGCGGAGCATCGCGGCCGGGTGGTCGGCACGGTGATGACCGGCCTGCTGCTGGGCATCCTGCTCTCTCGGGTGGTCAGCGGCGTCATCGCCGAACAGTTCGGCTGGCGCGCCGTGTTCGTCGTCGCCGCCGGCAGCATCGCCCTGCTGGGTGCCGCGCTGTGGCGCGGGCTGCCGCGCTTCAAGCCGACGACCGACCTCGGCTACGGCGAACTGCTGGGTTCGATGGTCACGCTGTGGGGCCGTCATCCCGGACTGCGCCGGGCGGCGATGGCGCAGGGGTTGCTGTCGCTGGGCTTCAGCGCCTTCTGGTCGACCCTGGCGGTGATGCTGCATGGCGCGCCGTTCCATCTGGGCGCCGCCGCAGCGGGCGCCTTCGGTCTGGCCGGTGCGGCCGGTGCGCTGGTGGCGCCGATTGCCGGCCGCATCGCCGACAGCCGCGGTCCGGCGCTGA
Source organism: Azospirillum melinis (assembly GCF_013340935.1). GTDB lineage: Bacteria > Pseudomonadota > Alphaproteobacteria > Azospirillales > Azospirillaceae > Azospirillum > Azospirillum melinis. The sequence goes on along the minus strand of NZ_WHOS01000002.1, from coordinate 108,066 downwards.
TGACCCGGTTGGGTGCCGGTCTGGCCGTGCTGTCCTTCGCCGCCATGGCGCTGTCGCCGCTGCTGCCCGAAGGTGGCCGCCTGTGGCTGCTGGTTGCGAGCGCCGTCGGCTTCGACCTGGGCGTCCAGGCATCGCTGATCGCCCATCAGACCATCGTCTACGGCATCGATCCGGCCGCCCGCAGCCGCCTGAACGCGGTGCTGATGGTCGGCATGTTCATCGGCATGGCTGCCGGCGCCACGCTGGGCAGCCAGGCCCTGGCCGCCTGGGGCTGGAACGGTGTGGTCGCCGTCGCCACCGCCGCCTCGGCTGGAGCATTGATCCTGCGGCTCCTCACCCGGTCGGACCGCTGAACCATCCCTTTTCCTAAGATGACCGCAAGCCCCCCGGAGCCATGCCGAAACGCATGGCTCCGGGGGGCTTTTCGTTGCGATTTCGTCGATTGGCGGACCCAAGGAGCATGGGTCCGCCCCCAATTGGCCATCGCCCGCATCGTCAGCGCGGATTAGGCTGAGCGATCCCGCATTTTGAAATGGGGGGCGACATGGCTGACGTGGACAAGGCATTCGCGGGGGCGATTCCGGCGCTCTACGACCGTTATCTCGGCCCCCTCCTGTTCGAACCCTATGCCGGCGATATGGCACGACGGCTTACGGGCGTGGAAGGACGGATTCTGGAAACGGCGGCCGGAACCGGGATCGTGACGCGCGCCCTGGTCCAGACCCTGCCGGCAAGCGTCGAACTCGTTGCGACGGACCTCAATCAGCCGATGCTCGACCATGCGGCGCAGAAGCTGGATGCGTCACGCGAGACCCCACGAGTTATTTGGCAGCAGGCGAACGCCCTGAGCCTGCCTTTCGAGAGCGACAGCTTCGATGCGCTCGTCTGTCAGTTCGGCGTGATGTTCTTCCCGGACAAGTCCGCGGGGTTTGCCGAAGCCCGCCGGGTGCTGAAGCCGGGAGGCCGCTTCCTGTTCAGTGTGTGGGACCGGATCGAGGACAATGAGATCGCCGCGGTCGTCAGCGCCGCCGTCGCCGCGGCCTTTCCCGACGATCCGCCCGGCTTCATGGCACGGACGCCGCACGGCTACCATGACACCGGGCGCATCCGCGACGACCTCCACGGAGTCGGCTTCACCGACATCGGGATCGAGACCGTGACGTTGCGCAGCCGGGCGGCGACGGCCGCCGATCCGGCGACCGGCTTCTGCCAGGGAACGCCCATGCGCCTGGAGATCGAGGCGCGGGATGCAGGCCGTCTCGACGAGGTGACGGACCTCGCCACCCAGGCCATCGCCCGGCATTTCGCCGACGGCCCCATCGACGGCAGGATTCAGGCGCATGTGATAACGGCGGTGGCCTGAGCCGGGGACACAATGGTCAGTGCCGGGGGCAGTGCCGGGCCGCCACGACCTTGCCCGGATTCATCACTCCCAGCGGGTCGAACAGCTGCTTGATGCCGTGCATCAGCGCCATCTCCGCCGGTCCCTTGAAGGCGGCAAGCGCGTCGCGCATGCTCTGGCCAATGCCATGCTCGGCGCTGATGGTGCCGCCGAGCGCGATTGCCTGCTCATGGACCGCGGCGCTGATCGTCTGGGCGATGCGGTCCAGCGGCTCGCCCGATGTGCGGAGGCTTTCCGGCAGAATGGCGACCAGATGGATGTTGCCGTCGCCGATGTGCCCCACGGCCACGACGCGGGCATCGGGCCGCACCGCCGCGACCGCCGCGGTAGCGCGGGCGACGAAGTCGGGGATGCGGGCGACCGGCACCGCGGTGTCGTGGCCGACGACGATGCCGCTCTTGCGATTGGCCTCCGACACGCTGTGGCGCAGCTTCCACATCCCATTCGCCTGGGCCTGGCTGCGGGCGACCGCCGCGTCGGCGATGCGTCCGTCCTCCAGCCCGGTTGCCAGCAGATCCTCCAGCCGCGCGGCCAGATCCAGCCCCTGCATCGGGTCGGTGACCTCGACCAGCAGATACCAGGGCATGATTGTGCCGAGCGGCCTGACCGTGCCCGGCACATGGGCCAGCACCGACGCCAGTTGCGCCTCCGACAGGATTTCCGCCGTGGTCACCCGGTCACCCAGCGCACCGCGCAGTTGGGCGAACACTTGCAGGGCCGCGTCCAGCGAGGGCAGGGCGAGGAAGCCGGTGGCAACACTTTGCGGCCTTGGGAACAGCTTCAGCGTCGCCGCGGTGACGATGCCCAGCGTGCCCTCCGCCCCGATGAACAGGTGCTTCAGGGCGTAGCCGGTGTTGTCCTTGCGCAGCGCCCGCAGCCCGTTCCACAGCGTGCCGTCGGGCAGCACCACCTCCAAACCAAGCACGAGGTCGCGCATCGGGCCATAGCGCAGGACGGCGGTTCCGCCGGCGTTGGTGGCGATGGTGCCGCCGATCTGGCAGCTGCCCTCGCTGCCCAGACTCATCGGGAACAGCCGCCCGGCCTCCTCCGCGGCGGCCTGGACCGCGGCCAGGGTGCAGCCGGCCTCCACCGTCAGGCTGTCGCCGATGGGATCGACCTCGCGGACCCGGTTCAGGCGCGACAGGCACAGGACGAGGCTCCGTCCGCTGTCGTCGGGAATGGCGCCGCCGACCACCCCGGTGTTGCCGCCCTGCGGAACCAGCGGCGTGCCGGTCTCCGCGCACAGCCGGACGATGGCCGCCACCTGAGCCGCATCGGCCGGACGGACCACGCCCAGCGCTGCACCGCGGTAGCGCCCGCGCCAATCCGCCAGGAAGGGGGCGGTGTCGGCCGGATCGGACAAGACATGCGCCGGCCCGAGGATCGCCCGCGCCCGCTCCACCACCTCTGTACCGGACATGCCCGTCACAGCCCGAGATAGGCGGTCTTGATGCGCGGATCGGCCAGCAGGGTCTGGGCCGAATCCTCCATCACCACCCGCCCGGTCTCCAGCACATAGGCGCGGTCGGCCAGACGCAGGGCCAGATCCACCCGCTGCTCGACCAGCAGGATGGTGATGCCGGTACCATGCAGGTTCTTGATGGTGTCGGCCAGCGTGTCGACGATGATCGGCGCCAGCCCCAGCGTCGGCTCGTCCAGCATCAGGCATTTCGGGTTGGCCATCAGGCCGCGGCCGAAAGCGACAAGCTGCTGCTGCCCGCCGCTCATCGTGCCGGCCTTCTGGGTGCGGCGTTCGGCCAGGATGGGGAACAGCTCGTAGACCCAGCGCAGCCGTTCGGCGAAGCCCATGCTGCCGGGCCGGCCGCGGAGCGCGCCCAGCTCCAGATGCTCCAGCACCGTCATCTCGGGGAAAAGCTGGCGGCCCTCCGGTACATGGACCAGCCCGCGCTCGATCACCTGATGGGGCGCCAGCCGGTCGATGCGCTCGCCGTCGAAGGTGATCGTCCCGCCGCTCGGCCGCAGCAGGGCGGAGATCGCCTTCAGCGTCGTCGTCTTGCCGGCGCCGTTGGAGCCGACCAGCGTGACCAGCTCGCCGTCCTCGACGGTCAGGGAGACGTCGTGCACCGCCTCGCGGTGGCCGTAGCGGACCTTCAGACCTTCGACCTTAAGCATCGACCGGCTCCCGTCCCAGATACACGCGGATCACTTCCGGATCGTTCAGCACCTTGGCCGGCGGTCCCTCGGCGATCTTCACCCCATGGTCCAGCACCACCAGCCGGTCGCAGACGCTGGCGACCACGCGCATGTGGTGCTCCACCAGCAGCACTGTGACGCCGCGGGCGCGGATGCGGCGGATCATTTCGACCAACCGCTGGCCCTCCTCCGGGTTCATGCCGGCGGCCGGCTCGTCGAGGAGGAGCAGGCGCGGCTCGGCGGCCAGCGCGATGGCGATCTCCAGCCGGCGCTGCTCGCCGTAGGACATGGCGTCGGCCAGCGTGTCGGCGCGGTGGTCGAGGTCGCAGAAGGCCAGGATCTCCAGCGCCTTGCGCCGCAGCTCCGCCTCTTCCCGCCGATAGGCGGGGCTGCGCAGGATGGCGGCCCCCCAGCCCGCCCGCGTCGTGCGGTAGGCGGCGCTGCGCACATTGTCGAGCGCGGTCAGGCTGGGGAACAGGCTGGTGATCTGGAAAGTGCGCGACACGCCGCGCTGGCCCATGACGTGCGACGGCGCGCCGGTGCAGTCGGTGCCGGCGAAGCGGATGCTGCCGGATGAGGGCGGCAGCGAACCGCCCAGCATGTTGAACAGCGTCGTCTTGCCGGCGCCGTTCGGTCCGATCAGCCCGACCACCTCGCCGGCCTGAACCGTCATGGTGACGTCGCGCACCGCGGTCAGGCCGCCGAAGATGCGGGTCAGGTTGCTGACGGCGAGGATTTCCTGAGCGGCGGGGTTCATTTCGCACCTCCCTCGGTGCTGGGCAAGCCGGTGGGCGTGGCCGGCTGGGTGTTCTCCGACCTGTGGGCATTCCGCCAGCGCTGCCACAGGCTGATCAGCCCGCCCGGCAGGAAGACGACGGTTCCGGTCAGCAGGGCCGCGAAGATGACCATGCGCAGCGGGCCGGCGACGCGCAGCGATTCCAGGAGGCCGATATAGACCAGCGCCCCCAGGATCGGCCCCAGGATGGTGCCGCGCCCGCCGATGATGACGACGATGATGAGGGCGGCGACATTGTGGACGCCCATGATGTCCGGGGTGATGACCCGGATGTAGTGGGCATAGATGGCGCCGCCGATGCCGGCGATGGCGGTGGCGGCAACGAAACCCATCAGCTTGGTGTGGAAGACGTTGATGCCGAGCGAGGCGGCGAGCGGCGCATTCTCCCGCACCGCCAGGAAGGCGCGGCCGGTGCGGCTGCCCACCAGAGCGTGGCAGAGATAGGCGGTCGCCAGCACCAGCGCCAGCACCAGATAATAGGTCGGGCGGGCGCTGTCGAAGGCCAGCGGGCCGATCGCCATCGGCGGGATGTCGGTGATGCCCATGGGCCCGCGCGTCAGATCGACCCAATGGTTGGTGATGGTGAACAGGATGGCGCCGAAGCCCAGCGTCAGGATGGCGAACTGCGGCCCGACCACGCGCAATGCGGCATAGCCGATGACCAGACCGAAGGCCGCGGCCACCAGCCCGGCCAGCGGCAGGCCCAGCAGCGGCGGCAGGCCGAGCTGCGTCGAGAGGATCGCCGAGGTGTAGGCGCCGACGCCGACGAAGGCAGCATGGCCGAAGGTGAGTTCGCCGAGATAGCCGATGACGATGTTGAGGCTGAGCGCCAGCAGCGCATACAGCATCCACAGAACCAGCAGATGTTCCAGATAGGCGTTGCCGGCCAGGAAGGGCAGGACGGCCAGCGCGGCGACGCCGCCGGCGATTGCCAGGGGCTGGCCGTGAGAGTTGGTGTTCATCGCAGACCCCGCGCCGTGCTGAACAGGCCGTTGGGGCGCCACAGCAGGACCGCGATGATCATCGCGTAGCCGATCGCCTCCATGAAGCCGAGGGAGATGTAGCCGCCGCCCAGCGATTCGATGACGCCGAGCAGCAGGCCGGCGAAGAGGGCGCCGGTGACGCTGCCCAGACCGCCCATGATGACGACGATGAAGCCCTTCAGCACCGCCCAGTTGCCGATGGTCGGGAAGATCATCACGGTGGGGCCGACCAAGGCGCCCGACAGCGCCGCCAGCCCGCAGGCGAGCGCGAAGGTGTAGGTGTGGACCAGCCCGATGTTGATGCCGGTCAGCGCCGCGCCGTCCGGGTTCTGCGCTGTCGCCCGCATCATCTTGCCGAAGCGCGAATAGCGGATGAACAGGTAGACGGCGATCAGCGTCACCACCGCGGCGGCGAAGACTAGCACGCGCTGCTGGGTCAGCGTCACCGTGCCGATGTCCAGCACCTCGTCGGCGAAGGGGCTCTCGACATATTTCGGATCGGCGCCGAACAGCAGTTCGCCGCCGTTGGCGATCAGCAGGGCAAGGCCCAGGCTGGACAGCAGGATGGTGAATTCATGGTCGCGGCGCAGCGGCCAGAAGATCAGCTTGTTGGCGGCGACGCCGAGCCCCGCCACCACCACGGCCGAGATCGCCGCCGCCGCGATGTAGTCGAGCCCGAACAGGGTGCCGACGAAATAGGTGATGTAGGCGCCGAGCATGTAGAACTCGCCATGGGCGAAATTCACGATGCGCAGCACCCCGAAGACCAACGTCAGCCCGGTGGCGATGAGCACATAGGCCATCCCGTTGACCAGGCCGTTCGCGATCTGCTGGGCGAAGACGGTGAAATCCATGTCGAATCTTCCTGTCGGGAGTCCCCCTCTCCCGCCCCGGGAGAGGGAAGGGGCCCGCCGCGAAGCGGTGGGAAGGGTGAGGGGTGATCCAAGGAACCAGGCGGTCCGGGATTCTTGGCCGCCCCCTCACCCTCCCCACTTCGTGGGTCCCCTCCCTCTCCCGGGACGGGAGAGGGCTTCTTGCTACCGGTCATTAATCCCGGACGCTGACGATCTGCTTCTTCTGAACCTGCACCAGATGGATCGCCTGGCTCGCCTGACCCTTGTCGGAGAAGCGCAGCTCCCCCATCACGGTCGGGACCGCCTGCGACTTCAGGGCCGCGGCGATCTTGTCGTAGGCGCGCGGGTCACCGCCGGCGGCATCGACGCCGAAGGCCAGGGTCTGCACCGCCTGGGCGCCGAGCGCGGCGATGAAGGACGGGTCGTTCTTGTAGTCCTTGCGGTACTGCTCCAGCCACGGCTTCAGCGACGGGGCGGCGCCGTCCTCGGTGAAGGGCGAGGCGGAATAAACCTGCTCCAGCGAGTTGCCGGACAGCTCGACCAGCTTCGGGTTCATGTTGCCGGCCGACGCGATGACCTTGCCGCGATAGCCGGTTTGCTTGATCTGCCGGTAGATCGTCGCGCCCTGCGAGGTGTTGATCGCCGCGACATAGATGGCGTCGGCGTTCAGCGACTTCAGCTTGGTCAGCGCGGTGGTGAAGTCCGTGTCGGTGCGGTTGTAGAACTCGTGCCCCTTCACCTCGATGCCGCAGCCGGTCAGCAGCTTGGTGTAGTTGTCCAGCTCCAGCCGGCCCCAGTCGTCGTTGACGTTCATGAATGCGATGGACTTGGGCTTGATCCGCTCGCAGATCGCCTTCGAATAGAACTCCGACATCATCGCCGAGGTGGCGTTCAGGCGGAACAGGTACTTGTGTCCCTCCTCCGTCACCTTGGGATGCTGGGAGCTGGTCATGACGGTGATGATCTTGTCGCGCGTCACTTCCTTCATCGACAGGGCGACGGCGCTGAACCAGCCGCCGATGATCATGTCGACGTTGTCCTGCTCCATCGCCCGTTTGGCGGCGCTGACGCCATCCTCGGGGGAACCCTTGTCGTCGTAGGTCAGCAGCTCGATCTTGCGGCCGCCGGCCACACCGCCCTTGGCGTTGATCACCGCGGCCATCGCCTGCGCGCCTTCCAGGCCGAGTTGGCCTTCGAAGGCGCCGGTGCCGCTCATCGGCCCGATGAGGGCGATGCGGACCGGGGGCTGCTGCGCCTGTGCGCCGGTGGTGCCGGCGACGGGAATGGTCAGGGCCAGGGCCGCCGCGGCGGCAAGGAGAGTGCGCCTACCGAACATGGGGTTCCTCCGTGGATTGGTCGTCTTTTGCGTTGCCCTTGGCCCCGGCGGGTGGTGCCCGCCGGCAAAGGATCGTCAGGCGGTCTTCAGGTAGCGCTTCTGCAATTCCTCGATCTGCGGGAAGCCGATGAAGTCGATGAAGCTGTTGTGGTCGGTCACCGGGCGCGGCAGGTCGCGGGTGGAGCGGCGTTCCGCCAGTGCGGCCAGATTCTCTTTCAGCGCCGAGGCGACGGTCATCAGCGGCACCAGCGCGTAGGTCGCCATGCCGGCCACCTCCTCGACCTCGTCGGCCGACAGCTTCTCCAGCCAGCCGAGCAGCTGCAGCGACAGCGGCGCGCCGACCGCCTCGCGCATGGCGCGCAGTCCGTCGATGTCCTTGAAGCACTTGCTGATCGGCTGGATCATGTCGGCGCCGGCGGCGACATAGGCGCGCCCGCGCTCCATGGCGGCGGCCGGATCGACCACATCGGTGCGGGCGATGATCAGCATGTTGGGATCGCGCCGGGCCTCGACCGCCGCCTGGATCTTGGCGACGCCCTCGTCCATCGGGATCACCTCGACCCCGCCGACGCAGATCGGGCAGCGCTTGGGTGCCACCTGATCCTCCATGATGACGGCCGACACGCCCGACGCCTCGAACTCGCGGATCGTGCGCATCACGTTGATGGCGTTGCCGTATCCGGTGTCGATGTCGGCGATGACCGGGACATTGACCGCCGACACCACGTTGCGGACCACCGTCAGGTTTTCCGACATGGTGTAGAGCTCGGCATCCGGCTGGCCGAGGAAGGAGGCCGAGACGCCGAAGCCCGAGGTCATCAGCGCGTCGAAGCCGGCCGCCTCAATGAAACGGGCGGACAGGGCGTCATAGGCGCCGGCCGACCAGACGGTCTTCTGCGCCAGCACACGGTTGCGGAATTCAGATCCCCGGGACATGCGCATGATCCTTTTGTTCGCGTTGCTGGGCCGCCTGCCGCTTCAGGAAGGGGACGAGGCCGCCGGCCTCGATCATCTCGGCATCCGCCTGCGGCAGCGGCTCGAAGGGAATTTCGGTGCCTTGCGTGTGGTTGCGGACCACGCCCGCCGCCCAGTCGACCTCAATCTCGTCCCAGCGCTGGACGAAGCCGAGGATTCCGGGACAGCTGACCTGCGGGAAGCCCATGCTGACCTCGCCGCGCCAGTAGCCGGGCGAGAAGGACTCCGCGATCACCCCGGTGACGCCGAGATGGCGCATCGCCTTCATCGGCGGGTAGTGCGGGTGGCCGTAGCCGAAATTGTCGGCGCCGACCAGCAGGTCGCCCGGCCGCACCGACTTGGCGAAATCCGGGTCGTAGGCCTGCATGGCGACCTGCGCCAGTTCGGCCACGTCGGTGATCTTGATGTTCTTGACGCCGACGATCTGGTCGACGTCGAAATTCACCTCGTCGAAGATGAAGGCGACGCGGCCCTTCATCGGCGGCATATTGAGCGTGGGTTCGGTCATGGCCGGCCTCACAGGTACGGGCGCGGATCGGCGATCCGGCCTTCGATGGCGGAGGCGGCAACCACCGCGGCGTTGCAGAGGTAGATTTCCGAATCCGGGCTGCCCATCCGGCCGCGGACGTTCAGCGTGCCGGTGGACACCGCGCGCTGGCCCGCCGTCATCGTCGCGATGCGGCCGAAGCAATAGTCGCAGCTGGGGGAGGAGACGAAGGCGCCGGCCTCCACCAGGGTGGACACCAGACCCTCGCGCGCCGCCGCCGCCATCAGCTCCTGGCTGGTCGGCACGATGTGCAGCGACACGCCGGTCTTGACCCGCCGGCCCTCCAGCACCTTGGCCGCCGCCCGCAGATCCTCCAGCCGGCCCGAGGCGCAGGAGCCGAGATAGCCGGCATTGATCTCCAGTCCGAGGAATTCGGTCAGGTCGCGGGTGTCCGCCGGGGTCGGCGGGACGACGACGATGGGTTCCAGATCCGACAGGTCGATGTCGTGGACCGCTGAATACTGCGCGTCCGGATCGCTCGACACCGGCTCCAGTTTCTTGCGGGCGCGCGGCAGGGCGTAGTCCAGCCGCACCGGGTCGGGATTGACGATGGCGGTCAGGGCGCCGGTGAACATGGCGAGCCCGGTGATGGTCTGCAGCCCCTCCGTCGACATCGCCGCCACCGACGGTCCGCCCAGCTCCAGCACCTGGAAGCGGCAGGAACTCGGCCCCAGCCGGCGCACCAGATGATGGAAGACGTCACGCGCCATCACGCCGGGCCGCAGGGAGCCGCGCAGATTCACCCGCACCGTATCGGGCACGCGGATCGACACCGTGTCGCTGACGAAGGCTTCCATCACGTTGCGGCGCAGCCCGATGGCGAGCGTGCCGAAAGTGCCGAGCTGGCTGACATGGCCGTCGAAATGGACGACGAAGGCGCCCGGCGTCGCATAGCCGACCTCGGCCGCCACCTGATGGCCGATGCCGTGGCGTTCGAACAGCGGCACATCGTTCTCCGCGCACCAGTTGCGCGTGTTGATGTGCAGTTCCTCCTCCTTGGCGGTGGCGGTCGGCACCATGTGGTCGATGAAGATGCCGAAGCGTTCCGGCTCGGCCACCCGCTCGATGCCGAAATCCTCCTTCATCGTCTTGAAATAGACGTCGGTGTAGCCGGGGAAGTCGTAGGCCAGCACGAAGTCCGGCTTCGCCTTGATGTCCTGTCCGGCGCGCACCGCGGGCAGCCCCGCCGCGCGTGCCAGGATCTTCTCGGTGATGGTGTAGCCCATGGCGTGGATGTCTCCGCTCCCGCCCCTCAGCGGCCGAGGCCGAGGGAGCCGGGATTCATCAGCCCCTGCGGATCGACGGCGCGCTTGACGCCCTCCAGCAGCGACCAGGTTTCGGGGGTCACGATCTCGCGGAACGGATAGTCGCGGGCGACCTGCCAGCTGACGCCGCCGAGGCTGCAATACAGCTCCTGCGTCGCACGGCGCAGTTCCGCCACCGCATTGCGCGCCGCGGGGTTGGCCGGACGGTCGCGCCAGGGCTTCACCACCTCGTCGCCCAGGCTGGCGGCGTGCAGCGGCGTGATCTCGTCGTTCCAGTAGAAGGCCGGCTCCAGGAAGAAGTCGTTGCCAACCGTCATGGTCATCACCGAATAGATGATGCCGTGCTTCTCCATGAAGCCGCGTTTCTCCGCAAAGAAGGCGTCGTTGGCGGCGACCACCTTGTCGGCGTCGCCCAGCGGGAAGATGGCGTGGATCGGGACCCAGCGCTGGCCCTCGCGCCCCAGCATGCCGCGCACCGGCCCGAAGGGCTTGGAGCGCATGACCTTGGGCACGCTGTTCTCGATCTCCTTGCCGTGGCGGGCGCCAATCTCGCGCACCGTCTGCATCGCCTCGCGCAGCTGGGTCTCGCTACGCCCCTCCACCACCAGATGGAGGGTGAAGTTGTGGTCCTTGAGGAAGGCGGTGCCGGCGGTGGCGACGCTCAGCGCCTCCTTGGCGCCCTGGAACAGCGACTTGCCGGCCTTGGCGACGTTGCCCAGCGTCTTCAGTCCGTCCGACAGCTTGTTGACGCTGGCCGAATGCTCGACCTTGGTGCGGTCGATGCCGAAGCCTTCCGACACGCAGCGCGCCCGCGCCATCTCCACCTGGGCAGCAGCCATCGCCTGCATGGTGGTGAAGCCGAAGGACAGGAAATCGGTGTGCTCCGGCCGGCGGTGCAGCCGCAGCGTCGCCGCCACCTTGAAGCCCATGGCGCCGTTGTCGCCCAGGAACAGGCCGGTTAGGTCGGGACCGCCCGAGCGGGTGAAGGGCTTGGTGCCGACGCGCCCGCCCGACCCGGTGGTGACGATGCGCCCGTCGGCCAGCACCACGGTGACGCCCAGCACGCTTTCCGCCACGGTGCCGTGCAGGGCGGAGCCGAAGAAGGCACTGTTCTGCGACAGGGCGCCGCCGATGGTGGCGTTGATGCCAGACAGCGGCCCCCAATAGCCGGTGCGCAGGCCGGTTCCCTCCAGCGCCTCGTTCAGCGCCGCCCAGGTGCAGCCGGTCTCAACCGTCACATAGAGGCTGTCGGTGTTCAGGTCGATGATGCGGTTCAGCCGGCGGCTGTCGATGACGACCGAATTCGGGCCTTCGGGCAGATAGCCCTTGGTGTAGGACATGCCGCCGCCGCGCGGCACCACCGCCACGCCGGCGTCATGGGCGGCGCGCACGGTGGCGGCAACCGCGTCGCGGTCGCGCGGCAGGGCGATGGCGAGCGGCGCGATGCCCGGCTGCCAGAACACGTCGTTGGCGTAGAAGGTCCGGCTCTTCTCGTCATCCAGCAGGCCGTCGGGCCCAAGCGCCGTGCGCAGGGTGTCGATCAGAGTGGCCGGGCCGTCGAGGGTGGCGATGCTCATGGGGATGTCCCTTTCGGGTATGATCGGGCTGAATGATCAGGCCGCGAGCGGCTCGAACCGGAAAGTCTCGGCCGTCCGGCGGACATAGCCGGTGTGGGGAGCGCCGAAATGGGCGGGGAAGACCAGGGCGCCGCGGTCGGCGGCATGGTCCAGCAGCCGGCGGCGGGTCGCCACCGCCTGCGCCTGATCCTCGCAGAAGCGGCTGTTCCAGTCGGGGCGCGCCACCTGCATCGGTTGGTGCAGGCAGTCGCCGGTGAAGTAGGCGGCGTGCCGGTCCGACTCCAGCCGGACGAACATCTGGCCGGCGGTGTGGCCGGGGGCCAGTTCCACCGACAGCCCGTCGAGGATGCGGTCGCCGTCCTCGATCAGTTCCACCTGCCCGGCTTCCCAGACCGGCAGGACGCTGTCCTCCATCACCGGGCCGTTGCCCGGCATGCCGACCAACCCACCTTCGGGGCTGCGCCAGTGCTTGAATTCCTGCGCACCGTAGATGTAGCGGGCGTTGGGGAAGGTCGGCACCCAGCGCCCGTCGACAAGCTGGGTGTTCCAGCCGACATGGTCGATGTGCAGATGGGTGTTGATGACCAGGGTCACGTCCTCCGGCTGCACGCCCGCTGCCGCGAGGTTTCGCAGATAGGGCTTGTCCAGCATGTGGAAGCGCTCGAAGCCGGGGGTGTGGCGTTCCTTGTGGTTGCCGCAGCCGGTGTCGACCAGGATCACATGGCTGTCGGTGCGGATCAGCCAGGAATGCATGCTCGACATCAGGCGCTTTGATGCCGGGTCGAGGAAGTTCGGTTCGGCCAGTTCGGGGTTCCGGGTCAGGATCGCCTCGTCGTAGGCCGGAAACAGGAAGCCGGGGTCGAAGCCCGGCGTCAGCATTTCCTCGATCCGCGTGACCGTGAACGCACCAAGGGCGATGGTGTGCATAGTCCTCCCCTCGTGCAGGATGCCGGCGGCCGGTCCGGGAAATCAGGGGACAGCGGCGTGCCGGAGCATGGGGCGCCCGCCATCCGCAAAGGCGGTGGGGCGCGCTTGTTCTGTTTGTTTGGCAAGGAAACCATTTGCGCTTGATCGTGTCAACAGGCAAAATTGGTGTCACTGTTTGACACGGACGGCGCATCGCGTTAGGGACGGTGGAAAGGGGTTGCGGAACCCCGTGCCGGCCATCAATGCTAGCCGGCGCTGCTACCGCGGCGGGATGATGGCGGTTCCGCCGTCTTCCGCCGGCTGTGCCGGACAGCGGCGTTTCCGCCTGGACTCGACACGCGGGACATCCATAAGGGGCTTGATCGTATGGACACCGAACAGGACGACAACCAGGGCGCGGACAATCAGGGCGCAGAGCTAGGTACGGAAAAGAGCGGTCTCAGCGTCCGCGCGGTGTCGCGGGCCCTGGCCGTGCTGCGCAGCTTCTATCAGGAAGGCCCGACGCTGACCCTGACGGAGGTCGCCAGCGCTGCGAAGCTCGACAAGGGGACGGCGCGGCGCATCCTGCTGACTCTGGTGCAGGACGGCTTCGCCGCCTTCGACGCACAGAGCCAGAAATACAGCCTGGGGCTCGAGATCCTGAAGCTGGCCGGGGCGGTGCCGGAACGCCGAGACCTGCGCCAGATCGCCTCCACAATCCTGTCGCGGCTGGCGAAGACGACCGGCAGCACCGTGTTCCTGTCGGTCTATCACGACGGATCGGCCGTCTGCCTGGACCAGTTCCACAGCGACCGCTCGGTCGAGGTGCGCTGGTGGATCGTCGGCGGGCAGCTGCCGATGAATTGCGGTGCGGCACCGCGGGTGCTGCTGGCCTATCTGCCGGAGGCGGAGGTCGACCGCGTGTTGTCGCGCGGGACCACGCGCCTCACCCCCCACACCACCACCGACCCCCGCCAACTGGCGAAGGAGCTGGAGGAGGTGCGGCAGCGCGGATGGTCGGTGGCGGTCGATGACGTGATCGAGGGGCTGGCCGCCATCGCCATGCCGCTGTTCGAGCCGGACGGCCGGCTGATCGCCGCCGTCAGCCTGACCGGCCTGACCCCCCACATCGTCCGCAACGGCCAGCCCAATTTCCTCGACGACATGCGCGACGCGGTGCGGGAGATCTCGGCCAACCTCTATTCCCTGTCGGCGCCGCCGCTGCACCGCGCCGCCCGCGCCCAGTCCGCCATCGGCGGCTGAGATGGGACGGCGGCAGTATCGCCTTATGACACAGGGTGCGAAACTTATGCTTCGGACTTTCCGTTGAGGAAGGCAGCGTAGCAGTCGATGGTTTCCTGTACCGCCTGGGCGCCCTGACCGGGATACCAGACGGTGGCAGGGGTCGGCGTGACCTCCGTTCCGGGCGGGGCGAGCGTCTTCGCCTCCGCCAGCCCTTCGACCAGCATGTCGGCCGGACCGGCGCAGATCAGGGCCGGACGGGTCAGGCGCACCAGGGCCGCCCGCGTGTCGTAGCGGAAGGCGGCGCGGTAGGAGCGGTCGTAATGGCTGCCGCTCGCCAGCAGTCCCATGGTCCAGTCATGCAGCACCGCCGCGGTGGGGACGCCGATATCGCGGACGGCGGCGCGCTCCTGCCGGTACCATGGCCAGAACAGGAACATGTCGCGCCGCATGTTCCAGGCCTGGAGCAGATGCAGCCCCCAGCGGTCGGCGGCCAGCGGCGGGAAGTAATGGTCGAGGATGTCGGCGCTGAAGTCTGCCGGGATCAGCACCGGCGCCTCCAGCACCGCGCGGCCGATCCGCTCGGGGTGGCGAACCGTCAGGTCGAGGGCCACCAGCGCGCCGGTATGGGTTCCCCACAGGTCGAACCCGTCCAGACCGAGCGCGTCGGCCAGCGCCAGCATGTCGTCGGCCAGCGCGCCGATGTCCACCGCACGCTCCGGCTTGTCGGACTCGCCGTTGCCGAGATAATCGGGGGCGATGACCTCCCGTTCCGCCGCCAGCCCATGCAGCAGCGGCAGCAGCGGTGCCGACGAGCCCGGTGCCGACTGGAAAGCCAGCAGCGGCCGGCCGCGCCCGGCGCGGCGCAGATGGATGCGGCCATGGGGCGTGTCGGCGTAGTCGTGCCAGACCCGCAGTGGGTCGGCGAAAGGCCGGGCTGGCGGCAGCGCAGCGGCGGCCTTCCGGCCGGCGGCCATCGGCGCGAGACGGTTGGCGACCTCCGCCAGCCCATCGATGCGACTCTCCCCGGCGGCAGAGCCGGTCTCCGCGCGCATGGCGTCCAGGCACAGCGACCACAGCGCCCCATACCGGTCCGGTGCGACGGCGGCGCTGCGCAGCATCGCATCCAGCTCAGGCGGAGCGGGCAGGGGAGCGCCGCTCCTGGCCGGATGGCTGGCATCACGCGGTTCCAGAACATGGGCGTCGCGCAGATGCGCCCACAGCACTGCCAGATGGGTGCCATCCGCACGGGGAGTCAGCGAAGCGGGGCGCAAGTCCCGTTCGCTCCACCCCTCCGCCATGGCGGTGTCGACCAGCAGCACGCCGTCCGGCTGCCACCCCGTTGTCGGCAGAGCGCGTGCCAGAGGGGCCGCAAGGTCGAAGGCCAGCAGCGGGCAGGCGGTCAGGCCGAGACGGCGGGCGGCATTGGCGATCAGGCGGGCCAGTCCGGCGACGTCGTTCGCCCAGCTCGTGACCGACCCGCCGGTTCCCGGCAGGTCGAGCGCGGTGACGGTCCAACCCGGCAGGGCACCTGCCAGCCGGTCGGCACAGACAGAGGCCGCTTCGATCAGACCGGGAAGGACCAGCAGATCCGGGCCCGATCCGCTGCGCCAGACACGCATCTGGCTGTCGGCGAGGGTCACGTAATGGGGTGTCGACATCAGTTTCCTCCCGATTGGCTGGCATCAGGCGCCTGCTCTTCGATGATGTGCGGATGTAGGGGATGGGGGCGCGAAGCGCCGGCCCTGGTCACTTCGGGCCTTATGTTCGCCATACTGACGGTGTCGCTATTTGACACTCAGTTCATAGGATGACATAGTTTCCGCAACACCGACAAGTGCGGTGCCGGTGGGGCTGCAAAGCATCGTGCCCCGGCACCGCCCGGATGCAGAAACTCCACCGTAAATTCTAATTGAATCGTCAGGGAGGAACGGCATGGCCTGGCCGGACGGGATCGGCGTTTCCAAACGGCGCGAGCTGCTTTTCGGCACGCGCCTCGTACCGTGCTACAGCGAGCGTCCAGCCACCATCGACGCCATGTTCCGCGCCGCCGTCGCGCGCCGGCCGGACGGCGAGGCGCTGGTGGATGGGGAGCGGCGTTACAGCTATGGGCGGCTGGACGCGCTGGTGACGCGCGCCGCCGCGTCCCTGCTGGCGCAAGGCGCCCGGCCGGGAGACCGCATGGCGCTTGTCCTGTCCAACCGTGCGGAATTCCTCATCGCCCTGCTGGCGGCGGCCCGCGCCGGCATCGTCGCGGTGCCGGTCAGCGCGCGGGAACAGCGGCCGGGCATCGCCGGCATCCTGAGCGACTGCGGCGCCTCCATCCTGATCCATGACTCGGGCCTCGCCGACCGGATGCCCGACGCCGCGGAGGTGCCGTCGCTCGTCTCGCGCTTCTCCGCCGGCGGAGCGGTGGACGGCTGCCGCCCCTTCGAGGAGTTGCTGGAAACCGCCGCCGACCTTCCACAGTCCGCGGAACCGCAGCGGGAGGAGGACACCGCCGTCATCCTCTACACTTCCGGCACCACCGGAAAGCCGAAGGGCGCGCTGCTGGCCCATGTGAACATCATCCACTCCGCCATGCATTTCGAGGAATGCTGGGACTATCGCGAGGGCGAGCGGGCGGTGCTGGCGGTTCCGGCCTCCCACGTCACCGGTCTGGTCGCCGTCGTCATGGCGATGATCCGCGTCGCCGGCTGCACCGTGATGATGCCCGCCTTCGAGGTCGCCGGGTTCCTGGAACTGGCGAGCCGGGAGCGCATGACCACCACCGTGCTGGTGCCGGCCATGTACAATCTCTGCCTGCTGCGCGCCGATTTCAGCCGCTACGACCTGTCGTCCTGGCGGATCGGCGGCTTCGGCGGCGCCCCGATGCCGGAAGCGACGGTGGAGGCGATGGCGGAACGGCTGCCCGACCTGCATCTGTTGAACGCCTACGGTTCGACGGAATGCGCCACCATCATCAGCGTCGTTCCCATCGGCCACACCCGCGCCTGCCTGGATTCGGTCGGCATGTGCGTGCCCTGCGGCGACCTGCGCATCGTCGACGATCAGGGCCGCGAATGCCCGCCGGGGGTGAGCGGCGAGGTGTGGATCCGCGGCCCCATGACCATCCGCGGCTATTGGAATCGCGAGGACGCCACCCGCGACAGCTTCGTCGACGGCTATTGGCGCTCCGGCGACATCGGCACGCTGGACGGGCGCGGCTATCTCCGGCTCCACGACCGCAAGAACGACGTCATCAACCGCGGCGGCCACAAGATTTACAGCGTGGAGGTCGAAAATCTGCTGGTCCGCCATGCGGATGTGGTGGAGGCGGCGGTGGTCGCTCATCCCGATCCGGTGCTGGGCGAGAAGATCCACGTCTTCGTCATTTCGAAGTCGGGCAGCCTGACCGAAGAGGACGTGCGCGACTTCTGCCGGGCCAGCCTCGCCGAGTACAAGGTGCCCGATTACGTCACGCTGCTGGGCGACGCGCTGCCGCGCAACGCCAACGGCAAGGTGACCAAGCGGGTGCTGCGCGATCAGGTGTCCGCGACCTAGGCCCGCCTCAGCCCCACCGCCGCCTCGACGAAGGCGATCAACTGCTCGGCATAGAGGTCGGGCGTGATGCCGCGGCGGCGGTGCTTGGCGCGCTTCACGTACCAGTCCTGCAGCATCGGCTTGATCAGCGCCGCCGTCATCGTCACGTCGGGCATGGCGAACAGGCCGCGGGCGACGCCGTCGGCCAGCGCGTCGGCGATCATGCTCTCCGTCAGCATCTCGCTGGTGACGGCAAGGTCGCGCCCGTCCTTGGGGAAGGACTTTGCCTCCATATAGGCGAAGACGAACCAGGGATGCATGGTCTCGGTCAGGAACAGGTGGGTGCTGAGCAGCCAGCGCAGCCGGGCGGCCGGGTCGTTCGCCAGCCCGTCGGGCGGGTGGCCCAGCACCTCCTCCACCACGCTGACGACCTGGCCCAGGATCATCATCAGCAGCGTGTCCTTGCTGTCGAAATAGGCGTAGAGCGCCCCCATGCTCAGCCCCGACTGCTCGGTCAGGTCACGCAGGCTGGTGGAGTGGAAGCCCTTGCGGTTCGCCAGCATCAGCGTGGTTTCGACGATGCGCGCCAGATTGCCGATGGCGACCGCCGGCTTCTTCACCCGGATGGTCGCGGCATGCCGCTCCAGGATGCGGGCGCACAACGCCTCCATCGACAGATCGTGCCGTGCCTGGAAGTCGCGCAAGCTGTTCATACCGGCTGTCCTATCGTTTGCGATGCTGATCGTTCTTGCACATCATCGGCGCCAAGGATATAAAGCGAGCGCTCGCTCGATTTTTAAGAGTGCCGATCGGGGCCGTGCCCCGCCGCCTCGCCAAACGATCCCGACCATGGGAGGAAGCATGAGCGTCTCCATCGATCTGACCGGCAGGACGGCACTGGTCACCGGCGCCTCCAGCGGCCTGGGCCGCCACTTCGCCGGTGTCCTGGCGAAGGCGGGCGCCCGCGTGGCGCTGGCCGCGCGGCGGACCGAGGCGCTGGCCGAAACGCGGTCCGCCATCGAGGCCGCCGGCGGCAGCGCCGTCGTCGTCGCCATGGACGTCACCAACCCCGTCTCCGTCATCGCCGCGGTCGGCGAGGCATGGGGGGCGCTGGGCCGCATCGACATCCTCGTCAACAATGCCGGCGTCACCGCCACCCGCCCCTTCCTCGACATGAGCGAGGAGGAGTGGGACCGGGTGATCGACACCAACCTGACCGGCTGCGCCCGCGTGGCGCGCGCGGTGGCGCAGCGCATGCGTGACGATAAAGCAGGCGGGGCCATCGTCAACATCGCCTCCATCCTCGGCATGCGGGTGGCGGGGCAGGTCTCGTCCTACATCGCCGCCAAGGGCGGGCTGGTGCATCTGACCAAGGCGATGGCGCTGGAACTGGCGCGCCACAACATCCGCGTCAATGCGCTGTGCCCCGGCTATGTCGAGACCGAGCTGAACGCCGATTTCTTCGCCAGCGATGCCGGCAAGGCGCTGGTCAAGCGCATCCCGCAGCGCCGGCTAGGCCGGTTGGCCGATCTCGACGGGCCGCTGCTTCTGCTGGCGTCGGATGCCGGCGCCTACATGACCGGATCGGTTCTGGCCGTCGATGGCGGCCATCTGGTTTCCTCCCTCTGAACGAACGGAGCGGTTCAATGGATTTCACCCTTCCCGCGGAGTTGGAAGATTATCGCCGCCGTGTCCGCGCCTTCGTCGAGGACGAGATCCTTCCCGTCGAGGCCGACCGCGCCAACTGGGACGAGCACGAGAACATCGCCGAAGCGCCGCTGGAGGCGCTGCGCGCCAAGGTGAAGGCGGCCGGGCTGTGGACCCTGCAACTGTCGAAGGAGGTCGGCGGCCACGGCCTGCCGATGGTCGGCGTCGCCGCCTGCTATGAGGAGATGAACCGCTCCATCTTCGGTCCCGTCTGCTTCAACGCCGCCGCACCAGACGACGGTAACATGCGGCTATTGAGCATGGTCGGCACGCCGGCCCAGAAGGAGCGCTGGCTCGCCCCGATTGTCGAAGGCCGCGTGCGCAGCGCCTTCGCCATGACCGAACCGCATCCGGGTGGCGGCTCCGACCCGTCGATGATGAAGACCAGGGCGGAGCGCAAGGGCGACCGCTGGGTGGTGACGGGTCGTAAATGGTTCATCACCGGAGCCGACGCGGCGCAGCACTTCATCCTGATGGCGCGCACGTCGGACGATCCGCGCAAGGGGCTGACCGCCTTCCTGTTCGACAAGGACCAGCCCGGCTGGCGCATCGAGCGCCGCATCCCGATCATGGGGCCGGAGGAGCATGGCGGCCATTGCGAGCTGATCTTCGACGGGCTGGAAATCCCGGACGAGAATGTGGTGATGAAGGTCGGCGACGGGCTGAAGGTGACGCAGATCCGGCTCGGCCCGGCTCGGCTGACCCACTGCATGCGCTGGACCGGCCTTGCCAAGCGCTGCCTGGAGATCGCCGGAGCTTACGTCAAGGAGCGCGAGAGCTTCGGCATGCCGTTGGCCGAGCATGAAGGCGTGCAGTGGATGCTGGGCGAGACGGCCATGCAGATCGAGATCGGCCGGCTGCTGACCATGAAGGCGGCGCACGCGCTGGACAGCGGCAGCTTCGCCCGCAAGGAGGTGTCGATGGCCAAGGTCCAGGTTGCCGACACGCTGTTCAAGGCGGCGGACACGGCGATCCAGCTTTGCGGTGCGCGCGGCTATTCGAAGGACACGGTGCTGGAATGGATCTACCGCTACGCCCGGCAGGCCAAGCTGGTCGACGGCGCGTCTGAGGTCCATAAGATGGTGCTGAGCCGCAGCTACCTCGCCGAGGGCGACGATTTCTGGGGCTGGCGGTGAGCGGCGGCGGCAAGGCCGGTCTTGCCCCCGATCAAAAGGCCGCTCTTGAAAGCTGGCTGACCGGACAGGCCGGGGCGCGGTCGGTCAGCGTGATCGACGAGGGGCGGCTCAGCGGCGGCGCCATCTCGCTCAACCTCGCGGTGACGCTGGAGATCGACGGCGGGCCGCTATCCGGTCGCCATCCTTGCGTGCTGCGCACCGGATCGGCGTCCGGCGTCTCGGCCAGCCTGGGCAAGGCGGAGGAGGCCGCGGTCCTGCGCGCCGTTTTCGCCGCCGGCGCCACTGTGCCGGAGCCGCTGTTCGTGGGCGCCGATCCGGCCATGCTGGGGGCACCCTTCTACATCATGCGGCGGGCGACGGGCGTCGCCGCCGGCTTCCGCATCGTCAAGAGCGAGGAACCGCGGCGCGAGTTGGCCCATGAACTCGGCCGGCAGCTCGGTTTGATCCACCGGGTGCGGCCGGGCCAGACGGAGTTGGCGGCAGGGCTGGAGTTTCTGGAGCTGCCGGAACCGACAGCGGCCTTGCAGGCGGTGGCGGATTTCCGCCGCTGGGCCGGGCGCTATGCCGCCAGCGATCCGGTGCTAGCCTACGGCCTGCGTTGGCTGGAGCGGAACGCACCGGCGGCCGGCGATCTCGTGCTGTGCCATCGCGACTACCGCACCGGCAACTACATGGTCGATGCTGACAGGCTGACCGCGATCATCGATTGGGAGTTCGCCGGCTGGTCGGATCCCATGGAGGATCTGGGCTGGTTCTGCGCCGCCTGCTGGCGGTTCGGCCGCAACGACCGTGAGGCCGGCGGCATCGCCGACCGCGCCGACCTCTATGCCGGCTACGAGGAAACCGCCGGACGCAGGGTGGACCCGGCCGCTGTCGCCTATTGGGAGGCCGCGGCTTGCATGCGCTGGGCGGTCATCGCCATCCAGCAGGCCGACCGCCACATCTCCGGCACCGAGCCGTCGCTGGAACTGGCGCTGACCGGCCGGATGCTGCCGGAGATCGAAATGGACCTGCTGCGCCACCTCGATGCCGTCGAGGCCGCGCCATGATCGGAGATGGGGCATGATCAACGACGATCCCGGCGCCCGCGATCTGGTCGCCATCGCACTGCGCAGCTTTCGCGAGGCGATCCTTCCGGTGGTGCCGGCCGACCAGCGCTTCACCGCACTGATGATCGCCAACGCGCTGGGGACGGCCGAGCGGGAGCTTGCCGCCGGCACCGGTGCCGAGCCCGCCCTGGCAGCCGCCGTCGGCGATCTGCTGGGCGAAACCGGCGATCTGCCGGTCCTGCTGCCGCGGCTCTGCGCCGCCATCGATTCCGGGCGCTTCGACGCACCGGACCGGCAGTTGGCCTTGCGGGCTGTCCTGACGGACATCACGCTGGCAAGGCTGGCGGTCAGCAACCCCAAGCGGCTGTCCGCGGAACGGCGGGAGCCCGGCCGATGAGCCTGTTTCCACCCCTGGAAGGAACGGTCGCCCGCCGTCGCCTCTACCTGCTGCGCCACGGTCATGTCGCCTATTACGATGCCGACGGCAAGCCGCTGAATCCGAAGCTTGCCGCACTGACCGACCGCGGACGGGAGGAGGCGCGGACGGCGGGCGCCTTGCTGGCCGGTGCGCCGCTGGACCGCGTGCTGTGTTCCGGCCTCGCCCGCACGCGGCAGACGGCCGAACTGGTGGCCGCTCCGCATGGGCTGCCGGTGGAGGATATCCCCGACTTTCTGGAAATCCGCGCCGGCCGCCTGTCGGAAGTGCCGAAGGAGCGGCGCGAGGCCGCCTATGTCTATGGCTTCGAAGCGGCGGCGGAGGATGGACGTTTCGCCGGTGGCGACGGCTTCGCTGCCGTGCGCGACCGGGTGGTGTCCGCCATCGAGGCGCTGGTGCGGCAACCGGACTGGACCCATCTGGCGCTGGTCGCCCATGACGGGGTGAACCGCATGCTGCTGTCCTGGGCCTGCGGCGCCGGTCTGTCCGCCCTGTCGGCCTTTGAGCAGGATTACGGCTGCATCAACATCATCGACATTGATGTAACGGCCGACCGGGTGGTCCGCCGCCTGATCCGCGCGGTCAACCTGACGCCCGGCAATCCCGCAAAGATCGGGCTGCACCGCAGCAGCCTGGAGGAGGCGTTCGGCCCGTTGCTGGCTCTGGATTGATGGCCCAGACCGTTATTCCTCCGGCTTCATGCCGTCGATCTGACGCCGCCAGACCGGGTCAGACAGCCGCTCGATCAGGAAATCGGCCAGCACGCCGACCTTGGCCGGCCGTGTGCGGGCCGACGGCGTTATGAAGTAGAGGCCGCCCTTGGGCAGCGACCAGTCGGTCAGGATGGCGGTCAGTGTTCCGTTGGCCAGATGCTCCGCCGCCATGAACTCCGGCAGTTCGGCAATGGCCAGCCCGTCCAGCAGCATCGGCACCAGCGCGTCGGCATTGGTGACGCGCAGTGGGCCGGTCGGGGTGACGCTTTCCTCCTCGCCGGCGCTGTTGGTGAAATGCCAGATATCCTGCCGCCGGCGATAGGCATAGCCCAGGCAATGGTGGCCGTTCAGGTCGCGCGGGTGCCGCGGCTCGCCATGGCGGGCGAGATAGCCGGGGGCGGCGAGCACCACCGGCGATACCCCGCACAGCCGCCGCGCCACCAGCGAGCTGTCCGGTAGCACCGCGACGCGCAGGGCCGCGTCGAAACCGTCCCCAACCAGATCGACGACGGCGTCGCTCAGGTGCAGGTCGATGGAAATCTCCGGATAGAGGCGGAAGAAGTCCGGCAGCAGCGGCGCCACCCAGCGCAGCCCGAAGGACATTGGCACCGCGAAGCGGATCAGGCCGCGCGGACGGCTGGACATCTCGCGCACCGCATTCTCCGCCGCCTCCGCCTCGTCATAGAGGCGGGTCGCCCGCTCCGCCAGGGAATGGCCGAAATCGGTCAGGGCCAGCCGGCGGGAGGTGCGGTTGAACAGCCGCGCCCCCAGCCGCTCCTCCAGCCGGCTGACCGCGCGCGACACAGTGGCGACCGAAACCCCCATGGCGCGGGCCGCACCGGCGAAGGAACGCTCCTCCACCACCTTGGCGAACATCGCCAGCCCTTCGAAATCCGGCAGCTTCGACATCGCCAATCCTGCAACGATGGTTTTCAGTCATTTCTATTTCGATAAGACCGTGCCGTCGATAGCTTTGTCTCCAGCGAGCAACCCAATTCCAAGGAGACTTCAAATGTCAGGCAAGCTTGACGGCAAGATCGCCCTCGTCACCGGTGCCAACAGCGGCATCGGCCTCGCCGCGGCCAAGCGGTTCGCCGCCGAAGGCGCCACCGTCTATCTCACCGGTCGCCGCCAGACCGAACTGGAGGCTGCTGTCGCGGCGATCGTCGCGGCCGGCGGCAAGGCGACCGGAGTGCAGGCGGACTCTTCCAACCTCGCCGACCTCGACCGGCTCTATGCCCAAATCCAGAGCGAGGCCGGCCGGCTCGACGTGCTCTATGCCAATGCCGGCGGCGGCGGCATGCTGCCGCTGGGTGCCATCACCGAGGAGCAGTATGAGGACACCTTCAACCGCAATGTGAAAGGCGTGCTGTTCACCGTGCAGAAGGCGCTGCCGCTGCTCGGAAAGGGGGCTTCGGTGATCCTCGCCGGCTCGACCGCCGGCAGCATGGGCACGGCGGCCTTCAGCGTCTACAGCGCCAGCAAGGCGGCGGTGCGCAACTTCGCCCGCAGCTGGATCCTGGACCTGAAGGACCGCGGCATCCGCATCAACACGCTGAGCCCCGGCCCGGTCCGCACGCCGGGGCTGGTCGAACTGGCCGGTCCGGACGCGGCGCAGCAGCAGGGGCTGGTCGATTATCTGGCCGCCCAGGTGCCGCTTGGCCGCGTCGGCGACCCTGACGAGATCGCCAAGGCCGCCGTCTTCCTGGCCTCCGACGACAGCAGCTTCGTCAACGGCATCGAACTGTTCGCCGACGGCGGCATGGCGCAGGTGTGATCGACTGGTGGTGATCGAAGTCTGAGGTTTCGTCGCGTCCGCTCCGTTGCCGGCCACCATGCGCCGGCTGCGGAGCGGACCAGTCGGTCAAGTCCCTTCTCTCGGCATGGGTAAGGTGTCATCCTTGGCATTGGGATCTCCTCAGGGAGGCAGATCGCATGCCACCGCTGGCAGACACAGACCCAGGCGTCTGCGCACCGCCGGGCAAGCCGCCCGAAGCGTCCTGGCACGCGCTGGACGCCGCCGAGGTCGCGACATGGCTGGACAGTCCGGCAGACGGGCTCGACAGCGCGGAGGCGACGGCGCGGCTGGCCCGTTTCGGCCCCAACCGCCTGACCCCACCGAAGCGGCGGCCGGGCTGGATGCGGTTCGCGGCGCAGTTCCACAATTTGCTGATCTATGTGCTGCTGGCGTCCGGCACCGTGGCGCTGCTGCTGCGGCATTGGACGGACGCCGGGGTGATCTTCGGCGTCGTGCTGGTCAACGCGCTGATCGGCTACATCCAGGAGGATAGGGCCGAACAGGCGCTGGAAGCCATCCGCACCCTGCTGTCGCCCCAAGCTGTTGTGCTGCGCGACGGTCATGCCGTGACCCTGGCGGCGGAGACGCTGGTGCCGGGGGACCGCGTGTTCCTGGTCTCCGGCGACCGGGTGCCGGCCGACCTGCGGCTCGACCGGACCAAGGGCCTGCTGGTGCAGGAGGCTGCGCTGACCGGCGAATCCGTGCCTTCATCCAAATCTGCCGCCGCGGTCGCCGCCGATGCGGCCCTGGGCGACCGTGGCGGCATGGCCTATGCCGGCACGATGGTGGTGCAGGGGCAGGGCACCGGCATCGTGGTGGCGACCGGCGATGCGACGGAGGTCGGGCGCATCGGCCATCTCCTGGCCTCGGTGACGACGGTGGCGACGCCGCTGCTGGTGTCGATGGCGCGGTTCGGCCGCTGGCTGACCGGCGGCATCCTGCTGCTGGCGCTGGTCACCATCCTGTTCGGCATGCTGGTGTATGGCGAGCCGTGGCAGGACATGGTGCTGACCGCGGTCGGGCTGGCGGTGGCGGCGATCCCGGAAGGGCTGCCGGCGGTGATGACCATCACCATGGCGGTGGGTGTCACCCGCATGGCGCGGCGCAACGCCATCATCCGCCATCTGCCGGCGGTCGAGATGCTGGGCAGCGTCCGCACCATCTGCACCGACAAGACCGGCACGCTGACGCGCAACGAACTGCTGGTGACCAGCATCGTCACCGTCGACGCCAGCTATCGTGCCGGCGGCAGCGGCTATGCGCCGGAGGGGGAGATCGGCCGCGGCGGGAATGGGGATTGGCGGCTGGTCGATCCGGCCGGGGAGCCGTTGCTGCTGGACTTGGCGCGTGCCGCCCTGCTGTGCAACGACGCCACCCTCCACCGCGACCCCGGCGGCGAGTGGCAACTGGCCGGCGATCCGACCGACGGCGCGCTACTGGCGCTGGCGATGAAGGCGGGGCTGGACCCGGCCGGCGAGGCGACGCGCTTTCCGCGCCGCGACGCCTTGCCTTTCGAATCCGAACGCCAATACATGGCGACCCTGCATCACGACCATGCCGGCTACGGCATCCTGGTGGTGAAGGGTGCGCCGGAGCGGGTGCTGGCGCTGTGCGGGCGGGAGCGGCGCGGCGCTGGCACGGCGCCATTGGACCGGGAGCACTGGTCCGCCGTGACCGCCGAACTGGCCGGACAGGGCCAGCGTGTCCTGGCGCTGGCGATGCGCCGCACATCGGTGGAGTTGCCGGAACTGATCGCCGAGGATCCGATCACCGAGGATCTGATCGTCAAGGATCTGGGGGAGGAGGGGCTGGAACTGCTCGGACTCTGCGGCCTGATCGATCCTCCGCGGGAAGAGGCTCTGGTCGCGGTCGCGGCCTGCCGGCAGGCCGGCATCACGGTGAAGATGATCACCGGCGACCATGCCGCCACCGCCGCCGCCATCGGCCGGCGCTTCGGCCTGCCGGACGGTGTCATCGGCGGGCCGGAGCTGGACAGGCTGGACGGGGCCGGCTTCGCCGCGGCGGCGCAGGCCAACAGCGTCTTCGCCCGCACCACCCCGGAACATAAGCTGCGCCTGATCGCAGCACTCCAGGCGGCGGGCGACACGGTCGCCATGACCGGCGACGGCGTCAACGACGCCCCGGCGCTGAAGCGGGCCGACATCGGCGTCGCCATGGGTCGCAACGGCACCGAGGCGGCGAAGGAGGTGGCGGCGATGGTGCTGGCCGACGACAATTTCGCCTCCATCGTCCATGCGGTGGAGGAGGGGCGCACCGTCTACGACAATCTGCGCAAGACCATCCTGTTCATGCTGCCGACCAACGGAGCGCAGGCGGTGGTGATCCTGCTGGCGGTGCTGTCGGGCAGCATCCTGCCGATCACGCCGGTGCAGATCCTGTGGGTTAACATGGTGACCGCGGTGACGCTGGGGCTGGCGCTGGCCTTCGAGGCGCCGGAACCCGGCGTCATGGCCTGCCCGCCGCGCCCGCGCGACGAACCGATCCTGACCGGCCGGCTGGTGCGGCGGATGGTGGTGGTGCTGGCCCTGCTGGTGGCCTCCAGCTTCGGCTTCTTCCACTTCCACCGTTTGCAGGGCGACGGCATCGAGGAGGCGCGGACCATCGCCGTCAACGCCCTGGTGGTGGGCGAGATCTTCTTCCTGCTCAGCGCCCGCGACCTGCATGGCCGGGCCGGGCTGGGGTCCGCCCTGGCCGGCAGCCGGCCGGTCTGGCTGTCCATCGCGGTGATGACCCTGCTGCAACTGGCCTTCACCTATGCGCCGCCCATGCAGGCCCTGTTCGGAACCGCTCCGGTCGGCGTCACCGCCTGGGCGGCGATGGCCGCCGTCGGCGCCGCGCTGTTCGTGCTGATGGAGCTGGAAAAGCGGCTGACCGCTGCGCCTACTCCTCCTTCGCCTCGAAGCGATAGCGGAAATCGCAATGGTCGGCGCCCTGCATGATGGTCTGCGTGCGCTCCATCTTGATGCGCGGGTCGTAGCCGGTGCAGAAGGCGGCGTCGCGGTTGCAGGACAGCAGGTGCCCGATCGAGCCCAGCCCCATCTCCCGGTACATCTCGGCGTAGCGGCAGCGGGTGACATTGTAGTCGAAATGCGTGTCGTCCTGCCGCTTCACATCCAGCCGCAGCGCGTCGTCCTTGGTCCACAGCGGCTGAAGATCGGCGAAGCTCTTCAGGCTGGTGCCCTCCGGCTCGGTCTCGGCGAAGGACTTGGCGGCGGCCAGGGCCGCCTTGGTGATCGCCGCGCCCAGGATCTCCTGCGCGGTGGCTTCGCCCAGCCGGGCGGCCATCTCCTCATAGACCGGCTTCAGGATTTCCGCCTCGATGCGGCGGCGTTCGAGGATGCCCATGGTCTGGGTCATGACTGGCTTCCTTCCATGAGGTGGCGTCAATAAGCTTTCAATGGGCGTGGCCGCCGAGATAGGCCTCGGCGATGCGCGGGTCGTCCCGCAGCTGGTCGGCCGGGCCGGACAGCACGATCCGGCCATCCTCCAGCACCGCGGCATGGTCGGCGATGCGCAGTGCCGCGCGGGCGTTCTGTTCGACCAGCAATATCGACACACCTTCGGCCCGGATGCGGCCGATCAGGTCGAAGATCTGCGCCACGATCTTCGGCGCCAGCCCCAGCGACGGCTCGTCGAGCAGAAGTAGGCTCGGCCGGCGCATCAGGGCGCGGGCGATGCACAGCATCTGCTGCTCGCCGCCGGACAGCGATCCGGCATTCTGGCGCAGGCGCTCGCTCAGGATCGGGAACATCGCCAGCACGCGGTCCAGCTCGCCCAGCCCGACATCGCCGCCGCCCAGCACGAGGTTCTCTCGGACATTCATGTTGGAGAAGATCTGCCGCCCTTCCGGCGCCTGGGACAGGCCGAGCTGGACGATGCGGTGGGCCGGCATGTTGGCAATCGGCTGGCCGCGGAAGGTGATGGTTCCTTGGCGAGCCCGGTAGATGCCGGAAACCGTGCGCATCAACGTGGTCTTGCCGACGCCGTTGGAGCCGAGCACGGCGACGATGGCGCCCTGGGCCACGTCCAGGCGGACGCCGTGCAGGATCTCCTGCGGCCCCATGGCGACATGCAGGTCCGCGATGGAAAGCAGCGGCGCGGTCATTCATCCACCCCAAGATAGGCTTCGAGGACGGCGGCATCGGTGCGGATGGCGTCCGGCGTGCCGTCGGCGATCTTGCGGCCGGAGGCCAGCACCAGGATGCGTTGGCAGATGCCCATGACCAGCGTCATGTCGTGTTCGACCAGCATGACGGTCAGGCCCTGTCCGTGCAGCCGCTTGATGAAGGCGGCCAGATCGCGCGTCTCGGTGTCGTTCAGCCCGGCCGCCGGCTCGTCCAGGATCAGGAAGCGCGGCCGCATGGCGAGGGCGCGGGCGATCTCCAGATATTTGCGCTGGCCGTAGGGCAGATTGGCGGCCAGTTCCGCCGCCACATGGGTCAGTCCGACCGCCTCCAACGCTTCCCAGGTGCGGCGGCTGATCTCGGCGGAGCGGTCCCGGCCGCTCCGGTGGAGCCCGCCGAACAGCGCGCCGAACGCGCCCTGCGGCAGCGCGCCGACGGCGCCGACCGACACGTTGTCGAAAACCGACATGTTGGGGAAGACGCGCAGGTTCTGGAAGGTGCGGCTGATGCCCAGCCGCGCCACCTGATTGGGCTTGAGCCCGCTGATGGTCCTGCCGGCGAAGGCGACGGTGCCGCCCGACAGCGGGGTGAAGCCGGAGATCAGATTGAACAGCGTGGTCTTGCCGGCACCGTTCGGTCCGATCAGCCCGACCAGTTCGCCCTCGTTCACATGGGCGGTGACGTCGCCGACCGCCTGCACGCCGCCGAAGCGGCGGCTGACGTTGCGGATTTCAAGAAGATGGGTCATCGCCAGCCGATCCCTTCGCCCTTCCCATTTGCCGGGCCGGTGTTGCGCCACGCCGCCCCCAACTGCCGACGAACGAGACGCAGGGCGGAGACCTCGCCCAGCAGGCCCTTCGGCAGCAGCAGGATGGAGAGGAACATCACCAGACCGACCATGATGTTGCGGAAATCGCCCAGGGCCCGCAGCCCTTCCGGCAGCAGGATCAGCAGCAGGGCGCCGATGACCGCTCCCGGCAGGCTGCCCAGCCCCCCGACCACCACCATCGCCAGGATCAGGATGGATTCGGAGAATTTGAAGTCGCCCGGCGAGATGTAGCCGGTCATGTGCGCCCACAGACTGCCGGCGATCCCGGCGAAGAAGGCCGACAGGGTGAAGGCCTCCATCTTCAGCCGCACGGTGCTGACGCCCATGGCGTCGGCGCACTGGTCGTCCTCGCGGATCGAGCGCAGGGCGTTGCCGTAATAGGAATGGCTGAGCCGGCCGATGGCGATGACCGACAGCGTCACCACCGCTGCCACCGTGTAGTAGGCGCCAAGGCGGCCGGACAGGCTGAAGCCGAACAGCTCGAACCCCTTGGAGACGATGACGCCGTTGGGGCCCTTGGTGAAGTCCACCCAGTTCAGCATGACCAGATACAGCATCTGCCCGATGGCGAGCGTCGCCACGGCGAAATAGATGCTGACCAGCCGCATAGTCGGCAGCGCCACCAGGAAGGCGACCAGCGCCGCCACCAGACCGGACAGCGGCAGCGTGACGGTGAAGCCAAGCCCCAGCTTGGATGTCAGCAGCGCCGCGGTGTAGGCGCCGACGCCGTAGAAGGCGGCATGTCCCAGATGCAGCAGGCCTGCCACCCCCGTCACCAGATGCATGGAGGCCGACAGCAGGACGAAGATCAGCGCCAGATTGGCGATCTGGTAGAAATAGCCCTTGTCGAAGCCGGCCAGCAGCGCCGGAAGCGCTGCGAAGACCAGCAGCAGGATCAGCGCCGGGACCAGCAGCCCCCGGCGCCGGGTCAGGCCATCGGCAGGTGCCGCATTCTCAAACGCGTTCACGGCGCGCTCCGAACAAGCCGTTGGGGAAGAAGATCAGGGTCAGGATCAGGAAGCCGTAGGCCACCATGTCCGACCAGCCCGACGAGACGAAGGTCGTCGCCATGCTTTCCGAAATGCCGAGGATCAGCGCGCAGATCACGGCACCGGGGATGGAGGACAGGCCGCCCATCACCATGGCGACGAAGGCCTTGATGCCGGGGGTGAAGCCCATGGCCGGGAAGACCGCGCCATAGTACAGCCCCATCAGGATGCCGGCCGCCGCGCCCATCATCGATCCGACGACAAAGGTGGTGATGATGGTGCGGTCGGTGTCGATGCCCACATATTTGGCGCCGAGCGGGTTGTTGGAAACCGCGCGGATCGCCAGCCCGACGCGGGTGCGCGTCAGCAGATATTGCAGGCCGATCAGCATGGCGGCGGCGACGCCGAAGATGATGAAGTCGCCGGTCACCAGGATCACCGGCCCGACGCGCACCGGCGTGTTGATCAGGTACTCGAAGGGGACGGAGCGCATCTGCGACCCGAAGACGATCTCCAGCGCCTCGCGCACCACGATGGACACCGCCAGCGAGGAGAGCAGGGTCGATTCCCGCATCGCCCGCGATTTCAGCGACGCCTCGTCGGTGAAGCGGCGGAACGGCTTGAAGGCGATCCGCTCCAGCGAGAAGCCCGCAAGCGCCCCGATTGCCAGCGCGCCCAGGATCACCGCCACGATGGGCGGCGCCGTTGCCGAGATCAGCACGAGCCCGGCGAAGGCACCCAGCGTGTAGATCTCGCCATGGGCGAAGTTGACGACGTTCAGCACGCCGAAGATCAGCGTGAAGCCGATTGCCATCAGCGCGTAGGTCATGCCCAGCGACAGGCCGATGGCCAGCTGCTGGAGATAATAGGGATCGAACATGCGGGCTCTGTCGCTGCGAAGGGGGCGCTGGGGATCGTTGGCCGGGGGAGGCGTCAGTCGGCGACCGGAACGAAGGCGCCGCCCTTGACCTCGACCTTCACCAGTTCCTTCTCGGCTTCGCGGTCGGCGCTGAAGCTGGTCTTGCCGGTGACGCCGGGGAAGTCCTTGGTCTGGGCCAGCGCGTCGCGCACCTTCTCGCGGGTCGGGTTGGGCGAAGCCTTCTCCACCGCCGCCAGCATGATGCGGACCGCGTCATAGGCCTGGGCCGGGAACTGGCCGGGCACCGCGCCGTCGGAGCGCTTCTTCCACTCGTCGACGAAATGCTGGACGTTGGGCGACGGGTCGGTCGGCAGGAAGTTGGAGGTCAGATGCACGCCCTCCGCCGCTCCACCGGCCAGCTCGATCAGCTTCGGGCTGTAGGCCGCCGAGGTCGAATAAACCGGCGTCTTGATGCCCAGCTGCTGCAGCTGCTTCAGGAACTGCGCGCCGTCCTCATAGAAGAACCCGGTGTAGATCGCGTCGGGCTTGGCACGCTCGATCTTGCTGATCAGCGAGCGGTAGTCCTTCAGGCCGCGGTTGAAGAATTCCGAGAAGGCGACGGTGCCGCCGTTGGCCTTGACCGCGTCGGAAAAGCCGCTGACCACCGACTGGCCCCAGTCGGTCTGCTCCGCGATCACCGCGACGTTCTTGAAGCCCTTGGTCGCCATCCATTTGGCGTTGTAGGGGCCTTCCTGCGCCTGGGTGGCGATGTTGCGGAACTGGTACTTGGAGATCTTGGTGTAGTCGGGGTGCGAGGCAGTCTGCGACAGCTGCGGCATTCCGGCGTCCTTGTAGACCTGCGCCGCCGCCATCGACACGCCGGAGGTGAAGTCGCCCAGAACGCCGACGATCTCCTTGTCGTCCACGAACTTGCGGGCGATGTTGGTGCCCTCCTTGGCGTCGGAGCGGCTGTCCTCGAAGACGATCTCGACCTTGAACGGCTTGCCGGCGGCGTTGAACTCGGTCAGCGCGATCTCGGCGGCCTTGCGGAAGTCCTGGCCGTACTGCGCGGTGTCGCCGGTCAGCGGCAGCTGGTAGCCGAGCTTGACCGTGTCGGCGGCGAAAGCCGAACCGGCAATCCCGGCGGCGGTGAGGGTCGTCAGCGTGAGGAGACGGAAATTCATGGCGATGGCACCCTCTTATTGTCTGTCTTTGCAGGCTTTGCGGCGATGCGCATTTATTCGGCGGCTCTGGCGCCGGGCAGAACCTTCAGGCGGCAACAGCCCTCGTCGCCCGGCTTCCAGGTTTCACCTTTGAAAACGAACCCGGCGGCCTCGAACAGACCGCCGTCGATGGCGCCGGCCATCTTGCAGAGCAGTTCCAGATCGGCATCTGACCGGCCCTGCGCCTGCCAGGCTTCCTTCAGCGGGCAGCGGTGGAAATGGATTTCCAGCGCCTCGCCGTCGCAGCGCTTGATCTCCGGCGCGAACATGCTGTCGCGGTTGGGAATGCCGTCGAGGAAGGCATGGCACAGGCCGGTCAGGTCGTCGGGACCGTGCCCGGCAAACTTCACGCCCATCGCCTCGCCGAGGCGGCGGGTGGATTCCTGCCCCACCTCCAGCGCCGTTTCGGTGCCGAAACGCTCGCGCAGCACGTCGAACATGTGGGCGTAGGACGCCGCGCGCATCGCGTAGGCATTGCGGAGAAGGGTGGGGTAGTCGGGGCTGTCGGACATGCTGGCGGTCTCCTTGATCAGACTTCGCGGGCGTCGTTCCAGCGGTATTGCAGGATCTTCAGCGGCCCGATGCGTTGCAGCAGGGCGTTGAAGGGCAGGGGCGTCGGTGCGGTGAAGGGCAGGGCAAGATCCTTCGGGTCCTGGCCGATGGCGGCGCGGGCCAGTTCCCGCCCCAGCGAGACTGACAGCGCGACGCCGCGCCCGTTGCAGCCGGCCCAGGCGAAGCCGTTCAGCCCCAGCCGGTGGACACGGGGAAAGTAATCGGTGGTCATGGCGATGCGGCCATTCCACACATGATCGAAGGTAACGCCGTTCAGTGCCTGGAACATCCCGGCCAGACGGGCGCCGACGATGCGCTTCAACCGCTCCGCCCCATTCACCGGGTTCAGCAGCGCGCCGCCGGTCACCAGCCGATTGTCGGCGGTGTAGCGCATGAAACGCAGGTCGCCATGCGTGTCGGACATCGCCTGCCGGCCCGGCAGGACGGTTTTGCGGACAGTGTCGCCCAGGGGAGCGGTCGCCATCTGCCAGGACAGGACCGGCACGACCTCCGTCCGGATTTCCGGGAAGATGGCGGCGGCATAGCCGTTGGTGCCCAGCACCAGGGAGTCGGCGGTCACCATGCCCTGCGGGGTGCGGGCGACCCAGGAGTCGCCGCGGCGCTGCACCGACAAGGCGGGGGAGTTGACGTAGACCGCCGCCCCGGCCGCGACCACCTTGGCGGCGAGCCCGCGCACCAGCGCCAGCGGGTTGATGTGCCCGCCGGTCCGGTTCATCCAGCCGCCGAAATAGGCATCCGTGCCGAGAATGGCGGAGACGGCGGCGCGGTCGAGCAACTCGACATCGGCGCCGAACTTGCCCCATTGCGTTGCCCGGCGCTCGGCGATCTTGATGCGGCCCGGCGAATGGACCGGCTGAATCCAGCCGGTCTGTTCCGCCGCGCAGTCGATGCCGAGGCGGCGCACCAGATCGAACAGGGTGGAGGCGCTGTCCCGGATCAGCCCGACCAGGCGCTCCCCGCTCTCCCAACCGAAGCGGTCGATGAGGTCGGCGGGGTCGGGACGGGTCAGCGTCGGGATGACCTGCCCGTTGTTGCGGCCGGAGGCACCCCGCCCCAGCTCGGACGCCTCCAGCACCACGACGCGGCGCCCGGCCTCTGCCGCATGCAGACCGGCGGAAAGCCCGGTGAAGCCGCCGCCGATCACCAGCACGTCGGCCTGCACGCTGTCCTGCAACGCCGGCAGGGCGGGCGGCGGCGGGGCGGTGGCCTCCCACAGCGAGTCCGGACGCTGCCAGATGCCGCCCCGGCCCGGAATGTCCTGCGCCTGGCCCGCCGCCTGATGTGCCCCTTGGTTCGTCACGTCGCGCCCGTCCCTGTTTGGCTGAAATCCGCTGTGCCCTTATCCCCTTTTGGAATTAGGGCCATCCGTTTCCCGCCGAACTATGGGACAATGGACACACGTACGCAATTCCCAAGATTTTTCCGCGGAAATTTTTTCATGTCATGCGCCCTGATCGGGAAATCGGGGCGCATGACATGATCTGCATCATTTCGGCAGGACGGTTTCCGCCAGCCGAACCCAATAGCTGGTGCCGATCGGCAGCACCGCATCGTTGAAATCATAGTGCGGGCTGTGCAGGTTCCGGCCCTGGTCCGACGGTCCGGCACCAACCCAGACGTAGCAACCGGGGCGCTTTTGCAGCATGAAGGAGAAATCCTCGGCCCCCATGCTGGGCATCGGATCGAGGTCGAGGGCTTCTTCTCCGACCACGCGTGCCGCCGCCCGCCGGGCCAGTTCCGTCTCTGCGGCGCTGTTGGTGGTGGGCGGATAGCGCCGTTCGTAGCGCAGGCTGGCCTCGACTCCGAATCCGGCGGCGATGGCGGTGGCCACCTCGCCCATGCGGCGCTGAACCAGATCCTGAACCTCCGGCCGGAAGGTCCGGACGGTGCCGCGGAGAACGGCGGTGCCGGGCAGGACATTCCACGTATCGCCAGCGTGGAATTGCGTGACGCTGACGACGGCCGAATCGATGGGATGGACGCTGCGGCTGGCGATGGTCTGGAGGGCGGAGACGATCTGGCTGCCGACCATGATCGTGTCGGTCCCCATATGCGGCATGCCCGCATGGGTGCCCTTGCCGGTCAGGGTCAGCTCGAAGATGTCGTAGGCCGCCATCAGCGGGCCGGGGCGCAGCGCGATGCGGCCGACCTCGAGCCCCGGCCAGTTGTGCATGCCGAAGACTTTTTCGACGGGGAAGCGGTCGAACAGCCCTTCCTCCACCATCACCCGGCCACCGCCCTCATTCTCCTCCGCCGGCTGGAAGATGAAGACGATGGTGCCCCGGAACAGCTCGGGGTGTTCGGTCAGGTAGCGGGCCGCACCCAGCAGCATGGCGGTGTGCCCGTCATGACCGCAGGCATGCATGCGTCCGGGATTGCGCGAGCTGTGCGGAAGGTTGGTTTCCTCGTGGATGTGCAGCGCGTCCATGTCGGCACGGAAGCCGACCATCGGCCCCTCGCCATTGCGCAGGATCCCGACCAGACCGGTCTTGGCGAGGCCGCGATGAACCTCCAGCCCGAAGGAGGCCAGCTTTTCCGCCACGAAGTCGCTGGTCCGCTGCTCTTCGAAGGCGGTTTCCGGATGGGCGTGCAGATCGCGCCGCCAATCCGTCATGTCCGCGGTCAGCCCGTCGAGCCCCGTCACCATCCCGTCCATCGTCTTGTCCTTATGTTCCAGCAATTCTCTGTGGCAATCCTGCCCAAATTATACCGGGTCCGAAACGGCCGATTTCGCCGGTGGGCATGCATTCCATCGCATGGCACGGGCGGGGCGTGCGACAGCGGGGGCCGGAGAAGCGCAACAGTTCCAAACATCGCTACTGACGTTTTAAACATCATAGTATATGTTTCAGATAGCGACTTGCATGTATCAGCGGGGTATGCGGGATGATCACGGCTTCGCAGTTGCGCGCCGCCCGGGCGCTTCTTGGGATCGATCAGAAGACGCTGGCCGAACTGGCCGGACTGTCGGTGCCGACCATCCAGCGCATGGAGGCGAGCGACGGCAACGTGCGCGGCGTGGTGGAGAGCCTGACCAAGGTGGTGGAGGCTCTCGACCTCGCCGGAATCGAGCTGATCGGCGACAACGCGCAGAGCGTTGCCGGCGGTCGCGGCGTCCGCCTGAAGACACCGGCACCCAGGCCCTGAAACACTTGCGCCAAACGCTGGCGCCAAACCCATCGACCGCGCGACGGCGACCGCCGACCTGATGCCGACGATCCCGCCGCCTTATCCCAGAAGGCCGCCGGACAGATGACAGTACCGATTTCCCATCAACCGAGCTTTGCCGAGCTGTTCACGCCGAAGCTCGTCACCATCCTGCGCGAGGGCTACGGGCTTTCGAACCTCCGCGCCGACGCCATCGCCGGATTGACGGTGGCCATCGTGGCGCTTCCGCTGTCGATGGCGATTGCCATCGCGTCGGGCGCTTCGCCGGCCCAGGGGCTCTACACGGCGATCTTCGGCGGTTTTTTCGTTTCCGCCCTGGGCGGCAGCCGGTTCCAGATCGGCGGGCCTGCCGGCGCCTTCATCGTGCTGGTCGCCGCCACGGTGCAGGCGCATGGCATGGACGGGCTGATCCTCGCCACCCTGCTGTCCGGCCTGATGCTGGCGGCCATCGGCCTTCTGCAGTTGGGAACCTACATCAAATTCATGCCCTATCCGGTGACAGTCGGTTTCACCGCCGGCATCGCCGTGATCATCTTCGCCAGCCAGATCAAGGATCTCCTCGGCCTGACCCTGAGCGGGCCGGAACCCGGGCCTCTGCTTGAAAAGCTGCCGGTGCTGTGGTCGGGCCTGCCGACGGCCGATCCGGCGTCGGTCGGGTTGGCGCTGGCGTCCGTCGGCATCATCGTCGGGTTGAAGGCGGTGCGGCCCCACTGGCCGGGCATGCTGATCGCGGTCGCCGGCAGCGCCATCGTGACCGCCGCCTTCGGCCTCGACGTCGCGACCATCGGCACCAAGTTCGGCGGCATTCCGTCTGGCCTGCCGATGCCGGCCCTGCCGGCGATCACGCTCGAAAAGATTCAGGCGGTCCTGCCGAGCGCCGTGTCGTTCGCGCTGCTCGGCTCCATCGAATCGCTGCTCTCGGCGGTGGTCGCCGACGGCATGACCGGGCGCCGCCATCGCTCCAACTGCGAACTGGTCGGGCAGGGCGTCGCCAACATCGCGTCCGGCCTGTTCGGCGGCATCTGCGTCACCGGCACCATCGCCCGCACGGCGACCAACGTGCGCGCCGGTGCCCATGGGCCGGTCGCCGGCATGCTGCACGCCGTGTTCCTGCTGGTCTTCATCCTGGTCGCGGCACCGCTCGCCAGCTTCATTCCGCTCGCCAGCCTTGCCGGCGTCCTGGCCGTCGTGTCCTGGAACATGGTGGAGAAACCGGCCATCGCCGCCCTGCTGCGCGCCTCGCGCGGGGATGCCGCGGTGCTGCTGACCACCTTCCTGCTGACGATCTTCACCGGCCTGACCGAAGCCATCGTCATTGGCTTCGCGCTCGGCTCGGTGCTGTTCATCCACCGCATGTCGACGATCACCGCCATCGAGAGCCAGACGCCCTTCGTTGCGGAGGACAGCGCCGACGGCGCTCTGGTCGCCCGCAAGCCCTACGATCAGGGGGCGGCCGATCCCGAGGTGGTGATCTACCGGATTTCCGGCGTGTTCTTCTTCGGAGCGGCGGCGTCCATCGGTTCGGTGCTCGACCGCATCGCCGACACCCACCGGGTTCTGATCGTCGATTTCAGCGCCGTGCCGTTTCTCGATTCGACCGCGGCCAACACGATCGAGGGGCTTGCGCACAAGGCGGCGCGGCGCGGCGTGAAGCTGATCCTGACCGGGACCAGCCACGCCTCGCGGCAGGCGCTGTTCAGCCACGGGCTGAAGCCGCCCCTGGTCAGCTATGAGCGGACCATCGACGTCGCCCTGCACAAGCTGCGGCGGGACGAGGACGCGTCGAATGCCGGGGATGGAGCGGTGACCCAGGACGCCGTGTAGCGGCGCCGGGCGATCCCGATCACCCCAGCAGCGCCGCCACCTCCGCCAGCGTCGGGGCCGAGTCCGCAGCACCGGCGCGGGTGGTGGCGAGCGCCCCGCAGGCGGCGGCGAAGCGCACCGCGCCAGCCAGATCGTCGCCGCGGGCGAGCGCGAAGGCGAGCCCGCCGTTGAAGCAGTCGCCGGCCGCGACCGTGTCGACCGCTGTCACCGGGAAGGGCGGGATGAAGCCTTGCCGCTCCGGGCCGCGGAAATAGACGCCCTTGGCGCCCATCTTGACGATGGCGATGGACAGGCCGCGCTCGGCCAGCCGCTCCGCCGCCGCGGCGGCCTCGTCCGCGGTCGTCGGCCGCAGCCCGACCAGGGATTCGGTCTCCGTCTCGTTCGGGGTCATGGCGTCGACGGCCCGGAAGATGTCGGCGGTCAGCCCGCCATGCGGGGCCGGCGCCGGGTCCAGGATGATGCGGCCGCCGCCGGCGCGCACCGCGCTTGCCGCAGCCAGACCGGCGGCGAGCGGGATTTCCAGCTGGAGCAGCAGCACGGACGCGTCGGCGAACAGCGGGGCGGCCTGCGCCACGTCCTGTTCGCTCACCGCCATGTTGGCGCCGCCGATCACGGTGATGCAGTTCTCGCCGGAGGATTCGACGCCGATCACCGCGATCCCGGTCGGATGGGCCGGATCCGTCGACAGATGGTCGGTCCGCACGCCAAAGCCGGCCAGCCGGCTGCGCGCCATCTCGCCGAAGGCATCGCCGCCGGTCCGGCCGACCATCTCGACCGATCCGCCCAGCCGGGCGGATGCCGCGGCCTGATTGGCGCCCTTGCCGCCCAGCCCCATGGCATAGCCGGTGCCATGCACGGTCTCGCCGGGACGGGGAAGCCGGTCGGAATAGGCGCAGACGTCGATGTTGACGCTGCCGAAGACGACGATAGGGCGGTTTGACGTCATGAGAGCCTCGCACAGGGCCAGCCGACCGAGGCGCGGAGCACGAGGTCGGGCGGCAGGGTCAACAGGTCGGGCAGGGGCCGGCCGTCTTCGAGATGGTCGATCAGCAGCTCCGCCGCGCGGGCGCCCAGCAGGCCCGCTGATTGGCGGATGGTGGACAAGGGTGGGGTGAGGTAGGCGGCCAGTTCGATGTCGTCGTACCCCAGCACCGACAGGCGGTCCGGCACGGCCAACCCACGTTCGGCCGCGGCGCGCAGCACGCCGGCCGCCATCAGATCGTTGAAGGCGAAGACCGCCTCCGGCGGCTCCCCCCCGTCGAGCAGCGATGCCGCTGCCGCGTAGCCGCCGGCAATGGTCAGGTCGGCCTCGCGCAGCAGCCCCGGCTCCAACGCCAGGCCTGCCTTGCCCAATTCCTCGACGAGGCCGGCCAGCCGGGCGCGGGAGCGGGGATGGCGCCCCGGACCGGTGATGCAGGCGACGCGGCGGAAGCCGCGTTCCGCCAGCAGCCGTGCCGCCAGCCGTCCGCCCATCACCGAATCGTCGGTCACCGTGCAGGCGCCCGGATGCGGATCGGTGTCGAGCAGCAGGAGCGGCAGGTCGGGTGCCCGCGTCTGCACATTGTCGAGAAAGCCGGGATCGGCATTGCTGGTCAGCACCGCAAGACCGTCGATCCGCCGGTTGTGCAGGGCCTCGAAGGCGCGGAGCTGCTTGTCCGGCTCATCGTCGGTGTTGCACAGGATCAGGCTGTAGCCGCGGTCGGAACTGACCGTCTCCAGCCCGTGGATCACATGGGCGAAGAAGGGGTTGGAGCTGGCGGTGACGATCATCCCGAGCGTGCGGGTGCGGTTGCCTTTCAGCGCCCGCGCGATGCCGTTCGGCGTGTAGCCCAGCCGGTCGATGGCGGCGCGCACCAGCTGTTCGGTTTCCGGCGCCACGAAGCGGGTGGCGTTGATGACGTGGGAGACGGTGCTCATCGACACGCCGGCCTCGCGGGCCACATCCCTGATCGTCACCATGCCGCCGCTCTCCTCAACACGTTCCGCCCCCTCCGGCGCCAGCCTCGTCGGCCGCACCGGCAGAGGCGGGCTCGTGCTTTACTTCGTCACCATCTTCAACTCAACCGGTGTGAAGGCAGGGACCTTCTCGCCCTTCAGGACCTTGTCGGCGGTCTCGACACCCTTCTCACCGATCAGGCCGGCCTGCTGGGCGACCGTCGCCGTCAGGGTGCCGGCATTGACCGCCGCGACGCCCTCGTCGGTGCCGTCGAAGCCGACCACCGGGATCTTGCGGCCCGACGCCTGGATCGCCTTGGCGGCACCCAGCGCCATCTCGTCATTGTGAGCGAACACCACGTCGATCTTCTGCTGGGCCTGAAGGATGTTCTCCATGACGTTCAGCGCCTTGGTGCGGTCGAAGTCGGCCGGCTGGCTCGCCACCACCTTCAGGCCGCTGGCCTTGTCCACCGCCTCGTGGAAGCCCTTGCCGCGGTCGCGGGCGGCCGAAGCACCCGGCAGGCCCTGCAGCTCGACGACCGCGCCCTGGCCCTTCAGCATGTCGACCACCAGCTGGCCGGCCATCCGGCCGCCGGCGACGTTGTCCGACGCGATGTGCGACGCGACCTCGCCGCCATTGGCCGAGCGGTCGAGCGTCACCACCGGGATCTTGGCGCGGTTGGCCGAACGGACGGCCGAGCGGACGGCGTCGGAGTCGGTCGGATTCACCAGCAGAAGCTTGACCTTCTTGTTCACCACATCCTCGACATTGGCTAGCTCCTTGGCCGGGTCGTTCTGGGAATCGAGGACCAGCAGGTTGTAGCCCAGCGCCTTGGCCTTGGTTTCCGCGCCGTTCTTCAGCGTGACGAAGAACGGGTTGTTGAGGGTCGAGACGACCAGGGCGATGGTGTCGGCCGCCTGAGCGGTGGTGGCGGCGTTGGCCGAGGCGAGCAGGGCGGTGGCGGCGACGGTGGCCGCGGTCAGAAGCTTACGCATGGTTGGATTCCTTCCTCATCGTTCTTGTTCGTCTGATTGGAGCAAGCAACAGGTCCAAGAGGGCCGATCCGGGGAAGCGGTCGCCTTACGGCGACTTGCGGCTGTCGGCGAGCACCGCGAGCAGGATGACCGCGCCCTTGGCGATCATCTGGTAATAGGAGGAGACGTCCATCAGGTTCAGCGCGTTGTTCAGCACGCCGATGATGAGGGCGCCGACCAGCGTGCCGAACAGGGTGCCCTTGCCGCCGGACAGGCTGGTGCCGCCGACCACGACGGCGGCGATGGCATCCAGTTCGTACCCGGCGCCGGCGGTCGGCTGCGCGCTTTCCAGCCGGGCGGTCAAAATGACGCCGGCCAGCGCCGCCAGCAGGCCCGACAGGGCGTAGATCGTCGTCTTTTCCAGATTAACGCGGATGCCGGACAACCGCGCCACCACCTCGTTGCCGCCGACCGCATAGGTGTAGCGGCCGAAGCGGGTGCGCGTCAGGACAAGGCCGCAGACGGCGAAGACCGCTGCCGCCACGACCACCGGCACCGGAATGCCGAGCAGATAGCCGCCGCCGACGCTCCAGAAGGCGTCGGCCGCCGCACCGGTCCCGGTGGTGATCGGCCGGCCGTCGGTGAAGACCAGCGTGGCGCCGCGCAGCATCGTCATGGCGACCAGCGTGGCGACGAAGGGCTGCACGCCGCCGGTGCCGATCACGACGCCGTTGATGGCGCCCAGACCGGCGCCCAGCAGCAGGCTGAGCGGGATCGCCAGCCAGATCGACAGGTCGCCGGCCACCAGCCAGGCGCAGACGGCGCCGCAGAAGGCCAGCACCGATCCGACCGACAGGTCTATGCCGCCCGACAGGATGACGTAGGTCATGCCCACCGCGATCACCGCGTTGATCGAGGTCTGCCGCAGGATGTTCAACAGATTGTCGACGGTCATGAAGCTGGGGCTCATGACCGCGACGGCGGCCATCAGCACGATCAGGCCGACCAGCGGCTTGTTGCGGGACAGGAAGCGTTTCAGCGTGGTCATCGTCGTCTCTCTTCCTGCCCGTCAGCCGATCGCGCAGGCCATGATCTTTTCCTGGGTCGCCTCGTCCCGGCCGAAGCGGCCGGTGATCCGACCGCCCGCCATCACCAGGATGCGGTCCGACAGGCCCAACAACTCCGGCATGTCCGAGGACATCAGCAGGATGCACAGGCCCTTGGCCTTCAGATCGTTGATCAGGCCGTAGATCTCGCGCCGTGCGCCGACATCGACGCCGCGCGTCGGCTCGTCGAGGATCACGATTTTGGGCGACAGCATCAGCGCCTTGGCCAGCGAGATCTTCTGCTGGTTGCCGCCGGACAGCGTCCGCACCTCCGCCCCGATGCCATGCGCCTTGACGGCGAAGGCGGCCATGAAGCGGTCGACGGCCGTCCGCTCGTCGGCCTGGCGGACGACACCGCCGGGGCCGCAGAGCTGCTTGAGCGCCGCCAGCGACATGTTGGTGCGGATCGAATGGCCCTGGATCAGCCCCTCTGCCTTGCGGTCTTCCGGAACATAGGCGATGCCGGCGGCGACGCCGTCGCGGGGATGGCGCAGCCGCACCTCGGCGCCATCGACGCGGACGCTGCCGGCGCGCAGCCGGCTGGCGCCGAAGATCGCCTTGCCCAGTTCGGTCCGCCCGGCGCCCATCAGCCCGGCGAATCCCAGAATCTCGCCACCGGCGGCACTGAAGCTGACATCGTTCACGCCGTCGGCGCTCAATCCCTCCACCGTCAGCCGCTCGGCCCCGGCAGGACAGGGCAGATAGGGATACTGGTCGGTGATCGAGCGGCCCACCATGTGGCGGATCAGGGCCGCCTCGTCGAGATCGGCGACCGCTCCGCGATGGACCATGTGGCCGTCGCGCAGGACCGTGACGCTGTCGCACAGCGCGAAGATTTCGCCCAGCCGGTGCGAGATGTAGACGATGCCCTTGCCGTCGGCCTTCAGGCCGCGGATCACTTCGAACAGGACGGCGGTCTCGACGTCGGTCAGCGCGTCGGTCGGCTCGTCCATGACGATCAGTTCGGCGTTCAGCGACAGGGCGCGGGCGATCTCCACCATCTGCTGCTGCCCGACGCTGAGGCTTCCGACCGGACAGTCCGGATCGATGGTCTGGCGCAGCCGCTCCAGCAGGGCCTTTGCTTCGCGCCGCATGCGGCCGCGGTCGATCAGGCCCAGCCGGTTGCGCGGTTCGCGCCCCAGCCAGATGTTGTCGGCCACCGACAGGTGGGGGAGCAGGTTCAGTTCCTGATGGATCATCGCGATGCCGGCGTCGATGGCCTGCCGCGGCGCGGTGAAGCGCACCGGCTGGCCGCGGAACATCATCGCGCTGGAGCTGTCCGGCTGGAGGATGCCGGTGACGATCCGCATCAGCGTCGATTTGCCGGCGCCATTCTCCCCGATCAGGGCCATGACCTCGCCGGCACGCAGGCGGAAATCCACCCCGTCCAGCACCGTCACGCCGTTAAAGCCTTTGCCGACCCCCTGGAGGTCGAGCAGGAATCCGGATCGGGAATCCATCACGCCCTCTGCGCTCAGAAGGTTACGCCGGAATAGAGAAGGATGTTGGCGTAGGGGCTGCACTCGCCCGTGCGCACGACAGCGGCGGAGGACACGGTCAGCCGCTTGAACTCTTCATGGGGGACTTCCTCCACCGCGATCTGCCGGCCCTGCGCCGCGGCCATGCGGTCCAGCCGCACCGACAGCTGGGCGCGCAGCGACGGATTCACGATAGCCATTTCGCCCGCGATCACCACGCGCTCCACCATCATCTCGTCCGCCACCGCGTCGAGGATCTCGAGGAAGGACGGCAGGCCCGGCGTCACCGCAAGGTCGATCCGCTCCGGTCCGGCCGGAATCGGCAGCCCCGCATCGGCGATGACCAACGCCTGCGTATGGCCAAGCGAGGCGATCGCATGGCTGAGCGGGGCATTGAGAAGGCCAATCCGTTTCATCGCAAAGCGGCTCCAACTGGGCGGGACAGGCCGAAGCTAGCGCCATCGAAACGTTTGCGCAAACGTTTGCGTTGCTGCGCCGCACC
Organism: Azospirillum melinis; assembly: GCF_013340935.1. Lineage (GTDB taxonomy): Bacteria > Pseudomonadota > Alphaproteobacteria > Azospirillales > Azospirillaceae > Azospirillum > Azospirillum melinis. Next base: position 64,062 of record NZ_WHOS01000002.1, on the reverse strand, counting down.
AATTCCGCGCGCTTTCGCCGACGGCGCAATGCTGTGCCGTCGTTCCAGGGCATCAAGAAATGCCGGGCTTCAGTGATTTATGCGCCGGGCTTGCCTGCGCGTGTCCGGCCGCCGCTCAGACGGCGTAGGTGCCGTCGAACAGGTCGCCGAGGGCGAAGCGCGTGAGGGCCCGCAGTCGCGCCACCCGTCGATGTTCCTCGCGACCGGTCACGAGGTGGCAGCGACGGCAGAGCCGGTGACTGACCTCAGCGGCCATCCTTGCCGCTGCCGACTGACGGTAGAGACCGACAACGGCACGCGAGTGACGCAGACGGGCGTAGTCGACGACATCCGGCCAGGACGCCTGGTCGCCGTTGGCGTCGATCCACCCGTTGTCGGGCGACAGCCAACGGCCGTCGGGCAGGCAACGAAGCATCTGCCCATGTGGCCGGCCGCAATGGTCACAGCGGAGATCGATGGACGGGCTGGAGTTGTCAGCGCTGTTGACCATGGGATCGAAGACCGTGGATGGCGGGACCGGGCTCGATTCTAGCGAAGGTTCGGGCTCGTGGGAATCCCCTCCGTGCTTGCCGGCGTTTCCCTGATCGGAACCTCCGTCTGGAACACCCGCTTGTCGAAATCGTCGATCAGCACCTCAAGGCGCAACGACCATTGCCCGGCCAGCGGCAGCGTCGTGTCGTCGGCTCCGAAGAAGCCGGGACCGAAGCTCGTCAGGGCATGCCGCAGCGGAGCCACACCCGCCGAAGGAAGCTCCCAATTCATCGTCACCTCACGGGCGGCAACCGGTTTGCCGTCCTCGTTCTGAAGGTGAAGCCGGACGCCGTTGCGCCCAGGACTGGCCGGGCCGACGTCGATGAGGGCGATGAGCCCGCCTTTCACCGTGACGGCGGAAAAGCCGGCCGGCGGCTTCTCCTCGTTTGCATGGAGTGCGCGCGGCGGCGGCGTCAGGGCGAAGGCCGCCGTCAGCAGTAGGGCGGTTCCTGCCGCCGCCATCTCCAGGCCGATGCTCCGCCGCAGGGACCTGACGGCGCGGTCGCCACTCCGGTCACCGTTCCTGTCCAGGGCAGGAGTCAGGAATTGCCGGTTCCACGCTGCCAGTGCGAGCAGCAGCAGGACTGCCAGCATCTTACCCAGCCATAGCCAACCATAGCCGCTGGACAGCACGGCCTGCACCGACTGGAGTTGGATCGCGGACAGAACCATGCCGGCTCCGGCCAGAGCGGCCACGGCACCGATGGCGATGCGCGAGAAGCGGCGCGTCAGCCTCGCGGCCTCGGCCGGGGATTCCAGGCGCAGTGCCATGGACAACGGCCAGAAGGCGCCGACCCAGAAGGCCGCCATCAGCCCGTGCAGGCCGACAAGCGGTGCACTCAGCCAGCGGGGAGGAGCCGTGGCGGCGTGGCCGGTGGCGGCCAGTGAGGCAGCCCCCAGCAACGCCCCCACCACCAGCAGCGCCGGTCCCATCGCAGAGCGGGCCTCGATGGTCAAGCCGCAAGCCGAGCAGAGCAGGGCCAGCAGAGCGATGCCGGCGCTGAGGCCGACGCTGCTCCCCGCCCCGATGCTCCAGGGTGCTGCTGTCGCCAGGGCGGCCAGCGGCTGGCCGGCCAGAGTCGCCCCGGTCACTCCCACCAGCCCCGCCGCCGACAGGCCGGCCACCAGCAGCATCAGGCACAGCGCGGGTTTCAGGCGGTCGTTGAGCGGTGCCCAGCGCCCGGTCACCAGCACCAGGAACAGGCCACCCCCGGTCCCCGCCAGCAGGGCGGCATAGTGCATCGCCCGCAGCAGCAGCCCGGCGAAGGCGGCAGCCCGGGACGGATCGTCCACCGGGGGCGTGCCGGTCGTCGGTGCCGGCGTCACACCGATTCCGAACGTGAATGAACCTGCGACGGGATGGCCGTCCGCGGAGGTGACGCGATAGCTGGCGACGTACAGGCCCTTCGACAGACCCGGCGGCAGGGCGAGGCGGACGCGGTTGTTCTCCGCCAGCGCACCCTGCGGATCGGCCATGTCCTGCCCCTGCCCGTCGAGTAGTTGGATGCGGACCGGAGTGACAGGTTCATTGAACTCCAGCGACAGGGCTGCCGGCGCGGCGTCGAGGCTGGCGCCGTCGGCCGGCACGGACTCCATCAGGACGGCATGGGCCCAGCCGGTCCGCGGCAGGGCAGCGAGGAGCAGCAGGGCGAAGAAGAGGACGGACAGACCCGTAAGCCTGCGACGCGGGCTGGGATGCATGAAGATGCCTCGCTATCGGGAAGGGCGAGGGCCGGAAGAGATGTGGCCAAGGGGGAGGCGGCCAAGGGGCTGCATGCCGCTCAGCCGTCGCGGCAGCCGGCATGCAGCCCGATCTTCCGGCCGGTGCCGGGGCGCCGTCAGTGCTGCTTGGGTTCGGTCAGCTTGAGGCCCGGTGCCGGCTCCCGATAATCGTCCGCCGGTTTGCCGGCTTCGGGGATCTCGATCCAGCGGTGGACGCCCTTCTCGCACTCCTGCACCACCGGGATGTAAAGCATGGTGCCGGCGGGCTGTTTGGGCAGCACGACCTGAAAGACGAACTCGTCGTACCAAGCGTCGGGCAGGCTGCCGCCGGTCCAGGCGATTTCGGTGACGCCCTGGGTGATGCTGCGGCCGTGCGACTCATAAGGCTGGGCGTAGGGGCCTTCCTTGGTCGCCAGGGTCCAGCCCGGCTTCGGCATCGGCTTGGCCAGCACCGCCCCGTCGGGCAGGCGGACGCGGATGGCAGTGGTCGGCGAGCCGTCGCAGCCGTGGCCGACCTTGAGCACCGCCTTGTAATAGCTGCCGGCCGGCGCTTCGCGGGTTTCCAGCGTGACATGCGCAGCGGCGCTGCCGGCGGACAGGGCAAGGCAAAGGGTCCCGGCGGCGAGCGCCAGGGAAATGATGCGGGTCATGGTGCGCTCCTGAACGGAATGATGGTCCGGTGATGACGGGGGAACAGGCCGTCACACCGGCGGAGCGCGGGGATTGAGGCAGGTCAGGAAATGGTCGTCCGGGCGAATGCCGGCGGCAACCGGTGCGGCGACCGGCACGCGATGGACAGCCTGTGGCCGGACGACCGCGGAACCGGGGAGCAGGCCATGGATGCTGAGCACAAGGCAGAAGGCGCAGAGGCTGTCATGATCCATGACGGGATGGCTGGAACCGTCATGGTCTCCGCCAGCCAGCCCTTCGCTGTCCTGTGCATCGGACGGGGTGGTGCCGCAATGGTCGGCCGCCGTCGGAGCGGTCAGGAACCCGGCGGGCAATCCCGCCTGTGCCCGTGCCGCCATGGCCAGATCGGGAACCGCCACCTGGATCAGCAGAGCCAGGACGGCAAGCCAGCCAACCAGCGCGCGGCGCAGCCCGACCGTGCCGGCGGGGGCGCCGATCCGGAGGGAGGCATGCGGGTTGCGCGCGGTCTGGCGGCGGGCCATACGGGGGAGCCGGCTGTTGCGGAAAGCCGTAACCAACCTTCACGCGCAGCCGGGTCCAGTCAAGCCATTCGGCGGTGGCGGGACGATTTGACCACCCTCTCCGATGGTGTGCGGGCGGTCGCCGGCAGCCCGTGCCCTGGGTTGTGCTGTCTCCGCGTGGTCTCGCACCACTCGCGAGACGCCACTCACACAATCAGCTTATCCCATTGTCGCATTCCGCTTCTTCCTGGCCTGTGCTCAGATCGAGCGTGCCTTGCGCAACCCAAGGGAGGAAAAATCATGAAACGGAACAGCCTTATCCCCATTCTGCTGCTGTGCGTGGGATCGTTCGTCACGACAGCGCAGGCCCAGACGGCGCAGACGCTGAAGTTCTGGAACCTGACCACCGAAACCATCACCGAGCTGAAACTCGCCGAACCCGGCACGAACAAGTGGGGCAAGAACCAGACGCTGAACGACAAGGACAAGACGGTCGAGGCCGATGAGCGGCTGAAGCTCAGCGACGTCAAGCCGGGAACCTGGGATGTCAGAATGAAGGACAAGAAGGGACGCACCTGCGTCCTGCGCAATGTCGCCCTGTCGGGGACCGAGGCCTATGCCTTCTCGATCAGCGAAGACGATGTGAAGACATGCGCCCGCAAATGATTGGCCGCCATCCCTGACTGCGGACAGCACCGGGACGATGCCGGACCGGACAGCCGACGGGAAGCGTCGGTGCCGATCCGGCTTCCGCTGAATTGACGGGGCCGGCTCCTGTGAACGGCTCCGTCCGTCCGTTCAGTCCGCGTCCTCGAACGCGAAGGTCTCGGTCTCGTCATCGTAGGTGAACAGCTCGGCATAGCGTGCCCAGCTGGTGACCGCCTTCAGCGTCTCCTCGGCATAGCCCTCGCTCATGAAAGGCGTCAGGTCGGCGCGGATGCGGTTGCTCGGCACGCGCTGCGTCACCGATTCCTTCAGCAGGCCGTGGATGTGGGCAGCAAGCGGCACGTAGCGGATCAGATGCTCCGCGAACAGCCGCTTGCGGTCCTCCAGGCCGGATTCGGCGAACAGCCGGCCGGGCTCGGTCAGGTGGATGTCGCCCTCCGCCACCTCCGCCAGTCCCAGCATCTGCAACGTCTCGGCGATCGGGAACAGGTCGTCGATCTCATGCTGGAGCGCCGCGGCCAGATGCGGCAGGTCCGCCTTGCCATGGTAGGCCGGCGAAGCCAGCGTCTCCAGCAGGCCGGCCAGCAGGTTGGTCGACACATGCTCGAGCGGCACGGCATGGGCCGGCGGCTGCTTGGCCGCCGGCGACGATGCCACCAGGGGCTTGCGCGCGGTCATCCGGCCATAGATGTCGTCCACCATGGCGCGGAACTGCGGGTCCAGACGGTTGCGCGGGTGGGGGATGTCCACCCGGATCTCCGCCGCCACCCTGCCGGGGTTGGAGGAGAAGACCAGGATGCGGTCGCACATCAGCACCGCCTCCTCGATGTTGTGGGTCACCATCAGGATCGACTTGATCGGCAGCCGCCGCTCCATCCACAGGTCGAGCAGGTCGGTGCGCAGAGTCTCCGCCGTCAGCACGTCCAGTGCCGAGAAGGGCTCGTCCATCAGCAGGATTTCCGGATGGACCACCAGCGCGCGGGCGAATCCCACCCGCTGGCGCATGCCGCCGGACAGCTCCTTGGGATAGGCGGATTCGAAGCCGGACAGGCCGATCAGGTCGATGGCCTCCTCGGTCCGTGCCTCGGCCTCCCGAACCGGCACGCCCTTGGCCTTCAGACCGGCCATGACGTTCTCCCACACCGTCAGCCAGGGGAACAGTGCGAAGGTCTGGAAGACCATCGCCACCCCGTCGGCCGGGCCGGCGACCGGTTCGCCATGATGGCGGACGGAGCCGCCGGTCGGCTTGACCAGCCCGGCGACGATGCGCAGCAGAGTCGATTTGCCCGAGCCGGAGCGGCCGAGCAGCCCGACGATCTCGCCGTCGCGCAAGGTCAAATCGACGTTGTCGAGCACGACGTAATCCTGCCCCGACGGCTTGGCATAGGCCTGACGGACGCCGCTCAGTTCGAAGATGGTGGTGTTGCGGGTGTTCAGCATGGCGGGGTCCTCCTCAGGCGAGGCGCAGGCGGCGTTCGGCGAACGCATAGAGCGGACGCCACAGCAGACGGTTGAACAGGATGACGAACAGCGACATGACGGCGATGCCCAGCACGATGCGGGGGTAGTCGCCGGCCTCGGTGGCCTGGGCGATGTAGCTGCCCAAGCCATGGGCGGTCAGCCGGGTGTCGCCCCAGTTCACCGCCTCCGCCACGATGCTGGCGTTCCACGACCCGCCGGACGCGGTGACCGCCCCGGTGACATAGTAGGGGAAGACGCCCGGCAGCATGACGTCGCGCCACCATTGCCAGCCGCGGATGCGGAAATTGGCCGCCGCCTCCTTCAGGTCGCCGGGAAAGGCGGTGGCCCCGGCGATGACGTTGAACAGGATGTACCACTGGGTGCCGAGGATCATCAGCGGGCTGAGCCAGACATCCGGGTTCAGGTCGAAGCGGACGATGGCGATCACCGCCACCGGGAACAGCAGGTTGGCCGGAAAGGCGGCGAGGAACTGGGCCGCCGGCTGGACCTTCTCCGCCAGCCGGGGCCGCAGCCCGATCAGCACGCCCAGCGGTACCCAGACCAGCGTCGCCACCGCGATCAGCACGATCACCCGCAGCAGCGTGGCACCACCGAGCAGAAGCACGGTGCCGACATCGCCCAATTCGACGCCGGAGGAGACGAAGGCGATCATCGACCAGCCGGCCCACAGGCCCGCCACCGCCAGGAGCAGATACCAGACCACGTCGACGGCCTGCGCCGGCACCCGGTCGAGCAGCCCGCCGACCGTCCGCAGGCCGCCCGCCGCACCGCGGCTCGCACCGCCCACCGGCAGGCGAAGCCAGACCAACTGGCCGAGCATCCGCTCGAACGGTGCGAAGACGGCGCGGAAGAAGCGGGTGCGCTGGAACAGGGTGAGCAGCCAGGACTCCGGGACCTCCTGCGCCCCGGTCAGTTCGACCCGGAACTTGTCGGCCCAGGCGACCAGCGGGCGGAACAGCAGCTGGTCATAGGCCAGGATCACCAGCAGCATTGCCAGCACCGCCCAGCCGACGGCGTCCAGCCGCTGCCCGTCGATGGCCTTGGCGAGGTAGGAGCCGATGCCGGGCAGGGTGATGGTGTGGTCGCCGACGGTGATCGCCTCCGACGCGACGACGAAGAACCAGCCGCCGGACATCGACATCATCATGTTCCACACCAGTCCGGGTGCGGCATAGGGCGCTTCCAGCGTCCAGAAGCGCTGCCAGCCGGAAAAGCCGAAGCCGGTCGCCGCCTCGTCCAAGTCGCGCGGGACGGTGCGCAGCGACTGGTAGAAGCTGAAGGCCATGTTCCAGGCCTGGCTGGTGAAGATGGCGAAGATCGCCGCGCATTCGGCTCCCAGCACGCTGCCCGGGAAAAGCCCCAGGAAGAAGACGACGGTGAAGGAGATGTATCCCAGCACCGGCACCGACTGGAGCACGTCCAGCACCGGGATCAGCAGCATGCCGGCCCGCCGGCTCTTGGCCGCCAGCGTGGCATAGGTGAAGGTGAACAGCAGCGAAGCCGCCATCGCCGCCAGCATCCGCAGTGTCGAGCGCAGGGCGTATTCCGGCAGCATCCAGGGGTCCAGCGTGACCGGCACCTCTTCGACGCTGTCGAGCGGCAGGGCCATCTGATGGCCGCCGATGGCGAGCAGGGCCAGCAGGCCGATGACCAGCGGCAGGGCGACGACGTCCCACCGGTTCGGCGCGGCGTCGGCCGCCTTCACCGAGACATTCGTGTTGATCCAGACCATGACTATCCATCCTGCGGTCCCGTCGTGGGACCGGCCGGCAAGGAAAACGGTGGCGGCGCGGCAGAGGCGCCGATGCGGATTTTCAGGAGGAGTGGCGTGGGGTCAGCGACTTGGCGGGCGCAGGTCGCCCGTCACGGAAAAGCACCCGCGCCCATCGGAGCGGCGGCGCATGGAAACCGGGATGGTGAGGAGCTTCACCATGGTCCACCTCTGATCGGCCCGAAGACGACGGGCCGCGGGTGAACCCCTTCAAGAGGTCAGCCCGCGAACGGTGTCGTCAGGGGAATGTGAGTAGATCGACTACTGGGGCTGTCCATCTCTTGCCTTTTCGATCCGGCCGCCGACCCGGCGGGCAGGGCGGACAAGAACGATCATGCGGTGACGATGCCGCCCCTCTACTCCCCTGGCCGGCCAAGGTCAAGAGCGGGAATCGGCTTGCGGCCACCCGTCATCGAATCGTCATGAAACCTGTGTCGGCGGCTGTCGCGGGGCGGTCGGCGGGAAACGCGCAGTCGCTTCAATCCGGTGCGCGCAGCCGGTATCCGACCCCCGTCTCGGTCAGGATGTGATGGGGCCGCTCAGGATCGGGCTCGATCTTCTGCCGCAACTGGCGGATGTAGATCCGCAGATATTGGATGTCGGTTTCACCGCCCCACACCTCCTTGAGGATGAAGCGGTGGGTCAGCACCTTGCCGGCATGCGCCACCAGAAGCCGCAGCAGGTCGTACTCGCGCGGCGACAGCTTCACGTCCTCGCCGCGCACGGTGACGATGCGCCGGACCAGATCGACCGTCAGGTCGCCGCTGCGGAACAGCGGGCGTTCCCCCTGCTGTTGCAGCTTGTGGCGCATGGCCGTGCGGATGCGGGCCAGCAGTTCCTCGACCCCGAAGGGCTTGGTCACATAGTCGTCCGCACCTAGATCGAGCGCCTCGACCTTTCCGGCCTCGTCGACCCGGCTGGACAGCACGATGATCGGCAGGGTCGCGCCGCTTCCGCGCAGGCGGCGGATGACCTCCAGCCCGTCGATGCCCGGCAGCCCGAGATCGAGGACCAGCAGATCGGGGGAGCGCCGCCGCACCTCCTCCAGGGCCTTGGTCCCGTCCTCCGCCTCGACGATGTCGTATCCCTGGGCGGTCAGGCTGGTGCGCAGAAAGCGCCGGATCGGCGGTTCGTCATCGACGACGAGCACGCGCAGCGGGATGGAGTCCGATTTCATGCGGCGGCTTCCTCTTCATATCCGGACATGTCGGCTGCCTTGGGGAGGGTCAGGGTGAAGACGGCGCCGCTCCGGTCGCGGCGGTTGCCGGCCGTGACCGTCCCGCCCATCGCCTCGACGAAGCCCCGGCAGATCGCCAGCCCCAGCCCGGTGCCGGCGCGCTGCCGGTCCTGGGCATGGACACGGTAGAACTTGTCGAAGATGCGCTCCACATCCTCGGGCGGAATGCCGCCTCCCTCGTCCAGCACCTCGATGCGGACGAGGGTGCCATCCTGCCGTCCGCGCACCGTGATCGTCGACCCGGCCGGCGCGTATTTGCCGGCATTGTCGAGCAGGTTGAACAGCGCCTGTTCGATCAATACGGCATCGATGTCCACCATCGGCAGGCCGGCGGCAAGATCGACCTCGACCCGATGGCCGGCGAGGATGCGGGACACCCGCTCCAACGCGCTGCCGACCACCTCGGACAGGTCGACCGCACCTGTGCGCGGCCGGATGGCCCCGGATTCCAGCCGCGTCATGTCCAGCAAATTGGCGATGAAGCGGTTGAGACGCTCCGCCTCCTCCTGGATGGTCGCCGCGAGGTCGCGCCGGTCGTCCTCGTCCATCATCGGTCCATAGCCGACGAGGCTGGTCGCCGAGCCCAGGATGGAGGCCAGCGGCGTGCGCAGGTCATGCGAGATCGAGGTGAGCAGGGCCGAGCGCAACCGTTCGGTTTCCGCCGCCAGCTTGCTGCGGTCGACATCTTCGGCAAGCGTCACCCGTTCGATCGCCAGGGCGGCCTGATCGATCAGCGCGTCGAGAAGCCGGCGCTCATCCGGCGTCAGGTAACCGCCGGTCCGCCCCTTTCCGCCGCCGGTGTCGATGCCGACCACCCCGACGACGCCCCGCCCGGTGCGCATCGGCAGGAACAGCCACTTGGCGCCGGGAAGCGTGTCCGCGCCCTTGCCGGTCGGCCGGTTGTTTTCCCATGCCCAGACCGCCGCGGCCAGATCGGCGTCCTCGATGACGTCCTCCGGCGGATAGCCGGCCCTGACCGCAACACTGCCATTTCCTGGGCCCTTCCCGGCACCATCCCCAGGTCCATTCTCGGGCAGCAGCAGAACGACATGGACCTTCAGCATGGCGGCGATCTGGTAGGCGGTGGCCCACAGCAAATCGTCCATGGTCACCACGCCGGCCAGCTTGCGGCTGAACTGGTAGAGGTCTTCCGTCGTCTTGGCGCGGAGCCTCGCGGTCACCGCCTGGGCGCGGACGCGGGCGGTCAGGTTGCTGGCGATCACCGAGACGACGGCGAAGACCAGCAAGGCGACGATGTTCTCCGGATCGGAAATCGTGAAGGTGTAGAGCGGCGGCAGGAAGAAATAGTTGAAGGCGAGGACGCTGATCACGCTGGCATAGAGCGACGGGGCCAGCCCGCCGGTGACGGCGCTCGCCAGCACGGCGGTCAGGAAGACCAGCGCCATGTTGTTGAGGGCCAGCACCCGGTGTAGGACATGCCCGGCGCCCAGCGCCGCCGCGACATAGCCCGTGCTGGCGACGTAGGGCCACCATGCGAAGGCCCGCTGCCGGGCCGCCTCCGTCCTGACCGTCCTGGCGGGAAGCGGGGTGCCGGAACTGGCGGCGATGACATGCACGCTGATGTCGCCCGCCCGGCGGATCAGGCTGTGCGCCACGGAGCCGTTCAGCAGTTCCGACCAGCGCGGACGGGTGGATTTGGCGATGACGATGTGCGTGACGTTGTTGGTGAGCGCATAGTCGACGACGGTGTCGGCGACATCGCTGCCGGGCAGCGTGACCGCCTCGCCGCCCAACCGCTCCACCAGACGCAGCGTGTCGGCGATGCGGTCGCGGTCGGCCTCGCTCAGGCGCAGCGCCCGGCTCGTCTCGACATGGATGGCGCCCCAGCGGGCGCGCAGCCGCTCGGCCTGACGGCGGGCGTAACGGACCAGGGCGCCGCCGCTGGCGTCCTCGTTGATGCAGACCAGCAGCCGCTCGCCGGCAGCCCAGGGGCCGGAGATGGCATGCGCCTGCATGTGGGTCAGCAGCTGCTCGTCGACGCGGTCGGCGGTGCGCCGCAGCGCAAGCTCGCGGAGTGCCGTCAGGTTTCCGGGCGAGAAATAATGCCGGATCGCCCGCTCGGCCGTGCGCGGGACATAGACCTTGCCCTGCTGGAGGCGCTGGATCAGGTCGTCGGGCGCGATGTCGATGACCTCGATGTCGTCGGCCCGGTCGAGGATCGAATCGGGCACCGTCTCGCGGACGCGGACGCGGGTGATCTTGGCGACGACGTCGTTCAGGCTTTCGACATGCTGGATGTTCAGGGTGGTGTAGACGTCGATGCCGGCAGCCAGCAGCTCCTCGACGTCGAGATACCGCTTCGGATGGCGGCCGCCGTCGGCGTTGGTGTGGGCCAGCTCGTCGACCAGCACGATTTTCGGGCGACGGGCGAGGATGGCGTCCACATCCATCTCGGTCAGGACATGGCCCTTGTGCTCGATGGTGCGGCGCGGAACCACCTCCAGCCCGGCGACCAGCGCCTCCGTCTCGCGCCGTCCGTGGGTTTCGACCACCCCGACGACGATGTCGACGCCATCGCGGCGCTTGGCCTGGGCGGTTTGCAGCATCTCGAAGGTCTTGCCGACGCCGGGGGCGGCCCCAAGAAAGATCTTGAGCCGTCCCTGCGCCTCCTTCGCCGCCTGGCGCAGCAGCGCGTCGGGAGATGGCCGGCCGGCGCGGTCGCCCTGGATGCGGTCGCCCTGTTCGTCGGTCATGGCATCGTCCCTTTCCGCTCCCGCCGCTCCAGATGCGGTCCCAAACCCGGCCTCAAGCCCGGCTATGGATTACTCCGCCGGCCGTTGCGGAGGATAGCCGATTCCGACGGTCCCATTGCACAGCACCGGCCGGCTACTTGCCTCCTGCTGCTTTGCCGGCTGCTTGGTCCAGGGCGAGGTTGAGCGCCAGGACGTTGACGGTCGGCTCGCCCAGGAAACCGAGCGGGCGCGGTTCGGTTGTATCGGCAACCAGCTTGCGTACCGCATCTTCCGTCAGGCCGCGGGCCTTGGCGACGCGAGGCACCTGGAAGTCGGCGGCTGCCGGCGACAGATCGGGGTCGAGACCACTGCCCGATGTGGTCACCAGCTCCACCGGAACCGGGACGCCGGGATTTTCGGCCTTCAGCTTTTCGGCGTCGGCCTGAACGCGGTCGACCAGTGCCTTGCTGGTCGGGCCGAGGTTGGAGCCCATCGAGTTCGCCGCGTTGTAGGGAGACGGCACGGTCTTGGCCGGGTCGGCGGGGTCGGCGCCGGTGGTGGCCGAGGGGCGCGGGTGGAAATAGCCCGCGCCGGTGAAATCCTGCCCGATCAGGCTGGAGCCGACGATTGTCCCGTTCCGTTCGATCAGGCTGCCGTTGGCCTGGTGCGGGAACAGGACTTGCGCGGCGCCGGTGACGGCCAGCGGGTAGGCGAGTCCGGTGATGGCCGTCAGCGCGACGGTCATCACCAGGGCGGGACGCAGATCCTTCAACATGACAGGCTCCTCAAACAAGACCGGCGGCGGTGACGATCAGGTCGATCGCCTTGATGCCGACGAAGGGCACCACGAGGCCGCCAAGGCCGTAGATCAGCAGGTTGCGGCGCAGCAGCGAGGCGGCACCGACGGCGCGATAGCGCACGCCGCGCAGCGCCAGCGGGATCAGCGCCACGATGATCAGCGCGTTGAAGATGATCGCCGACAGGATGGCGCTTTCCGGGCTGTGCAGCCCCATCACGTTCAGCGCCTGGAGCTGCGGGTAGAAAGCGAGGAACATCGCCGGGATGATGGCGAAATACTTCGCCACGTCATTGGCGATGGAGAAGGTGGTGAGCGCGCCGCGGGTCATCAGCAGCTGCTTGCCGATCTCGACGATCTCGATCAGCTTGGTCGGGTCGCTGTCCAGATCGACCATGTTGCCGGCCTCGCGCGCCGCGACGGTGCCGGTGTTCATCGCCACCCCGACATCGGCCTGGGCCAGTGCCGGCGCATCGTTGGTGCCGTCGCCGCACATGGCGACCAGCTTGCCCTTCGCCTGCTCGTCGCGGATCAGCTGGAGCTTGGCTTCGGGCGTCGCCTGGGCGAGGAAATCGTCCACCCCGGCCTCGGCGGCGATGGCGGCAGCGGTCATCGGGTTGTCGCCGGTGATCATCACCGTGCGGATGCCCATCTGGCGCAGGGCGGCGAAGCGTTCGCGGATGCCGCCCTTGACGATGTCCTTCAGGTGGATGATGCCGAGCAGCCGGCCGTCTCGGGCCACCGCCAGCGGCGTGCCGCCGGCCTTGGCCACCCGTTCCGCGATGGCGAGGATTTCCCGCTCCGCCGGGCCGGCGGCCGGGTGCAGCGCGGTGACGCCGCGGCCGCCGGCCACCGCGACGCGCTGCGCCCCGTTCACATGGGCCAGCACCGCGTCCACCGCACCCTTGCGGATCACCGTGCCATCGGTGTCGATGCCGCTGATGCGGGTCTGGGCGGTGAAGGGGACGAAGTAGGCGTGCATCTCCTCCATCCTGCGGGCGCGGATGCCGTATTCCTCCTTGGCGAGCACGACGATGGACCGGCCTTCCGGCGTCTCGTCGGCCAGCGAGGCGAGTTGGGCGGCGTCGGCCAGCTCTTCCTCGCCGACGCCGGCGACCGGCAGGAACTCGGCCGCCTGGCGGTTGCCCAGCGTGATGGTACCGGTCTTGTCGAGCAGCAGCGTATCCACGTCGCCCGCCGCCTCCACCGCCCGGCCTGACATGGCGAGCACGTTGAAGCGGACGAGGCGGTCCATGCCGGCGATGCCGATCGCGGACAGCAGAGCGCCGATGGTGGTCGGGATCAGCGTGACGAACAGCGCCACCAGCACCAGCACGCCGACCGACCCGCCGGCATAGGCGGCGAAGCTGGGGATCGTCGCCACCGCGATGACGAAGACGATGGTCAGCCCGGCCAGCAGGATGTTCAGTGCGATCTCGTTGGGGGTCTTCTGGCGCTGGGCGCCCTCCACCAGCGAGATCATGCGGTCGAGGAAGGTCGAGCCGGGGGCGGCGGTGATCCGGACCTTGATCTGGTCGGACAGCACCTGGGTGCCGCCGGTGACGGCCGAGCGGTCGCCGCCGCTCTCGCGGATGACGGGGGCGGATTCGCCGGTGATGGCGGCCTCGTTGACCGAGGCGACGCCTTCCACCACCTCGCCGTCGGACGGGATGATGTCGCCGGCCTCGACCAGCACGAGGTCGCCGGGCTTGAGATCGGTGGCGGGCACCGTGCGGACGGTGCCGTTCTCCAGCTTCCTGGCGCTGGTCTCGGTGCGGGTCTTGCGCAGGCTGGCGGCCTGGGCCTTGCCGCGCCCTTCCGCCACCGCCTCGGCGAAGTTGGCGAAGATCAGCGTGAACCACAGCCAGACGACGATCTGCACGGCGAAGCCGGAGACCCCGGCGCCCGTGACCGCATCGCGCAGGACCAGCAGGGTGGTGAGCGCCGCCACCACCTCGACGCAGAACATCACCGGGTTGCGGATCATCTGGCGCGGGGAGAGCTTGGCGATGGAGCCGCCGATGGCCGGCACCAGGATGGCGGGATCCAGCAGGGTGCTGGCCGCCGATCTTGCTGGCGTGCGGCCGGACCGTTTGCTTTTGGCATGCATGGGAGCGTTCCCGATCAGAAGAGGGTGCCGGCGGTCATCGCCAGATGCTCGACCACCGGGCCGAGGGCGAGAGCCGGGAAGAAGGTGAGGCCGCCGACGATCAGGATGACGCCGACCAGCAGCCCGACGAACAGCCCGTCATGGGTGGGGAAGGTGCCGGCCGAAACCGGGGCGCGGGCCTTGGACGCCAGGGAGCCGGCAATCGCCATCATCGGCACGATGACCAGGAAGCGGCCGACCAGCATGGCGACGGCCAGCGTGACGTTGTACCAGGGCGTGTTGCCGGTCAGCCCGCCGAAGGCGCTGCCGTTGTTGGCGGCTCCCGAGACATAGGCGTAGAGCGCTTCGGAGAAGCCGTGCGGCCCGGCATTGGCCATCGACGCGGTGCCGGTGTCCAGCACCACCGCGACGGCCGTGAAGCCCAGCATCATCAGCGGCAGGCAGAGGATGGCGAGCATGGTCATCTTGACCTCCTTCGCCTCCAGCTTCTTGCCGAGATATTCCGGGGTGCGGCCGACCATCAGACCGGCGACGAACAGTGCCACGATGGCGAACAGCAGCATGCCGTAGAGGCCGGCGCCGACGCCGCCGACGATGATCTCGCCCAGCATCATGTTGATCATCGGCACCATGCCGCCCAGCGGCATGAAGCTGTCGTGCATGGCGTTCACCGCGCCGCAGGAGGCAGCGGTGGTCACGGTGGCGAAGAGGGCCGTCGCGGCGATACCGAAGCGGGTCTCCTTGCCCTCCATGTTGCCGGCGCTGCCGTCGATGCCCAGCGCGGTGATGGCCGGGTTGGCCTGGGCCTCGGCCCAATAAGCGACGGCGACGCCGGCGACGAACAGCACGCCCATGGCGGCGAGGATCGCCCAGCCTTGGCGCTCGTCGCCGACCATCCGGCCGAACAGGTTGGTCAGTCCGGCGCCCAGCGCGAAGATCGACAGCATCTGGACGAGGTTGGTCAGCGCATTGGGGTTCTCGAAGGGATGGGCGGAGTTGGCGTTGAAGAAGCCGCCGCCGTTGGTCCCCAGCATCTTGATCGCCTCCTGCGAGGCGACGGGACCGAGCGAGATGGTCTGCTTCGCCCCCTCCAGCGTGGTGGCGTCGACGGCGCCCGCCAGCGTCTGCGGCACGCCCTGCCAGACCAGGAACAGCGCATAGACGAGGCACAGCGGCAGCAGGACGTAGAGGGTGCAGCGGGTGAGGTCGACCCAGAAATTGCCGACCGTGCGGGCCGAGGTGCGGGCGAACCCACGAACCAGGGCGACCGCCAGCGCAATGCCGGTGGCGGCCGAGACGTAGTTGTGGAAGGTCAGCCCGGCCATCTGAACCAGATGGCCCATGGTGGTCTCGCCGCCGTAATTCTGCCAGTTGGTGTTGGTGGTGAAGCTGGCCGCGGTGTTGAAGGCGAGATCGGCCGGCACCGCCGCCATGTCCTGCGGGTTCAGCGGCAGGACATCCTGGAGACGTTGCAGGGCATAGAGCAGCAGCATGCCGGCGGCGCTGAACAGCAGCAACGACACGGCGTAGGTCACCCAATGCTGCTCGGTGCGCTCGTCGACGCCGGCCAGACGGTAGAGGGCGCGTTCGACGGGCCCCAGGATGGGGGAGAGCAGCGTGCGCTCGCCGGTGAAGACGCGCGTCATGAAGCCGCCCAGGGGCCGCGTCATCGCGACGACCAGGGCGAGGAAGACCAGGATCTGGATCCAGCCGTTGACGGTCATGGGATGGATCTCCTCAGAACCGTTCGGGGCGGATCAGGGCATAGACCAGATAGACCAGCAGTCCGGCGGTCACGAGGCCGGCCAGGGCATAATCGAGGGACATGGCGCGGCTCCCCTCACAGCCGGTCGCAGGCATGGACATAGGCGACCGCCGCGGCGAAGAAGCCGACGGTGAGCGCAAGAAACAGCAGGTCGAGCATCGTTGGGGTCTCCGGAATTGCGTCCCCCTCGCCGTCATGGTGGCGGGGGAGGTCCGACCCTGTGAGGGTGCGCCGGAGCCGCGTATAGATTCGATGGGGGGCGGCAGGGCCGGAAAATATAAGGTTTATATATACGGCTGGCCGTGCCGGCGCCCGCGGGGCGGCCTTTGCCGGTCAGGCCCCGATCCACAAGGCCAGCACCTGCAGCGCAAATGCGATCAGCAGGAAGACGGCGATGGTGACTGCCGCCTCGCCCAGCACCGCGCGCGGAGAGGGGAACGTCTCATGGCGGGGGTCGGCCGGTGATTGCGGATCCCAGTCTTCCACCAGCGCCGGGGCAGGCATGCCCCGGTCGAGCAGTGCGTGAGGCGATTTTCCTTGCATGACAGCCTCCCAGTCCAGGGGCGGCCAATGGCCGCTATCCCACTGAGAAGAAGGCTGCGGGGCATATAAATGCGATGGGGCGCGTGATGCCTGGAAATATACGGCCGTATACGCGGCCCCGGCTCCGTTATCCGCGTCCCGACGCAGCCCGTGCCAAGCCGGCATAGTGGCGCACGTCGAAGGCGATGAACTCCACCTCGGCGTCGGTGACGTTGCGCAGATGTCTGGCCGGGCTGCCCGCCCAGAGCTGGCGGCCGGGGACGCGCTTGCGCGGAGTCAGCACCGCACCGGCCGCCAGCATGGCGCCGCTTTCCACGACCGCCCCGTCCAGCACGATTGCGCCGATGCCGACCAGACAGCCGTCCGCCAGCGTACAGCCATGCATCCGCACGCCATGGCCGATCACCACGTCGGCGCCGATGATGGTCGGGTACTCGTTCAGCATGACGTGGATGATGGTGCCGTCCTGGATGTT
The DNA here is from genome assembly GCF_013340935.1 of Azospirillum melinis. GTDB lineage: Bacteria > Pseudomonadota > Alphaproteobacteria > Azospirillales > Azospirillaceae > Azospirillum > Azospirillum melinis. The sequence continues at coordinate 47,120 of NZ_WHOS01000002.1, read as the reverse complement.
GGTGCGCGGTCCCACCGTGATGCTGTGGTCGTCGCCACGAAGGACGCAGCCATACCAGACGCTGGCCTCCGCCCCGATGATGACGTCGCCGACCACCACCGCGCCGGGGGCGATGTAGGCGTCGGCGGCGATGCGCGGCCATACTCCCTTGACGGGCTGGATGACGGCGCCGGGATGGCGGGCGAGCAGGGCCTCCCCGGTTTCGAAGGCCCCGGTTTCGAAGGTCGTTTCAGTTGCGCTCTCGGTGGTCATTGGTTCCTGTCCTTTTTGGCCCTGCCGGGTCTTGGTTCCGGTCGGGAAACAGCCGGTCGATGTCTGCCCGAGTGTAGCCCAGTCCGGCCGGCAGCGTCGCGCCCCGCCGGTCGCAAGCGGTCAGTCTTTCTCCCTCGGAAAGAGAAGAATCTTGCAAATGAGAATCAGTATCATTATCAAGGTTGGTGCCGTGCGGACCGTGCCGGGGGCGTCGGCATTTTGGCAGGCACAATGGCAGGGGGACCATCGCGATGAAGACTGCCGGGCAGTCCGGACGGGTTGAGGGACGGGCTGCGCCGCCGCGCCTGCGCACCGCCGCACGCGTGACGGCGGCGGTATTCGGTGCCTATGGCTTCGCCTGGGGCCTCGCCGCCTTCGGGGCGGAGTTGGGGGCGCTTGCGGGCATGGCGCCGGCGGAGGCGGTCACCGCCTCCAGCCTGCTGGCCCTGGTGGTGTTGCCGGTGGCGTCGCTGTGGGCCTTCGCGGTGCCGCGGGTCACGGTCGGCTGGGCGGTGTTGGGCGGCGGCGGGGTGCTGCTGATCGCGGCCTCGCAGTTTGCCGGGATCGTCGGGCCATGACGGCGAAGACGCGCAAGCTGATCAGCCCGGCCCTGCGCGCCGCCATGCTGTGGCCGCACACCTGGGCGGGAGTGACGCTCGGTGGGCTGCTGATGCTGATCTTCTTCATGGGATCGCTGGCGGTATTCGCATCGGAGATCGACCGCTGGATGATGCCCGCCACCCGCGTCGGTGCGGTGGAGACCGGGCCGGCCTCGCTCGACCATGCGGTGCTGCCGGCGGTGGAGAAACTCGCCGCCGGGCGGGTGGTGCGCGACTGGTATGTGCAGTTGCCGGACGAGCGGCGGCCGGTGATGGCGCTTCAGGTACGGACCGAGACCGGCAATGCCGGCGGCATGGCGACCGGCGACGGCCAGCTGCTGCCGCCGGTCGGGACGCTGGGAGGCACCTACTTCTTCTATCCGCTGCACTACAGCCTGCATCTGCGGGCGGGCTTCATCGGCTATTGGATCGTCTGCTTCGCGTCGGTGGCGATGCTGGCCGGGCTGATTTCCGGCGTCATCATCCATGCGCGGATCTTCAAGGATTTCTTCACCTTCCGCAGCTGGGGGCAGTTTCGCCGCTCCCTGCTCGATCTGCACAATCTGACGGGCGTGCTGGTCCTGCCCTTCCATCTGATGATCACGATCACCGGGATCGTCATCGTCCTGCCCATCGTATTGCCGGCCGGCGTCCAAGCGCTGTATGGCGGCGATGTGCGGCGCTTCTACGACGAGGCGCTTGGCAACTACAGCCGTCCGCGCAGCGGCATCGCCGCCCCGCTGGCGCCGCTCGATCCGATGGTGGCGGAGGCCCGCCGGCTGTGGGGCGGGGGAGAGCCGGCCGTGGTGTTCGTCTACAATGCCGGCGATGCCGCGTCGGTCGTCCGCATCAACCGCGCTCTGCGAGACCGCATCAGCCTGGATGTCCAGCCGGTCTTCTTCGACGGCGTCACCGGACAGGTGCTGAAGTACCAGCCGCCGGGGCCTGTGGTGGCGATCCACCGCGTCCTGTCGGGGCTACACTTCGCCGCCTTCGACCATTGGCCGCTGCGCTGGCTCTATTTCCTGTTCGGGCTGTCCGGCTGCGTGCTGATCGGCACCGGCATGCTGTACTGGATGGAGAAGCGGCGGGTTGCCCATGGCGTGAAGCCCGGCCCCGGCTGGCGCAGCGTCGCCGCCATCGCCTGCGGCAGTACCTCCGGCCTGCTGATCGCCACGCTGGCAATGATGGCGTCCAACCGGCTGCTGCCGGCCGGCATCCCCTCGCGGGAACTGGTCGAGGTCGGCCTCTTCTTCCTGATCTGGATCGGAAGCGCCGTCCATGCCGCCGTCCGCACCCGGACGAACCCGCCCTGGAGCGAGCAATGCACCGCGGTCGCCCTGCTGGCCGCGGCCTGCGTGGCGCTGAACTGGATCACGACGGGGGAACATCCCATCCGTGCCGTGGCCTCCGCCGACTGGGCGGTGCTGGGCGTCGATGTGGTCCTGGCGCTGACCGCCTTTGCCGCATGGCGGGTGTCGCGGCGGCTGGCCCAGCGGCCCGATCCCGAACTCTCAACCCTGGTGAAGGTGACCGACCATGCCTGATGCCCTGATGCTGCCCGGCTTGTTCGGGCTCTGCTACTTCGCCTTCGCCGCCCTTGCTCTATCGGTGGAGCGGCATTGGCGCGACCTCGTCGATCCCAGGCGGGGGCCGCCGCGCCGAACGGTGTTCCGGCTGCGGCTGGCGGCGCTGCTGTGCCTGGCGGCGGCGCTGTCGGTCGCGGTCCGCCATGACGGGACCGGCTTCGGCATTCTGCTTTGGGCACTGGCCTTGAGCGCGGGTGCGCTGGCCGTCGCTGCGACCGTCACCTGGAGGACGCGGTCCGTCCGCGGCTGAACGTCTTAACGGTGGGGCGCCGGACTCACATGCGCATCATGCGGAAAATGGCGATGAACATCACGACCACGCCCACCTCGGCGGCGGTGGCGAGCCAAGCCGGGTGAAAGAGGATGCCGAACGGCACGATCAGCAGCAGGATCAGCGACGGAAACACGATGTAAGGGGACTCGAACCGGCGGAACTTCGTCTTCGCCGCGGTGCCATCTTCTTCTAACAGGGACGGCTGCGCCAATTGCGTGGACATCGGATCGGAACCTTCGGTCTTCGGTTTGGATAAAGCCGATCCTAGGCAGCGTTATTCATCGCAAAAAGCGAAATAAACCGATGTGTTTCATCGGTTTTTTCGAAGTTATTCGCGTCTCTCCGCCGGTTCGCCCAGGATGGCCTTCAATCCGGTGAGTGCGGGGTCGATGATGGCGTCGTCGGCATCGGTCGGGTAGGCGGCGTAGATGGGTAGGCTGAGCGGCCGGGCTTCCGGCAGGATTTCCCCCTTGCCGGCATCGATCAGCGGCTGGACGAGCTGCCGGGGGAAATGCCCGGTACCGCCGCACTGTTTGACATAGTCGAGCCCAAGCGTGCCGACGCCGATCGACAACGGGGCGGCCTGCACGTCCGGGCGATGCAGCCGTACATTGCGGCGGAAATCATCGCCCCAGTCGATGTGGACATAGGGTTCCTCCAGGTAATCCGCGACCGCCGGCATGCGGAAGAGGACCAGTTCCTCCTCGAGCAGCAGGCGGATCGACAGGCCCGGCAGGGCGCGCGGCGAATAGAGGACGGCGACGTCCAGCGTCCCGTCCTGAAGCCCTTGCAGCAGCCCGTTCGGCAGGCCGACATCGCAGCGCAGGGCGATGTCGTTGGCGTTGCGCCGCATCCAGGGGATCCAGCGGTACAGCAGGCGGTTCCACAGGCCGGCCTCGCTGCCGATGCGCAGCAGCGCCTTGTGGCCGGCGGGCAGGGTGGCCTCCTGCCGGGCCTGCTCCCACAGGCGGAGGATCGCCGCGGCATGGCGCTGGAAACGCAGGCCGGCGCTGGTCAGCGTGGCGCCGGTCTTGTTGCGCACGAACAGCCGGCAGCCAAGCTGCTGCTCCAGCTGTTGAATGCGCGTGCTGACGGTCGACTGGGTCACATGGAGCCGGTCGGCCGCCGCCATGAAGCTGCCCGCCGCCGTGACCTCCAGAAATGTCCGGGCCATTTCCGTATCCATGATACCTCGCTCGAAACCCCGCCTCCACAGACGGGGAGCAAGACCTACGCCATCGGCAGCTTGATCGCGACCAGCCGGTGTGAGACGATTCGCCGCATCCACTGGATGCAGCCGCGACCGGCGGTTCTCCTAATGCGGCAGGATCGTATCGGAAAAACCGATGACAACCATCGGGTAAATTCGCTTCCTGGCCTCATTGGCCGCCATTAGCTTCCGCCTGCTCGCCGGAAGGAAGCCCGACCAATTTTCTCGGTTGGCCGGAGACAACGTTGAGAAATGGGAGTTCCGCTGTGTCCGTCATGCGCAAAATTCTGTTGGCCTCCGTCATTCTGATTTCCGGTGGAACCGCCGCCGCGCAGGCCGCGGACGGCGATGCGGCAGCAGGCAAGTCGGTGTTCAACACCTGCAAGGCCTGCCACACCATCGAGGCCGGCGGCCCCAACCGCGTCGGCCCGAACCTGCATGGCATCGTCGGCCGCAAGGCGGGCAGCGTCGATGGGTTCAGCTATTCCACGGCGGTGAAGGATGCCGGCTATGACTGGGACGAGCAGAAGCTCGACACCTATCTGAAGGATCCGAAGGCGGCGCTTCCCGGCAACAAGATGGCCTTCGCCGGCGTCAAGGACGACGCCAAGCGCGCGGACCTGATCGCCTATCTGAAGAGCGAGTCCAAGTAACCGCGGGTCTGGCTGAACCATCGTCCTGTCTGTCGCCACAGCCCCGCCGATGCGGGGCTGTGGCTGTTTCAGGATGGGCGCGCCAGCAGCCCCTCCGCCAGGGCGCGGAACGCCTCGACCGCCTTGGCGAGAACGTCCTGAGGATCGGGGCTGGCGGCCACCCAGAGCGCGGCGTTCAATGCCGCCCCATTCAAGAGCCGGGCGGCCGCTTCGGGGTCGATGGGCCTGACAACCCCCTGCGCGATCAGCCGTTCCACCGTTTGCCGCGTCATGTGAAGGCAGCCGTTCTGGCTCGGCCATTGCGAGGGATCGCCCAGGAAGGCCGGTCCGTCGAGCAGGACGATGCGCTGGACCTCGGGCTCCAACGCCATCTCGATATAGGCCACACCTTCCGCCAGCAATCCGTCCCAGCCGGTCCCGGCCCGGGCGCCGATGTCGTGTGCACGCTGCGCCATCTCGGTGTCGAGCTGGTCGACCACCGCCTGCAGAAGCCCGCGCTTGTCGCCGAAATTGTGATAGAGGGCGCCCCGCGTCAGCCCGGCCTCGGCCGTCAGATCGTCCATCGATGCGGCGGCGAACCCCTGTTCGGCGAAGGCCTTACGGGCGGACGCGATCAGCTTGGCGCGGGTTTCCTCCATCATCTCGGATCGCTTTTTTGCGGCCATGGGCCTTCTCCGGAAATTTCTACATACGTCGCGTATGTGAATTGACATACGCGACGTATGTGTGATGTGGTTCGCATACGCGGCGTATATCAACTTGCAGCCGCGCTGTGAAGCCCGATGCCGGCCATTCCGGCAGTCAAGGAGGACCACGACCATGGCCAAACGCGACGCGATCACTCCGGCCAACCGGCATGCGCTCTACGAAAAGCACCGCTATTCGGCGGCGATCCGTTCGGGCGATCTCCTGTTCGTATCGGGGCAGGTCGGCAGCCGCGCGGACGGTTCGCCGGAACCCGACTTCGAGCAGCAGGTGCGGCTGGCCTTCGACAATCTCGCCACTGTGCTGAAGACCGCCGGTTGCACCTTCGACGATGTCGTCGACGTCACCACCTTCCACACCGATCCGGCCAACCAGTTCGATGCCATCATGAAGGTGCGGGAGACGGTGATCGGCGATGCGCCCTATCCCAACTGGACCGCGGTCGGGGTGAACTGGCTGGCGGGGTTCGATTTCGAAATCAAGGTCATCGCCCGTATCCCCGAGCAGGCATGAGTTCTCGCGGCTTTTCGCCCGCCACTGTGGGCCCGCTCACAGCGGCGGTCGGATGGCCAGCGGCAGGATGGGGCCATGCCGCCCCTGGCCCCGTTCGCAGAGGAAAGCCCCGATGCGCAGCCTTGCCGCCGTTACCCTTTGCCTTTCCGTTCTCGTTGCGATCACCGCCCTTGTCCGGCCGGCCGCCGCGTTCGAGGTGCAGTCCGGTGGCGTGCCGCTTTCCGCCGCGGCGGTTTCCCTGCTGGGGAACCGGGTCGGCAACGCGCCGCCCAATGCGGCCGGTCCCGTTGGCGCTTTTCCACCCTGGATGGGGAACGGCCGGACGAACGGCCCGGCCCTGGCGAACGGCGCGATGGGCGGCGGACTGCCGCTGCCGGGGCGGGCCGGCGGTGTGGCAACTGCGGACCGGGCGGCGATGAACGAGCAACTGTTCGGGATCAAGCGCTGAAAAGGTCGCCTGCCTGTCTTCCCTGAGCCGTCCTCCCCCGCAATGGTGGGGATGGAGGCGGCGATTGTCCGCCAATTCGGAAGGGTGTGGCGCAGGAGCGGGTTGTTTTTCAACGGGATGGGATTACCCAAGAATTCGGGGGAACCCTGCTTCGCGGTCGAAGACTAAGATCGATGGCATCGGACAAAGGGCAATGAAGAATACAGGGGGAAATCATGCTGCGGACTGCCGTGATCGCAGTCGGCGCCCTGCTGCTTCTGCCGCTGTTTCTGGCTGGGCAGGGAATGGCCGACCGGGCGAAAGCACCCGATGACGCGCGTGCCTATATCCTGTGGCCTTCCAACGGGACGGTCATCACTGGCGGAAAATTCTGGGTGCGCATGGGGCTCCAGAACATGGGGATCGCACCGGCGGGTATAAGCCACGCCGACACCGGGCACCATCACCTGCTGATCGACACCGAGCTGACGAACCCGGACGAGCCGATCCCCAACGACAAGCAGCACCTGCATTTCGGCGCCGGCCAGACCGAAGCGCGGCTGGAGCTTCCGCCCGGAACCCACACGCTTCAGATGGTCCTGGGCGATGCCGACCACATTCCGCACAACCCGCCGGTGATGTCGGAAAAAGTGACCATCACCGTCCGCTGACCGGAGCCGTTCGCTTCGTCCCTGCCAGGGAGGGCACCATGACATCGAATTCGTGCGCGCTTACGACCGCTCGCCGCCTGCAACCGGTTCTGGGCGCGGTGTCTTGCGCGGTGCTGTGGGGAGTGCTGTCGCTCGCGCCGTTGACGGTCACGGCGACGCCCGCGGCTGCGGCGGATGCATCCGCCCAACAGACGACCGGCCAGAAGGACAGCCAGAACAACCCTGCCGCCACGCCGCGGACGCCCGGCCGAAAGGATGCATGGCTCTATATCGGCTGGCCCAACAACGGGCAGGTGGTGGGGACGCGCTTCAAGGTGTGGTTCGGGCTGCGCAATTTCGGCGTCGCGCCGGCCGGGGTGCGCAAGGACGGCACCGGGCACCATCATCTGCTGATCGACACCGATCTCAAGAATTTCAACGAGCCGATCCCCAGCGACAAGCAGCACCTTCATTTCGGCAAGGGCCAGACCGAAACGGTCCTGGAACTGCCGCCCGGCCGCCACACGCTGCAACTGGTCCTGGCCGATGCCGACCATGTGCCGCACGACCCGCCGATCATGTCGAAGAAGATCACCATCACGGTCCGCGCCGACCGCAGCCCGCAATTGTCGGCGCGGTGACCGGTCCCGAGCCGGCCTGACGGCGCAGGCAGCAAGCCGGACCACAACCCCACAGGAGACAGCGCCGATGAGCATGGTCCGGTTCCTTGGTTCCGCCGTGGTTTCCGTCGGCCTGACGCTGGCGCTCGGCGGCTGCTTCACCTCCGGCGAGATGGCGCGCGTGGTGCAGCAGCCGAAGACCCCGGCCGTCCGCACCATCAGCAGCTTCAGCGAGGCGCTGCGCTGCATGGACACGCTGCTGTGGACCCATGGCAAGCACGACATCTACATCACCGCCAACGGCCTGCCCGACGCCACCGGCCGGGTTGCCGGCGGCACGAAGGAGATGCTGATCACCGCCGTCTCGCGGATGTCGGAAACCTCCAGCGCCTTCCGCTTCGTGGATTTCGAGCCGGCGCTGGACGACGTCAACGCGCTATACTGGATGATCGGCGTGCAGCCGAACTTCCGCGCGCCCTCCTACTACATCCGCGGCGCCATCACCCAGCTGGACGACAATGTGGTCAGCGAGGCGGCGGGAGCCGGGCTGTCGCTACCCAAGCTGGACCTCAGCGTGTCGGCCGATCAGGTGGTGTCGATGGTCTCGGTCGACCTCAATGTCGGGGAACTGGTGACGCGCCAGATCATCCCGGGCATGTCGGCGTCCAACACGCTGGCGGTGGTGTCGTCGGGACGCGGAGCCGATGCTGGCGGGGTGATCGGCAAAGCCGGCCTGTCCTTCAACATTTCGCTGAACCGGTCGGAGGGGCTGCACCAGGGGGTGCGCACGCTGGTCGAACTCAGCACCATCGAGGTGCTGGGCAAGCTGACCCGCGTGCCCTACTGGCAATGCCTGGGCATCGACCAGACCAATCCCGCCTTCATGGCGGAGGCGCGCGGCTGGTTCGACGGCATGGCTCCGTCGGAGCGCGTGACCTTCACCCAGCGCGCGCTGTCGGCGCAGGGCTATTACGACGGGCCGGTCAACGGGCAGCTCGACCAGCGGACCGCCGAAGCGGTCGGCCGCTTCCAGGCTGACAGCGACCTGATCGCCACCGGCCGCATCGATTTCGACCTCTACCAGCGCCTGCTCGCCAAGCCGCCCGGCCAGGGTGGGGCACCGCCGGCCCGGCTGCAGAGCGTCAGCAATGCCGGGGGCGAAGGGTTGCCCCGCGCCCAGCCGTCGCCGTCCCGGCTCGACCTGCTGCTGTCGTCGGACCGCGGGCCGGCACCGCGCTACCGCGCCGGCGAAGCGCTGGTGGTGCGGATGCGGCCGACGGCGGACGGCTTCGTCTATTGCTACTACCGCGATGCCGCCGGCACGGTATCCCGCATCTTCCCCAACCGCTTCCAGCCCGACGCCTTCGTCGAGGCCGGCCGGCAGGTGGAAATCCCGCCCGGCGTGCAGAAGCCCTTCAACCTGCGCATGGACCGGCCCAATGCCGAGGAGACGGTCGCCTGCGTCCTGTCGCACGACGAGATCGGCGTGCGGATCCCCGAAGCGTTCAAGAGCGAGGATCTGCAGCCCATTCCCGGTGCCGCCCTGGATGACGTGATCAATGCCTTCGCGACCGCCAAGGGCAGCGATGCCCGCGCCAAGCGGCTGACGGTGAAGGTGCTGCCCGGCACGCTGGCACAGGGGGAGTAACCTCGGGCGAACCGCCGGAATCGGGGGCCGACTGTTGTCCGGCTCACAGCGCGGGGCAGGGTGGTGGCGATAGAACCAGGGCAACGCCGTTCCTTCTCCTGCTCATGGAGCCTGACATGACCAAGTCCATCCTGTCCCACGCCCTGGCCCATACGCTGGTCGCCACCCTGCCGATTCTGGCCGCCGCCTGGGCCGGTCCGGTATCCGCCCAGACGGTGGAAGGGTCGGGTTCGTCGAAGGTGATGATGTTCGACCGGCCGCCCAGCGTGGAGGAACTGCGCGAGGTGGTGGCACCGGAACCCAAAATCCGCACCCGCAGCATCGAGATCATCGGCGGTGCGGCCGGTGCCGCCGCCAAGCGGCCCCGGCCCATCGACGAAATCAACTACGGCACGGCACCGATCCCGTCCGCAGCGCAGCCGGCTCCCCAGCCCGAGGTGCAGCCCGTGGCCCAACCGGCGTCCCAACCCGCTCAGCAGGCCAGCCGCCCGGTCCACAAGCAGCGCCGGCAGGAGGTGCGCACGGAGGCCCCGGCTGCCCAGATGGCCACCGCCGAGCCGCCCGCCGCTCCCGTCGCTCAGCAGCAGGACGCCGCACCGCAGGCCTTCGGTTTCCGCATCAACTTCGCGCTCAATTCCGCCGAAATCCCGGCCGAGTCCGCCTCCTACATCGACGCCGTCGGGGCGCTGATGAAGGAGGATCCGACCCTGGGCCTGACGGTGGAGGGCCACACCGACGCCAGCGGCAGCCTTTCCCACAACATGCTGCTGTCGCAGCGCCGCGCGGTGTCGGTCGGCGAGTATCTGGTCCGCGTCCATCGGATCGATCCCAAGCGCATCACGGTGGACGGCAAGGGGCCGACGGCGCCGATCGCCGCCAACCCCTATGACGGCCGCAACCGGCGCGTCGAATTCAAGCCGACCCATTGAGTGCGGCCCGAACGGAGGAGGATGCCATGAAGCACGCTCTGCTCCTCGCGGCCTGCCTCGGTCTTGCCGCCCTATGGCTCGCCGGTGTTGCCGATGCCACGGTTGTCCGCAAGAAGGGGGCCGACACGTCGGGCGCCACCAGCGGCGGTGTCGCGGGCGGCGTGGATGTCGCCCCATCCGGCAAGCGGGTCCGTGTCCAGTGCTGGCAGGACGGCCACAAGATCATCGACGAAGAGGATCTTGCCGTCGTCTCGCTCAGCATCGCCAGCCAGATGAACGGGCTGCGCTTCCGCCGCAACGGTGGGACGGACGGAGCGGTGTCAGTGGTGACGCAGTCCCGCACCGCCTGCCTGCTCGCGCCCGATGACGGGGCCGCCACCGGCAAGGGCCGGAACCGCGACTGATCCTTTCAAATCCAGGAGGTGACCATCATGCCGAAGAGACGCTTTTCTTCTTTGCTGGGCGCCGCCGCCGTCCTCGCCCTGGGCTTCGGCCAGGAGGCTGCGGCGGAGGCCGTGGTCGTGGCGTCCAGTGCGCCCGGCTATGTCCAGGGCCAGCTCGTTACCGACGGGCAGGCGGTCAGGCTTCCCGACGGGGCGAATGCGACGCTGTTGTTCGCCAACGGCCGCCTGCTGCGGCTGCGCGGTCCCTATGACGGGATTCCCGGCCAGACGGCGGACGGAGCCGTGTCGGCCCGTGCCGGTCCCGGCGACGACCGGTTCATGCAGAGCGACCTCGGTGCCGCGCGTGCTTTGGGAAATCCGCTGGATGCGGCGCTGGAGAAGGCGCTGGCCATCGACCCGTCGGCATCCGGCACGCAATGCGTCAAGGCCGGCAGCCTGCCCCTGCTACGGCGTCCGGCGGAGCCGGGACTGGACCGGCTGACGGTGCAGGCCGGCGGGGAACGTGCGGCGGTCGAATGGATGAACGGCAGCCCGGCCCCCTGGCCGCGGAGCCTGCCGCTCGCGGATGGGACGGACATCGGCATGCTGCGGGCGGATGGAACACCCATCGGCACCTTGCATGTCCGCACGGTGGAGGCCACGGGCGGGGCGGCGCTGGCGGTCGGCCTGGCGTCGGCCGGCTGCGCCGGGCAGATCGGGGCGGCGATGGCGTCCTTGCGCGACGCGATGGTGCCGCTCGACGTCTTTCTTTCCGCCGATCCGGGCGGCAATGCCGCCTACCGGCCGGGCGAGGACATCCGGCTGCTGGTGCAGACCGACCGCGACGCCCATCTTTATTGCTATCTGCGCAACGCGCGCGGCCAGTTGATCCCGATCTTCCCGTCCGGTGCCACGATGAGCGCCCGGGTGATGGGTAATGTGCCGATCAGCCTGTCCGGCGACCGCATGCCGCTGCGTGCCGGGGACGCTCCGGCCGATCTGGAGGTGCGCTGCATCGCCACCAGCCGCAATCTGGACGGCGAGATTCCCGGCCGCGATGCCGCCTTCCGCCCCTTGGCCGAGGATGCCGCGGGCCAACTTGACCGCGCGGTGTCCCGCCTGCGCGAGACGGAGGTGGCCTCCGCCCAGCTGATCCTGAAGGTTCGGTGAGGAGCGGATGGACGGCCCGCCGGCGAACCCCAGGGAAGGGCCGGAGCCTCCCGTCGTGGCGAAACCGGTGGTGTGCGACCCGCCGCCGGACCGTCGCGGCTGGTCGCGCCGGTGGCTGCCGGTGGCCGTCATGCTGGCGAGTGCGGTGCTGGCGCTTGCCGCCACGCGGCTGGTGCCGCCGCTGCGCACCGCCGACGAGAGCTTGAGCGACCGGCTGATCGCCGCCGCTGCTCCCGCGCAGCCACAGCATGCGGCCATCGCGCTGGTGCTGTTCGGCGAGGACAGCTTCGCCGGCCTTGCCTGCCGGTCGCCGGTGGATCGCGGCATGCTGGCCGACATCGTCGGCGTTCTGGCGGCGGCCGGGGTCCGCGCCATCGGCATCGACGTGCTGTTCGACCAGCCGAGCCTTCCGGCGCTGGACGAGCGGCTGCGCCGCGCCATGCTTGGCGCACCGGTTCCGGTGGTGGCGATCACCGCCCTGGAGCAGACGCCACTGACCGAGCGGCAGCGCCGTTTCCTCGACGGCTTCACCGACGGGATGCCGCGCGGCCATGCCAATCTGGCGAAGGACCGGCTGGATGCCGCCGTGCGCTGGCATGTCCCCTTCGGCGGCGACGGCACGCCGAGCCTGCCGGTTCAGCTTGCCCGCCTGGGCGGTGTGCCGGTTGTGCCGGGTGAGCCCTTCCGCATCGACTGGCATGGCCGGCCGGACGGCTCGACCGCCCCTTTTCCGATCTATCCCGCGGAGACTGTCGCCGTTCTGCCGAAAAGCTGGCTGGCCGGGCGGATGGTGCTGGTGGGCACGGCGCTGGCCGGCATCGATCAGCATCGGACGCCGCTGTCGTCGGCCGGTGCATCAACGCCGGGGGTGGAGATCGAGGCGCATGTGCTGGCCCAGCTTCTCGATGGGCGGAGCAGCCCGCGCCTGCCATTCGCGGGAGAAGCGGCGCTGGCGCTGCTGATGGCGGCGGCCGGGGTGGCGGTGGCGCTGGCGGGATTGCCCTTGTGGCTGGTGGCGGCGGCCGGGCTGCTTGTGCCGGCTGCCGCCTGGACAGGTGCCAATGCGCTGTTCGCGGCGGGCGGGCCGCTGGTGCCGCTGGTGGCGCCGTCATTGGCCTGGGGGGCGGGGCTTGCGGCCATGACCGTGCAGATGTCGCTGCGCGAACGGGCGGACCGGCGCGTCATGATGCAGCTGTTCGCCAACCATGTCTCCCAGCCGGTCGCGGAGGAGATCTGGCGCGAACGCGCGACCTTCATGGCCGGCAACCGCCCGCGTCCGCAGCAACTGACTGCCACCGTGCTGTTTTCCGATATCGAAGGCTTCACCACCATCTGCGAGGCCCTGGAGCCGGAACCGCTGATCCGCTGGCTGGAGGGCTATCTGGATGCCATGGTCCACATCGTCACCGCCAATGACGGGGTGGTTCTGCGCTTCGTCGGCGATGCGATTCTGGCGGTGTTCGGCGCGCCGGTCGCCCGCAGCGCGCAGGACGAGATCGACGCCGACGCCCGCCGTGCGGTCTGTTGCGCCTTGCAAATGGGCCGGGACCTGGTGGCGTTGAACCGGCGGTGGCAGGCGGAAGGGCTGCCGCCGGTCGGCATCCGGGTCGGCGTGCACACCGGCCCGCTCGTCGCCGGCAGCCTTGGCGGGTTGCGGCACAGCGAATACTCGCTTCTCGGTGACACCGCGAACACCGCCGCCCGGCTGGAGGCCTATGGCAAGCTGGTCGATGCCCGCACGTCGCGCCATTGCCGGATCATCGTCGGCGATCCGACTTGGCAGGCGGTGCGGGAGCAGCAGGCGGCGGGCGTCCGCTGCACGGCGCTGCCGGTGGGCGAGGTCGCGCTGAAGGGCAAGGTGAAGGCGGTGCGGATCTGGCTGTTGATCGACGATGAAGACGCCGATAGCCGTCGGTGATAATCATCAGCATTAATCCTCGATACAGGAAGTAATCACTTCGGCCTGCCACCCCCTCTTTTGCCGGGTTCAGGCTCAAGGGGCGGCTTGGAATGGATCTTAGCCATGGTATGCTTCCTTCCATCCATGGCGGGCTGCCGGCAATTTCCGAAATCGATTCGAACAGCCATCCGCTATGCGCCGCAAACTTCGCCGGTGAGCCTACAGGTCGCATGCGACCGACGACGGAGTGCGGCGCCTCTTTGCACGGGTACGGAGGCGGGGATGGTGAAACCGGTCGGACCCTGCCGGACGATGGTCGCGGTGCTGCTCCTATTGCTGGCGGCTGGGCTGCTGGCGGTCATGGGCCTCGGCGGGGGAGCGCTTGCGGCCGGTCCGGCCACCACCGGACAGACGCCGGCCGGTGCCGCGGCGGAAAGCCGGTTGGCGCTGGTGATCGGGGTCAGCAACTACCGCAATGCGCCGGAACTGGTGAATCCGCGCAACGATGCGAAAGCCATCGGCGAGGCGTTGCGGGCACTGAACTTCACGGTGGACGAGCAGTACGACCTGGACGCCCGCGGCTTCGCCACCGCCTTGCGCCAGTTCGGCCTGAAGGCGTCGCAGGCCGACGTGGCGGTGATCTTCTATGCCGGGCACGGCATTCAGGTGAACGGCGTCAACTATCTGCTGCCGGCCGACGCCCAGCTGGAACGCGAACGCGATCTGGTCTATGAGGCGATCCCGCTGAACCTGCCGATGGGTGAACTGGCGGGAGCACGCAAGCTCGGCATCCTCATCCTCGACGCCTGCCGCAACAATCCCTTCGTCGACCGCCTGACCCGCAGCGGGTCGAACCGCAACCAGGCGCATCCCGGCTTCGGCAGCGTCGACGACACGCCGAGCGACACGCTGGTGGCGATGGCGACCCGCGCCGACCAGCTGGCGGAGGACGGCACCGGCGACCACAGTCCCTTCAGCGCGGCGCTGCTCCAGCATCTCCAGACGCCGGGGCTGGAACTGAGCCTGTTCTTCCGCAATGTGCGCGATACGGTGAAGCAGGCCACCAACGGCCGGCAGGAGCCGTTCGTCTACGGGTCGCTGGGGGCGACGCCCTTCTACTTCAACCCGCGCCCGCCCAACCGGCCGCCGGTGCTGGGCGAGTTGCGGGCGCTGACCGTGCTGGATCGTGCCGGCGCGGAGCCGCTGGGGGCCGGCAAGCCGACCGATCCCGACGACGACCAGATGTATGCCCGCGTCACCGGACTGCCGCGCGGCGGCACCGTCCGTGTCGGGGAACGCAGCGTGCTGATTGGCGACTATCTGACGGTGGAACAGCTGGCGGCCACCAGCTTCAAGCCCGACGGCAGTTTCCGCGGCGATGCCGGCGCCTTCGAGTTCCTGGTGGCCGACGGGCGCGGCGGCATGACCACCGGTGCCGTCCCCGTGACGATCAAGCCGAGCAACCAGCCTCCGGCGGTGGTGGCGGAGCGCAAGCTGCGCGTCGCCGGCAACCCGATGGGGATTGACGCGCCGTCCGATCCGGACGGCGACCCGCTGACCGTCACCGTCACCGCCGTGCCCGAGCGCGGCAGCGTCCACAATGGGGCGGCGGTGGTGAAGTCGGGCGACCGGCTGACCGTCCAGGCGCTGACCGGCCTGACCTTCGACCCGGAAGCCGCCGCCCCCGGTCCGGCCGGCACCCTTCGCTACAGCGTCGATGATGGGCGCGGCGGCACCGCCACGGCGAGCGTCAGCGTGGAGATCGCGGCACCCGGCACCGCCCCGGTGGCCGAACTGGAGGACAGCCTGTGGAAGCGCATCCAGTCCAGCAAGGAGCCCGGCGACTATCAGGCCTTCCTGCAACTGTTCGGCAGCGGCAATTACGCCCCACTGGCCCGCCGCCAGCTTGAGGCGCTGAAGCTCGCCGGCAAACCGGCGGAGCCGCCGCCAAAAGCGGAAGCCAAGCCGGAAACGGCGATGGGGCCGGGCCTGGAGCCGGCGGAGCCCGGACGCTACACCGTCACGGCGGACGGCATCCTGCGGGCGACCCCGGCCAATGCCGGCGCGCGGGTCGGCCGAGTGGCGCGCGGGGCCGTGGTGCAGGTTCTCGGCCGCGTGCCGGATGGCGGGTGGTACCGCATCGCGCTGGAGGACGGGACCCAGGGCTTCGTCGCCGCCGCTCTGTTGAAGCGTGAAGCGCCCCCGGCGCCGGCACCGGTCCAGGCCACGGCACCACCACCGGCCGAGCCGCAGGTGGCGGCGGCCGTGCCGCCGGCAGCACCGCAGCCAGCAACGCCGACCGGGCCGCCGGCTGCGCCCTCAACCACCCCATCCGGGCCGACGAACGGCACGGCGCGCAATCATGGCTCGGGCAACAGCTTCCAGGATTGTCCGACCTGCCCGGTGCTGGTGCGGGTGCCGGCCGGCAATTTCATGATGGGGAACGACAAGGGCGACCCGTCGGAACGGCCGGTCCACCGCGTCACCATCGCCAAGCCCTTCGCGCTCGGCATGTATGAGGTGACGGTCGGCGAATGGCGCGCCTGCATCCAGGAGGGTGGCTGCACCGACATGCCGCGCATGACCAACCCGACCGATGGAACCCCCGTCCACAACCTGCATTGGCAGGATGCGCAGGCCTATGTGGCCTGGCTCAGCCGCAAGACCGGGCAGCGCTATCGCCTGCCGAGCGAGGCGGAATGGGAGTTCGCAGCGCGGGCCGGCACCACCACGCCCTATTGGTGGGGGGCGGAGGAGGGGAACCACGCCGACTGCGACGATTGCGGCGGTCCGCACGAACATCTGACCCCGGCCGCCGCCGGCAGCTACAAGGCCAATCCGCTCGGTCTGCACGACATGAACGGTGGCGTGGCGGAATGGGTGGCCGACTGCTGGAACAAGAACTACCAGGGCGCCCCGGCCGACGGCAGCGCCTGGACTCAGGGGAACTGCCGCAAGCGGGTTCTGCGCGGCGGATCCTGGCGCGACAAGCTGGAAGCCATCAATGGAACGATGCGCAACAGTTACGACATCGACGTGCGCTATCTCACCAACGGCTTCCGGGTGGCGCGGGAAGTGAACTGACGGAGGTCAGCGCTGGACCGTAACCGTCGTCTGGGTCGCCCGGTTGCCCTTGCCGACGGCGGTGTTGGTGGTGGTGTTCACGTTGTTGAACTGCACGCCGCCATTGGCCAGCGCCGCGGGCAGGTGCGGCAGCGGCCCGGCGGTGCTCATCAGCAGGTCCAGCGTCGAAGGCCCGGCGGGCTTGGCGGTTGGGGCGGGAGCCGGCTCCGGCGCCGGGGCGGCGGTCTCCACCGGGCCGGCGCTGCCCGCCGCGGTTCCGTCGCCGAGCTGCTGCTGGCTGATGTTGCCGTCGCCGAAGGCGAAGTTCAGCGCGCTGTTGAAATTGTTCACGATGAAGGGCGCATCGATGATGGTGAAGCTGGGGTCGACCGGCTGCACCGGCGGCTGACGGCTGGCGGCCAGCGGCTGCCCCTTGTTGAAGCCGGCGAGATATCCGGCGTCGCCACGGATGCGGGTGATCGCCTGCTGGTTCACGGAAGACCGGCGCACGGACGGGTTGGTGACCATCGCACCGGGAGGGGCGCCGCGGGGCGTCGGATTCACCGACACCGGCAGCCGGGGTGTCTGGGCGAAGGCCTGCGCCATCGCCGCACCGGGGATCGGACCGGGCGGAAAGGCGATGCCGCCGGTGACCTGGGCCGCGGCCGTCCCGGCGGTCAGCAGCAGGGCGGCGAATGCAGGCAGTAAGACGGTGCGGGACGATTTCATCGCTGGCTCCCTCATTGGCTGACGGCCGGGTGTGGGGAGCATCTTGAGGCTGATCGTAAAAGCGCGCTGTGGCGCGGCTCACAAGCGGCGCCGGATTGACGTCTCAGCCGCAGGAGTCGGCGATGTCGTCCAGGGCGTCGGTGTCGCGGATGACGATGTAGCCGGCGTCCATCTCGATCACGCCGGCACGCTGCCATTCGTTCAGCAGCTTGTTGACGCTCTCGCGCGAGACGCCGACGAGGCAGCCCAACTGCTGCTGCGACAGCTTGATGTCCAGCCGCAGCCCCTCGGGCCCCCGTTTGCCGAAGGCGTCGCCCAGCCGCTTCAGGGCGCGGGCGAAACGGGAGGGTGCTTCCAAAAAGAGAGTGTCCTCCAGATGCTCGCTGGTCTGGCGCAGCCGCTGGCAAAGCACGCTGATGATGCGGAAGGCCAAATCCGGCCTTGCCGTCAGCACCGGCATCAGCTGCGACCGGTCCAGAACCAGAAGGTCGGTTTCCTCCAGGGCCACCGCGTCGGCGGTGCGCGGTTCGCCATCCAGCAGGGCGATCTCGCCGAACAGGCCGCCCTTGTTGATGATGCTCAGCACCAGTTCCTTGCCGTCCATGGAATGGCAGCAGATCTTCACCCGGCCGCGGATGACCGCCATCATGCTGTCGCCGGGGTCGCCCTTCTGGAAGATCATGGCGCCGCGCGCGTGGTGGGACAGCCGCGCAGCGGTCGCCAGACGATGCCTTTCCTCCCGCTCCAGATGCTTGAGCAGGAAATGTCCGGCAAGGACGAGATCCTTGTCGAAATTGATCCTTATCGCGGTCATGGCTGCCTCTTGGCTGAGCTTAGGCTGACGGCGCGGGTGTGACGACTTCGGTGTGACGATGCGGGGAATGGTACCCCGGCAACCGACCCGACCCCCGCCGTCAAAGGCGGTACGCCGTCGTCGGAGCTTCTGCCCCGTTCGTGCACGGGTCGGATACGAAAAGGGCGACCGGCGTCTGCCGGCCGCCCTTCGATTGCGGGATGGTGCAATAAATCGACCTTAGCGGAAGATTTCCTTCGGTGGCAGCGGCTGTGGATTGAGGGCGCGGTCGCTGCCGTAGGCGGGACCCGGGGTGAAGCCCGGCAAGGTTGTCTTCCCGCAGGTCAGGCAGGGTGGCGGCTTCGGAATGCCGGGAGCCGGCTGGAGGATCAGCGGGCCAAGCGTGGTGGTGCGCGTATAGGACAAAGGCGGTGACGCGGCGAAGGCCGGTGCCGTGGCAATGGCGGCGAGCGTCAGGGTCAAGGTCAGGGTCGGCAGGCGGGACATGGCGGTATCTCCGGTGGAGGTTTCTCCGGTTACGCGGCTCGGTGGGGATCAGTCGATGTCCGGATCGTCATCGTCCTCCAGGGTCAGGGAGTGGGCCCGATGGTCGAAGGGGAACCCCCGGCGCTCGAGCAGGCTGTGCAGATCGGGAGTGATCGGACGGGGAAGCCGTTGGATTTCCGCGTCGGGAACGGCTTCCGACTGCGGGTCGGACGGGGTGGCCGAACAGCGGGTCCGGCCGTTGTGCGTCACGCAGCTCAGCGTCCCCGACCCCCGCATGCAGACGGTCTTGCCGTTGACCGTCTGGCAGGAGAGGGAGTCGGCCTGCACCGGGGCCGAAACGGCCAGGACCAGCAGGGCGGATGCGGCAAGGGCTGGGAGTGTCGGGAGCTTCGGCATCAGTAGCCTCCGGGATTGGAGGGAAAAGAGCGCTCAGCGGCGAAGGCCGGTCAGCGATTGGGCGGCGCTGTTGCCGATCCCGGCGGTGACGTTGGTGCCGACCCCGACATTGGTGCTGACCAGGGGGCCGCGGCCGCTGAAGTTCAGCCCGACCTGCACGCCGCTGCCCTGGATGCCCAGCAGCCTCTGACCGGCGCTGTTGCCGATGCCGGCGGCGACGTTGGTGGCGGTGCCGACATTGGTGCTGACCAGCGGGCTGACGCCGCGGATAGGAGCGCCGCCCCCGCCCTGGAGGAAAACACCCTGCTGCTGTGCCGAGTTGCCGATGCCGGCGCCAACATTGGTGGCGTTGCCGACGTTGGTGCTGACCAGTCCGGGAACCGCCGTCATCGACGGCATGCCGGGACCGGTCATGGGACCGACGGGCTTGTTTTGCGCCAGGGCGGGAGTGGCGAGCAGCATGGCGGCGAGGGTGCCCAGAACACAGGTGCGGATCATGGCGGGATATCCTTCGGTTGGGAATGGGGTGAGGTGGCGTCCTTGTGGAAAGCTTAAGTGAAGTGCCGGAACCGCTTCTGTGAGCTGCCCCACAACTGCGGGCGGATTTCCCGCTGGAGTGCGGAGCGGGCCTCAGGGGCTGCCGGCGGGCAGAAAAAAGCTCCGGCCGTTGCCGGCCGGAGCGAGGTCAGGGAGGAAGCCGGGAGAAGGGGATGGTCAGCGCTGCTTCACCAGGGCGCTCTGTCCGGCGAAGTTGCCGACGCCGGCCGACAGGTTCTGCATGTTGCTGCGATTGAAGGGGCCGACCAGCCCGCCCGAACGCTGCAGCACCGTGCCGCTCTGCAGGGCGGTGTTGCCGATGCCGGCCGCCGTGTTGCCGACGTTGGCGACGTTACCGCCGCTCAGCAGGCCGCCGCTCCGCTGCATCACCGTCGCCATCTGGCCGGCGTTGTTGCCGATGCCCGCCGCGGTGTTGCCGATGGTGGCCGCCGAGCCGCCGTTGAACAGGCCGCCGCTCCGCTGCTTCACGAATGCTTCCTGGTTGGCCGTGTTGCCGATGCCGGCGGCGAGGTTGGACACGGTGGCGCTGTTCGGGCCGGCGAAGGGGCCCTTGGACTTCTGCATGACCAGCGCGCTCTGGTTGGCGGTGTTGCCGATGCCGGCCGCGGTGTTGGAGATGTCGGAGATGTTCTGGGCCATCGCCGGGGCGGCGAACAGGGCGAACGAAGCGAAGCCGGTCAGCAGGGCGGTGCGGATCATGGTCTGTCTCCTGTTTTCGGGGCCGCGGGGCGCGGCGTGTTGCCGATGGACAGACCCTATCCAAGCGCCGGATTCCCGGATGTGAGCCGCACCACAAACACCGGCGTTTTGTCGATCAGCGCTGTTTTGTGGCGGGATGCGCCTCCTGCCAGTGCGGATGGGTGACATAGGCGGTGAGGGCGCCCTGCGCGTGCGAGCGGATGGTGACGGTTGAGCCCTTGGGCATATAGACGATCTCGCCCGGACCGGCGGTGACCGTGCCGGCGCCGGAGGTGACGGAGACCCAGCCTTCCAGCACCACCATCACATCGTCGACGACGATCTGCTCGTCGATGCTCTGGTCGGGTGCGTAACGGCCGTAACCGATGGTGACGGGCCCGCCATGGCGCTGGTCGACGGCGTTGCCGACGAACACGTCGGCCTGCTGGCCGGGCGTGCGTTCAAGCTGGATATCGGTGACGGCGAATTTGCGAACGGTCATTTGTGTCTTCCTGGAATGGTGGGTGCGATCACCCTCAGCTAGTATCCAGGGCGCTCTGTCATAAGGCGGCTGCGGTGCAACAGGGTGGTGGGTGGCATTCAGCAATGCGAAGGCGATTGAAGCCGGGGGAGTATGCGGAGGTGCGGGCGTTCGTCGCTGTGGCGGAGGCGTGCAGCTTTCGCCGGGCGGCTGCCGAACTGGGGCTGACGCCGTCGACGCTGAGCCATGCGATCCGCGCCTTCGAGGATCGGCTGGGCCTGCGGTTGCTGAACCGCACCACGCGGGCCGTGACGGTGACGGAAGCCGGTGCCAGGCTGTTGCAGGATCTGCGCCCGGCGCTGGCGCTGCTGGACGAGGCCGTCGCCGCGGCCGGCATCCCGGAGGACGCGCCGGTCGGGACCGTCCGGCTTGCGGCACCACGGCTGGCGATCCAGATGCTGGTGGGGCCGGCGATCCGCCGGCTTGCACACGAGTGTCCGCATGTGACGCTGGACGTGCGCACGGTCGAATGGCCGGGCGACCTGACCGACGGGTTCGATCTGGGCATCCAGTATGGCAACGAGGTGGCACAGGACATGGTGGCGGTGGCGCTGACCAAGCCCTTCACCACCGCGGTCGTCGGCTCGCCCGGCTATTTCGCCGACCATCCGGCCCCGTTCCATCCGTCCGATCTGGTGCGTCACCGTTGCATCGGCTGCCTCAGCGGCCCCGGCGGAGCGCTCTATCGCTGGGCCTTCGAGCGCGACGGGGAAACGGTGGTGCTCGACGTCGACGGCACGCTGGTCACCGATGATGCCGACCTGATGCTAGATGCGGCAATCGGCGGCGTCGGCCTGTGGCACGGCATCGATCAGGTCGTGCAGCCGATGATCGACGACGGGCTGTTGCTGAGGGTGCTGGCCGACTGGTCGCCGAGCTATCCCGGCTTCCACCTCTATTACGCGGCGGGCGCGCCGCTGTCCCCGGCCGTGCGCGCCGTCGTGGATGCGTTGCGGGGCAAAGACTGAGCGCCGTCCGGGCCTGGAACGGTCCGGAAGCGCCGCGGGTTTACTCTGCCGCGGTCATCACCCGTGCTGCCGGCTGCGGCAGCTTGCCGGACCGGAAGACCAGGACGGAGAACAGTCCAAGCGAGCCGAGCAGGAGCAGCGCGCTGACCGCGGCGACGGGTTCGAACGCGGCATGGCCGAGATGCAGCGCTGCGACCGCGACCGTGAGGAAGGCGGTGCCGACGCTCCAGACGACGATCTGGGTCATCGCAAGACGGCTGGTTTCCAATGCCGGATGCAGGCGGTAAAAGACGCCGAACAGGAACAGCGACACCCAGCCCAGAAGATTGAGGTGCGCATGGGCCGGCATCAGGGTGTGATCCTGCGATGCCGCCATTCCAATGCCCATGCTGAGACCGGCGATTGCGAACAGGCAAGCCACCTTGAAACTTGTGGATGAAGTTTTCATTGCCCTGACTCCGATTTCCTGCCCTGTAAAGGTTCGTGTTCGAACGATGTCAGAGCACGAATCGGGAGTCCATGGAAAATCCACTTATAACCATTCAGATATCGCAGGCTGTTATTTTAAAAAATCCCGAATATCATCCGGGATACTGCGCTCCATCAAGTTATGGCTCGCCACAACAACTTGAGCCATGGGGCCAGATGATAAGTAAGCCGATACCGCGAAACGAGTGCTTGGCAGCACCGGTCGATTGCCGAGGGCCGTGCGTTCAGCGACTGCGGTTGGTCCCAATTGCGTGCCCAGCCTATCGGCGGGCATGGTTCCCCCCGAACGCTGTGCGATACGGGGCACCATGAAGCGGGTATGGGTCGCCACGACCCTCGGACTGATCATCCTGTTGAACGGCGTGCTCGGCGGCCTGCTCTCGGCGGAGCGCAGCGCCGACATCCGGTCCATGGTCGATTTGGCCTCGCTCACCACCGCTCACAGCGCCGAGCATATGGACGAGGTGCTGGAGATCGCGGACCGCACCATTTCCGTGGTGTCGGAATTCATGCGGGTTTCCGAACGGATCGCGGACCTTGAAGAGTTCGACATCCATCGTCTTCTGGTGCATCAGCACCGGGTCACACCGATCCTGCGAAGCCTTTTCGTCGTCAAACCGGACGGGCAGTTGACCCACGATTCCCGGACGCCGCATCCCGTTGGCGTCGATCTGCATGACCGCGATTATGTCCAGTATCATTTGAACGGCGGTGCGGACATCCTGTTCATCGGAAAGCCGGTCGTCAGCCGGACCGACTGCCAGTGGATGGTGCCGGTCAGCCGCCGGGTCGAGGACCGGTTCGGCCGCCTTGTCGGAATCGTCACTGCGGCGCTCGATCCGGAAGTCTTCTCCGCGATGCTCAAGGCATTCCCGCTGCCGGAGGGCATGCAGGCGGCAATCGTTTCGCCGTCCGGTTTCGTGTTCGGATGCCTGCCCAGCATGGACTGCCTTGGCCGCTCGGCCGGCGGCTGGCCGCTGTTCCTCCACCATGGGCAGGAACCGGGGACGACCACCAGCACGACGCGAGGCTCCATCCTGCCGGGTGTGGCCGGTCCCGGCGCCTATCAGGTCAGTCCCCGCTACGGCATCATCGCGGCGGCGAACATCGAAACCAGGGAGGCGATCGGCGGCTGGCTCGGCCGCCTGCCCGTCTTTTTCCTGCTGGACCTGGTGCTGAGCGGCGGTGGGGCGGTGCTATCCGCCACTCTCTACCGTCAGGTCGCCCGGCGGCGGCGGGCGATGTTCCAGCTGGCCGAAGCCAACGCCCGGCTGGAACAGCGTGTGGTGGAGCGCACGGCCGCCTTGCAGCGCAGCGAAGAGCGGCTGACCGCCTTTGTCTCCACTGCGCGCGATGCGATGCTGGTGGTAGACGGCTCCGGCACCATCCAGTTTCTCAACCCTGCCGCAACGTCTCTGTTCGGCTATGCCGCCGAGGATTTGATCGGCCGGACCATCGACCTGCTGCTGCCTTGCCAATTGAGCGACCTGCAGGATCCCGGTCACTTCGCGCGCCACGGACCGGCCGGGCAGGCCGGTGTCCGTGAACTGGTGGCGCGCCATCGCAGCGGCGTGGAATTTCCGGTCGAACTCACGCTCGGCGCGTCGCACAGCGAGGGAGAGGCGATCTATGTCGGCGTGCTTCGCGACATCCGCGAGCGCAAGCTGCAGGAAGAGAGGCTGTGGGAACTGGCCAACCTGGATCCGCTGACCGGGCTGCTGAACCGCCGTGCCTTCATGGGGCGCGGCGCCGAATTGCTGGAGGGGGTCTGGCGGCAGGGCCGGCCGGTCAGCGTCCTGATGATCGACGCCGACCATTTCAAATCGATCAACGACGGCTTCGGGCATCAGGCCGGCGACGATGTGCTGCGCATGCTGGCCGACATCCTCCAGGCGGCGGTGCGCGGCGGCGATCTGCTGGGACGGCTGGGCGGCGAGGAATTCGCCATCATCCTGCCGGGCGCCGACGGTCCCGACGCCGACCGTATCGCCGAGCGGCTTCTGGCGGACGTCCGGCAGGCGCGGGTGACCGTGCCGGGCCGTATGCTGGGCATTACCGTCAGCATCGGCATCAGCGTGATGCGGCGGCGCAGCACGCTGGACGACCTGCTGGCGGCTGCGGATCAGGCGCTGTATGCGGCCAAGATCGCAGGGCGGGACCGGCGGGCCATCGCGGCCTGAGGGAACGCACCAGGGTGCTGCGCAGGGGGGCTGTCCTAGGAGGCAACCTGAAAGCGCAAGTCCGAAGCGACGGGCGATGCGCATCCTGGTCATCCGGGCCTGAGCGCAGGCTTTGCGGGAACGCAGGTGGGGGCCACGGGGTTACCCTCGGGCACCTCAACGAACGGAGCCCAGATGACCCTTCAGCAGTTCATGTCCTTCGCGCTGGTGGGCATCGTGGTGGCGATGCTGGTCTGGAACAGGTGGCGGTTCGACGTGGTTGCGGTGCTGGCCCTGCTGGCCGGCGTGTTCCTGGGGCTGATCCCCGCGAAGGAGGCCTTTTCCGGCTTTGCCGACGACATCGTCATCATCATCGCCTCCGCCCTGATCGTCAGCGCCGGGATCGCCCGCTCCGGGGTGATCGACGCGCTGGTGCGTCCGGTGGCGGCGAAGCTCAGCACGCCGACGAGTCAGATCGCCTTCCTGTGCGGATCGGTGGCCTTCATGTCCGCGCTGATGAAGAACATCGGCGCGCTCGCCATCTTCCTGCCGATCACCATGCAGCTGGCGCGGCGGCACCGGACGGGGGCGCACCGGGTGCTGATGCCGATGGCTTTCGCCTCGCTGATGGGCGGGCTGATGACGCTGGTCGGCACCTCCCCCAACATCATCGTCTCGCGGGTGCGGACCGAGATCGTCGGCCAGCCATTTTCCATGTTCGACTACCTGCCGGTCGGGCTGGGCATCACGGTCGTCGGGCTGCTGTTCCTGATGGTCGGCTGGCGCCTGCTGCCCCAGGACCGCAGCGGCGCGCGCTCGGCGGAGGAGACCTTCGCGGTCGAGAATTACGCCAGCGAGATGAGGCTGCCGGCCGGGTCCTCCTTCGTCGGGCGCACCGTCCGCGACGTGGAAGCCCTGGCGGAGGGCGAGGCGCAGGTGATCGGCCTGATCCGCGAACGCTTCCGCCGCTATGTGCCGGACAAGCACTGGACCCTGATGGCCGACGACGTGCTGGTGCTGGAGGGTGACGCTCCCGCCCTTCAGCGCCTCGTCCAGGGCGCGTCGCTGGAGCCGCTGGGCATCCTGGAGGGGGCGGAAGGCGAAATGCTGGCGGTGGAGGCGGTGGTGACGCCTGACTCTCCGCTGGCCGGCAAATCGGATCGCTATCTGGATTTGCGGCGGCGCTTCGGCGTCAGTCTGCTGGCGGTCAGCCGGACCGGCGAGCGGCTTGCCCGGCGTCTGCACCATGTGACGTTCAAGGAGGGCGACCTGCTGCTGTTGCAGGTGCCGGCGGAGCGCTATCCGGATGCGCTGGCCGACGCCAGCCTGATCCCGCTGGCGGAGCGCAGGCTGCAGCTCGGCCGGCGCCGTCCGGTCTGGGTGCCGGTCGGCATCCTGGTCGTCACGATGCTGGTCCTCGCCTTCCATCTGGCGCCGCTGGCGGTCACCTTCCTGGCGGCTGCCGCCGCGATGATCGTCACCGGCGTGCTGAGCGTCGAGGATGCCTACCACGCGGTGGAATGGCCGATCCTCGTCCTGCTGGCGGCACTGATCCCGGTCAGCGGCACGCTGGAAAGCACAGGGGCGACGCAGGTGATCTCCACCCTGCTGGCTGACGCCGCGCGCGGCCTGCCGGCGGTGGCCTGCGTGGCGCTGATCATGGCGGCGGCAATGGCGGTGACGCCGTTCCTGAACAACGCCGCGACGGTGCTGGTGATGGCGCCCATCGGCGCGGGCGTGGCGCAGCAGCTGGGGCTCAGCCCCGACCCCTTCCTGATGGCGGTCGCGGTCGGTGCCGGCAGCGATTTCCTGACGCCCATCGGCCACCAGTGCAACACGCTGGTGATGGGACCGGGCGGCTACCGGTTCGGCGATTATCCGCGGCTGGGCGTGCCGCTGTCGCTGATCATCCTGGCGCTGGGCACCTGGCTGATCGTCATGGTCTGGCCGCTTGGTGGCTGAGAGGAGCGGCTGAGCGGGGAGGGGAACAACGGGAAGCCGGCCTCCGTTCCCCAAGCCTGATGTCCGGATGGCCTGAACAACGAGGATCACGACCGTGCTGGTTTCCGAGATCATGGCGAAGGCGCTGGAGTTCATTTCACCGGACGCCACCGTGCAGGACGCCGCGACGCTGATGGGGGAACTGGATGTCGGTGCCCTGCCGGTCGGAGCGGCCGACGACATCGTCGGCATCCTGACGGACCGCGACATCCTGTTCCGCGTGGTTGCGGAGGGCGGTGACAACACGCGGGTGCGGGTGCGCGACGTGATGTCGAGCGCGCTGTTCAGCTGCCGCGACACCGACACGCTGGCCACCGCCATGGACATCATGGGTGCCTATCATGTGCGCCGCCTGCCGGTGCTGGACGAGGGCGGGGTGGTCGTCGGCTGGCTGACGCTGAGCGACATCTCGCGCCGCATGCTGCTGGACACCGACACAATCCGCGAAGCGCTGAGCGAACTCAGCGCCAGCGGGCAGGATGTGTGAGAGGACAAAGGAAGTCCCCCGCCATTCCCTTTACAGCCGCAGCCCCATCTGCCGGTTGAGGCGGACCACCAGATCGGCGGGCAGGCCAAGGCGCTGGGCGAGATAGCGCAGGTAGGAGCGGTTGATCGCCGCGTTCTTGTCGACCGTCGCCAGGGATACGGCGTAGAAACGCGCGGCCAGCCGCGGGGTCTCGACCCGGCGGACCAGCTCCTCCAGGCATTGTGGTTGGTCCACCAACTGCTCCAGCCGGCTCCGGGCGTCCTCGTCGAGGCTGCTGGTGCCGAGCCTGCTCCGGATCCGGCCACGTTCGATCGCATCCAGTTCGCCGTCGGCCTGGGCGGCGGCCGACATGGCAAGGACCAGCAGATGGGTCTCTTCCGCGTCGGAGGTCCGGAAGTCGGTGGGCGCACGGTCGAGCAGCTGGTGGCGGTTGCGCAGATGGGCGTCGAGGATCTGCCGGCCCAGCATCGCATGCAGCGCCGGCTCGTGGCCCAGGCGGGACTTCGGCGGAACGGGATCGGCCCCGAGGGCGGCATCCGGTGCGGCATCCGGGCCGGGTGCCTCGGGCACTCCGGCGAAAAGGCGTTTCAGCAGGCCGAGGGGGGCTTGGGTCATTCCGCGGTTACTCCCCGGCCGTTTGCGGGCGGCGCTGCATGGCGGTGTCGATCTGCGTCAGCAGGCGGGAGAAATCGACCGGCTTGGGGTGATAGTCGTCGCAGCCCGCCTGCAAGGTCTTCTCGCGGTCGCCGGACATGGCGTGAGCGGTCAGTGCGATGATCGGGATGCCGGCGGTCTCCTGCCCCGCCTTCAGCTCGCGGGCAGCGGTCCAGCCGTCGATGATGGGCAGGTTCATGTCGAGCAGGATGACGTCGGGCTGTTCGCTGCGCGCCATGTCCACCCCCTGCCGTCCGTCGAAGGCGAGAACGACGTCGAACCCGCGCCGTTTCAGCCGGCGCGACAGGAAGTCCCAGATTTCCTCATGATCCTCGACCAGCAGCAGCTTAGCCATCGGTACCTCCTGTTCCGTTCGTCGCGCCGGCGTCCATGCCCCGGTCCTGGGGGCCCCGTTCCTGGGGGGGCCGGTCGGGCGGAGCGGGCCGCAGGCGGGCGATCGCTTCCTTCAACTCCTCGATCACCCCATCCGCTCCGTCCTCTGCCATCGGGATGATGTCCTGCACCCGGCCGCGCAGTTCCTCCGTCTCGTCGCGCCCGATCGGCTGGGCGACGACGACGATGACGGGGATGTCGCGCCAGTCCGGGTTGCGGTCCAGCGCCTTGAGAAAGGCGAAGCCGTCCAGCCCGGCCATGACGGGGTCGAGCAGGATGACCGTCGGCAGGGTGGTGGCGAGACGGCTGAACGCCTCCTCCTCCGTTTCGGTCTCGGCGATCTGCCAGCCGTCGCGGCCCAGTTCGGCGGCCAGGAGGGTGCGGGTCTCGTCCGCTTCCATCATCACCAACGCTGTGCCCGGCGCCTGCCCGCCGAGGCCGCTCAGCACCCGGTGCAGGCGCTGCCAGTCCACCGGCTTGGTGAAGTAGTCGGCAGCGCCCAGCGACAGGGCCAGCCCCTTTTCCCGGCGCGACGAGATGATGATGACGGGAATGTCGGCGAGGTCGGGCTCGGCCTTCAGCACCGACAGCACCGACCAGCCGTCGGTCCGCGGCATCATCACGTCCAGCAGGATGGCGCGCGGGCGGATTTGCCGGGCAATCGACAGGCCGGTCTGCCCATCGGCGGCCAGAGCGACGCCGAACCCTTCGCGGTGCAGGAAACGGGCGAGCAGCTCGCGCATCGCCTGTTCGTCGTCGATGATCAGGATCGTCTCGCGGGCGGCCTGGGACGGCGTGACCTCCTCCACCCGCAACGGGTCGGCATCGGCCGTGCCGGCCAGACGGCCATGCCGCAGGTCGGCGGGAAGGCGGAGCGTGAAGCCGGTGCCCTGGCCCGATGCGGTGTCGACGGATATCTCGCCGCCCAGCATGTTGGCGAAGGCCTTGGTGATCGCCAGTCCGAGCCCGGTCCCGCCGAAGCGCCGGGTGGTGGAGCTGTCGGCCTGCATGAAGCGTTCGAACAGCCGGCGGACCTGTTCCGGCGTCATGCCGATCCCGGTGTCGGTGACGCGGAAGACGACCATGTCGGCGGAGGTGGTCTCCTCCGCGCCCTGCGGGCCGGGGGCAGCCCGCTCCACCGACAGGGTGATGGTGCCGTCCTCGGTGAATTTCGCGGCGTTGCTCAACAGGTTGAAGAGGCACTGGCGCACCTTCACCACGTCGGTGTGCATGGTGCCGAGCCCGTCCGCCACCTCTACGGCCAGCCGGTTGCCCTTCTTCGACACCAGCGCCTCCACCGTCGCGGCGACCTCGCGCGTCAGCTCGGCGATGTCGGCGTCCTCGCCATGCACCTCCATCTTGCCGGCCTCGATCTTCGAGATGTCGAGGACGCCGTTGATGAGGTTCAGCAGGTGGCGGGCGTTCGCCTCTATCTTCTCCAGATCGGGCAGCATGCTGTCGACGCCGAGGTCGGCCAGTTCCTCCTCCAGCATTTCGGTGTAGCCGATGACGGCGCTGAGCGGTGTGCGCAGCTCGTGGCTCATGTTGGCGATGAACAGGCTCTTGGCCCGGTTGGCCTCCTCCGCGGTGAAACGGGCGGCCTCCAGCTCCTCCTCCACCCGCTTGCGCACGCTGATGTCCTGCATGGCGCCGATCATGCGCAGGGGCTGGCCGATGGGACTGCGCAGAACGAAGCCGCGGTCGAGGATGCTGGCATAGCTGCCGTCGGCACGGCGGAAGCGGTATTCGTCGTTCCAGCGCGTGCCGCCGCCGTCGATCACCGCATGGATGCCGGTGACCACATGGTCCTGGTCGTCGGGGTGGATGTGGTCCATCCACCAGGAGGCGGAGGTCTCGCCGGTGTCCGCGCCGTAGCCGAAGAGGGTGCGCACCGCCTCGTTCCAATGGATGCGGTCGGACGACAGGTTCCAGTCCCAGATGGCGTCGTTGGTTGCCTGCGCCGCCAGCCGGTAGCGCTCCTCCGTCTCGCGCAGCGCCTCCTCGGCGCGACGGCGGGTGGTGATGTCGGTATGGACGCCGACCCATTCCTGAACCGCGCCACCGGCGTCGAGGAGCGGCACGGCGCGCACCAGCATGTCGCGATAGACGCCGTCATAGCGGCGCAGGCGGTGTTCCGTCTTGTAGATCGTCCGCCCCGCCCGCGCCGCACGCCAGGCTTCCGAGGTGTGGGGGCGGTCGTCGGGGTGGATCGCCTCGACCCAGCCGATGCCCTTCAACTCGTCGAAGGTCTGGCCGGTGAAACTGCTCCAACTCGGCTGCGGGGTCTCGAAACGGCCGGCGCCGGAGGTGTACCAGACGATGGCGGCGGTCGCCTCCACCAGCGAGCGGAAGCGCTCCTCGCTGAGGCGCAACTTCTCCTCCGCCCGCTTGGCGTCGGTGGTGTCCCAGGTCACGCCGATCAGCGTCAGGCTGCGTTCCGGCGTGCTGTCGGTCACCACCCCGCGCGCCACCGCCCAGCGGACCTCGCCGGACGGCAGCAGGATGCGGAATTCGGCGTCATATTCGCCGCGCTCCCGCCGGGCGGTTTCGATGATCCCGCCGATCCGCGGCTGGTCGTCGGGATGGACGCGGCCGGTCACGTCGGAGCCGCCGATCGGCTGGTCCGCGGTGAAGTCGAAGATCTCGCGCAGCCGGCCGTCTGCCTCGATGCGGTCCTCCTCCAAATTCCACGACCATGCGCCGATCCGCGCGGCGCGCAGCGCCAGTTGCAGCCGACGCTCCGCCTCCATGATCCGGGATTCGGCCTTGCGCTGCTCGGTCACGTCGGTGTTGGTGCCCAGCCAGCGCAGGATCCGCCCATCTTGGCCGCGCACCGGCACGGCGCGCGACAGGAACCAGCGGTACTGTCCATCCTTGCCGCGCAAGGGAAAGGTATCCTCCCACGGCTCGCCGGTGCGGATGGCGCGGAAGAAACCGTCGGAGGCGCGGTCGACATGGTCGGGGTGGTGGACGCTCCGCCAGTTCCAGCCCTCCGTCTCGCCCGGCCTGGCGCCGGTATAGTCGTACCAGCGCCGGTTGTACCAATAGATCGCGCCGCTGGCATCGGCCATCCAGGTCAGCTGCGGGATCAGGTCGGCGAGGCCGCGGAACTGGGCCTCGTTCTCGCGCAGCAGGGCTTCGGTGCGGCGGCGCGCGGCGGCATCGTTGGCGCGGTCGATGGCGCCCCCCAGCAGGTTGGCGACCCCCTGGAGGAAGGCGGCGTCGGCGGCGTCGAAGCGGCCCTCCCGGCTGCTGTCGACCTCCAGCACGCCGAATGGCGCGCCCTCGCCGCGGATGATGACGTTGACGGCGCGCGTCACCCCATGTTCGGCCAGCAGGGCGGGGCAGCGGAAGCGGGACTCGGCGCCGAGGTCGTTGGTGATGACCGGCTCGCCGGTCTTCAGTGCATAACCGGCAGGAGAGGTGAGGTCGGCGCCGACAGACCGCCGGCCGACCACAGCGGGATGCCAGCCGACACCGGCGCGGACCAGCAGACGCTCGGAGCCAT
The DNA here is from genome assembly GCF_013340935.1 of Azospirillum melinis. Taxonomy (GTDB): domain Bacteria; phylum Pseudomonadota; class Alphaproteobacteria; order Azospirillales; family Azospirillaceae; genus Azospirillum; species Azospirillum melinis. The sequence goes on along the minus strand of NZ_WHOS01000002.1, from coordinate 15,674 downwards.
CCGCGTCCTTCACCCATTCCAGCGCCTTGCAGAGTTCGGCCTCCAGCGCTTCGGCGCAGAGGGCGGTTGCCTGCTGCAACAGCTCGGCGATGTCGGTGCTTTTCAGGGCGGCCATGCCGAAACGGGCCAGCAGGTCGTGCTGCCTCTCCCTGCGGGTGAGGCTGGCGGCAAGCTGGCTGCTGGACGGGGTGTCGGTCTGGGACGCTTGGTCGGGGGGCATGAACCATGGTCGGACGGGGATGGACAGCAATGGAAACAGCAGTCGGCGCCATTCGTTCACGGCGGCGTGTTGGGTTACCGCTCACGACCTGAGCCGTCGTGGTTGGGGCAGGCGGTCGATTGCTTTTTCCGCTCGTCCCCGTCCTCTCGGCAGTCTTTCGCCGGTCCCGGACATGGGCGGCGTGTTGCGGCTTCCGGTCCGTCGTGCAGAGGGCTATTTTCCTTCGACCTGCGGAGCGGCTGCTCCGGTCCCTGGTCAGGCAGCCGTTCCCGCCACTGTACGAACACGAGGCATGGATGTCGAACAGCCTGAAATTCTACATCGACGGCGCCTGGGTGGATCCGGCGAACGGGCCCGCGACCGGGACGGCGGGCGGCACGACGCTCGACGTGATCGATCCGGCGACGGAGGAGGCCTTCGCCACCATCGCGATGGGCTCAGCGGAGGATATCGACCGGGCGGTCGCCGCGGCCCGCGCCGCCTTCCCGGCCTTCGCCGCCACCTCGCGCGAGGAGCGGCTTGCCCTGATGCGGCGCCTGCTGGAGTGCTACAAGGCGCGCTACGACGCCGTCGCGGACATCCTGTCGCGTGAGATGGGGGCGCCGAAGACGCTGGCCCACCGTTCGCAGGCCGCCATGGGAACCGCCCATCTCTCCCGGATGATCGAGACGCTGGAAGGCTTCGCGTTCGAGGAACTGCGCGGATCCACCCTGATCAGCAAGGAGCCGATCGGCGTCGTCGGCATGATCACGCCGTGGAACTGGCCGATCAACCAGATCATGTGCAAGGTGGCGCCGGCGCTGGCCGCCGGCTGCACCATGGTGCTGAAGCCGAGCGAGATCGCCCCGCTCAACGCCATCCTCTTCGCCGAAGCCGTCCATGAGGCCGGCGTGCCGAAGGGCGTCTTCAACCTCATCAACGGCGACGGCCCGACGGTGGGCGAGGCCATCGCCCGCCATTCGGGCGTCGACATGGTGTCCTTCACCGGATCGACGCGGGCCGGCATCCTCGTCGCCAAGGCGGCGGCCGACACGGTCAAGCGCGTGCATCAGGAACTGGGCGGCAAGTCCGCCAACATCATCCTGGACGATGCCGACCTGAACCGCGCCGTGAAGCTGGGCGTCGAGGGCTGCATGAACAACAGCGGCCAGTCGTGCAACGCCCCGACCCGGATGTTCGTGCCGGCCGCCCTCCACGGCCAGGCGGTGGAGATCGCCAGGACCACGGCCGAACGGTTGAAGGTCGGTGCGCCGTCCGCCGCCGACACCCGGCTCGGTCCGGTCGTCAGCCAGGTCCAGTACGACAAGATCCAGCGCCTGATCGAGACCGGCATCGCCGAGGGCGCCGACCTCGTCACCGGCGGTCCCGGCCGCCCCGAGGGGCTGAACCGCGGCTATTATGTCCGGCCGACGGTCTTCGCCAACGTCACCGACGACATGACCATCGCGCGCGAGGAGATCTTCGGCCCGGTGCTGGCGATCCTCCCCTATGGCAGCGAGGAAGAGGCGATCCGCCGGGCCAACGACACGCCCTACGGCCTCGCCTCCTATGTGCAGTCGGGCTCGCTGGAGCGTGCCCGCAAGGTGGCGGCGCAGATGCGCAGCGGGAACGTCTACATCAACCACCCGGCCTGGGACGCCGGCGCGCCCTTCGGCGGCTACAAGCAGTCCGGCAACGGGCGCGAATATGCCGATTTCGGGCTGGAGGAGTTCCTGGAGATCAAGGGGACCGTCGGCTACGCGCCCTGAAATCCATCCTTGATGGAGCCGTGTGCTCCACCATTCCCGGTGAGGCCGGCCGCCCATGGTTGGGTGGCCGGCCAGGGTGGCGCTGCCCCGCGTGCCTCAGAACGACCGGATCATGGAAACGAGCATCCCTATCTAGGCTCCGGCCTCATCGTCGGCCGGAGGGGCCTCGCATGTAGTGGCGTTCGGGCCGGTAGGACGGGCGGAACCAGGACGAGAAGCGGGCCCGGACCCATGCGCGCAACGCGGCGAGCATGTCGTTCATCTCCTTGTCGTTTTCATCTCGTTCGGTTGCGTCAGGTTGCGTCACTTCAGGCCCAGCGCCGTGCGGACGGCGGCGGCGCCGTCCTTGCCGTCGCGGGTCGACACGCCGGCCAGCCAGGGGCCGAGCAGGTCGGGATGCGCCTTCAGATGGTCGGCCGCCGCGTCCTTGGGGGCCTTCTTGTCGTCCGTGATGGCGGCCATGATTTCGTTCTCCATCCCGACGGTGAAGGCGAGCTGGCTGAACAGGCGGTGGACATTCGTGCAGTCGGTGCCGTAGCCGCGCCGGGACAGGGTGTTGACCGTGGTACTGCCATAGTTCGGGCCGAAATAGGCGTCGCCGCCGCTGAGATAGGCCATGTCGATCCGGGTGTTCATCGGGTGCGGCTGCCAGCCGAGGAAGACCACCCAGTCCTTGCTGCGCGTCCGGCGCACCGCCTGGGCCAGCATGGCCTGCTCGCTCGATTCGACCAGGGTCCAGCCCTCCAGCCCGAAATCCTTCTTGTCGAGCATGCGCTGGATATTCTGGTTCGCTGGCGCCCCCGGTTCGATCCCGTAGATCTTCTTTTCGAACCGGTCGCCGAATTTGGCGAGGTCGGCGAAGCTGTGCACGCCGGCATCGGCCACCGCCTTCGGCACAGCCAGGGTGAATTTGGCATTCTCCAGGTTCGGGCGCACGATCTCGACGGATTTCTCGGCGATCAGCTTGTCGAGGAAGGTGGATTGGGCCGGCATCCAGTTGCCGAGGAAGACATCGATCTGCGCGGTCTTCAGCCCCTGGAAAATGATCGGCACGGCGACCGTCTCGATCTTCTGCTGGTAGCCCAGCGCGCTCAGCAGGGTGCCCGCCACCGCATTGGTCGCGGTGATGTCGGTCCAGCCGGGGTCCGCCATCCTCACCGTCTGGCAGCTGGCCGGTTCCGCCGCCACCGCCGAAGAGGGCAGCGAGCCGGCCGCCATCCCGAACACGGCCATCAGGCCGGCCAGCGCCGCACGCCCTGCCGTCAAACCGCCCATTGCAACCCCGGGTCCATGCATGCTGCTTTCCCTCCTGTCGGTTGACGGTCGAGGTCCGACGCGCCGTCGCGCCGTCCTACTGCGCAGGGGCGCCGGGACGCGGGAAGCGCGCCATGGCTTCCAGATCGTCGAGATCCAGATGGTTGCGCATATAGCTGGTGCCTGCATCGGTGAAAGGCTGGAAATCCCAGGAGCGATGCTGCCCCTGCCGCAGCGCATCGGCCACCAGGAGGCGCAGCTGCTGGCTGGCGACGACCTCCCCATGCAGGCGCGCCAGATCCCAGCGCCGGTCCACCTCGGCGCGGTAGTCTTTCACGGCATCGGCCGCCGCCGAGCCGGCGGCAGGCCGCTCCGCCCGGTTGGTCAGCTCGTCCGGGTCGTCGGACAGGTCGTAGAGCTGGTCGGGATCGGTCGGCGAATGGATGAATTTTTCGCTGCCGCGCCGGATCATCACAATCGGGGCCACGGCGCCTTCGCCCAGATATTCGCCGATCACCTCGTCGTGGCCGCCGCTGCGCTGAAGGTGCGGCAGCAGGCTGCGCCCGTCGATCGGCGTCCGCAGGCCCGGCGCCGCCCCGTCATGAGCGAGGTCGACCAGGGTCGGCAGCAGATCCATCGACGAGACCGAGGCGGCGACCCGTCCGGCCTGGAACCAGCCCGGCGTCCGGACGATCAGCGGGATGCGGCAGGCGGACTCGAAGAAGCTCATCTTGTACCACAGGCCGCGTTCGCCCAGCATGTCGCCATGGTCGGACAACAGGACGACGATGGTGTCCTCGGCCAGCCCGGTTTCCTCCAGCACGGTCATGAGCCGGCCGATCTGGTCGTCCACATAGGCGACGGACCCGTAATAGGCGCGGCGGGCATTGCGGATCTGCCGTTCGCTGAGCGGCATCTCGTCCATGGCGCAGACGCGGCGCAGCCGCTGCGAATGCGGGTCCATCTCCTCCGGCGCCAGGGTGACGCGCGGCAGCGGCACCTCCGCGTCGGTGTGGCGGTTCCAGTAGCGCTCGGTGATGGCGTAAGGGTCGTGCGGGTGGGTCAGCGACACCACGAAGCAGAAGGGGCGTTCCCGCCGGCCGCGGGCGATGTCGTACAGCTTGCGCTCCGAGGCGAAGACCACCTCCTCGTCGAAGTCGAGCTGGTTGGTGCGCAGGCAGGGGCCGGCATCGCGCACCGAACTCATGTTGTGGTACCAGCTCGGCCGTTCATCGGGGCGGGTCCAGTCCGGCGTCCAGCCGAAATCGGCCGGATAGATGTCGGTGGTCAACCGTTCCTCGAAGCCGTGAAGCTGGTCGGCGCCGCAGAAATGCATCTTGCCCGACAGGATCGTCCGGTAGCCGGCCAGCCGCAGATAATGGGCGAAGGTGGGGACGGTCGACGGGAATTCGGCGGCGTTGTCGTAAGCGCCGATGGCCGAGGGCAGCCGTCCCGACAGGAAGACATAGCGCGATGGCGCACAGAGCGGGCTGTTGCAATAGGCGCTGTCGAACACCACGCCGCTCTCCGCCAGCCGGTCGATGTGCGGTGTCCGCACCGTCGGGTTGCCGTAGGCGCCGAGCGCCTGCGGGATCATCTGGTCGGCCATGAGAATGAGGATGTTGGGACGCCGCGCCATATCCGCCTGCTTCATACCGTCTGTGGACAGATCGTTCGAGGAGGATAGAATTGACGAAGCGGGCAGGGAGCGTGAAGCCCCTGTCTGATCATGCTGGCATGAAGGGTGCTCATGGGAAAGGACCGTCTGCCGCCGCTGCGCACCCTGCTTTTCTTCGAGGCCGCCGGCCGGCTGCTCAGCTTCAGCGCTGCCGCCCGCGAGCTTGCCTGCACCCAGTCGGCCGTCAGCCACCAGATCGGCTGGCTGGAGGCCGATCTGGGGACGGCGCTGTTCCGCCGCCTGCACCGCGGCGTGGCGCTGACGCCGGACGGCGTACGGCTCTACGAGGCGACGCGCGACGCGCTGGACGGCATTGGCGATGCGGTGACTCGCATCCGTGACCGGCGCCGGCCGGGCGTGCTGAACGTCGCCACCGATTTCGGTTTCGCCGCCGGCTGGCTGCTGCCGCGTCTCAGCGCCCTGCGCCAGCTTCTGCCCGAGCTGGACGTGCGGATCGTGACGATGCAGACCGCAATCGACCTGCGCCGCGAGGCTGCGGACATCGCCATCACCTTCGGGCACGGCCATTGGCCCGGCTGCGAGGCGGAACTGCTGTTCCCGGAACGGGTGCTGCCGGTCTGCAGCCCGGCCTTCCGGGCGAGCCGCGCTCCGCTTGCCGCCGGGGGCGCCGGCAACCCGGCCGACCTGTCATCGCTGCCGCTCCTGCATCTGGAAAGCGTCGGGCCGGCCGCGTGGCTGTCCTGGGGCGACTGGTTCACCCTGTACGGGCTGCCGATGCCGGCCGGCGGCCAGGAGCTGACCTTCAACAACTATCCGCTGGTCTTGCAGGCCGCCCTGATGGGCCAGGGTGTGGCGCTGGGATGGAGCCCGCTGATTGACGACCTGATGCGGGACGGGCATCTGGTCTCGCTGCTCGACCGGCCGATCCAGACGGAGAGAGGCTATTTCCTCGTCGTCCCCAGCCGGCGCCGGACGGACGAGCGCCATGACCGCTTCCGCCGCTGGGTGGTCGAGGAAAGCCGGCGGGATGGAGCCGCAGCCGGCCCGTGATCGCGGGCATCACCCGTCACAGCAGCCCGCCCTCGCGCAGCCGCCCGTCCAGTTCCTCGTTGTAGCGCTTCAGCGCGTGCTGTTCGGTGAGCAGCCCGATCACCCGCATCCGGTCGCTGCCGTCCACCACTGCCAGCACGTCGCTCTCCGCCGTCGCGAAGCTTTTCATCGCCTCGCGGATGTTGACGTTGGGCAGCAGCATTTCGGTCTTGAGGCGGATGAGGTCGGCGAGTTCGACCGTTTCCGCCGTCTCGCGGTGGGCATCGGAGACGAAGACGATCCCGGCATAGCGGTCGGCCTGATCGACGACGATCACCCTCTGCGTCGCTCCCAGCGGGAAGTTGCGGCGGAACTGGGCGAGCGTCTGGTCGTCGCGCACAGTGCGGACATCCTTGCGCATCATGCGCCCGACCGTCAGGTCGCGGATCCAGCCGACGTCGGCGGCGCTGCGGATCGACTCGCCGCGCAGATGGAAGCGCCATGTGGCGAAGGAATAGCCGAAGACCCGCCGGACGGTGATGGACGACACCACCGCGGCGGCCAGCACCGCGATGGTCAGGGGCAGGCTGCCGGTGATCTCCAGGGCGAGGAAGGCCATGGTCAGCGGCGCGCCGAGCACTGCGGTCGCCATGGCGCACATGCCGACGATGCCGATCACCACCGCCGGGATGGTCAGCCCGACCGCCAGCATCCAGCCGATGGCGACCAGCTTGCCCAGCATCGCCCCCAGGAACAGCGAGGCGAAGAACAGGCCGCCGCGGAAGCCGGACCCGATGGAAATCGACGAGGCCAGCGCCTTCAGCCCGATCAGCGCCAGCAGGACGGGGGCGGTGTAATAGGCGTTGAAGCCGACATGCAGCGCCCCGTGGCCCGACGACAGCACCGCCGGCGTGGCGAGCGCCAGCAGCCCGATGCAGCATCCGCCGACCACCGGGCGGGCCCAGACCGGAACGCGGCTGCGGTTGAAGACCGCCTCCACCAGCGCGACCGTCCGCATCATGGCGATGCCGAGCAGGGCGCACAGCACGCCCATCAGGCAGACCAGCGCGTAATCGGCCGCCCCGAGACTGCCGGCGAAGCCGACCTGCAACGACGGCTGCGGCAGGATCAGCCGCATGACGCCGACCCCGGTCATCGCGGCGACGCCGACCGGGGCCAGGGTGGAGATCGAATAGCTGGCGATCACCAGCTCGAAGGCATAGAAGGCGCCGGTCAGCGGCGCGTCGAAGGCCGCCGCGATTGCCGCCGCGGTGCCGCAGCCGACCAGCGTGCGCAGATCGCCGCGCCGGACATGGAAGATGCGGCCGAGCTTGGACGCCACCATCGCGCCGGCCTGGGCATAGCCGGCCTCCATGCCGACCGAGGCGCCGAAGCCGTTGGACAGCATGGTTTGCAGGACCAGCAGCAGGCTGCCGTGGATGGGGATGCGCCCGCCGTGCAGGGCATTCGCCTCCACCGGATCGATGATCGACAGGCGGGGAAGCCGGGCGAGCAGCCAGCCGAGCCCCGCCATCAGGCCGCCCCCGGCGACCGGGACCAGCGCCGCCCGCCACGGATCGACAGAGGCGGCCCCGCTGACGTCGTGCCCCTCCACCGCGAACAGGACGTGATGGAGCGACTGCACCGCTGTGACGATGGCGGCGACCAAGCAGGCGGCGACGATGCCGATGCCGGCAGCCAGCACCGCCAGCCAGATCTCGTCGCCGCGTACGAAGGCGCGCAGCCAAGCCGGGGCCCTGATGCCCGGATCCTGCTGTTCCGGACGGGACAGCCTGGCTTTCAGCGATTGGAACATGCGTCGGCGGGCCGCCTTGGGCGTTGGGGACTGGGACGGTCCCGCCGTCAGCCGAGCATCGCCCGGGTATACAGCTCGGCGATGTGCGCGGTGACCGGCCCCGGCTTGCCGTCGCCGATCTGCCGGCCGTCGATCCGCACCACCGGCGTGATGCCGCCCAGCGTGCCGGTGACGAAGGCCTCGTCGGCAGCATAGACCTCCGCCAGGGTGAAGTCGTGCTCGCGCACCGTGCGGCCGTCCTTGCGGTAGAGATCGATGGTCTTGGCGCGGGTGATGCCCTTGAAGTTGAAACGGCCGGTGGAGGTCCAGAGTTCGCCCTTCCGGACGATGAAGAAGTTGGTCGAGTTGCAGCTCGCCACGAAGCCGTGGGGATCGAGCATCAGCGCCTCGTCGGCCCCGGCATTGATCGCCTGTATCAGCGCCTGGATGAAGTTGAGCCGGCTGTGCGAGTTGAGGCGCAGGTCGAAGACGTCGGGGCCGCTGCACCGGATGGTCGAGGTGAACAGCGTCAGCCCCCTGGCCTTCGATTCCGGCTTCGGCGCCTTGTATTCGGCGATGATGACGATGGTCGCCTGACCAAGGGCAAAGCGCGGATCCTGGTTGGGCGTCTTCTTGCGGCCGCGGGTGACCATCAGGCGGATGTGGGCGCCGTCGGTCATGCCGTTGCAGTCCAGCGTGGCCTGGATCGCCGCGACCAGCTCCTGGCGCGTCATGCCGATGTCGAGCTGGATGGCGTTGGCGCCCTCATACAGCCGGTCCATATGGTCGTCCAGCGCCAGGATACGACCCTTGACCAGCCGCAACCCTTCCCACACGCCGTCGCCCAGCACGAAGCCGGCGTCGAAGACCGAGATCTTCGCCTCGTCGCGCCGGAAGAACGCGCCGTTCACATAGATCAGCACCTCGTCGTTGCGGCTGTCGTCGACATAGCCCTGCGAACTCGTCTGGCTGACCGCGCTGTTCGAAACCATCGTATGTGCCCTTTCCCGGCGGCCACCAGCTTTGCGCCGCCTGTTTTTACGGATGCTCTCAGAAGGAAAATTCGGTGAAACGTTCCAGGAAGGCGCGCGTGCGCTCCTGTCTGGGATGCTTCAGCACCTCGTCCGGCGTCCCGACCTCGTGGAAGACGCCGTCGGCGAGGAAGATCACCTTGGTGGCGAAATGATAGGCGAAGCCAAGCTCGTGGGTGACAAGCAGCATGGTCCGCCCTTCCTCCGCCAGTTGCCGGATGACGCGCAGGACCTCGCCCACCAGCTCGGGGTCGAGCGAGGAGGTCGGTTCGTCGAACAGCAGGATCTCCGGCTCCATGGCGAGCGCGCGGGCGATGGCCACCCGCTGCTGCTGGCCGCCAGACAGCCGTCCGGGATAGACGTCGGTCTTGTTACCCAGCCCGACCTTGTCCAGTTCGCGCAGGGCCCGCTCGCGCGCCTCCGCCTTCTTCATCCGCTTGACGGTGACCAGCCCTTCCATGGCGTTCTCCAGCACGGTCATGTGCGGGAACAGGTTGAATTGCTGGAACACCATGCCGACGCGCTCGCGGACCCGGCAAAGCTCGCTTTCGGGATAGCGCACCTCGTCGGGCTTGCCGGCGGATGCGCGGCCGAGCGGCGTGCCGTCGAGCGCAATGCGGCCGGAGGTCGGCATCTCCATGAAATTGAGGCAGCGCAGGAAAGTGCTCTTGCCCGACCCACTGCCGCCGATGATGGCGACGCGCTCGCCGGCGGCCACGGAGAAATCGATCCCCTGCAGCACATGCAGCGTACCGAACCATTTGTGGAGGCCGGACACTTGGAGGATCGGCGGTGCCGGGACCTGCGAAGCCGGCAGGATCGACACCGGCATTATGGGATCTTGCATGGACGGGGTCTCCGCTTGCATGACGGTCAGCCCTTGCCGGCCATGCGGCGTTCGAGGGTCATCGACAGGAAGGTGGCCGGATAGATCAGGACGAAATAGACGACCGCCACGGTCGTGAGGATTTCGAAGGGGCGGTAGTAGGTCGAGCTCAGCAGCCGGCCCTGGTACATCAACTCATGGACCGAGAGCACGGAGGCCAGCGACGACATCTTCGCCACCTCCACCGCGCGGTTGGTGAAGGCCGGCAACATCAGCTTGAAGACCTGCGGCAGGATGATCCGGCGCAACATGTCGGCATGCCGCATGCCCAGCGCCTTCGCCCCTTCCCATTGGCCGCGGGCGATGGACTGGATGCCGCCGCGGAAGATCTCCGCCCCATAGGCCGAGGTGTTCAGCGCCAGCCCGAGCAGCGCCGCCGTGAAGGGCGACAGCTGCACCCCGATCAGGATGGGGAAGGCATAGTAGAACCAGATCAGCTGGATCAGCACCGGCGTGTCGCGGAACAGCTCGATGTAGACGAGGCTGCCGCCGCGCAGCAGCCTGCTGCGCGACAGCCGGGCGAGCGCCAGGACGAGCCCGGCGGCCAGCCCGATTGCGAGGCTGGGCAGCCAAAGCTCCAGCGTCACCAGGAAGCCGCGCATCAGGATCGGGAAGGTCTCCACCACCAGGGCGAAGTCGAAGGCGTAGTCCATCTCTTCGTGTCCTCAGCGGTAGGCGGTCAGCCGCGCTTCGGCGACCCGGGCCAGCGCGCTGCACGAGACCAGCAGCACGAGATAGAGCAGGGCGACGGTGGAGTAGACCTCCAGCGGCCGGAAGGTTTCGCTGTTCACCATCATCGCCTGATAGAGAAGTTCCCCATAAGCCAGCGTGGAGGCGAGCGCCGTGGTCTTGATCAGCTCGAAGGAGCGTTCGACGAAGGGGGCGACCATGCGCGTCGCCGCCTGCGGCACCACGATGCGCCGCATCAGCTGCGTGTGGGTCATCCCCAGCGCCTTGGCTCCCTCCCATTGGCCGCGCTCGATGGAGCGGATGCCGCCGCGGAACACCTCGGCATAGAAGGCGCCGGACTGGGTGGACAGGGCGAGCACGGCGGCGACCAGCGGATCGAGGCTGATGTTAAGCACCACCGGCAGGGCATAGAAGAACCAGAAGAAATGCACGATGGGCGGCGTGTTCCGGTAGAACTCGACGAAGACTGCCGCCGGCAGGCGCAGAGACCGGCGCGGCGAGAGCCGCAGCAGAGCCAGGACCAGCCCGACGAGGACGCCGAAGACGATGGCGATTGCAGCGATCTTCACCGTGTTGAGCAGACCGTCGAGCAGCAGCGGCCATCGCGTCAGGACCGGCGAGAAATCCCATTGGTAGCTCATGCGGCGTCCTTGTGGATGGCCACTTCCGACAAACGGACCGATGCGGAATGGCGGCGGACCGGCATCGCTCCGCCGCCTCGTGCTGTCAGTGCCAGGCTTCCTTGATCAGGCCCGGGATCTTCGAGGCGTCGACGTTCTTCGACTTCAGATAGCCGGCGAACAGCTGGTCGGGGACGCCGTCGGCGTAGAGCGTCTTGAGCTGCCCGTCCAGCCAGTCGCGGAAGGCCGGGTTCTCCTCCTTGCGCAGGCCGACGCTGGTGGCCACCGGCTCCACCGGTTCGGGCAGGATCACCTTGCCCAGGCGCAGGCGGGTCTGCTGCACGACGAGCGCCGGATGAAACTGGACGGCGACGTCGATGCGCTTGGCGGCGAAGGCGGCGATGGTCTCGTCGTTGTTGGAGAAGCGGTTGATCGCCGCCTGCTTCACCATTGCCGTCACGTTCTTGTCGAGCGAGGTGCCGAGCGTCACGCCGATGCGCAGGCCCGGCTTGTCGATGTCCGCCCAGCTCTTGATGGTCGAATCGCCGGCGACCAGCGCGCCCATGGCATAGTAGAACAGCGGGGCATCGGGGAAGTCGATGGCCTTGCGCCGCTCCTCGGTCGGGTCGAGAACGAACATCAGGTCGATCTGGTCGGCCTGGAGCGCGCCCACCGCGTTTGCCCAGGTCGTCTCCACCGGAACCAGGGTGGCGCCCAGGCTGGCGGCCAGCCGCTGCCCCATCGCCACGCCGACGCCTGTCCAGGTCTCGGTCATCGGATCCTTGAAGAACCAGGGCTCGGCCGAGGTCACGCCGATGCGCAGGCGCTTGCTCTCCTTGACCCTGTCGAGCGTGGAGGGCGAGGCGGCGAATGCCGGCAAAGCCGACAGTCCGACAGCGGCGCCAGCGGCGGCGCCGGCAGCAAGGCCGAGCAGGGTCCTGCGGCCGATTTTTCCCTGGTCGATGGTCATCTCAAAGCCTCCTCTGTCTGTTCGTCGTCTTTTTGTCGGTTCGGTCGGCGGCGGTCCCGTCAGGAGCCTTGGACAGCGCGGGCCTCGCGGCCCCGCAGGAAATCTTCGGTCTGCCGGCCGCCACGGGCCATGTGGTCGGTGATTTCGGACTTCAGCGCGTCGAAATCGTCGGAGAGCGCCATCTCCACATAGCGGTCATGGCCGTCGCGGCGCGGACCGCGGATGCCGTGCGCCCGGTGGTGCGCCGCCCAATAGAGCTGCAAGCGTCCACGGATGCTGTCCCAGGTCCGGATCAGCAGCTTGTGCCCGGTCGCCTCATAGACGAAGCCGTGCAATTGCAGCTCGGCGACGATGCTGGCGGCATCGTCCTCGGCGTCGATGCAGGCGGTGAGCGCATCGCGCCGGGCGACGAGGCCCTGGCGGAACGCCTGGTCCCGGCGCGCCCAGATCTGCTCGAAGGCGAAGATCTCCAGAGTGACGCGCATCGAATAGATCTCGCGCACGTCATCGACCGACAGGCCGACGACATGGGTGCCGGTGTAGGGCACGGCGACCAGCAGCCCCTCGTCGATCAACTGCCGCATGGCTTCGCGCAAGGGACCGCGGCTGACCCCGAACTGGTCGGCGAGCGCGGTCTCGACAAGCTGCGCACCGGGCTCAATGTCGCCATTCAGGATCGCGGCCCGCAGTCCGTCCGCGATGTGGGCGCGGAAGGTCGCCTTCGGCACGCGCGCCAGGACCGATCCCAAAGCCTTGCCCTTCGCTCCGTCAGCCATGCGACCTCGCCGTAGACAGTCGATTGTTGACAATGTGAGCCGCGATGACGGACCTGTCAACCGTCATTGCTTCGTAGTCGAAGGACCATGGTACGGTGGCCTTGATCCTTTGCACGGCATCGCCGCCGGTGGAGCGTCAGTAGCCCAGCGCGCACCCGTCCTTCCGGTGGTCGGAGCCGCCCAGCAGGGTTCCGCGCTCCCAGTCGATGGCGATGGCCTGGGCGCCGCCGATGGCCCCGGCGGGCGCCGTCACGGTGAAGCCACGGCGGGCCAACTCCGCCCCCGCCCTGCTGCGGATGGCCGTCTCCGCCTCCACGGTGAGGGTGCCGGGCAGGGGGAACAGGCGCGGCAGATCAATGGCGCTCTGGATGTCCAGCCCATGGTCGAACAGCTTCGACAGGAAATGAGCGTGGCCCATCGCCTGGTAATGCCCGCCCATGACGCCGAAGGTCAGGCTGACGCGCCCGTTTTCGCTGACCATGCCGGGAATGATGGTGTGCATCGGCCGCTTGCGCGGCGCTACCATGTTGGGATGCCCGTCGACCAGGGAGAAGCTCTGGCCCCGGTTGTGGAACAGCACGCCGGAGCGCGGCGCCATCAGCCCGCTGCCATAGGGATGGAAGATCGAGCTGATGAAGCTGACCGCCGTGCGCTGCTTGTCGACCACGGCGATGTAGACGGTGTCCTTGTGCTCGACAGCGTCGAACACCTCGCCGATCTCCAGCGCGCGGGCGGTGTCGATGCGGGCGGCCAGTTCGTCGGCCAGCGCATCGGACAGCAGATGCTCCACCATCGACGGTCCGGGTTGCGCCGGATCGGCCAGGAAAGCGTCGCGCGCGGCATAGGCGAGCCGCGTCGCCTCGATCTCCACATGCAGACTGTCGGGGTCGAGCGGATCGCCGGCGGGCTGGAAGCGCTTGAGGATGTTCAGGATCATCAGGGCGATGATGCCCTGTCCGTTCGGCGGGCATTCATGGATTGTGCGGCCGCGATAGTCGGTCCGGATCGGCGTCACATACTCGCCCCTGGCCCCGGCGAAATCCTCCAGGTTGTGGAAGCCGCCCGCCGCCCGCAGGCACTCCACCATGTCCTCGGCGACGCCGCCGCGGTAAAAGGCGTCCGGCCCTTCGCGCCCGATGGCCTCCAGCGTGTCGGCTAACAGCGGCTGGGTCTGGACGGTGCCGGCCGTGGGGGCTTCTCCATCCACCAGGAAGGTGGCCGCCGCCGCCGGGCTCTGGCGCAGCAGATCGGTTTGCTTGGCGAGGTCGTGCGACACCCGCGGCGTGATGGCATAGCCTTCGCGTGCCATGGCGATGGCCGGGGCGAAGATCTCGCTCAGGGGCAGGCGGCCATGGTCGACGACCAGCCGCGCCCAGGCATCCACCGCGCCCGGCACCGTGACCGCGTGAGGGGAATGGCGGTCGAGCGCTGTGACGCCCGCCGCCCGCAGGCGCTCCAGCGTCATCGCCGCCGGGGTGCGGCCGGAGCCGTTGTAGGCGCGGATGTCGGTCCCGCCCTGCGGAGCGACCATGGCGAAGCAGTCGCCGCCGATCCCGGTCGAACCGGCTTCGACCACGCTCTGGACCGCGCAGGCCGCCACCGCGGCATCGATTGCCGTGCCGCCGGCCTTGAGGATCTCAACCGCCGTCAGGGTTGCCGCCGGATGCGAGGTGGCGGCCATGCCGTTGCGCCCCATGGCGAGCGACCGGCCCGGTTCTTCGAAGTTGCGCATGGTCTCCGTCGACTCCCCGATGTTGGCTTTTTGCGGTGAAGGGCCGGACGCGCGGGCATCCTCCACCGTTCTGCCGATATGGTATACCAAATCCCATCATGCCGAGGAGATCTGACGGGGCATCAGCGGCGGCCAATCAGCGGCTGGCGATCTCCTCCCGCGTCAGGGTCATGAACAGATCGACCACCGGCGTCCTGGCCCGGTCGCTGTGGACGGCGATCTGGAAGGGCGAGTGATAGGACAGCACCCGTGGCAACAGGGCGCGCAGCCGTCCGGCCTGGACGAAGGGGGCGGCATAATGGTCGGGCAGATAGCCGAGATAGCGGCCGGACAGGATCAGCCGGGCGGCGCCTTCCATGTCGCTAACGGTCGCATGCGGGGCGCTGATGGCGAAGATCTTGATGTCACGCGCGCCCCAATAGCTGCGGGCGACCAGCCGGTGCCGACGCACTTCGTCCAGATCGACCATGCTGTCCGGACGGTCGAACAGCGGATGGCCGGTCCCGCAATAGAACAGGTTGGTTTCCGTGTAGAGGTCGATGTAGGAGAGGCCGGGCACGATCCGCGGAAAGCTGGCGATGGCGAGGTGCAGCTCGCCGCCGACCACGTCGCGCAGCAGCTCGTTGGGCGGCCGGGTGGCGATGGCGAGGTTGACCTCGGGGGCGGCGTCGGCGAAGCGGGTGATCACGCGCTCCAGCGGGAAATTGGCGTCGGTCAGCGTGTTGTCCACCAGCCCGATGCTGAGGGTTCCGGTCAGGCGGTCGCGCAGCCCCCGCACGCGGGCGCCGAACCGGTCCAGCGTGTCGAACACCCGCCGCAGCTCGTCATAGACCGCCTGCCCCTCCTCCGTCAGCTTGAAGCCGGAGCGGCCGCGCCGGCACAGCCGCACCCCCAGCCGCCCTTCCAGTTCGGCGAAATGGGTGGAGATGGTGGAAAGCGACAGGTTCAGTTCGCCTTGCGCCGCAGTAAAGCCGCCGGCCTCGACCACCGTCATGAACAGGCGAAAGAGCCGCAGATCGGCGGTCTCGATAGTCATCCGGCTCATGCGATCGGCAGCTCTCCGGCCTGGATGGGGTTCGGGCCGGGCTTACTTCGGCTCCTGTCGAAGTAAGATACAAAAAATTCCGGATGTGTGGGAACGCAAAGTCGCCGTCTACTTCCGTCATGCACTTCCATCGGGGCTGACCAACGACGAGAGGGAGACACGCTATGACGATCGGCGCGGGACTGGGCAGGGGATTGGGCAGGCGGGCGGTGCTGGCGGGGGCGGCCGCAGCTGCGGCG
>NZ_WHOS01000029.1 GCF_013340935.1 Azospirillum melinis | reverse complement strand
GGGGAGGGGCGGCGGCTTCGCGGATCAGATCGATCAGGCGCTCGCGGGCATCCTCGCGGTTGCGCATCTGCGAGCGGTAGCGGTCGGCCACCAGGATCAGAACTCCGTCCTGGGTCAGCCGCGACCCGGCCAACCGTTCCAGCCGGTAGCGGACCGGGTCGGGCAGGTTGGGGGAGTGGCGCACGTCGAAGCGCAGCTGGACTGCCGTCTCGGTCTTGTTGACGTGCTGTCCGCCGGGGCCGGAGGCGCGGATGAACTCCTCCTGCAACTCGCTTTCGTCCAGGCTGATGCGGGGGGTGATCCGGATCATGCCGGACTCTCAAGTGGGTTGCGGGCGCGGAAGGCGCGGGCCAGCGCGGCGAACCCGGCGACGTCGATCTCCTCCGCCCGCGCGGTGGGGGCGATCCCGGTCTCCTCCAGCAGCGCTTCGGCACTGCCCAGCGACTTCAGGCTCTGGCGCAGCATCTTGCGGCGCTGGCCGAAGGCGGCGGCGGTGACCTGCTCCAGGGCGCGCCAGTCGGCCGGTTCCGGATTGGCCCGCGGGGTCAGGTGGACAACCGTGGATTCGACCTTCGGCGGCGGGGTGAAGGCGCGCGGCGGCAGGTTGAACAGCACGCGGGCGTCGGATCGCCATTGGGTGATGACTGACAGCCGGCCATAGGCCTTGCTGCCGGGCTTGGCGACCAGCCGGTCGGCGACCTCCTTCTGGAACATCAGCGTCAGGCTGACATAGGCCTCGATCCGCGCCAGCCAGCCGAGCAGGAGCGGTGTGGCGACATTGTAGGGCAGGTTGGCGACGATGGCGCGCGGAGCCGGCGCCAGTTCCTCCGGATCGACCGTCAGGGCGTCGGCCTCGACGATGGACAGGCGGCCCTGCGAGGCTTCGATGACGTCGGCCAGGGCTTCGATGAAGCGGCGGTCGCGTTCGATGGCGATGACCTTCACCGCGTTGGTCGCCAGCAGCGCGCGGGTCAGGCCGCCGGGACCGGGACCGACCTCGATGGCGGTGGTGCCGGCCGGCAGGTTGGCCGAGCGCGCGATCCGTCCCGTCAGGTTCAGGTCGAGCAGGAAATTCTGCCCCAGCGACTTGCGCGCCTCCAGCCCGAAGCGCGCGATCACGTCGCGCAGCGGAGGCAGGGCGTGCGGGTCGAAAGCGGCGGTGGCAACCGTGGTGGTCGCGGCGGGGGCGGAGATCGGGTTGGTCATCCCCGACTTATAGGCATCCCCCGCGCGCTTCACCAGACGGCAGTTTGCAACTTGGCCAATGCGGGGGTCAGATCAGGCGGCGCAGCACCACCACGGCCACCACGCCGGCGACCACCGCAACGACCATGGGCACGCGCCGGGCGATCAAGCAGACGAAGGCGGCAGCCAGTGCGTCGGACGGGCGCGACAGCGCCGCCGGCGCCACCAGGGCGACCAGCACGGCGCCTGGCGTCGCCTCCAGCGCCGCATTCGCTGCCGGACCCAGCCGCACCCGCGCGATCAGCCACGGTCCGCCGATCCGCGTCATCCAGGTGACCAGCGCTCCGCCCAGCACGATGGCGAAGACGCTCCAGTCAAGATTCAGGGTCTCAGACATTGCGGGTCCTCCCTTGCCCCTTCGCCTGGAGGGCCGCGACCGCCCCGCCAGCCACGGCGCCGGCCAGAATGTGCCAGGTTCCGCCGGAGGACAGCGCATGGACGGCCAGTGCGGCAGCGGCGCTCGCCAGCCAGGGCGGCAGCGATCCGGCTCCGCGCCAGAACCCGGCCAGCAGGCAGAGGAAGACAGCGATGAAGGTGAAATCCAACCCCCAGGCGGTCGGGTCGGCGATCAGCGCGCCGGCCAGCGTTCCGGCCACCGTGCTGGACAGCCACGCCAGATAGAGCGTCGCCGCCACGCCGTACCAGTAGGCCAGCGACAGCTCCGGGCCGCGGCGCAGGGCCAGCGCCCACTGCTCGTCGGTCATGAAGAACAGCGCCAGCCCGGCCCGTGCCCGGGGCACGCCGCGGAAGCGCGGCTCCAGCGTCGCCCCCATCAGCAGGTGGCGCAGATTGACTAGCAGGATGGCGCCGACCACCGCCAGTCCAGCGCTGCCCTTATCCAAAAGCTCGACCGCCACGAACTGGGAGCTGCCGGCGAAGACCAGGGCGCTCATCAGCCCCATGTCCAGCGCCGACAGGCCAGCCTTGGCGGCGAGGCTGCCCAGAAGGAAGCCGAAGGGGATGGCGCCCGCCACGATGGGCAGGCTATGGACGACACCCGACGCGAAGTCCTGCCGCGGGGATGCCGGTACGGCGAAGCTGCCCGTGCTCATTTCTGTGCTCATGGGTGGGGAAGCTAGGCGGCCGCGGCGGGCGCGTCTTGGATGGGATTGCTGCCGCGCCGGTACTGGCCGGGAGAGACGCCGACCCGCCCCTTGAACACCCGGTTGAAATGCGCCTGATCGCAGAAGCCGCAAACCAGCGCCACGTCGGCCAGCGGCAGGGGCCCCGCCAGCAGCCGCTTGGCCTGGGCGACCCGCCGGTCGGTCAGATAGCCGTGCGGCGTCGTTCCCACTGCCGCCCGGAAGACACGCAGCAGATGGAAGCGGCTGAGCCCGGCCGCCTCCGCCAGATCGGCCAGTTCGACCGGGCTGTCGAGATGGGCGTCCAGATACTCCCGCGCGCGGCGGACCGCAGCCGGTTCCCGTCCCGCCTCACGTGGCCGCGCCGTCAGGTCGCCATGGCGCAAGGCCAATGCTGTGAAGGCGCGCAGCGCGTCGGTGTCGGTGCGCAGCGGTTCGCGGTACGGCCCCTCCAACCCATGGTGCAGGCCGCGCAGGACCTGGAACAGCTCCGGGTCGTCCAGTTCCATGGCGGAGAAATGCGGTGCCGCGGGCCGGCCCAGCGCATCGGCCATCGCCTGTTCGAACAGCGCCACCGAGGGATAGAACATGCGGTAGGCATAGCCGTCGGCCGCCGGGCGGCCGTCATGCAGGATCTCCGGATCCAGCACCACCACCTGTCCGGCCCGCGCCACCCGTTCGGTGCCGCGGCAGCGGTACAGTTCGGTCCCGGCGGTGATCACGCCGATCACATAGGTCTCGTGCGTGTGCGGGGCGTAGCTGTGGCGCTGGAAGCGGGCGTTCAGGCATTCCATGCCGTCGAAGCGCGCCTCCCGCCACAGCCGGGCGAAGTCGCCGCCGCCGGTTTCTGTCCGGTTCAATGAGGGATCTAGGGCGGATTGCTGGTCCATGCCGCAGTCTAACAGGCGGGCGCCCCGGTCGTCTTGGACAGGATTGCTGGCAGGAGCCTCATGCGGCCGGTGCGTTACACACTGTTACACAGCGTCAGCCTGGCCGATATCGTCCGGTTACAGTCGCGCGCAATCATGGCTGCCAACAAGAATAGACACCGGATCGAGAGCGACTGCCATGACCGTTTCCAACCTGTCCAACTCCAAAACCTCCAATGCCAACACCACCATTTCCAAGACCATGACCCGCGACGTGGTGACGCCTGTCACCATCGTCACCTTCGTCGTGTCCACCGTAACCGGCATCATGTTGCTTCTGCACTGGAATGCCGGGCTGGTGCGCTTCTCACACGAATGGCTGAGCGTGGTGTTCTCCGCCATCGCGCTGTGGCATCTGGCGAAGAACTGGCGCGCTTTCCTCGGCTATCTGAAACGGCACACTGCCCAGGCGGCCTTCGCCAGCAGCCTGATCGTCTCGGTGGTCTTCACCGGAATGACCGGCACCACCGGGGGCGGCGGGGCCAATCCGGGGGCGGTGTTCGGTGCCCTGTCCGGGGCCCGTCTGGAAGCCGCCGCTCCGGCGTTGGGGCTGGCGCCCGACAAGGCGGTGGAGGTGCTGAAGGCTGCGAACATCGACGCTGCACCGGGCGAGACGCTGACCGTGATCGGAGAGCGTGCCGGAAAGAGCGGTGCGGCCATCGCCAGCATGCTGGCGGCGAAGCGGGCACGCTGAGGGGTATGGAATTCCCCCTCGTCCCGATGGGAGGAGGGGGAACTGCCAGGGTGGCGAAGGCGGTTACGACGCCTTCGCGGTCTTCTTCTTCGGCGCGGCGGCTTCGGCGGGAGCATCCTTCGCAGCCTTGGCCTTGGTCGCCTTCTTGGCGGCCGGCTTCTTGGCCGCAGTCTTCGCCTTGGCGGGCTTCTCCGCCTCCGCACTCTCGGCCTTGGCCGGCTCGGCGTCCTTGGCTGCCTTGCCGCCCTTCTTGGCGGCGTCCTTGGCGACCTTGGCGTCGATCAGTTCCAGCGCCTGCTCCAGCGTGACGCTGTCCGGCTCGGTCCCCTTCGGGATCGAGGCATAGACGCTGGCGTGCTTCACATAGGGCCCGAAGCGGCCCGACCCCATGGTGATCGGCTTGCCGGTCTTCGGGTGGTCGCCCAGCGTCTTGGCCGGGGCCGACGCTTTCTTGGCGGCGCCGGCCAGCAGGTCGACGGCGCGGTTGATGCCGATGGTCAGAACGTCGTCGTCGGGCGTCAGCGACTTGTAGACGCTGCCATGCTTCAGGTAGGGACCGAAGCGGCCGATGCCGGCGCTGATCTCCTCGGCCGTTTCCGGATGGTTGCCGATGACGCGCGGCAGGGCCAGCAGCTTCAGTGCGGTGTCGAGATCGACGTCGGCCGCGGCCATGCCCTTGGGCAGGGAAACCCGCTTGGGCTTCGGCGCCTCGTCCTTCTTCTTTTTCTTCGCTTTCGGCTTCTTGCCGTCCGCCGCAGGCTCCTCCACGGGCGGCTCCTCCACCGGAGGGGTGGCGGCAGCGGGCGCCGGGCCGAGCTGGATGTAGGCGCCGTAGGGGCCGCGACGGACCGTCACCGGCAAACCGGTCTCCGGATCGTTGCCCAGCTCGCGCGGGCCTTCCTGCGCCTCGCCGTTCTCGTCGTTGGCGACGGCCAGCGGCCGGGTGTAACGGCATTCCGGATAGCGCGAGCAACCGATGAAGGCGCCCATCTTGCCCAGCTTCAGTCCCAGCCGGCCCTCCCGGCAGACCGGGCAGACGCGCGGGTCATGGCCGTCCTCGGTGGCGGCCGGGAAGAAATGGGCGCCCAGTTCGTTGTCGAGCGTGGTCAGCACCTGGGTGATCGTCAGATCCTTGGTGCCGTTCACCGCCACGTCGAAGGCGGTCCAGAAATCGCGCAGGACGGTCTTCCAGTCGATCTTGCCGTCGGAGATCTCGTCCAGCTGGTTCTCCAGCTCCGCCGTGAAGTTGTACTCCACATAGCGGTGGAAGAAGTTCTCCAGGAAGGCGGTGACCAGCCGGCCGCGGTCTTCGGGGATGAAGCGCCGCTTGTCCAGCCGCACGTAATTGCGGTCCTGCAGCACCTGCAGGATCGAGGCATAGGTGGAAGGGCGGCCGATCCCCAGCTCCTCCAGCTTCTTGACGAGGCTGGCCTCGGAGTAGCGCGGCGGCGGCTGGGTGAAATGCTGTTCCGGATTGATGTCGCCGCGGGAAAGATCATCGCCCTGGTCCATGGCCGGCAGGCGGCGTTCCTGCTGCTCGTCCTCGGCCGCGTCGTCGCGGTCTTCCTGATAGACCTTCAGGAAGCCGTCGAACACGACGATGGAGCCGGTGGCGCGCAGCACCACGTCCTTGGACGGGCTGGCGATGTCGACCGCCACCTGATCCAGCACGGCGCTTTCCATCTGGCTGGCCAGGGTACGCTTCCAGATCAGCTCATAGAGCCGCAGCTCGTCACTTTCCAGATAGCCGGCCACCGAGTCGGGGCGGCGGTGCAGGTCGGTGGGGCGGATGGCCTCGTGGGCTTCCTGGGCGTTCTTGGCGGCGGTCTTGTAGACGCGCGGCTGGGCCGGAACGTAGCGCTCGCCATACTGCGTGCCGATCAGGCCGCGGGCACCGTCGATGGCCTCCTGCGACAGGCTGACGCCGTCGGTTCGCATATAGGTGATGAGGCCGACCGTCTCGCCGCCGATGTCCACGCCCTCATACAGCTTCTGCGCCGTGCGCATGGTGCGGGTGGCACCGAAGCCCAGCTTGCGCGAGGCCTCCTGCTGCAGGGTGGAGGTGGTGAAGGGTGGCGACGGGTTGCGGCGGCTCTGCTTGCGCTCCACTGTCGAGACGGCGAAGGCCTGAGGACGGATCCGCGCCACCGCGGCCTCGGCGGCCTCGCGGTTGGGCAGGCCGAACTTGTCGAGGCGCTTGCCGTCCAGCTGGGTCAGCGACGCGGTGAAGGCGGCGCCGGCCGGCGTGGTGAAGCCCACCGCGATCGACCAGTATTCCTGCGGCTTGAAGACCTCGATCTCCGACTCGCGCTCGCAGATCAGGCGCAGAGCCACCGACTGCACGCGGCCGGCCGATTTGGAGCCCGGCAGCTTGCGCCACAGCACCGGCGACAGGGTGAAGCCGACCAGATAATCCAGGGCGCGGCGCGCCAGATAGGCGTCGACCAGCTCCTGCGACACGGCGCGCGGGTTGGCCATGGCGGTCTGGACGGCCGACTTGGTGATCTCGTTGAAGGTGACGCGCTGGACGTCGCGGTTGTCGGACAGATGCTTTTCGCGAAGGAGCTCGGACAGATGCCAGGCGATGGCCTCTCCCTCGCGATCCGGATCGGTTGCGAGGTAGATGCGGTCGGCCGACTTCACCGCCTTGGCGATCTCATCGATGTGGCGCTTGGAGCGGTCGCCCAGCTCCCACTCCATCGCGAAGTCTTCGTCCGGGCGCACCGAGCCGTCCCGGGCCGGCAGGTCACGGACATGGCCGAAGCTGGCGATGACGGTGTAGTCGTCGCCCAGATACTTGTTGATGGTCTTCGCCTTGGCCGGCGATTCGACGATGACGACGTTGCTGCCCGGCAAGAAACCAGCCCTTCGCGTATGCCCACTCAAACCAAGGCGGCGCCGATCAGGCGAGAGAGACCTGATGACCGGGAAGACGCTGGACTCGGCCGGCAAGCTCAAGTTCCAGAACCACGGTCAGCACCACCGGAGCGGACAATTGGCACCCGCGAACGAGTTCGTCAATGGTGACGGGCGAGGGACCGAGGTTTTCCAGCACCACGGCACGCGCCTTGGCAAGGTCGGATTCGTCGGGTTCCATCGCTCTGCCGGGGGTGAGGGCGGGTGCGCTGAACAGGTCGGGCTGCCGTTCCGCCAGCGTCGGCGGGCGCAGGGTTTCGATGGCGCGCAGCACGTCGTCGCTGCGCTCCACCAGCGTGGCGCCCTGGCGAAGCAGGTTGTTGGTGCCATGGCAGCGGGGGTCGAGCGGGGAGCCCGGCACCGCCATCACCTCGCGCCCCTGCTCCAGCGCCATCCGCGCGGTGATCAGCGAACCGGAGCGCAAGGCCGCCTCCACCACCAGCACCCCCAGCGACAGGCCGGAGATCAGGCGGTTGCGGCGCGGGAAGTGGCGGGCCTGCGGCTGGGTGCCGATGGCGCTTTCCGCCACCACCACGCCCTGCGCCAGGATGTCGCGGTACAGCCCCTCATTCTCCGGCGGATAGACGACGTCGATACCGCCGGCCAGCACCGCGGCGGTGCCGCTGGCCAGCGAACCGGCATGGGCGGCGGTGTCGATGCCGCGGGCCAGGCCGGAAACCACCAGCAGCCCGGCCGTCCCGAGGTCGCGCGCCAGCGATTCGGCGAATTTCTTGCCGTTCAGCGAGGCGTTCCGCGCTCCGACGATGGCGACCGCGCGCCGTTGCAACAGATGGGCGTGCCCCATGATCGAGATCACCGGCGGGGCATCGTCCACCGCGGCCAGCGGTTCCGGGTAATCCGGCTCGCAGGCGCAGAGCAGACGGGCGCCGAAACGGCGGTTGGCCTGCATCTCCCGCTCCGCTTCGGCCTTGGAGGCGATGCGCAACGGCTTGGCCCGTCCGCCACGCCGCGCCAGATCCGGCAGCATGTCGAGCGCCTTGGCGGCGCTGCCATACTGATCCAGCAGGCGGTGAAAGGTGATCGGCCCGACATTCTCCGTCCGGATGAGGCGGATCCAGTCGAGCCGTTCGGCGTCGGTCAAAGGGCGGCGCGGTTGTGTCATGGCGGAAATATTTACAACTTGGTATCGACTGGTTCAACATACATTCGCGTTATTTAACGCTGGATTTGATATTTCCGCTCCTGCACGGGTCGGCGGTGGCGTACCTGTGGCAACGCCACCAGACGCGCTTGGTGGCATGCGTTTGCGAAACAATATTATTTCATAACGGTAACGAAATTTCATCTGCTAAGCTGGGGTCAAGATATTAGCTTTAATTCATCTTCAAGACTTGCACATAAATTCTATGGTTACTCGCGTTCCATGACATCTGGATGCTTTATGAATCATGGAAATTGTCACAACATGACAGATTTATCCTTATGGAAACTTCTGCAATTATCGTTATCATTCGCGTGCATAGTAGAGTACTCACGTGGGGTGGCCAATGTTCGGACGGAGGAAGCACACTCTGGCGTTTGAGCGCAGGATGGCGGCGCTCGACGCAGTGCGGACAAAGGTGATGGTGACCGATGACGCTCTGACCATCGTTCATGTCAATCCCGCCTTGGTTGCGCTGCTGCGCGAGGTGGAAAGCGACCTGCGCCGGGACCTGCCGCGTCTGGATCTCAATCGTCTGGTCGGCAGCAGCCTCGACCAGTTCCACAAGGAACCGAGCCAGCACCGCACGCTGCTGGCATCGCTGACCAAGCCCCACGGCACCACCCTGGAGCTAGGCGGGCACCAGTTCGATCTGCTGGTTACGCCGCTGACCGAGGGCGGGCGGCGCATCGGCTTTGCCGTCGAATGGGCCAATGCCAGGGAACGGCTGCAAAACCTCGACTATGCGGCCCAGATGACGGCGATCAACCGATCGCAGGCGGTGATCGAGTTCACCACCGAGGGCGTCATCACCAAGGCCAACGACAATTTCCTGAAGGTGATGGGCTATCGCCTGGATGAGGTCGTCGGCAAGAACCACAGCATGTTCGTCGAGACCGCCTACCGCGACAGTGCGGACTATGCCCGTTTCTGGGACACGCTGCGGCGGGGCGAATTCCAGGCGGCGCAGTACAAGCGGATCGCCAAATCCGGCAAGCCAGTGTGGATCGAGGGCGCCTACAACCCGATCCTCGACGAGACGGGGCGGGTCGTCAAAGTGGTCAAGTTCGCCGTCGACGTGACCGCGCAGGTCTCGTTGCTGAACAACCTCAAGATCATGATCGACAAGAATTTCGGCGAGGTCGACCAGGCGCTCCGCCTGTCGATGGGGGAGGCGGACTCCGCCAACCATGCCGCCGGTTCGACCTCCGCCAGCGTCCAGGCCGTGGCCGCGAGCGCGGAGGAGCTGGTCGCCTCCATTGCCGAGATTTCCCAGAGCATGACCCGCGCCCGCGCGGCGACGGACGGTGCCTTCGACCGCACGGTGGCTGTCGCGGAAAGCACCGACCGGCTGGCGGCGGCGGCCCAGGCGATGAACGGCATCGTCGGGATGATCAACAGCATCGCCGGCCAGATCAATCTGCTGGCGCTGAACGCCACCATCGAAGCGGCGCGCGCCGGGGAGGCGGGGAAGGGCTTCGCCGTCGTCGCGTCGGAGGTGAAGAACCTCGCCAATCAGGCCGGCAAGGCGACCGAACAGATCTCCGCTGAGATCGAAGGCATCCAGTCGACCTCGGCCGAGGTCGCCACTGCATTGAGCGCCATCCGCGAAGCCGTCGCGGTGGTGCGCGAGCATGTGGCCGGCACGGCGTCGGCGGTGGAGGAGCAGAGCGCCGTCACGCAGAACATGTCGTCCAACATGCAGAGCGCGTCGGCCGCCGTGGAGACTGTGACCTCCAACGTCGCCGCCATCTCCAGCGCGGTCAGCCAGGTGGCCGGTGCGGTCGAACGGACCAAGGAGGCGGCGCACGTTCTCGTGCGGTGACGCCCGGGCGCGGCCACGGATACGAGGGCCGGGCGCCGCATCCCACGGCGCCCGGCTGTTCGCGTCCGTCAGCGCCTATGGAACGTCGGCGGCCGCTTCTCGAAGAAGGCGGTGATGCCTTCCTTCGCTTCGCCATGGTGCAGGGCTTCGACGAACAGGTCGCTTTCTCGGGCAAGCTGGGTGGCGAAGCTGCCATAGGCCAGCTCCATCAGCTTCTTGGCCCGGCCCATGGCACCGCTCGGCCCTTCGGCGATGGTCCCGGCCCAGGCGATTGCTCCGGCCAGCGCCTGTCCGGGGGCGGTGACGCGGTTGACCACGCCGGCCGCGTGCAGACGCGCGGCATCGACCGGGCCGCCGGTCAGCATCAGCTCGGCATAGAGCTGCGGCGGCAGCGCGCGGGCGAGGGAGGCGGAGGCGCCGCCGTCGGCGGTCAGCCCGACCTTGACATAGGCGGTCAGGAACTGCGCGTCCTCCGCCGCGACGATCAGGTCGCAGGCCAGCGCCAGCGAGAAGCCGGCGCCGGCGGCCGGACCCTCCACCGCGGCGACGATCGGTTTGGGGCATTCGCGCATGGCGCGGACCCAGCCGTGAAAGCGCTCGATGCCGTCCCGGTTCTCCGACCGTGACCGGCTGCCATGGTGATAGAGGTTGTTGAGATGCCCGCCCGAGCTGAAGGCGCCACCGGCGCCGGTCAGCACAATGGCACCGATGCCGGGATCGTGCGTCGCCTCGTCCAGCGCATCGCGGCCGTCGGCCATCATCTTCAAACCAAGCGCGTTGCGGGTGCCGGCGTCGCTCATGGTCAGCACCATGACGCGGCCCTGGCGCTCAACCGTCATGCTGCCGGTATCCTGACGTTCGTTCATGGTCGTTTCTTCCCCGGTTGTCGTTGTCCGGCAGACGGATCCTCGCCGGATGGTGGAATGACTGTGCCAGTCGGGGAGCGATGCTCCAATCCGTCCGACCGGTATAGGAGCGTCTCCGATGCCGCGGGAAACCGCTGTTTTTCCGGAATATCCCTTCCTACATTGGGGTGAGACCTATCGCCGCGCAAAGCCGTGGCGGCGTGGGATTGCGGCACCTGATTGTGCGGGGGGCAGGGCATGGCGCTGGCGGTGGACCGGCATGGCCGGGGTGGGAGAGGGGGGCCGGTCGTCGCCATGGCCGTTCCGCCTTATGCCAACCGCACCGTGATCCTGGTCTGCGTGCTGGCCTTCGTCCTGCGGCTGCCGCCGGAATCCTTCGCCTTCGTCCCCGCCTATTTCTTCGGAACGGTCGAGCTGGCCGGGCCGCTGCCCACCGGCGCGTTGTGGCGCGGGCTGTTCGGCCATGTGCTGGTTCACGGCGACCTCACGCATCTGCTGTCCAACATGGCGGTGCTGTGGCTGCTGGGCGATGTGGTGGAGCGGGAGGTCGGTCATGTCCGTTATCTGCTGCTGTTCCTTGCCGGAACGGTGGCGGCCGCGCTGACGGAGGGGTTGCTGGCCGCCGACCGGATGGCGCCGCTGATCGGGGCGAGCGGGGCGATCTGCGCGCTGATGGGGGCCTTCCTGTGGATGCGCCCGCGCGCTGGTCTGCTGTCGCGGCGCCTGCCACGGCGGTTGGTGCAGGGGGCGATCCTGGTCTTCGCGCTGTTGAACGCGGCGATGACGCTCGTACCGCTGAACGCCGAGTCCCCGCTGGCCGAGGTCGGTTGGGGCGCCCATGCCGGCGGACTGGCCGCCGGGCTGCTGCTGGGCGCAGTGCTGATCCTGCCCGGGCGAAGCCGGGCGAAAGGCGGACTTTAGAAAGTGCCTTGAACGGTTGCATTCGACGCCGGTCACCGAAATACTCGCGCGATCTTCAGCGGGAGACGGCGGTTCATGAGCGACGGAAAGAGTGGCGAGACAGTTCTGGGCGTGATCGGCGGCAGCGGCCTGTACGACATCGACGGGCTGGAGAACACCCGCTGGATCAAGGTGACGACGCCCTTCGGCGATCCGTCCGACGACCTGCTGACCGGCGAGCTGGCGGGCCAGAAGCTGGTCTTCCTGCCGCGCCACGGTCGCGGCCACCGTATTCCGCCATCGGAGCTGAATTTCCGCGCCAACATCCATGCGCTGAAACAGCTGGGCGTGACCGAGATCCTGTCGGTGTCGGCAGTCGGTTCGCTGAAGGAGCATCTGCCACCCGGCACCTTCGTGGTGATCGACCAGTTCATCGACCGCACCTTCGCCCGCGAGAAGACCTTTTTCGGCAGCGGGCTGGTCGCTCATGTGGCGCTGGGGCATCCTGTCTGCGGGCGGCTGGGCGACCTGATCGAGGAGTCGCTGGCCGAGCTGGACATTCCGCACCAGCGGCGTGGCACCTACATGGTGATGGAAGGGCCGCAATTCTCCACCGTAGCCGAATCGAACCTCTACCGCAGCTGGGGCTGCGACGTCATCGGCATGACCAACATGCCGGAGGCCAAGCTCGCCCGTGAGGCGGAGATGTGCTACGCGACCGTCGCCATGGTCACCGATTACGATTGCTGGCACGAGGGGCATGACCATGTCTCGGTCGATGCGGTGATCCGCGTGGTGGTCGCCAATGCCGGCAAGGCCCGCTCTCTGGTGGCGGCACTGGCGCCGAAGGTGGCGCGGCGCGAGGGGCTGTGCGCCCAGGGTTGCCACACGGCGCTCGACAACGCCATCATGACGGCGCCCGGCCACCGGGATCCGGCGATGCTGGAAAAGCTGTCGCTGATCGTGAAGCGCACGCTGGGCTGAGCCGTTGCCGACGGGGGAAAGCACTATTTTCGGAGCGGGCTACCGGGGCCGTAATCCCCGGCACGCCCGCCCGTTCAGCGGTTCGGCTACTCAAGCACCAGCTTGACCACCTGCACAGCAGGATCAGGAGAGTGAGGGTTTTCTCCATCCTCTTGCCCTCCGTTGGTGCGGCGCGGGCGGTGGCCGTTCCACCGCCCCGACCGCCGCGCAAACATGCCAAGCATCCCATTCATTTTGAATGCGTAAGTTGTATATAATTTTAGGTGCTCTTTTATGCGCGTGAGATGCGCTTGCCCATCACATGGAATGGTGTCTGTGCTCCTCGGTTCTGGCGCATGAACGAAAGTAGGGGTGGGTGCCATTCCGCGCGTCGCCTATATCATCTGTACATGTAACCATTCAGGCGACGGCAAGACGGTTCTGCGGTTGATCGATGCGGCTGATTGATACTCGCCAGAGCGGATACAGATATCCTGTGTAATCCCGCGATGCATTGCTTTGAAAAACTCCGGATAGAGTGACCATTTCTTGGCGCCGCTTCAGTCACGCATGTGTCATGCATTTTTCACGTGCTGAAATAAAACCGGAATGGAAGCTATGCAATTTAACGAATTGTCGGGAAGCCGTTGCGATTTCTAGGATTGTTCGGACACCATGGTGTCTTCTGTTCGGCAAATGGCGTCACCGCTCAACCGGCGCCATGGCCATAACGATGAGGAAACGTTCATGAAGCGTCGTTCCTTCCTGACCTCCGCCGGTGTCGGCGTCGCTGCCAGCACGCTTGCGGCCCCCGCCATCGCGCAGAGCCAGCCGGAGATTCATTGGCGTCTGGCGTCCAGCTTCCCCAAGAGCCTGGACACCATCTATGGTGCCGCCGACACCATTGCCGCCCGCGTCGCCGCCGCCACCGACGGCAAGTTCACCATCCGCCCCTTCGCTGCCGGTGAGATCGTCCCTGGCCTGCAGGTGCTGGACGCAGTGCAGAACGGCACGGTCGAATGCGGCCACACCGCCAGCTATTACTATGTCGGCAAGGATCCGACCTTCACCTTCGACGCGACGGTGCCGTTCGGCCTGAACGCCCGCCAGCAGAATGCCTGGATCTACAATGGCGGCGGCATGGCCCTGCTGCGCGAGTTCTTCGACGGCTATGGCGTCATGAACTTCCCGGCCGGCAACACCGGCGTGCAGATGGGCGGCTGGTTCCGCAAGGAGATCAAGACCGTCGAGGACCTGAAGGGTCTGAAGTTCCGCATCGGCGGCTTCGCCGGGCAGGTTCTGGCCAAGCTGGGCACGGTGCCGCAGCAGATCGCCGGCGGCGACATCTATCCGTCGCTGGAAAAGGGCACCATCGACGCCGCCGAGTGGATCGGCCCCTATGACGATGAGAAGCTCGGCTTCAACAAAGTCGCCAAGTACTACTATTATCCGGGCTGGTGGGAAGGCGGGCTGAACGTCTCGCTGCTGGTCAACAAGCAGCAGTGGGAGCAGCTGCCCAAGCAGTACAAGGCCGTTCTCGAGGCTGCCTGCTTCGAGGCCAACCTGACCATGAACGCCAAGTACGACGCGGAAAACCCGGCGGCGCTGCGCCGTCTGGTCGCCGGCGGCGCCCAGTTGCGTCCCTTCCCGCGCGAGGTGATGGAAGCCTGCTACAAGGCCGCCACCGAGCTGTATGACGAGACGGCCAAGACCAACCCGAAGTTCGCCAAGATCTACGAGCCGTGGAAGAAGTTCCGCGACGACGAATATCTGTGGTTCCGGGTGGCCGAGAACTCCTTCGACAACTTCGCCTTCACCGCCGGCCTGAAGCGCTGACGGCATAGGCTGAAGCTTGCGGCCCCCGCATCCCGTCCCGGATGCGGGGGCTTTTTTCCAGGCCTGTTCCTGTCAGGCCGGCCGGCCGGGGGCCAGCAGGTTGGCGATCATGGTCTGCACCACCTCGTCATTCTGGTTGAAGGTGGTGGTCTTCACCCGCAGCACGCCCTGGTCGGGCCGCTTGGCGGAACGCCGGGCTTCCAGCACCTCCATCTCGATGCGCAGCACGTCGCCGGGACGGGTCGGGCGCGGCCAGCTTATCTGGTCGACTCCCATGCCGATATAGCCGCCGGCCAGTTCGGCGTTGCTGCCCACGATCATTCGCATCGTCATCCCGGCGGTGTGCCAGCCGCTGGCCGCCAGTCCGCGGAACAGCGTGTCCTTCGCCGTTTCGGCGTCCAGATGGAACGGCTGCGGGTCGAACTTTTCGGCATAGGCGACGATTTCCGCCGCATCGACCGTGACCGGCCCGCCGGTGAAGCGGTCGCCCGCCGCGACATCCTCGAAATAGCGCATCCCCCGGAACTCCATTCTTGATGATACAGATCTGTCTCTTCATTGCGATGGTAGAGACAGGTCTGTATCATTGTCAATGCCGGGCTTGGACCCGGCTGTTGTGAGCAGGTGGGGTTGGCGGATGGGTGGAGTCGAAGGCGAGAGGAAGCCGGCGCGCGAGCGGATTCTCGACACTGCGGCGGAACTGTTCTACCGCGAGGGCATCCGCGCGGTCGGCATCGACACGATCATCGCCCGCTCCGGCGTCGCGAAGATGAGCCTGTATCGGAATTTCGCGTCGAAGGACGATCTGGTCTGCGCCTATCTGGAACGCAACATGGTTCAGCACGCCGCTTGGTGGGACCGGGTGACCGCCCGCCATCCCGGCAACCCGCGCACCCAGATGAAGGCGCTGTTCACCGCGCTCGGCCATTGGATCGATCATCCGAAATTCCAGGGCTGTCCCTTCACCAGCGCTGCCGCCGAACTGCGCGATCCTGCCAACCCCGCACGGGCGCTGGCGCTGGCGCACAAACGCATGGTCCGCGACCGCCTGCACGCGATGGCGGTCTCGGCGGGCGCCGACGATCCGGACCGGCTGTGCGGGCAGCTGCAGCTTCTGATGGAAGGCGCCTATGCCGCCGGCCGGGTGCTGGATCTGGGGCCGGGCAACGAGGCGGTCGCGAGCGCGGCTGCGGCCCTGATCGATGGGGCCTGCGCGGAGAAATAGTCACCCGAGACTTCGCACCACATCAAACGCAAGAAAGCGCCGCGGGACGGTCCCGCAGCGCTTCCTTACGTGGGCACGTTGCGTCAGTCGGCGCCGATGCGGTCGCGGACCGTCTGGCCGGGGCGGTAGTCCTGCAATCGGGTGGCGCGCAGGCCGCGCATGCCGTGGCTGTCGATCAGCCGCTGCCAGGACAGGAATTCCTCCACCGACAGCGTGTAGCGGCGGCAGGCTTCCTCCAGGCTTATCAGGCCCGAACGGACGCCGGCGACCACTTCCGCCTTGCGGCGCATCACCCAACGCTTGGTGTCGGGCGGGGGAAGGTCGTTTTCGGTCATGGGACGCCCCTCAGGACCAATGACCGATGCACCGGCTGCAGAGTCGTCGCCGATGTCGAATTCTATGAGTGCCATGCGCGGACGCTCCAACCCAAACTGTGGATTCCACGATTTTGGGGTACTGTATGCGCCGGCACTTAACAAATGCCTAAACGAAAGGGTTAACTTTTTATCGGGTGGTAGTTGCTCACCCGAACGGACAGGGTGGTCGTATCGGCCCATCCGTCCAGGCTTGCAGCAATCGGCCGGTACAACGAATCCGGGTCAGTAGACCGTGGTCAGCTTCGACAGGGGAACTTCGCTGGTGCCGATGTTCAGCACCGTCTCGCCGTCCTTGTTGTTGCCGATACCGGCGACGGTGCCGAAGGTGTAGGTGGTGGTCTTGATGGTGTCGTTCTTGTTCTCGGACACCGGCGCCACGTTCATGCGATAGGTGCCGGGCTGCACCGCGCGGCCGTTGTTGTCCTTGAAGTCCCAGCTGACGGCATGCTTGGTGCCAGCGGTGGTTTCGCCGGGCATCGAGCGGATGATGTTGCCGTTGGAGTCCAGGATGTCGACGCGCACCGACTTGGCCGAGGTCGCCAACTCGTAGCCCAGCGGCGCCTGGGTCATGCCCTGCGTGTACTGGAAATTGTCGCCTTCGAAGGCGACGGTGCGGCCGAGATAGGCGAGGTTGGTCGAGGCGGTGCCGGCCGACTGCAACTGCACCAGCTTGTCCAGGCGGCTGTTGGTGCCGATGTTCTGCTCGACGTTGGCGAAATCGACCAGTTGCTTGGTCATGTCGTTGGTGTCGAGCGGCTTCAACGGATCCTGGTTCTTCATCTGCGTGGTCAGCATGGTGAGGAACGTCTGGAAATTGTCGCCCAGACCCTTGGTGGCCGAGGCGGTCTTTTCGGCATCGGTCTGGGGCGTCTTGGAGGTTTCGGACGCCGTCTTCGACCCGGTGGAGAGACCACCCGAATAGGTGCCGTACTGGTTCAGGGTCGGGCTGGAGGTCGTGTTGGTGGTCGTGGTCATGGCGGTCGTCCTTTATGGCACTGTCGGCCGAATTCTCTGATGCGACGGCGGGATGCGGCCGGGTTGGCCGCCCCGCTCAGGCGCGGATGTCGACGCGCCCGTCGCCGAGCGTCGCGGTGTAGACGGCAGCGTCGGATCCGTCATCGTCGCCGCCACCGCCGAAGCCGCGGCCGCGCTTGCCCGATCCGGTCCCCTTGCCGTCGCCCCGGCCGTCGCCGGCGAAGGGATTGCCCTCGCCGCGCAGGCTGAAGTTCAGGCTGTTGGCGTCCGTCTGCAATCCAGCGTCTTGCAAGGCGCGTTCCAGCCCGCGGCTGTCGCGTTGCAGAAGTTCGAGCGTCTGCGCCTTTTCCACTGCGACCATCGCATTGACCCGGCCATCGGCGCCGATGTCCAGCTTGATGTCGATCCGGCCCAGTTCGGCCGGGTGCAGGTTGATGGTGAACTGGTCGACCTCGTCGGCGACGCTCTTCTTGATGTGGACGGCGATCTGGTCGTGCACGCCCATCGGCATGCCGGCGCCGCGCGACGGACGGAGGGTCGCGGTGGCGGCCTGCGGCTGGTCGAGACCGGGAATGCCGGCATGCATTCCTTCCATCGCGGCAAGTGCCGGATGGGTGTGCGGGCTGGCGGCAGAAGCGCCGGTTGCGGCGGTTCCCTCGACGTTTCCGATACCCTCCAGCGCCTTGGCAGCGGTGCCCGTCGCGGCTGCCGTGACCGCTTCCGCCACCGGCATGGCCGGCGCCGTGGGTGGGGTCGGCTGCTGCATCGCGGTCGGCGCCTGGGGCTGGGCGTCGTTCCGGCTGCCGCCCTCGGTTCCGGCATGCTTGCCGGATTGTCTGACATCACCGGCCTTCGCCTTGGCGGCGGCCAGCAGATCGGCGAAGCGGTCGGGCAAAGCGGCATCGTCGGTCGGCAGAGCTTCGGCGTCGGGCTGTGCGCCGGGTTCGGCCTGGGCCGCCACCGTCGTCTGCGCGGCGTCGCCGCCGACGGTGGCGGCCTTGCTGCCGGCCTTCGCCGCGGCTTCCGCACCTGCCTGACCGGCCGCCGTGGTGCCGGTGGCAGCGGCCTGGGCCTGGACAAGCTGGGCGGCGGGATCGACAGGCCCGGCCACTCCGGTTGCAGGGGCGTCGGCACCGCCGGCCGCGTCATCTGTGCTGTCCGGCGCCTTCGTCTGTCCGGCCGGCATCAGGCCGGCAAGGATCAGGTCGCTCGCCTGCGGGATCGGTTGCTGCACTGTCGGCTGGACAGGCGGCAACGGCTGGTCGGCGGGTTGGGCGGTGGCTTGTCCCTCGGCAGAATCATCTGAGGTGTCCTCACCGCCGGCGTCGGCCATGGTTTCGCCCTGTGCGGCAGCGTCGGCCGAGGCGGAATCGCCGGTCGCGGCGGCGTCTTCGGCATCGGCGCTGCCGCCGGCCGGCGCCGCATCGGTCTTGTCCGCATCCGCCTTGTCGGCATTGGCCTTATCCGGGCTGCCCTTGGCCTTGTCGGTCCTGGGCTGGTCTTTCGCCGTCTTCTCGGCCTTGGCCGGACGGTGGTCCTCCTGGCGGGCCTGAACCTTCGGATCGTCGTCCTTGCCGGCCTTCGGCTCGGCCGTACGCGTCGCGTCGGCGGCATCCTGCTGGCGCCGGGTTTCAACGGTCCTGTCGCGGGTCAGG
This sequence comes from Azospirillum melinis, assembly GCF_013340935.1. Classification (GTDB taxonomy): domain Bacteria; phylum Pseudomonadota; class Alphaproteobacteria; order Azospirillales; family Azospirillaceae; genus Azospirillum; species Azospirillum melinis. The sequence continues at coordinate 73,751 of NZ_WHOS01000029.1, read as the reverse complement.
TCAGGCTTCGGCTCCGCGCGCACCGGCTGCCGGCGCTGCGCCTCCGCGGCGCGGGCGTCCCTGGCATCCTTTGCGGCATCCTTTGCGGCATCCTTTGCAGCTTCCTTCGCGGCTTCCTTCGCCGCGTCCTTCGCGGAGTCGCGGGCTGCCGCGTCGGCCTGCTCGCGCTTGCGCGCCGCGGCATCGGTCAGCATGCGGTCCATCATCTTGGAGAACAGGTCGTTCTTCGTCCCGGTCCCCTGCGTCTGCTGGGACTGGCTGAGGCCGTCGAACAAGGACGCGGCGATTTTGTTCGATTGGACTTCCATGGAAGGGCCTCTCAGGGACGGCGGAACGCACCGACGGCGATGCGCTGGGACCAATGCAACGGACGGGCCAACCGCTCCCCCTGTTATCGCGCCCTTGATCGGGAGCCGGACGGCAGTTCCCGCCGCATCGCACGGTCCTGACCGGCAAATTCCGCCTGGTGCGGGGCCTTTCTTGCCGTAGCCACCAGGCACAAAAAGAAAAAGGCCGCCCCTGTGGAGAGAGGCGGCCGTCCGAAAAGTTCGGCAGTCACGGATGGAGGTTGATCGAATCAGAGCCGGGTATTCAGCGCCGCCGAGGTGCGCGGCCCGCTGGGTGGTGCGGAATAGCCGCGACCGCCACCCATGTGGGCGGCGTAGGCGGTAGTCGGCGCCTTCTGCTGGCGTGAGATGACGGTCACCACGGTGTCGACCATCACCTTCTGCGCCTCGCCACCGATGCGCAGGGCCTCGGCATTGTCGGCGGTGGCCGCATAGAGCTTGCCGGTCGCGTCCTTCAACGACGTCTTCAACTCCTGCGGCAGTGCGATCAACCCCTCGCGGTCGACGCGCAGCATGCGGCTGATCTCCTCGTAGACCAGCGTCATCGGCTGCTTGTCCTTGACGATCTGCGCCAACTCCTTGGCCGGGCGGCGGGCGCGGACGGCGGCGGCCTCCCGGTCCAGCAGGGCGGTCAGGCGGCCCATCAGTTCGATCAGCGCGACCGCGCGCTCCTGAGCGTTCTTCGGCAGGTTGGCGGCCGGCTTGGGCTGCTGGGGGAAACGAACGTCGACCTTATCCATGGCTGGCCTCCTGGGCGCGAAGAAGCTCTCCGTAAACCTGATTGGCGATGCCGAAACCGCCGCGCTGGGTGATCTGCTTGCCGAACTGCTCGATCAGCATCGGGCGGAACATCTCTTCCCCGCGCCCGCCGCCGAAGGTCTCGTCGGTGCCGATCCCCTCGAACATCGGGCCCAGCATCTGCGAGACGAACTGGCTCTCGAACTCGTTGGCGGACTTGCGGATCTGGGCAAGCTTTGCCGGGTCGATCTTGGCCTCGAGATCGGAAATCTTTGCCAGGGTGCGCACGCCGAACCCTGCGGCCTGGGCGCGCTCCACCAGCGACGAGGCGGGCGGTGCGCTACGCGCGGCCGAAGCGGTGGAAAGGGCGGGGCTCATGGTCATCAGATCACCTCGATCTCGGCTTGCAGGGCTCCGGCGGCCTTGATCGACTGGAGAATGGCGATCATGTCCCGCGGTCCCACTCCAAGCGCATTCAAGGATTGTACCAACTCCTGCAAGGTCACCCCGGAATTCATCACGGCGAGGCGGTTGTTGGATTGCTCGTCGACCTGGATGTCGGTGCGCGGCACCACCGCGGTCTGGCCCTGGCTGAACGGGCCGGGCTGGCTGACCTGCGGGGTTTCGGTGATGCGGATGGTCAGGTTGCCCTGGGCGATGGCGACGGTGGAGATGCGGACATTCTCGCCCATCACGATCACCCCGGATTTCTCGTCCACCACAACGCGGGCGACCTGATCGGGGGTGATGCGCAGCTGCTCGATCTCCGTCACCAGCCCCACCACGTCACCGCGGCGCGAGTCCGGCACGTTGATGAGGACGGAGGCCGGATCGGTCGCCTGGGCGCGGTTGCCGCGCAGTTGGATGTTGATGGCGGTCGCCACCCGCTGGGCGGTGGTGAAGTCGGGATTGCGCAGGGACAGCCGCAGCACCGGCAGCTCGGCCAGCGAGAACTGGATCTCGCGTTCCACGATGGCGCCGGAGGAAATGCGGCCGGAGGTCGGCACGCCGCGGGTGACGCTGGCGCCCTGGCCCTGGGCGGTGAAGCCCGACACGGCGATCGGTCCCTGGGCCACGGCATAGACCTCGCCGTCGGCGCCCATCATCGGGGTGACCAGCAGGGTGCCGCCCAGCAGGCTCTTGGAGTCGCCCATCGCCGACACCGTGACGTCGATGCGCGTGCCCTGCGCGGCATAGGCGCCCAGCGTCGCCGTCACCATCACCGCCGCCACGTTCTTGGTGCGCAGGTTGGTGCCGCGGGTGTTGACGCCCATCCGTTCCAGCATGCCGGTCAGGCTCTGCTCGGTGAAGGGGGAGTTGTTCAGGCTGTCGCCGGTGCCGTTCAGGCCCACCACCAGCCCGTAACCGATCAGCATGTTGTCGCGCACGCCTTCGACATCGACGATGTCCTTGATACGGGCGGACGCGGCCAGTGCCGGTGCGGCCGGAATGCCGAACGCCAGAAGGGCGGTCAGCACGGCCAGGACGGCACGGCGGCGCAGAAGGCGAAAGGCGGTGGGGATCATGACGCGGACACTCCTGAACTCGTGCCCGTCCCTATACAAACGCCGTGCCAGAGACCGTAAACGGCGGCTTTCGGTGCCTGTCCTGAAAAACGCCCGGAATATGGCGCCTTTCGGTCACAGGCAGCCGGCAATTTTTGCCCGATTGCGGCAAGCCTTGACCGGATGTTAAGGTTGATCCATCTACTGTGTGCGCGTTTACGAATCCTTTACTGCAAACGGTTGCACGGATCATGAAAGTCGAAGGCTCCGGAAACATACGCGGCGGTGGGTCTGTCCGCCGCACCGGCAAGGCCGAAGGCTCGTCCGGCGCGGCCTTCTCCAAGCAATTGGTGGGAGAGGCCGGCTCCGCCCATGGCGTCAGCGGCACCGCCGCCACCGCCGGTGTTTCGGGCGTGCTGGCCTTGCAGGAGGTTGACGTCACCGACGACGCCACCGCGCGTGCGTCCCGTGGCAAAATGCGTGCGGAGGAGATGCTGGACCGTCTGGAGGAAATCCAGCACGGGCTGCTGTCCGGTACACTGTCGGTGCAGAAGCTGACCGATCTGGCGAAGGTGGTGCAGACGCGCCGTGCCCAGGTCGACGATCCGGGGCTGGCCGAAATCCTCGACGAGATCGATCTGCGCGCCCAGGTCGAACTGGCGAAGCTGACCTCCTGAACCGGCCGGTCGCTTTTACGGTCGCTTCAAGTGTTGAGGCGAGCGCCCCGTGCCGGTGGGGCAGGGTGACGCCGATGAGAGCCCCATGCGGTGGCCGGATTCGCCCATTCATGGCCGCCAGCCGGTGGCGGCGAATCTGCAACGCTGACAAATCTTTTTTATTCCAAGGGCTTGTTTAGTCGTTGCGGGGGCGAACCAATGGGTTGCGGTCGTGCCGTGGCGTGCCTATACTCCGCGCCGCCCGGATCACCCCTTTTTCGCTGGATGCTTTCGGATGACGTCGCCGCTTCTGCCCCAGAACTATTCCCCGTCGGAAGACGAGGAGTTCATGAACCCGATCATGCGGGAGTATTTCCGCCAGAAGCTGCTGCGCTGGCGCGCGGAACTGCTGGCGGAATCCACCGGCACGTTGAACAGCCTCCAGGAAGGCGGTATCCAGGAACCGGATATCGCCGACCGCGCCTCGGCCGAGACCGACCGTGCGCTGGAGCTGCGGACGCGTGACCGCGAACGCAAGCTGATCTCCAAGATCGACGCCGCGCTGGAGCGTCTGGTCGACGGCAGCTACGGCTATTGCGAGGAGACGGGTGATCCCATCTCCGTTCGCCGGCTCGATGCCCGACCGATCGCGACGCTGAGCCTCGAAGCCCAGGAGCGTCACGAGCGGATGGAACGGACCCAGCGCGACGACTGACGTCGCGCCTTCCTGTCCCGCAGAGCCGCACAGTGCCGCTCACCAGGGGCAGGGCGGTGCGTCGCGTCGGCATTGCACGGGACAGATGGCACCGAACAGATGGAAAGCGCCGGTTTCGACCGGCGCTTTCGTCGTTTCAAGGCTGTTGCCGCCGCCGTGCATCCGTTGGTTTCAGGGCCGGCGATGGAACCAAGCCGTCCTCATGGGGTTCGGAACGTCATTCGAAACGACGGTTCCAAGTCGGGAGGGCAGTCATGGACAACGAGACCCTGAACCTCGACCTGCGTAAATTTCTGAAGCAGGTCGGCGTCACCTCGCAGCGGGAGATCGAGCTTGCGGTCGGCCGCGCGCTGGCCGAAGGACGGCTGGACGGAGTGAAGTCCCTGTCGGCCCGCATGGTGCTGACGGTTGACGGCATCGAGTTGACACACGAAGTTACGGGTGAGCTGTCGCTTGAACAGCCGCCGGAGTGACGGCCCGGGTGCCATGGAGCTGCGGGGTAACGCTCAGGAGCGCGACGGTCAGCCGGCGTTCGGTCCATGGCACATCGTGGTGGGCCGAGGTCAGGTAGTGGCTGTTGGGGTCGCGGGCCCATTCGCTCGGGAACAGCGCGACCTGCCTGCCTGAGGTTCGGCCAAGGACCGCGTCATAGGGTTCCCCGGCCAGGGCGCAGGCCATCGCCCGGCACAGGTCGCTGCCAGCCAGGTTGCCGAGATGGGTTGTCTGGGTCGGCCGGGCATTGAGCTCCAGGAAAACCGGCGGGCTGCCATCGTCCGGCAGAATGGCGTCGATGCCGCCGAAGCCGGAATAGCCTGTCACTTCCACCATCCGGCGGGCCATGTCGATCAGCCCGTTATGGGGGGTCAGTTCGATCACTGATGCCGGGCCGAAGGGGGCCGGCTCATGACGCAGGACCGTGTAGGCGAAGCCTTCCAGAATTTTCCCGCCAAGCGCGCAGAACGATACCGACGCTGCGCGCCCGCGCACAAATTCCTGCGCGACCGCCTGCTGGTCCGGGTATTCCACGGACCGGCTTGCCGCCATGGCCAGTGCCTGTCCGGCGGAGGATGCGAAAAGCACCCCGCGGCCGGCCGAACTGCCGTCGTATTTCAGCAGAAGCGGTTCGCCAAGCGCGGCCAGATCGGCCGCAGCGGTACGGTGCGGATCGACGGCGACCTGACGCGGCGTCCGGACGCCCGCTGCCGCGGCCATGTCCACACAGCGAGACCGCTTCTCTTCCCAGGGATCGTCGTTGTACCAGGCCTGGACAAACCGCAAATTTCGGGCGTCGGCGCTGTCCGCCTTTACCCGCTCCTGCAACCGTCCCGCCCGGCCGAGCACGCGGACGGCGGATTCCTCGCAGCCGATGACGATATCGGCCCGGAACTGTGCCGCCGCCCGCGCGGCGATCACGGTCAGGTCATCGGCGGCCAGTTCGGGAGAGAAACAATGCCGGCCGTCGATCTGGTCGCAGAACTCGAGCAGGGAGTCCTTCGGACAGATGACGAACACACGAAACCCTGCCGCCTTCAATGCGGCAGGCATCCTTGCGGTACCGTAGCGATACATCGCGCAGGACACCAGCAATGCCGTGGGCATGCACACCTTCGCGTGGGAGAAAACGGGTTGATGGTTTAATACCTAACCGTTTTATCGGCAATCGACACCGCTGCCGATACCGTACATTGTCTCGGCAGGCATGCGAGGGAGGGGAAGCCCCCTAGTTTGAGAGCCTCTGCCTTCGAACCGGACCGCTTGAGGCAGAGCGGCCTTTCGGTTAGGGATGGCCCCTGAGCGCCAATCCCGAAGGAAGCCAGTTTCATGAGCGACGATCCCGACTGCCTGGGCATGTGCGCCATCGACGGCGATGTCTGTACCGGTTGCGGCCGCACGCTGGACCAGATCAACGCCGCCCTGGAGCGCGCCGATGCCGGTGGCGAGCCCGAGTCTCCGGCTGGCTGAGGCGGCCGGACCATTTCCGCGACGATCTTCCGCCTCTGCTGTTTTCCTCGTCATCGCCAGACGAAACCCATCGAGGAGCAGCATCATGGCCGACAAGCCGAACCAGCAACCGGCCGACGCCGTCCGCGACGACCAACCGCAGAAGCCCGCCGATCCCGGCAACAAGGGGGGCGGCAAGATCGGCAGCGAGACCGTGAAGGCGCAGGAGGAAGCCGCCAGGGAGCGCGCCCGCGAAGGCGGCTACCAGTAAGCGGACGACCGGCCATGCGACGGCCCGGCTCCCGATGAGGGGCCGGGCCGTTTCGTTTCATGGCGTCGCGCCGGAAACGTGATGCACGCAACAGCGGGCGGTGTGAGGGGAGTTTATGGTCATCTTCGACCGGCCGATCATGGCCGGGATGAGGGAGACGAACCATGACGAGCGACCTCACCCTGTCCCAGAGCGTCACCAACGCGGCGGACCTGATCGACTGCGTCGCCCAGCGCGAGGCTTACCGCCGTGCCACCGAACTCATCGGTCCGGCTTTGGGGCGGATCGGCGGCAACATGGCCGTCGGCATGATGGATGGATTCACCGCGGCATCGCGGCAGTCGCTGGAAGGCTGAAGCGGCGGAGCGCGTCGGCTTCGCCGAGAGAGGGCCAGTCGGCAACATCGGCCCGGCACAACCCACCGGCCGGCAGCAATTTCCCATCCGGTAGCGATGAGTTCCAGAGATCGCGGCGGTTCCCAACGCATCCCAGGGCCACGGAGGGATGTCTCCCGCCATGGCCTCCAGTCCCGCCTTTACGCCGACCGTCCTCAGAACGGCATGATGATGTCGTACAGCTGCTGGCCGTAGCGCGGCTGCTGGACGTCGGTGATCTGACCGCGGCCGCCGTAGGAAATGCGGGCTTCGGCAATCTTCTCGTAGCTGATGGTGTTCTGCGCGGTGATGTCCTCCGGACGGATCACGCCGTGGATCTGCAGGTCGCGCAGCTCGTAGTTCACGCGGACTTCCTGGTGACCCTGGATGACCAGATTGCCGTTGGGCAGGGTCTGGGTCACCAGCGCCGCCACCTTCAGCTCGATCTTCTCGTTGCGGTCGACCGAGCCCTTGCCGTCGTTGGACGTGTCGCTCGACAGGTCCACCAGGCTGGAGGCCGAGGCGCCGGCCGGCAGGACGCGGTTCAGCGTGGCGCCTTCCAGGCCGAACAGGTTCGGCATGCCGGCCTTTTCGGTGTTGGCGCGCGACCGCTTGCTCTCGTTCGACAGCTTGGCCTGATCGGCGATGGAGATGTTGATGGTCAGGATGTCGCCGACCTTGGCCGCGCGCTGGTCCTTGAAGAAGGCCTTCGCACCGGTCCGCCACAGCGAGTTCGGGTTGCGTTCCGTCGGCAGCGGGGTCGGCATCGGCAGGCTGACCGGCTGGTAGCCGGACTTGGCCTGCGGGTCCTGGATGCCGCTCATCTCGGGGGCCTTGCCGATGTCGGCGATGCGCGAGGCGGCGCCGCAGGCGGTCAGCGAGGTGGCGGCGGTGGCGATCATCGCGAAGCGGATCAGTCGGGCGGTCATGGTGGCGGACATTGGAGCTTTCTCCTTACTGCGCGATGATGCCGGGCTTTACCACGGCGACGACGTTGGGGCCCGCGACCGTCGCTTCGACGATGCGGTTGGATTGGGTGTTCACGACGCGGATGACCTCGCCCTTCCCGCCGTCCTGCAGGGCCTTGCCCTGGGTCGTCAGCGTCATGGACTGGGTGGTCAGCGTGATGGTGACCATCGAGCCCTTGTCGACCATGCGCGGCGATTGCAGGTCGCGCAGGCGGACGGGTTGGTTGGTCGATACGCCGCGCTTCGGCGTCATGCCGATCAGCTGCGCGTCGGTGGAGGCAGTGTCGCTGGTGGTCTGATCGGCGCGCACGTCCTGCCAGTCGATGTCGCCCGGGCCGATGACGTCGCCGGGAATGATCCGGCGCGACAGCACCGGGATCTGCACCACGCCGAAGGCGCGGCCCGACACAGGCAGGCGGACCTGGCTGCCGGTCACCACGATCTCCGCGGCGAAGCGGCCCTGGACCGGGCTGTAATAAAGGTTCTCGACCGCCAGCCCGCCGGCACCCTGGGGGGCACGCAGCTCCACCGCGCGGCTGTCCAGTTCCATCTGCAGCCGTCCGGCGGTGATGACCCGCGACAGCGCATCCGACAGAACCGCCTCCACATGCGGCATCCCGTACACCACGTCGGGCGCCAGACCCGAGCCGGCCGAAGCCGGAGCCATGGCCGAGGCCGCAGCGGCCTGCCCGATGCCGAACCCCATGACCGGAACGGACAGCAGGGCGGCGCCGAGGAGCAGGGCAGGCAGGCGGCGGTTGGCGAGGTGGCGGATCATGGCGGTGGTTCCCGATGTGAAGGCTGAAGCGAGGCGCCGGCGATGTCGGCGGCGTTACTTCATCTGGCTGGCCTGCTGCATCATCTCGTCGGTGGTCTTGATGACCTTGGAGTTCATCTCGTAGGCGCGCTGGGCGGTGATCAGGGTGGTGATCTCCTGCACGACGTTGACGTTGGAGGTCTCCAGCGCACCCTGGGTGACGCGGCCGAAGCCGGGGGCGCCGGGGTTGCCGGTCACCGCCTGGCCGGACGCGCCGGACTCCATGAACAGGTTGTCGCCGGTGGCTTCCAGGCCGGCGGCGTTGGCGAAGGTGGCGAGCTGGATCTGGCCGACATTCTGGGTGGCGGTCTGGCCGTCCAGCTTGATCAGCACCTCGCCCGACGAGTTGATGGAGATGTCCACCGCGTTGGTCGGGACGGTGATGTTCGGCTGGATCGGATAGCCGTCGGCGGTGACGATCATGCCTTCCGGCGACAGCTTGAAGTTGCCGGCGCGGGTGTAGGCGGTGTCGCCGCTGGGCAGCGTCACCTGAAAGTAGCCCGATCCGTTGATCGCCACGTCCAGCTTGTTGTCGGTGATGTTCAGGTTGCCCTGTTCCAGCACGCGGGCCACCGCGGCGACACGCACGCCGGCACCCACCTGCACGCCGGTCGGCACCACGGTGCCGGCATCCGACGAGGTCGAGCCGATGCGGCGGAAGTTCTGGTACAGCAGGTCCTGGAACTCGGCCCGCTGCTTCTTGTAGCCGGTGGTGGTCGAGTTGGCGATGTTGTTGGAGATCGTCTCGACGTTGAGCTGCTGGGCGATCATGCCGGTGGCGCCGATGGCGAGGCTGCGCATTCTGGTCTTCTCCTCTCGTCGTCGGTCTGGATCAGGCGGTGCGGCCCAGACGCTGAAGCATCGTGCGGATGCGCTCGTGTTCGTTGTCCATCATCTTCTGAGCGGACATGTACTGACGCTGGATGTCGATCATCTGCGTCATCTCGACCACGGGCTTCACGTTGGAACCCTCTAGCAAGCCCTGTGCCACTTTCGTCTCGACCGGGGCGGGCTGCGGCTGCTCGTCGGTGACGTACAGGCCGTTGCCGACCTCGGTCATCAGCTGCTCGGTCTTGAAGGTGACGATGTTCAGCTTGGCGACCGGGCCCAGCTCGGTGGCGACGGTGCCGTCACCGCTGACCTTCACGTCGCTGGTGCCGGCCGGAATGGTGATGGGCTGGCCGTTGTTGGACAGCACCGGCAAGCCGCCGGCATCCACCAGCTGGCGCTGGTCGTTCAGGCGGAAATTGCCGGCGCGGGTGTAGCGCGGGCCGCTGGCGGTATCGACGGTGAAGTAGCCCTGGCCGGTCAGCGCCAGATCCAGCGGGTTGCCGGTCTGCGTCATCGGGCCGTTGGACAGGTCGCGCACCACCGCGCGGTCCTGGACGAAGCTGACCTTCTCGTGCAGGCCGGGCTTTTCCAGATATTCGGTGAACAGCATCCGCTGGTTCTTGTAGCCGGTCGTGTTCATGTTCGCGATGTTGTTCGACGTCACGTCCAGCTGGCGTTGCAGCGCCATCTGGCGCGACAGGGCGACGTAGATCGAATTTTCCATCTTGCGGCCTCTTCACCTTGCGAACGGATCGAACGAGAGCGTCCGACCGGCGAAAGGGGTGTTGCAGGCGGCGTGCCAACTTCGCCGAAGCCTTGGATTCCACGGAATGCGGGCAAGGGACGGGCGGTCCCGCCGGGTGGGGCAGGGGATGCCGGGCAGAATCTGCCGGGGGGAGGGCGTTCCTTGCCGGGTGTCACCGGGCAAGACTCTCCCGTTCCCACCGCACGAGAGGTGCGGCAGGGCGTTGGCCGGTGGGCCACAATCCTCAGGGGCGATCCCAGGGGAGATGCGGCCGGCCGGCGGCGGAATCCGGGCGTGCCCGCGCTCCAATCGGACTGCGGACACAATGCGGGCACGGATTGCCGGTCAGCCCCAATCAAGAACCGTGCCGAAATGGTGACAGATGGGGGAAACCTGCCCGTCCGGGGCGGTCCATTCCCCACTCGAAAGGAGTTATTAACTATCCCAAAAGTAGCTTTGACCCTGTCAGGCGGCGCATGCCTGAGCCGTTGCGTACCTCGAACGATCCCAGGATGTCATGGCTGCCGAAACCGATGCCGGTGAACTGACCGACGGCCTGCCCCGGAAGAAATTCAGCGGCAAGAAGCTGGTCCTGTTCGTCGTTCTTCCCCTGGTCCTGCTGATCGGCGCCGGTGCCGGCGTCTATTTCTCCGGCCTGCTCGACGGGCTGCTGGGCAAGGAGAAGCCGGCGGAGGGAGAGCATGCTGCGGCGGCGGAAGGCGAACATGGGGCCGAGGCCGGCAAGGGCGACGCCGCCCATGCCTCCCCGATCTTCTACGACCTGCCGGACATGCTGGTGAACCTGAACACCGGCAACAAGCGTCCGGCCTTCCTGAAGATCAAGATCTCCATCCAGCTGTCGAAGCCGGAGGATGTCGGGGCGGTGGAGCATGTGTTGCCGCGCATCATCGACAATTTCCAGGTCTACCTGCGCGAACTGCGCCTGGAGGACTTGCGCGGGTCGGCCGGCATGTACCGGCTGCGCCAGGAACTTCTTCTGCGCATCACCGCCGCCGCGTTCCCGGTGAAGGTGAAGGACGTGCTGTTCAAGGAAATGCTGGTCCAGTGAGGGCCCGGTCAGGTGGGGATAGGGGCCGATGAGCGACACCGGTGAACTGAGCGAAGAAGAACGGCTTGCCGCCGAATGGGCCGCATTGGCCGAGGACAGCGGCGATGTCGGCGACATGGGTGGCGGCGGGTCGACCCGCGTCCTGAACCAGGACGAGATCGACAGCCTGCTGGGCTTCGACCAGGGTGGCGCCGGCGACGGCGACAATTCCGGCATCATGGCGCTGGTCAACTCGGCGCTGGTCAACTACGAACGCCTGCCCATGCTGGAGGTGGTCTTCGACCGCCTCGTCCGCATGATGTCCACGAGCCTGCGCAATTTCACCTCCGACAACGTCGAGGTCAGCCTCGACCAGATTTCGTCGGTGCGTTTCGGCGATTACCTGAACTCCATCCCGCTGCCGGCGATGCTGTCGGTGTTCAAGGCGGAGGAGTGGGACAATTACGGCCTGATGGTCGTCGACTCCGCGCTGATCTACTCCATCGTCGACGTGCTGCTGGGCGGCCGGCGCGGCACGGCGGCGATGCGCATCGAAGGGCGTCCCTACACCACCATCGAGCGCAACCTCGTGGAACGCATGGTCCACGTCGTGCTGTCCGACCTGTCCGCCGCCTTCGATCCGCTGTCGCCCGTCACCTTCCGCTTCGACCGGCTGGAGACCAACCCGCGCTTCGCCACCATCGCGCGTCCCGCCAATGCGGCGGTGCTGGTCAAGCTGCGCATCGACATGGAGGATCGCGGCGGCCGGTTGGAGTTGATGATCCCCTACGCGACGCTGGAGCCGGTGCGTGAGCTGCTGCTCCAGATGTTCATGGGCGAGAAGTTCGGCCGTGACTCGATCTGGGAAACCCACCTGGCCTCGGAACTGATGGTGACGGACGTCGATCTGTCGGCCGTGCTGGACGAGGTGACGATGACCCTGCACGACGTGCTGAACTGGCGCGTCGGCACCCGCATCCTGCTGAACGCCACCCCCGACGGCGCGATAGAGCTGCGCTGCGGCGACGTGTCGATGTTCCAGGGGCGGATGGGGCGCAAGGGCGGGCACATCGCCGTCCGCCTGGAAAAGGAACTGCCCAAGCAGGAGGTCATGAGGTTATGAGTCCGCTGGTCTCCATCATCATCGACGTCGTGATGGTCGGCCTGCTGGCTGCCACCATCGCCTATGCGATCATCCTGAACCGGCAGATCATCGCGCTGCGCGAGAGCCGTGGCGAGATGGCAGAACTGATCCAGGGCCTGAACGACGCGATGGGGCGGGCGGAGACCGGCGTGCGCACGCTGAAGAAGGCGGCGAGCGACACCGGCGAGGATCTCCAGCGCACCGTGAACAAGGCGCAGACCCTGCGCGACGAACTGGAATTCATGATCGAGGCGGCCGACGCGCTGGCCAACCGGCTGGGCGGCGTCGGCGAACGTGACGGCGGACGTGATGGTGGTCGCCGCGACAGCGGGCGTGATGGCGGCCGTTCCGTGGCGGTTGCCCCGACGCTGGCCGCGCGCAGCCCGGCGAAGGCCCCGCTGGTGGCGCCGCGCCCGGCCTTGCGCAGCCTGCCGGTCGAGGACGACCACGACCATGACGACCATGCGCCGCCGCCGGCCCGGCTGGACGTTGCGCCGCGCCGTGCCGCCCGTGCCGAACCGCAGGCCGAGGCGCGCGACCCCATCACCCGTGATGGCGAAAGCCTGTCGCGGGCCGAACGCGAACTGCTTCAGGCAATCGAGAACGCCGGCAAGGGGCTTGGATGACCATGCGCACCAGTGACGGCAGGCCCGCTGCGGCGGGCAGCGAACCCAAGGTCGTGATCCGCCCGGCCGGCGCCGCTCCGACGGGCGTCCGCACCTCTCCCACACTGGCTGCCCAGCAGGCACAGCAGGCGCAACTGCCGGCAGTCCGCCCCGCGGCGGGAAAGGTGCCGGCGAAGAAGAGCAAGGCGAAGGCCAAGGTGCGCAAGCCGGCGTCGCCGCGCGTACCCCTGACCCAGCGGCTGCGGGCGCGGATGCGCGGCGCCCGTTTCCGCCTGCTGCCGCTGACCATCTTCGTCGCGGTGCTGATGCTGGGCGTGCGGGTCGGCGACCTGTGGCGCCTCGCCACCCATGACGCCCGCCTGCCCGATTTTCCGGTCAGCCTCGCCCAGGGGCCGCAAAGCTCGCCTCCGGCGACGCCGCCCATCCAGATGGCGGCTGGTCAGGCTCCCACTGCGACCACCAAGCCGGCCGGCAAGGATGCTCCCCCGGCTCCCGGCGGGTCCAGCGGTCCGGTCAACGCTCCGGCGGCCAATGCGCCGCTGGCGCCTCTCGGTCCCATCGACAACCAGGAACTGCTCCAGCATTTCGCCGACCGTCGCGCCGAGATCGAGCGCCGCACCAAGGAGATGGAGCAGCGCGAGGCCCTGCTGGCCGCCGCCGAGAAGCGGATCGACCAGAAGGTGGCGGAGATGGAGAAGACCCGTTCCGACATCCAGAAGCTGATGGCGCAGGGCGACGAAAAGCAGTCGGCTCAGCTGGAAAGCCTGGTGAAAATCTACGAGACGATGAAGCCGAAGGAAGCGGCCCGCATCTTCGAGGAACTCGACATGCCGGTGCTGCTGGGCGTCATCCAGAAGATGAAGGAACAGAAGACCGCGCCGATCCTCGCCGCCATGGACCCGGTGAAGGCCAAGGAGGTCACCTCGGCCCTGGTGGAACGCCGCGTGCCGCTGACGGCGACGGTCACGACGCCGAAGTAAAAGCAACAAGCCCCCTCTCCCAGGGCAGGAGAGGGCGCTTGTCGCCAAATACAAGTCTCACAGGAAGCGGTTGTTCTTCGGGAAGCCGTTCGGCGGCATCCTGCCCTGGCCGGCGCGGTCGCCCATCCAGCCTGTCAGGTCGGTGACGTTGAAGTTGCGCTCGCCGTTCTTCCAGCTCAGTCCCTCGGCCAGCGTGAAGGTCTTCACGTCGGCGACGCTGGCGTCCTTGTATTTCTGAAGTTGGACGCCCTTGCCGCGGGTCATCACCGGCACCTGCTCGAGCGGGAAGACCAGCATCTTGCGGTTGTTGCCGATGATGGCGAGCGTGTCGCCGCTCACCGGCTGGCAGATGCGGGCGGACTTGCCGTCTTCCAGGTTCAGAACCTGCTTGCCGGCGCGGGTCTGGGCCAGCACCTCCGCCTCCTCGACGCGGAAGCCGCGGCCGTCCTCCGACACCACCAGCAGGGTGCGGCCGGGCTGGTGGCGGAACAGGTCGACGATGTCGACGTCGTTGCCGAGGTCGATCATCAGACGGACCGGCTCGCCGAAGCCGCGGCCGCGCGGCAGCTTGTCGACGCCGATGGTGAAGAACTTGCCGTTGCTGGCGAAGACCAGAAGTTTGTCGGTCGTCTCGCACCGTTCGATGAAGCCGCGCGTGTCGCCGTCCTTGTACTTCACATCCTCCGCTTCGGCGTCGGTCAGGTGGCCGCGCACCGTGCGGATCCAGCCCTTGGCCGAGCAGAGGACGGTCACCGGCTCGCGCTCGACCAGCGCGTCCAGCGGCACCTCGATCACCGTCGGCGCGTCGGCCACGTCGGTGCGCCGCTTGCCGAGCGCACCGGCGCCGAACTTCTTCTTGATCTCGGCCACGCCCTCGGCGATCCGCTTCCAGCGCAGCGTCTCGTCGCCCAGCAGTTCCAGCAGGCCGTTCTTCTCGGTGGTCAGCGCCTCGTGCTCGCGCCGGATCTCCATCTCCTCCAGCTTGCGCAGGTTGCGCAGGCGCATGTTGAGAATGGCGTCAGCCTGCACGTCGGTCAGGGTGAAGGCGCGGATCAGCTCCTGCTTCGGCTCGTCCTCCTCGCGGATGATGCGGATGACCTCGTCGAGATTCAGGTAGGCGGCGAGATAGCCGCCGAGAACCTCAAGGCGATGGTCGATCTGCTTGAGCCGGTGGTTGGAGCGGCGGACCAGCACCTCGTGCCGGTGGTCGAGGAAGGCCTGGAGCACCTCGCGCAGGTTCATCACCCGCGGCACATGGTCGGCGCCCAGCACGTTCATGTTCATCGAGAAGCGGATTTCCAGGTCGGTCGCCTGGAACAGCGAGGCCATCAGAACCTCGGGATCCACGTTGCGGTTCTTCGGCACCAGGACGAGACGGACGTCCTCCGCCGATTCGTCGCGCACGTCGTCCAGCAGGATCAGCTTCTTGGCCAGCAGCAGCTCGGCGATCTTCTCGACCAGCCGGGCCTTCTGCACCTGATAGGGCATCTCGGTGACGACGATCTGCCAGGTGCCCTGACCCAGCTTCTCCACCTCCCAGCGGGCGCGCAGGCGGAAGGCGCCGCGGCCGGTGCGGTAGGCTTCGATCACATTCTGCCGCGACTCGACCAGCAGGCCGCCGGTGGGGAAATCCGGGCCGGGCATGAAGCCGACCAGCGTCTCGATGCTGGCGTCGCGGTGCTTGATCAGGTGGCGCAGCGCGTCGCAGATCTCGCCGACATTGTGCGGCGGGATGTTGGTGGCCATGCCGACGGCGATGCCGCTCGACCCGTTGGCCAACAGATTGGGGAAGTTGGCGGGCAGGACCGCCGGCTCGTCGCCGTCGCCGTCATAGGTCGGGCGGAAATCGACCGCGTCCTCGTCGATGCCCTCCAGCAGGGCCTTGGCGACCTCGGTCAGGCGGGCTTCGGTGTACCGCATCGCTGCGGCGTTATCGCCGTCGATATTGCCGAAATTACCCTGGCCGTCGACCAGCGGGTAGCGGACGGAGAAGTCCTGCGCCAGCCGCACCAGCGCGTCGTAGACGGAGGTGTCGCCGTGCGGATGGAACTTGCCGATCACGTCGCCGACGACGCGGGCCGACTTCTTGGGCGGTGTCGTCGGTTCCAGCCGGAGCTGGCTCATGGCGAACAGCAGTCTTCGGTGCACCGGCTTCAGCCCGTCGCGCACGTCGGGCAGCGAGCGGGACATGATGGTGGACAGCGCGTAGCTGAGATACCGCTCGCCGAGCGCGTCGGCCAGCGGCTTTTCCAGGATTTCGGAGGCGGGATTTTGCGGCTTCATGATGAGGGGGTCTAGCAGTTTCAGGCGGAACGCGCTACCGCGTTCGCGTAACGTTCTCTCAAGCGCTCACGCGCGGGCGGCAGCGGCCCGTTCAGCACGTGGCGTTCCAGGAAATGCGCGGTCAGCCGCAGCCCGTCGGCCACCGCGGCAGGTCCGCCGCCGCCGCGCCCGGCCAGGAAATCGGGCAGGGGAAGCAGACGGTCGCGGTAGGGTTCCCCCACCGAGGCGGTCACGGCACGGCCGGTGCGCGGACTGACATAGGCGAGGTAGTCGTTGGCCCCCGACACCGCGCAGCGGTCGAGGTTGAGGCCGAATCCAAGCTCGGCCAGCAGCCCGATTTCCCATCGCACATAGGTCTCCGCCCAGGCCGGCCCGTCCAGCAGGCCGAACAGGGCGAGCAGCCCGTCGAACAGGGCGGGGTGCGCCTCCCGCTCCGGCAACGCCGCCTCCACCAGCGCGCAGGCGCTGATGAGCGCGGCCAGCGCCTGGGCGTCGTCGAAGAAGTTGGCGGCATAGCCCTTCACCGACTCCAGCGTGAAATGGCCGAGATGCTCGGGCAGCCGGCCGCGCCAGCGGGCATGGACCAGGGTCCCCGGTTCCAGCGTGCCGCGCTGGCGCACCGAGCGTCCGCCCATCACCATCCCGGCATGGCGGCCGTGTTCGCGCGTCAGCACGGTCGCGACGGCGGACCCTTCCCCCTGGGGGCGGGAGGACAGAACGATTCCCTGATCGGACCAATCCATCGGTGCCGGTTTCGGAAGAAGTGGCGAGCTATCCTAATATAGGAAAAAATTTCGTAGAAGGAACCCTCGGCAACCGCGATAACGGCGTGCCTGGAGCATTTATGGTTTCTTCACCAAAATGCCCATACCATCTGACCCTCAACGGTGGGAGGCCCCACCAATCGCTGACCGCCGACAGGTCCGACGAGGGGTCTTGAACACCAACATCGACCGATATCTGCTGGCGGAAAAGGCCGGAACCGAAGGCGTCTGGGATTGGGACCTGCGCAGCGACACGCTGTACCTCTCCCCCCGCTTCAAGGATTTCCTCGGTCTGCCGCCGGGCGATTCCAGCCGCGAATCCAACCGGCCGAACGACTGGCTTTCGCTGGTCCATCCGGAGGACGTCGACTGGCTGCATGCCTCGTTCGAGGCGCAGATGGTCGGGCTGTCCGTCCCCTTCCAGATCGAACACCGCGTCCGCCGCGCCGATGCGTCCGCTGCGGCGAAGCCGCACTGGCGCTGGCTGGTCTGCCGCGGCATGGCGGTGATGGACGATTCGGGTGAGCCGATCCGGCTGGTCGGGTCGGTCGCCGACATCACCGACCGCAAGCATGCCGAACAGGAGCTGCGCCGCAGCGAGGAACGCTATGCGCTCGCCGCCGCGGCCAGCAACGACGGGCTTTACGACTGGGACTTGGTCACCGACCGCGTCTATTACTCGCCGCGCTGGGCCTCGCTTCTCGGGCTGTCGCCGGCGGACCTGACCGACGAGCCGCAGGAGTGGCTGGGCCGCATCCTTGCGGCCGACCGCGCCATCCTGACCGATGCGATGGCTTCCCTCGGCCGGGCGGAGCCCGAATCGGAAACCGGGGCGGAGGCGGCCTTCCAGGTCGAATACCGCATGCGCAACGCCGCCGGTGCGATCCGCTGGATGGCCTGTCGCGGCATCGCCGTTCTGGACGCCGCCGGCAAACCGATCCGCCTCGTCGGCAGCCAGGCCGACGTGACCGACCGCAAGACCGCCGAACAGCGCCTGCGCCAGAGCGAGGAGCGCTACGCCCTCGCCGCCGCCGGGGCCGCCGACGGGCTGTGGGACTGGCACATCGACAGCGGCGAGGTCTATTACTCGCCGCGCTGGAAGGCGATGCTCGGCTTCGAGGAGGCGGAGATCGCCGGCTCCGTCGACGAATGGTTCAATCGGGTTCTGCCGGGCGACCTCGACGGGCTGCGCACCGCGATCGGCCTGCACCTGGTTGGCGAACGTCCGCACCTGCAGCAGGAGTTCCGCATCCGCGGCAAGGGCGGACAGGAGATGTGGATGCTGGTGCGCGGGCTGGCCGTCCGCAACGACAAGGGCTTTGCGGTCCGCATGGCCGGCTCGATGACCGACATCACGGCGCGCAAGAAGGCCGAACAGCAGATCCTGTTCAACGCCGTTCACGACAGCATGACCGGCCTGCCGAACCGCACGCTTCTGCTGGACCGCATCGGGCAGGCGCTCGACCGCAACCGCCGTGCCGGCTCCCGTCCCTTCGCCACCATCATCATCGACCTCGACCGCTTCAAGGCGATCAACGACGCGCTCGGCACCAGCGCCGGCGACCGCATGCTGCGCATCGTCGCCGAGCGGCTGGACGTCAGCCGCCGCGTCGGCGATACGCTGGCCCGCCTGTCCGCCGACGAGTTCGCCGTGCTGGTGGACGAGATGGACGATGCTGGTGACGCGCTGGAGGCGGCGGAGCGGATGGCCCGCGCCATCTCGCGGCCCGTCACGCTGGCCGAGGGGCACGACGTGGTGCTGACCGCCTCCATCGGCGTGGCCTTGAGCCAGACCGGCTACGAGCGGGCGGAGGACATGTTGCGCGACGCCAGCCTCGCCATGTACCGCGCCAAGAGCGGCGGGCGGGCGCGCATCGACGTGTTCGACGCCAATCTGCGCCGGCAGGCGATGGCCGCGATGCGCATGGAGGCCGACCTGCGCGCCGCGCTGGAGCAGGGGCAGCTCTGCCTGTATTACCAGCCCATCGTCCTGCTGGAGACCGGTGCCATCGCCGGCTTCGAGGCGCTGATGCGGTGGAACCACCCGGACCGCGGTCTGGTGTCTCCGTTGGAGTTCATCCCGCTGGCCGAGGAAACCGGGCTGATCGCGCCGATGGGCCGCTGGGCGCTGGGACAGGCGGTGCGGCAGCTGGCGGCGTGGCAGGCGCGTTTCTCCAGACCCGTGCCGCTGTTCATGAGCGTCAACGTCTCCACCCGACAGTTCCGTGACGACGACATCGTCGGGGCCGTGCGCGACCTGCTGGACGCGGTGCCGATCCCGCCGTCCAGCCTGAAGCTGGAACTGACCGAAAGCCTGCTGGTCCAGGATCCGGACGAATGCCGGATGCTGATGCAGAGCCTGCGCGACATGGACGTGCGGCTGTCGATCGACGATTTCGGCACCGGCTATTCGTCGCTGGCCTATCTGCACAAGCTGCCGGTGGATGTGCTGAAGATCGACCGCAGCTTCGTCCGCGCGGTGTCGACAGGGGAGGGCAACGCCGCCATCGTCCAGGTCATCGCCGGGCTTGCCACCATTTTGCGGCTGGATTGCGTGGCGGAAGGGGTGGAAACGGCGGACGAAGCGGTGTATCTGCGCGGTCTGTGCCAATACGCCCAAGGCTACCACTTCGCCCGTCCCGCCCTGCCGGAAGCGGTGGAGCGGCTTCTGGCCGCGGAGGACGAGCACATCGCCCTGCCAGCACCGGCGTAGAGCCGCTGCGAGCCGTTGTTATTTGGAGTTTCCGTGATGTCCGACCGCACCTGCGGTGAATGCACCCTGTGCTGCAAGCTGATGGGTGTGCCCGAGCTGAAGAAGCCCTCCGCCAAGTGGTGCGCCTCCTGCGACCAGGGCAAAGGCTGCTCGATCTACGAGGAGCGGCCGCAATCCTGCCGGAACTTCCAGTGCTTCTGGCTGATGGACGAGAATTTCCCCGACGAGTTCCGTCCCGACCGCATCCACGCGCTGGCCGCCTTCAACGACGTGAAGGACAGCTGCGTCCTGCATGTCGATCCCGCCAAGCCGCGCGCCATGGGCAGCCCGGAGGTGCAGGCGCTGACCGATGCGTTGCTGAAGGTCTACTCGAAGGTGTTTTTCCTCTGCGGCAAGGAAAGCGCGATGATGCAGCGCTGAGGGGGGCAGGGGGCGTTGCTGCGCGGAAGTCCGCCCCCCGCTTCTGTTACCGTTGAAGGCCGCTGTTGTGTACGTTCACCGCATCCTCGATGCCGACCGCCAGCATGCGGGCGACGCAGTCGTATCCGGCGTCGTTCCCATGGACGCCGTCCGGCCCGATCAGGTCGGCCATGGTCATCCCACGGGTCTCCACCAGCGACCGCATCACGTCATAGCGGTGGAAGAGTCCGACGCGGTTGTCGGCGGCGATTCCGGCGATGCGGGTCAGCATCGGGGCGACGCCGGTCTTTTCCAGCATCTTCGGGGCGTATTGCAGGTCCATCAGCACCACGTCGATCCCGGCGGCGCGCAGCCGCGCCACGCCTTGGCGGACCGACCGCTCGCTCAAGGACTGGTCGCCGTCGCGCAGCACCGTGTTCGCACCCACCTGCCAGATCACCAGATCGGGCTTGGCTGCCAGCGCGTCGGCCTCGATCCGCTTTTCGGTCTGGTCGTCGGTCTCGCCGTTGATCCCGCGGTTCAGGACCGCGATGTCGGCGTTGCGGAACCGCTCGCTCAGGTAATGGTCGAGCCGGGCCGGATAGGCCTTGTCCGGCGCACTCGCCCCCGCCCCGGCGGTGGAGGAGGAGCCGATGGCGACGATGCGGATCGGCACGCCCGTCGCGATGCGTTGCGACAGTTGCGTCAGCGGGATCGAAAGGGCGGACGCGCCCCGCGGAAGCTGGCAATTGGCGGATGCCGCGGACTCTGCTGCCTGGGCCGGAACGGAAACGGCCAGGTTGGCGATGGTCAGAGTGGCGATCAGCGACAGGATGCGGACGGCGGACGGCAGGACAGACCTCAATTGCTCGCTCCGGTGCGCCGGCCGATCGACAGAGGGTCGATCATCGTCGCGACGCTTTGTGCCAGCAATTGTCCGATGCATTGGTGAACGAATTCATAAGAACGCCGTTTCGCTTCGTCCGATTCGTCGGCGAAATCGACCCGGCCGTCCTCCACCCAATGCCGCATGATGTCGTAGCGGGGGAAGTGAAAGACGTCGGAACTCTGGGACAGCCAGGACATGTAGGACACGTAGGGGGCGAAGTCGATCAGCTGCGCGGTGTGCATGCTGTACTGCATGTCCATGATGACGATGTCGGCGCCGCGGCGCTGAACCTCGGCGATGCCCGACTGCAGCGCCGTGCCGAAACTTTCCAGATCCAGGCTGCGCATGGCGTCGACCGTGCCGGTCTGCCAGACGACCAGCGCCGGCCGCTGGTCCTCCACCGCCTGTGTCAGCGGGGCGACCATTGCCGGGGCCGCTTCGCCGGGAAGGCTCAGCACGGCGGTGCTGACCTCGCGGCCGGGCAGGCGGCGCTTCAATTCGCTTTCAAGCCGGGCGGGATAGCCGACGATGCCGGGCTTGGGCGGGGATTTCGCGGAATGGACGACCAGCACCGACAGGGGCCGGCCGGCGGCCAGTTGCGCCGACACCCGCGGCAGACCACTGCCGGGAGCGAGGATGGACTCCGGCACGGTACAGGCGGGGTCGACGGACGGTGCGGCGGATTGGTCCGCCAGGACGCGATCGGGCGAAACGAACAGCACTGCCGCCAGCAGGATCGCCGTGACGGTCAGCAATCGCCGTCCCCGCCTTTGCCCCTGCCTTCGCGCCATGCACCCCTCATGTGCCCATCTTCGTTGTGGCCGGAACCCGGTGGCGCCGCGCCCGTTCTGCCGACTGGTACCAGTTCAGGAAGCGCGCCATCAGCACCATCGTGGCGATGCCCAGCACCGTAACAAGGAACTGGGCGGAAAGCGAGCCGCTGACATGCACAAGCACCGTCTGGCCGGCGAAGGACAGCAGAACGCCCAGGCAGAACACATGCAGCGACTGCTTCCCGCAGGCGAGCAGCGGGGCGGCCAGCGGTCCGCGCAGCCAGGACGCCCCCGCCGGCACCAGCCACAGCACCAGATAGGCCAGTGCGAAGAAATGCAGCAAACGCAGCGGGTCGAGGTCGGTCTTGCTGATGGGATAGAGGATCTCCGTCAGCCACACCGGGATCAGTGCGTGCAGCGGGGCGAATTTCCAGGACAACGTCAGGAACAGGCTGCCCAGCAGGACGGCCCCGGCGGCGACCGCCACCGGCCGGCGGACGCGGGTCAGCGTCGTCCGAAGATCCGGTTGGAACTGCAGTGACGCCCCCAGCACGAACAGGAACTGCCAGGTGAAGGGATTGAAGTACCAGACGCCGCCATCCGGATATGTCGGCAGGTTCCACCCCCACTGACGCGCCGCCAGATAGAGCACCGCCGATCCCGCCAGCACCCCCAGCGGCATGCGGCGCAGGGCCGGCAGGACGAGTGCGAAGGCCAGCAGAAGCACGATGTAGAGCGGCAGCACATCGAGGTTGGCCGGCCGGAATTTCAGCAGGATGGCCTGGGTCAGGGCGGTGACCGGGTCCTGGAAATAGCCGGCGATGCCCATCTCCTCCGCGAACAGCGGACTGTCGAAGGCGCGGGCGGTGTAGGCGATCTGCGCGGTGTAGGCGAAGAACAGGATGATGTAGGTGGCGTACAGCGTCCAGCAGCGGTGGAGCACCTGTGCCGCCGCCATCGGCATTCCCTGCCGGTCCAGCGTCCGGCCATAGACCAGGGCTGCGGTGTAGCCGGAGATGAAGACGAAGATCTCGGTGGCGTCGCTCAGCCCGAAATTCCGCGGCGTGGCCCACGAGATCTGGTTGGCCGGAATGTGGTTCACGAAGATGAACCACAGGGCCAGACCGCGGAAGAAGTCCAGCCGCAGGTCGCGCGCCGCCGTCTCGTTCCCGCTGTCCGCCAAAGTCGCGTTTTTCATGGCCGCGCCCCTCATGGCCGTTCAACCCGCAAGTGTCTGCTCCGCCCTCATCAACAATTCAGCCGGGCCCGGTTCCCGGGGCGCGCCTTGCAAAAGATGGGGGTGCGGGCGCCGGAGTCGAGACACTAAGCGCCGAATGGGTCGGGAATGGGGTTGGGCCGTCGTCGGGGCCAATGGTTGAATGGAACCCGCGGCTTCGCGCCGCAGCCTTAAACCTCTGAAATACAGACCTCAATTCCCGTTCGCACTTGATCCGGACCGTTTGCTTCCTGCATAATCCGGACAGCAAAAGAAAGCTGGGGCGGATCGGCCGGAAGGCCGGCGGCAATCCCGGATGGACGGGAGGAAACGCACACCAACGCCGGGGAACCGCGGGACCGGACGGGATCGCCTTGCGCAGGCGCCCTCCGCTCCCGCGGTTCCCCGCGGTGCGACGTCCGGGCTGGTCGAGCGTGCATCCCACTCATTCCCGCTTTCCCCGCTCACCCGGTTTCGTCCTGTCCTGTGAAGGACCGGGCCTTGACGGGTGCGGCCCGGCCGCCCCCAGCGCGGGGGCTCTGCCGGTCCGGCGACAAGAACTCATAACTCATAACGAGAATGGACAAGGGAGCTTCTGGATGAAACGTCGTGCATTTCTGACCTCCGCCGGTGTGGGCGTCGCCGCCAGCACGCTTGCCGCCCCCGCCATCGCCCAGTCCGCGCCCGAGATCAAGTGGCGCTGCGCCTCCAGCTTCCCCAAGAGCCTCGACACCATCTATGGCGGTGCGGAGTTCGTGGCGAAGCGCGTGGCCGAGCTGACGGACGGCAAGTTCCAGATCCGCGTCTTCGCGGCTGGCGAAATCGTTCCGGCGCTCCAGGTTCTGGACGCGGTGAAGGACAACACCATCGAGTGCGGCCACACCGTCTCCTACTATTACGTCGGCAAGGATCCGACCTTCGCCTTCGATGCGGCGATGCCGTTCGGCCTGAACGCCCGCCAGCAGAACGCCTGGATGACCCATGGCGGCGGCAAGGAGCTGATGGCGGAGTTCTTCGCCGGCCACAACCTCGTCGCCATCGGCGCCGGCAACACCGGAACCCAGATGGGCGGCTGGTTCCGCAAGGAAATCAAGACGGTCGAGGATCTGAAGGGCCTGAAGTTCCGCATCGGCGGCTATGCCGGCACCATCATGGCCAAGCTCGGCGTCGTGCCGCAGCAGATCGGCGGCGGCGACATCTATCCGGCGCTGGAAAAGGGCACCATCGACGGCGCCGAGTTCGTCGGCCCCTATGACGACGAGAAGCTCGGCTTCCAGAAGGTCGCGAAATACTATTATTATCCCGGCTGGTGGGAAGGCGGCCCGCAGGTCTCCATGCTGTTCGGCAAGGAGAAGTTCGAATCGCTGCCGCCCACCTACAAGGCGGCGCTGCAAGCGGCCTGCGCCGACGCGACGCTGGACATGCTGGGCAAGTACGACGTCCAGAACATGACCGCGCTGAAGCGCCTCGTCGCCAGCGGCACCCAGCTGCGCCCCTTCCCGAACGAGGTGATGCAGGCCTGCTATCAGGCGGCCATCGAGGTCTACGAGGACGAAGCGGCGAAGAACGAGAAGTTCCGCAAGATCTACGACGCGTGGAAGAAGTTCCGCGAGGAAGAGTATCTGTGGTTCCGCGTCGCCGAATACAGCTTCGACCGCTTCGTCTATGCGGCGCCGCCGCTTGAGAAGAAGAAGTAAGCGTCTGCTGGGAGGGGGTGGATTTCCACCTCCTCCCGGGCGAGACCTAGAGTCTGTTTGATGCTTATTGAAGCGCCAGACAGACTCTAGGCTTTTGGCCTTCCGTGTGATTCACGCTTCAAGCGATTCCGCTTGAACCGATCACACTCTAGACCTCGATCACCAGCCCATCATATGCCGGCTCGACCCCCTCCGGCAGAATCCGCCGCAGGCTATCGTAGTCCATGCTGTTGTCCATGTGGGTCAGATAGGCCCGCCGCGGCTGCACCCGCTCGATCCATTCCAGCGTCAGCGCCAGATGCGCATGCACGGGATGCGGCGGCTCCAGCCGGCCGCAATCGACCACCCAGGTGTCGATCCCCGCCAGCGCCTCGAACGCCCGGTCGTCCAGCCGCACCACGTCGGTCGAATAGGCAAAGCTGCCGAACCGGTAGCCGACCGTCCGCATATAGCCGTGGTCCTGCTCGAACGGCGCGATCTCCATCCCCTTGACGCTGAACGGTCCGTTAATGCGGTGGGTGTTCAACACCGGTCGGTAGAAGGGATAGCCCTCCGGCAGCGGATCGAAGCAGTAGGGGAAGCGCAGCTCGATGTCGCGCAGATGCTCGTCCCAGCCATAGGCGTCGATCGGCGCATGCATGTGGCGGCAGATCTCGCGCAGCTCGTCGATGCCGTGGCAATGGTCGGCATGCTGGTGCGTCCACAACACGGCGTCCAGCCGCGCGCAGCCGCTGTCCAGCAGCTGCTGACGCAGGTCGGGGGAGGTATCGACCAGCACCGATACACCGTCCCGCTCGACCAGGACCGACGGGCGCATGCGCCGGTTTTTCGGGTTGGCGGGGTCGCAGCGGCCCCACTGGCCGCCGGGCACACCGGCGATCGCCGGCACGCCGCGCGATCCGCCGCAGCCAAGGACGGTTACGCGCGCAGCGCCGGGTGATGCGCCGGCTTCACTCATGCAGCGGCCTTGTGCTGGGCGGCTTTGTCGAACAGGCGGAAGAAGTTGTCGGTGGTGACGCGGGCCAGTTCCTCCGCCGAGACGCCCTTCACCTCTGCCACGCAGGCCGCTGTGTGGGCGACATAGGCAGGCTCGTTGCGCTTGCCGCGGAAGGGGATCGGCGCCAGATAGGGCGCGTCCGTCTCCACCAGGATGCGGTCGAGCGGCACGTCCTTCACGATGGCACGCAGCTCCTCCGACTTCTTGAAGGTGACGATCCCCGACAGCGACAGGGTGAAGCCGTACTCCACCGCCTCCTCCGCCAGCGCCCGGCCGGAGCTGAAGCAGTGCAGCAGCCCCTTTACCGGCTGGCCGGCCGCTTCCTCCTTGACGATGCGCATGGTGTCGTCGTCGGCGTCGCGGGTGTGGATGATCAGTGGCAGGCCGGTCTCCAGGCTGGCGCGGATGTGCCGGCGGAAACACTCCTGCTGCTGGTCGCGCGGGCTCTTGTCGTAGAAATAGTCGAGCCCGGTCTCGCCCAGCCCGATCACCTTGGGATGGTGCGACAGCTCGACCAGCGTGTCGACGGTGGTGATGGCGAACTCCTCCGCCGCCTGATGGG
Source organism: Azospirillum melinis (assembly GCF_013340935.1). GTDB lineage: Bacteria > Pseudomonadota > Alphaproteobacteria > Azospirillales > Azospirillaceae > Azospirillum > Azospirillum melinis. Next base: position 47,752 of record NZ_WHOS01000029.1, on the reverse strand, counting down.
GATGGACCCCCACCGTGCAGAGGATGTCGTCGTAGCGTTCCGCCACCGCCAGGATGCGGTCGAAGCGGCTGATGTAGGTGCAGATGGTGACCATCCGCCCGATGCCAGCCTGCTGGGCGCGGTCGACGACCGCATCCAGCTCTTCGGCGAAATCGGGGAAGTCGAGATGGCAATGGCTGTCGACGAGCATACTGGGAACTCAGACTTTCGGTTCTTCGACATAGCGCGGGAAGACGCCCTGCGGCGTCGGCAGCGGCGTGCCGGCGGCCAGCGCCCCGGACGGACCCAGATTGCCGAATCCACGCGCATCCGGACCCAGCGCCAGCAGGTCGAGGATCTTGGCGGAGGCGTCAGGCATCACCGGCTGGGTCAGGATCGCCAGATGGCGGATCGTCTCGGCCAGTACATAGAGCACGGTCGCCATGCGCGCCGGGTCGGTCTTCTTCAGCGCCCACGGCGCCTGTTCGTCGACATAGCGGTTGGCGTCGCCGACCACGGCCCAGATGGCGTCGAGCGCCTTGTGGAAGGCCTGCGCCCTGATCTCAGCCCGGACGATGTCGAGCATGCCGTAGGCCGAGCCCAGCAGGGCGTTGTCGGCCTCGGTGAACGCACCCGGCGTCGGCACGGCGGCGCCGCAGTTCTTGCCGATCATCGACAGGACGCGCTGCACCAGATTGCCGTAATCGTTGGCGAGGTTGCCGTTGATCCGGTTGACCATCTGCTTGTGCGAGAAGTCGCCGTCGTTTCCGAACGGCACTTCGCGCAGCAGGAAATAGCGGGTCTGGTCGAGACCGTAGGTGTTGACCAGCGAGTCCGGAGCGATGACGTTGCCCAGCGACTTCGACATCTTCTGGCCTTCGATGGTCCACCAGCCATGGGCGAACACGCGGCGGGGGGGCTGCAGGCCGGCGGCCATCAGGAAGGCCGGCCAGTAGACGGCGTGGAAACGCAGGATGTCCTTGCCGACCATGTGCAGGTCGGCCGGCCAGTATTTGGCATAGTCGCCGGTGGTGTCGGGATAGCCGACGGCGGTGATGTAGTTCGCCAGCGCGTCGAGCCAGACATACATGATGTGGGCGTCGTCGCCCGGCACCGGGATGCCCCACTTGAAGGTGGTGCGGCTGACCGACAAATCCTTCAGGCCTGACTTGACGAAGGACATCACCTCGTTGCGCTTGCCGGCCGGCGCGATGAAATCGGGGTTCTGCTCGTAGAACTCGATCAGCCGGTCCTGCCAGGCCGAGAGCTTGAAGAAGTAGGACGGCTCCTCGACCCATTCGCACTCGGCGCCGGTCGGGGCGATCTTCTTGCCCTCGGCATTGGTGGTCAGCTCGTCCTCGCCATAGAAGGCTTCGTCGCGGACCGAATACCAGCCGGCGTAGGAGCCGAGATAGATCTCGCCGCGATCCTTCAGAACCGTCCACAGCGCCTGCACCGACTTGACGTGCCGCGGCTCGGTGGTGCGGATGAAGTCGTCGTTGGAATAATTCATCAGCGACACGAGATCGCGGAAGTTCTGCGACACCCGGTCGGTGAAGTCCTGCGGCGCGATGCCGGCCTTCTCCGCCGACTTCTCCACCTTCTGGCCATGCTCGTCGGTGCCGGTCAGGAACTTCACGTCATAGCCGTCGAGGCGCATGAACCGGGCGAGGACGTCGCAGGCAAGCGTCGTGTAGGCGTGGCCGATGTGCGGCACGTCGTTCACGTAATAGATCGGCGTCGTCAGGTAAAAGGTCTTCGGCCCGGCCATTTGCGGCACTTTCTTTCAAGTCAGGTTCAACCGGCAGGTTCTGAAATAACCCTAGGCGGCTGCCGTTTCCAGCGCCGACAGGGCGTTCAGGACCACCTGCTTGCGGTCCAGGTTTGCGGATTCCGCGCGCGCGAAAAGACGCTGAACCTTTTCCCACACCTCCACCCAACGTTCAAGACCGCGGGCGTTCGCCAATCGGGTCATCAGGGCGGCCTCGCCCGGCACCACCTCTGCCGGCCAGGAGCCGCGGGCGAGCGAGCGGGCGAAGCGGGCGAGCCACCAGACCAGCAGCTCGGTCGCCGTCTCGAACATTCCGTCATCTTGGCGGCGGGTCAGCTTGTCCCCGAAGGCATGCGCCGCGACGATGTCGATGCGCGGAAGGTCGGACAGCAGCCCGATCATCTCGCGGTAGAGCGCCAGCCCACCCGCGTCGGCAAGATCGATGGCGCGGCCGACGCTGCCCTCCGACAGGCGGGCCAGCGCCGGGCGGTCGTCGGCGGCGATATCGGGCCGGTGCTGGCCCAGCAGGTCGATCACCGTGTCTTCGGCCAGCGGCTTCAGCGTCAGCTTGCGGCAGCGCGAGCGGATGGTCGGCAGCATGCCGCCGGGATTGTCGCTGACGAGCAGCAGCAGGGCGCCGGGCGGCGGTTCCTCCAGGATCTTCAGGATGGCGTTCAGGCCGCTGAGATTCATGCGGTCGGCGCCGTCGATCACCGCGACGCGCCAGCCGCCTTCCGCCGAGGTCCGACGCAGGAAGGGGCCGATCTTGCGCACGTCGTCGACGGCGATGTCCCGCTTCAGCCGGCCTTTCTTCTCGTCGCGCTGGCGTTCGATGGTCAGCATGTCGGCATGCCCGCCCGACGCCACCCGGCGGAACACCGGATGGTTGGGACCGATGTGCAGCGAGGTGACTGGAGCCGCGCCACCCAGGGAGTCACCGAACAGGCTGTCGCCGGGCGGCTCCTGGGCCAGGACGAATCGGGCGAAGCGGAAGGCCAGCGTCGCCTTGCCGATGCCCGGGGTGCCGCCGATCAGCCAGGCATGCGGCAGCCGGCCGGAGTTCCAGGCCTCCAGCAGCAGCCGTTCGGCCTCGTCATGCCCGACGAGGTCCGGGTTGCGCCGTGGGGCGAGCGCCTCGTCCGCGGCGGGGCCCGCCGGGGCCGGGGTGCGTGCCTTGCTCACGACGTCTGCCCCTGGGCCAGCCCCAGCCGGCCGGCGACGGTGTCCCAGATGCGCGCCTGCACGGTATCGAGGTCGGCGTCGGCATCCACCACGGCGCAGCGCTCCGGCTCCTGCCGGGCGATGTCGAGGAAGCCGTCGCGCAGCCGCTGGTGGAAGCCGATGTCCATCCGCTCATAGCGGTCCTCACCGCCATGGCGCGCCACGGCGCGGCGCAGGCCGGTTTCCACGTCGATGTCGAGGATCAGCGTCAGGTCGGGACGGAAGCCGCCGAGCGCCGCCGTCTGCAAGGTCTCGACCAGATCGCGCCCCAGCCCCAGCCCATAGCCCTGATAGGCCATGGTGCTGTCGAAGAAGCGGTCGCACAGCACCCAGCTTCCAGTCTCCAGCGCCGGCCACACCGTGCGCTCCAGATGGTCGCGGCGGGCGGCAGTGTGCAGCAGGGCCTCGGTGGTCGCGCTCCAGCGGCCGGTCTCGCCGGTCACCAGCAGGCCGCGGATCTCCTCCGCGCCGGGCGATCCGCCCGGCTCCCGCGTCGTCACAAGCTCGACGTCGCGGGCGCGCAGGGAGACGCGCAAGCTGTCCGCCAGACGGCGCAGCTGCGTCGACTTGCCGGCCCCTTCGCCGCCTTCCAGAGTGATGAAGCGGCCGCGCTTGGCGGAAGGAGCCGGGGCGGTCAGCATCGTCGTCACGGTCACAGGCTGTTGCCGAAGACGAGATACTTGGCGGCGGCGAAGGCGCGGCCGAACATGCCGGCCTTCGGCACGTCCTGGGCGGCCACCACCGGCACCTCCTTGCCCGGGAAGCCGGGGGCGGAGATCACCAGCTTGCCGACCGTGTCGCCCTTCTTGATCGGCGCGGCGACCGGGGCGTTGCTGACCAGCGATACCTTCATGCCGGAGCGGTCGGCGCGGGCCATGGTGACGCTCAGGTTCTGCGGCACGGCGACCGGCACCATGTCCTGCTCGCCCAGCCAGACCGGCACCTGCTCGATGGTCTCCCCACCCTTGTAGAGGGTGTAGGAGGCGAATTCGCGGAAGCCCCACTCGATCAGCCGGGCCGATTCGTCGGCGCGCGCCTGCATGTTCGGCAGGCCGTTGACCACCAGCAGCAGTCGGCGCCCGTCGCGCTCGCCCGACGCGGTCAGGCCGTAACCGCCGGCGTCGGTGTGGCCGGTCTTCAGCCCGTCGACATTCATGTTGCGGTAGAGCAGCGGGTTGCGGTTGCCCTGGGTGATGCCGTGATACTTGAATTCCCGGATTGAATCGTACTTGTAGAATTCGGGAAAGTCCTTGATCAGCCGTTCGGCCAGAAGCGCCAGATCGCGGGCGGTCATATAATGGTTGGGATCGGGCCAGCCGGTGGAATTGGCGAAGTTGCTGTTCTTCAGCCCCAACTCCTTCGCGCGCTTGGTCGCCTGTTCGGCGAAGGACTGCTCCGACCCTGCCAGCCCCTCGGCCAGCACGATGCAGGCGTCGTTGCCGGACTGGACGATCATGCCCTTCAGCAGGTCGTCGACCTTGATGTTGTTGTGAAGCTCGACGAACATCTTCGAGCCCTGCATCCGCCAAGCCCGCTCGCTGACCGGCAGGGTGCTCTCCAGCGTCAGGCGGCCGCCCTTGATCGCCTCGAACACCATGTAGGCGGTCATGATCTTGCTCATCGACGAGGGCGCCATGCGCTCGTCGGCGTTCTTCTCGAACAGCACGGTGTCAGAGGTCAGATCGACAAGGATCGCCTGCTTGGCGATGGTGTCGAGGGTCGCGGCCTGGACCGAGACCGCGGTGAAGCCGGCGCCAATCGTGGCCCCGGCCATCGCTATTCCGGCCGCGACAGCAACGGAACGGCCGAAAACGGCACACAGGCGGACGACAACAGCGTTCATGGCAACAATCCTCCAAGGGCACTCGGTACAGGCATAGGGTCGCCGGCGCTCATAGGGAACGCCGGGGGTGGTGTCGGGTGGCCGGATCAATCCACCACGATTTTGGCCTCCGTAAGGCCGGCCTGGATGATCTGGTTCAACAGGGTATCCGCCCTGTCGACGCTGTCCAGCGGTCCGACGCGGACGCGGTGCAGGGTCAGGCCGGCGGTCCGCGTCTGGCTGACGCTGGCGCGTTGGCCGATGGACGACAGGCGGGCGCGGGCCTTCGCCACATTCTCCTCGCTGCCGAAGGCGCCGACCTGCACATAGATGGCCTCCTGCGCCTTCACCGGCAATTGCGCCACCACCGGGGCCGGCACGAAGCGGCCCTCCGCCATGCTGCCGGCGACGGTGGCCGGCGGCGGGATCGGCGCGCCGACCACCGCCGGGCGGGGCGCACCGGTGGAGGCGGCGAGAGTCGTCGCCGGTCCGGATGGGCCGCTCACCTCGATCCGGCCGCGCGGGGCTGCCTTCGGCGGCGGGCCGTCGACCTCGGCCAGCAGCGGGGCGGGCGTACCCTGGCGCGCGGCAGCGGCGATGGCCCGGCTTTCTTCCGCCAGGATCTGCACGCGCACTTTGGCGGTGCCGGGACCGTCGAAGCCCAGCAGCTGGGCGCCGCGCCGCGACATGTCGATGATGCGGCCGTTGGCGTAGGGGCCGCGGTCGTTGACCCGCACGACGATGGACCGGCCGTTGTCGAGATTGGTGACCCGCACCAGGCTCGGCATCGGCAGCGTCTTGTGCGCGGCGGTCAGCTCGTTCTGGTCGTAGATCTCGCCGTTGGCTGTGTTTTTCTCATGGAAGCCGGGGCCGTACCATGAGGCGATGCCGGTCTCGTCGTAGCTGAAATCTTCCTTGGGGTAGTACCAGACGCCGTTGATCTGGTAGGGCTTTCCCACCTTGTAGACGCCGCTGGTGGGAAGGCCCGGGCCGGTGCCGGTGGGCTTCTGCGCGCAGGCGGCGAGCGCTGCCACGCCGACCAGCACGACGACCCTGCTCACCCCGCGCCAGCGACGCATCCGCCAATTTCCTTCTTTCCTGACCCGCCCCCACCACCAGGGCGGCGGCACTCTAGCGGGTTGCCATCGCCGCGCCAATGGCTCGAACGCGGCGGCGGTACGATGACACAGCCCGCACAAGGGTCGAACCGTCAGGGGGCGGGGAACAGGCTTTCGGTGCGGCCCATCAGCCAATAGGCGGTCAGCCCGATCCACTCGCGCACAGCGTCGTCCAGGATCACCAGATTCTGCCCAAACTCGAAGCGCAGCCAGGGCGTAGCGTCATGCTTGGTGCGGTAGTCGACGGGGTAGGGGGTCACCTCCCACCCGATGGCGCGGAAGATGCCGACCGACCGCGGCATGTGCATGGCCGAGGTGACGAGGACCCAGCGTTCGCCCGGCGCCGGCTTGACCATCTCCTTGCTGAAGACCGCATTTTCCCAGGTGTTGCGCGATTCCGTCTCGTAGAGCACCCGCTCGGCGGGGACGCCGGCCTGGAGCAGGGCGGCGCGGGCGGTCACATCCTCCTTCAGGTCCGGCGCCAGCAGCCGGCCTGATCCGCCGGTGAAGACGGCCTTGGCCTCCGGATAACGGCGGACGAGGTCGGCGAAGCCGAGGATCCGCTCGGCCGCATCGTTCAGCGACGGGTCGCCGCGGTCGGCGGTGATCGGCGGATTTTGGGCGCCGCCCAGCATGATGATGCCGTCGATCCGCCCCTCCGGCTCCGCTCGTGGGAAGCGGTTCTCCAGCGGCAGGGCGACCAGCGCGCCGAGACCGGTGTACATGACCAGCAGAAGCACCACCGCCGCCAGCGTGACCAGCCGCCGTCCGGCACCCTGCCAGCGCCGCGTCCGCAGCAGCAGTGCGCCCAGCGCCACCGCCAGCACCAGGGCATTGCCGGGCGCAAAGACGCCCCACAGCAGCTTCGACAGGATGAAGGACATCGCCGGCAGGCTCACGATGGTGGACGGGAGGGCGGACCATAAGCGCGGCGGTCGGGGCAGGGCAACCGCGCCGGCCCCGCGCTGCCGTCAGCCACCGACCGGCGTGCACAGCTCCACCAGCGTGCCGTCGGGGCAGCGGATGAAGGATACCGTCTGCCCCCACGGCATGGCTTTCGGCGGCGCCAGTTCGCTGGCGCCGGCAGCGAGCGCCGTGGCGTGCGCCGCCTCCACGTCGCCGGTGACCAGCGCGATCTCGACGCCCAGCGGCTTCTCGCTGGCGCTGGCGAAGACATAGCCGGCGGGGTGGTGCGACAGCGCCAGTTCCTGGCTGGCGAAGGACAGGGTGGTGGAGCCGGTGTCCAGCTCGCCATAGTCGCCCGTTTCGGCGAGGAAGCGGCGGCTCAGCCCGAACGCCTTTTCGAAGAAGGCCAGCGACGCCGCGACGTCGGGAACATAGAGGATCGTGTAGCCGAACTTCATGGAGGCTCTCGCTGGTTATGGGTTTCGGGCGCTGGACCCTATCACTCTCCGGCGCGGCGGTATCCCCATACCGACGCCGGCGGCAGATTTCGCAGGGTGAAGCCCAGCCGCTTCCCGGTTAGCCCCAGCGCCTCGCGGTTCAGGGGCGAATGCGGCATGAAGCTGTAGAGCAGGAAGCGCCCGCCCGGCCGCAGGATGCGGAAGGTGGCGTCCAGCACCTCGCGCTGGAACTCCAGCGGGAAGGTGATCATCGGGATGCCGATCACCACCGTGCCGACCTTGCCGCACAGTGCCTCGCCCAGCAGTTCCGGCGCCTTGCGGCAGTCTTCGGCAATGACGGTGACGGCCGGGCAGCGGGCGCGCAGATGGCGGGCAAGGTCCGGGGCGACCTCGAAGCTGTAGAGCCGGTCGGCCGGGATGCCGGCCTCCAGCATCGCCGCGGTGATGGGGCCGGTGCCGCCGCCGAACTCCACCACCGCCTCGTCGGATTCGCGCCGAATCTCGCGGGTGATGCGGCGGCGTAGCGCCTGGGAAGAGGGGGCGACGGACCCCATCGCCCAGGGATCGGCCAGCCAGCGGCGGAAGAACAGCCAGGACTCGGAAAGCGTGGCGGATGCCGTTTCGGTCATGTGGGCCTCCCTGGATCGGGACGACCTGCACCCATGGTTCCGACGCAGCCGTCCTAATGCAGAGTTGCTGCCAGAAGTTGATGACCTGCGTATGACAGGCTGCTCGCCACCAGCGTCAAAAACACCAGCGCCGCCGCGGTCAGCCCCAGCCCGATGCCGATGGCGCCGCCGTCGCGCTCGATCAGCCCCAGCGAGATCAGCACCAGCGCGAAGCCCGGCAGCCAGCCGGTCAGCGGCAGCGGCACGATGCAGGTCAGCGTCAGGATGAACAGCAGCAGACCGAACCAGCGTTCCTCGTCGATGCGGGCGAGGCGGTGCAGCCGCGGCTTTAGCATCCGCTCGATCCAAACCAGCCGCGGCATGGCGGCGTCGAGCGTCCGCGCCGCCAGCCCGCTGCCGATGGAGCGGCGCAGCAGCCAGTCCGGCAGCCCGGCTCCGCGCCGGCCGAAGGCCATCTGCGCGGTGTAGAGCACGATGGGCAGGTCGAACAGGCAGGATACGCCGAGCGGCACCGGGGCGATGGTCGGCAGCGCCAGCGCCAGCAGGATGGTGCCGAGCGAGCGGTCGCCCAGAGCCCGGATCAGGTCGCCCAGTGTAACCCGTCCCGCCGGCAGATTGGCGCGGAAGCGGGCCAGCACGTCGGATGTCCGCTCCTCCTCCTCGCCGTCGCAGACGGTGGGCAAGGCGATGGTGCCGTCATGCTCCATTTCCGCCCGCTCCATCTCCGCCTGACCGTGGGCGCCGGAGTCGTCGATGTGCCTGCGGGCGTTCAAACGCCGGCCTCCGCCGCGGCGCTCTCGTAGAGTTCGAGCGCCTCCAGCCAGGTCTCCTCCGCGGTCGCCAGCTTCTTCTCCACCGTGCCCAGCTCGATCTGCAGCTTGGTCAGCTTGTCGGACGGGCCGGTGTAGAGCGCCGGGTCGGACATCTTCGCCTCGATCTTGCGCTTCTCCTCGCTCAGCTTGGTCACCAGCGCCTCGGCGTCGGTGGCCTTGCGCTTCAGCGGGGCAAGCGCGGTGCGCGCCTCGGCGGCGGCGCGGCGCTGGTCCTTCTTGTTGGGGCCGGCGTCGCGTTCGGCTCCACCCTTCGCCACTGCCCGTTCCGCCTTGGCGCGGTCGAGCAGATAGCGGCGGTAGTCGTCCAGATCGCCGTCATAGGCCTGCACCGTACCGTCGGCGACCAGCAGCAGCCGGTCCACCGTCATCTCGATCAGATGGGGATCGTGGCTGATGACGATGACGGCGCCGGGGAAATCGTTGATCGCCTCGATCAGGGCTTCGCGGCTGTCGATGTCCAGATGGTTGGTCGGTTCGTCCAGCATCAGGATGTGCGGGACTTCCCGGCTCATCAGCGCCAGCAGGAGCCGCGCCTTCTCCCCGCCGGACAGGCTGGAGATCTTGGTCTCCGCCTTCACCTGCGGGAAGCCGAAGCGGCCGAGATGGGCGCGCACCTTCTCCTCCAGCGCCAGCGGCATGATGCGCTGGGTCTGCTGGATCGGCGTCAGCGACAGGTCCAGCTCCTCGGCCTGATGCTGGGCGAAATAGCCGATGCGCAGCTTGGACGGGCGCCGCATCTCGCCGGCCATCGGTTGGAGCCGGTTGGCCAGCAGCTTGACCAGCGTCGATTTGCCGTTGCCATTGGCACCCAGGAGGCCGATGCGGTCCTCCATGTCGATGCGCAGGTTGACCCGCCGCAGGATCACCTTGTCGCCATAGCCGATGCTAACTCCCTCCAGCGCGATCAGCGGCGGCGCCAGCTCGTCCGGGGCGGGGAAGTTGAAGACGACCTCGGGATCGTCCTCCATCAGCGTGATCGACTCCATCTTCTCCAGCAGCTTCAGGCGGCTCTGCGCTTGGCGGGCCTTGCTGGCTTTGAAGCGGAAGCGGTCGACATAGGCCATCATGTGCTTGCGCCGCGCGTCCTGCTTGGCAGCCATCGAGGCCAGCCGTTCCTGGTTGGCACGGCGCTGCGCCAGGAACTGGTCGTAATTGCCGCTGTAGGTGACGAGCTTGCCCTGGTCGATGTGGATCGTCGTGGTCGGCACCGCGTTCAGCAACTCGCGGTCGTGGCTGACCAGCAGGATGGTGTGCGGATAGTTCTTCAGATAGCCCTCGAGCCAGATGGTGGCTTCGAGGTCGAGGTGGTTGGTCGGCTCGTCCAGCAGCAGCAGGTCGGGGCGGGAGAACAGCACGCCGGCCAGCGCCACGCGCATCCGCCAGCCACCGGAGAAGTCGGAGCAGGGCCGTTGCTGCGCTTCGGCGTCGAAGCCCAGGCCGGACAGCACCTGCGCCGCGCGCGACGGGGCGGAATGCGCCTCGATGTCGGCGAGCCTTGCATGGACCTCGCCGATGCGCATCGGGTCGGTGACGGTCTCCGCCTCCGCCAGCAGGGCGGTGCGTTCGGTGTCGGCGGCCAGCACGGCGTCGATCAGCGTGGTCGGGCCGCTGGGGGCCTCCTGCGCCACCATGCCCATCCGCATGCCGGCCGGCAGAGTGATGGCGCCGGCATCCGTTTGCAGCTGGCCCGAGATCAGCTTCAGCAGGGTCGATTTCCCGGTGCCGTTGCGCCCGACCAGCGCCACGCGATGCCCCTTGGGCACCACCGCCGTCGCATGGTCGAACAACACTCGGCCGCCGAAGCGGAAGGTCAGGTCATTGATGTGCAGCATAGCGCGCGAGGATGTAGCACGAGGGGCCACCGATTTGAAGCGGGGCAGGGCGGATGGCGCGCGAATGGCACGGCTTTGTCCCGCGCAGGTCAGCCCGTTCCGCCCTGCTTGGGCTTGGTGCCGGCCATCGGGTTTGTTTGAACACGACCAATTCAAGGAACGGAATCGCCACCCGTTCTTTTTTAATTGAACGTTCAATCAATAAAAACCACGCTGACTCCGGCAATCGAATTGCTGCCATTCACTGCACCCTCTGGACCTCGGATCGGGGAGACGCGACATGACGCGGTTCGGACGTCTGGCCCATTATATCCACGGCCGTCCCATCGAAGACGAGGGAGCGGAGCGTTTCGCCACCGTCAACCCGGCGACCGGAGAGGTGTTGGCCGACGTTGCGCAAGCGACATCCGCGGACGTGGACCGCGCCGTCGACAGCGCGCGGGCCGGACAGGCGGTATGGGGGGCGATGACGGCGATGGAGCGCGCGCGGGTGCTGCGCCGGGCCGTTGCCCTGCTGCGTGAGCGCAACGAAGCGTTGGCCGAGATCGAGACGCTCGACACCGGCAAGCCGCTGAGCGAGACGCGCGCGGTCGACATCGTCACCGGCGCCGACGTGCTGGAATATTACGCCGGCCTCGCCCCGGCGCTGGAAGGGCGGCAGATCCCGCTGCGCCCGACCTCCTTCGTCTACACCCGGCGCGAGCCGCTGGGCGTGGTCGCCGGCATCGGCGCCTGGAACTATCCGATCCAGATCGCGCTGTGGAAATCGGCCCCGGCGCTGGCCGCCGGCAACGCCATGATCTTCAAGCCGAGCGAGGTGACGCCGCTGACCGCGCTGCATCTGGCGGCGATCTACAGCGAGGCCGGGCTGCCCGCCGGTGTGTTCAACGTCGTCCAGGGCGACGGCCGGGTCGGCGCCCTGCTGGCCGCCCATCCCGGCATTGAGAAGCTGTCCTTCACCGGCGGGGTGGAGACCGGCAAGCGGGTGATGGCCGCGGCCGGCGGATCGACGCTGAAGGAGGTGACGATGGAGCTTGGCGGAAAGTCGCCGCTGATCGTCTTCGCCGACGCCGACCTCGACCGCGCCGCCGACATCGCCATGATGGCGAACTTCTATAGCTCCGGTCAGGTCTGCACCAACGGCACCCGCGTGTTCGTCCACCGCAGCATCGCCGCGGCGTTCGAAGAGCGGCTGATGGTCCGGGTGCGCCGCATCCGCATGGGCGATCCGCTGAATCCCGACACCAATTTCGGCCCGCTCGCCAGCTTCCCCCACCGCGACAAGGTGCTGCGCTACATCGAGGCCGGCAAGGCGGAGGGCGCGCGGCTGCTGGCCGGCGGTGGGGTTCCGGAAGGCGCCGCCTTCGCGCCCGGCGCCTATGTGGCGCCCACCGTCTTCACCGACTGCCACGACGGCATGACCATCGTTCGCGAGGAGATTTTCGGTCCGGTCCTGTCGATCCTGACCTTCGACGAGGAGGACGAGGTCGTCGCGCGCGCCAACGCCACGAGCTACGGCCTCGCCGCCGGGCTGGTCACCAGCGATCTGGCCCGCGCCCACCGGGTGATCCACCGGCTGGAGGCCGGCATCTGCTGGATCAACGCCTGGGGCGAATCGCCGCCGGAGATGCCGGTCGGCGGCTACAAGCAATCGGGCATCGGCCGTGAGAACGGCGTCGAGACGCTCGACCATTACACGCGCCTCAAATCGGTCCAGGTCGAGTTGGGATCCTACTCGTCGGTGTTCTGAAACCGTCTTTCAGGGAAGCCCGCTTTTTCAAAGAAGGGGTGTTCGATGTCGAACCAACCGACCTCCGGAGCCGCTGCGCCGGAGAACGGCGCCGCTATGCCCGCCGCCACATCCTCCTTCGCCCCTGCGGTGCGCGAGTACGACTACATCGTCGTCGGCGCCGGTTCGGCGGGCAACGTCCTCGCCTGCCGCCTGACCGAGGATGCCGGCGTCAGCGTCCTGCTGCTGGAGGCCGGCGGACCCGACCACCGGCTCGACTACCGCACCCAGATGCCGGCGGCGCTGGCCTTCCCGCTCCAGGGCCGCCGTTACAACTGGGCCTATGAGACCGAACCCGAACCGCACATGGACAACCGCCGGATGGAGTGCGGGCGCGGCAAGGGGCTGGGCGGGTCGTCGCTGATCAACGGCATGTGCTACATCCGCGGCAACGCGCTGGACTATGACGGCTGGGCCGGGCTGCCGGGTCTGGAGGACTGGAGCTATCTCGACTGCCTGCCCTATTTCCGTAAGGCGGAGACGCGCGACATCGGTCCCGACGCCTATCACGGCGGCGACGGCCCGCTGTTCGTCACCACCGCCAAGCCGGGCGTCAACCCGCTGTACGAGGCGATGGTGGAGGCGGGGGCGCAGGCCGGCTACGGCCGCACCGCCGACCTGAACGGCTACCGCCAGGAGGGCTTCGGTCCGATGGACCGCACGGTGACGGCGCAGGGGCGGCGGTGCAGCACGGCCCGCGGCTATCTCGACCGGGCGCGGGAGCGGCCGGGGCTGACCATCGTCACCCACGCGCTGACCGACCGCATCCTGTTCGACGGACAGCGTGCCGTCGGCGTCGCCTATCTGCGCAACGGCAGGCCGGTGACGGCGCGGGCGCGGCGGGAGGTGCTGCTGTGCGCCGGGGCCATCGCCTCGCCGGCGATCCTGCAACGGTCGGGGGTGGGACCGTCGCCGCTGCTGCGCGAGCTGGGGGTGGAGACGGTGATCGACCTTCCGGGCGTCGGCGGCGATCTCCAGGACCATCTGGAGATGTATATCCAGTATCACTGCCGTCAGCCGGTGTCGCTCTATCCCGCGCTGAAATGGTGGAACCAGCCGGCCATCGGCGCCGAATGGCTGTTCCTGGGCACCGGCATCGGCGCCAGCAACCAGTTCGAGGCCGGCGGCTTCATCCGCACCGGCGACGATGTGCCCTGGCCCAACATCCAGTATCACTTTCTCCCCGTCGCCATCAGCTACAACGGCACCAACGCGGTGGAGGCGCACGGTTTCCAGGCCCATGTCGGCTCCATGCGTTCGCCCAGCAAGGGGCGCGTCCATGCCCGCTCGCGCGATCCGGGGCAGGCGCCCAGCATCCTGTTCAACTACATGGCCGATCCGCAGGACTGGCGGGAGTTCCGCGCCGGCATCCGCATCACGCGCGACATCATGCGGCAGCGCGCCCTGGCGCCCTATCGCGGCGAGGAGATAAGCCCCGGTGCCGATTGCGTCACCGACGCCGACCTCGACGCCTTCGTCCGCCATCACGCCGAGACCGCCTACCACCCCTGCGGCACCTGCCGGATGGGGACCGACGACGGCGCGGTGGTCGACGGTCAGGGCCGGGTGCATGGGCTGGAGTCCTTGCGCGTCATCGACGCCTCGATCATGCCGCGGATCATCACCGGCAACCTGAACGCACCCACCATCATGATGGCGGAGAAGCTGGCCGACGCGGTGCGCGGCCGTCCGCCGCTGCCGCGCGCCGACGTGCCCTATTACGTCGCAGATGCCGCCATGACGCAGAAGGAGATGCAGAAGGACCAGCGTCTGCGGGCCTGAGACCCGCACGCCCACAATGATAACCACAAGCAAGGAGAACAGGGACATGGCCAAGACATTCGGTAAATTCTCTGCCGGTAAATTCTCCGCCGCCAAATTCTCCGGCCTCGCCGTCGGCCTTATGCTGGCGGCCGGGTCCGCCGTCCTGCCGGCAGGGACGGCGCTTGCCGCCGATCCGGCCTCCTGCAAGGCGGTGCGTTTCGGTGACGTGGGATGGACCGACATCGCGGCGACGACGGCGCTCGCCTCCGTCACGCTCGACGCGCTGGGCTACAAGCCGTCCACAAGCGTCTCGTCGGTGCCGGTCGTCTATCTGGGGCTGAAGACCAAGTCGCTGGACGTGTTCCTCGGCAACTGGATGCCCACCATGGAGACCTTCATCAAGCCTGTGCTGGAGGACGGCTCGGTCGAGGTGACGCGCGTCAACCTGGAGGGCGCCAAATACACGCTGGCCGTCCCCACTTACGCCGCTGAGGCCGGGCTGAAGAGCTTCAAGGATCTGGCGAAATACAAGGACAAGCTGGACGGCAAGATCTACGGCATCGAGGCCGGTAACGACGGCAACCTGATCATCGACAAGATGCTGAAGGCCGACGCCTTCGGTCTCAAGGATTTCAAGATGGTCGAGTCCAGCGAGGCCGGCATGCTGGCCGAGGTGAAGCGGGCGGTCCGGGCCAAGAAATGGATTGCCTTCCTGGGCTGGGCGCCGCATCCGATGAACAAGACGATGGACATCACCTACCTGTCCGACGGCGACGACTGGTTCGGCCCGAATTACGGCGGCGCCACCGTCAGCACCAACGTGCGCAAGGGCTACGCCGCCGAATGCCCGAACATCGGCAAGTTCCTGTCCAATCTGGTCTTCACCGTGGACATGGAAAACTCGGTGATGGACGGCATCATGAACGGCGGCCGCAAGCCCGAAGCGGTTGCGGCCGACTGGCTGAAGAAGAATCCCGCCGTCCTGAAGACTTGGCTGTCCGGCGTCACCACGCTGGACGGCAAGGACGGTCTGGCCGCTGCTCAGGCCAAGCTGGGTGCCGCCAAATCCTGACCTGACGACTGCTTTCCCAAAGCCTCCTCGACTCCGGCCGCGCTGGGATGCCATCGCGGCCGTATTTTTTGCGAGGATCGGGGAGTGTGGCCCCAAACGAACGCCTTGCCGCGCCGTGAAAGCGCCTCTATAAAGCCGCCCATCCGGCGCCCCGGTCATCCGGCGGCGCCTGCGAGTTTTTCAATCGGCGAAAAGCCCCATTCCCGCAGGAGTCACCACCATGGCCGTCGAACGGACCCTCTCGATCATCAAGCCCGATGCCACCCGCCGCAACCTGACCGGCAAGATCAACGCCAAGTTCGAAGACGGCGGCCTGCGCATCGTTGCCCAGAAGCGCGTCCAGCTGTCGAAGGCCCAGGCCGAGCAGTTCTACGGCGTGCACCGCGAGCGTCCGTTCTTCGGCGATCTGGTCTCCTTCATGATCTCCGGCCCGGTGGTCCTGCAGGTTCTGGAAGGCGAGAACGCCATCGCCCGCAACCGCGAGATCATGGGCGCCACCAACCCGGCCAACGCCGCCGAAGGCACCATCCGCAAGGAGTTCGCCGAGTCGATCGAGGCCAACTCGGTCCACGGTTCGGACGCCCCGGAGACCGCCGCCCAGGAGATCGCCTTCTTCTTCGCCGGCATCGAGCTGGTGGGCTGATCTTTCGGGTCTGACCTCCCGTCAGGCTTGGCGAAAGGGCCGCTCCCGATAAGGGGGCGGCCTTTTTTGCGTTTTGCGTCAGGCTCTGTCAGTATCGGGAGCCGTGAACCTTTTGCCCCGCAGATGCCGGGGTCGATCCCGACAGGAGTTGCCCGCGATGGAATCCCAATCCGCAAAGCCGATCATCGCGGCGCTGCTGCAACCGCTGCCGGTGCTGACCCAGCCGCAGGCCCGCAACGACCTGTCCGACGAATCCGTGGTCCGGCTGCTGGTCCGCCAGTTCATCGACCTCAGCCTGGACGCCTTCAATCAGGTTCTCCAGGGCAACCTCGACCAGGACGAGGCGGTCGACGGCATCAACCGTCAGGCCATCGCACTGAACTCCGTCTTCCTCGGCACCAGCGGCTTCGAGACCGTCATCACCCACCCCTGGAATTCGCCGGACCAGCTCGGCGCTTTCCTGAAGGACGTGGTTGCGCTTGAGTATCCGGAAGACGACTGCGTCCGCGCCATGCTGATCCATCTGGCGACCCAGCTGATGCACGCGCTGCGCCTGCCCGACGAGGAGCGCAACGAGGAGGTCGAGGCACTGACCCTCGATGCCGCCGACCTGCTGCTGGGCCGGGCGCCGGAAGACGACGACGAGATCGACATCGATATCGGCGTCTGACCTCACCCTGCCGGGTTCAAATTCACCTCGATCAGCACGGTATCCTCGACGAAATCGGCGCTGTGCCAGGCACCGGGGTCGAAGCGGATGACCATGCCCGGCCGCAGATCCACCGGCCCCGCTTCGCAGGTCAGCAGGGCGCGGCCTTCCACGACGATGACGAACTGCTCATGCGGGTGGTCGTGGCGTGGGGCGGAGGTGCCGGCCTTGATGACGATATGCTTCAGCGATGCGCCGGTGCCGGGAAGGCTGCGGCGCTCTACCCCTTCGGCGGTCTGGGCCGGCAGATTGCTCCACGTAATCACGTCTGCTTTTGGGGGAGCCTCGGGAGTGGCCCCAGGAGTCATGGGCGGCATGGCGTGGTCCTTTCGAAACCGGCCGGCTTTGGAGCGGCAATCGGTTTTTACGTGTTTTGCAGCCTCCCGGATCTCCTCCCCATCGCCCCTACCGCTTCCGGCTGTCGCGGCTGTGCGAAAGCTTAGCTACTAAACCTGCTGTTAACGCCTGACAGCCTAAGACGGGACGATCCGGTGATGATGTCACCGGACAACAGCTCTTCCGGCACCCTTTCGGACAGACGGAGGCCCCGTGGACGTTGCAGGCACCGACCGACCGCATCCCACCGGGGGTGCCGCCAGACCGGTGTCCGGTCCGTCGGGTCTTTCCGCATCGTTTCCCGGCCTGCTGGCCGGACTGACCGGCATCGGCACCCTGGCGGCGCTGTCTGCAAGCGGGCAGGTCGGCTGGCCGGTCGCCGGCGCGCTGGCCGCCGCCGGCGGTCTGGCCCTGTGGAGCGCCCGGCGTGCCGGGGCCGCCGCCACCGCCCTGGCCCGTTCCGACGCCGCACTGCGCCGGGCGAAGGACGAGTTGGAGGGGCTGCGCGACCGCACCCGCGACTTCGCCGTCGTGACGCCCGGCTGGTTCTGGGAAACCGGGTCGGACCACCGCTATCTCTCGCTGTCGGGCGGGCTTACCACGCTGCTCGGCTGCGATCCGCGGACGGTGTTCGGCGATTCCCTTCTCGACCTCGGGGTGCTGGTCGCCGACGAGGCGACCTGGGCCGAATACCGTGCCGACATCGAGGCCGGCCGGGCCTTCCGCGACCTGGAGCTGAGCTTCGAGGGGGTGGACGGGCGCGACCTCGTGCTGCGGCTCAGCGCCGTGCCGGTGCGCGGCGCCGACGGGCGTTTCCGCGGCTATCGCGGCTGCGGCGTCGATGCCACCGCCGAGACGCTGGCGCTGGTGGAGGCGCGCTTCATGCAGGCGGTGGTGCATGACGCCATCGACAGCGTGTCGGAAGGATTCGTGCTGTTCAGCGCCGACGGCCGGCTGCTGATCTGCAACGAGCAGTATCGCCGCGCCTATCCCACCATCGCCGATATGCTGACCCCCGGCCGCAGCTTCGCCGAGATCCTGCGCGCCGCCGCCGAGCGCGGCGGGTACGAGGGGGAGGGCGACATCGGCGCCTGGGTGGAGCAGCGGCTGACCCGCCATCTCCAGCACTCCACCCCGGTCGACGGTCGGCTGTCCGACGGGCGCTGGTACCGCATCAGCGAGCATGCCACCGGCACCGGCGGCGTGGTGAAGATCCTGATGGACATCACCGAGCTTAAAACGCGGGAAGAGCAACTGGCCGGCCAGACCGCACGGCTGGAGCAGACCGTCGGCGCCCTGCGGGAAAGCGAGTTGCGCTACCGCCAGCTCGTCGAGCTGGCCCCCTACGGAATCGTCATCTGGGACTGCGCCGCCATCCGCTTTGTCAATGGTGCCGCCGCGGCGATTCTTGGCGTCGCCGCCGATGCGTTGGAAGGCCAACTGCTTGCCGGATTTCTGGCGGAGGGCGAGGCGTTGGCCGAGACGCTCGCCGCCGCTGCCGAGGGGGAGGAGCGCCGGCTGGAATGCGATGCCCTCCGCCCGACCGGCGAGCGCCGCCGGCTGGAGGTCGCGGCCAGTCAGGCCGTCTATGGCGGTGGGCCGGCAGTGCTGCTGGTGCTGAACGACATCACCGACCGCCGCCGGGTGGAGGGCGAGCTTCAGCGCGCCCAGAAGATGGAGGCGGTGGGCCGCATGGCCGGCGGCATCGCCCATGAATTCAACAACATGCTGACCGCCATCGGCGGCTTCGCCCGGCTGGCGGAGCGCAATCCGGCCGATCCCGACCGCGTGCTGACCTGCGTGCAGGAGATCGCCAAGGCATCCGAACGGGCGGCGGCGCTGACTGCCCAGCTCTTGGACTTCTCCCACCGCCGGGTGACCGATGAGCGCGAGGTGGTTGCCGTCGCCCCGCTGGTGCGCGATCTGCGCGTCTTCCTCAAGCCCCTGCTCAGCGCCGGCATCGACGTGGCGATCCTGGCCAATGACGAAAGCGCACACGCGCTGGTCAACCCGGTGACGCTGAACCAGGCTCTGCTGAACCTTGCGCTGAACGGGCGCGATGCCATGCCCCACGGCGGCACCCTGACCATCGCCCTGGCGGTGGAGGCGCCGGACGACGCTTTCTTCGCCCGTCACCGCGGCCTGAAGCCGGGCCGCTACGTCGCGATCCGTGTCAGCGACCAGGGGCCGGGCGTGCCGGCGGAGATTCGCGACCGGGTCTGGGAGCCCTTTTTCACCACCAAGGAGCCGGGGAAGGGCACCGGGCTCGGCTTGTGGATGGTCTATGGCACGGCGCAGCAGTCGGGCGGCGCGGTCGAACTGGAGGGCGAGGAGGGGCAGGGTGCCACCTTCGCGCTCTATCTGCCCGCCGTCGAGCCGCCGGCATCCCCGGTTGGACTCGACCCCCTGCAGGTGGCGGAGGGGGAGGGGGCGGTCATTTTGCTGGTCGATGATGAGGACTCGGTGCGCCGTTACCTCCGCCTCGTGCTGGAAGAGGCCGGCTGCACGGTGGTGGAGGCGTCCGACGGGCAGGAGGCGCTTACCCGTTACGACGAGGCCGGCGGCCTGTTCGACGCGGTGGTCAGCGACGTGTCGATGCCGCGGATGAACGGGCTGGAGCTTGCCAGTGAACTGGAGAGCCGCAACCAGCTTCTGCCCATCCTGTTCCTGACCGGCTACGCCTCGCGCGAGACGGCGGCCGGGCTGACGGCGCAGGAGGGGCGGCAGATCGTGATGAAGCCGGTGGCGCCCGAGCGGCTGCTCGGCGCGCTCCGCGACCTGCTGGCCCTGTGAGGGCGGCGATGGAGGAGTCCCGCCACGACACCCCCGCTGCGGAACCGGCCCTGGAGGAGGGTTCGGCCCCCGCCGCATGCCGCGAGCCGGCCGATTTCTACACCCCGGCCGGCCGGGACGGAGTCGGCCGCTTCTGCCGCCGCTTCCTCGACGAGAACGCGCTGACCGCAACGGAGCTGCTGCACCACCCGCGCCACCAGACCGGGCTGTCCAACACCGCCACCTTCGTCGCCATCCTGACCCAGGCCGAGCGGGCGATGGACCGTAAGGGCGGTATGACGCCGCTGGTCAACGAGATCGCCCGGCTGACGCGCGAGCGGCTGAAGGAACACCCGCCGCCCGATTTCCTGTCCGCCGACTATCCCGGCACGGCGGCGGAGCTGCTGTCCGTGGGCGGCTTCCTCGGCCGTTTCCTTCTCGACGCCGCCGTCACCCAGCACATCGCCGTCTGCCGCAGCTTCGCCGAGAAGGCGGAGGCGCTGCTGAACCTCGCCGAGACCACCGAGCATCCCGACGCGCTGACGCCGGTCGAACGGCTGCTGGGAGAGATCCTGCTGAGCGACGCCGGCACCGCGTCCTGCGCGCGGGATGCCCCCTTCACCACCCTGATCGACCTGATCGTGACGCTGATCGCCACCGACCGGCCGATGGCGGACGATGCCCCATCGGTGTTCCGCCGGCTGGACGCGCTGATGCGCCGCGTGCCGATGCCGGGCTTGCGCGACGCGCTGGCCGCCGCCTTCCGCCGCGAGATGGCCAAGCCGGCCTGCTTCACCATCGCCAGTGCCGGCGACATGTTCGGCATCGAGGCGGTGCAACGCGAGATTCTGGCGCTGAGCGACCTGTCCGCCCGCCTGCGCGACCGCGAGGGCGCCTATGTCGGCGGTGCGAGGACGGAGGCGGCTCTGCAACGCCGCACCGCCCTGCTGGTCAACGAGGACACGGTCCCGGAGATCACCCGTGGCCGCAACTTCGTGCAGAAGCTGCGCATCCTGTTCGTGCTCCAGAAGATGCCGCTGTCGCCCACCGCGGCCAAGGCGGTGGCCGATTACCTGAAGAGCTTTTTCGACAGCCGCGACTTCGCCGGCCGGCTTCTGGACTGCTGGAAGGACCGGAACGAGAAGCTGAAGGGGCTGGCGGAGGTTCAGCGCCTTGTGCTGTCAAGCGCCTTCCCCGACGAGGAGCGCGAGTATCTCGGCGGCCAGCTCGACGACATCCAGAACGCCTTCCTGCGCACCCAGCGCGTGCTGACCCCGCTGATCCAGGCCAAGGACGACCCGCCGGCCGACACCGTGCTCGACATCGTCCGGTTGGCGGGGGAGGGGGCTTTCTGCTCCGGCAAAAGCCGGCTGGCGGTGGCCCGCGTGCTCTACCGCCACTGCCACCGGCCGCGCTTCGTCCGCCATGTTCTGCTGAACGCGCCGGGGCCGAAGGAACGGCTGGCGCGTGCCAACTGGCTGCGGCAGGCGCTGGGCATGGTCGGCGTGCCCTTCATCGATCTGTCCTCCCACCGCGTCCTGGTGGTGGATGACGAGGCAGGGCCGCGCGCCTTCGTCACCTCCGTCCTTCAGGAACTGGGCATCGGCCACATCGTCACCGCCGCCGACGGCCAGGAGGCGCTGGAGCGCTTCCAGGCCGACGGTGCGGCCTATGACCTGATCGTCTGCGACTGGATGATGCCGCGGCTGAGCGGCCTCGACCTGCTGAAGCAGGTGCGCGAGATCCGCAGCGACCTGCCTTTCCTGATGGTCACGGCGCTGGCGACTCTGGATGCGGTGAAGAAGGCGCTGGCCCATCAGGTCAGCGGCTACATTGCCAAGCCCTTCACGCCCGACCAGTTGGAGGAGAAGATCTTCCTAGTCCTGGCGCAGAAGGGTTTTGGCGATTAGGGGCGGGAACTCCGGTCAGCGGAACAGGCCGGGCATGATCTCCACGATGATACCGGTGGTGGAAACGACCAGAACGGCGTCATGGTCGACGCGGACCCAGCGATGGCCCCGCGGCGGGCGGTGCAGATGATAGGCAGCGGGGCGTGCAATCACGTGACGGGGGGCGCGCCACTCCTGCGGCAGACGTTCGCCGGCCCGCCAGCCATACGCCTTCGGCGGACCGGGGCGGTGGACCGGCTGGCGGCCGGGATGCTCGTACCGCGGGCCATGATCGTACCCGCGGGGCGGTTGCGGCTGCGGGTACTGGTGGCCGGGCGGACGGTCGTCCGGGCCGGGCTGCCATCCCTGGGCCATTGCGGGCGTGCCGGTCGCCGCGGTTACGGCGAGGATAGCGGCGGCCACGGCGAGCAGGGTCTTTTTCATGCTGTCCATCCTATCGCATTCGGTGCTCCCCGGTCCTGCCGGGGGCGTTCCTGGCGATCAGGATGGCACCCTATCGTTGCCGGCCTGTGTCCGACGGTCATGGATTCGGTAACAGAGTGTATCCGGGACGAATGTCGGCAGCCGCCTGTTGTGATGGAATCATCCGACGGAAGGAGCGATGCCATGGCAGACCAGAAACCCGACAGCGGCAAGATCCTGTCAAACGAGCCCGACCGCGACATCGCCGACCCGCTCGAGGCGGCCAGGGAGGTATCCGACACCGGCAAGCCGATCACCCCTGACACCGAATCGGCCAAGCACATCGACCGCCCGGCGGAGAAGGG
This sequence comes from Azospirillum melinis, assembly GCF_013340935.1. GTDB lineage: Bacteria > Pseudomonadota > Alphaproteobacteria > Azospirillales > Azospirillaceae > Azospirillum > Azospirillum melinis. The sequence continues at coordinate 25,421 of NZ_WHOS01000029.1, read as the reverse complement.
CAAGGCGAGGAAAACGAGCTGAGAGAATGAGTTGGCGGAGTGGAGACTGGCCCTTCTCCCGTCCCGGGAGAGGGGCCTTCCATTATCGCAGTTCCAGACCTGCCTGTTTGAAGGCGCGGGCGAGCGCGTCCACGATGGCCGGGTCGACTTCACCCGTGCCGTAATCGAGGTTCATCACGGCGTACCACGGAACGCCAGCCTTGTTCGCCAGCATCCGTGTCGACCAGCCAAGGCGCAGCCGTGCCTCTTGGCACTGCGTCCCTGTCATGATGCGTCGACTCCACACGTTAGCGTCCGCCTTCCATGCTCCTGCCCCGATCCGCGTCGGCTTACCCGAACGGCCGGTCCCGGCCGCAACCTGGGGCTATCCACAATAGTGCAAGAATTTGACTCCCTTGTCATGTGTCGGTTTGTTGCAGAGCGAAACGCTCTGCTTTGCCGGATTGTCATGGATGGCAACTCGCGGACATTTGATGAAAAACATGTAAGGTTCGCCTGTCCATCTATATGACCCTGTCAATATTGGGGACTTGGCGTTCACGACGTCGCATGGATCGGAGCTCGAGACGAACAAGGCTTCCATGAAGATTTTTTGAAGCGGGATTGTTCCGAGGCTGCCCTTTGCGGTCGCGCTCCGCCGCCGATCGTCAGGCGATGCGCTTGGCGAGCAGGGTGAGATTACGGCCGCCTTCGCGCCGGTGGCTGGCGCGGTCCATCATTTTGCCGACCAGAAAGATGCCCAGCCCGCCAACCCGCCGGCTCTCCAGATCGCCGCCGAGGTCGGGCGGCGGGGCGTCGGCGAAAGGATCGAAGGCGTCGGCATCGTCCTCCACCTCCGCCCGCAGCTCCAGCCCATCGGTTTCCAGCCGCACCCGGATGCCACGCCCGCCGGCACCGCCGCAGCCATGGGAGACGATGTTGGTGACGAGTTCATCGAGGCAGAGCGTGAAGCGGAAAGTGAGGTCCGGGGGCAAGTGGTTGTGCGCGATGAAGTCCTCCACCGCGGCGGCAAGCCGGCCGAGTTCCGATAACTCGCTGCGCAGGACCACCTCCAGGCGATTCACCGCTTTTCCGTCCATCCGCGTCCGCCTCCCGGTCCCACTTTTTCCCCTATGCCTCCGGGTATCACGGGGGCGCGAAGGGATGGTCATTCTTAACCGATGGCGTCGGCGTGACAATTCCTCGACCGCCGGCTGGGGAGGTTGAACGGGCGGCGGCAGGGGGACAGACTCGGGCAGAGGGGTTCGGCCACAACGCTGCGGCGACCGGAATAAAGCCGGTTCGCGCGGTGTTGGTGGAACGGAACCCCGGGGGGACAATCGACGAAGGTGCCGGCGCCATGTCCATGCTTGCCAAGCCCATGCTTGCCACGCCCACGCTCTGGACCCGGATGAAGGCCGAACTGGGCGACAGCGACGCGCAATACCGGCTGGCGGAGGCCGTTCGGACGGCTGACGTTGCCGCTTCCGTTTCCTGGTACCGCCGCGCCGCCCGCCAGGGCCATGTCGCGGCGCAGACCATGCTGGCCTTCCTGCTCGCCAACGGCATCGGCGTGCCACCCGACCCACGCCGGGCGGTGTCCTGGTATCGCCGCGCCGCCGCAAAGGGCGATGTCGGTGCGCAGAACAATCTGGGCTATATGCACGAACATGGCGCCGGCGTTGCCCGCGATCCGGCCAAGGCGGCGCTGTGGTACCGGCTTGCCGCGCTCCAGCACTCCGCCCCCGCCCAGGTCAACCTCGCCCTGCTGCTGCTCGATGGCCGCGGGGTCGACCGTGACGAAGCCGAAGCGGTGCGCTGGCTGCGTGCCGCTGCCGAACAGGGACATCCTGCCGCGCAATACCGCCTCGGCCTGTGCCTGCGCGAGGGAGTCGGCGCCGCCCGCGATCCGGCCGAAGCCGCCCTTTGGCTTCAGGCGGCGGCAGCGGCCGGCGACCGCGACGCGCTGGTGGCCCTGGCCGAGCTGCGGCAAACCGTCATCCCCGACCTGCGCCCGGACCTGTCCCTCGACTGGCCGGACGCCGCGGAGGATGAGGACGACGCAGCGCCATGGCGCCCAGAGCAGCGCCGCATGCAGGAAATCCCCATGCAGAGCGCCCATGCCGGCGCAATGCCGCCCGGCTGAGGCCGCCCGGATGGCCGCCGGCCCGTTATATCAGTACAAGCTGGAAAACCCTTTGCAAGCTCTGGCGGAATCGCGGTTCATCTGACGGGTGGCATCCTGCGAAGGGACACCCGTCGGATGACGCTGGAGCTTTGGGCGGCCCGTGGTTGATGCATCGGCGTTTCATGACGGCGCCGTGCCAGGAGGCTGGGCAGCGCGCTCGGCCCGGCGGCGCCCACGGTCCGGCCGCAGGAGGCATGGCCATGATGCGTTTCGGAGACGAATTTCGTGTCATCCGACGCCGCTCTCTCCTGGGCAGTCATGAGCATCCTGCCTCCCGCAACCCCACCATATGGCGCCATTCCCCTGGATGGCGGTGCTGCGCGCGCGGTGGCCGCCGTCCGCTTGGATGCGCTGGCCGCCGACCTGCCGGACGGCTTGACCGTCCGCCTGGTGGCCCCCGCGGCGCTGGTACGCGCCGTGCGGGCCGCAGCGGGAGGCGCGATGAGCGCGGTTCCTGCCGCACTGCGAAGGCATCGTCGGCACTCTGCCGACATGCTATAACCAGGGGCCTGGAAGGATGTGGCGGGAGCCGGGTATGCACATTGCCGAGCGAACAGAGAATGGCGTCACGGTGCTGCACCCGGTCGGACGCATCGACAGCGGCAGCACAGGCGAATTCGAACGCGTTCTGATGTCCGCCATCGGCGATGAGGGCACGCGGATCGTTGTCGATATGGCCCAGCTTGCCTACATCAGTTCGGCCGGGCTTCGGTCCCTGCTGGTCGCCGCCAAGGCGGCCCGGGCGAAGCGCGGCTCGATCGTCCTGTCCACGATGGCGCCGAATATCCGCGAGATGTTCGATGTCAGCGGATTTTCGTCCCTGTTCCAGATCCATGCCGATGCGGCTGCGGCCGTCGCGGCAATGGGTGGGTGAGGGGCGCGCGTAGACTTCCGCCGGCCGCGGCCGGCTTTTCGATAAGGCGGTTCCCAAAAGGAACCGGGTGCATGATGGGAAGTGCCAATCGCCCCAACATCCTGGTCGTCGAGGATTCGCCGGCCGTGCGGCTGTCCGTCGCCGGGTATCTCGAGGGGCGCGGTTTCGACGTGACGGAGGCGGAGAACGGACGGGCGGCGATCCGCGCCCTCGATCGCCGCAGTTTCGACCTGATCGTCACCGACGTGCTGATGCCGGAGGTGGACGGGATCGAATTGATCAAGGCCGCCCGCAGCACCCAGCCGGACGTGAAGATCCTCGCCATGTCCGGCGGCGCGCCCAACATGCCGGCCGGCTATCTGCTGAAGATGACCCGCATGTTCAATGCGGATGAGATCATCTACAAGCCGTTCCTCAACGAGGAGTTGGGGGCCGCGGTTGCCCGTTTGCTCGACCAGTCGCTGCCGAATTAAGCAGATTGAAGTGTCTGCCCAATAAAAGGGCGCAAAAGAAAACGGCTTCGGTGCATGAAGCGCCGAAGCCGTAAGTGATGCGTGGAACCAACCGCGGTTCCCTTCGCAAGCCCCGTGCCAGAACTCTCCATTTTCCCTGTCACCGGCCGCTGAATTTCCGGAACGCCGTTTGACCGCCCCTGTTGTTCGGGACAGACGGGCGTGGCGACGCCATGCGTGACGCTGCCCGCCCAATCAAGAATCCTGAAAAGAGGGAGTCGACCACGATGGCGCAGTACGAGAATCGGTGGCGAGGCGAGGGCCGCGACTGGCGCGACGAGGACCGTGAACCCAACCGGCACCGCGACTGGGGCGAGGGGCCGAGCCGCACCGGCGTCTACGGCCAGGACCGGAGCCGTGAACAGGGAGGGGACTGGAGCCGGTCCCAGAGCGGGGACGACAGCCGCCAGCACGAGAGCATGTATCGCACCCAGGCCCACCGCCATCAGGACGAGCAGGGCCGCGATTATCGCGACGCCGGCTATGGCGGGCGAGTCGGCAACGAATCGGGCGGTTACAGCCGCGATTCCCACTATGACGACGACCGCCGCGACAATTCCCGCGAGATGGAGCGGGTCTATGATCGCAACCTCGGTGGCGGGCGCGACATGAACCGCGGCGGCTATGGTGCCGGCTATGGCGGCCGGTCGGGCTCCAGCGGCTATGGCGGTTATGCCGGGGCCGGCAATGCCGGAACCGAAGGCAACTACACCAGCCGCGACGTCGGTAGCGCCGGTTACCGTGACCGCGACTATGGCGTCCGCCCCTATGGCGAGCGGAATTACGGCGACCGCAGCTCTGGAGGCAGCGACCACCGCAACCGCGATTACGGGTCCCACACTTACGGTCCCCAATCCAGCGGTTATGGCGGCGGTTACGAATCCGGCCGCGACCGTGGCGATTGGAACCGCGGCGACTGGAGCCGGCGCGATCTCGGCGGCAGTTCCTCCACCAGCTACGGGGCGGGCTACGACCGCGACGATTACCGCAACCGATCCTGGGGCGAGGACCGCGGCGCCATGTACCGCAGCCAGGAAGGCCGCGGCTATGGCGAGGACCGCGGCCGGGGTGAACAGCGCGGCTTCTGGGAACAGGCCGGCGACGAGATCGCTTCCTGGTTCGGCGACGACGATGCGGAACGCCGCCGTCACGAGGACCAGGCGCGTGCCTCCCAGCATCGCGGCCGTGGCCCGCGCGGCTACAGCCGTTCCGACGAGCGCGTGCGCGAGGATGTCAGCGACCGGCTGACCGACGACGCCTACATCGACGCCTCCGACATCGAGGTGGCGGTCAGCGGCGGCGAGGTGACGCTGAGCGGCATGGTTCCCGATCGCAGCACCAAGCGCCGGGCCGAGGATGTCGCCGAATCCGTCTCCGGCGTGTCGCATGTGCAGAACAACCTGCGCGTCCGTACGCAGACCGGAAGCCAGGGCGGCTCCACCTGGGGCAGTTCCACCGGCGCCGGCGCTTCGGCGATGGCGAGCGCCGGCACCGGCTCGACTCCCGGTGGCACCTCCTCGTCAATGAGGGCCGACAACAGCGGTCTCCAGGGTTCCGACACCACCGGCGCCGGCACTGCCGCCGGCCTTGGCGTCGGCACCGGCAGCAACACCGGTTCCAGCAGCCCGTCGGTCACCGGCACCGGCGCCGGAACCAGCGGCGGCCCGGCCGGCGCATCGGCGGGCACCGGTTCGATGGCAGGCTCGACCACCGGCGTGACCGGCTCGACCGGCATCGGCCGCACCACCAACACGCGGAGCTGACGCCCCGTTTCACCGCCATAAATTGAATGGGCGCGAAGCCCGGCCTCCCAGGTAATTCCCCCCTGGGCAGGTCGGGCTTCGCGCCTTTTTACGTTTTATGCACCGTCAATCCGCTCGATCCGGTCATGGAAAGGAAACAGTTCCCCCACATGACGCCGAATTCATTTTTATTGGAAACAGGTTCCTTGACACTCTAAGGATCTCGACTATCGTCAGTTTTTGAAACCCGTGAGTTCCATTCATGCCTCTTGATGCGGAAGAGATACCCGACTGGCGCGCTCGGCGGCGCGAGGTGATCCTCAACGCCGCGGCGGAGCTTTTCGCCGGCCGCGACTATGCCTCGGTCCAGGTGGAAGAGGTGGCGAAACGGGCCGGCGTGGGCAAAGCCACGCTCTATCGCTACTTCCCCTCAAAGGAAGAGCTGTATCTGGAATCGCTGGAACGCGCGTTGGGCGGGCTGGAGCACAAGCTGAACGCCGAGCTGGCGCCGCAGCAGGTGCCGGCATCGGTCCGGCTGTCCGCCATGGTCTCGGCATTGGTCGACACCTTGAGCGAGCAGTTGCAGACGCTGAAGCTGCTGGGCGGCGACCAGTCCGATCTGGCCGACCGCACCCGCCGCATCCTGCGCCGCCGCAGCCAGCGCACCGCCACCGCATTGCAGCAGGTGCTGGCCGACGGCATGGCGTCCGGCGAGTTCCGCAAGATCGACCTGGAGGTCGTGCCGCTGCTGATCATCGGTATGGTCCGCGGCGGCATCATGCAGCTGGGCGAACGCCCGCGCGAGGCGCTGGAGCGCTCCGTCATCGATATCCTGATGTCCGGCATCACCAATCTGCCCCCCTTTATCTAAGCCTGTGCCGGCCCCTGGCTCCGGCGTTTGGAGTCCCATCGGATGAGACGGTTTTTCCTGGTCCTGCTGCTGGCCGCTGTGATCGGCGGCGGCGGGTACTATTGGTATGCGACCCACAATGCCGGGGCGGATGGCAGGACGGCGGCGGCGGACGGCCAGAAGCCGCAGTCCAAGGCGGCGCCGGCCGGTGCCGGCCGGACGGTTCCCGTGGTGACGCAGACGGTGGCGGTTCAGGCCGTGCCCGAACAGATCGTCACCATCGGCAGCGTCCAGCCCATCGCCGCCATCGCCATCAAGGCCCGCGTCGACAGCGCGGTGGAAACCGTCAACTTCACCGAAGGGCAGGAGGTGAAGACCGGCGACACCCTCTTCACCCTCGACAGCCGGTCGCTCGATGCCCAGCTGCGTCAGGCCCAGGCCAATCTGGAGCGCGACCGCGCCAATCTGGAAAAGGCCAAGGGCGATGTGAAGCGCTATGCCGAGCTGGTGCGGACCAGCGCCATCTCCCGCACCACCTATGACGCCGCCGTCGCCACCGCCGACGCGCTGGAGGGCACGGTGAAGGCCGACCTCGCGGCCATCGAGGCGGCGAAGGTCTCGCTCAGCTTCACCCGCATCACCGCCCCGATGGACGGCCGCACCGGCACCGTCGCCGCCAAGGTCGGCACGATGGTCCGCGCCGCCGACACCAACCCGCTGGTCACCCTGACACAGCTGCGCCCGATCAACGTCTCCTTCAATGTCCCGGAAAAGCATCTGCCGGCGATCCGCGCCGCGATGGCCAGCGGCTCGCTTCCCGTGACCGCCACCATCGCCGGGGGCCATGGCGAGAAGGCCGAGGGCAAGCTGTCCTTCGTCGACAGCCAGGTCGACCAGCAGACCGGCACCATTCTGGTCAAAGGCGAGTTTCCGAACGCCGACACCCGACTGTGGCCCGGCCAGTTCGTCGACACCGTCCTGACCCTGCGTGTCGAGCAGAACGCCCTGACCATCGCCGACCTCGCCGTCCAGACCGGCCAGAAGGGCCGCTTCGTCTATGTCGTCAAGGCCGATGAGACGGTTGAGGTCCGCCCGGTCACCGTCGAGCGCAGCCATGGCGGCCTCAGCGTCGTCGCCTCCGGCCTGAAGGCGGGCGAGCGGGTGGTGGTCGACGGCCAGTCGCGCCTGTTCCCCGGCGCCAGGATCACCGAGAAGGCCGGCGGCAAGCCCGCCGCCCCAACCGGCTCCACCGGGGGCGGCGAGACTGCCGAGGGTGGGCGCCAGCAGGGCTCTGCCACCCAGGACGCTGCCGCCCGCAGCGCAGCGACCAATGGATCGACCAATGGGGCGGTCAGCGGCCAGTCCGCCGAGGGCAAGAGCACCGGGGGTGCCACGTGAACCTCTCCGAACTCTGCATCCGCCGTCCGGTGATGACCATTCTCCTGACGGCGGCCCTGGTGCTGAGCGGTCTGGCGGCCTACCGCCAGCTGCCCACCGCGGCGTTGCCGCGGGTGGATTTCCCGGTGGTCAGCGTCACCGCCACCCTGCCGGGCGCCTCGCCGGAGACGATGGCGGCGTCGGTCGCCAGCCCGCTGGAGCGCGAGTTCTCGACCATCGCCGGCATCGACACCATCACGTCGAACAGCACGCTCGGCAATACCAGCATCACCATCCAGTTCGTGCTGGAACGCGATATCGATGCGGCGGCGGCCGACGTGCAGGCGGCCATCGCCCGCACCCAGCGCCGGCTGCCGGCGGAGATGACGACCCCGCCCAGCTACCGCAAGGTCAATCCGGCCGACCAGCCGATCCTGTTCCTGTCGCTGAATTCGCCGACCCTGCCGCTGGCGCAGCTGAATGATATTGCCGAAACGCTGATCCAGCCCAAGGTCGCCACCTTGCCGGGCGTGGCCCAGGTGCAGATCTACGGTTCGCAGAAATACGCGGTCCGGGTCCAGGTCAACCCCAACGCGCTGGCGCTGCGCGGCATCGGCATCGACGAGTTGCAGAAGGCGCTGGCCGCCGCCAACGCCAACACGCCGGTCGGCACGCTGACCGGCCAGCAGCAGCAGCTGGTGATCGCAGCCAACCCGCAGCTTCCCGACGCCGCCGCCTTCCGCCAGCTGATCGTCGCCTACCGCAACAGCGCGCCCGTCCGCCTGGGCGACGTGGCGCAGGTGCTGGACAGCGTCGAGAACGACCGCACCGCCAGCTGGCTGAACGGCACCCGCAGCATCATGCTGGCGGTCCAGCGCCAGCCCGACGCCAACACCGTCGACGTGGTCGACCGCGTGCGCGAGCTGGTCCCGGTCTTCCAGACCCAGCTTCCCGCCGCCGCCGCCATCCAAGTGGTCAATGACCGCTCCGAATCGATCCGTCAGGCGGTGGAGGACGTGCAGTTCACGCTGGGCCTGACCATCGTGCTGGTCGTCATGGTGATCTTCCTGTTCCTGCGCCGGCTGTCGGCGACGCTGATCCCGGCGCTGGCCGTGCCGATCTCACTGATCGCGACGGCCGGCGGCATGCATCTGCTGGGCTTCTCCGTCGACAACATCTCGCTGATGGCACTGACGCTGGCGGTCGGCCTCGTGGTGGACGACGCCATCGTCATGATGGAGAACATCGTCCGCTACGTCGAAGAGGGGATGAAGCCGTTCGAGGCCGCCATCAAGGGCTCTCGCGAGATCGGTTTCACCATCCTGTCGATCACCCTGTCGCTGGTCGCGGTCTTCATCCCGATCCTGCTGATGGGCGGCGTGGTCGGGCGGTTGTTCCACGAGTTCGCCCTGGTCGTCACCATGTCCATCGGCGCATCGGCCTTCGTGTCGCTGACGCTGACTCCGATGATGTGCTCGCGCTTCCTCACCCATGCCCACGACCAGAAGGAAGGCTGGTTCGGCCGCATGCTGGAGGGCGGCTTCTCCGCGGTGCTGAACGGCTATGCCCGCACGCTGCGCTGGACCCTGCGCCACCGCCCGCTGATGGGGCTGGTGATGATCGGCACCGTCATCGGTACGGCGCTGCTCTACCAGGCGATCCCAAAGGGCTTCTTCCCGACCGAGGACATCGGCCAGATCCAGGTGACGACCGAGGCGCGGGCCGACATCGCCTTCCCGTCGATGGCGGAGCGGCAGCAGCAGGTCGCCGCCATCATCAAGGCCAATCCGGCGGTGGTGGACGTCATCTCCTCCGTCGGCGTCGGCGGCAGCACCGGCAACCAGGGCCGCATGTTCATCACCCTGAAGCCGCGCGACGAACGTCCGTCGGCGACCGAGGTGATCCAGCAGATTCGCCGGCAGGTCAACGGCATCCCCGGCATGGCCGTCTACATGCAGCCGGTGCAGAACCTGCGCATCGGCGGCCGTTCGTCCAAGAGCCTCTACCAGTACACCATTCAGGGCCTCGACCTCGACGAGCTGTACCAGTGGTCGGGCCGGCTGGAGCAAACGCTGCGCGGCATTCCGATCCTGCAGGACGTCACCAGCGACCTTCAGCTCAACAACCCGCAGGCCTATGTCCACATCGACCGCGAGAAGGCGGCCACGCTGGGCCTTGGCGTCGATCAGGTGCGCTCGACCCTCTACAGCGCCTTCGGCCAGCGGCAGGTCTCGACCATCTACACGCCCAGTAACGACTATCAGGTGCTGATCGAACTGGAGCCGAAATACCAGGGCGACGACAGCTCGCTGTCGCGCATCTATGTCCGCTCCACCACCACCGGCAAGCTGGTTCCGCTCGACGCCTTTGCGCGGGTGGAGCGCACCGCCGGGCCGCTGGCGGTCAACCACCAGGGCCAGCTTCCGGCCGTCACCCTGTCCTTCAACCTGGCGCCCGGCGCCTCGCTGGGGCAGGCGGTCGATCTGATCCGCGCGTCGGAGCGCGAGATGGGCCTGCCGCCCACCATCACCACCGGCTTCGCAGGTACCGCCCAGGTGTTCCAAGATGCCCAGGCCGGTCAGGCGCTGCTGCTCTCCGCTGCGGTGCTGGTGATCTACATCGTGCTGGGCGTGCTGTACGAGAGCTTCATCCACCCGCTGACCATCCTGTCCGGCCTGCCATCGGCGGCCATCGGCGCGCTGGCCACGCTGATGCTGTTCGACGTCGAACTCAGCGTCATCGCCATCATCGGCATCCTGATGCTGATCGGCATCGTGAAGAAGAACGCGATCATGATGATCGACTTCGCGGTGGACGCCCGGCGCAACGGCATGTCGGCGCGCGACGCCATCGAGCAGGCCTGCCTGCTGCGCTTCCGCCCGATCATCATGACGACGATGGCGGCGATCATGGGCACCCTGCCCATCGCCATCGCCCATGGCGCGGCGGCCGAACTGCGCCAGCCGCTGGGTCTCGCCGTGGTCGGCGGCCTGTGCGTGTCGCAGGTGTTGACGCTCTATATCACGCCGTCGCTCTACCTTTACATGGAGGATTTCGGTCACTTCATGAGCAACCTGTTCCGCAGCCGGAAGGCGGACATCCCGCACGGCCCCCCGCATGGCCCGATGCCGGCGGGTGGCGACGATTGAGTTCCGAGGAGTTTTCCCTCTCCCGCCCGCCGGGAGAGGGGAGTTCACGCCACGGCCTTAAACCGCGATCTGCGTGACCATCGGCGTGTTCACCCCGGCATCGGCGCGGCGGTAGGCGTCGATGGCTTCGGACCAGGGTTCGATGGTCAGGCCGCTGCCCATCGCTTCCTGATGGATGCTCTGGGCGACATAGCCGGCGTTGGACAATGCTGTCAGCGGAACCGGGCCGCCGTTGACCGGGCCGGCGCCGTCTGCCGCACCGCCGATGGTAAATCCACCGGATGAACCGGCAGCCGTCCGCGTCCGTGTTGCCGTCGACTCTCCGTCGGCGCGGCCGCTGCCCTGCAGGGCGTCGCCGGTCGCCTCGGTGCCTTCCTTACCGCGCTTGCGTTCCTCATCACCAGGAATGCGGCGGATCGGCTGGACTGCCGAGGCATCACTCGCCAGCATCTGACGCAGCTTCGCAAGGCCCGAACTGGGCATCGCGCTGGTCGGTGCGGGAAGGGCGGCCAGTCCGGACAAGGGGCGGTTACCTCACGGGAGCAGGAAACGCGGGGTGAGCGAAATGCAGGACAGCACAGTATCGCTCATCGGACGATCTTGCACAAACCTGTCGCCACCCGAAACAGACTAGTGCGGCAAAGGTTCCGAAATGCTTAAAATGTCCCACAAATGTCGCATGGTTGCGACGCCGTAGCGCAGACGAAAGCTCGGCAGGATTGGGCGCGGCTGTTACAGTGGGACGTTCGATTGTGGACACGCGTAACGAAGGATGGCGCGCCGACCTTGCCAGCCCGGATCCCCGACCTCCCGACGAACCAGTCCCCTGCGGCTGCCGCTCCCGGACCGGAGCCCGTGAGCGGCGACGATCTTGCCGTGCTGGCGCTGGAACAGATGGACCAGGGCGTGATGCTGGTCGATGCCGACCTCAGGGTCCGCGTGATCAACCCCCGGCTCTACGAGATGTTCGACGTGCCGATGGGCTATATGCCCGGCGACGACTATGCCCGCATGGTCCGTTACCTCGCCCGCCGTGGCGAGTATGGTCCTGGCGACCCCGATGTCCTCGCGGCCAGTCATCTGGAACGGACACGCCGGGCCGATCCGCCGCTCTATGAGCACCGCCGCCCCGACGGCCGCGTGCTGGAGGTGCGGACCCGCCGCACCTCCGCCGGCGGGTTCGTACGCACCTACTCCGACGTGACCGAGCGCCGCCGGGCGGAGGACGACCTCGCGACGCAGCGCCACATGCTGCGCCTGACGCTGGAGAATATGGGGCAGGGCATCGTCCTGCTGGACCGCGACCTGCGCTATATCGCCTGGAACCGCCATGCGCTGGACATCCTCGGCGTGTCGGAGGAGGTGATGTGCAGCAAGCCGGCGCTGTCCGACATCGTGCGCCACCAGATCTCCTCAGGCTTGGTCTCCATGCCGGCGGGTGCCCCCGATTTCGGCGACGATCTGGATGCCAAGACCAGGTATCTGATGGACCGCCTGGGCCGGCCGGAGCGGGAGTTCGTCTATGCCCGCCCCCAGGGCGACGGCCGCTTTATCGAGGTGCGGGTGGTGCCGCTGCCGGACGGCGGGCAGGTGCGGACTTTCACCGACATCACCGACCGTGTCATCGCAGACGAGGCGCTGCGCCAGAGTCGCGAAATCCTGACCGGGGTGATCGACGCCATCCCGGCGCTGATCGACGTGAAGGAACGCGACGGCACGGTGCGGCTGACCAATCGCTTCTACCGCGAAACCTACGGTCCTGCCGCCGCCCCGCCGCCGGGGCCCGCGGCCGACCGAGCCGCGGCGCTTGACCGGCTGGTGGTGGACAGCAGCCAGGGTGTTCCTTTCCACGAGGACCGCGCGCCCGACGGCGACGGCGCGACGCGCGATTGGCTGACCACCAAGATGCCGCTGACCGACGAGGAGGGCGAGGTCACCCATATCGTCACGGTGGCGCTGGACATCACCGCGCGCAAGCGGGCGGAGGCCGAACTGCGTGATGCCCAGGCCAGCCTGATCCAGGCGGAGAAGCTGTCTTCGCTGGCCCAACTGGTCGCCGGCGTCGCGCATGAGGTGAACACCCCCATCGGCGTCACCCTGACCGCCATTTCCCATCTGGGCGAGGAGGTCGGCCGCATCCGCGCTCTGTTCGAGGAGAATCGCATCCGGCGCAGCGATTTCCAGGACTTCCTGGACGTCGCCTGGGAATCGACGCGGATGATCCTGTCGAACGTCGAGCGCGCCACCGGCCTGATCCAGAGCTTCAAGCAGGTCGCCTCCGACCAAGCGAGCGGCGAGCGCCGCCCCTTCGACCTCGCCGCCTATGTCGACGAAGTGCTGCTGAGCCTGCGCCCCCGCCTGCGCCGCACCCGGGTGACGGTGGATCTCGACATTCCCGCCGGCCTGATCGTGGACGGCTATCCCGGGTCCTTCGCGCAGGTGCTGTCCAACTTGATCATCAATGCCCTGGTCCATGCCTATGACGAGGGCGAGGCCGGCCGCATTCTGCTTTCCGCCCGCGAGCAACCGGCCGGCTGGATCGAGATGCACTATGCCGACGACGGCAAGGGCATCCCCGCCGACATCCGCCCCCGCATCTTCGAACCTTTCTTCACCACTAAGCGCGGCATGGGTGCCAGCGGTCTGGGCCTCAGCATCTGCGCCAACATCATGACCGGCACGATGCGCGGCAGCATCGCGCTGGAGGATGGCGGGGATAAGGGGACGCGGTTCCTGCTGCGCTTTCCGGTGGGATAGGAGTCTCAGCTCACTTCCAATTTTAGTTCAAATCCGTATATAGATATAATATATCAAAGAGTAAGGGGGTGAATCCTACACAACCTCAATGCCAATCAACCTATTGAGAGTTCTTTTATTGCTTACTTGAAATTTCAATAGGAAATTTCCGAGCTTTCTGAAGTAAAATGAGGGGAACTCATGTCTGTGACAAAAATTGCGGCAGAGATACGTGAGCAGCGTAGAACTGTTGGCTTTGATACCTATGACATTACAGTAAAACAACTAGTAGATATGGTTGCAGAAGGGCAGATCCATGTTGCTCCTGCTTATCAAAGGCATTTCGTTTGGGATGATGTTCGTCAATCAAATCTTATAGAGTCAATTTTTCTAGGAATTCCTATACCTAGCCTTTTTATGGCAACTAATGACGACTCAACTTGGGAGGTAATTGATGGGTTGCAGCGTGTAACAACGTTGATAAATTTTGTTAGGCCAGTTTTTCGTTCTGGAATTACCGATATTTCGCAAGAAACTCTAACGATTTCGGGAATAGAAAAGGTAAAGTCTTTGAATAAATTTTCTTTTGAAGAACTTCCGGATACGTTAAAGCTCAGCTTTCTTACTAGGCCCATTAGAATTACCGTACTTAATGATTTGAGCGATTTTCAGGTTAGATTTGACCTGTTTGAAAGGCTCAATACTGGAGGGATTGTTCTGCATGAACAAGAAATCCGAAATTGCGTATTTCAGGGAAAATTTAATGATTTCCTAAAACAATGCGCAAGTGATCAAAGATTGGATCAACTTGTCCGCCGATCTGATAGGCAGGGAAGGGGAAATATTGAGGAGCTTGTCTTAAAATTCTTCGCATATTTTGAAGAACGTTCAGAATTCCAGCACTCTGTAAAGAGGTTTCTTAACGATTACATGGAGGATAAAACAAAGCACTTTAGGAACCGTGAGCAGCTAAAAAATATCTTTGACAAGACGCTTAAAGTCATGTCTGAGGCGCTTCCAAATGGTGTAGTTCGTCGTGACAGACCTAACACTACTCCACTTGTGTTGTTTGAAGCTGTTTCCGTCGGTGTCGCTGATGCTATCAAATCTGGCCAAAAGATCAATAAAAATGCACTTCTAGAAGTTCTTGATGATCAAGAACTAAAAAAATACACAACTGGCGCAACTAATAGTAATCTTAAGCTAATCAAGCGGATCGATATAGTTCGAGAGGCTATATGCAAATGATATTGCAACAATCGTATTTGGAAATAAGACAGCATTTCACTGAAACACTGCAGCTTTTAAATCATCTTGAATCTACGGATGCGGGGAAAGTTGTAGAAATAACATCTCCACAAAATGCCTTGAAAGGTCTCTTTCTGGTTGCTTTGTACGGATCGTTTGAGCGTGCAACTAACGCCATTGTTGAGGAGGCACTATCGGAAATAAATTCCCATAGTGCATCAAGCGCTTTGTGCGATCCAGCTATTTTTACGGTATTTCATCATTCTTTGATTCAATCTTTGCGATCATGCTCGGGAGATAATCTTTTTGAGAAATCTTATGACTTATTCACAGAGATTAACAGTGAAAACAAAATATTCGTGAGGAGTAATCCGATAGCAAAAATGTTGATGAACGTTGATGGAGCAACTTTAATTGATGTTACAAGATATTTTGGTATTGGAAACTATCAAATTGATAAATCTTCTCTTGGAAGGCTGAACAATCTCAGAGAACGGCGCAATGCAGTTGCACATGGCCGTGAATCCGCTGCTACCGCTGGTGAGCGATTTAAATACCCCGAACTTAGGAGGGTTTACGAAATTGCTGACAAAGAAATAACGCGGTTTCATGCAGTTATTTCAAATCAGTGCGAAGAAAGATTGTACTTAAAGAAAATTGCTTAAAACAAAAATTATAATCCGCTAAGTCTTCGCAAGAAAGGAGAATGATTGTTCGTCAGATAATAAGAATGCAAATTAGAACTGGTCTGGGATCGAGGTATATAAACTGCTTCAGCGTGTCAGACCGGGGTTTTGATAGGCACTCTTGCTCTGTCGAAAGCCTCGCGGTCTGACGGTGTGATGCCCATCTGCCGGGTATCATGGAAAATCATCTGCTGTGCTTTGCGCGGCTGGCCCATGCTGTGGCGCGCCGCGCGCTCCCCGTACTTCTGAGCAAGTACGCCCGCCCTGCCTATCGGCCTTCCAGCCTGTTTGCCGCTCTGCTGGTGAAAGAGCATCTCCGCCTGAACTATCGCGGCTTGGAGGACCTCTTGCGGATCTCAGGTCAACTTCGGCGCCTGTTCGGCTTCCTGAGCGTCCCCGACCACTCCACATTCTGGTGGTTCGCCCGCCGTTGGCTCAGCGCCGAACTGGTGGCGTCGCCTTTGGCGGAGACCGTGCGCCGGGTCAAGCGCGATGGCCAGCGGTGCCAGGTTGCCCTGGACAGCACGGGGCTCTGGCTCAGCCATACCTCACAGTATTTCGAGTGGCGGGCCAAACGCGAGCGTGGCCAGCGTGGATGGCTGAAGTGGGCGTTGGCGATGTGGGTGGGCCCGCAGATGCTCTTGGCGCAACGGGTTCGTCCAGGACCAGCGGGCGATTTCCCCGATCTGGTCCCGCTGGCGACTGACGCCTCTGCGGTGATGGCCTTCGACGAGGTAATCGCGGATGCCGGATACGACAGCGAGGCCAATCATCGCTTCTGCCGTGAGACATTGGGCGTCCACTCCCTCATCCCAGCGAAGAAGCGGCGCTCGGCCAAGGTCATCGCAACCACCCCATACCGGCAGGAGATGCACCGACTGCTCAATGACCCAGGGGATGCTGCCAGCAAGCGTGCTTACCGGCAGCGTTGGAAGGTCGAAACCGTCATGTCCGTCGCGAAGCGGAGGTGGGGCGAGGCTCTATCCGCCCGCACCGACTTCACGCAACGGTCTCAGGCGCTGCTCAGAGGCGTCGTCTACAACGTCAACCGCCTTGTTCTCCTTGGTATTTCCGCCTGAGGCTTTCGACAGAGCAAGGCACTCTAACTCTATATCAATTGAATATTTATCTATTATGTATTAATATTTTGATATATTAGGTTCTCGATTGGGTAAAAGCAAGCCGTTATCTCGACAATTGCTGCTTCACCCCGCGATCAGTTCCCTGATCCTTGCGGCCAGCACATCCATGGCGAAGGGCTTGGTCAGCACCGACATGCCCGGTTCGAGCTGGCCGTTGTTCAGCAGCGCGTTCTCGGCGAAGCCGGTGATGAACAGTGTCTTCAGCTTTGGACGGCCGACGCGGGCCAGATCGATCATCTGGCGGCCGTTCATGCCGCCCGGCAGGCCGACGTCGGTCACCACCAGATCGATGCGCGCATCCGATTGCAGAACCCGCAGGCCGGCGGCGCCGTCCGCCGCCTCAATTGCCGCATAGCCCAGGTCGCTCAGCAAATCCATCACCATCAGGCGCAGGCTCGGCTCGTCGTCCACCACCAGAACGGTCTCGCCTTGCCGTGCCGGCTGGGTCGTGGCCAGCTCGTCGCGAATTTCTTCCTCCGCCGCCTCGCCGCGGTGGCGGGGCAAATACAGGCACACCATGGTGCCCTCGCCGACCTCTGAATAGATTTTCACATGGCCGCCGGACTGCTTGGCGAAGCCGTAGATCATCGACAGCCCCAGTCCGGTGCCCTGGCCGATGGGCTTGGTGGTGAAGAAGGGGTCGAAGGCCTTCTCGATCACGTCCGGCGTCATGCCGGTGCCGTTGTCCGATACGCAGAGCGAGACATACTGGCCCTCCTGCATGTCCTGCTGCCGCGCGCCCTCGCGGTCGATCCAGCGGTTTCCGGTCTCGATGGTGATCCGGCCGCCGCCCGGCATGGCGTCGCGGGCGTTGATGCACAGGTTCAGCAACGAGTTTTCCAGCTGCGACGGGTCGACCATCGTCGCCCACAGCCCGGACATGCCGACCATCTCCACCTGGATGCCCGGTCCCACCGTGCGCTGGATCAGCTCCAGCATGCCGCCGACCAGCCGGTTGGCGTTGACCGCCTTCGGCGCCAGCGTCTGCTGGCGGGAGAAGGCGAGCAGCCGGTGGGTCAGCGCCGCCGCGCGCCGCACCGCGCCCTGGGCGGCGATGATGAACTTGTCCAGCTCGTTGACGCGGCCCTGATCGACGCGGGCGGCGATGCGTTCCAGGGCGCCCGAGATGCCGGCCAGCAGGTTGTTGAAGTCATGCGCCAGCCCGCCGGTCAGCTGCCCGACCGCTTCCATTTTCTGCGACTGGCGCAGCTGCTCCTCGGCGCGCATCAACTCGGCTGTGCGCTCGGCGACGCGCTGCTCCAGTGTTTCGTTCAACGCGCGCAAAGCCGCCGCCGCCCGGTCGCGCTCGGCCTCCACCGCGCGGCGTTCCTGGACATCCATCAGCACGCCGGGGAAGCTCAGCGCCTTGCCGTCCGGCCCAAGCTCGACCCGTCCGTTGGCCTCGATCCAATAGTAATTTCCGTCCGCCCGCTTCACCCGGTACTGGTGGGCATAAGCGCCGCCGCGGGCGAGGGCGTCTTCCACCGCGATGACCAGCCCCGGCTTGTCGTCGGGATGGACGTTGACGATCACCTGCTCAAGGCTCAGCCCGTCACGGCCCAGCGACGGATCGAGGCCGAAGGCTTCGGCGAAGGGCTTGTCGACGGTGAAGCGGTTGCCGGGGATTTCCCAAATCCAGGTGCCGATGATGGCGCCGGCCGCCAGGGCCAGCTGGACGCGCTGCACATTCTCCCGTGCCAGCGCCTCGCTGACGCGCAGGGCTTCTTCGGCGCGGCGCCGCGCGGTGATGTCGCGGAACAGGACGGAGACCTGGCGCAGGCTGGCCGGCTCCAGCCTTGCCGCCGACACTTCGATATAGCGCTCCACCAGTGCAAATTGGCGCTCGAATCTGATCGGCTCGCCGGTGCGCAGGACATTGCCGTACAGCTCGATCCAGCCATCCGCCTCGGCCGGTGCCAGATCGCGCACCGCCATGCCGACGATGTTGCGGATGCCGGTCTGGCGCTCGTACCCGTCGTTGGCCTCGATGTGGATGTAATCGGTAAGGGTGCCCTCGGCATCCTCGATGAACTCGATGATGCAGAAGCCGTCGTCGAGAGTGTTAAACAGAGCGCGATACCGGTCCTCGCTCCGGTCCGACTCATCGGACATCAACCGCTGTTCCGCCACCCAACTCTCCCTCGTCCGGCCGGCCCCGCAAGCTCCGGCGCCCTGTTCTATCGGCCGGCAGGCGCTCGAGAGCAACTCGACGTATTAAATATGCGAAAAGGATAATCCCCCGGCAAAATATGGGTTGGGACAGACGTCCCATGCAATGGCGCAGTCCTGGGAAAACGCTGCGCAGAGATTTACAACCGCAGAGCTACTGGGGGGCGGCTCCGACCATTCCACTTATCGAAGCGGAAGGGCAGCCGAAGCTGCCCTCTTTTTAAGGCGGGGGGCGTTTTTACCCACCGGTCCCATCGGCGGTGGAGGATGCGGGTCCATTCTCCCGTCCTCCGCACTGTCCTCACGCCGCGCGGATACCGGCCAGGAAGCGCTCGACCTCGGCCTTCATCTGTTCGGACTGCCGCGACAGTTCACCTGCGGCTCCCAGCACCTGGGTCGCCGCGCTGCCGGTCTGGGTGGCGCCCTGGCTGACCTCGGCGATGTTCGCGGTCACCACTTCGGTTCCCCGCGCCGCCTCCTGGACGTTGCGGGCGATCTCGCCGGTGGCGGCCCCCTGTTCCTCGATGGCCGACGCGATGGAGGTGGCGATCTCGTTGATTACGGTGATGGTGCCGCCGATCCCGGTGATGGCGTTCGCGGCTTCGCCGGTCGCCTGCTGCATCGCCTGGATCTGGCCGGCGATTTCCTCCGTCGCCTTGGCGGTCTGGGTGGCGAGGTTCTTCACCTCGCTGGCCACCACGGCGAAACCCTTGCCGGCCTCACCGGCGCGGGCCGCCTCGATGGTGGCGTTCAGCGCCAGCAGATTGGTCTGGCTGGCGATATCGGTGATCAGCTTCACCACGTCGCCGATTCGCTGGGCCGCCTCGACCAGCCCCTGGACCTGCCGGTTGGTGGCCTGTGCCTCGCCGACCGCCTGGGCGGCGATGGTGGTGGAGCGCGAGACCTGCGCGCTGATTTCCGAGATCGACGCCGTCAGCTCGTCGGTTGCCGACGCCACCGTCTGCACGTTGACGGAGGCCTGTTCCGCCGCCGCTGCCGTGCTGGCGGCCTGGCTGTTGGTCTGTTCGGCGGTGTGGGACATGCTCTGCGCGGTGGCGTCCAGTTCGGTGGCGGCGGCGCTGACGGTGCGCAGGATGCCAGACATGCTGCTGTCGAAGCCCGCGACCAGCCTTTCCACCGCGGCGGTGCGCCGCTCCTTGTCCAGCCGCTCCGCCTCCTCGGCCGCCGCCATCCGTGCACGGTCCAGCGCGTTCTGGCGGAAGACCTCGACCGCGCGGGCCATGCCGCCGATCTCGTCGCCGCGGTCCTTGCCCGCGACCTCGACCGACAGGTCGCCGTCGGCGAGGCGGGACATCGTTCCGGTGATACCGGTGATCGGCTTGACGATGCCGGAGCGCGACACGGCGACGCTGGCCGCGACCGCCATGCCGATGCCGCCGATGCCGACCACAAGCATCAGGGTGATCATGTGGGTGCTGAAGGCGTCGAGTTCGTCGTTCGCCTGCTGGATGCTGTCCATGTTCCGCTGTGCCGCCGCCTCCAGGGCCTTGCCCAGCGCGGTGCGACCGGCGCGGCTTTCCGGTGTGTCGCCGTGCTTCTGCGCCGCCTCCGGAGAGACCTCGACGCCGAGCCGGGCGACCTCGTTGCGGATGGCGATGAACTCGTTGGCGCTGGCCGTCATCTTCTGGAAGTCGGCTTTGCGGTCGGGCGTCAGCAGACGTTCCCAGTCCGCCATCCGCTTGCCGATCGATTCGGTCGACTCCCTGATCCCCTTGCTGAACAGCTGCGCGTCGTCCTTCGACTTGACGGCATAGAGGCCGCGGCTGTCCATCACCGTCTTGTAGATCAGGCTGCTGACCTGTTCGGCAAGCAGCGCCCGCTGCGAGCGGACCTGGATGTCGTCAACCCTGCCGCCGAAAGTCTGGATTGCGAGGAACCCGATGGTGCCGATTACGGACGCGATCAGCGCCATCAGGATAACGATGGCGGAGATTTTGCGGCTGATGCTGATGCGGGTTAGCAGGGTGCCCATGGGCCGGCTCATCTTTGGCAGGGGGATATTCCCATCATCATACGGCCGTATGCGTATGACCCCGTCAAGCCAAGTTGCAGCGAATTCAGTCTGGATTAGCCTTGCGGCACCGAATTCCGTCCAGAAATTTGGGGACTATTTAACGATTGCGCCACAATTCGTCACTTGTCTGCGGTGCTTGTGACGTTTCTGAAATGGGATTGCGGTGCTGCTCGCGGAGTTAACATGAACAAAATCCGTCGCCTTCGCTATGAGACTTTGGTTGCCTGTTCATGGGGCAATGAAAGAGCCACTGCTCGGATAGGCCGATTCCGTCGGTTTCTCTGATTGTGGCTTGCCTCCAAGCCGACAGATGGCATGCGATCCACCAGCCCCACCGGCTCCCATGGGCTTGGACAGAGGCGGCGGGCCCTTCCCGCGATTGGGAAGGGCGCCGTTATCGATGGTTCAACCGGTCACCCGGCCAGCCTCACTCCGCCGCCAGCGGCTGCGGGGTGGCGACCGGGGCGCGGAAGTCGGCCAGCAGCTTGGCCTCCTTTGCCTTCGCCGCCGTGACGTTGCGGACCTTCACCGGGCCGTAGCCGCGCATCTCCATCGGCAGCTTGGCGATTTTCACCGCCAGTTCGAGCTTCTCGCGGGTCAGGCCGTTCAGCAGTTCGCCCACCACCGCCTCATAGTCGGCAATCAGCTGGCGCTCCTGGCGCCGCTCGGCGGTGCGGCCGAACGGGTCGAGCCGGGTACCGCGCAGGCGCTTGCCCTTGGCCAGCAGGCGCAGCACCGGCAGCATCCACGGCCCGAAGCTCTTCTTCTTCGGCTCAGCCCCATCCGCTTCGGCCTCGCCCATCACCGGCGGGGCCATGTGGAAGGTCAGCTTCCAGTCGCCCTCGAACATGCGCTGGACATTCTCGACGAAGCCGCTGTCGGTGTAGAGCCGCGCCACCTCATACTCGTCCTTGTAGGCCATCAGCTTGAAGTGGGCGCGGGCGACCGCCTCGGTCAGCGTGGTTGAGCCTGGGATCTTCTGCTGTTCCGTCCGGCGGGTCCAGTCGACCAGAGCGTGGAAGCGGGCGGCATAGGCGGCATCCTGGTAATCGACCAGGAAGCGGTGGCGGCGCTCGATCACCTCGTCCAGGCTGCCGGACGGACGGCGCTGGTCGAGCAGCAGCGACTGCGCGGCCTGCGCCACTTCCTGCGGCTTCGCGGCGGCCTCCACCGCAGCCAGATCGACGGCGGCGCGGCGGCCCCACTGGAAGGCGTCGAGGTTCAGCTTCACCGACACGCCGTTCAGCTCGATGGCCTTCAGGATCGACTCCTCGCTCAGCGGGATCAGCCCCTTCTGCCAAGCATAGCCCATCAGGAACGGGTTGGCGTAGAGGCTGTCGCCCAGCAGCGCGGTGGCGAGCTTCGTCGCGTCGAAGGCATCGACATTCGCTTCGCCGCCGCAGGCCTTGCGGATGTCGCCGACCAGATCGCGGACCGGGATCACCATGTCCGGCTTCTTGATAAAGTCGGCGGTGATGCTGTCATGGGTGTTGATGACGGCCCGCGTGCGGCCGGCGGTCATCTTTGACAGGCCGTCGCCCGCCGCCGCGACGATCAGATCGCAGCCCAGCACCGCATCGGCCCCGCCGGCGGCGATGCGGACGGAATGGATGTCCTCCGGCGTGTTGGCGATGCGGATGTGGCTGGTGACGGCGCCCCCCTTCTGCGCCAGCCCGGTCATGTCGAGCACGCCGACGCCCTTGCCCTCGATGTGGGCGGCCATGCCCAGCAGCGCGCCGATGGTGACGACGCCGGTGCCGCCGACGCCGGTGACATACAGGCTCCAGGTCTTGTCGAAGGCCGGAACGACCGGGGTGGGCAGGGCGGTGGCGTCGGCCGACTTCGCTGCTGCCGGCTTCGGCTTGCGCAAGGACCCGCCTTCCACCGTCACGAAGCTGGGGCAGAAGCCCTTGGTGCAGGAATAGTCCTTGTTGCAACTGGACTGGTCGATCTGGCGCTTGCGGCCGAATTCGGTCTCCTGCGGGATAACCGACACGCAGGACGACTTGGCAGAGCAGTCGCCGCAGCCTTCGCAGACCAGCTCGTTGATCACCACGCGCTTGGCCGGGTCGACCATCTTGCCGCGCTTGCGGCGGCGGCGCTTCTCGGTGGCGCAGGTCTGGTCATAAATCAGGACGCTGACGCCGGGGACCTCGCGCATCTCCTTCTGCACGCGGTCGAGGTCGTCGCGATGCTCGACGGTGGTGAATTGCGGCAGGCCGTTGCCGATGCCGTACTTCTCCGGCTCGTCGCTGACGACGGTGATGCGCTGCACGCCCTCCGCCCGCAGCACATGGGCGATGGACTGCACGGTCAGCGAGCCGTCAAAGGGCTGGCCGCCGGTCATGGCGACGGCGTCGTTGAACAGGATCTTGTAGGTGATGTTCACCTTGGCGGCGATGGCCTGACGGATCGCCAGGATGCCGGAATGGAAATAGGTGCCGTCGCCCAGATTGGCGAAGATGTGCTTTTCCTCGGTGAAGGCGGCCTGGCCGACCCACGGCACGCCCTCGCCGCCCATCTGGGTGAAGGTGTCGGTCGAGCGGTCGAGCCACGTCGCCATGTAATGGCAGCCGATGCCGCCCAGCGCCCGGCTGCCCTCCGGCACGACGGTGGAGGTGTTGTGCGGGCAGCCCGAGCAGAAGGTCGGCTTGCGCACCACGCGCGCCACATGGGCCTTCTGCTTCTCCTGCGCATCGAGGAAGGCGATGCGGCGGGCGAGGTTCTCGTTCTCGATGAAGCGCTGCAGGCGGCGGCCGATCACCACGGCGATCTGCGCCGGGGTCAGCTCGCCGGCGCTGGGCAGGATCCACTCGCCCTGCTCGTCGAACTTGCCGACCACCTTCGGGCGGACGTCGGGGTTCCAGTTGTACAGCTGTTCCTTCAACTGGTTCTCGATGACCGCGCGCTTTTCCTCGACCACGACGATCTCTTCCAGACCCTCGGCGAAGTGGCGGACGCCGTCGCGCTCCAGCGGCCAGGGCATGCCGACCTTGTAGATGGTGATGCCCCAGTCGGCGGCCATCTCCTCGCTGATGCCGAGCTCGTCGAAGGCCTGACGGACGTCGAGATAGCTCTTGCCGGTGGTGACGATGCCAAAGCGCGGACGCGGGCTCTCCATCACCACCCGGTCCAGCTTGTTGGCACGCGCGAAAGCCAGGGCGGCGTACAGCTTGTGCTTCATCAGCCGGTATTCCTGCTCCAGCGGCGGGTCGGGCCAGCGGATGTTCAGGCCGCCCGGCGGCATCGGGAAGTCGGCGGGGATGACCGGTGCCACGCGATGCGGGTCGATGTAGACCGACGCCGAGGTGTCCACCGTCTCGGCGATGGTCTTCATCGCGATCCAGCAGCCGGAATAGCGGCTCATCTGCCAGCCGATCAGGCCGTAATCCAGGATCTCCTGCACCCCCGACGGGTTCAGCACCGGAATCATCGAGTGCATATAGGCGTGTTCGGACTGGTGCGGGAAGGTGGAGGACTTGCAGTTGTGGTCGTCGCCGGTCAGCACCAGCACGCCGCCGTGGCGAGAGGTGCCGGCGGCGTTGGCATGCTTGAACACGTCGCCCGAGCGGTCAACGCCGGGGCCCTTGCCGTACCACATGGCAAATACGCCGTCATATTTGGCGCCCTTGAACATGCCGACCTGCTGGCTGCCCCAGACCGCGGTGGCGCCCAGTTCCTCGTTCACGCCGGGCTGAAACTGGATGTGGTTCTTTTCCAGGAACTTGCGGGCATTCCACAGATTCTGGTCGAACCCGCCCAGCGGCGAGCCGCGATAGCCGGAAATGAAGCAGCCGGTGTTCAGCCCGGCGGCGAGGTCGCGCTGGCGCTGCATCATCGGCAGGCGGACCAGCGCCTGTGTGCCGGTGAGGTAAACACGGCCCTGTTCGAGCGCGTACTTGTCTTCGAGAGACACTGTTGCGAGCGCCATTCTTCATTCCCTCCCATCGGTCGGCAGCCTGGCAAACTCCTGGACGGAGTGCTGGGGAACCGATTTGTTCGCTGGGCAAAAAGGTAATGAAGGCTGTCTTATATCGCAACGGCTGTGGCCGGGCGTCCTGCAAAAAGCAAGGAACGGCGCGGCAACTGCCGGTCTTCCGTAACGGAGCGTATGGAATGCCCTGCCTTGCGGAAATTCCCTCTCCGTCCCTCTCTCACCCAGAACCGTCTTCAGACGATATGGGGAGGGACTCAGCGCCCCGTCAGGGGGATTTGCCCGGTGGGGTCGGGCTGCCGCCGTCCGGCCAGTTGCCGAAGTCGCTGTGGCCGCGGGCGGCCAGCGTGCGGACACTGGCCCGCAGGGTGCGGATCAGACACAGCGCCACCGCCATCGACTGGGCGCCGCCGTCCGATCCCGCCAGCCAGCGCAGGGCCGCGGCATGGGCCTGGAGCGCATCGACATAGCCTTCGATGTCCGGCTCCACCCAGGTCACGCAGGTGGACAGCGACGCGACGACCGAGGACGCGGCGGAATCGCCGGCGGTGGCGATCTGCACATCCGACAGGGCATGGCGCAGCCGGCTGCCGATCGGGTCGGGCCGCTCGATTGCCGCCTCCAGCTTGTCGAGCGCCAGCAGCATCCGCATCCGCTTGGGATCGTCGCTGCGCATGGCGGCGGCACTACGGTCGGGCGGCATGGCGGCGGCTGGAACCGCGGTCGGCGGCACCGGGGTCGTCGGTGTCGTGGGCGGCGTTGCGGTGAGCGGTATGGCACATCTACCCCCTCCCGCAACG
>NZ_WHOS01000028.1 GCF_013340935.1 Azospirillum melinis | reverse complement strand
TCTCTGGGGGAGTTACGCCGCCCGACGCCACCACCCCGCCCTACACGCCGGGCGGCGTAACTCCCCCAGAGAAGGACGATGCCGCCAGCCCGGCCGAAAAGACCACTCCGCCAGACAGCTACCCACCCAAACGGACGCCCTGACCAAAAGCAGCCGGTGAAACGCGGCGGCGGCGGAAGCGTATCGTGCCGCCGCGGTCATGAATCGGCGGTGCAGACTCTCCGAATTGCGACAGCATCCGTTCGCAGCTTATTTTCAGGCTTGCGGCGCTTCTTTTGTTGCGCAAGCGATGACATTCGCATTCCTGTGGCTCTATGCCGCATCTGCGAAGATTGCACTGCGCCCATTGTGTTTTCTACCCTTTCCATGAGGAACGCATGATGGACGCATCGGATGGTGACAGGCGGGAAACGCCGCGCCATCCCTGTCCACGCAGCCGGGAGCGGCGGTCCGTGTCCGCCCCAGCCTTCGCCCCGGACCGAAGGCGGGCGCGAACCACGGGCCCGTTGACATGGACGACTTCGGACGACTGCTTCCCGACGATTACCAGTTGGCCGGCCAGGTTCACCACCGCCTTCGCCGCGCCCATCAGCGTGCCTCGGCGATCTTCATAGACCTGATCGGCGATCAGCTGCTGACCCCCACCCAATGGGGGGCACTGGCCACGCTGCATGCCGAAGGCCCGCTGTCGCAGAACCAGCTTGGCCGCCTGACCTACATGGATCCCGCCACGACCCAGGGCGTGATCCTGCGGCTGGTGGAACGCAATCTGGTGGAACGCCAGCCCGACCCGCAGGACCGCCGCCGCACCAGCGTCCGGCTGACCCGGATCGGCCAGGCCCTGGTCATCGACCTGATGGCGAACGCCGCCGCCGCCCACGAACAGACGCTGACCCCGCTGAGCGAGGAGGAGCGGGTGCAGTTCATGTCGCTGCTGGCCCGCCTGATGTAGGCGGCACCCAAGGGAGCACCTGCGGGAAAACCCCGATCAGTCGGTGACTTTTGCGCCGGGTTTGCTATGAACGCGGTGTGTTGCGTCGCACCGCGACCGGACACGCCGCTGGTCTCTTACGAACCGGGGTCCCCGCAGGATGAAGCACCGCCACCCGACCGCCTCGCCGCTGGCGAAGCTCCTTCGCCCCGCCGCTCTGGGCGCCACCCTGTCAGTCGCACTTGCAGCGGCGGCTCTCACTGCCGGCCCCGCCGCGGCTCAGTCAGCGAAAGAGCCGGTGAAATTCTCCGGCGCACCCGTGCGGGTGGGCGAGATCAACAGCTACACCGGCCTGCCCGCCTTCACCATTCCCTACCGCCAGGGCTGGCAGTTGGCGCTGGAGGAGATCAACGCCGAAGGCGGCGTGATCGGCTGCTGCGAGCTTCAGGTCGTCTCGCGCGACGATGCCGGCAAGCCTGACGACGCCGTGCGCGTTGCGCAGGAGTTGGTGACGAACGAGGCGGTCGACGTGCTGGCCGGCACCTACTTCTCCCACATCGGGCTGGCGGTCGCCGACTTCGCCGCACGCAACAAGATGCCCTTCGTCGCGGCTGAGCCGTTGACCGACGCCATCACCTGGTCGAAGGGCAACCGCTACACCTTCCGCCTGCGCCCCAGCACCTACATGCAGGCGGCGATGCTGGTGGAGGAGGCGGCGAAGCTGCCGGCCAAGCGCTGGGCCACCGTCGCCCCCAACTACGAATACGGCCAGTCGGCGGTGGCATGGTTCAAGCAGTTGCTGAAGGAAAAGCGTCCGGACGTCGAGTTCGTCGCCGAGCAGTGGCCGGTGCAGGGCAAGCTGGAGGCCGGCCCGACGGTGCAGGCTCTGGCCGCCGCCAAGCCCGACGCCATCTTCAACGTCACCTTCGGCGCCGATCTCGCCAAGTTCGTTCGCGAGGGCGAGGGCCGCGGCCTGTTCCGCAACCGCAAAATCGTCAGCCTGCTGACCGGCGAACCGGAATATCTGGAACCGATGAAGGACGAGGCGCCGGAAGGCTGGATCGTCACCGGCTATCCCTGGGACCAGATCGACACGCCCGCCCACAAGGCCTTCGTCGCCGCCTACACCGCGCGCTTCAAGGAGTCGCCCAAGGCGGGTTCCATCGTCGGCTACATCACCATGAAGGCGGTGGCCGCGGCGATCACCAAGGCCAAATCGGCCAATTCCGAGCCGATCGTCGATGCGCTGGCCGGCCTGACCATCGACAGCCCGGTTGGCCCGGTAACCTTCCGCGCGTCCGACCATCAGGCGACCATGGGCGCCTATGTCGGCACCACGACCGTGAAGGACGGCCGCGGCACAATGAAGGACTGGCGCTACGCCGACGGTGCCAACTACCTGCCGCCCGACGACGCGGCGCGCAAGATGCGGCCGGCGGAGTAAGGCGCCGGGCTTCCGGCGCCTCACCCCCCATGTCCTTCCTTCTCGTCCAGGCCCTCAGCGGCCTCGCGACCGCGGCGACGCTGTTTCTGGTGTCGTCGGGGCTGACCATCGTGTTCGGCGTGACGCGGATCGTGAATTTCGCGCACGGCTCCTTCTACATGGTCGGCGCCTATGCCGGCTGGTCGCTGATCGAACGGTTCGGCGGTACGCCGGCCGGCTTCTGGGGTTCCGTCGCCGCCGCGGCGCTGGCGATGGGCGTGTTGGGCGCGGCGATGGAGGTCGGGCTGCTGCGCCGGCTCTACCGCTCGCCGGAGCTGTTCCAGCTGCTGGGCACCTTCGGCATCGTGCTGGTGGTGCAGGATCTGACCGCCTGGGCGTGGGGACCGGAGGATCTGCTGGGCCGACGCGCGCCGGGGCTGAAGGGCTCCATCGACATTCTGGACCAGCCCTTCCCGCTCTACGACCTCGTGCTGATCGGCCTCGGGCCGCTGGTGCTCGGGCTGTTGTGGCTGCTGTTCAACCGCACCCGCTGGGGCACCCTGGTGCGGGCGGCGACGCAGGACCGCGAGATGACCAGCGCGCTCGGCGTCGATCCGGCGCGGTTGTTCACCGGCGTGCTGTTCCTGGGCTGTGCGCTGGCCGGGCTGGGCGGCGCCCTGCAGGTTCCGCGTGAGTCGGTGACCTTGCAGATGGACATGGCCATCGTGGTCGAGGCCTTCGTCGTCGTCGTGGTCGGCGGCATGGGCAGCCTGACCGGCGCCTTCCTCGCCTCGCTGCTGATCGGGCAGTTGCAAGCCTTCGGCATCCTGGTCTTCCCGCAGATCACGCTGGTGCTGGTCTTCCTGTTCATGGCGGTGGTTCTCGTCCTGCGCCCGCACGGCCTGCTCGGCCGGGCCGAGGAGGTGCCGCCGACCGCAACGGCCGCGGTGACCGTGCCGCTGTCGGCCGGGCGCCATGCCGGGCCGTGGGCGCTGGCGCTGCTGGCACTTCTCGCCGCGGCACCGCTGGTCGCCGGCGATTACGCGCTGATCCTGCTGACCGAGGTGGTGATCCTCGCTTTGTTCGCTGCCAGCCTGCATCTGCTGATCGGGTTGGGCGGGCTGGTGTCCTTCGGCCATGCGGCATGGTTCGGGCTGGGAGCCTACGGTTCGGCCCTGCTGGTCAAGCATCTGGGCGCACCGATGCCGCTGGCGCTGGCCGGAGCGCCGGTGCTGGCCGGGTTGGGAGCCTTGGTGGCCGGCTGGTTCTGCGTGCGGCGCTCGGGGCTGTATTTCGCCATGCTGACCCTGGCCTTCGCCCAGATCGTCTGGTCGATTGCCTTCCAATGGTATGCGGTGACCGGCGGCGACAACGGCATCCTCGGCGTCTGGCCGCCGGGCTGGGCGGCGGGCAAGGCGACCTATTACTGGCTGACGCTGGGCCTGTGCGGCGGCACGCTGTGGCTGCTGCGCCGGGTGGCCTTCGCCCCCTTCGGCTATGCGCTGCGGGCCGGTCGCGACTCGGGATTGCGGGCCGAATCGGTGGGCATCGACGTGCGCCGCTTCCAATGGATGGCCTTCGTGCTGGCCGGCACCGCGGCCGGGCTGGCCGGCGGTCTCTATGCCTTCGCCAAGGGCAGCGTCTTCCCCACCCTTCTGGCGGTGCCGCAGTCGGTCGACGCGCTGGTGATGGTGCTGATGGGCGGCATCCAGACCGTCGCCGGACCGCTTGCCGGTGCGGTGGCGTTCCACCTGCTGGAGTCGGAGGTGATGAGCCTGACCGACTGGTGGCGGCTGGTGCTGGGCCTGATCATCGTCGCGCTGGTTCTGATCTTCCCCAAGGGGATCGTCGGCTTCCTGTCCGGCTTCAGGAGGCGGGCATGAGCGAGCTGGTGGTGCGCGACCTGCAACGCTCCTTCGGCGGGGTGCAGGCGGTGGGCGGCGTGTCCTTCACCCTGCGTTCCGGCGACCTGCTGGCGCTGATCGGTCCGAACGGCGCCGGGAAGAGCACCTGCTTCAACCTGCTGAACGGCCAACTGCGCCCCGACTCGGGATCGATCAAGCTGGACGGCACCGAGCTGGTCGGGCTGCCGCCCCGGCGCATCTGGGCGCTGGGGGTCGGCCGCACCTTCCAGATCACCGCGACCTTCGCCTCGATGACGGTGGCGGAGAATGTGCAGATGGTCCTGCTGTCGCGCGCCCGCCGGCTGTTCGGGCTGTGGCGCCCGGCCGCCGCCCAGTTCCGCGAACCGGCGCTGGCCCTGCTGGAGCGCGTCGGCATGGCTGCCCAGGCCGACCGTCCCTGCGGCGTGCTGGCCTATGGTGACGTGAAGCGGGTCGAACTGGCGATGGCGCTGGCGAGCGAGCCGACGGTGCTGCTGATGGACGAGCCGACCGCCGGCATGGCGCCAGCCGAACGCCTTGCCCTGATGGCGCTGACGGCGGAGCTGGTGCGCGAGCGCGGCCTCGCCGTTCTGTTCACCGAGCATGACATGGATGCCGTCTTCGGCCACGCCACCAGCGTGCTGGTGCTCGACCGTGGCCGGCTGATCGCGGAGGGCTCGCCGGATCGGGTGCGCGCCGACCCGCGCGTGCAGTCCGTCTATCTGGGAGGCGAGGCGTGAGCGACCCCCTGCTGACGGTGGACGGCCTCCAGGCCTGGTATGGCCGCGCCCACATCCTCGACGGCATCGCTTTGACCATCGGCCGCGGCGAGGTGGTGGCGCTGATGGGCCGCAACGGCGCTGGCAAGACCACCACGCTGAAGGCGATCATGGGACTGGTGGAGCGGCGTGCCGCGACCCTGCGCTTCGACGGACGCGACCTGTCCGCCCTGCCCGCCCACCGCATCGCCCGGCTCGGCGTCGGCTATGTGCCGGAGGACCGCCGCATCTTCGCCGATTTGACGGTGGAGGAAAATCTGGAGGTCGGCCGCCAGCCTCCCCGCCCCGGCGCCCCGGCCTGGACGCCGGAGAAGCTGTTCGCGCTGTTCCCCAACCTCGCGGAGATGCGCGGCCGCCGCGGCACCCGGATGAGCGGCGGCGAGCAGCAGATGCTGACCCTGGCCCGCACGCTGATGGGCAACCCGTCGCTGCTGCTGCTGGACGAACCGTCGGAAGGGCTGGCGCCGCTGATCGTCAAGCAGATGGCCGAGGCGGTGCGGCGGCTGAAGGCGGAGGGGCTGTCGGTGCTGCTGTCCGAACAGAGCCTGTCCTTCGCCTCATCCGTCGCCGACCGCGCCTGCGTCATCGAAACCGGCCGCCTGCGCTGGACCGGCACGATGGCGGAGTTGCTGGCGGATGACGGGGTGAGGGCGGCCTATCTGTCAGTCTGACCGCCCCGCCCCTTCTCCTCACTGCCCGGCGATGCTGAGATCCATCACCGACTTCGGATCCAGCGCCTTGTCGACCTGACCTTCCGACTGCCAGAACTTCACCTGATTGATCACGTCGTCCACCAGCAGGCGGGCCTGCGGATCGACATAGGGCAGACCGGCGGCGGCGATGTCCGGCTTCTGCTTGGTCGCTTCGGCGATGATGGTCAGCAGCTCGTCATAGCCCGGCCCCTTCACCAGATTGCCGGCGGCGTCCTTGCCGTTGAAGGCGGCATGGTATTCGGCGAGCGCCGTCTTGTAGGCGCGGACGAACTTCTCCACCAGCGGCCGGCGGTCCTTCATCGTCTTCGGCGCGGTGAACAGGGCGCCGAGCTGCCAGGGCGTCTCGTCGCCGACCCAGCCCAGCATCTTGCCGGCGCCGTCGGCCACCAGCTGCCGCGACACGGTGGAGGGCGCGATGATGGCGTCGACCTGCCCGCCCTTGAAGGCGGCGACCATCTTCGGCACATCCTGCAACGGCACCATGGTCACGTCCTTGACCGTGAAACCGTGCTTCTGCGCCAGCAGCCCGATCATGTAATGGAAGGTCGAGCCGACGGTGGTGATGGCGACCCGCTTGCCCTTCAGGTCGGCCGGCGCCTTCAGCCCGGCGTCATAGGCGGCGTTGGTCGCGAGATAGGCGCTCAAGGGAAAGCCCGGCTCGTCGCGGCTCTGCGCGGCAATGATCGTGACGGCACCCTTGGAGGCGAGGTTGTAGAAGCCGGCGGTCAGGCCGGTGACACCGAAATCGACATCGCCCGAGGTGACGGCGACCGGCACCTGCTGGGCCGAGGTGAACATCTTCAGCTCGACGTCCAGCCCCTCCTTTTCGAAATAGCCCTTTGCCTTGGCGATGAAAATCGGCCCGGAGGAAGACAGCGCCAGCACGCCGACCGTCGCCTTCTCCAGCGGCTGCGCCAGCGCGGCGGACATCAGGGTACCGGCGGCGAAGGCGGCCCCGGCGGCCAGGGACACAGTGGCGATCACGGCGCGCCGGGTGAGGCGGGCCACGGTCATGGCGGCGGTCATGGACGGAAATCCTCCCGATGTATGGTTCAGTTTCTTGGGAAAAAGCCGGTCAGCGCCAGTTCAGCAGGCGCCGTTCAAGCTGCGACAGCACCGTGCCGATGGCGAGCCCGAGCAGCGACAGCACCAGCACGCCGGCCAGCAACGTGTCGGTCTGCATCAGGTTGCCGGCCATCAGCACGAAGGCGCCGATGCCGTACTCCGCCCCGATCATCTCCGCCGCCACCACCAGGATCAGTGCGATCGACGCGGTGATGCGGAAGCCGGCCAGGATGCCCGGCAGCGCGCCCGGCAGGACGATGGAGCGCAGGATCGACCGCCAGGGCAGGCCGAAGCTCTGTGCCATGCGGATCAGGTTGCGCGGCACCGAATCGATGGCGCTGTAGGTGGCGATGACGGTGGGGAAGAAGACGCCAAAGCCGATGGTGGCGAATTTCGACGGCTCGCCGATGCCGAACCACAGGATGAACAGTGGCAGAAGCGCGATCTTCGGGATCGGGAAGAAGGCCGAAACCAGCGGCACCCCTACCGCGCGGGCCGTTGAGAAGATGCCCATGGCGAAGCCGACCAGCATGCCGCCCGCCGTGCCCAGCACCCAGCCGACGGCGATGCGCCCCAGCGACGCCTTCAGGTTCATCCACAGCGATCCGTCCGTCACCATGCCCGACAGCGCATGGGCGACGGCACTCGGCGGCGGCAGGAACAGCGGGCTGGCGAGGCCGAGACGGCTCGCCCCCTCCCACACCGCGATCAGCACGGCGAAGGCCGCCAGCGCCGCCCAGGGATGGCGTTTCACGGTAAAACCGCCGCCACGGAAGCGGACGGGCTGGCCCATCGTGGACGCGGCGGCTGCGGTGGGCGGGTTCAGGCTGTCAGGCACGGGCGATCTCCCGGTCGGCCATCTGGGCTTCGGCCTTCATCAGGTGCCACAGTCGGTCGCGCACTTCGGCAAGATGGGCCTGGGCCGACGGCTCCTGCCGGCGCTCCCGCGGCTCCTCGATGGTGACCAGTTCGCGGATGCGGCCTGGACGGCGGCTCAGCACGCAGACCCGGTCGGCCAGCCGCAACGCCTCGTCCAGATTGTGGGTGACATAAAGGGCGGTGGTCTTCTCCCGCCGCCAAAGTTCGAGGAAATCGTCCATCAGCAACTCGCGCGTCTGGGCATCCAGCGCCGACAGCGGCTCGTCCAGCAGCAGCATCGCCGGGCGCACCGCCAGCGCGCGGGCGATGCCGACCCGCTGGCGCATGCCGCCGGACAGCTGCTTGGGCAAGGCCTTGCGGAACTCCCACAACCCTATGCGGCGCAGGCCGCTGTCGATGCGCTCGCGCCGCTCGGCGGCGGACAACTTGTGGTGTTCCAGCACCAGGGCGACATTGTCCTCGACCGTGCGCCAGGGCAGCAGGGCGAAGTCCTGGAAGATGAAGGTGATCGGGTTGAGGCAGCCGTCCGGCACCTCCCCCTCCACCCGGATGCTGCCGGAGGTCGGGGCGACGATGCCGCCGGCAATGCCGAGCAAGGTCGACTTGCCGCAGCCACTGGGGCCGATCACCGCCAGGATTTCCCCCTCCGCCAGGGTCAGGTCGATGCCGTCCAGCACGGTCAGATCGTCATAGCGGTGGGTCAGATCGGAAACGAGAAGCCTCATCGCGCCCTTATCAAGCCTGCAGCGTTGTCGGTGAAGTCCGACTGTTCGTTGGGCCTGCCACTATAGCGCGGCGTTCCTTCGGCCGAGAGGGGAAAGGCGTTCCGCATCCCAGCCATACGGCAGTATGGTAGTGGCCGGAAGGCGTCAAGCCGCTGTCGGTTTCGCGACAGCAGTCGTCAGGCGGTTCCGCTGACTGGGCCACCACCGACCGGCAGGTCGAGCACCCGCAAAGCGGCGGCACAGCGGCCGACCGCCGCTTCCGCCAAAGCATGGCGCTCGCTCAGTCCCGCCTCGTCCACCTCGTCGGGGGTCATCGCCTGCAACAGGACACGCAAAGTGCGGACATAGGTGCGCAGGAGCGTGGCTTCCTCGGCATAATCGCCCAGCAGACCGGCCTGTCCGGCGGTGCGCAGAGCGACAAGCTCACCGTCCAACGACGCGGCGGCCATCTCAATGGCGAGCAGGGCCCGGGTCAGGCGGACATGCTTCAGAACGACGACATCGGCCATGCCCACCTCCCTTGCCGGCTGGAATGGCGAGGTGAAAGCAATGGCCGCGCCAGCGGCTTCGCGAGGCCCGTCAACGCCCCCGCATCGATGGATGCCAAGCCGTCGTCACGCGCTCCAGCAGCGCCAACGCGCCGTAAAGGCCGGAGCCGGTCAGCGCCGCCACGGCGATGGTGGCCCAGACGATGTCGAGATTCATCCGCGCCACTTCGGTCGAGATGCGGAACCCCATGCCGACCACCGGCGTGCCGAAAAATTCGGCAACGATGGCGCCGATCAGGGCCAGGGTGGAGTTGATCTTCAAGCCGTTGAACAGGAAGGGCAGTGCGTTGGGCAGCCGCAGCTTGACCAGCGTGCTGCCATAGCCGGCGGCATAGCTGCGCATCAGGTCGAGCTGGATGCGCTCCGAATTGCCGAGGCCGGCCAGCGTGTTGATCAGCATCGGGAAGAAGGTCATGACGACGATGACCGCGGCCTTCGACTGCCAGTCGAAGCCGAACCACATCACCATGATCGGCGCGATGCCGACCACTGGGATGGCGCTGGCGAGATTGCCGAGCGGCAGTAATCCGCGGGCAAGAAAGGGCACGCGGTCGGCAAGGATTGCCACGAGGAAACCGGCACCGCAGCCCATGACATAGCCGCGCAGGACGGAGGTCAGCACCGTCTGGCGGAAATCGTCCCACAGCACCGGTGCGTTGGCGGCCAGCGCCGCAGCGATGCGGCTGGGCGGCGGCAGCAGGATCGCCGGCACCTGGAAGCCGCGGACCAGCACCTCCCACCCCACCAGCAGGCCGAGCCCGAACAGGCCGGGCACGATGACGGAGCGGGTCCAGCCCGGCACGCCGGCCAGCACCCCCATCACCCGCCACAGCAGCAGCGTCGCCGCGGCCAGGAACAGCCACAGCCCCCAGCCGGCCGAGAGATCCAGCCCCTCGTTCAGCAGATGCAGCGGCAGAAGCCAAGCCAGCGCCACGCCGGCCAACTCCGCCCAGGCGCCCCAGACCCGCTTCGGTGCCGAGGCACCGGCGACGACCGCCAGCACCACCCCGATCAGGAACAGCGGCGCCATGGTTCCGCCGAACCAGCCAAGGACGGCGCCATTCCGGACGCCCACCGGCAGGGCCAGTGCCGCCAGCGTCGGCAGGGCGATGGCGACCAGCCCCCAATCGGCGGCCGTGCGCAGGCTGGTGCGGTAGGGGTCCGTCGTCAGATCGCTCATCGCGCACCCGCCCGGCCAAGCAGGACCAGCTCAAGACCGCGCACGACGGCGATCAGCGCCACCGACAGCAGAGAGGCCATGATCAGCGCCGCCCAGATCTGCACGGTCTGGCCGTAATAGGACCCCGACAGCAGCCGCGCGCCCAGCCCGGCCTGCCCGCCGGTCGGCAGCTCGCCGACGATGGCGCCGACCACGCTGATGGCGACCGACACCTTGAGACTGGCGAACAGAAAGGGCATGGAGGCCGGAAGCCGCAGCGACCAGAAGGCGCGCATCCCGCTGGCCGAATAGGTCCGCATCAGGTCGAGCCACAGCGGATCGGCGGACCGCAGCCCCTTCACCATGCCGACCGTGATCGGGAAAAAGCAGAGATACATGCAGATCACCGCCTTCGGCAGCAGCCCGGTCAGCCCGATGTTGCCGAGGATGACGACGATCATCGGGGCAATTGCCAAAATCGGGATGGTCTGCGACGCGATCACCCAGGGCAGCAGGCTTGCCTCCAGCGTCCGGGTATAGACGATGCCGGCGGCCAGCAGGATGCCGAGCCCCAGCCCCATCGCCAGCCCGGTCAGCGCCGCCTCCGCCGTCACCCAGGCATGGAACAGCAGGTTGCGCGGGCTAGACGGTGCGTAGCCGGTCAGGGAATTCCACAGTTCCACCACCACCTGATCGGGGGTGGGCAGGATCGGCCGCTTCATCGTGTAGGCCTGGGCCAGCACGTCCGCGAAGCCGGCCGGTTTGCTGGCGCGCGCCAGCGTCTCCGCCGCCTGCGGCCAGTTCAGCCACGCCGCCCCGATGTACCAGGCCGCCAGCAGGAGCAGCGTCATCACGGTGACGGGAAGCGCGCGCTTAGTCATCGTAGCTGTGCCCTTCCTTCAGCCCCTCGCGCACGCGGTGGGCGATGGCGGCGAATTCCGGCGACTCGCGGATGTCCAGCGTGCGCTCGCGCGGCAGGCTGTTGCAGTCGATGACATCGAGGATACGGCCGGGGCGCGGGCTCATCACCACGATGCGGGTGGACAGGAACACCGCCTCGGCAATCGAATGCGTGACGAAGACGCAGGTCTTGCCGGTCGCCCGCCACAGCTGGGTCAGATGCAGGTTCAGATGGTCGCGGGTGATCTCGTCCAGCGCGCCGAACGGCTCGTCCATCAGCAGCAGGTCCGGCTGCAAGGCGAGAGCGCGGGCGATGGACACCCGCTGCTGCATGCCGCCGGAGAGTTGCCAGGGAAACTTGCGCTCGAAGCCCGACAGACCGACGCGCTCCAACTGCTCGCGGGCCCGTGCCTGCCGTTCGGCGCGGGCGATTCCCATGATCTCCAGCGGCAGCATCACGTTGCGCTCCACCGTCCGCCACGGGTAGAGCGCCGGTGCCTGGAACACGTAGCCATAAAGCCGTTTCAGCCGTGCCTGCTCCGGCGTCATGCCTTCGATGGCGATCTGGCCGGAAGTCGGACGTTCCAGATCGGCGATCACGCGCAGCAGCGTGGTCTTGCCGCAGCCGCTGGGACCGATCAGCGACACGAAATCGCCTCTGGCGATGGTCAGGTCGACCTCGCTCAGCGCCGTGACGGGCTTGTCCGCCGTGGGATAGACCAGAGAGAGCTTGCGTGCCTCGACAACCACCGGGGACTTGGCCGAAGGAGCGGCCCGGTCCGAGCCTTGCCTGGAAGCGGTCGCCTCCCGGACATCGAGCGGATTTGGGAAGGTCACGGGCGGCGGTCCTTCACAGGGCGGATATGGGGCGGATTTGGAAAATGGATCTGACGGTTTGGTCAGAAATCATCCACCCCGCAAACTATCACCACCCCGATCAGGGCACCAGGGTTGCAAAAGCCCAACCTTCTCGTCCGAGGGCATCGGACCGCAACTTTGAGGGAAATTTCCACCGCGGCGAGATTGGCACGCACATGCGTGCCCTGTATTCTCGCGCCGCCGGACGCGCACAACGCGCCGATGGCAACCGAAAGGAGGTGACGCGAGTGAGAAAATTCCTGAAGTGGCTCGGCCGCTTCTGGTTCAAGCTGAAGTTCGAGTTCGAAGCCGGCTTCAACACGGACCAGGACAGGTAAGCCAACATTGGCGGGGCTGGGAAACCGGTCCCGCCATTCAGGAAAATGGCTCGCGTCACCTCCTGCCCCGCAGATTACCACGTCCCCCGCCATTTTCAAGGCACGGGCGAGGAGCCGACCCGCCCGGACACGCAGCGCGGGTGCGGATAAGCGGTGGAACGGGCAGGGCGAAAGGACTGGACGGGCGGCACCCCGCCGGAACAGGATCACGCCCCGTTCACGACCGCCCCAGCGACATGCCCGCCGCCAAGCCGCCCCCCAGTCTGGAAGTCACGCGCGAAGACGGCGCGGCCGGCGCCGTGTTCATGGCGACGCCGGTGCTGACGCCGGTGATCCGCACGCGCTATCTGCTGATCGCGGGACTGCTGGCGACCGGCTTCATCGCCGGAGCCGGGCTGGCGCCGGACGAGCTGTCCGGCATGCTGCAATGGCTGGCCGCCTTCTGCGCGGTGCCGGTGCTGCTGCTGTGGGTGGTGACCCTGTCGGAGACTGTGCAGCGCCGCGCCGTGCGGCTCGGCGTGACGGAACGCGGGTTGACGGTGGACGGCGCGCGCATCCATCCACACGAGACGATTCGGGATCTGGCGCTTTATCCGATGGTGGGTGGCAAGCCGCTGTTCGTCGCCTGGATCGATCCGGCGCACGACTACCGACACAAGGCGGAGATGACTCTCGTCGCCGGCAACGTGGCGCCCAACGATGCGGTGAAGGCGGAATTGAAGGCTGCCGGCAGCCGCAATGTGCGGCTGGTCATGCACCGGCGCGGCGGGCACAAGGCGATTGTCCTTGTCCGCGGCCTGACCCTGTCAGGCGGGCAGACCCTGCTGGCTGCCCTGGCAGCGGAGCTTCGCGCTCGTAGCCGCTAGATCGGATCGCATAAAATCGGACCCGATTTGAAGCGTGAATCCGATCGCCACACATAAAGCGACAGCGTCGTGCGTTTCATATCGAACGCACGACGCTATAGGGCGCCCCAGGGCGGAAAGCCGGAGAAGACCGGGAAATCAGCGGCGCGGAATGGCCGGCGGCTCCGGCAGGTCCTCTTCCAGAATGACGACGTTCAGGGCATAGGACACCTCGCCCTCGTCCTCGTCACGGTTCAGCGTGCCGAAAAACTCGCCATCCACCGTCACTTCGGCCGACTGGCCGGGCTTGGCCGGCGGCTCGATCACGATCTTGGGATTGCCCAGCGTCTTGCGCAGGTACATCTGCACGCGGGCGATTTCGGTGTCGGACATCCGGACGGCGGACGGCTTGGCGGGCGGCATGGCGAACCTCGTTGTCTGCGAAGGAGCGTCATATAGGCGGCTTCGCCGCGAAGGGAAAGCGATACATCGCCGGAACTGCCGCCGCCGCCGGAGGTGTGGCGCGTGCGCCAGAGCCGCCCCAGACCTACCTCGCCCACGCGGGGTAACGCCGGCACAGTCCGACGCTCCGAATGAGCGGCGCTCCCGACTGACGGAAAAGGCTATGCTCCCCGCGGCGGTACGCTTCCCGGCAACGGGCGGCGCCCAGGGTCATGTCCTTGGGGTCATGCCCATTGCCATGGCAAGAGGCTGCCGCGATTACGAAGGATGGAACGCCGTGACGAAGACCGCACTCCCGACCGCAAGCCATGCAGACCGCCGCCCGGCCGGCCGGTGGAGGCGCCGGCTCGAGGCGACCGTCCTGACGGCTGCACTGCTGGCCGCCCTGCCCTTCGGCGGTATGCAGGCGGGCGGCGCCCAGGCGGAGACCGGCAAGCGCGTGGCGCTGGTCATCGACAACGGCCGCTACATCGCGCTCGACGGCCGGTCCGATCAGGCGGCCGCCAACGCCTCGGCCATGGCGTCGGCCTTGCGCAGCGCCGGCTTTTCGGTGACGCGGGCCGACAATGTCGGACGGGTCGCCATGGAATCGGCGCTGGAGCGTTTCCGCGAGGCGCTGTCGGGGGCCGACCTTGGTTTCGTCTATTACACCGGCCTCGCCGTCGGGTTGGGGGAGCGGGAGTTTCTGCTGCCCGCCGATGCCGCCCCCACCGGAGCGGACGACCTGCCGCGCAACGCCCTCGACCTCGACAGCGTGCTGAGCGACCTGCGCGACAGCGGGCGCAAATCCATCGTGGTGATCGATCCCGGCGTCGCAGAGGCGCTGGCCCAGCGGGTCGGTGGCGGTGCGCTGGGCACGCCGATGGAGGCCGACGGCCTGTTCGTCGTCTATGCCCACCGTCCGGGCGTGCCGCCGGTGCCGCCGAAGTCGGGCAAGGGACCCGATGCCTTCACTGCCGCGCTGGCGCGCGAGATGGTCAGGCCCGGCGTCGCCTTCCGCGATTCGCTGGCCGAGGTCGCGCGTTCGGTCGCCGAACGCAGCGACGGCCGGCAGTTGCCCTGGCTCCAGGATAGGCTGGGCAGCACTCTGGTGCTGGTGCCAGCCGTCGCCGCCGCCCCTGCCAAACCACCGGC
Source organism: Azospirillum melinis (assembly GCF_013340935.1). Classification (GTDB taxonomy): domain Bacteria; phylum Pseudomonadota; class Alphaproteobacteria; order Azospirillales; family Azospirillaceae; genus Azospirillum; species Azospirillum melinis. The sequence goes on along the minus strand of NZ_WHOS01000028.1, from coordinate 82,314 downwards.
CACCCCGCCAGCCACGCCTCCGGCAGGGGCCGCGCCTTCCGCTACCGCTCCGGCGAAGGAACCGCCGGCGGTGACCGGTTCCAGCCTTCCGCCCGGCAATTATGAGATGGCGAAGCCGGGCGTCCTGTTCGACCGGCCGGCGGTCGGCGCCCGCGGTGTCGCCCAGTTGGCGGCGGGCAGTGCCGTGACGGTGCTGGAGGCGGTGCCGGAAGGAAGCTGGCTGCGCGTGCGCGACTTGGCCGGGCGAACCGGCTATCTCACCGCAGGGGCGTTGTCAGCCCGTTGGGCCGACCCGTCGCCGCAGGCTGCCCGTGGCCGTGGCCCGGTGGAAGCCGGACCATCCTTCGGCGATCCCGGTATAGAGCAAGGCGGCGAGCCGCCTGCCGCGGGCACATCCGACCCGGTCCTGACCGGGCAGCGCAGCTTCTCAACCCCGGACGGCCCGGCGGTGGAGGCGGAGCAGCAGGCGATGCGCGCGCTGGGCGATGCCCGCACCGCGGCGGAGCGGGCGCGCAGCCGCCCCGACAGCCGGTACTGGAGCTACGGCTTTTCTGGTGGCGACCGCTATGAAGGCGGCTGGGCACAGCCCTCGTCGAATTCGGGAAGCAACACAGCACTGGGCCGCCCAATCCGCCAGGGAACCGGCGTCTACCATTTCGCCAACGGCCAGACCTATGAAGGGGAATGGTCGGGCGACCTGATGTCCGGCTTCGGCGTGATGACTTTCAACGACGGCAGCCGCTTCGCCGGACGGTTCCGCAACGGCCAGCCGGACGGCCCCGGCATCTTCCACTACGCCAATGGCGGACAGAGCGCCGGGATGTGGCGCGGCTCCGTCCGCCTCGACCAGTAGACGCTACCGGGGGGATCCGCCGGTAGAATCAACGCGGCTTCGATCAGCGCGGCTTCAGGGCCTCCACCACCTGCACATGCCCCTGCAATGCGCCCAGCGTCAGGGCGGAGTTGCCGTTGGCATCCATGCGGTAGGGGTTCGCCCCGCTGTCGAGCAGCAGCTTCGCGACCGCCTCGTGCCCGTTGTTGGCGGCGTACATCAGCGCCGACCAGCCATAGGCGGTGGTGCGGTCGACCATCACCCCGTGCTGGATCAGCGTGCGCGCCACCTCCTGGTGGCCGCGGGCGGCGGCTGCCATCAGCGCGGTCTTGCCATCGCTGTTGGTGGTGTCGAGGTCGGCACCGCCGCTGGCCAGCGCCCGGACCACCCCGTCATGCCCGCCCCAGGCGGCATACATCACCGCGGTGGCGCCATCGGAGGTGCGCAGGTCGGTGCGGGCGTGGCGGTCGAGCAGCACGCGCACCGCGTCGGCAAGGCCCTGTTCGGCGGCGATCATCAGCAGGGTCTTGCCGTTGTCCAGCCGCGTGTCGGCACTGGCGCCCGCCTGGAGCGTGCGCGACAGCTCTGCCGGATTGCGCAACAGGGCCAGAACCGACTCGCGGTCGCCCAGCCCCGGCGTTGCGTTCACTGGCGCCGCGGAGCTTCCGGGCGCGGTGCCGCCAGCATTGCCGATAGCGGTCCCGGTGGCGGGGCCGACGGAGGGGCCGCTATAGACGCGCTGTTCGCTCGCGGCACGGATGCGCTCGGCCAGATCGGGGCTTTCCGGCGAGATCATCTGCGCCCGCTCGTAGAAGCGCTTCGTCTCCGACCAGTCGCCGTCCCGTTCGGCCAGCATCGCCCAGCGGCGATAGGTGTCCGTCATGGTGGTCACCAGTTCCGCCGCCTCCGGCGACGACGGCGCGATCTGACGGATGCGCTGCACCGTCTCATAGGCGTTGTCGCCCGGCGGGGTGGTCAGACGCTTGCCAGCGATCTGGCGGCGGGCCTGATCGACCATCGTCCGCACGCGCTGGGCGGTATCGGCATCCGGAACGGCAGCCTGGGGAGCAGGAGGAACCGCGGCGGTCGTCGACGGGTCTTCCAGCGGCGGCAGCGAGGCGACGCCCGGCGCCGCTTCCGTGTTGCCGGTCGCGGAGGTCTTGGCGGCGGATTGCTGCGCCTGGGCCGGCGGCAACGCCGCGGTTTCAATCGGAGCCGCCGCTGTCGGCACAGTCGTCGAGGCAGGCGTCGCCGGCTTCGACACCGTCTGGGTACCGGCGGGCGGCGCGGCGGGCAGCGCCTGAGCAGTTGTCTGCGTAGTCGGGGCCGTAGGTGCGGTGGAAGGAGTGACCGCGGGTGACACTCTCATTTCGGGAGCGGGGGCGACCGGCACGGTGACGGCATGCTGCTGCTCGGCCGGTGCTGCGGCCCCGGTCAGTCCCTGCACGGTCCGTTCGACCGCCTCGCGCGCCTTGGCCCAGCTCTCCTCGACCATGGCCAGGGCACGGTCGGGGAAGGCGCCCGGCATGGCGGTGGCAATGGCAGCACCGGCGGCCCCCAGCAGGACCAGCGTGGTCAGGGCCGCCCCGGCGTAGAGCGCGGTCCGCCGCGGCGCCCGCATGGCACCGGCCTGACCGCCGTCCGGCGACCAGCCCTGGCCCTCTGCGCCGGCCATCGGACCAGCAGTCGGCCCGGCGTCGCGGTCGGTCCAGCTCTGGTCGCCCTGCCAGCGCTCCTCCTGCGGCAGGTGTTCCCGGCGCTGCCCCACCGACCAATCGTTCGCCGGCGGAATCGCGGCGGATTGCACCGGCACCTGCTGCGGTTGGGGCTGGGGCGGTACCGCCAGCATCGGCCCAGGATGGGGTGCTGGCCGGGGCACGGGCTGAGGCGCCGGAGCAGGCTCCCGCACATCGTCGACGAAGCCGCCGCCCGCCGCCATCCGGTAGATCACGCCCATGTCGCGCAACTCGTCGCTCAGACCGGCGCGCGCCAATGTGCCTTCCAGTTCGGGCGTGCCGCAGAGCAGCACCTGCATGAAGCGGCCGGCCGGCGTCTCCGCCCGCGTCAGATCGACCAGATCGGCCAGCACCGGCGGCGCCAGCACGGCGGCGTTGTCCACCGCCAGCAGCCCCGATCCGGCAAGCTCCAGCCGCTCTTCCAGCGCCGCGATCAGCACGTCGAAATCGGTCTCGCCGTCCTCCCCCGGAACCAGATCGGGCAGGGCGCCGGTGCCGGCGGCGGCGACCAGATCCTCCACCTCCGATCCGACCGACGCCGCGACCGGCAGCGCCATGGCACCGTCGGCCTCGACATGCTCGACCAGTTGGCGGAACAAGGCGGGACGGCCCGAGCCGGCGTCGCCCACCAGCACCAGCAGCCTTTTGCGCGCCAGGAAGGCGAGCACCAGTCCATCGCGAATCTCGGCCGCCGTGACACCGGCGGACTCGGAAACGGGATCGTGGTGGCCCGGAGCGGCGCGCCGGGCGCGCGAGGAATGTTTCGGGGCAGAACGGTCCATGGACATCTCAAGACGCCGATCAGTGAAGGATGCGCTGATGAGACTCTAGTGATGCGCCCCCCAAGCCCCGACGGAGCAAAGGGCGGTTGCCCCCTCTCTTCCGGGGTGGGTGGATTGACCCTTCCGGCACGAAAGCAACCCTGGTCCGCCGGACGGGGGAGGGGTATAGGGTTGCCGCCGAAATTCGGTCATATTCCACCATCCGGACAGCGACAGTCATGCGAGTCGGAATCGATTTGGGCGGCACCAAGATCGCCGCCGTGGCGCTGGACCGCGACGGGACGGAACTGGCCCGCCACCGCCGTCCGACCCCCCGCGGCTATGACGCCACGCTGGACGCCCTGGCGGAGACGGTGAACGCCCTCGACCCGGCTGGAACCGGCGGTATCGGCATCAGCCTTCCCGGTCTGGTCGACGCCACGGCCGGACGGGTGCGCGCGGTCAATTTGCCCTGGCTGGAGGGCCATAGCTTCGTCGCGGACGCCACGCGGCGGCTCGGGCGGCCGGTGCGGATCGCCAACGATGCCAACTGCTTCACCCTGTCGGAGGCGACCGATGGGGCAGCTGCCGGAAGCGGAGCCGTGGTGTTCGGCGTCATCCTCGGCACCGGGGTCGGCGGCGGCATCGTCGTGGATGGCCGCATCCTGCCCGGCGCCACCGGGCTGGCCGGCGAATGGGGCCATGCGCCGCTGCCCTGGCGCGAGGAGGCGGACGGCCCGCCGGTGCCCTGCGGCTGCGGCCGGATGGGCTGCCTGGAAACCATGCTGTGCGGGGCCGGGCTGTCGCGCCTGCACTGCCATCTGACCGGTGAGACGCTAAACCCGCCGGAGATCGCCGCCCGCGCCCAGGCCGGGGATGCCGCCGCGGCCGGAACGCTGGCCCGGCATGCCGATGCTCTGGCCCGCGCGCTGGCGCCGGTGCTGAACCTGCTGGATCCCGACATGGTGGTGGTCGGTGGCGGCCTGTCCGCCCTGCCCGGCCTGTGCGAGGCGGTGATGCGGCGCTGGGGCGCCTGGACGCTGGCCGCCGATCCGCGCACCCGGATGGCCGTCGCCCGCCATGGTGCGGAAAGCGGCATGCGCGGTGCCGCCCGCCTGTGGCCGGACTGACCGTCGCCCCGGCCCCGGCACCACTTTCGAGACAGCAGCCGCAACCAGCGGTCACGGGTGGCACGGGACTTGCGCATTCTCCGCTCAGACCGAACGGGGGATATGCCCATGATGCGGAAGAAATTGGGGACGCGAGCCACGGGCAGCAGCGTTCATTTGCATTTTGCAAACCGGAACGCGACGCGGGCCGGAAAACCGGCTGCGCGTTTGCATTCTGCAAATGATCCCGGCGCAAGCGCTCAGCAGGCCGGCCTGGGCACCGGCCTCCATCTGGAGCATGCCTGTGCGCGTCTGCAGGACGCGGCGGTCGAACTGGAGACGGTTCTGGCGACCCTGCCCGGCGACGAGCAGGCCGACCTGCACGAGGCCATCGGCTCGATCATGGAGACGTTGCAACTGATCGCGTCGGCCCATGCCCGGCTGGAACCGCCCATCGCCGCCGACTGACGCGCCGTCCGGCCGATTGGTGGCATGGAATTGGCGACATGGAAAAAGGGCGGCCCGATGGGACCGCCCTTTCCGTTCGCCTGACCGTCGGATGCCGGTTCGGTCGGCAATGCGCTCAGTCGGTGATGGTCTGCCAGAAGAAGAATGCGACGGCGAGAACCATGATGGCGATGTCCATGGGAACGGCTCCTGTGGATGACGGCGGATAGGCGTTTCGCTTCGATCTATACGACAGTTCGCCCGCCGGCGGCAGTGCCTCCGTTCCCCCTGCGGCGGTTTTTCGCTCCCCTGCCCGCTCCGCACGAAAAAATCCGCGGGGCGCATGCTGGCCAACGATGCCGACAAACTTGGGGACGCGACCTTCCTGCTGGCATCCGCCGCCCGGCGGCCCGGACCGAAGAGCCGGAAAATCGTGCTTCATCTATTTGTAAACAAAAGGAGTTTTGAATTCGCCGGCCCCGCGCCGCTGCGATGGCCCCGCCCGGCTCTCGCGCCGACCTGCCGGCTCCAGACCGGAAGATCGCAGCGCTATGACTTTTGTCAGGGGTTGCCTTCCCAGGGGGCTTTCTGGCAAGAAAAAGGCCGCTGGAAACAGCGGCCTTGAGTTTAGGGAGGAAACGCCCAAGAAGGGCGAAGCAGCAATCGCTTGCTGCACTGCAACAGTACCAGAAGCAGGGGGCGCTGCAACCCCCAAAGCCGGCCCCTGCGTGGGGCCGCAGCTTTTGGAGGGGTCTGTTGCGCATCGGCCACAGCCGGGTCATTCCTTTTTCCGAAACGGAAGCCAGTCCCGCAGTCCGGCCGTTACACCAACGCGGCTTTCCGGCATCGGTCGGCCGCCGCATTCCGACCGGCAGCGGCGCTGAGGACCCAGCCTTGACCCTCCTTCCCCCCTCCGCCTTGGCGGAATTCGATGCCTTCACCGCATCCCTGGACGGCCGCACCCCTGCGCTGTTCCTCGACTATGATGGAACGCTGGCCGCCATCGCCCCGCGTCCCGAGCTGGCGGTGATGCCCGACGAGGCGCGCACGGTGGTGAAGCGGCTGTCGGCGCTCTGCCCGGTCGCCTTCGTCAGCGGCCGTGACCTGGACGATCTGACCGCGATGGTGGCGGTGGATGGCTTGGTCTATGCCGGCAGCCACGGCTTCGACCTGCGCGGTCCCGACCTGCGCCGGCAGGTTGGGGTGGAGTATGTCCCCGATCTCGACATCGCCGACGCCAATCTGCGCGACCGGCTCGGCGGCATTGCCGGCGCGCTGGTGGAGCGCAAGCGCTTCGCCATCGCCATCCACACCCGTCAGGTCGCGCCACCGGAGAAGCCCCGGGTCGCCGACGCCGTCCGCGCGGTGGTGGAGGCCCAGCCGCGCCTGCGCATGACCGGCGGCAAGGAACTGTTCGAGCTTCGCCCCAACCTGCCCTGGGACAAGGGCCGCGCCGTGCTCGCCCTGCTGGAGGCGCTGGGGCTGGAGGGGGACGGCACCATGCCGATCTATCTCGGCGACGACGAAACCGACGAGGATGCCTTCCAGGCCCTGGCAAGCCGGGGAGACGGCGGCGGGATCGGCATCCGGGTGATGGACGGCCCTGCGGAAACGGCGGCGACCTGGAGCCTGCACGACCCGGCGGAGGCCGCGGCCTTCCTGGGACGGCTGGCCGACTGGCTGGCGCAGGGGTGACGGCGGACAGTTGACGGTCTGGGGGAGCGCCTCCCCCATTCACCAACCCTAAACCCCCGCCGCCTTATGCTGACCGCTCAACCATCCGGACAGCGCGCCATGGACATCGGATCGGCTACCACCGCCACGCCCTACCGGCCGCAGGCCAGCGCCGTCGACGGCCTTCAGGACGCGCAGGCGCGCACCGAAGCGGCGTCGGAACAGATCGCCGCCGGCAACCTGGACCCCGCCGTGGTGCTGGACCTGACCTCGGCCCAGGTGGATTTCGCCGCGAACGCCAAGGTGCTCCAGGCGACGCAGGAAAACAGCCGGCGCCTGCTCGACATGCTGGCCTGACCTTGGCCTGAGCCCTGCCGACGGATCAGCGCGGCTTGTTGGGGCCGTAGATCTTGGGCTGGCTGAAGTTCAGGTGGTCGAGAAGACCCTGGGTGGCACAGCCGTCCACCGGCAGCTTGGCCGCGCGCTGGTAGGAGCGGATCGCCGTGCGGGTGCGCGACCCCATCTGGCCATCGACCGAACCGGCGTTGAAGCCATGCTCGTTCAAGGCCTCCTGGGCGCCGGAGATAAAGGCCCGGCGCATCTCGTCGGGCAGATTGTCCGTTTCGCAGGCGGCAAAGGCCGGGGTCGCCAGCAGCATGGCACCGCACAGCACGGCACCACTCAGGGCCGGAATAAGACGTCTGTTCATGGATCGGTCGCTCCGCATCGTTGGAGTAGCAGCCTGTTGAAACAGCCGAGCCTCACCTTCCATTCCATAAAAGGCCATTCCGGTCCGGCCATCCCGAAAACGCACCGAATCGAAAAGGGCGGCCGCAAGCGACCGCCCTTTTTCCGTTCCGACCGGTCAGCCCCCGGCGGCGTGCGCGTCGTCGCTCTGCCCCTTGATCCGGGAGGCGAGTGCGGCCTCCAGGAAGGGATCGAGCGCTCCGTCCAGCACCGCCTGGCTCTGCGAGGTTTCCACCTCCGTCCGCAAATCCTTCACCATCTGGTAGGGGTGCAGGACATAGGAACGGATCTGGTGGCCCCAGCCGATGTCGGTCTTGGTGGCTTCCAGCGCGGCGGCGGCATCCTCGCGGATCTTCAGCTCACGCTCGTACAGGCGGGCACGCAGCATGTCCCACGCCTTGGCGCGGTTCTTGTGCTGTGACCGTTCCTGCTGGCAGCTCACCACGATGTTCGTCGGGAGGTGCGTGATGCGCACCGCCGAGTCGGTCTTGTTGATGTGCTGTCCGCCGGCGCCCGACGCCCGGTAGGTGTCGATGCGGCAGTCCTTCTCGTTGATCTCGATGTCGATCTTGTCGTCGATCACCGGGGAAATCGAGACGGCCGAGAAGCTGGTCTGGCGCCGCGCCTGGCTGTCGAACGGGCTGATGCGCACCAGACGGTGCACGCCGGCCTCGGTCTTCAGCCAGCCATAGGCGTTGTGGCCCTTGATCTGAACGGTCGCGGACTTGATGCCGGCCTCTTCACCCGGCGTCTCGTCCAACCATTCCGTCTTGTAGCCGTGCTGTTCCGCCCAGCGGGTGTACATGCGCATCAGCATCAGCGCCCAGTCCTGGGCCTCCGTGCCGCCGGCGCCGGCATTCACCTCGACGAAGCAGTCGTTGGCATCGGCCTCGCCCGACAGCAGGCTTTCGATCTGAAGCTTGTTGGCGCGGTCGCGCAGGCCGTAGAGCTGAGCCTCCGCATCGGCGACGACGGTGGCATCCCCCTCCGCCTCGCCCATCTCGATCAGTTCCAGGCTGTCGGACAGGTCGCGCTCCAGCGAGCGATAGCCGGCAACGGAGGTGTCGAGCTGGGTACGCTCGCGCATGATGGTCTGGGCCCGCGTCGGATCGTCCCAAAGCTTGGGATCCTCGGCGAGGTTGTTCAGTTCGTCGAGACGCCGCAGTGCATTGTCCCAGTCAAAGATGCCTCCTCAGCAGCGCCAGCGATTCTCTGATCTCGCCGGCGGCCGCTTCGATCTCGGCCCGCATGGCGGTGCCTCCTCGTCAGCCAGAGTTGAAAGGTTTGTCGGCTGCATATGTAGCCGCTCGCCCCCCGCCTTGCACCCCCTTAATGAGCAGGGCCGCCCCGGACCGCACCGCCGCACCGGGACGGCTTGCCACTTTCGAATATGGCCGAGCCCCTGCTTGGAGGTCCTAGCCGTTTGGAATCATCGGACAGGTTCATTTCAGAGTACGTCCCATATCCGGCCGCACAACCCTACCGCGGCAGCCGGGATTCCCCGAAATCGAGCTTATCTTCTGCGTCGTTCTTCACCTTTCTTGCGCGATCTCGCCGGGCATCCCTTGCGCGATACCGCGCAGGGCATTCCTTGCGCGAACGCCTGGACGCGCGACACCTCTGCCGGGGGCACGATGAGCTTCACCAGCCTGAATTTCCTGCTGTTCATCACCGTGTTCAGCGCCGGCTTCATGGCGCTGGCCCGCACGCGCGCCTTCACGCCCTTCCTGCTGGTGGCCAGCTATATCTTCTACGGCTATTGGGATTACCGGTTCTGCGGGCTGCTGGCGCTCAGCACCTTCATCGATTTCTATTGCGGGTTGAAGATCGCCGACTCGCCCGACCGCAGCACGAAGAAGATGTACCTGTTCATCAGCCTGGGCGCCAACCTGGGCATGCTGTTCTTCTTCAAATACTACAATTTCTTCGCCGACAGCGCCGAGATCGCGCTGGCCTCGCTGGGGGTGGAGATCGGACGGCGGACGCTGGACATCCTGCTGCCGGTCGGCATCTCCTTCTACACCTTCCAGAATCTCAGCTACGGCATCGACCTCTACACCGGCGAGGTGAAGGAGCCGGAGCGCTCGCTGATGCGCTACGCCACCTTCGTCGCCTTCTTCCCGCAGCTGGTGGCCGGCCCGATCGTGAGGGCGCGCGACCTGTTGCCGCAAATCCAGCAGCGCCCGCGCGAGATCCCGTTCGAGGAACGCTTCGCCGGGCTGGAAAAGGTGATCTGGGGCTATTTCCTGAAGATCGGGCTGGCCGACAACGCCGCTGTGGTGGTCGACGCCCGCTTCCATCAGCCGGAGTTCTTCAACGCGCTCCAGCATGTGATCGGGCTGGTCTGCTTCTCCCTGCAGATCTACGGCGACTTCGCCGGCTATTCGCTGATCGCCATCGGGCTGGCGCAGATCTTCGGCTACACCATGTGCGAGAATTTCGCCCGTCCCTACTTCGCCACCGGCATGCGCGATTTCTGGCGGCGCTGGCACATCTCGCTGTCCACCTGGTTCCGCGACTATCTCTATGTGCCGATGGGCGGCAGCCGGACGCGCTGGCTGCGCATCCGCAACGTCGTCATCACCATGCTGATCTCCGGCCTGTGGCACGGCGCCAACTGGACCTTCGTGCTGTGGGGCGCGCTGCATGGCGGCCTGATGCTGGTGGAGGACGGCGTGCGCCGGCTGGCCGCCGCCAGCCCGGTGCGCCTCAGCGGCCCGATGCTGGCCGCCGGGCGGCTGGTGATGATCGGCTTGGTCTTCATCGTGGTGACGCTCACCTGGCTGCCCTTCCGCGCCGACAACCTGCAAACCGTCTGGACCATCCTCGGCATCATCGGCCATGGCGATTTCGGCCTCCAGCAGGGCAACCAGCAGGCCAGCACGCTGATCCGCGTCGCCGTCGCCGGCCTGATCGTGCTGATGGTTGACATGATGGTCGAGCGCGGCGCCGGCCGCCGCTATGCCGGAACCAATGTGATCGCACGCTCGATGGCCTGCTCGGCCCTGATCCTGGTGATGCTGCTGTTCGGCAGCTTCGCCAACCACGCCTTCATCTACTTCCAGTTCTGATCGGACGGAGACCTCCCCATGTACCGCCTTCTGGCTTGCATCGCGCTGATCCTCGCCACCGTCACCGCGATGGACCGGGTTCTGGCCTCGGCGCTGGGCGATCTGCTGCTGCGCTCCAGCGATCGCTTCATGACGGTCTACCGCCCGTTCGAGGCGGAGGCGCAGCCCGCCATCGGCCCAGGGACCAATCCGGGCGCCCAGCCGGGTGCCAAGCCCGGCATCAAGCCGCCCGCCGGCCAGGAGGAGCAGCCGAACGCCCTGTTGGTGAAGGCCGCCCTGACGACGCAGCCGCGGCCGGCCAACGGTCCGGCGACCGGCCCCGCCGCCAAGCCGGCCAGCGGCCCGGCCGACGTGCTGGTGCTCGGCAACTCGCGGGCGGACAATCACTTCCCGGTCTCCGCACTTCAGGACATGACCTGCGGCCGGGCGCTGAACCTCGGCATGGGTGGGGCGCCGACCGTCCTGTCGGCCCTGCTGTGGGACGATTACGTCGAGCGGCACGGCGCGCCTCGCCTGCTGGTGCTGGAGCCGACCGGCCTGGTCGACAACCCGCACGATCTGGCCGACCTGCCGCTGCTGGCCTACTACTCGCCGCGGATCGACGCCTTCGTCCGTCAGGAAAACCAGGAGCTGTGGATGGCCAACCACGCCTTCAACCTGATGACCTTCAACAACAACCAGACCATGCGGCTGATCGCCGGGCTGGTGAAGCCCGCCGCCGACCGCACCCTGGTGGGCGCCATCCCGGACCCGATGAAGGCGCAGCTCGCCGCCGCACCGGAGGAGATGATGACCGCCGACGCCGCCAACTGGCAGGCGCTGGACCACATCATCGCCAGCGCCCAGGCGCAGGGCACCCGGGTGGCGGTGGTCATCACCCCCTATTTCCCGACCTATGCCGGCAAGCTGAAGAATTTCGACGCCTTCTTCGCCGACCTGAAGGGCCGCCTGCCCGCCGGCGTCACCGTGATCGACGCCCGCCGCGCGGTGGACAAGGACGAGCTGTTCATGGACGCCCTGCATGTCAACGAGGACGGCGTGCGCGCGATGTTCGCGGCGATGGAACCCGACCTGCGCCCGCTCGGCAGCTGCCCGGTCGATGCAATGGCGTCGCTGTCGGGAACCGGAAACACGACGCACTGATCGCCTGAATATCGCAGCTGTGGCGAATGAAAAAGGGGCGCCCGCGGTGGGCGCCCCTTTCTCTTTTCGGCTCAGTACAGCCCGCCGGTTCCCAGCGTCGCCGCGGCGGGCGGGGCCGGTATGCCCGGCTGCTGGGCCCCGAAGCCGGCAGCGTTCGGGTCGCCACCCATCATGGCGCCGGCACCTTGCGAAGACCCGTCCAACACCACCTGCGGCTGGTCGGGGTTGGGCTCGGTGCCCGGCAGGAAGGCTTCCCAGATGGCGCGGCTGTCGCCGAACTGGGCCAGCTGGCCGTTGGCCGGGTTGACGCGGACGAGGCGCAGGCCGGGCGGCACGCGGAACGGCGTCGCCGGCTTGTCCTTCAGCGCCACCTGCATGACCTCCTTGAACACCGGGACGGCGGCGGAGCCGCCGGTCTCGTGGCCGCCCAGCGAGCGCGGCTGGTCGAAGCCGATGTAGGTGCCGACCACCAGATCGGGCGAGAAGCCCATGAACCAGGCGTCGTGGCTGTCGTTGGTGGTGCCGGTCTTGCCGGCCAGCGGCTTGCCCAGCGACTTCAGCGCCGCCGCGGTGCCGCGCTGGACCACGCCTTCCAGGATCGAGACGATCTGGTAGGTGGTGCGCGGGTCGTTCACCTGCTCGCGGGTGTCGGGAACGGCGGGCACCGCCATGCCATCCTTCCAGCTGACGTTGGTGCAGCCCTCGCACGCGCGGTTGTCGTGGCGGAAGACGGTCTTGCCGTTGCGGTCCTGCACGCGGTCGATGAAGGTCGGCACCACCCGCTTGCCGCCATTGTCCAGCATGGCGTAGGCGGTGGCGAGCCGCAGGACCGTCGTTTCGCCGGCGCCCAGCGACATCGGCAGGTAGGGCTGGAGGTTGTCGACGATGCCGAACTTCTCGACCAGCGCCTTGACCTTGTCCATGCCGATCTGCTGGGCGAGGCGGACGGTCATGACGTTGCGCGACTTCTCGATGCCAACGCGCAGCGGGGTCGGACCGTAGAATTCGTGGCTGTAGTTCTCAGGCCGCCAGACCGGCTGCCCGCCGCCCGGATCGAAGGAGAAGGGCGCGTCCATCACCAGCGACGACGGGGTGAAGCCCTGATTCAGCGCCGTCAGGTAGACGAAGGGCTTGAAGGACGAACCGGGCTGGCGCAGCGCCTGGGTGGCGCGGTTGAACACGCTCATCGCCGGGGAGAAGCCGCCGACCATCGCCAGCACGCGGCCGGTGTGCGGGTCGAGCGCCACGAGACCGCCCTGCACCTGCGGGATCTGGCGCAGGCCGTAGCTGCCCGGCGGCAGTTCCTTGGCGGCGGATTTGTCGTTCTTCTTGGCCGGCTTCTCGTCCTCGTCCTTGGCCGGCGGGCCGCTCACCGCCTCGACCAGCAGGATGTCGCCCAGCTTGGCCACGTCCGACGGCTTGCGGATCGCCGGTCCGGCGACGTCGCCGTCCTTGGAGGCACGAGCCCAGCGGAGTTCGGACAGCGGGATGCGGCCGCGGGTGCCGTCGGCCACCCCGATGTCCAGCCCGTCCGCCTGATCGTCCTTCAGCACGACCGCCAGCTTCCAGCCCTCGGACCCCGCGGGCGGCGACATGGCAGCCAGCTTCTTCGGCCAGTTGTCGAAATTCTCCATCTTGGCGACCGGGCCGCGCCAGCCATGGCGGCGGTCGTAGGCGATCAGCCCGTCGCGCAGCGACTTGGTGGCGGTGGCCTGCAGCACCGGGTCCATCGAGGCGCGAACCGACAGCCCGCCCTCGTACAGCGCCTGCTCGCCATAGAGCTTCACCAGCTCGCGCCGGATTTCCTCGGCGAAATATTCGGAGGTCACCACCTCCTGCTCGTCGCGCTTGCGGGTGACCAGCGGGCGCCCCTGGGCGGCCTTCGCCTCCTCCGGCGTGATGTAGCCGTCTTCCGCCATGCGGCCGATCACCCAGTTGCGGCGGGCGACGGCGGCGTCATGCTGGCGGTCAGGGTTGTAGTTGGACGGTGCCTTGGGCAGGGCCGCCAGGAAGGCGACCTCCTCGATGCTCAGCTCGTCCAACGCCTTGTTGAAATAGTTCAGCGCCGCCGCCGCCACGCCGTAGGAACGGTTGCCCAGGAAGATCTCGTTCAGGTACAGCTCGATGATGCGGTCCTTGGTGAAGGCCCGCTCGATGCGGACCGCCAGGATCGCTTCCTTGATCTTGCGGGCGAACGACACCTCGTTGGTCAGCAGCATGTTCTTGGCGACCTGCTGCGTGATCGTGCTGGCGCCCACCGGCCGACGCTCGCGGCCGAAATTCTCGATGTTGGTCAGGATCGCGCGCAGGATGCCGATGGGGTCGACGCCCTGGTGACCATAGAAATTCTTGTCCTCGGCCGCCATGAAGGCGTTCATCACCTGCCGCGGCATGGCGTCGATCGGCACGAAGATGCGCCGCTCCGAGGCGAATTCGGCCATCAGGCGCCCGTCGCCGGCATAGATGCGCGTGGTCACCGGCGGCTCGTAGTTGGCCAGCTTGGTGTAGTCGGGCAGGTCGTGGTCGTAATGCTCGAACAGGAAGACCAGCCCCCCGGCGCCGGCAAGAACCAGCATCACAAAGGCCATCAGCAAGGACAGAAGTAGGCGCATGACCAATCCCGCAAGAAACGACGAAGAGCGTGGCTGAAGCCCGCCCCTTTCCGGGTTGGGACCGCGAGCCATGCCTGACAGGGCGGCGCATCCTACACCGCCGCGCCGCGAAGCGCCGCCCCCGTTCCCGTCATGTCAGGAAAATGTGACGCGCAGAGGGCGCGAACAAGAAATCGCCGGCGCAGAAGGGGTAAGCCGCCCCCCCGCTGCCGCGTCTCAGCTGCGCTGCGAGCCGTGCAGCCAGCGGAAATAGCTGTCGATGGTCCGGGCCAGCGACTTGCCCAGCCGCTCGCGGTGCGCGCCGGAGGTCAGCAGGCCGACATCCTGCCGGTTCGACAGATACCCCATCTCGATCAGCGCCGACGGCACGTCGGGCGCGGTCAGCACGGCGAAGCCGGCCTGCCGGTGCGGCCGGCTGGAGATCAGCGGCACGTCGCGCCCCAGGTTCTGCAGAGCCAGCGTCGCGAAGCGCTTGGAATGGTTCATCGTGTCGCGCTGGGCCAGATCGATCAGGATGTTGGCAACCAGCTGGTTCTCGCCCGAAAGGTCGAGACCGACCAAGGCGTCGGCCTTGTTCTCCTTGGCGGCCAGCATTTCCGCCTCGCGGTCGGACGCCTTGTCGGACAGGGTGTAGATCGACAGGCCGCGCATATCGCCGCTGCTGATGCTGTCGGCATGCAGCGAGATGAACAGGTCGGCCCCGGCCTCCCGCCCGATGGCGACCCGGTCGCGCAGGCGGATGAACACGTCGCTGTCGCGGGTCAGCTTCACCCGGTAGCGGCCGGTCGCCTCCAGCTGGCGCTTCACCTCCTTGGCGGTGGCGAGCGTGATGTCCTTCTCATAGATGCCGCCGACGCCGATGGCGCCGGGGTCCTGGCCGCCATGGCCGGGATCGAGCACGATCAGCGGCTTTTCCGCCACCGTCGGCGGCTTGTTGTCCGGCAGCGGCGGAGCGACGGGCAGAGCGGCCGGGATCAGCTGGGCCGGCGGGATCGGCGGCAGCGGGGCGAAGGGCGGCGGTGCCGGAACCGTGCTGGCGGGATCGGCGGCGGGCGGCGAAGGTTGCGGGGCCGGAACCGGCGCCGGAACCGCCATCGCCGACGAGACGATGGACGACATCGTCAGCTGTCCCTTGCCGCCGACCTCCTTCGCGTCCTTGCCGGCCGCGGCGAGTTGACGGAATTCGGCCGGAGTCGCCTTTTCCAGGTCGAGGACAAGGCGCGGCTGGTGGCCGTCGCGCGCCGGGATCATGTAGCCCTCGCGCAGCCGGGCGGGACCGACCGTCTCGAAGGTCAGCCGCGTGCCGCGCGGACCTCCGGCATGGTGGTAACGCGCGACCACCCCCTTGCCCTCCACCGGCAGCGACCCGCCGGGCCAGATCAGGTCGGGCAGATCGACGACGATGCGGTAGGGATCGGTGGCGACCGACACGGTGAAGGATACCGGGTCGCTCAGCTCCAGCACGAAGCGGGTCTTGTCCGGATGGATGCCCAGCCGGGCATCGACCACCGCCGTGCGCGGCGGTGCCGACGGCAGGGCCGCCGTGGTCTGCGCCGTCGCCGGCCCGGCCGTCATCCCGGCCGACCCGAAGCCGAGCAGCACCAGCGCCAGCACAAGCACCCCGAGGACACGGGCAACCGATCTCCGCGGCGAACGGGCGGAACGCGGCTGGCGGTCGGATGCGGCGGGTGTCGGCAGGCTGGGCGGCCGTGGCATCAAATCTCCTCGGCGGCAGAGGGTGTGCGGCGATGGGCAAGCAGCGCGAGCGGGCGCCGGATGACCAGCTATAGCCCAGCCAATTCAACGCTCTCAACGCGGATCGTCAGATCCCGAGTCAATTCCGGCCGGGGGTGCCGTTCCTGCAACAGTGAACAGGACGGCGGCCTCGGCGCGGCCGGACCGTCCCCCGGACGGGCTGCCCCGGTGGAAGGTGGCAGCCCGGCTTCCCCGCGACGAACTTGTTCGCCGAATCGGCGCATTTCCGCGTTGTGCAAGAGGGATCGCTTGTCTATGGTATCTTTGCGACAGACCGCAATTCGCCAGACCAGGGTCGGACTCCCAAGGTGAGCGCCGATTCGCTGATCCCCGGACATCGATCCCATCGAGCCGAAGGTCAGCCGATCGCCGGTCACGGGGCTTACCCAAGGGGCTGCGGCGTCGCCCTCGACACCGCCTGTCCGGCCATCCGCGCCGGAGGGACGTCGCGGGGTGGCGCGTTCGGATTGGCGGTGAGAGGACGAAACCTCGAAGCTGGCTGTGGCCGCAAGGCGGCAGCCCGGCGCGTGTCGACCGGGCCGTCCTGGCTGCTCTCGTCAGCGCCGTTCGGCGGTTCCGGTCCGTCGTGCCGTATGCTTCGCCCACAACAGACGCTGCGTCCAGGCGGCCCGACCGGTCGCGCGGGTTCCCTGGGTCGCGCCGTTGAGGATCGTATATGGCCAAGCGCATGCTGGTGGACGCCACGCACCCGGAAGAAACCCGGGTCGCCGTGGTCAATGGCAACCGGCTGGAGGAACTCGACTTCGAGATCGCCAGCCGCAAGCAGCTGAAGGGCAACATCTACCTGGCGAAGGTGACGCGGGTCGAGCCTTCGCTCCAGGCGGCCTTCGTGGAGTATGGCGGGAACCGCCACGGCTTCCTCGCCTTCTCCGAAATCCATCCCGACTATTACCGCATTCCGATGGCCGACCGCGAGGCCCTGCTGGCCGAGGAACGCCGGCTGGAGGAGCAGGCGGAAGCCCGGGCCGAGGCCGCCGCCGACGGCGCCGTGATGGCCGAGCCGATCCGCCCCGAGCAGGTGGTCGAGGAATGGTCGCCGATGCCCTCCCCCATCGCGCCCGAGGCGTCCGATGAGGAAGACGGCGAAGACAACGGCGAAGACGCCGAGGCCGGCGACGAGCAGGCCGCCCCGACCGAGGGCGCCGCTCCCGACACGCTCGGCGGCGACGAGGACGAGGAGGCGGAAACCCAGCGCCGCCGTTCGCGCCCGCTGCGCTCCTACAAGATCCAGGAAGTGGTGAAGCGCCGGCAGGTCATGCTGGTGCAGGTGACGAAGGAGGAGCGCGGCAACAAGGGTGCGGCGCTGACCACCTACCTGTCGCTGCCCGGCCGTTACTGCGTCCTGATGCCCAACACCGGCCGTGGCGGCGGGATTTCCCGCAAGATCACCAACCCGGCCGACCGCAAGCGCCTGAAGGAAATCCTGTCGGATCTCGACATTCCCGACGGCATGGCGGTGATCCTGCGCACCGCCGGGCTGGAGCGCTCCAAGCCCGAGATCAAGCGCGACCTGGAATATCTCCTGCGCCTGTGGGACGACATCCGCGAACAGACGCTGAAGTCGTCGGCGCCCTGCCTCATCTATGAAGAGGCGAACCTGATCAAGCGGTCGATCCGCGACCTCTATTCCAACGACATCGACGAGATCTGGGTCGAGGGCGAGGCCGGCTTCCGCACGGCGCGCGAGTTCATGGACATGCTGATGCCGGGTCACTCCCAGCGCGTCCAGCTGTACCGCGACAGCCAGATCCCGCTGTTCCACCGCTATCAGGTGGAAACGCAGATCGACGCCATCCACAGCCCGGTGGTTCAGCTGCGCTCCGGCGGCTACATCGTCATCAACCCGACCGAGGCGCTGGTCTCCATCGACGTCAACTCCGGCAAATCGACCCGCGAGCGCAACATCGAGGAAACCGCCTACAAGACCAACCTGGAGGCCGCCGACGAGGTGGCGCGCCAGCTGCGCCTGCGCGATCTGGCCGGCCTGATCGTCATCGACTTCATCGACATGGAGGAGCCGCGGAACAACGCCGCCGTCGAGCGCCGCATGAAGGAGGCGATGAAGAACGACCGGGCGCGCATCCAGCTCGGCCGCATCTCCGCCTTCGGCCTGTTGGAGCTGTCGCGCCAGCGTCTGCGTCCGTCGCTGCTGGAGACCAACTTCGAGCGCTGCCCGCACTGCTCGGGCACCGGCGTCGTCCGGTCGGTCGAATCCGCCTCGCTGCACGTCCTGCGCGCCATCGAGGAAGAAGGCATCCGCAAGCGCTCGGCCGAGATCACCATCTTCGTCCCGACCTCCATCGCGCTGTACATCCTCAACCAGAAGCGCGGTGAACTGGCCAAGATCGAAGAGCGTCACGCCTTCAGCGTGATGGTCCAGGCCGACGACGGGCTGATCGCCCCGGATCACCGTCTGGAACGCAACAAGGCCCGTCTGCCCGACGAGGACGCTCCGCTGGTCAGCGCCGACCGCGTGATGGCCGAGACCGACCGCGCGCTCGCCGCCGAGCCGGTCGAGGCGGTGGAAGAGCCGGAAGCCGAGACCGAGGCCGTCCAGGTCGAGGAGACCGGCGAGCGCGCCGAAGCCAACGGCGAGGGCAATGGCGAGGATCGTCGCCGTCGCCGCCGCCGCCGCCGCGGCCGTGGCCGTGACCGCGACGAAGGCCGGACCGACGGCGACAGCGCCGAGGGCGATGCCGAGACGGACGAGGGCGATCAGGAGGCCGGCCAGGACGCCGATGAGAGCGTTCTGCCGGTTGCCGCCGAAGCCATCCCCGGTGCCGCCATCTCCGAACCTGCGGCCGACTCCGCCGACGCCGACGCTGAAGGCGACGACGAGGATGAGGATGACGGCGAGGACGAGACCGGTGCCGATGCCGGCGAGCGCAACGGCGATGGCCGCAAGAAGCGCCGCCGCGGCAAGCGCGGTGGCCGTCGCCGGTCGCGCCGCGAAGGTGCGGAAGGCCTGGAGGGCGGCGAGGACGCCGCCGGCCAGCAGCCCGCCGCCGCTCCGGCTCAGGACGCTCCGGCCCGGATGGCGCCGGCTCCGGCCGAGGCGAGCGATCTCGACTGGATCCTGGCCGGCGAAGCCGCTCCGGCAGTCGAGGAGGCTCCGGTTCCGGTGACCGCCCCGGCCGCGGCTCAGGCCGAGACCGCCGCCAAGGCGCCCGCCAGGAAGGCGTCGCGCAAGCGCAAGGCCGCCGCCGAGGCTCCGGTCGAAGCCGCCCCTGCGGCTGCTCCGGCGGTCGTCGCCGAAGCTCCGGCCAAGGGCCGCAAGCGCAAGGGCGCTGCCCCGGTCGAGGCGCCGGTTGAAGCGGTTGCCGAAACCGCGCCGAAGAAGGCGTCGCGCAAGCGCAAGGCCGCCGCCGAGGCTCCGGTCGAAGCCGCCCCTGCGGCTGCTCCGGCGGTCGTCGCCGAAGCTCCGGCCAAGGGCCGCAAGCGCAAGGCCGCCGCTGCGGTCGAGGCGCCGGTGGAGACCGTTGCCGAAGCCGCGCCGGCCAAGAAGGCGTCGCGCAAGCGCAAGGCCGCCGCCGAGGCCCCGGCCGAAGCGGCCGCTACGCCCGCGGCCGCCACGCCGGCCCCGGCTCCCGAGCCGGCTGCGGCTGACACCGATGCCGATGCCAAGCCGCGCCGCGGCTGGTGGAAGCGGTAAGCCCGACGGCCCAACCGGGACCTCTGGAACGGGAAAAGGCGCCGCAAGGCGCCTTTTCCTTTTCCCGGACGTTATCACCCCTGCCACAGGACAGGTCGGACCATGAGCAAGGCCTTCACCCGCGAGAACGACACGCAGGACGACGACGACCTCGACGATCCGGCACCGTTGCCGCAGGGCTTCAAGAACTACATGACCCCGCCCGGCTTCCAGCGCATGCAGGAGGAACTGCGCCACCTGCTGCGGGTGGAGCGGCCGAAGGTGGTGGAGGTGGTGTCCTGGGCCGCCGGCAACGGCGACCGCTCGGAGAATGGCGATTATCTCTATGGCAAGAAGCGCCTGCGCGAGATCGACCGCCGCATCCGTTTCCTGAACAAGCGGCTGGAATCGGCGGTGGTGGTCAATCCGCAGGACCAGAAGAACCGCGAACAGATCTTCTTCGGCGCCACTGTCACCTATGCCCGCGAGGATGGGGCGGAGAACACCATCACCATCGTCGGCGCCGACGAGGTCGACCCCGACCGCGGCCATGTCAGCTGGATCTCGCCCATGGCCCGCGCCCTGCTGAAGGCGCGGGAGGGCGATCTGGTGGATGTCCGCACCCCGGCGGGACTGGAGCAGGTCGAAGTGCTGGAGATCCGGTACGCGGACTGACGGAGGGGGCGGCGACCCGCCCCCCTGCCAGACTTCGCTCCGCCAGACCTCACTCCGCTGCCGGCTGGTAGATTTCCCCGCCCGACTGGCGGAACTTCTCCGACATCTCGGCCATGCCGGATTCCGCGGCGTCGCGGATTTCCTGCGTGATCTTCATCGAGCAGAATTTCGGCCCGCACATCGAACAGAAATGCGCGGTCTTGGCGCCTTCCGCCGGCAGGGTCTCGTCGTGGTAGGCCATCGCCGTGTCGGGATCGAGCGACAGGGCGAACTGGTCGCGCCAGCGGAAGGAGAAGCGGGCGCGCGACATGGCGTCGTCGCGCAGCCGCGCCGCCGGGTGGCCCTTGGCGAGGTCTGCGGCGTGGGCGGCGATCTTGTAGGCGATGACGCCGGCCTTCACGTCGTCGCGGTCGGGCAGGCCGAGATGCTCCTTCGGCGTGACGTAGCAGAGCATCGCCGTGCCGAACCAGCCGATCATCGCCGCACCGATGGCACTGGTGATATGGTCGTAACCCGGCGCGATGTCGGTCACCAACGGCCCCAGCGTGTAGAAGGGCGCCTCGCCGCACAGCGCCAGCTGCTTCTCGACATTGTGCTTGATCTTGTGCATCGGCACATGGCCCGGCCCTTCGATCATCACCTGCACATCGCGCGCCCAGGCGATCTTGGTCAGCTCGCCCAGCGTTTCCAGCTCGGCGAACTGCGCGGCGTCGTTGGCGTCGGCCTGGCTGCCCGGCCGCAGCCCGTCGCCCATCGAGAGCGCCACGTCATAGGTCCGGCAGATCTCGACGATGTCGGCGAAATGGTCGTAGAGGAAATTCTCACGGTGATGCGCCAGACACCATTTGGCAATGATCGAGCCGCCGCGCGAGACGATGCCGGTTACCCGCTTCGCCGTCAGCGGGATGTGGGCCAGCCGCAGGCCGGCATGGATGGTGAAGTAATCGACGCCCTGCTCCGCCTGCTCGATCAGCGTGTCGCGGAACAGCTCCCAGGTCAGGTCCTCGGCCTTGCCCTTCACCTTCTCCAAAGCCTGATAGATCGGCACGGTGCCGATGGGAACCGGGGAGTTGCGCAGGATCCATTCGCGGGTCTGGTGGATGTCGGCGCCGGTGGACAAATCCATCACGGTGTCGGCCCCCCAGCGGATCGACCAGACCATCTTTTCCACCTCCTCCTCGATGGAGGAGGTCACGGCGGAGTTGCCGATGTTGGCGTTGATCTTGGTCAGGAAGTTGCGGCCGATGATCATCGGCTCCGACTCGGGGTGGTTGACGTTGGACGGGATGATCGCCCGCCCACGCGCCACCTCGTCACGGACGAACTCCGGAGTGATGAAGTCGGGGATCTCGGCGCCGAAATCCTCGCCGTCGCGGACGGCTTCAAGCGCTGCGGCGCGGCCCAGATTTTCGCGAACGGCGATGTATTCCATTTCCGCGGTGACGATGCCGGCGCGGGCGTAGGCCATCTGCGTCACCGCCCCGCCGTCCTTGGCGCGCAGCACGCCGTTGTCGGCGGTCTCGACATCGCCGCGCGCCAGGATCCAGTCGCGGCGGTGCTTGGACAGGCCGGCCTGCACGTCGATGGCGACCGACTCGTCGGTGTAGGGACCGGAGGCGTCATAGACGGTCAGCGGCGGCTCGCCGCCCGACAGCGCGATCTCGCGCAGGGCGACGCGCAGATCGGGAAAGCGCGTGCCGGGCACATGGATTTTCCGCGACGACGGCAGCGGGCCGGTCGAAATGCGGATGGCGTTCTCGTTGAAGTCCTTAGGCATTGGGTTTCTCCGTCGGAGTTGGGCGGACAAACCCGGGACTGCGGACGGAGGTGCGGTATCTTCGTGCGGGCCGTTTCGGAATGGTTCCCCGGCATGGCGGGGCCGATACGGCCGGACGGGGCGAGATTCGGCCCGTCACGAGGTCCCTCCCTTCGCCGGTATGACCCGGATCAGGTTCGAAGGGTCACCACGCTGCCGGCTTGCGCAGTGCGCCGTCCGGCCGTTGGTATCTCAGCCCCCTGTCGGGACCCCCCTGGAATGCGGCCCATCCTGCCGCCGACGGACAGTCGTGTCAAAAGGAAAGCGCTGCGGACGATCCGCCTGCCATATTGTGGAAATGCGCTACATCCAGCGCTTCGACCGCACATAGACCATCGGCAGCAGGGCCGACAGCAGCATCAGCCCCAAGGCGCTGGCATAGCCGAAGGGCGAATGGCTGCCGGGCATGTCGGTGAAGTTCATGCCGCCGATGCTGGCGACGAGGGTCGGCGGATAGAGCAGAACGGTCAGCACCGACACGATCTTGACGATCTCGTTCTGCTCGACATTGATCTGGCCCAGCGCGGTGTCGAGCGCTAGGGCGACCTTGCCGGAGAGGAAGCGGGCATACTGGTCCAGACCGCGTAGATCCTGCAGCGTGGTCTTGGCCCAGCGCCGCGTCGCCTTGCCGGCGTTCCAGCCGTCGCCGCGCGCCAGGAAGTCGGTCATGCGGGTGAGGCTGGCCAGACTGATCCGTGCCTTCCCGATCAGGTGACCGGCATGGCCGATGCGCTTCAGCGTCTGCGCGTCGTCCAGCGTCTCGCCGCGGGAGCGCAGCTTGCGCCCGCGGAAATAGCGGCGGTTCAGTGCATCCATCTCCACCCCGGTCCGCCGCAGCACGACCGACGTGCGGTCGATCATCCCGTCCACCAGTGCGGCCAGCACCAGTTCGCCACGGGATGCGGAGACCTGCCCATGGGTGGCGCGGCGGCGGAAAGCCAGCAGCGCCTGCGGATCGATGTCGTGGATGGTCACCAGCCGCCGGCCGGCCAGCACGAAGCTGACGGTGGCGATGCGTGGCTCGTCGGTATCGGCCCAGACCAGGGCGGTGACGGTCATGGTCAGCGCACCGCCGGCAACGCGCAGACGGCTCGACTCCTCGATCTCCGCCATCTGCTCGCGGGTGGGCAGGCCGGTGCCGATCAGCGCCTCCGCCCGCGCCAGTTCGTCGGGCGTCGGGTTGATCAGGTCCAGCCACACGGCGGACTCCGGGAACGGGGCCGACTCGTCCGCTGCCTCCCTGTCCCAGCGCAGCAGACCGCCGTCATTGACGAAAACATGCAGCAAGGCTGTGCTCCTTGCGTGGGCGCGGCTCGGGCGCCCGGCCTAGGTCACCCGGCCACCGCGCCGCGGCTTCACCGGGGGCGGAGCCTTCTCCCCGTCGAGGTCGAGCGTCCCGCCCTCGGCCTTCAGCGCCTGCTCCAGCTTGCGGCGGAAGGCGCCGCCGTCCCGCTTGGCGTCGAGGAAATGGCCGACCGCCTCCTTCGCCGCATCGCTGTCATAGGGGACCTTGCCCAGAGCGGCCAGCCTGGCACGCTCCACCAGCTTCGGGTCCATCCTCTCCCGGATGGCCTTCATCTGGCGAAGCAACTCCTTGCGCAGATCGCTCATCGGCCCCCCTTGGCGGTTCCCTTCCGTGGCGTCAGGCCTTGCCGATCAGGGTGCCGGCGCCGCCCTCGGTGAAGATCTCCAACAGCAGCGCATGCGGCACGCGGCCATCCAGGATAACAGCGGCATCGACGCCTTGCTCCACCGCGCCGATGCAGGTCTCGATCTTCGGGATCATGCCGCCGGAAGCGGTGCCGTCGGCGATGGCCTTGTGGGCATCCTCCAGCGACATCTTCTCGATCAGCTTCTTTTCCT
The DNA here is from genome assembly GCF_013340935.1 of Azospirillum melinis. GTDB lineage: Bacteria > Pseudomonadota > Alphaproteobacteria > Azospirillales > Azospirillaceae > Azospirillum > Azospirillum melinis. The sequence continues at coordinate 58,421 of NZ_WHOS01000028.1, read as the reverse complement.
TGTCGAGCACGCCGGCGACGTCGGTCAGCAGGAAGAAGCGTGCCGCCTTCACCGCCGCCGCGACCGCGCCGGCCGCCGTGTCGGCGTTGATGTTGTAGGTGTCGCCGTTCACGTCGAAGCCGACCGGCGCGATCACCGGGATGATGTCCGACTGGGCGAGCGCGTGCAGGATCTGCGGGTTCACCTTGTAGGGCTCGCCGACGAAGCCGAGGTCCAGCACCCGCTCGATGTTGCTGTCGGGATCGCGCTGGACGCGCTCCAGACGGCGGGCGGTGATCAGGTTGCTGTCCTTGCCCGACAGGCCGACGGCACGGCCACCGGCGCTGTTGATGGCGGCGACGATCTGCTTGTTGATGGAGCCGGCCAGCACCATCTCGACCACCTCGACCGTCTCCTTGTCGGTGACGCGCAGGCCGTCGATGAAGCTGGACTTGATCTTCAGCCGTTCCAGCATTTGGCCGATCTGCGGGCCGCCGCCATGGACGACCACTGGATTGATGCCGACCTGCTTCAGCAGGACGATGTCGCGCGCGAACAGCTCCGCCAGGCTGGCGTCGCCCATGGCGTGGCCGCCATACTTGATGACGAAGGTGCTCCCGGCATAACGGCGCATGTAGGGCAGCGCTTCGGACAGGGTACGGGCCTTGGCGAGCCACTCGTCACGGGTGGGAGTCTGCACGGGAGGATGCCCTTTGTCGGGGTGGAGTGTCGGGCTTCTTTAACGGAAAGGCCGGCCGGTTGCCTAGGGGGCAATTTAACGGTCACACACCCCCGTGACGGCCTCCCGCGGCTGCGGCCGCCGTGCCGCCGGCCGGACGCCACAATCCGGCCAGCCGCGTCATCGGCTGCGTCAGCGCGGTCACCGCCACCGCCATCAGCACCATCGCCGAGAAACAGGGGCCGGACAGCACGCCCGCCTCCAGCAGGACGGTCAGGACGATGACCTCCATCAGCCCCTTGCACGGCATCAGCGTGCCGAGCCGGAGCGCATCCGGCCAGCTTTCGCCGGTCCAGCGGGCGGGCAGCGCGGTGCCGGCCATCTTGCCGGCGATGGTGGCGAGGCTGGCGAGGGCGAAGACGGTCCATTGCGCCGGATCGTCCAGCGTCAGGTTCACCTTCAGCCCGGTCAGGGTGAAGAAGAAGGGCAGCAGGATCAGCGTGGCGAAATGCTCCAGCCGGTCGAGGATCGCCGCCGCATAGCGGCGCGGCATCGCACTGCCGGCGATGAAGGCGCCCAGGATGTAGTGCAACCCGATCAGTTCGGTCACCGCGGCCGAGGCCAGCAGTGCCGCGCAGGTCACCACCACCGCGGTGTCGCCCATCCGCCCGTCCGGGGCCACCCGCTCCAGCAGGCGGTCGAGCAGCGGGCGCACGAGCAGGACCGTCGTCCCGACATAGGCGAAGCCCAACAGGCCGACCTTCGCCACCGCCCAGGCATCGCCGCCGCCGTTCCCCCCGTCGGCGGTCGACCAGGCCAACACCGCGGTGATCAGCAGCCAGAGCAGCGCGTCGTTCACCGCAGCATAGCCCAGCGCCAGCCGCCCCAACCGGTCGCCCAGCAAATCCATCTCGCGCAGGATGGCGCCCAGCACCGGCAGGGCGGTGACGCCGACGCAGATGCCGAAGCCGGCGGCGAACAGGCCGGGGGTGGCGTGATTTCCGGTCATGGTGGGAAAGGCGCCGGCCAGCCACCAGCCCAGCGCCCCGCCCAACAGGGTCGGCACCAGCATGCTCGACAGCGCCACGGTGGCGAAGGCCCCGCCCCGCCCGCGGAACTCGGCAGGATCGAGATGCAGGCCGGTCAGGAAGGCAAAGAACACCACGGCCATCAAGGCCAGCCCGGACAAGGGCGCAAGCGCGGCCGGCGCGAACAGCACGCCCCACAGATCGGGAGCCAGCCGGCCGAGCAGCGACGGTCCCAATGCCACCCCGAACAGGATCTGGACCACCACCATCGGGGCGATGTGACGGCCGCCGCCCAGCCGCCACAGCAGGAACGGCCCGGCGATCAGCAGCAGGGCCTGCATCAGGAACAGCAGCGCGGGAGACAGACCACCCATCGCTGCCGCCCCTTACTCGGCGCCGAGGGCGAGCGCCGCCAAACTGGCGCGCAGTTCCGCGATGCCGGTGCCCTTCTCGGAACTGGTGACGTGGATGTCGGGGAAGGCTGCCGGATGCTTCTTCAGCCCCGCCTGGGTGTCGCGGCGAATCCTGTCGAGATCCGCAGCCTTGACCTTGTCGGCCTTGGTCAGCACGACGACGTACGGCACCGCCGTGCGATCGAGCATGTCCATGATCTCATGGTCGTGGGGCTTCATCCCATGGCGCGAATCGATCAGCACCAGCGCCCGGCGCAGGGTGACCCGGCCACGCAGGAAGCGGCGCACCATGTCGTTCCACGCCTCCACCTTCTCCTTCGACTCCTTGGCATAGCCGTAGCCGGGCATGTCCACCAGCTTCAGACGGTTGCCGAGGTTGAAGAAATTGAGCTGCTGCGTGCGGCCCGGCGTGTTGGAGGTGCGGGCCAGCGTCTTGCGTCCGGTCAGCGCATTGACGAGGCTCGACTTGCCGACATTCGAGCGCCCGGCGAAGGCGACCTCCGGCAGGTCGGCCTCGGGCAGCTGGTTCAGCGCGTTGGCGCCCCAGACGAAGTCGCACTCCTTGGCGAACAGCAGACGGCCGGCCTCCAGCGCGGCCTCGTCGAAGCCGGAAACGATGCTGGGGGTGTCGGGGGTCGGCGTGGCAGGGCTGGTCATGGCGGGCGCTCTCATTGGGATCGGCTAAAAAACATACCGCCGGCAGAGGCCCGTCAAGGGTCTTTGCCGGCGGCAGGTCTCAGACATTCGGCAGAGGCTGAGGGATCAGGCCTTCACGCCCATACGCTTCATGATGGTCCACTGCTGCAGGACCGACAGCGTGTTGTTCCAGGCCCAGTAGATCACCAGACCGGCCGGGAAGCCGGCGAGCATGAAGGTGAAGACGATGGGCAGGAACTGGAACACCTTCTGCTGGATCGGGTCCGGCGGGGCGGGGTTCATCTTCTGCTGGAACCACATCGTCACGCCCATGATCAGCGGCCACAGGCCGAGATGCAGCATGGCGGGCGGGTCCCAGGGGATCAGGCCGAACAGGTTGAAGATGGTCGTCGGATCGGGCGAGGACAGGTCGTGGATCCAACCGAAGAACGGCGCATGCCGCATTTCGATGGTCACGAACAGCACCTTGTAGAGCGAGAAGAACACCGGGATCTGGATCAGGATCGGCAAGCAGCCCGACACCGGGGAGACCTTCTCGCGCTTGTACAGCGCCATCAGCTCCTGGTTCATGCGCGCCTGATCGTCGCTGAACTTCTCGCGCAGCTCCTGCATCTTGGGCTGCAGGGCCTTCATCTTGCTCATCGCCTGATAGGACTTGTTGGCGAGGGGGAAGAAGACGGCCTTGACGCAGACGGTCAGCACCAGGATGGCGATACCGAAGTTGCCGATGATGCGGCCCAGGAAATCCAGCGCGTAGAAGAACGGCTTGGTCAGGAAATAGAACCAGCCGAAGTCGATCGCCAGATCGAAGTTCTTGATGTTCAGCTTCTCGGAATAGCTGTCGAGCAGCTTCACCTGCTTGGCACCGGCGAACAGGCGGCCGGTGTTCTCGGCCGAGGCGCCCGGCGCCACCGTGACCGGCGCACCCATGGTGTCGGTCTGGTAGCGGTCGGTGTTGGCGACCTGATTGTAGAGGAAGCGCGCCGTGACCTTCTCGTTCGGGTCGGGCACCAGCGACACCAGCCAGTACTTGTCGGTGATGCCGACCCAGCCGCCGGTGGTCTCCTTGGCGATCGAACCGGCCTTGCGGACGTCGTCGTACTTCTCTTCGGTCAGCGAGCCGTTGAAGACGCCGAGCGGGCCCTCATGCAGGATGTAGTAGCCGGACGTGTGCGGCGTGCCGCTGCGCGACACCAGGCTGTAGGGCAGCAGGGTGACCGGGGCGGCGCCGGTGTTGCGCACGGTCTGCGTCACCGTGAACATGAAGTCCGGGTCGACAGCGATCTTGCGCTCGAACACCAGCCCCTGGCCGTTGTCCCAGGTCAGGGTCAGCGGCTTGTCCGGGGTCAGCGCGGCGCCGTCGGCAGTCCAGCGGGTGGTCGCGGTCGGCGCGGCGATGCCGGCGCCCTGCGGCACCCAGCCGAACTCGGCATAATAGGCGGCGGGCGTGCCGGCCGGGGCCAGCAGCACGATCTCCGGGCTCTTCGGGTCCGGGGTCTCGTGGTACTGGGCCAGCGTCAAGTCGTCGATGCGGCCGCCGACGAGGTTGACGGAGCCGTGCAGGGCCGGCGTGTCGATCTTGACGCGGGTGCCGGCCGCCAGCTGCTCGGCGAGCAGGACGGGGCGCTCCTTCGCGACCTCAGCCGTGGCGGGAGGCTGCTGGGCGGGCACGCCGGGGGCCGGCACCGGCACCGACTGCTCCGTCTGGGCGGCCTGCTGGGCGGCGAGTTGCTTCTGCTGCTCCACCCGCGGCTTCTCGTAGAAAAACTGGAAGCCCAGAAGGATGGCGATCGACAGGGCAATCGCGATGATGAGGTTGCGTTGGTCGGTCATGGCGTCCCGGTTGCCGTGGGGCCTTTGGAAGAAGGGCGGCGTGTGCGCGGCCTTGTTACGGGTTTTCGCCGGGCTGGGCAACCGCCGCATGCCCCTTTTCCCGCAGTCCGCAGCGATGCGGCGCCATGGGCGCCGGCCGCGGGACGGGATCGGGCACAGGATCCCAGCCCGACCCGCCCCAGGGATGGCAACGCCCGAGCCGGCGCACAGTCAGCCATCCCCCCCGGATGGCCCCGTGCTTTTCCAGCGATTCGATGGCGTAGCAGGAGCAGGTCGGCTGGAAACGGCACTGCCAGCCCACGAAGGGCGACAAGGTCCAGCGATAGAGATAGACGAGCGCGCGGAGCAGATGCGCGAGCGGGCTGAGGCCGGCGATGCGAAACATAATGTCGCGAGCCTCCTACCCTTCCGCCTCGCGCCACAGGCCGAGGCGCTTCAGCCCGGCGGCAAGGTCGCCGAGCAGGTCGGTCCACGGCCGTTCGGCCGTGCCGCCGCGGGCGACCAGCACGAAGTCGTGGCCGGGCGCCGCATGAACGGTCAGAATCTGCCGCGCGGCCTCACGCAAACGGCGGCGGGCGCGATTGCGCACCACCGCGTTGCCGACCTTGCGGCTCGCCGTCAAACCGAGACGGATCGGCGGACCGCCTTCGGCGGGCCGCTGCTTGTCGTCGTGCCGGCGCACCTGGAGGATCAGGCCGGGAGCCACATGCTTTCGCCGTGTCCCGGCCACGGCCAGAAATTCCGGCCGCCGCATCAGGCGCCCGACCTCGTGGCCCGGCGCCGCCATAGCGGGGATCAGGCGCTCAGAACCTTGCGGCCGCGGGCGCGGCGACGGGCGATCACCTTGCGGCCGCCGACGGTGGCCATACGGGCGCGGAAGCCATGACGACGCTTACGCACGATTTTGGACGGCTGGAACGTGCGCTTCATGGCGCCTACTCCTTAAGCTTTGCTGATGATGACGGGAAGAAGACGCCCAGCCGAACGGCCGGGCGCCGAACCTATGAACCTGAACCGAACCGAAAGGCGCCTTACTCGGCAGCCCGGCGGCCGTTGATCATGCCGCGGCCGGTGGTGCGCTCGGCGATGCGGGCGGCCTTGCCGCGCAGATCGCGCAGATAGTACAGCTTGGCGCGACGGACGGCGCCCTTGCGGACCAGCTCGATCGAGTCGATGCGCGGGGAGTACAGCGGGAACACGCGCTCCACGCCCTCGCCGTAGCTGATCTTGCGAACGGTGAAGGAGCTGTTCACACCGGCGTTCTTGCGGGCGATCACGACGCCCTCATAGGCCTGGACGCGCTCGCGCGTGCCCTCGACGACCTTGACGTTCACGCGGACGGTATCGCCCGAGGAGAACTCCGGGATCGTCTTGCCACCGAGGGCCTTCTCGATCTGCTCCTGCTCGAGCTGCTGCAACAGGTTCATAGCACTACCCCTTTTCTATCGGTGCGCCTCGCGGCGGACCGTCACTCCGGTTTCGGGTCGCGCCGGCGAGCCTGCCGCCGACCCTTGTTCGTAACAGTTACTGCCGGACGGCCCGCCTGGTAGAGCGACCACAGGTCCGGCCGTCGGGCCTCCGTGATCTTCTCCGCCTCGGCCAGCCGCCAGGCCTTGACCTTCCCATGGTGACCGGACAGCAGAACCTCCGGCACCGCGCGCTCCACACCCTGCCCGTCGGTCCAGACCGCCGGCCGGGTGTAGTGGGGGTATTCGAGCAACCCCCGTTCGAAACTCTCTTCGCCCGCCGTCTCAACGTTGCCCATGACGCCGGGGAGCAAGCGCACCACGGCATCCATCAGGCTGAGCGCGGCGAGTTCCCCGCCGGACAGCACGAAATCCCCGAGGCTGACCTCTTCGAGGCCGTGCGCATCGAGGACCCGCTGGTCCACCCCTTCGTACCGGCCGCAGAGCAGCGTCACCACCGGAGTGGCGGCCAGCTCCTTGACCAGTTCCTGGTTCAGCACCCGTCCGCGAGGCGACAGATAGATCGCCCGGCCGCGTCCCGGTGCCCCCACAGGTCCCGCCGTCGCAGTCAAAGCTGCGTCCAGCACGTCGGGCCGCATGACCATGCCTGCCCCTCCGCCGAAGGGGGTCTCGTCGACGGAGCGGTGTTTATCGCGCGCGAACGAGCGAATGTCCACCGATTCCAGCGCCCAGACTCCATTTTCCAACGCCTTTCCGGCCAGCGAGTGGCCGAGCGGCCCCGGAAACATTTCCGGGAACAGCGTCAGAACCTTGGCCGTCCAGACCAGCGGACCGTCGGCGCCGTGATTCACGGCCCCTCCTCCCCGCTCCGGTCCCCGCCCTCTTCATCCCCGGCCTCCTCCCCCTCGTCACCGGAGCCCTCGCGGGCCTCGATCACGGCGGGAAGGTCGACGACGATACGGCCGCCCCGGACATCGACCACCGGCACACAGGCCTTGGAGAATGGAAGCATCTCCAGCGGTCCGCCTGCGGTCCTGATTTCCAGCACGTCACCGGCGCCGAAGTCATAGATCGCCTTCACCGTGCCATAGACGGTCCGGTCGGCGAGTTCCGCACGCAGACCGATCAGATCGGCATGGTAGAACTCGTCCTCGTCCTCCGTCGCCGGCAGGGCGCCGCGCTCCACATAGAGCCGCAAGCCTGCCAGGGCCTGCGCCTGTTCTCGGCTGGTCACCCCGTCGACCTTGGCCAGGAAGTTGTCCTTGACCATGCCCTGGAGCGTCACCGTGAACCGGCGGGTCCCCGTCTCGTCCGACAGCAGGCCGTAGGTCATGACGTCGGTGGGTTCGGCAGTGAAGCTGCGCAGCTTCACCAGCCCCCGCACGCCGTGCGATCCCGCGAACTGGCCGACACAGATTTTGGCGGTCATCGAAGGAGCACCCGGCACGTCGTCACAACCTCAACCCTGCGGGCCAAACGGCCCGACCTTACCTTTAGACCCAACCTCAGCCCTCGGCGGCAGCCGCGGCAGCGGCGGCCTCGGCCTTCAGACGCTCCTGCGCCTTCGCCTTCGGAGCCGACTTCTTCGGGGTCTCGCGGACGGCGGGCTTCTCGACCAGGCCGGCAGTGGCCAGGAAGTGAACGACGCGGTCCGTCGGCTGGGCGCCGACCGACAGCCAATGCTTGGCGCGCTCGGCGTTCAGGATGATGCGCTGCTCATGCTCGCGCGGCAGCATCGGGTTGTAGGTGCCGATCTTCTCGATGAAGCGGCCGTCACGCGGGCTGCGGGCGTCCGCGATGACGATCGAGTAGAACGGACGCTTCTTCGCACCACCGCGAGCCAGACGAATCTTCAGAGCCATTGGTCGAAACTTTCTCTTCTCAAGTCAAACAGGTATCAGGTGATTCCGAGAGGCGGTCAGGTCAGCCGAAAGGCCCCTTCCCGCCAAAGCCGCCGAGTCCCTTCGGCAGCAGATTTCCGAGGCCGCCGCGCAGCATCCCCTTCTTCCCAAGCTTCTGCACCTGCTTCATCATTCCGCGCATAGTCTCGAACTGCTTCAGCAGCTTGTTGACCTCCTGCACCGAGGTGCCGGAGCCGGCGGCGATGCGCTTGCGGCGCGAAGCCTTGATAAGGTCGGGGTTCTTACGCTCCGCCTTGGTCATCGAGGAGATGATCGCCTCCTGGCGTTTGATCATCCCGTCGTCGACGTTGGCGTCCTTCAGCTGGTCCTTGATCTTGCCGATGCCCGGCAGCATTCCCATCAGGCCGGACATGCCGCCCATCTTGCGGAGCTGCTTCAGCTGCATCGCCATGTCGTCGAGGTCGAAGCCCTGGCCCTTCTCCATCTTGCGGGCGAGCTTTTCGGCCTCGTCCTTGTCGATGGTCTCGACGGCCTTCTCCACCAGCGACACCACGTCGCCCATGCCGAGGATTCGGCCGGCGATGCGGTCGGGGTGGAAGGGCTCCAGCGCGTCGATCTTCTCGCCGACGCCCAGCAGCTTGATCGGCTTGCCGGTGATCTGGCGCATCGACAGGGCGGCACCGCCGCGCGCGTCGCCGTCGATGCGGGTCAGCACGATGCCGGTGATGCCGACCTTGTCGTTGAAATTGGTGGCGACGGTGACGGCGTCCTGGCCGGTCATCGCGTCGGCGACCAGCAGGGTTTCCACCGGCTTCGTCGCGTCTCGGACGGCCGCGACCTCCGCCATCAGCTCCTCGTCGATTGCGAGGCGGCCGGCGGTGTCGAGCATGACGACGTCGTAGCCTTCGAGACGGCCGGTCTCGATGGCGCGTTTCGCGATGGCGACCGGGTCCTGGCCCGGCACGATCGGCAGCGTGGCAACGCCGGTCTGCTCGCCGAGAACCTTCAGCTGCTCCTGGGCGGCCGGACGGCGGACGTCCAGCGAGGCCATCAGGACCTTCTTGCGGTCCTTCGTCTTCAGGCGCAGCGCGATCTTGGCGGTGCTGGTGGTCTTGCCCGAGCCCTGGAGACCGACCATCAGGATCGGCACCGGAGCGGCGGCGTTCAGGTTGATGTCAGCGCCTTCGCCCAGCATCTCCACGAGATTGTCGTGGACGATCTTGATGACCTGCTGGCCGGGGGTGACCGACTTCAGCACCTCCTGCCCGACGGCGCGTTCCTTCACCTGGGTGACGAACTGCTTGACGACGGGCAGGGCGACGTCAGCCTCCAGCAACGCCACGCGAACTTCGCGCAGTGCGGCGGAGACGTCCTCTTCGGTCAGCGCGCCACGGCGGCGCAGCTTGTCGAAGATGTCGCCCAGGCGTCCGGTCAGGCCTTCGAACATGCGTTACTCGTTCCCCAGTTCCAGGTCCAGCGTCAGGGCCGCCACCCGCACAAGCACGAAAGCGCCAGTGCGCGAATTTCGCGGACTGGCGGAGATACCCGGCGTGGGGCCGGGGTACCCGGTCTATCGGCTTTGCGGAAGACAGGTCGGCGGACCATAGAGAAGCCGGCTGGCCGAGTCAACTGCCGCAGTCGGTCTTTTGCAGTCGTCCTTACGTCTGCCTTGCCCGGCGGCGGTTATCGGTCCCAAGCTTGTCACAAGCCATCAACCCTTAACCAAATTTTGGCGACTCTTTCGGATTATGAGTCACCAAATAGAGAAGGTATGCCGGCGATGTCGTCCGCCCAGGGCTTTGGGTCCAACAGCCCGCGAACCAAGCTGACCCAGAGCCAGCTCAACGCGATCCTGTTGCGGCACCAGGCATTCCGCAAAAGCCAGCCCGGCGGCGTGCGCGCCAACCTGAAGATGCGCGACCTGTCGCATCTCGATCTCTCCGGCATCGACCTGTCGGACGCCGACCTGTCGGGGGCGAAGCTGTTCAGCGCCAGGCTGACCGGCGCTAACCTCGCCAACGCCAACCTCTATGCCGCCGACCTGCGGCTCGCCAACCTGGAAAAGGCCGATCTGCGCCGGGCCGACCTGCGCGGCGCCTGCCTGCGTGGTGCCGTGCTGAGCGAGGCGACGCTGGTGGAGGTCGACCTGCGCGACGGCACGCTGCTGCATTACGACTCCAGCGGCGAGATGTACGCCCACGAGTATGAGGATTCCGTCCTGACGTCGGAACTGACGGCGGCGACCATCCGCGGCGCCGACCTGTCGCGGGCCAAGATCGCCAACGCCTTCGTCATGCAGACCGACCTGACCGACGCCGTCCTGCGCGGCACCAAGTTCATGCGCGCCAACCTGACCGGCTCCAACCTGACCGGCTGCGACCTGACCGACGCCGACCTGACCGAGGCGAACCTGTCGGGCGCCCGTCTGTCCGGGGCGGTGATGACCGGCTGCGCTATCAACCGCACCAATTTCAGCGGCGCCACGCTGATCGGCGCCATCCTGGACGCAGCACAGATGCGCTCGCCCAACCTGCAGGCGGCGGTGCTGGCCAAGACGCTGGAGAACCCGGAAGACGACCTGCGCGAGATGCTGATGGAGCATCTGAGCTGGATCGACAGCGGCGGCAAGGCCGGCAAGCGCGCCGACCTGTCGGCGCTGGACCTGTCGGGGCGCAAGCTGGACGGCATCAACCTGTCGGCGGCGATCCTGCAATGCATCGCGCTGCGCGGCGCCAACCTGTCGGGTGCTGCGATGGCGATAGCCGACATGTCGCTGGCCGACCTGCGCAAGGCCGACCTGTCGAAGGCCGATCTGCGCGGGGTGAATTTCGAACGCGCGACCCTGACCGGCGCCAACCTGACCGGCGCCCAGCTCGGCCCCGTCCATATCCAGACGATGAGCGGCCATGTCTGGCGGGCCAACCTGCAACGCGCCCGGCTCGGCATGGCGCTGCTGTGCAAGGCCGACCTGCGCAAGGCCAACCTCTCCGGCGCCAATCTCGCCGGTGCCGACCTGACCGGCGCCAACCTCAGCGAGGCCGACCTGACCGGCGCCGACCTGACCGGTGCGGTGCTGGACGGCGCCACGATGGACCAGGCGATCGTCGAGGAGGCGATCGGGCTGGCCAGCTGAGAGATCAGCTCAGGGTTCCGGTTTCAGGCGGCCAAAGTTCTAAGCGGAAGGCCCACCCCGCCGGGTCATCCAGTCGCCGGAGCCGTAGACGCTGCGGACATGGTGGACCAGCAGGTTGCGGGCGTCGATCAGCTGGCCCATCCGCTCGCGGCAGGCGACGATGCCGGTGTCCGGGTGATAGACCGGCGCCAGTTCGCGGAAGCGCCGCCGCACCTGATCCTCGTCGAAGCACCATTCATTGACGAAGCCGAACAGCTGGGCGGCGTCGCGCACCTGCGTGATGCGGCCGTCGAGCGGCTGGAAGGACAGGCGTTGCAGCGCGTGGGCCAACGTCTTGTTGCGGTAGCCCAGCGTCTCCACCGCAGCTTCGAGCCGGCGGACATCCTCGCCCGGCAGGATGCGCGCGCCGGGATCGGCAAGCGCAAGAGCGGCGGCCAGCGCGATGCGGATCGCACCGTCGCTGGCGTCGGTCTCCCCGACCTCCAGCAGCGCCTCCCCGTCCGCATCGCGCAGGCCCGGATCGGCACCACCCGTCGGCACCAGCAGCAGGGCGGCGGCGACAAGCATCGGCACCGCTGCCCCGCGGGCGGCGGCCAGCTCCAGAACGGCGGTACGGAAACCGGCGCCGCAGGGCACGGCCCGGCCGGGGCTGGGTGAGGAAGCGGTCTCTTCCGGTGCGGTCATCGTCAGCGCCAACACTTGGTGGAAGCGGGGGCGAGTCTACGCAATCGCCGGAGTCGCCGCAATCGCACCGATGGACGCGGGCAGATGGATAAAAGTGGGTGGATGAAAGAGGCTGGATAACGGGGATGGAGGATCCGCTTCAGGATCACTGCGCCTTCATCACTCCCGGCTTGGCCGGCAACCGGTCGAGCAGTTCGCCGATGTAAGCGGTCTCGTCTTTGCCGGCCATGGCGGCGAAGCCCTTCAGCATCTGGCTGCCGAAGGTGAAGACGCTGGCGAGGTCGATGCGCCACGCCCCGCCCTCGCGGACGAAATCGGCAGGGACCAGCGCCGGCCGGTTGTCGACCATCAGCAGGCCCGACGCCCGGTCTCCCTTGACCCGCACCGGCCCCAGCGCGCTGCGGGAGATGACGTTGGGTCCGAGCCAGCCGGCTTTCAACGCATGGTTGGCGATGTCGCCGACCGACATGCGCCGCAGGTCCGCCGGGCCGAGATAGCGGCGCAGCCCCATGGCGGCGAAACGCTCCGCCGGCTCCAGCCGCTGCAAAGGCGCATCGCCGGGCTGGCGGGCGGCGTCACGCACCGACTCCAGCGCCTTGACCGAATTGCGGGTGAGCAGCGGGATCACCGCCGACCCGCGCTTCTCGGACAACGCCGTGCGGGCGGCGTCGAAGGTGGCGGCGACCTCGCGCTCCTCCGGCGTTTCGCGCGGCGGGGCGGCGAAGCTGGTGAATGCTGCGATCAGGACGACGAAGAAGGCGAGAAAGGCGACACGCATACCGGAGAAAACCCGAACAGGGAGGAAAACGTCACGCCTTCTCCTCGACACCGAAAAATTCGAGCTGCCAGCGCATCTCTTCATCGGTCATCGGATAGTGCGTGCCGTCCCGAGCATTAAGCGCTGTTTTTGGCGGAATCTGGGCGAGCCGCAACTGCACCTGCCGGGCGAAGCGCATGGTCAGCCCGGCGCGCCACACCAGCGCGGTGACGGCGCGCGGCGCATGGGTGGCGACGATGCGGTCCACCACCGGCAGCGGAATCTGCGAAAGCTCCGCCAGGGCGGCCATGACGAAGCCGCGGTCACCCTCCACCATCGAGCCCTCGATCAGCTTCTCGGTCAGCTTGCCTTCCTTGTTCAGGCGTGCCGCCTTGTCGGTGGGACGCTCGACCGGCTTCTCCGGTCCGGCGGCGCCGCCGACCGCCTCCTCGCCGAAATCGACAGGGCCGAGCGGCAGGCCGGGTGCCGCGCCGGCCGCCGCCTGTCCCACCCGCTGGCGCACCGCCTCCACCAGCCCGCGCGCGGCAGCCGGGTCGAGGTCGTCGCGGTCCTGCAAGACCTTCAGCAGATTGTCGGCGACGAAGCTGGCCAGCCGCGCCACCGCGCGGGCCGGCAGCCGCGGGCGGCGGACCAGCGGCGAATGCCAGGGCTCGTGCTGCGGCGCCTGATCGAGGATGCGGTCGAGCGTCTCTTCGCGGATCTGGGCCGACGGGTTGCCGAGCAGCGCCGTAACAGCCGCCTCGTCGTCCGAGCGCGCGATGGCGTCCGCGACGGAGGCGCTGACATTCTGCCGGCTGGCGATGGCGGTCATCGCGCCCCGCACCGGCCCCTTCATGATGATGTCGGTCAGATCCTCCTCGGTGAGGATCGGCGAATGCTGCAACACGGGCGCGCAGACCGACAGCTCGACGTCGCGGGCCAGCCGGTTGATCACGCCGTGCGGGGCGTTGGGCAAATCCTTCAGCGCTTCGGCCAGGATGCCGCGCACCTCCGTCGCCTGATCGCGGGCCAGCGTTTCCAGGCATTCCACCGTCAGCCGCTCGATCTGCATCGCCTGGTCGGCCGACAGCTCCGGCAGCAGGCGGGCGATCTTGCGCGCCACCGCCTGCCGCACCATGACCTCGCGGTCCTTGGCCAGCAGCAGGTCGGCCTGCCGCGGGGTGCCGGCATTGGTGGCGATGGCGCGCCGCACCTCGGCCGCGGCATCGGCGGCAAGGAAATACAGCAGCTCCGGCCGGGTCTTGGGATGTTCGGCGACCTTCCGGCGAACCGCCGGATCGTCGCTCTGCACCATCCGCTTGGCGGATTCGTAGTCGGCGGGGTCGAGGGCCTCGGGACGCGGATTGGCAGGCGGGGTCACGGGATAGGCTCCGCGGGGGAAACATCGGAGGAAGATGCCTGAGCGGCCGCCTGATAGGCGGGGGCCAGGGCGAAATGGCCCTTGCCGCTCTTCTTGGCGTCGTACATGGCGGCATCGGACCGGTCGGTCAACTCCCGCACCGATTCGCCGCGGCCAGGGGTGTGGACGGCAATGCCGATCGACAGGCCCAGCGGCTTTTCGGGACTGGCCGACAGGTGGGCCAGATCGCGCATGCCGTTCAGCAGCCGTTCGGCGACGATGCGGGCCTTCGCCTCGTCGGTGCGGCCCAGCCACAGCACGAACTCGTCACCGCCCAGCCGGCCCGGCAGGTCGCCCGGCCGCACCCCGGTGCTCAGCAGCGTGCCGATGGCCTTCAGCACGGCATCGCCCTGCTGGTGGCCGTGCAGGTCGTTGACCGCCTTGAAATTGTCGAGGTCGACATAGAGCAGGGCCGACGGTCCGCTGTCCGGCCGGGAGATCGACTCCTCCAGCCGTTCGAAGAAGGTGCGGCGGTTGAACAGCCCGGTCAGCCCGTCGCGCTCCGACAGGCGGCGCAGCCGCTCCTGGTAGGCGAGATGGGCGTGCGCGATGCCGATATGGTCGGCCACGCCCGACATCAGATGGCGGTCGTCTTCGTCCCACGGCTCCGAATCGCCGGTGCGCCAGACCAGCAGCGCGCCGTTCGCCGCCTGCCGGTACTCCGTCCGCTCGCCGATCAGCTGCACGTCGCCCAGCCGGTCGGTCACCAGCCCTTCGTTGTTGGCGATGCGGTCGAGCAGGGCGGTGCCGACCTCCGGCAGTTTCGCGCCGAACTCCGCCACCAGCGACAGGACGACACGGCCGCCCCCATTGCCGCCGGCGGCCCCCTCCTCCGCCCGATAGATGCGGCAGCCGTCGGCGCTGAGCGCCCGCGCCGTTTCGGTCGCGGCAACGGCCAGCGCTTCCGCGGCGTCGAGACGGTCGCGCAGGGTGTGAACGATGTGGCCCAGCAGCCGTTCACGGTTACGGATACGCGCCAGCTCGTTGGAGCGCAGCACCTGCTCGGTCACGTCGCGGCAGACGCCGCGGGCGCCGATCCAGTCGCCCTGCGTGCCGAACAACGGCAGGGCGGAGGCGACGACGCAGGCCGGCGTGCCGTCCGCGCTCTTCAGCCACAGCTCGGTCTGGTCGATCGCCCGACGGCAGTCGAACGGCATCGGCAGGTCTTCCGCCTCCTCCAGCGCCAGACTGCGCGGGTCGCGGCCGATCAGCGCATCGGCCGGATAGCCCAACGCGCCCTTGTGGCTGACGAAGACGAAGGTGCCGTCCGGCCCGGTCTCCCAGGCGAAGTCGGAGGAGACCTCCACCAGATCCTTGTAGCGCCGCCGCGATTCGGTCAGCGTGTGGCGCAGCTGGCGCTCCAGCGTGTCGTCGCGGCCCAGCAGCAGGAACCCGCCGTCGGGCAGCGGCACGCCGGCCCATTCGACGATCATGATCCCGCGCAGTGATTCCACCGGCACTGACCGCAGCCCCGGTGCCACGCTGGACGCCGACAGCCAGTTGCGCAGCTCCGGCAGCCAGCGCGGATCGCTGTCCATCATGTCTTCCGCCTCGGCATTCGATTCGGCGACGGCCAGCGCCGAATCCAGCCGCAGGGCCGGGCCGGGATACAGCGCGACCAGCGTCACGGGGCCGGTCTGGCCGCCGGTGGAGGCGGAAGCGGTGGCAGAGGTACCGGTGGTCAGAAGAAGGTCCACGGCAATCCCAGAGGGCAATCCACGAGGCTTGCGGGCCACGAGGCAGGCGGAGCGGAAACCTTTGGCTGTAAACCATTACAAGGTCTGGTCCATGCTACCTCTTTAGGGGTTAATCTTCAATCAACCAACGACGCGGGGGACTCCCCATAGCGGCGGCTTGGCCAAAGGGCGGCTGCGCGCCTGCGACCATGTGAAGCGCCTTGCGGCCGGCAGGCCCCGGCCCCATTCTTGGGGGATGACCGTCCCGACCTCCCCCGCCGCACCGGCGCCCGACTCCGCCGCCAATCCCCTCGCCGCCCTGCGCGACCGCGCCGTGTGGATCTTCGACCTCGACAACACGCTCTATCCGGCCTCCTGCAACCTGTTCGCCCAGGTCGACCGCCGGATCAATGAGTTCATCGCCGCCCATTTCAACATCGGGATGGACGAGGCGCGGGTGCGGCAGAAGCAGTTCTTCCGCGAATACGGCACCACGCTGCGCGGCCTGATGATGGAGCATGACGTCGATCCGGTCGCCTACATGGATTATGTCCACGACATCGACGTGACCGGAGTTCAGCCCTCCGCCCTGCTGGCCGACGCGCTGGCGCAGCTGCCCGGCCGCAAGATCATCTACACCAACGGCTCGGTCCGCCATGCCGAAAACGTCGCCGGCCGGCTCGGCATCCTCGACCGGTTCGACGCGGTGTTCGACATCGCCGCCGGCGGCTTCGTGCCGAAGCCCGATCCCCGCCCCTATGCCACGCTGGTGCAACGCTACGGCGTCGATCCGGCCGACGCCTGCATGGTGGAGGACATCGCCCGCAACCTCGCCCCCGCCCACGCGCTGGGCATGACCACCGTCTGGGTCCGCGGCGAGAAGGAGTATGAGAAGGCCGGCGTCGGCGCCGGGGTCCACATCGATCACACCGTCGACGACCTGCCCTCCTGGCTGGCGGCGGTCGCGGGAGTTTGAGTGGGGAGTTCGGGGGCTTTGTCGCAAACCGGCCGATGCCGGCCGCGGGTATGGTTGACAGGGGCCGCGATGCGGCTCCATGGTGCCGTCCCTTGGACAATCGACAGCAGAACGACCGCGCCATGAGCCACGCCAGCCTGCAAGCCACCATCGACGCCGCCTGGGAAAACCGCGCCGATCTCACCACCGCCACCACCGGTTCGGTCCGCGATGCCGTGAACGCGGCGCTCGACGCGCTGGACGCCGGCGACCTGCGCGTCGCGGAGAAGACCGCGGACGGCTGGAAGGTCAACCAGTGGCTGAAGAAGGCGGTGCTGCTGTCCTTCCGCCTGAACGCCAACGAGATGATCCCCGGCGGCCCCGGCGGCTCCTCCTGGTACGACAAGGTGCCGCCGAAGTTCGAGGGCTGGAGCGAAGGCCAGTTCCAGAACGCCGGCTTCCGCGCCCTGCCCGGCGCCATCGCCCGCAAGTCGTCCTATGTCGCCCCCGGCGTCATCCTGATGCCGAGCTTCGTCAATGTGGGCGCCTATGTTGACAGCGGCACCATGGTCGACACCTGGGTCACTGTCGGCTCCTGCGCCCAGATCGGCAAGAACGTCCACCTGTCGGGCGGCGTCGGCATCGGCGGCGTGCTGGAGCCGCTGCAGGCCGACCCGGTCATCATCGAGGACAACTGCTTCATCGGTGCCCGGTCCGAGATCGTCGAGGGCGTGATCGTCGAGGAAGGTGCCGTCATTTCGATGGGCTGCTACATCGGCGCCTCGACCAAGATCATCGACCGCCACACCGGCGAGGTCTTCATGGGCCGCGTCCCGGCCTATTCGGTCGTCGTCCCCGGCTCGCTGCCCGGCAAGCCGCTGCCCGACGGCACGCCGGGCCCGAGCCTGTACTGCTGCGTCATCATCAAGCGCGTCGACGAGAAGACCCGCTCCAAGACCGCGATCAACGACCTGCTGCGGGATTGATGCGCTTCTAAGCCCGCCCCGACCTTCCGCTCGAAACCGGTTCGAGCGGAAGGTCGGGGCGGGGCCATGACTTGCGAACCCGGACCCTCCCATGACCATCGACCCCGTCGCCCTCGCCCAGGATCTGATCCGCTGCCCCAGCGTCACGCCGCGCGACGACGGTGCGCTCGGCGTTCTGGAGGCCGCGCTGGCGTCGATGGGCTTCACCTGCCACCGCCTGCGTTTCCAGCAGGAGGGAACCGAGCCGGTGGAGAACCTTTATGCCCGGCTCGGCACCGAGGGTCCGAACTTCTGCTTCGCCGGCCACACCGACGTGGTGCCGCCGGGCGACCGGGGCTGGACGGTCGATCCCTTCGCCGGCGAAGTGATGGGCGGGCGCCTGTTCGGCCGCGGTGCGGTGGACATGAAGGGCGCCATCGCCGCCTTCGTCGCCGCGGTGTCGCGCCGGCTGGAGGACGGGCCGCCCGCCGGCTCGATCAGCCTGCTGATCACCGGCGACGAGGAAGGGGTTGCGATCAACGGCACCCGCAAGGTGCTGGACTGGCTGGCCGAGCGCGGCGAACGGATCGACGCCTGCGTGGTCGGCGAGCCGACCAACCCCAAGGCGCTGGGCGACATGATCAAGATCGGCCGGCGCGGCAGCCTGACCGGCTTTCTGACCGTGTTCGGCGCGCAGGGCCACGTCGCCTATCCGCATCTGGCCGACAACCCGCTGCCGCGGCTGGTCCGCATGCTGGCCGCCATCACCGAACAGCCAATGGACGAAGGCACGGCGCATTTCCAGCCCTCCACCCTGGCGCTGACCACCATCGATGTCGACAACACGGCGACCAACGTCATTCCGGCCCAGGGCAAGGCGACCTTCAACATCCGCTTCAACGACGCCCACACCCCGGCCAGCATCGAGGCGTGGCTGCGCCGCAGCTTCGATGCCGTCGGCGTCGGCGGCGCCTATGAGCTGGAGGTCTACTGCTCCGGCGACAGCTTCGTCACCCCGCCGGGTCCGCTGACCGAACTGGTGGCCGAGGCGGTGGAGGGGGTGACCGGGCGCCGTCCGGAATACTCGACCACCGGCGGCACGTCGGACGCGCGCTTCATCAAGAATGTCTGCCCGGTGGTGGAGTTCGGGCTGGTCGGCCAGACCATGCACAAGGTGGACGAATATTGTTCGGTGGAGGATCTGCGCCAGCTGACCGCCATCTACGAGTCGATCCTGAAGGGCGTGTTCACGCGCCTTGCCGGGTGAGAGGTCTGACCGGGATACCACGATGCCGCTGACCACGCCCGCCATCCTGTCCGCCCTGACCGGCGCATGGCGGCTGGCCCGCTTCGACCGGACGGGGATGGAATTCTTCGACCGCACGCCGGACGGCGCGCTGAACTCCTTCTATGCCGCCCTGGTGGTGTTGCCGGCCTATGCGCTGCTGCTGGCGATCCGCCTGTGGGACCAGCTGGACGGCACCCCGGTCCTGCAACTGGTGACGGTGGAGGGCATCGCCTACGTCGTCAGCTGGACCGCCTTCCCGCTCGCCCTGTTCCGCATCGCGGCGCTGCTGGGCAAGGAGCAGCTCTATCCCGGTGCCCTGACCGCCTACAACTGGTCGGCGGTGGTGCAGATGGGGATCTATCTGCCGGCCATCCTGCTGTCCGCCACCGGCCTGCTGCCGTCCGGCGTGTCCGAAGCGCTGGTCTTCGGCGTCATGATGGCGATGCTGACCTACCAGTGGTTCGTCCTGCGCACCGCCCTGTCGCTGTCGGGTCTCGCCGCCGCGGCCCTGGTGATGCTGGACCTGTTCCTGTCGGCGGCGATCAGCGATCTGGCGGACGGAATGCTGTGAACGGGATGCTGTGAGGGCCAAGGAAGCCCTCACAACACCCTGACCCATTACCCCTGCGTGCTGACGCCCGCGTCGGCGAAGGTCGCCATGCCGGCGTGGCAGGCGACGGCGGACTTGACGATGTTGATCGCCAGCGCCGCACCGGACCCCTCGCCCAGCCGCATGCCGAGATCGAGCAGCGGCTCCTTGCCGATCAGTTGCATCAGGCGGGTGTGCCCCGGCTCCACCGAGCGGTGAGCGACCATGCAATGGTCGAGCGCCCGGCGGTCGGCCTTGTAGAGCACCGCGGCGGCGGCGGTGCAGGCGAAGCCGTCGAGCAGCACCGGAACGCGGGCGACGCGGGCGGCCAAGATGGCGCCGGCGATGGCGGCGAATTCGTAGCCGCCGAGGCAGCGCAGCGCCTCGAACGGGTCGTCCTTGGCCTGCGGGTTGGCGGCGACGCCGGCCTCCACCGCGGCGATCTTGCGGGCGAGCCCCTCGTCGTCGATGCCGGTGCCGCGGCCGGTCCAGTCGGCCGCCTCGCCGCCGAACAGCGCGAGGCAGAGCGCCGCCGCCGAGGTCGAGTTGGCGATGCCCATCTCGCCCAGCGACAGCAGCTGGACACCCATCTCCACCGCCATCATGCCGTAGGCCATGGTGCGGCAGCATTCCTCCTCACCCATGGCCGGGCCCTGGGTGAAGTCGGCGGTCGGGTTTTCCAGATCCAGCTCATAGACACGCAGGTCGGCGTCGGCCACCTCGCAAAGCTGGTTGACCGCCGCCCCGCCGTTCTGGAAGTTGGCGACCATCTGCACCGTCACCTCGGCCGGATAGGCCGAGACGCCGCGGGCGGCGACGCCATGGTTGCCGGCAAAGACGGCGACGCGCGGACGGCGGGCTTCGGCCGGGTGCTGGCCCTGCCAGGTCGCCATCCACTGCGCGATTTCCTCCAGCCGGCCGAGCGAGCCCGCCGGCTTGGTCAGCTGCCGTTCGCGCTGGAGGGCCGCAGTGCCGGCCTCCAGGTCGGGGCCGGGCAGGTTGCGCACGAGCGCGCGGATTTCCTCGAAGGTGACGGCGGGCTGCTGGTTGCTCATGATCGGTCCTGAGGGGTGAGCGCCAAAAACGGCGCGACCTTGCACCCATCCGGCCATCAAGTCAAAGCGCCAGCGTAGGGCATTTTGCCCCCTCCCCGCTCCGCTTCCAGCGTCACGCCGCTTTGGAGACCGCGTCGGTTCCGGCAGCGCCCGCTGTGGCGGACGCCACCGGGGTCGCCGACTCAGAGCCGACGATCCGGCCCAGACCCAGGCCGAAGCCTACGGCGACGCCGGTGCCCGACGACTGGTCGGTCCGCACCGGCTCGTCGCGCATGCGGCGATGCTCCTTGTCGCGCAGGCGGGCCGGGCGGCCGCTGACGCTGTCGACCTCGTCGGGCGTCTCCAACGCGTTCAGCGCCAGCACCTGATAGATCGACAACGGCGTGCCGTTCAGCGCCTTGGCCGGGGCCGTCGGCACCTGGGTGGTAAAGCCGTCCGGCATGTCCTGCTTGCGCACCGCGTCGTTCGCCACCTGGGCCGGGGCGAAGTTGGCCATCGGGTTCTCGGAGAATTTCGAGGCGAAGCGGTCGTAGATCTCCTTCAGCGACTTCGCCTTGCCGGTGGCCTTGTCGTAGAAGACGTTCTTGTTGGCGGCGGCGGCGTCGGGGAAGACGTCGCGGGCGGTCCGGCCAGGGTTCTCCTGCATCGCGTTCAGGAACTTCGAGGCACCGCCGGCCCCCAGGAAATGCGCCATGTACAGCTCGGTCGAGCCGATCTTGCCGTCCACCGTCTCCTCCAGATACTCCTTGTTGTCGCGGGTGTACTCCGCGGCCATCAGGGCTGAGGCGGTCGGATCCTTGCGCAGATCCAGGATCTCCTTCTTCATCTCCGGGTCGGAGACATAGGGCCTGCCGTCGCCGCGGGTCTGGATGGCGTTGGCGTATTTGCCATAGCCATGGTCGGCGCCATGCTCCTTCATCGTCTGCAGCCAGGTGCTGTCGATGAACTGGTAGAGCCCCGTCGCCGAAGAGGAGGAGGACTTTACGTCCGTGCGGTAGCCGCTCTCCACGGCAGCTTTTTCCATGAGGTAGGAAAAATCGACCCCCGTCTTCGCGCTGGCATTGCGCACGGCAGCCTCCACAGTGGCCGGCCCGCGCGAGGCGCTTGCGGCCTGGGCGGCGGCGTTGCTGGGATTGCCGAGGGCAGAAGCGTAGGTCATGGGTCGATCCCCGTGTGAAGGCCCCGATGGGAGGCAGCCTCTTTTATGCAGACGCCGTGCCAGTCGGCTGGAGGGTTGATGCTGCCCCATGGCTGGCCTAGCCTTGATGATGCGGACGGACGCGGCATCCCGCCCTCTCGCCAAGCGCCATCCGATGCTGTATGTTAACCTATAGGTAAAGCAAACAATTCGCCCTGGGAGACTCGCCCCGCCATGACCTACACCGCTCCGGTCGACGATCTGCGCTTCGTCCTGAACGAGGTGGTCGGCCTCGACGCCATCGCCGCCCTGCCCCATTGCGACAGCGCCGCCCCCGATCTGGTCGACGCCATCCTGGAGGAGGCCGGCAAATTCGCCTCCGGCGTGCTCGCCCCGCTGAACCGGGTGGGCGACAAGGAAGGGGCCAAGCTGGAGAACGGCGTCGTCCGCACCGCCACCGGCTGGAAGGAGGCCTATGGCCAGTTCACCGAAGCCGGCTGGAACAGCCTGCCCTTCGAGCCGGAGTATGGCGGGCAGGGCCTGCCCTGGACGGTCGCCTTCGCGGTCAACGAGATGTGGCAGGCCGCCAACCTGTCCTTCGGCCTGTGCCCGCTGCTGACCCAGGGTGCCGTCGACCTGCTGACCGAGCATGCGAGCGCGGAGCAGAAGGCGGTCTATCTGTCGAAGATGATCTCCGGCGAATGGACCGGGACGATGAACCTGACCGAGCCGCAAGCGGGCAGCGACCTCGCCGCGGTGCGGACCAAGGCGGTGCGGGCCGGCGACGGCAGCTATCGCATCACCGGGCAGAAGATCTTCATCACCTATGGCGAGCATGACCTGACGGAGAACATCGTCCATCTGGTGCTGGCCCGCCTGCCCGACGCCCCGGCCGGCATCAAGGGCATCAGCCTGTTCATCGTGCCGAAGTTCCTGCCCAATGCCGACGGCACGCCGGGCCAGCGCAACGACCTGCGCTGCGCTAGCCTGGAGCACAAGCTGGGCATCATGGCCAGCCCGACCGCTGTCATGGCCTATGGCGACGACGAGGGTGCCATCGGTTACCTTGTCGGCGAGGAGAACCGCGGCATCGAATACATGTTCACGATGATGAACAACGCCCGGCTCGGCGTCGGCATCCAGGGCGTGGCGATTGCCGAGCGCGCCTACCAGCAGGCCCGCGACTATGCGAAGAGCCGCGTGCAGAGCAAGGATCTGGCCGATCCCAAGGGCTCCGGCGTCGCCATCATCAAGCATCCGGACGTACGCCGCATGCTGCTGGACATGCGCGCCAAGACCGAGGCAGCCCGTGCTCTGGCGCTCTATGCCGGCACGCAACTGGACATTTCCCGCCACCACGAGGATCCCGCGGTACGCGCCGCAGCATCGGCGCGGGTCGATGTGCTGACCCCCATCGTCAAGGCGTGGTCGACCGACATTGGCTGCGAGGTCGCCTCCACCGGCGTGCAGATCCATGGCGGCATGGGCTTCATCGAGGAGACCGGCGCCGCCCAGCATTACCGCGACGCCCGCATCACCCCGATCTATGAGGGCACCAACGGCATCCACGGCAACGACCTGACCTTCCGCAAGACCGGCCGCGACAAGGGGGCGGCGGCCCGTGCCTTCGTCGCCGACATGCGGGCGACGGTGGAGGAGTTGGGGGCCGCCCCCGGCGACGATCTCGCGGTGATCCGGACCGAGCTGTCGGCCGGGCTGGACGCGCTGGACAAGGCCATCGACTGGATGGTCGCGACGCAGGCGGAGGGCGACCTGCAGGGGGCGGCGGCCGGTGCGGTGGCCTACCTGAAGCTGTGGGGAACGGTCGCCGGCGGCTGGATGCTCGCCCGCTCGGCGATGAAGGCGATGGAGGGGATGCGTCAGCCCGGCGCCAACGCCTCCTTCCTGGAAACCAAGCTGATCGTCGCGCGCTTCTATGCCGAGCAGGTTCTGGCGACCGCCCCGGCCCTGCTACCGACCATCGCCAGCGCCCGCAACACGGTGATGGCGCTCAGCGAAGAACAGTTCTGACCGAAATGTCCGGCCCCTCTCTCCAAGTGGGAGAGGGGTTTTTCCTGGGTCACCCACCCCCTATCCCTCTGCCGGTTCCCAACTGCCCTGTTTTTTCGGGGAGCTTTGTTATCGCCTATCGAATGAGCATGGTCCCAATGGCCAACTGAACATCCTTGTTATCGGTGATAGCGTCTCATTGTTCGCATCACCAACAAAGATGAAGTCAAAAGCCATGACAAGCACGGAGACCGAGACACAGACTCATACGGGCAGTTGCTTCTGCGGTGCGGTGGAGGTGGAGGTCACCGGCGCGCCGGAAGCCATGGGCTATTGCCACTGCCGGTCCTGCCGCTCCTGGTCCGGCGGCCCGGTCAACGCCTTCACCCTGTGGAAGCCCGACGCGGTGCGCGTGACCGCGGGCGCCGAACATCTTGCGACCTTCCAGAAGACACCGGTCAGCCAGCGCCAATATTGCGCGAAGTGCGGCGGGCATCTGATGACCAATCACCCGCCGCTCGGCCTCGTGGACGTCTTCTCCGCGACCCTGCCGACCCTTCCCTTCGCCCCCGCCGTCCACGTCAACTATGCCGAGACCGTGCTGCCGATGCGGGATGGCCTGCCGAAGCTGAAGGACTTTCCGGCCGAGTTCGGCGGTTCCGGCGAAACGATGGCGGAGTAGCAGCTCCCCTCACCAGTAGCGCATCGCATCCGCGTACAGCCCGCGCAGGTCGTCCTCCGACACCGGGCGCGGGGCGATGGTCAGCAGGCGCTGCTGGGCGGCGGCGCCCCTGACCAGCCCCGGAATGTCGGCCTCGCCATAGCCGAGCGCCGACAGCCCGTTGGGCAGGCCGGTCGCCCGCATCATCGAGATCAGCCGGGTCGCCAGCAGTTCGCCGCCATCCTCCGGCGACGCGCCGCGCGTGTCGGCGCCCAGCGCCTCGGCGGCGCGCAGATGGGCCTCAGGCGCGGCCGGGCCGGTGAAGCGGAAGGCGGCGGGGGCGTTCAGCACCACCGAGATGCCGTGCGGCACCATCGGGTCGACCGTCTCGTAACCCGTCGCGGTGAAGCTGTGGTTCATCCCCGCCACCGAATAGGACATGGCGTGCGGGATGTGCACACCGGCATTGCCGAAGGCCAGACCGGCCAGCGTCGCCGCGAACATCAGCGCGTCGCGGGCCTCGGCGCAGTCGGGGTCGTTGACCGCCCGTTCCAGCCACTGCCCACCCAGCCGGATCGCCTGGAGGCTGCCGATGTCCGACCACGGGTTGGCGCCCTGGTAAGGCGGGCGGGCCGTCGGCGACTCAGGGCGCGGGCGGGAACGGAAGGGTCGCGCCGTGTGGCTCTCGATGGCGTGGGTCAGCACGTCGAAGCCGGTGGCGGCGATGGCGCCGGGTGGCAGGCTGTCGATGGTGCGCGGATCGACGACGGCGAGGCTCGGCCGCAGGTAGCGCGACGAGATTCCGGTCTTCACCTGCTTTTCCACATGGTCGAAGATGGCGACGCCGGTGGTCTCGCTGCCGGTGCCGCAGGTGGTCGGACAGGCGATGTGCGGCTTGACCGGGCCGGGCACCGGGATGCCCTCGCCCAGCGGCTTGTTGACGTAGGCGAGGAAATCGGCCGGGTGGGTGGCGTAGAGGTTCGCCGCCTTGGCGGTGTCGATCACCGACCCGCCGCCGATGGAGACATAGCCGTCGAAGCCGCCGTCCCGCGCGAAATCGGCGGCGTCGAGGAAGGAGGCGCTGGTCGGCTCCACCCGGCAGCGATCGAAGACCACCGGATCGACGCCGGCCCGCCTCAGCCCATCGAGCGCCATGGCGAAGGGAGCCGTCGCCGCCACCCGCGGGTCGGTGAACAGCGCCACCCGCGTCATGCCCAGCGACAGCGCGTCGCCGCCCAGTTCCGCCAGCATGCCGGGCCCGAACTTCATCCGCGCCGCCTCGACGGTGAAGCCCTCTTCGCCGTCGAGCAGGATGGGATAGGCGTTGCCGTGCGTGTCGCTTGCCATGAGCGCTGCTCCTCCGGTGGCGGGGGCCGGATTTCCGCTCCGGCCCATCCTTCACCGTATGGGAGCGTGCCCCGTCCGGCCTGTCAATGCGTCCGTTGGTCCAACAGATTGTCTGTGGGTGACAGTGGCGGTTCCATCGGCAACTCGGGCGGCGGCTCCGGCGGCGCGCCGGCCGCGGGCGGCCGCAGCAGCCGCTGATAGAGCCAGCCGGTGCCGACCAGACAGAGGCCGAGGCCGAGGAAGGAGGCGACACGGTACATCCCTTCCAGGTCCGACATGTCGCTGAGGAACACCTTGGCGACGACGGCCAGCACGAGAACAAGCCCGGCATGGCGCATCCAGCCCCAGCCGAAGCGGATGCCCACCACCAGCATCCCCACTGCGAACAGCAGGAAACCGGCCGAATAGCTGTACCATTCGGCATCCGACATCTCGTAGCCGGACAGGACCGGCCCCTGGAAGGCGCGGCGGATCTCCAACGCCAGGTTGGTGGCGATCAGCAGCAGCGGCAGCACCGGGGCCGCACTGCGCAAGGGCGCCGACGGCGGCGGGTCGTACCACAGATAGACCAACCCCAGTAGGGCCGGCGCGCCATAGGCCAGCAGCAGCCGGTTGACCACCGGCCAGTTCCCCACCCACTCGTCGTTCCACAGCGGGTTCAGCGCCACCAGATGCAGGAACAGGGCGGCTGTGGCGGCCATCAGCACCAGGAAACGCCGGCCCCACACCGCGACAGTCCGCGCGCTCCACCGCCGGTCGGCCGCCAGCAGCAGGGCAAGGCCGAGCCAGGACAGGGTGTGCAGCGCCACCTCCGCCAGACTGGACGGCACCTCCTGCAGGCTGCCGGCCATCCAGCGATGGATGCCCAGCGACAGCATCAGGGTGGTGAAGATCAGGGCGCCGGCCTCCAGCACCATCACAACCAGATCGTCGCCCTTCCCGCCGGGAGCGGTCCGCATCCAGCGCGCCGCCACGAGGAAGCCCAGCGCCGGCAGGCCATAGCCGTAGGCGATCCAGCCATAGCCCTCGTAATCCAGCACGGAGGGGTTGATCGCCAGCCGGACCAGCACGGCGACCGCCACCAGCAGGGTGACGCCGCGCAACTCGCGCAGGTTCAGCTGCCGCTCCAGCCACGCCAGCACCGGAACCTGCATCGCCAGCGCGACGGTCAGCCACGCTTCCTGAAGGACCATGGTGGCGCCGAGCGCAATGGCGCCGGTGGCGCCGGCGGCGAAGGCGGCCAGCCCCAGCGAGGCGCCCGGCCGGTGGCGGTGACGGCCCAGCGGCGTGGTGGCGCCGACCAGCAGCGCCGCCAGACCCAGCGCCGCCGCCGGCCAGCCGATGGCGGTCTCCGGCGGCTCCACCAGCGCATAGGCCAGCGTCAGCAGGGCGAGCGGCACCAGCGCCGAGATCGACGCCCACAGCGCCGCCCGCCGCGCGTCCCACAACGCAATGAAGCCGCCGATCCCGAACAGCGCGGCGAACCCGCCGGCAATCCACAGGAAATGCGCGACCGCCGCCGGATAGCCGGCCGGATCGACGACGATCAGCGGCTGGCCGTCCGCATTCAGCGGCGGCGGGCTGGCCGGCACATAGGGCAGGCTCCAGGGAGCCAGCGACAGCAGGACGGTCAATCCGGCGATCCAGGCGACGCCGGCGATCCGCTCCGTCCGCCGCCCGCCGACCATCGCCAGCAGGGCGAACAGCCCGAGGACGATCAGCGACACCGATCCATGGGAGCCGATCCAGGTGACGGTGGCGACCAGCACACCGAACACCGTCATCGCCGTCATCGCCAGCCGGTCGGCGGGGTGGCGCTGCTTGCGCCGGACCCAGTCGGGCAAAGCCGTGCGCCAGCCGGTGGCGGGGGCCGGCTCCGGCAGCGTCCGGTCCAGCACGCCGCGCACCGCCGGCACCAGGAACAGCGCCGAGGTCAGCAGCAGATAGAGGCCGGTCGGCAGCTCGTCGCCGCTGCGCCAGGGATCGATCATCCACAGGAGCGGCCACAGCGCGGCACCGGCCAGCGCGCCCCAGCCGAGCCAGCGCCAGCCGCGATACAGCACCACCCCCATCCCGGCACCGTTCAGCGCCAGCAGATAAGCGAACAGGCTCCAGGCGTCCGGATTGCCGGTGGACACCAGCAGGGGCGAGACATAGCCGGCCAGCAGCCCCAGCGCGGCAATGAGCGGCCCTTGCAGCAGCGACAGGCCGATTGCGGCCAGCGACAGGCCGGCCAGCAGCGCGAAGGCGACCAGCGGGGCAAACAGGCCGAACAGGGCGAAGCCGCCATAGACGCTGATGAAGGCGGTGAACAGGCCGGCGGCGGTCAGGGCCGGCGGCACGTAATCCGGCTGCAAGGCGGCGACGGCGCGCTGCATCGGGCGGCGGCGCAGCCATTCGCCCCCCACCATCAGCCCCAGACCGGCAAGCAGCCCCAGCGCGACGCGGACCGACGGCCCGAGCCAGCCGTGATCGACCGACAGCTTGATGAAGAAGGCGGCCGCCAGCGCCATGGTGCCGCCGCCGAGCCAGATCAGCCAGCGCGAGGCCAGCGATTCCTCCAGCTCGCGCCAACCCGTCCGCGCCGCCGCGGTCGCCGCCGGGACCACGGGTTGCGGAGCGGGCCTCGGGGCCGCCGCCGGCTCCTCCGCTTGCGATGCGAAGACCGGTTCTCCGATCTCTCTGGCTTCGGGAAGCGCTTCGACTTCCGGTTCCAGCGTTTCGGCAGAGGTCTCGGCAGATGGCTCGGCAGGTGCGGCTTCCGCTGCCGCTTGCGGTGACAGGGCGCCGGCCAGAGCTTTATCCAGCCTGCCACGCAGAAGGGCGATCTCCGCCGCCTGCACCTTCAGCCGCCGGTCGAGCCGGTGGGTGATGAAGCCGAAAATCAGCAGTAGGACGACAAACTCCATGACCGCACCGCCTGCACGCCGTTGCCCCGCCTTCGGGGACGTTTCGTGGCAGGATAGCTGTGCAACAATGCACTGTCTCGGTCGTGCTGGAGGCTCCCCGAATGGAGACTCCCGCCGATCATCGGCAGCCGTTTCAGGATTGGAGCGCTTGCAGCCGCGCCATCGTCGCCAGCGCGTCGTCGACGGCATGGAAGTCGGCGGTGTTGTCGAAGACGCACCAGACCGGCCGCAGTGCCGCCTCTTCCGCCAGCCTCCCGGCCAGCGCGTCCAGCACCGCCGGTTCGTAGGCCGAGCGGTACATCACCGGCGATCCGTGCAGCCGCCAGTAGCGCAGCCCATCCCAGCCGCCCGGCTCGCCCGCTCCCGCCACCGGGGCGGGGTCGGCGGCGACGCGGGCAACACGGTGGGCGACCAGCACTGCCTCGGCCGCGCCGGTGAACCAGCTGACGTGGCGCGGCTCGCACACCACGTCGCCATCGAATCGGGCGCGCAGCAACGTGAAGAAGTCCTCCGCCACCGCCCGGTCGAAACGCAGGCTGGGCGGCAGCTGCACCAGCAGCGGGCCGAAACGGTCGCCCAGCATTCCCGCCTCGGCCAGGAAGCGGTCGAGTGCCGCCTCCGAGCCGACCAGCCGGGCCTCGTGGCTGATCGCCTTGGGCAGCTTCACCGCGAAGCGGAACCCGAGCGGGGTCGAGGCCGCCCAGCGCGCCCAGGTTTCCGGCTTGTGCGGGCGGTAGAAGCTGCTGTTCACCTCGGTCATCGGCATGACGCGGGCGGTGCGCTCCAGGTGGGTGCCGTCAACGGGAAAGGCGGGGGCCGAGAGCTTGGGGATGCTCCAGCCCGCGGTGCCGATCCGGACCGGGTGCCCGTTGGGTTGCACCATCACTCGGCCGGGAGTCCCTGGGGCGGAAGTCCCTGAACCGGGGCGGTTCCGTCATTGTCACGGCCGCGGCGGGCACGCAGCGACTCGGCCTCCACGAAGATGCGACGGATGATTGGGTATTGGCTGCGGATGCGGCTTTCCAGCGAACAGACGGCGTCCTCCACCTCACGGGCGTTCAGGCTGTCCTGGAACTCGACCGACAGGTTCAGCAGCACGTCGTCCGGCCCCATATGCATGGTCAGCACGTCGAGCGGGCGCTTCACCCGCGCCTCCTCGCCGACGATGCGACGGATGCCCTCGACGACGCGGCGGTCGGCCGACTCGCCGATCAGCAGCCCCTTCGACTCGTAGGCCAGCAGCGCCGCGACGACCGCCAGCACCGCGCCGATGGCGATGGAGGCGTAGGCGTCGAAGATCGGGTTGCCGGTCACCTCGCCCAGCGTCAGGCCGATGCCGGCCAGCAGCAGGCCGATCAGCGCCGCGGTGTCCTCCAGCAGCACGACGAAGACCGACGGGTTCTTCGAGCGGTGGACGGCGGACAGGATGCCGACGCCGCTCTGGCCGCGGCGGAATTCGCGCAGCGCGACGATCCAGGAAAAGCCCTCGAACAGCACGGCGAAGCCCAGAACGGCAAAATTCACCCAGGGGCTTTCCACCGGCTCCGGATGGGACAGGGCGTGCCAGCCGTCATAGATGGACAGGCCGGCGCCGATGCCGAACAGCAGGACCGCGACAACGAAGGACCAGAAATAGACCTCGCGCCCATGGCCGAAGGGATGCTGGGGCGTCGGCGGGCGGCGGGCGCGGCGGATGCCGTAGAGCAGCAGAAGCTGGTTGCCGCTGTCGACGACGGAATGGATCGCCTCGCTGAACATGGCGGCGCTGCCGGTCATCGCTGCGGCGACGAACTTGGTCAGCGCGATCATCAGGTTGCCGCCGAGCGCTGCGAGCACGACCTTGGTGGAGCCTTCGGCCAAAACAGGACCCCTTCGCTGAAGCGGACGGACTTGCGCATGAGCAACGTCCATCCGCCGCAGCGGTTCCCTATGCCTTCCGCTCAACGATCAGGGGCCGCGTAGGGTCCGCCAGGCGCAGACCGCGGCGTAATAGACCGAGGTCGCCAGCCACAGGCCGAACAGCCAGCCGGGCCGCGCCGGTTCCAGCACCACCAGCGCGATGCAGCAGAGCAGCCAGACCGTGGTCACTGCGATGTTCAGCGCCATCAGCGCCTTGACGCGGAAGGGATGCAGGAACTTGACCGTGGTGAAGGTCAGCAGCCCCAGCGCCACCACCACAGCGGCGTTGAACCAGGGATTGAGGTCGAGCAGCCAGAGATAGAGGGCCACGACGTTCCAGATCGCCGGAAAACCGACGAAATAATTGTCGCCGCTCTTCATCCCGACATTGGCGAAGCAGTAGAGCGCCGTCAGCAGCACCCAGGCTGCCAGCGCGATGCTGACCAACCCCTCCGGCAGCAGGCCGAAGCGGTGCATGAACACCGCCGGCACCACGACATAGGTCAGGTAGTCGATCACCAGATCCAGCGCCGAGCCGTCGATGCCCGGCAGCACCTGCTTGACCGAGACGCGCCGGGCCAGCGTGCCGTCGACGCCGTCGACGACCAGGGCGATGCCCAGCCACATCAGGCACAGCTTCGCATCGCCCGCCGCCGCCGCGAGAAGGCCGAGCAGCCCCAGCACGGCGCCGCTGGCCGTGAAGATGTGAACGCCCCAGGCCGACAGGCGGTGGGTGATTCCGTAGGCGGCGCTCATGCCGATGTTTTCCGTGGGTGGCGAGGACAAGGCAATGACCTGAACGGGGCGGGGCTGGAACGATAGGCGGTGAGGCGGGCGGATTTTCTGACACAGATGGACGCAGATAAACACAGAATTGTGGGGGTACGAAACCCCCGGTTCCGCCCACGCTGACGTGCACGCCCTCTTCTCCCCGCCCCAATGGTCAGGCCGCTTGTACCCCGCCTTGCCGGAAGGCCGGGCGTCCGGCCAGCGCGTCCGGCATCGGGCCGCCGGTCGCCCAGTCCAGCAGTTCCACCGTATGGACCACCGGCAGCCCGGTGCCGCCGGCAATCTGGGTGATGCAGCCGAGATTGCCCGCCGCCACCGCCTGGGCCTGGGTACTCTCGATGGCCGCGACCTTGCGGGCCCGCAGCTCTCCCGCGAGTTCCGGCTGCAACATGTTGTAGGTGCCGGCCGATCCGCAGCAGAGATGCGCGTCCGGAATTTCCTTGATCAGGAAGCCGGCGGCGCGCAGCAGGACGCGCGGCGGCTCCTTGATGCGCTGGCCGTGCTGCATGGAGCAGGCGGAGTGGTAGGCGACCGCCTGCCCGGTCTCCACCACCGGCCGGGCCAGCCCGATCTCGTCCATCAGCTCGGTGACGTCCTTCGCGAGACCGGCCACCCGTGCCGCCTTGGCGGCGTAGGCGGGATCCTCGCGGAACATGTGGCCGTAATCCTTCACGCTGGTGCCGCAGCCCGACGCATTGATGACGATGGCGTCGAGTCCCCCGCCCTCGATCTCTTTCGTCCAGGCGTCGATGGTCTTCTTCGCGGCGGCGTGGGCGAGATCCTCCTTGCCCATATGGTGCGTCAAGGCGCCGCAGCAGTCGGCGCCCTTCGACACCACCACCTCGACCCCGTGCCGGGTCAGCAGGCGGATGGTGGCCTCGTTGATCTGCGGGGCCAGCACCTGCTGGGCGCAGCCGATCAGCAGGGCGACCCGCTTCTTCCGCGGCCCCTCCGCCGGATGCACGCCGGGCCGGTCGCTGTAGCTCGGCGCCGGGACACTGGACGGGGTGAGCGCCAGCATGGCGGACAGCCGCTTGGGCAGCATCGCGCGGAAAGGCCGGCCGATGGACGCCCCGAGCGAGGCGCCCAGCAGGGCCATGCGGAACAGCCGCGGGTTGGGCAGGACCCGCGCGATCAGGTCGCGCACCGCCCGGTCGGCCGGCGGACGGCTGTGCGTCGCCTCGATATGGGCGCGGGCGTGATCGACCAGATGCATGTAATGGACGCCCGACGGGCAGGTCGTCATGCAGGACAGGCAGGAGAGGCAGCGGTCGATGTGCTTGACCGTGCTGTCGGGCGGCGGCCCGCCCTTCTCCAGCATGTCCTTGATCTGGTAGATGCGGCCGCGCGGGCTGTCCAGCTCGTCACCCAGGATGGTATAAGTCGGGCAGGTCGCGGTGCAGAAGCCGCAATGCACGCATTTGCGCAGGATCTGCTCCGAGTCGCGGATCGCGGCGTCGGCCAGCTGGGCCAGCGAGAAGTTGGTTTGCATCGAGATCGGTCTTCCCGTTACAGCCCCGCATACATGCGGCCGGGGTTGAGGATGCCCTTGGGGTCGAAGCTTTCCTTGACCCGGCGGCTGAGCGCCATCAGCGCTTCGGGCAAGGGCTGGAACACATCCGTCGCCGCGCGCACCGGCTCGGGCGCCCGCACCAGCGTGGCATGGCCGCCGGCGGTGAGCGCGCCACGGATCGCCGCGCCTGAGTCGGGTGGTGCAGCCAGCCAGACCAGCCCGCCGCCCCAGTCGTAGAAGACCTCGACGTCAAGCGTCCGGCGGATGGCCTCGACGGTGGCGGGGCCGGCCGACGGCGGAACCGAGAGTTTCCAGAGATGGGCGTCGCTGCCCTCCCCCAGCCCTGCCCCGTCCCGCACCTCGCGCCAGACCGCCAGCGACTCGTCACGACCCAGCACGGCGTCGGCCCGCAGCTCCTCGCGCAGCATGGTGACGCGCGCGGCAACCGATGGGCCGAAACCCTCCAGCCGCACCAGCGTCACCGCCCCGCCCGCCCGCGATACCGCGGACACGCCCGACCGCGCGGCGATCCCCGCCGGCAGATGGGCGGCGCCCGACACCTCGTAGGGGCTGCGCAGCGCGCGGTCGAGCATCGCCACCGCCGCCGCATCGTCCAGCCCGGACAGCAGCAGCGTCGCGCTGTCCTCCGGCGCCGGCAGCACCTTCACCGTGATCTCGGTCAGCGCGGTCAGCGTGCCGAAGGACCCGGTCATCAGCTTGGGCACATCATAGCCGGTGACGTTCTTCACCACCTTGCCGCCGCCTTTGTAGGCTTCGGCCCGGCCGCTGACCCCGGCGATCCCCAGCGTATGGTCGCGGGCCGACCCCACCGAGATGCGGCGCGGCCCGGCCAGCCCGCTGGCGACCAGCCCGCCGAGCGTCCCTCCCTCGGGGGGCTCGAAGGCCAGATGCTGCCCGCGGTCCGCCAGCAGGACGCGGATCGTCGCCATGGGCGTGCCGGCCAGTGCGGTTAGCACCAGTTCTTCCGGCTCATAGGCGATGACGCCGGACAGGCCCGACAGGTCGAGCGCGTGGCCGGCCTGCACCGGGCGCCCCAGCCCGCGGCGGCTGCCACTGCCGAGAATCTCCAGCGGCTCACCGGCCGACAGCGCCCAGCGCACCGCGTCGGTCACCTGCGCGGCGGTTTCCGGCTTCAAGGTGGTGATGGTCATGGCGAGCGGCGGCCCCTCAGAAGCGCGGGATGTCGGGGAAGCGCAGTTCCCCCTGGTGGACATGCAGCCGGCCAAGCTCGGCGCAGCGGTGCAGCGTGGGAAAGACCTTGCCGGGGTTCAGCAGACCGTCGGGGTCGAAGGCGCATTTCAGCCGCTGCTGCTGCTGCAAATCGGCCTCGTCGAACTGGTCGGTCATCAGGTCGCGCTTTTCCACGCCGACGCCATGCTCGCCGGTCAGCACGCCGCCGACCTCGACGCACAGGCGCAGGATGTTGTTGCCGAACTCCTCCGCCGCCTCCAGCTCGCCCGGCTTGTTGGCATCGTAGAGGATCAGCGGGTGCAGGTTGCCGTCGCCGGCATGGAAGACGTTGGCGACACGCAGGCCGCAACGGTCCGACATCTCCTGCATCCGTTGCAGCACCAGCGGCAGCGCCTTGCGCGGAATGGTGCCGTCCATGCAGTAATAGTCGGGACTGATCCGCCCCACCGCCGGGAAGGCTGCCTTACGCCCGGCCCAGAAGGCCAGCCGCTCCTCCTCGCTCTTCGACACGCGGGCGTAACAGGCGCCCTTGTCCCGGGCGATGGCCTCCACCCGGTCGATCAGATGGTCGACCTCTGCCGCCGGGCCGTCCAGCTCGACGATCAGCAGCGCCTCGACATCCAGCGGATAGCCGGCATGGACAAAGGCTTCGGCCGCATGGATGGCCGGGCGGTCCATCATCTCCATGCCGCCGGGGATGATGCCGGCGGCGATGATCGCCGCCACGCAGTCGCCGCCCTGCTCGCTGGTCGGGAAGCCGAGCAGCACCGCGCGGGCGGTCGCCGGCTTCTTCAGGATACGCACGGTGACCTCGGTCACCACGCCGAGCAGCCCTTCCGACCCGGTGACGATGCCCATCAGGTCGTAGCCGCCGGCATCCAGATGCTTGCCGCCAAGCCGCAGGATGGTGCCGTCCATCAGCACCATCTCCAGCCCCAGCACATTGTTGGTGGTCAGTCCGTATTTCAGACAGTGCACGCCGCCGGAATTCTCGGCGATGTTGCCGCCGATGGTGCAGGCGATCTGGCTGGAAGGATCGGGGGCATAATAGAAGCCCTCATGCGCGACCGCGTTGGAGATGCCGAGGTTGGTCACCCCCGGCTGCACGGTGACACACCTATTCGCATAGTCGATGTCGAGGATGCGCTTGAACTTGCCCATGCCGAGCAGCACACCGTCCGCCAGCGGCAGGGCGCCGCCCGACAGCGAGGTGCCTGCCCCGCGCGGCACCACCTTCACCCCCATCGCCTTGCAGGTCTTGAGGACCTGCGACACCTGCTCCACCGTGCTGGGCAGCACGGCGACCATCGGCAGCTGGCGGTAGGCGGTCAGCCCGTCGCACTCGTAGGCGCGCAGTTCGTTCTCGTCGACGATCACGCCTTCGCCGGGAACGATGGCGCGCAACGCCTCCACGATCTCCCGGCGGCGGGCGATCACCCCGCTGTCCGGCACCGGCATCTTCATGGCGGGCGGTCCTTATCCCGTTGCGGCGAACTCGTCCGCCACACGTACCATCCGCCGCAACCTTAAGACAAGACGATGCGGCTCCCGACCCATCCGGCCGGAACCGCCACGCGGGAAGCGCAGGCCACAAAACGCAAGAGCCGCACCCGAAGGCGCGGCTCTTGCGTAAACACCCGATGACGGAGAGGCTGGGCGCGATGCCCGGCCTCGCAGTCGATCGACCCTTGCGGATCGATCAGCCCTGGCGGGCCTTGAAACGGGGGTTCTGCTTGTTGATGACGTAGACGCGGCCCTTGCGGCGGATCACGCGGCAGGCCTTATGGCGCGTCTTCATCGACTTCAGGGAGTTGACGATTTTCATGATGCTGTTCCTGAACGCTCGGCGGCTCGATTGAAGGCGCGCACCATAGTGCGGTGCCCACCAACTGTCAACGCTCGGGAACGCTCCGAAAAAGACCTCCCTGCCGCTCAGCATTTCCCACCCCATCCATCTCGCCGGAACGACAGATACGGGAGGGTGGATGGATAGATGATATTTCTAGGACACAATGCAGAGCCCATCTCTCCAATAAAGAGAAATCCGTGGGGCGGGCCGGTAAATTGTATGGAAGATATACAACTTCGCGTTAGCCGGTGCCGATGGGCGGCGGGCCGGAGATGACTGTCCGCCCACGATTCTCGACTTTGCTCTCGCCAAAAAATCCCAACAAAAACTGCCACGCAATCAAGCCGATACACAGTATTTACTTATGACACCCTGATAGCTTCATCAATTCTTCGCAATATTCTGCGGTGTATTGACGCGACGATCCGAAATCGTATGCTGCGGAGTTGAAGGCCTGTTCTTGCTGATGTAGGAACATCCTCAGATATTCAGCGGCATCCGGACCGCCATCGCGCATGATTACAGCCGATCCCGTCGGAAAGGTTGTCGATTCGTGCCGGATCGGCCCGGACTCCGTCCCGTTCCGCGCATGGCACGCCGCATGCGGCCGTCTGCGCAGCGCATCATCGATGGGGGGATCATGAAGTTCTGGAAAGCTCTCTCTCTGGCAGCCGCGGCCGGCGCGCTGTTCATGTCGGCCACGAACGCCGAGGCGGCCTATCCGGAGAAGCCGATCACGATGATCGTGGCCTTCGGCGCCGGCGGCGGTACCGATCTGCTGATTCGCGCCCTGGCACCCTTCCTGGAAAAGCAGCTGGGTGAGGGCAGCCGGGTCGAGGTGGTGAACAAGCCCGGCGCCGGCGGCGAGATCGGCTTTGCCGCCATCGCCGACGCCGCCCCCGACGGCTACACCATCGGCGCCATCAACTCGCCGAACGTCAACGCCATCCCGATCGAGCGCCAGGCCCGCTATTCGCTGGACCGGCTCGACCCGCTCTACAATCTGGTCGACGACCCGAGCTCCTTCGCGGTCAACAACGAAGGTCAGTTCCAGACGCTGACCGACGTCGTCACCTTCGCCAAGGCCAACCCGAACAGCGTGACGGTCGGCACCACCGGCATCGGCTCCGACGACCATCTGGCGATGCTGGTGTTCCAGCGCCAGGCCGGCGTGACGTTCACCCATGTGCCCTTCCAGGGCTCCGCCGCCAACGAGGCGGCGCTGGCCAACAAGAAGATCATGCTGAGCGCCGTGAACATCGGCGAGGCGATGCAGTACAAGCAGAAGGATCCGATCACCGTCCTGGGCGTGATGGCCGAGAAGAAGGTGGAGCAGGCTCCCGGCGTCGGCACCTTCAAGGAGCAGGGCTTCAACGCGCTGATGTCGTCGCTGCGCGGCATCGCGGCGCCGAAGGGGCTGCCGCCGGAGGTGCGGACCAAGCTGGTCGACGCGCTGGGCAAGGCCGCCAACGATCCGGGCTTCCAGGCCAAGGCGAAGGAGCTGTACCAGCCCATCCGCCTGCTGGCGCCGGACCAGTACGCCGCCGAACTGGCCGAGTCGACCAAGGAACTGCGCGAGTTGTGGGCCACCAATCCGTGGCTGAAGTAACACCCGCCGCAGGGATCGGACGATAAGGAAAGGGCGCCGGCTTGCACCGGCGCCCTTTTTCCGTCCAACGATCCCTGCGACAGCCCTCACTTCAGCCAGGGCGTCTCCTTCCAGATGGTGCGGAAGGTCGCCTCCTGGGTCTTCAGTTCCGCCGCATACTGGTCGGAGGGCAGCAGGCGCAGCGGCTGGTAGGCCTTGCGGGCGATGTCCTGGAACTCCGGATGCTGGACCGCCTTGGCGATGGCGTCGACCAGCTTGGTCCGCACCTCCGGCGGAAGGCCCATCGGGGCGGCGAGGCCGCGCAGCGACGACATCTTCACGTCGAAGCCAAGCTCCTTGAAGGTCGGCACGTCGGCGGCCTGCTCCGACCGCTTTTCCGTCATCACGCCCAGGATGCGGATCGGGTCGCCTTCACGGGCCCGCGCCGATTCGCCGATGTTCATCGAGGTGACCTGGATGTGCCGGCCCAGCAGGGCGCGGTGGGCGTCGGCGCTGCCCGGGAAGGGCACATGGGTCAGCTGGGTCTGGGTCAGGCGCTGGAACATCAGCATCGCCAGATGGTCGTCGGAGCCGATGCCGGTGGTGCCGACCGTCACATTGTTGGGGTTGGCCTTGGCGAAGGCGGCGACGTCGGCCAGCGTCTGGAACGGGCTTTCCTTGTGGACGACGAAGGAGCCGGGATCGTCGACCAGATTGTAGAGCGGGTCGAGCCGGTCCAGCGAGAAGCGCGCATGCCGCTCGATGGGGATCGTCACGACGTTGGGCGAGTTGATTAGGCCGATGGTGTAGCCGTCGGGGGTGGCGTCGGCGATGGCGGCAAAGCCGATCTCGCCGCCCGCACCCGGACGGTTCATCACGATCACCCGGGCGCTGCCGCCCAGTTCCTTCTCGATGAAGGGGGCGAGCGACCGGACGATGAAATCGGACCCGCCGCCGGCGGCATAGCCGACGATCAGGCTGATCGGCTTCTCCGGATAGGCGGCCAAGGCCGCGCCCGGCGCCGCCAGCGCGATGGCCGCCGCCAGCCCGGCGGCAACTCCGACAGCGGCCCCAGTGGCAACAGTCCCGATGGCCGCCGACAGCCGCACCAACCCTCCCGACAGGATCCTTTGCGACAAGGCGCCGAACCGGCCGATTCCGGCCGCGGAGGCGGCGGGGCCTGCCGATCCATCCTGAACGGCGGAATGCGCCTTCATATCCATACATCGCCTCCTTCGGTTCGCATCCGCACCACGGCCGGGACCACGATCCAACGTTGTGCCCGGCACCGCCCCAGGAACTGCCCCAGAAACCGCCGCGCCTGCGGATGCGGCATCTTTCAATTGCTTTTTATCGGTCATCAGACGCCGTTCCGGCGCCTTCTTGCGGCAATCCCCATCGTAAAGGCGATTTTCCAGCAATCAACCTCCGTTTCGATGTTTTCAGTTACAGCAAAATATTCTAATACTTGTTTATCTGTCCTGGTTCACCCGTCATAAGGGTCATCCGGAGCACGCCGCACCGGATACCGTTCATTCGCGAAAGGCTGCTCCCGGCATGACCGTTCACAAGGATTTCGCCCGCCCCGACGCCGCCACGCTGGAGGCGCTGCGTGCCCAGTCTCCCGCCACCCTGCACGAGGCGATGGGCAAGAAGGGCGCCATGGGCTACCCGATCAAGCCGCTGTTCCCCGGCATGCGGCTGTGCGGTCCGGCGCTGACCGTGTCCTGCGGGCCGACCGACAACCTGATGATCCACATCGCGGTGGCGCTGGCCAAGCCGGGTGACGTGCTGGTGGTGGACTTCAAGGGCATGACCGATGCCGGCCCCTGGGGCGACATTCTGACCGCGTCGGCCATCGCCCGCGGGCTGGGCGGGCTGGTGATCGACGGCTGCGTGCGCGACGCCGCCGCCATCCGCGACATGGGCTTCCCGGTCTTCTGCCGCGGCACCAACATGAAGGGCACCAACAAGACCGACGCCAAGGGCGACGTCAACACGACGGTCGTGGTCGGCGGCGTGATGGTCTCGCCGGGCGACATCGTGGTCGCCGACGACGACGGCGTGGTGGTGGTGCCGCAGGATCTGGCTGCCGACACGCTTGCGAAGGCCGCCGCCCGCGAGGCCGCGGAAGAGGCCTACCGTCATAAGCTGGAAGCCGGCGAGACGACCATCGAGCTTCTGAACCTGAAGCCCTATCTCGACGCCGCCAACATCGCGCTCTGATCCGCTCTCCGACGGAAGCCTCCCGCCATGCCCGACATCATCATTTCCGAATTCATGCAGCCCAGCGCCGTCGACGAGCTGCGCCGCGACTTCGACGTCCATTACGACGAAACCCTCTACAAACGCCTGGACGAGCTGTATGCGATGGGCCGCGACGCCCGCGCCATCTGCATCCGCAACGAGACGGAGATCCGCGGCGCCTTCTTCGACGCCTTCCCCAAGCTGAAGGCGGTGGGCCGGCTGGGCGTCGGGCTGGACAACATCGACGTGCCGGCCTGCCGGGAGCGCGGCATCGCCGTCCTGCCGGCCACCGGCGCCAACGAGGTGTCGGTCGCGGAGCTGGCGATTGCCGGCCTGATGATGCTGGTGCGCGGCACCACCTATTTCGCGACGCCGGACGTGGCCGCCGGCAAATGGCCGCGCGGCCGGTTGATCGGGCGCGAGGTGTCGGGCAAGACACTCGGCATCGTCGGTTTCGGCCGCATCGGCCGCCATGTCGCCCGCCGCGCCCAGGGTCTGGACATGACGGTGATCGCCGCCGACCCGCATGTGCCGGCAGACGATCCGGTCTGGGCCCGCATGGGCGTGGAGAAGGTGTCGTTCGACCGCATCTGGGACACGGCCGACGCGCTGTCGCTCCACCTGCCCTACACGCCGGACACCCACAATCTGGTCAGCGCCGAGGTGATCGCCCGGCTGAAGCCCGGCACCATCCTGGTCAACGTCGCCCGCGGCGGCATCGTCGACGAGGCGGCGCTGGCGGCGGCGCTGACGAGCGGCCATCTCGGCGGCGCCCTGCTGGACGTCTATGCGACGGAGCCGCTGCCGGCCGACAACCCGTTCCAGGGCGTGCCGAACCTGATCCTGACCCCGCACATCGGCGCCACCACCGACGAGGCGCGCATCCGCACCGGCCACATGATCGCCGACAACGTCCGCGCCGTGCTGACCGGCACCATCCCGGACACCGCCATCGTGTGAAGAGAGCCCTGTCCCGAGGCGGGAGAGGGAAGAAAGACCGACATCCGTGCCCGGCTTGCAGTCGTGCGGCAAAAGGCGGAGAGTCGCGGCAATCCCATCCCGCCCACCGGTTCCGGAAACTCCCGCTTTGCGGCTGCTGCTGATCGAAGACAACCGCCGGCTGGCCGCCCTGACCGCCGAAGGGCTGGGCAAGGCCGGCTTCGCCGTCGACCTCGTCCACAGCGCGGAGGATGCGTCGGCCGCCCTGGCCGTCGCCGGCTTCGATGCCGTGCTGCTCGACCTCGGACTGCCGGATGCCGACGGGCTGACGCTGCTGTCGGCCCTGCGCGCCCGCACCGACGCCACCCCGGTGCTGATCCTGACCGCCCGCGACGGGGTCGATGACCGGGTCAAAGGGCTGAACCTGGGGGCCGACGACTATCTGGTGAAGCCCTTCGCGCTGGAGGAGCTGGTCGCCCGCATCCGCGCCCTGCTGCGCCGGCCGGGGGCTGCGCTGGGCATGGTGCTGCAACAGGGGAACCTCGCCTTCGATTCGGCGGCCCGGCTGGCCAGCGTCGCCGGCAAGCCGCTGGATCTCAGCCGGCGCGAGCTGGACGCGCTGGAGTTGCTGCTGCGCCGCGCCGGCCGGGTGGTGTCGAAGGCGGCGCTGGAGAACGGCCTCT
The DNA here is from genome assembly GCF_013340935.1 of Azospirillum melinis. Taxonomy (GTDB): domain Bacteria; phylum Pseudomonadota; class Alphaproteobacteria; order Azospirillales; family Azospirillaceae; genus Azospirillum; species Azospirillum melinis. Next base: position 17,237 of record NZ_WHOS01000028.1, on the reverse strand, counting down.
ACGGCTTCGGCGAAGAGGTCGGGTCGAACGCGGTCGAGGTGCTGATCCACCGGCTGCGCAAGCGGCTGCTTGCCGCGGGCGCCACCGCCGGCGTCCAGACCCTGCGCGGCATCGGCTATATCCTGACTGAAGTGCCTGCGGAGAAGGGGGCGGAGGCCGGCGCGGAGATCGGGCAATGAGCGGCGGCGCGGACAAAGGGCGCCCGCCGTCGCTGCTGGCGTCCATCGCGCGCTGGCTGGTGCTGGTCACGCTGCTCGCGGTCGCAACCACGGCGCTGCTGCTCTATGTCGAGTTCAAGGGCACCCACGACCGGATGCGCCAGCGCACCCTGTCCGGCGTCGTCCGCGTGATCGAGAAGGCGGTGCGCGGCCCCAACGGCACGCTGAACATCGCCCTGTCCGAGCCGGTCCAGGCGATGCTGCGGGTGAATGCCGCCTCCTTCGCCCTGGTCGATGGCGAGGGCCGGCTGCTGCTCGGCTCCAGCGGCGTCGACGGTCCGCTCGACCCTACGGCGACCGAACGGCCGCGCAGCGTCTTCCGCGTGCCGGCGCAGAACGGCGAGCCGCCGCTCTACGGCCTCAGCCACCGCATCGAGGTTGGCAGCCGGCCCTATTGGATCCAGGTGGCCTCCGGCGAGGAGGAGCTGCATATCGAATGGCTGCTGGAAGAGTTCGTCGAGCATTTCGGCTGGATCTGGCTGCCCTTCGCCCTGGTGCTGATCCTGGTCAATCTGGTCATCATCCACCGCGGCCTGCGGCCGCTGCGCCGCGCCTCGGCCCGTGCCGCGGCGATCGGACCCGACAGCGTGTCGGAACGGCTGCCGGAACAGGGCATGCCGCGCGAGGTGCTGCCGCTGGTCCGCGCCGTCAACCAGGCGCTCGACCGGCTTGAAGCCGGTTACGAGGCGCAGCGCGGCTTCATCGCTGACGCCGCGCACGAGCTGCGCACGCCGCTGGCGGTGCTGGACGCCCATCTGGCGCTGATCGGCGCCGCGGGCGCCCCGATTCGCGAGGATGTCGCCGGCATGGCGCGGCTGGTCGACCAGCTGCTCGATCTGGCGCGGCTGGACGCTCTGCGCATTGCCCCCGACGAATCGGTCGACCTGTCCCGGCTTGCGGTGGAGACCGCCGCCCATCTCGCCCCGCTGGCGCTCGGCAAGGGCCGCCTGATCGAGGTGATCGGCGACGACCGGCCGCTGCCGGTGCGCGGCGCCCATGACCCGCTGTTCCGCGCCCTGCGCAATCTGGTGGAGAACGCCGTCTGCCATGCCCCGGCCGGCAGCACGGTCAGCCTGGAGCTGGCGCAGTCCGCCGACGGCGGGCCGCTGCTGCGGGTGATCGACCGCGGCCCCGGCATCCCGCCGGACCAGCGCGCCCGCGTGTTCGAGCGCTTCTGGCAGGGCGGGCGCGACAGCCGCCATGGCACCGGAACGGATGGGAACGGAACCGGCGGGGCCGGGCTGGGCCTGTCCATCGTCGCCCGCACCATGAAGGCGCATGGCGGCAGCATCGCGGTCGAGGACACCGCCGGCGGCGGCGCCACCTTCACCCTGCGCTTCCCGCCCATGCCGCGGCGAAGCGACGCAGCGCGGCCGCTTCCGGCTGCCACCGGCGTTCTGTAAGCCCCTCTGTAAGCCTCATGTAAGCTGGGCAGGCTAGACCGGTGGGAACTCTTCGCCCCTGCCAGGATGACCGCCGATGCTGTCCGCCACCTCCCCGACCGCCCTGCCGACGATGCCGTCGCCGCTCCAGAGCCGCCCGTCCACAACGGCGACGGCCGGGATCGACAGCGACGGCGACCGCGACAACGACACCCGCGAGAGCGCCGCCGCCCAGGCCGCCGAGCAGCGCAGCGCCACCCCCAGCCTGCCGGCGGACCCCAACCGCGGCCGCACGCTCAACATCACCGCCTGAACGGAGGCGCGTTTCAGATGCCCACCACCTACAGCACCACCCAGAAAACCTTGCACTGGCTGATCGCCCTGCTGATCGTCGGCCTCTATCTGCTGACCTTCGGCGAGGATTTCTACGAGCGCGGGCACCCGATGCGGGCGACGATCTGGTGGCTGCACATCTCCTTCGGCCTGGGCCTGCTCGGACTGGTGCTGGCGCGGATCGTGCTTCGCCTGACCCGCGGCACCCCCGGCCTGCCGCCGGAAATGACGCCGGCCGAACGCGGCGCCTCGCACCTCGTCCATTTCGGCCTCTACGCCCTGATGCTGGCAATCCCGCTGGTGGGTGTGGTGCTGACCTGGCTGCGCGGCGACACGCTGACCTTCTTCGGCCTGTTCACCATCCCCTCCCCCTTCGAGGCCGACCGCACGCTTGGCCGCTCGGTGAAGGAGATCCACGAGCTTGGCGCCAACCTGATCCTCGCCCTTGCCGCCCTGCATGCGGCGGCGGCGCTGTGGCACCATTTCGTCCGCCGCGACGGCGTGCTGGCCCGCATGCTGCCGGGGCGCCATGGACGCAGCCAGCCCGGCCTCGCCGACTGATCCCGCAAACCTCTTTCTCCACCCATGCGAGCGCCGCCCCTGTGCGCTCGCGCATACAGACGCTATAGTCGTTGCCATACATATGCATGGCGATGGGCGATGACAGAGCGCAAGACGACAGGACGCAGCCGGAAGACCGGACGTGCGGCGGGGGGAGCGGAAATGGACGATGCCGGCCAAGGCGCCGGCCTCCTGCCCTTCCCCGACCTGCTGGCCTCTAGCGCCGGTCCCGGCGTGACCATGGCGGCACCGGCCGGCGACACCGCCGCCCCCGACGAGGCCGACGATGGGGCGAGCGATGGGGACGCTGCCGAGGATCCCCATTATATCGACCACCGCGAACGGCTGCGCCGCCGCTTCCTCGACCGCGGTCCGGATGCGCTGGAGGATTACGAGCTGCTGGAGATGGTGCTGTTCGCCGTCAGCCTGCGGCGCAATGTGAGACCGCTGGCCAAGCTGCTGATCCGCACCTTCGGCGACCTGTGGGGGGTGGTCAACGCCCCGCCCGAACGGCTGCGCGGCCTGAAGGCGGACGGCGTGTCGCTCGGCACCGACAATGCCATTGCCATTGTCCGCATCGTCGGAGCGGCGGCACTGCGCGCCTTGCAGCAGCGGGTGATCGACCAGCCGGTGCTGGCCTCCTGGCAGGCGCTGATCGACTATTGCGCCGCCGCCATGGCGCATGAGCCGACCGAGCAGTTCCGCCTGCTGTTCCTCGACCGCAAGAACAAGCTGATCGCTGACGAGGTGCAGCAGCGCGGCACCATCGACCACACTCCGGTCTACCCGCGCGAGGTGGTGAAGCGCGCGCTGGAGCTGTCGGCCGCCGCCGTGATCCTGGTCCACAACCACCCCTCCGGCGATCCCACCCCCAGCCGCGCCGACATCGAGATGACCAAGGAGATCGTCCGCGCCGCCAACGCCGTGGGGCTTGTCGTGCACGACCATCTGGTGATCGGCAAGGGCGGCCGGCACACCAGCTTCAAGGCGCAGCGCCTGCTGTAGCCCGCTCCTCATCCCCTGCTTGCCGTGCAGCCGCGCCATGCGCCGCCACTTTGCATTTGCGAATCGGTCGCCATTTTGTTGACCTGACGATGCCCCGCCGAAAGATCGACCGACCGCATGTCCTCCTCGCCCCTCTCCCTGAAGCGCCGCAGCCTGCTGATCGGGTGTGGAGCCCTGGTGCTGATGTCCGACCGCGCGATGGCCGCCCCGGCCGCCCCGCGCCGCCTCACCCTGACGAACCAGCACACCGGAGAGACCTTCGACGGCCCCTACCGCGACGCCGACGGCCCGCTGCCCGACGCGATGGCCGACCTCGCCAAGTTCCTGCGCGACCACCGTGCCAACAAGGAGGGGCCGGTCGACGTCGGCACGCTCGACTTCCTGGCCGATATCCTGGAGGCGGTCGGCCAGTCCAAGGCGACCATCCTGTCGGCCTTCCGCACGCCGGAAACCAACGCCATGCTCGCCGCCCGCAGCCTGGGCGTGGCGGAGCACAGCCAGCATCTGCTGGGCCGCGCGCTGGACGTCACCCTGCCGTCGCGCCTGCCCGATGCGCACCGCAGCGCGCTCGACCTGAAGCGCGGCGGGGTGGGCTGGTATCCGCGCTCCCACTTCCTGCACATCGACACCGGCCCGTTGCGCAGCTGGGAGATGTTCGGCCAGAACCTGGACGGTCTGTTCGCCCCCGGCGCCCGCAGCACCCGCCTGCGCACGGTGTCGCAGCGCATGCAGCTGCACCGGGCAATCGCCCGCCGCCAGATGCTGGGGCGGAAGTGAGCGTCCGGGACTGGATCTTTCCCACATACCGGTGTAGGGATTGCGCCATGACCGACCGCATCGCCCTCACCGCCTCGATGTATTATCCGCCGCTTACATAGCGCGGCGTCGATCGGTCATACCCGAAACCATGCCGTCGCAAGTCCGGCGGCCATGGTTCTCTCACCCATACAGAGACAGTCTCCGGACGGCCCGGCCAGCCGTAGAGACGTCTTCCATGCCGACCCGAGCCAACTCCGCCCAATCACCCGCAGCAGACTTCCTGCATATCCTGCGCGAGCGCGGCTTCCTCCATCAATGCAGCGATCCGGCCGCCGACCTGTCGGGCCTCGCCACCGCGGCACCGGGCGGGGTGCTGACCGCCTATGTCGGCTACGACGCCACGGCGGCCAGCCTGCATGTCGGGCATCTGCTGTCGATCATGGCGCTGCGCTGGCTTCAGCGCACCGGCAACCGCCCCATCGTGCTGATCGGCGGCGGCACCACCCGGATCGGCGATCCCAGCTTCCGCGACACCAGCCGGCCGATGCTGGACGAGGCGCAGATCGCCGCGAACGCCGCCGGCCTGCGCAGCGTCTTCGGCCAATACCTCACCTTCGGGGACGGCCCGGCCGACGCCGTCATGGTGGACAATGCCGACTGGCTGGACGGGCTGGATTACGTGCCCTTCCTGCGCGACGTCGGCCGCCATTTCACCATCAACCGCATGCTGAGCTTCGAGTCGGTGCGCCAGCGGATGGAGCGCGAGCAGCCGCTGACCTTCCTGGAATTCAACTACATGATCCTCCAGGCCTATGATTTCCTGGAGCTGTCGCGCCGCCACGGCTGCCTGTTGCAGATGGGCGGGTCGGACCAGTGGGGCAACATCGTCAACGGCATCGAGCTGGCCCGGCGGGTCGAGCGGCGCGAGTTGTTCGGCCTGACCACGCCGCTGCTGACCACCGCGTCGGGCACCAAGATGGGCAAGACCGCCGGCGGTGCGGTGTGGCTGAATGCCGACGCGCGCAGCCCCTTCGACTTCTGGCAGTTCTGGCGCAACACCGAGGACGCCGATGTCGGCCGCTTCCTGCGCCTGTTCACCGAACTGCCGCTCGACGAGATCGCCCGGCTGGAGCGGCTGGGGGGCGCCGAGATCAACGAGGCGAAGATCGTCCTGGCGACCGAGGCGACCCGCCTGTGCCATGGCGCTGCGGAGGCCGAACGGGCGGCGTCGGCCGCCGGCAGCCCCTTTGCCCCCGGCGGCGACGGACTGCCGGAGATCGCCCTGCGGCTTGCGGAGGGGAGCGGCGGCGTGCCGCTGGTCGATGCGCTGGTGGCGGCCGGCCTGTCGGCCTCAAAGGGGGCGGCGCGCCGCCTGATCCGCGAGGGCGGCGCCCGGCTGGACGGCCAGCCGGTGACCGACGAGGCCGCGACGCTCACCGCACCGGCCGTGCTGTCGGCCGGCCGCAAGCGTCATGTCCGCCTGATCATCACCGCGTGAGGATGGGGAACGGTGGCGTCAGCCTTCCAGCTGGCGCCACATCTCCATGTCGCGCTCGGCGGTCCAGATGCGCGGATCGACGTGGCCGGTCGCCTCGTCATAGGCACGGGTGACGTTGAACGGCATGCAGTGGTCGAAGATCACCCAGTGGCTGAACTTCGGCTTCAGCGCGGCATAGGTGTCCTTGTAGATGGCCCGCAGATCCTTCCCTGCCGCGACCCCCTGCTTGACCAGTTCGAACAGTTCGCTGGTGAAGGCGCGGGTGCCGCGCAGCCCCTCCTGCACCTGTTCCGCCGTGGTCAGGGCGGCACCGCGGCCGGGCACCAGCTTCTCCGGCTTCAGCGCGGCGAGGGCATCGAGCGTCGCCGGCCAGTCGGTGAAATAGGCGTCGCCGCAATAGGGGGTGGCGCCATATTCGACGAGGTCGCCGGAGAACAGGATCTTCTGCTGCGGCAGCCAAACCACCGTGTCGCCCTTGCTGTGGCCACGGCCGAGTTGCAGCAACTGCACCTCCAGCGAACCCAGCCACAACGTCATGTGGCCGCGGAAGGTGATGGTCGGCCAGGTCAGGCCGGGGACGGATTCGACGGCGCGGAACAGGCGCGGGAAGCGGCCGATCTCGCTCGCCATGTCGGCCTCGCCGCGCTCGACGATCAGGTCGCGGGTGTCCTCGCTGGCGATGATCTGTTCCGGCGCATAGCCCGAGGCGCCCAGCACGCGCACCGCATGGTAATGCGACAGCACCACGTGGCGAATCGGCTTGTCGGTGACCTCGCGGATGCGGCGGATGACGTCCTGCGCCATCACCGGCGTCGCCTGGGTGTCGATCACCATCACCGCATCGTCGCCGATGACGACGCCGGTGTTGGGATCGCCCTCCGCCGTGTAGGCATAGGCGTTGTCCGACAGCTTGTCGAAACTGACGGTCTTCTCGTCCAGGTCGGCGTGCGAAGCGAAGTTCTTGGACATCCGTTTTCTCCACAGGCGCGGCCGATACCCCTAACCCTCAAGGTGCACGGCCGTCATTGATCGGTTGGGCAAACCATATCGTTTCACTTGAAACCATGCAACGCGTTTGAATTAACCGGTTGTTAGCGGGCAGCGCCGCTTCCTCATGCCTGCGTCGAGTCGCCGGGGGAGGCATCGGGTGAAGCGGTGGGTGCGTTTCGATTTTGCCGGACTGCCGGCCGGACTGCTGGCATCCGCACTGCTGGTTGCCGCAACCCCGGCCCTGGCAGACCGCGCGCCGAAGGGCATCGCCGCCGTCCCACCGCAATGCCTGGACATGGCGGCGGTCGAATGGCAGGTGCCGGCCGACGCGCTGCGGCTGATCCTGGCGGTGGAACAGGGGACGCCCGGCGCCTGTTCCGCCAACAGCAACGGCACCAAGGATTGCGGGCCGGGACAGATCAACAGCATCTGGTTCCCGGTGATCGCCGCCGGCCGCGTCCCGCCGGAGGTGGTGCAGCAGGCGCTGACCTTCGACCCCTGCTACAACATCCGGGTCACCGCCTGGATCCTGCGGCGGGAGATCGACGCCGTCGGCTGGGAGAATTTCTGGACCGCCGTCGGCAACTATCACAGCCGCACGCCGGAGTTCCATGCCCGCTACCTGCGGCGCGTCATCGAAGCCGCCAAGTCGCTGTCCAGCCAGCCCAAATAAGCCCAGACCAAGTAAACCCAGCTAAAGCGATTTCCGCGTCAGTTCCACCTGCATGCTGACCTTGCCGCCGGGGCTTCCGGGGCCGCAGGACAGGCCCATGCAGAAATAGGACAGCGTCATGTCCGGGCAGAAGGCCAGCAGGCCCGACGCATCGGTCAGCGAGGTCCGCTGGTCGACCGCGTCCGGCAGCACGACGCGCAATCCCTCCGGCGTCACCGTCAGTTCCCCGCCCATCCGGCGGGCGGCCCCCAGGCAGATGCCGTCCGACCGGCTGCCGCCCTCGGCCACCGCCTCGCCCAGCAGATAGCTGCGGATATGCAAAGCCGCCCCGATCCCGGCGAACAGGACGCCGCAGACCGACAGGGCGATGCAGGCGGTTCGGGCCGATCCGGGGGCGAAGAGGGGGCCGGGCATGGCGGTGGAGTTTCCTCGGCTTAAAGGGGTTGCCGCGCGATGTGCTCGGCAAGCTGCAAAATCGGCACGATGGTCAGCCCGAACATGACGATGCCGGCCACCCCGACCACCACGACGGACAGGCCGCGCAGCACCGGTTCCGCCACCGCCACGGCGTGCAGGTAGAGGTCGCGGTATTGCTCGGCCAGCGCCGACAGACTCTGCGCCAGCTCCACCCGGTTCTCCGCCGCGGCGATGGAGGCGCGGTCGGTGCCGGGCAGCGCCCGCATGGCGTCGGTCCAGGGCAGCCCGGCGGCGACCGCCCGCGTCGCCTCGTCGAGGTCGGCGGCCAGCGCACCGGCGGGGGCGCCGTCAGCGGTCAGCCGCAGCGCCCGGTCGATCGGCACGCCGCCGGCCACCAGCAGCGACAGCTCGCGGAAGATCACATGGTGCTGGATGCCGAGCGCGATGTCGCGGTAGAGCGGGATCCCCATCACCAGCCGGTCGACCCGCTCGGGCGCCGCCCGCCGGCCGGCCGTCGCCAGCCCGCCCAGCACGGCGAGCGCGGCCAGCACAATCGCGACCAGCCCGGTGGTCAGGTTCGACAGCAGATAGACCCAGTCGACATTCACCTCCTCGCCCGCCCGCCGGAACACCTCGGTCTCGAGCAGAAGCGGCGTCAGGACGAAGGAGGTGCCGACCATCACCACGCCCGACGTGACGACATAGAGCACCGCCAGCGCCAGTCCAGAGCGGAAGCCCTGGCGCGCCCCGGCAAGCTGCCGCTCGAACTCGGCGGCGGTGCGGAGTGCCGCCGGCGTGCCCTCGCCGAAGCCGCCGGCCCGCACCAGCGCCACCAGCACCGGCGGGAAGCTGCGCGGCTGGCGCAGCATGGCGTCGGCAAGGTCGTCGCCCAGTTCCACCGCGTCGGCCATGCGTTCGGCCGTGCGGCGGATGCGCCCGCGGAAAGCGGCGGCGATGCGGCGCAGCGCCTCGGCCAGCCCGACGCGCGAGTCGAGCATCGCCGCCAGCCGGATGAACAGGATGTGCCGTTCGTTGCGGTCGAGCGGCCGGCCCCAGCCGCCGACCTTGAGCCGTCGCCGCACCGACAGCACGCGGCCCCGGCCGCTGATGGCGTCGCGGGCGCGGCGTTCGTCGGCAGCCTCGACCTCGATGGAGCGGGCACGGCCGCCGGCGAGCAGCCTGACCTCGAACCACGCCATCGCCGCCGTCCCGTCAGCGCGCCGCCGGACGGAAGACCGTCACGGTCGGCCGCAGGATCAGGAAAAGCGCGTCCTTGCTGATGTCCTGCGCCTGCTTGCCGATCACCCCCTTGTCGATCGCCCCGCGGGTCACCGTCGGCTGGTTGCCGCTGAAGCCGCGGCTGTCGGTCTGCAGGCCGCCCAGCACCACCGTGTTGCCGGCCACCACCCGGACGATGTCGTTCAGCGCCTGCTCCTGCGTTACCGGCTGAGTCAGGATGCCCACCTGATTGCCGGCATTCAGATCGCGGAACTCGATCAAATTGTTCAGCAGCAGGTTCAGGTCGATGGTGACGATCTGGTTGTCGGCGTCGAAATGCGGCGTCAGCTTGATGGTCAGCCCGGTCTGGACCGTGCCGGTCTGCGCCGACCCCACCACCCCCGGTGAGTTCAGCGCGGCATTGCCGGTCGCGGCGGTCGTGGTGCCGAGCCCGCCGACGGCGGTGACGCCGACTCCGGTGACATAGGGGATGGTCTGGCCGCTGCGCAGCGTCACCTCCGCCCCCGACAGGGTGTGCACCTCGACATTCTGGCGGGTGTCGGTGTTGCCGAACTTCGACAGGAAGGAGATGGCGCCGGCGACATTGAACACGCCGCTGACACCCAGCAGCGTGCCGGGGTTGGAGATGTTGACGGAAATCGGCGCCTGGCCCGCCGAGACCGTGCCGCCGAGCCCGCCATTGACCGTCGTCGTCCCGTTGGTGGTCGTCGTGGTGGCACCCGATTGCAGGCGGTTGAACTGCAAGGCCAGCGCGTTCCAGTCGAAGCCGCTGGCCGACTGGTCGGTCAGCCCCAGGCTGACCACCGCCAGCTGGATGCGCACCATCGCCATGTTGCGGTGCAGCCGGTCGATGTAGGGCTGGATCACCTCGCTGTAGACGGTGGGCGATGCGGAGAAGACCACCTGTCCGCCGCGCAGCGACTGGGTGATGTCGGTGGCGCCCAGCGTCTTCAGATCGGTCATCACCGAATCGATGACCGCCTGGTTCTGCGGCACGGTGAAGGCGAAGCGGTCGCGGTTGCTGAGGAACAGCGTGCCGTTCTGCCACCACGCCACCACGCCCATGCCGGTCTCCAGCACGCCTGCCAGATCGGTGAAGCTGCCGGTGAAGGCGCGGATCGGCAGGGTCTGGCGCAGCATCGCCGCCCCATCGGTGCCCTCGAAGCGGGTGGCGACCGGCACGCCGGAATAGGTCATCATGCTGGTCAGCCGGTCCAGCGTGTTCTCGCCCGACGGGAAGCTGACCGAGATCTGGCGCGCCGCAAGGCTGGCCGGCAGCGGCTGGCGCAGGGATTGGGCGACCAGCATGCCGCGGCCCACCGGCACCTCGGTCACCGCCGGGGAATTGTCCTCGGTCAGGCGCTGCTCGGCGGCGGCGACCACTGTCTCGCGCTTCGGCAGTTCGGCCACCTCCGGCAGGGAGCAGGAGGCCAGCAGCCCCAACATGGCGGGCATAAGGACGCCAGTCTTGATAAAGCCGCTCTTGCGGACAACGGTCATCTTGCGCATGTGGCGGGTCCCCCGCCCGTCGCCGGGAAGGCGCGCGGGTCGATCAGGAACGGCGTGCCGGCACGGTCCTGGAAAAAGGCGCGGCCGTCGAGACAGCCGACGAAGGTGGCGCCCGACGGCACCAGATCGGCCGCCGATATGGCGGACCCCGGCATGTTGGGCAGCGGCGGCAGCGGCGGCGCCCCTGGCGGGCTTCCGGCCAGAGCCGTCCCCTGGCGGCGTCCGCCCGGCGCCATCGCTCCGGCGGAGGCACCACCGGGCAAGGCCCCGCCCGGCGCCGCCATCCGGCGGGCCAGCGCATCTTCGACCGCCCGCGGCAGGGCGCCGTCGCGCGTCCGTCCGTCGAGCGCATCGATCATCGCCCTGGCGACCCGCTCCTCCAGCCCGGACACCGCGGTGTCGATGCGCTGTTGCAGGCGCCGCTCCAGATTGTCCTGGCGCGCCGATGGCGGCAGGAACGGGCTCTCCTCCGCCAGCGCGGCAGCGGGGAGCAGCGGGCCAGCCGCCAGCGACGCGGCCAGCAAGGCCGCTCCCGCCATTCGCCCGATCATTCCGGAAACCCGGTCCACCATCATTCCCGCCCGCCGGTTGCGACCCTCCGCTCCGGCGGCAATACTCCCAGCGCTATGCTTGAGAATGAGTAAATCGGCGACCGTCAGCGGCATCAACGGGCACCCGCAGTCTGGCCCGCAATCTCAATGGTCCACTTGCCGTCACGGTATTCCAGCTTGCTGACATAATTGTCCGGACCGATGGCGGCCAACGCCGCCTCCCACTGCCGGTGGGGCATCTGCTCCAGCGTCAGGGCCTGCGGCTGCGGCACACGGTGCGGCGACCAGTAATACAGCCCGCCGCCGCTGGTCAGCAGCCCCAGCCCGGCGGCGAAACCGACCGACGACAGCGCCAGCGGCACCGAGACCGGCGCCGACACCCGCCGCATCCGGCGCGTCGCCCGGATGGTGCGCAGCCTGACCTGATCGGCGGTCACCCAGGGCGGGATCACCACGCCATAAGCCTTGCCGTCGACCGGCACCGTCGGCCGGATCGCCGCCATCTGAAGTTGGACCTGTCGGCTCTTGGCCTCGGGCAGCAGCCCGCCGACCGGACGACCGTTGCGCACCGTCAGTTCGAACACCCGGCGCCCCGACGGCACCAGCGCGATGCCGCCGGGATTGGCGTCAAGCTCCGTCACCAGATCGGGCAGGAAGGACCGGCCGGGGCCGCCCTCGTGGATTTCATAGAGGAAGCCGGTCCACAGCGGCTCGACCGCGTACCAGCAGCGTTCGGAGCTTCCCACCGTGCGCCGGGCGAACGAGCGCGCATAGGCAAGGGCGTCGCGGCGCTCCACGCCTTCCAGGAAGCCGTACATGACATTGGTCGCGAGACCGCCGCTGCCCAAGAACGCCCCTGCCTTCCCGACTCGACCGAAAGAGGTGGCGACACCCCGTCCAAGCTACCACGTACGGACAGGACGCCGCAGCATCTCTATGCCCGCCGATGCCCTGCGGTCAATGGCCGGGGCTGAAACAACGTGAGGACCGGAGCCAGTCCCCTATCGCGCCGTCCGCTGCATCCACAGGGTGGCGGCCACGGTTCCCGCCGGCTCTCCCCCTGCCCCGCCGCAGGTGCGCGTCACCTCGTACAGCCCCTCCGGCCGCCGGGTGGCGAGGGAGGTCAGTGCCCCAGTCACCGGATCGCCACCAACTCCACCGGCCGCCCCGCCGGACAGCGGTCCGGACAGGCAGAACCAAGTCCCCTCCGCCTGCACGCCGTAGGACCAGGACAGCCCCGACACCGCCGGCGGCATCGTGCCGAAGGCGGGGAACAGAGCCGCCTGCCACCCGTCGGCGGCCGGCACCGCTGCACCGCTGGCCTGCCGGCTGCGATAGGCACCCTCCAGCACGGAAAAGCCGGAATCCGCCTGCGAGGCGACACGGCTTTTCGCCATGGCCGACGGGTTGACATACTGGATGCCGCCCGCCACCACCATGCCCATCAGGGCAAGGGCGAAGATCGCCTGGATGATGTTCATCGCTGCCGACGTTTCATGTCTTCGGCCTCACGTCTTCGGCCGCGGCGCCGGCATGCGCTGCTCCACACCCTTGGCCTCGCTGCCGAAGACGCGGCGCAGTTCGGCCGCGGTGGTGACGCCGGCGTGAAATTTGGCGACCGCATCCTCATACAGCGACCGCCAGTTCCGCGCGCCCTTCGCCGCGGCGACCACGGCGGCGGGCTCGTCGAACACCGCGCATTCGCTGACCGCAGTCCGCCCGGCATAGCCGGCATTGCCGCAAGCCGCGCAACCGGCACCATGGCAGGCCCGGCAGATGGTGCGGACCAGCGACTGCACCAGAACGCCGCGCAACAGCGACTTGATGTCATGGGCCGGAACGCCGAGATGGCGCAGCCGGTCGATCGCTCCGTTCACCGATCCCGTGTGCAGGGTGGTCAGCACCATATGGCCGGTGTCGGCGGCGCGCACCGCGATCTGCGCCGTCTCCTCGTCGCGCACCTCGCCCAGCACGATCACGTCGGGGTCGGCGCGCATGAAGGTGCGGACGACCCGCGCGAAGTCCAGCTTCACCGCCGGGTTGACGTTGACCTGCCCCGTATAGGCCATGCGGTATTCCACCGGATCCTCGATGCTGTAGATGGCGCGGCCCAGCCGGTCCATCTCGCGCACGGTCGCGGTCAGGGTGGTCGATTTGCCGGACCCGGTCGGCCCGCAGACCAGGCACAGCCCATGGCGCCGGTCCACCGCGCGGCGCCAGTCACCGACCTGGCTGATGCCCAGCCTGTCCAGGTTCGGCTGCACCCGCTCCACATCCAGGATGCGCATGACGATGATCTCGCCATCCACCGACGGCACGGTGGTCACGCGCAGGTCGACCGGCCGCCCGCGATGCTCGACCTCGAACCGCCCTTCCTGCGGCAGCCGCCGCTCCGCCAGATCCATGCCGGAGCGGTCCTTGATCCGGGCGACGATGGTGGCGGCGGTAGCCGCCGCCGTCTCGTCCATCAGGCGGCGAATGCCGTCCACCCGCAGGAAGATGCTGCAGGTCTTGCGGCGCGGCAGGATATGGATGTCCGACGCCCCGGCCTCAACCGCGCGCGACACCAGCTGCTCCACGGGATCGCTGTCCTCCAGCCCGGACTGGGCGCGGCGGACGCGGTCGAGAAACTCGTCGAACTGGTCGGGGACGAAGCTACTGAAGCGCACCGTCCGCCCAGGGTAGTAACGGGCGGCCACCCGGCCGGCCACCGTTTCGTCGTGCAGCGTCGCCACATGCACCGCGTCGTCGCTGAGCCCGGTGACGATGATCGCGTGCCGCTCCAGCAGCGGCAGCGGGATCGGCGTGCCGCCCATCGCCTCCGGCGTTTCCAGGGCGGTCTCATGGCTGATATTCGCCTCGTCCAGATCGGCGCGGGCAAGGAAGCCGTTGCGCACCAGGATGGCGCCCAGCGACTCGCCGGTCACCCGCTGCTCCGCCATCGCGGCGTCGAGGATACCGCGCGTCACCAGCCCCTTGCGCAGCAGGTAGCCGGCAAGTTCCTCGCGGAAGGCGGCGGACGGCTTCAGGACCGGCATGTCCAGCTCGCCCGATTGGCGACCGACGGCAGAACCGCGCCCGATGCGGCGGCCCCGGAAACGGCGCGCGCCCCCTCCCCCGCGACAGCCTGCTGGGAAAACAGCGCCCCCTGGGCGCACCGGCCGCCGGGCGCCGACCAGATGTGGCTGTTGGGATCCGCCACCGCGTGCGACCCGCCAAGGTCGAGGACACCGGCACTGCCCGGCCGCGCCGTCGGCCCGCCGATGACGGAGGATTTCATCTCCAACTGCCCGTTCTCGATGACGATGCCGAAGGGCGTGCCGTTGTCGACGGCGACGTCGGTCCGGTCGAGGATGGCTTGGCCGCCGCCGCTGCGCAGCGCCGCCATCGGCAGGCCCCTGCCATGGACCTGCAGCGTCGGGCGCCGCGATTCGGCTGTGAAGGTGACGCCGGCCCCCAGCGAGGACACCAGCGCACTGCGTCCGGCCCCCACCGTGACCTCGACCGCGGCGTCGCGGAACAGGGCGGTGCCGCCGTCGACCAGCACCCCGTCGCCTCCAGGCGCCGTCACCGTCAGTTTCCCGCCCGCGACGTCGAGCCGCGCATGCGCCACCCGCAGCCCGGCGGCCCGGTTGGTGGAGATGGCGTTGTTGCCGGCGAAGGTCAGCCGGGTGCCGGGAAGCGCCTCAACCGGCATCTCGAAGCCGATATTCTCGATCCGGGTATCGGTCGGCAGCCGCAGCGCCACGTCCGGCGGGTTGGTCGATACCACGACTCCGGGTGCCTCCGCCTTCAGCACCAGCCGCACCGCCCGGCCACCGTCCTGATCGGTGGCCAATGCCTGCACCTGCGCCGCCGGAAGCTCGTGCCGGCCGGGGGCGAGACGCAGGACCATGGTCGAGGGCCGGGTCGCCTGCCAATGGCCGAGAGCGGCCGACAGGGTCATCGCGTCGGCCGGGCTGGTTCCGGTGGCATCGCCCTGCGCGGTCGGTGCCACATGGCGCGTGACGGTCGCCGAGGCGGCCAGAGCTGCGAGATCGGCCGAGGCCCCGCGGGTGACGGCGACGGCGCTGCCCTCGGCAACCTCGATTCGGCCGTCGCGGAAGGTCAGGGCTGTGCAGTCCGGCAGAGCGGTCGAACCGATGGGCGGCGCCACGATTGCGGCGATTACTCCGGCACGGGCCAGTTCAGTTGGAGCCGCGGGTGCGGCCGCCACGTAGCTGCGCCCACCGCTGGCTGCCCCCGCCGGCCAAGACGCCGTGCGGAGCTGAGCCGCCGCCCGGTCCGATGCCGGAGCGAACACGCAATAGCCGTAGACCGCTCCCCAGGGTGTCCGTGTGCCCGGCATCAGCCAGCGCGGCAGGGTCCCGGCCGGTTGCACCGGCTCCTTGGCTGCGGCCTTGCCGGTCGATGTCTGCGCCTTTGTGGACACGGTACCTACCGCGCGGGGCGGCGGATCCTCGGGCGCCGGCGGGCTGGCGACTCCGTCATTGTCGAGAACGCGCAGGTTCGCCTCGACCAATGCCGCCAGCCGGTGCATATCGGCGGCACTTCGCTGCGCCTGGCTGATCCGGTTCGAGGCGTCGACCATGGTGTAGGCGGTGTAGCCGGTCGTCGCCACCAGCGAGATGGCCATGATCGTCATCAGGATCAGCGATGTCATGGCATGGCCTCCAAATCGGGCCCACTCTATCTTGCGGCCGGGTCGCGAACCAATCCCGTTGCCGCGCTTTCCGGAAAAAGACCCGGAAAATCACAAGAAAACGCCCCGGCCGCAGGGGTCGGGGCGTTTCGGTCAGCAACAGGGCGTTTCGGACAACGCTTAGAACTTGTAGTAGGCGACGTACTTGTTGTTGTCACCGGCGATGCCGGTCACGTTGTTGAAGCTCAGCGCCGTCGCCGTGGTGACCTGGACGCAGCCGAACTTGTAGCCGGTGAAGGCGGTGTTGAAGGCGGCCGGGGTGGCGACGGTCAGCGTCAGGCCGGTGCCGGGAACGGCCAGCGTGCCGGTGGCGGAGATCTGGCCACCGGCACGGGCGATTTCCGTGCACTGCGACAGGGCCGTGGTGCCCAGCACCAGGAAGATGCCGCCGTTGGCAAAGCTGCTGAACTGGGTGACGCCGGTGGCCGTCGCGGTGTTGGTCAGGTCGAGCGTGTAGGCACCGGCGACGCCGTTCCAGGTGGCGGAAATCGTCGGAGCGGTCGGCACGGCGGCGAGATAGCCGGTGTTGATCAAGTCGGTCTGCGTCGCCGCACCGGACATGGTCGGGAACGTCGAACCTGCGGCACCCAGGGTCGTGGTGTTGCCGTTGCTGCCATACAGCGTCCAGGCCGCATCGACCTGCGACAGCGCCTGGATGATGCCGACGGCGGCGGCCTTGGGACCGGCGGTGGTGAAGGCGCTACCCACGTAGAACACGCCGGCGGCTCCCATCACCGCCGTGAGGGCGACCGAAATAATGACGGTCAAAATATTGAACATTTATGTCTCCTGGGGAGGCCGGCACACGGCTGGTGGTCGGGCGACAGGAGATCGGCCCACCAGCCCCTTCCTGGCCCGGCGACCTTCCCTCTGCCCTGCTTTTGTCTAAAATAGGTTCGTCGTGAAGGCGTTTATGAGAGGTTAATTTCGCGCAGGCGTTGATTTGCACGCTGACCGTAGAGCCTCAGCTTTGCCGTGCTGCACAGCCGTTTTGAAGAGCGCGGGGGCCACACAGCGCGACAACCCACCGCACACTCTTGTCAAAGCCATCCATTCTGCGGATGAAGGGTCGCGAACGGCAAAGAACTGGAAACAGCAAGAAGCCCGCGGTGCGTTAGCACGGCGGGCTTCTTGTTGATTTGGTTGCGGGGGCAGGATTTGAACCTGCGGCCTTCAGGTTATGAGCCTGACGAGCTACCGGGCTGCTCCACCCCGCGGATGTATCAGTGTGGGGTGACGGACGGTGAAGATGCAAGCATTTGCGCTTTGGCTTTGAGCGTCTCTTGTGCCTGAGCGACCTGGCGGCGACCTACTCTCCCACGTCTTAAGACGCAGTACCATTGGCGCGGAGGCTTTTCACGGCCGAGTTCGGGATGGGATCGGGTGTTTGACACCTCGCC
>NZ_WHOS01000027.1 GCF_013340935.1 Azospirillum melinis | reverse complement strand
CGCTCGCCAGCTTCAAGCCGTCGAACCAGCGAAACCTTGAACTCCAAACTTCGCTTCTCTCCCATCGGTCCTCTCCATCAGAGAACCGGAACACTTTAACACTGTCTCAGTTTCAGGGGGCACTCCACCCTGTTCCACTGTTCCATCCGCCGCCCCTGCGACCGCAAGGGGGCAGGTTTTGGCGTGATGAGCGGCGCCTGTGCTCAATTGTTTCGGAATCGAGTCGGGTGGACCGCCGCCACCGCGCCATGCCGTTCCTCCGGTGGATGAAACACTGGGGTCCCCCAGTCCTATCACCTTCGCCGGCCGGCGCTAAGCGTGGGATGAAAAAACGCCGGGCGGGCGTCAGGCCCGCTTGGCTGCGCCGGACGCCGCGACCATGGCGAAGAACTGCGCCTCGTCGATGGTGTCGGGCTTGCCGTACTTGGCGCGCCGGGCGGCGGCGGTGTCCAGCTTGGTGGCGCCGGGGGCATGGCCGACGACGAGATAGTCGGTGTCCTTGCGGACGCTGTGATGCCAGTGTCCACCCAGAGTCTGGATGCGGGCCATCACCGCCTCGCGTGACAGGCCGGTCAGCTCGCCAGTGACGGCGAAGGCATAGCCATCGATGCCGTGCGTGATGGGAGCGGCCGGTTGCAGGACCAGCGGCGGCGGGTCGATCTGGTTCGTCGGCGCCAGATGGGGAACCGCCAGCATCTCGGTGCTGCCAAGGATCATCTTCTGGAACAGACGGCTGGTGATCTCGGCATCGACGAAGGCGCCGTGGAAGCGCGCCCGGATCCCGACATCGATGCCGAACAGCGACGCCACCGCATCGAGCGATGCACGCCCGGCCACCTGCGCCCTGGCATGCTGCATGGTGCAGACCGATTGGCCCGCCATCCAGCGAATCCCGCAGAGTTCGAACTCATGCCGCAGGAACTCGATGTCGAAGCCGACATTGTGGCCGACCAGCACCGCGCCTTGCAGGAAGCCGAGGATGTCCTGGGCGACGCTGTGGAAGGGATCCTGGTGGCGAAGCAGATGGTCCGGCAGCCCATGCACCCTCAGCGCATGCGGGTTCGACTTGCGCCCCGGATTGAAGATGAGGCTGAGACTGCGGCCGGTCGGGACCGCATCCGCCAGCTCGATGGCCGCGAAGCTGACCATGCGGTCGCCGCCGGCCGTCGACAGCCCGGTGGTCTCGCAGTCGATGACGACGAACCGGCGGGAGGGCGGCCGGCTCTGCCTGGGCTTCGCCCCTGCCGATGGATCGGTAGGCACTGTATCGCTCGAAAGGCTCATCAACTCTCGCCCTGGGGGCTGGACCGCCCCGTTGCACCACGCAAGCACAGGATAATGGCAGGGTCGCCACCGCAGGTCGAGTGTGCGCGCCGCCGCATGAGCGGCGTCCCGGTGATGCAAGGGCCGACCGGCATTCGCTTCCATCCCGGAAATTTCGCCGTCTATCCAAAAATTCGGTCTCTATGCAAAAAGTGCATTGTTGGCTCACCAATCACGCGCTATCATATTCCAGTTGCTGTAATCGAATAGCGATTACAAACAAACACTATGCAGATCAAGGAGATCGCGTGTGGACGTGATCGCTGAGCTGTCGGGCCTGATCGGCGCCGACGCCGTTCTGACATCCAAATCCGACCTGGACGCGGCGACGGAAGACTGGCGCGGGCGCTACCGCGGGCCGGCCCTCTGCCTCGTCCGGCCGGCGAATGCCGAACAGGTCGCGGCGGTGGTGCGCTGCTGCGCCCGGCACGGGATTCCGCTCCTGCCGCAGGGCGGCAACACCAGCCTGTGCGGCGGCGCCACCCCATGGGAAAGCGGCCCCGCCCCGGTCATCCTCAATCTGGCGCGGATGCGCGCGGTGCGCAGCATCGACCCGGTCAACAGCACCATGGAGGTCGAGGCCGGCTGCGTGCTCGCCACCGTGCAGGAAGCAGCGGCGGCGGCGGGGCGGCTCTATCCGGTCAGCCTGGGCGCCGAGGGTTCCTGCCAGATCGGCGGGACCATCGCGACCAACGCCGGCGGCACCTCGGTCCTGCGCTACGGCAACACGCGCGACAATGTGCTGGGGCTGGAGGTGGTGCTGGCCGACGGCACGATCTGGTCGGGCCTCTACGGCCTGCGCAAGAACAACACCGGCTACGACCTGAAGCATCTGTTCATCGGGTCGGAAGGCACGCTGGGCATCGTCACGGCGGCGACGCTGAAGCTGCATCCGCTGCCGACGCGCCACGCCGTCGCCTGGGTCGGCATGGCCGATCCCGCCGACGCGCTGACTCTGCTGACCCGTGTGCAGCAACGCTGCGGCGCCCGGCTGTCGGCCTTCGAGATGATCAACCGCCTCCAGCTCGATCTGGTGGTGGAGCAGGTTCCGGGCCGACGCAGCCCGCTCGAGACTTCGGCCGACTGGCATGTGCTGATCGAGCTGTCGGACAACAGCGACGGCGACGCGCTGGACATGGAGCTTCAGCTGATCCTGGAGGACGCCTTCGGCGACGGGCTGCTGACCGACGCGGCGCTGGCCGCCAGCGACGCCCAGCGCCACGCCATGTGGGAAGTGCGCCACAGCGTGTCGGAGGCCAACAAGAAGGCCGGCGTCGGCCTGACCACCGACTGTGCGGTGCCGCTGTCGGCGGTGCCCGCCTTCATCGACGCCGCCAACGCCGCGGTGCGGGCGCTGGTGCCGGACCTGCCGTCGATCGTCGTCGCCCATCTCGGCGACGGCAACGTCCACTTCATCCCCTTCTTCACCTTCGACGCCTGGAACGCGGTTGCCGACCGCGAGGCGCTCGCCGCCGCCATCCGTCATGCGGTGAACGACGAGGCCGCCCGGCTAAGGGGCACCTTCAGCGCCGAGCACGGCGTTGGCCGCGTCCAGCTGGGCGAGATGGCGCGCTACAAGCCTGCCGCCGAACTGGCGCTGATGCGCGCGGTGAAGCAGGCGCTGGATCCGCAGAATCTGTTCAATCCCGGCCGCCTGCTGCCGCCGGGCTGAGACCCATTCCGTTCCTTCTTCCGCCGTTCCTTCGCCGTTCAGGCCCACCAAGAGGAGTTCCGACATGAGCATCCGCCAATCCGGCTGGTCCCGCCGCACCCTGCTGAAAGCCGGCGCCGCCGGCACGGCCGCGCTTGCCATGCCGGCGATCTGGAGCCCGGCCCGCGCGCAGAACAAGCGGATCGTCGTGCGCGATGACGGCGGCATCTACACCAAGGCCTATGGCGAGATCTTCTATAAACCCTTCACCGCCGCGACCGGCATCGAAGTGGTCGGCGTCCAGGCCAATGCCGAACCGACCGCGCAGATCCGCTCGATGGTGGAAGCCAAGTCCTACACCTGGGACATGGCCAAGATCAGCCAGCCCGCCATCCTGATGCTGACCGGCGGCGACAAGCCGCTGCTGGAGAAGCACGGGCTGGAGGCCGATCCGGCCGTCGCCTCGATCCCCAAGCAGTACATGTCGGAATATGGCGTCGGCACCAACGTCTACACCACGGTGCTGGCCTACCGCACCGAAGCCTTCAAGGGCCGCAAGGCGCCGGCCTCCTGGAAGGACTTCTACGACGTCGCCAACTTCCCCGGCCGCCGCGCCCTGCGCAAGCACCCGTTCGACACCATCGAACAGGCGCTGATGGCCGACGGCGTGCCGAACGCCGAGGTCTATCCCTGCGACCTCGACCGCGCCTTCAAGGCGCTGGACCGCATCAAGAAGGACATCTCGGTGTTCTGGACCAGCGGCGCGCAGGTCGAGCAGATGCTGCTGTCGGGCGAGGTGGACATGGTGCCGACCTGGGTGTCGCGTCCGCAGGCGGCCATTGCAGCCGGTGCGCCGGTCGGCATCGTCTGGGACCAGAACATCTGGGGCCTCGACAGCTGGGCGATCCTGGCCGGCACCCCGAACGCCGACGCCTGCCGCCAGTTCATCAAGTTCGCCTCCGACGCCAAGCGTCAGGCCGAACTGGTGAAGTATTTCCCGGCCGGCGTCACCCAGCCGGAGGCCTTCAAGCACATCGACGCCAAGATCGCCCCCGACTGCCCGACCTTCCCGGCCAACATCGAACGCGGCGTGCAGATCAACGCCGACTACTGGCTGAAGAACCAGCAGAAGGGTCTTGAGCGCTACAACGCCTGGCTGCTGAGCTGAGGAAACGCGGGTGGGGGATGCCGGTGCGGTGTCCCCTCCCCGCCCTTCCCGCCCCCATTCCCCTTCGGCCCCACCCCTTCGCGAGGAGGCGCGCATGTCTTCTTCCAGCCTTTCCGTCCAGGGTCTTGCCAAGCGCTACGGCGACTTCGTGGCGCTGGCTCCCACGGATCTCGTCGTCGCCGACGGCGAATTCCTGACGCTGCTCGGTCCGTCGGGCTCCGGCAAGACGACGCTGCTCAGCCTGCTGGCCGGGCTGGTGCCGCCCGACGAGGGAAGCGTGCGCATCGGCTCGCAGGACGTCACCTACGCCCCGCCCTATGAGCGCGACATCGGCGTGGTGTTCCAGAACTACGCCCTGTTCCCGCACATGACCATCGAGGAGAACATCGCCTTTCCGCTGAAGATGCGGAAGGTCGGGGCGGCGGAGGCCAAGCGGCGCGCGCTCGAGGCGCTGGAGATGGTGCATCTGCCGCACATCGCCGGCCGCTACCCGCGCGAGCTGTCGGGCGGCCAGCAGCAGCGCGTCGCGCTGGCCCGCTGCATGGTCTACAAGCCCTCGATCATCCTGATGGACGAGCCGCTGGGCGCACTCGACAAGAAGCTGCGCGAGCACATGCAGCTGGAGATCAAGCGCCTGCACCGCGAGCTGGGAACGACGGTCGTCTACGTCACCCACGATCAGGAAGAGGCGATGACGATGTCCGACCGCATCTGCCTGATGAATGCCGGGCGGATCGAGCAGCTGGGCACGCCGGCCGACCTGTATTTCCGCCCGCGCTCGCTGTTCGTCGCCGATTTCCTGGGCGAATCCAACATCCTGCCCGCTGCCCTGGGCAGCCGCAGCGGCGACGAGGTGGAGATCGGGCTCGGCACGCAGGGCGTATCCGGCCGGGCGCTCGCCAACGGCAACGACCTTCCGCCCGGCACCGAGGTGCGCGTGATGGTGCGGCCGCAGAACCTGACGGTCGCCCGCAAGGGCGGAAGCACTCCCGACGGGCTTCAGGGCCGCGTGTCGGAGGTGATGGTCACCGGCAGCCTGACCAAGGTCTATATGGAGCCGCTGGACGGCAAGCTGCCGCCGCTGGTCGCCGCCTTCCCCACCCGCAACGACGACGACGCGGTCCGCATCGACGACGTGCTGACACTGTCCTGGAGCGGCCGGGACGCCGTGGTGATCGCCGACAGCGCCCGTGCGGCCGGGACGGCGTGAGATGAGCGGACAGTCCATGACCATGACCCACGCCCAAGGCGCCAAACGCCACTCGCCCCCGCCCGCCTGGCGCAAGCCGGTGCTGATGGGCGCCCCGCTCGTCCTGCTGCTCGTCGCCTTTTTGGTCTTCCCTGTCGGGCAGCTGCTGGCGCTCAGCGTCTACAACGGCCAGGGCTTCACGCTGGCGCCCTACGCCCAGCTGTTCGCCTCCAGCCTCTACATCACCGTCCTGTGGATCACGCTGAAGATCTCGCTGGCGACGACGGTGGTCGCGGTGGTCGCGGCCTATCCGGTCGCCTACCTGATCTCCATCGCCAAGGGCCCGGCGAAAAGCCGGCTGATCTTCTGGGTCCTGCTGTCCTTCTGGACCAGCTTCCTGGTGCGCGCCTTCGCCTGGGTCGTCATCCTCGGCCGCAACGGCGTCGTCAACAGCACGCTGATGTCGCTCGGCATCATCGACACCCCGGCCGACCTGCTCTACGGCTTCGGCGCCGTGCTGGTCGGCATGGTGCATGCCATGCTGCCGCTGGCGGTGATGACCATGCTTGCGGTGATGGAGAACATCGACCGCACCCTGCCGCGCGCCGCCGGCACGCTGGGCGCCCGGCCCGGCACCGCCTTCTGGACCGTCTATTTCCCGCTGTCGCTTCCCGGCGTCGCAGCATCCGCGATCATGGTGTTCGTGTCGGCCATCGGCTTCTTCATCGTGCCCGCCCTGCTGGGCGGCCGGAAGGAGACGATGATCACCCAGCTGATCATCGATCAGGTGCAGCAGACGCTGAACTGGGGTCTGGCCGGCGCCATCTCGGTGCTGCTGCTGACGGTCGTGCTGGTGGTGTTCCTGCTGTACGACCGCGTCTTCGGCTTCGCGTCGCTGACCGGCGAGAGCGCCGTGGTGCGCAACCGCGACACCGCCATGCGCCGGCTGGGCGGGCGCGTGCTGGCCGCGCTTGGCTCCGTCAGCGATGCGCTGATCGGGCTGGTGCCGCGCCGCCATCCGCTGCGCGGCCGGTCCGAGCGTCCGGTGGCGCTGACCGCCTTCGTCTGGCTGCTGCTGGTGCTGATCAGCCTGCCCGCCTTCCTGATGATCCCGCTGTCCTTCGGCAAGGGCGGGCTCGCCTGGCCGCCGTCGGGCTTCACGCTGCAATGGTACCAGCAGCTGCTGGACTCGCCGATCTGGATGCAGGCGCTGTGGCGCTCCATCGTGGTGGCGTTCGGCACCGGCCTCCTGTCGATGGCGATCGGCGTTCCCGCCGCCTTCCTGATGGTGCGCAGCCAGATGCGGGGCAAGGGCGCCATGCTGGCCTTCATCCTGTCGCCCATCGTCGTGCCGCGCATGATCATCGCCGTCGGCATGTTCTATGTCTTCGCCCAGATGGGCTTGGTCGGCACCATCCTGGGTCTGGTCATCGGCCATACCGTCGTCGCCGTGCCCTATGTGGTCATGACCATGATGGCGGTGCTGCGCAACTACGACACCCGGCTCGACCTCGCGGCGCAGAGCCTGGGCGCCCGGCCGGTGGCGGCGCTGCGGCATGTCACCTTCCCGATCCTGGGGGCCGGCATGCTGTCGTCCTTCCTGTTCGCCTTCGCCACCTCCTTCGACGAGCTGACCATCTCCCTGTTCTCCTCGGGCGGGCTGAGCGCCACGCTGCCCAAGCAGTTCTGGGACGAGGTGACGCTGCAGGTCTCCCCCGTCATCGCGGCGGTGTCGACCGGGCTGCTGCTGTTCGTCGCCACCCTGATCTATGTCGCCGACCGTCTGCGCCGCCGCAGCCTCGCCGGCTGAAACCGGCTTCCCGACCGCCTTCACCACCAGCTTCTTCCAAGGACAAGACATGCTCAACGCCACGAAGCTTCGCGGCATCCTGCCCGCCACTCCGACGCCGGTGACAGCCGACGGCACCATCGACGTCGCGGCCTCTAGAGCGCTGTTCTCCTGGCTGTTCCGCCAGGGGATCGACGGGCTGGTCCCGCTCGGCGGCACCGGCGAGTATGGCGCCCTGGCGAAGGACCAGCGCATCCGCTTCGCCGAGCTGTCGGTCGAGGCGATGGCGGGCGCGGGCGAGAAGCGCGGGCCGGTGATCGCCGGCGTGCTCGACACCGGCTATTACGACGCGCTGTCGGCGGGCCGCGATTTCGCCTCCGCCGGTGTGGACGGGCTGCTGGTGCTGACCCCCTACTACACCAACCCGACACAGGCCGGCATCCGCGACTATTTCCTGCGCTACGCCGACGAATCGCCGGTGCCGATCCTGATCTACGAGATCCCCTACCGCACCCGCATCGCCATCGATCCGGAGATCCTGCACGAGCTGTCGCGGCACGAGCGGATCGTCGGCATGAAGGCCTGCAACACCGACATGTATCATTTCCTGCGCACGGTGGCGGGGGTGGACTCCTCCTTCGCGGTGCTGAGCGGCGAGGACACGCTGTTCCCGCTGCATGTGGCGTCGGGCGCCCGGGGCGGCATCGTGGTGACGGCCAACCTGCTGCCGCGGGCGTGGCGTCTGATCCACGACCTCGCCTCCACCGGCAAGCTGGACAAGGCGCTGGAAATCCACCGTACGCTGATCCCGATGATGAACCTCGCCTTCGCCGAGACCAACCCCGGCCCGATGAAGGCGGTGATGGATCTGATCGGCGTGCATGCCCCGGCGATGCTGGCGCCGCTGCGCGAGCCGGGCGAGCCGCTGAAGCAGTCGCTGCGGCGCGAGCTGTCCCGCCTGCTGGTCACTTACGAGGGAATGCCGGCCGCCCAGCCGGTATGACGGGTAGCAACCGCGCAGCGCGTGGCATTCGGTTCGCCGGATGCTATGCGTTAGCGTGGAGATGGCGGACCCTGGCGCAAAAGCACAGGACCAGGGTCCGGCGGGATGGAGACTGCCTTGGGGAATTGCCGATGACGCGGACAGCAGGACGGAAGCCGAAGGCGGAAGAGGCCGTGACGGAGCCGGGCGGCACTGCGGCTGGAGTGACTGTGGCTGGAGTGACCGCGGAGCCGGAGGCCAGGAAGCCCGATCCGCGCGACTCCTCGCTGTTCGTCGGCTCGACCGAGAAGACCTTCCAGATCCTCCACGCCTTCGACGGGCCGCACCGGCAAATGCCGCTGTCGGAGATCGCCAGGGCGGCCAACCTGGACCGCAGCGCCGCTCAGCGGCTGGTCTATACGCTGGAGGTTCTGGGATATCTGCGCCGCGTCCACGGTACGCGCAACTATGCGCTGACGCCGAAGCTGCTGCAATTCTCCTACAACTACCTGCGCGCCAACGAGCTGATCGAAAAGGCCTTCCCCTACCTTCTCGACATCAGCCGCAGCGTCGGCGAAACCACCAACCTGCAGGAGCTGGACGGCGCCGAGATCGTCTTCGTCGCCCGTTTCCCCGGCAAGCATCTGGTCAACATCGAATTTATGGTCGGCAGCCGCCTGCCCGCCTATTACACGGCGTCCGGCACCGCCATCCTGTCGCGTCTATCCGAAGAGGAGCGGGAGGATATCCTCGCCCGCACCGACCTGCGCCCGCTGACCCCCTACACCGTCTGCGATCCCGACCGGCTGCGCGCCCGCGTGCGCGAAGCGGGGGAGAAGGGCTATGCCCTGCTGATCAACGAGACGGTGATGGGCGACATCTCGGTCGGCGCCGCCATCACCGACGAGCACGGCCGCGCCGTGGCCGGCCTCAGCATCTCGGTTCCGGCCACGCGCTGGACTCCGGAGCAGGTCGAGCAGGAGCTTGCCCGCCATGTCCAGGTGGCGGCGGCCTCCATTTCCGTCCACAAATTCGGCAGCTATTCCCGATAGCCGCCCCATCCCGCGGGAGGCGGTGATCCCATGGCGGCCCATCAGGCATGCCTGAACATCGACGAGTTGCGGCTGCGCGCCCGCCGTTTCCTGCCGCGCGGCCTGTTCGAATATATCGACCGCGGCACCGAGGACGAGACCTCCCTGCGCCGGCTGCGCGACAGCTTCGCGCAGGCCGAACTGACTCCGCGGGTGCTGGTCGATTGCAGTGGACGCCACACCGGCGTGACGCTGTTCGGCCGCGACCGCCCGATGCCCTTCGTCGTCGCGCCGACCGCCGCCGCCGGTCTGGTCCGCTATGACGGCGAGGTGCTGCTGGCCCGCGCCGCCCGCGCCGCCGGCATCCCCTTCTCCGTTTCGACCCAGTCGATCACCAGCATCGAAGCCATCGCGGAGTCCGGAGCCGAACTGTGGTTCCAGCTCTATGTCTGGCGCGACCGCAGCCTGACCCATGGCCTGCTCGACCGCGTCGCCGCCTGTGGGGTGGATACGCTGATCCTGACGGTGGACACCGCGGTTTCGCCCAAGCGCGAGTATAACCGACACAACGGATTCAGTGTTCCGGTCGAGCCGTCCCTGCGTGGCGCCCTGGACGTGGCGCGCCACCCGGCTTGGGCGGGCGGGGTACTGCTCCGCCTGCTGGCCAACGGCGGCTGGCCCGGATACGCCCATTATCCCGAGCAGTACCGCACCCGCATCACCGACGCCGCGGCGCACGACCCGATCCGTCTGTGCGACCGGGTCAACTGGGACGATGTGACGGAGCTGCGCCGCCGCTGGCAGGGGCGCATCATCCTCAAGGGCTTGCTGGCGCCGGAAGATGCGCTGCGTGCGGCGGCGGCCGGGGTCGAGGCCATCGTGGTGTCCAACCATGGCGGGCGCAATCTCGATTGCGCGCCGTCGCCGCTCACCGTTCTGCCGCGGGTCATGGACGCGGTCGGCGACCGTCTGACGGTACTGGCCGACAGCGGCGTGCGGCGCGGCAGCGATGCCGCGAAGCTGCTGGCCGCCGGGGCCGCCGCGGTTCTGCTCGGCCGGGCGCCGCTGTTCGGTCTTGCGGCCGGCGGACAGGCGGGGGCCGAACACGCGCTGGCGATCCTGCGGGATGAACTCGACCGGACCATGGCCCTGCTCGGCTGCCGGACCGTGGCCGATCTCACCCCACTGCGAAGCCTGCCTGCCGGCCGGGTTGCCGAACCGGCGTGATCGCGGTCGCCGAATGAGGTCACCTCCGGCCAGAGGCCGGAGGTCCGGCGACCTTTAAAAAGGCCCTGCACCCACTCAATTTGGCGGGGCCGGCCGGCGTACCGTCGGGTCGGACCCGGCGATTTTCCAAATTTTCCTTCGCGAACCGGCGGATTGCCGGATACCGCCCGTCGCACAGCCGGTACAGGCTGAGGAACGGACTGTGGGTGAAACGCACGGAAGGGAAAAACGCAGGCATGTACCATGACCATGTGCGCCGGGACAGATTGACGAACAAGGCGTGGTTCCTGGGCGTGCTGGCGCTCGCGGTCACGGTGGCCGGCATCGTCGGCGGCATCGGGCACAGCGGCCTTGGCGCCGCCTTCGCACCGGTCGTCGCGGTCCTGCCGGGCGGCGACTCCCTGGCGACCGTCTGGGCCGCCATCGGCCTTGCGCTGGCCTTCACGCTGAACATCCATCTTATCGGCCGGCTCGGCCTGCGGTTGCAGGTCGCCGCCGTCTGGCTGGAGGTGTTCAGCCTGTTCCTGGTCTTCTTCTACAGTTTCGACCTGTCCTACAGCTTCATCCTGGGCAAGCTGTCTTTCCTGATCACCCAGGGCGTCGCCACGACGCTGTACATCTCGGCGATCTCCATCGCCATCGCCTTCGTGCTGGCGATGGTCGGCGCCATCGCGAGGCTGTCGAACAACGGCTTCGCCATCGCCATCTCATCCTTCTACACCTCCTTCTTCCGCGGCGTGCCGCTGCTGATCCAGATCTACCTGATCTATCTCGGCATCCCGCAGCTCGGTTACGTCATCGGGGCGATCCCGGCCGGCGTGGCGGCGCTGTCGCTGTGCTACGGCGCCTACATGACGGAGATCTTCCGCGCCGGCATCATGAGCATCCCCAAGGGCCAGTGGGAGGCCGCGCGCGCTCTCGGCTTCGGGCCGATGCACACGCTGGTGCTGATCATCCTGCCGCAGTCGCTGCGCCTGATCATCCCGCCGACCGGCAACCAGTTCATCGCCATGCTGAAGGACAGCTCGCTCGTCTCGGTGATCGGCGTGTGGGAACTGATGTTCCTCGCCCGCACCCAGGGTCGCGACGAGTTCCGCCACCTGGAAATGCTGATCACCGCCGCCGGACTCTACTGGCTGATCTCCATCGTCCTGGAGCAGGTGCAGGCCCGGCTGGAGAGCCGTCTGGCGCGCGGCCACCGCCACTGAGCCGGCGCGGGTCACCTCCCAAGAATTCACATCGTCCGAACGCCAAGGCTTCCCCTCACGTCAGGAGACCGTCCATGACCCTGCTCAAATCCCTGTGCCTCGGCGCCGTCGCCCTTGGCGCGCTCGCGCTGTCCAACGGTGCCGCCGATGCCGGCGCCACGCTGGACCGCATCACGCAGAAGAAGGAAATGGTGGTGGCGACCGCCGCCAACTGGCCGCCGCAGTCCTTCATGAACAAGGACAACCAGCTGGACGGCTTCGATGTCGAGGTGGCCAAGGAGATCGCCAAGCGGCTGGGCGCCACCGCCCGCTTCATCACGCCGGAATGGGGCATCATCACCGCCGGCAACTGGAACGGCCGCTGGGACATCTCGGTCGGTTCGATGACGCCGACCACCGGACGGACCCGCGTCCTCGACTTCCCGGCGATCTATTACTACACGCCCTATGTCTTCGCCGTTCACAAGACATCGAAGCTGGACAGCCGGGCAGCGCTGACCGGCAAGACCATCGGGGTCGAAGGCGGCACGACCTCCGAGGATTACATCAACGGCAAGCTGAAGATCGACGCCGTCGGCGTTCCCGAGTTCACGGCAGATGTGAAGCCGGGCACCGTCAAGACCTATGGCGACAGCGTCGGCCCGCTGGACGATCTGCGGCTGGGCGACGGCGTGCGGGTGGATGCCATCGTGTCCGCCCTGCCGACCGTCGAGGCGGCGGTGAAGCGCGGCTATCCGATCCGCGCCATCAACGACAAGCCGGCCTATCACGAGCCGCTGGCCATCGCCATCGACAAGGGCGATGCCGAGCTGAACGCCAAGCTGACGGAAATCGTCGCCGCCCTGAAGGCGGACGGCACGCTGAAGTCGCTGTCGGAGAAGTGGTACGGCATGGACTACACCGTCGCCAAATAAACTGGGCGCCAAGTATTCAGGCCGGAGGCTGGCCACCTCCTTGCGCGGCGGCCAGCCTCCGACAAGCCCTACAGAACAACCCGGCATCAATCCGGCAAACGGAACCCAACCGGCATGCTCGACTATCCGAACACCTATTACAGCGCCACCCGCCGCCCGGCGAACGACCACGCCCCCCTGCGCGGTACGGTGGCGGTCGATGTCTGCGTGATCGGTGGCGGACTGGCCGGCCTGTCCACCGCCTGGGAACTGATCCGGCGCGGCCGTTCGGTCGCGCTGCTCGAGGCGCAGCGGATCGGTTGGGGGGCATCCGGCCGCAACGGCGGCTTCGTCCTGCAAGGCTGGTCGGAGGGGTTGCGCAACATCGAGGCGCGCTGTGGCCGGGACCATGCCCGCGCGCTGTTCGGCCTTTCGGTGGAAGGGGTGGAGATCGTCCGCGACACCATCGCCGGCCATTCGCTGCCCGGCTGCGACCCGACGACGGGGAAGCTCAGCGTCACACGTTACGAGGCGGCCGACCAGTTGCAGCGGCATCGCGACCACATGGCGCGGACCTACGGCTACGACTTCACCTACATCGACCGCCCGACGTTGCGCGGTCTGCTGAAGAGCGACCTCTATTTCCAGGCCCTGCGCGACCCGGTCGGCTTCCATTTCCACCCGCTGAACTATTGCCTCGGTCTTGCCGACCTGATCGCCGATGCCGGCGGGCGCCTGTTCGAAGGCACCGCCATGATCGGCATGAGCCGCACCGACACGTCCGGCCCCAATGGCCGCTGGCGGGTGGATACGGTGGACGGTTCGGTCCTGTGCCACGATGTGGTGATGTGCGGAGGCGGGTACGGCGGACCGGAGTTCGGCCGCCTGCACCGGGCCTTCCTGCCGATCGCCACCTATGTCGTGCTGACCGAGCGGCTGGGCGAGCGGATGGCGGACTTCGTCGCCACCACCGATGCGGTTGGCGACGACCGCCGGTCTTCCGACTATTACCGCATCGTCGACGGCGACCGGCTGCTGTGGGGCGGACGCATCACCACCCGCTACGAACAGGACGAACAGCGTCTTGCCGCCATGTTGCGGCAGGACATCGGCGGGGTCTTCCCCGGCCTTGCCGATGTGCGGATCGAGAAAGCGTGGTCGGGGCTGATGGGGTACGCGCGCCACAAGATGCCGCACATCGCCAAGGTCGAGGACGGCTTGTGGAGTTGTTCGTCCTTCGGCGGACATGGCATGAACACGGCCCCCATCGGCGGGCGCGTCATTGCCGAGGCGATCACCGGCGAAAGCGACCGGATCCGGTTTTTCGCCCCTTACGGTTTGACCTGGAATGGCGGTATCTTCGGCCCCCCTGCGGCGGAACTGGTCTATACGGGACTGCGCCTGATGGATTTCTGGCAGGAATCGCGATCCCGGCGTCAGGGCGCTTAAGGGAAAATCATCGATGCGAGGGGATGAGGGAATGTCTGGGCCGGGCAACGAGCAGGGGTTCCGCCTGACGGACAAGGACAAGCAACTCCTCGCCCTGTTGCAGAAGAATGCGCGGGAGCCGACCTCCTCGCTGGCCCGCAAGATCGGCGTGTCGCGGACGGCCTTGCAGGAGCGCATACAGCGGCTGGAGAGTGCGGGCGTGATCGAGGGCTATTCGGTCCGCATCAACCACAGCAAGCTGATCTACACGGTGAACTGCTTCACCATGGCGGTGTGCAACAACAAGACCTATTCCGACGTCATCGCCCAGATGCGGACGATGGAAGCGGTGCAGGCGGTGTATGCCATTTCCGGCGACTGGGATTTCGTCATCCATGTCGCGACGGAAACGCTGGAGAAGCTGAACACCGAACTGACGCGGATCAACATGATCAAGGGCGTCGTCCGCACCACCTCCTGCATCGTCATGGAGACGAAATTCGACCGCCGGCTCGCGTTCATGGGCAGGATGGGGGCCAATCTGCTTGAGAATGCCGGCGATTTGCCGGACGCGGGGCAGGAGGGCGTCCAGGCCGCGGATTGAGGCCGCGGATTGACGCGCCGTTTCGACGTTCTCGCTGTTCACGCAGCAGACGCGTCGGAGGTTCTCTTGTCCGCCAGACCCAGCCCGCTCACCACCCCCGACGGCCGCTACATCGTCATGCGCGGACGTCTGTGGCGCACCGCAAACCCGGCCTTGACCGACGAGGCCCGCGCCGGCCTGGTCGCCGATCTGATGCGAGCCCGCCGCGCCGTGGCGACCGCAAGGCGGGCCGGCGACACCGGCGCGGAAGCGGCGGCGCATGCCGCCGTCGATCAGGCCAAGCGGGCGCTCGGCGAACGGGGACCCGTCTGGTGGTCCGACGGTGCGCCGGACCTGAACCGGCACATGGTCCGGACGACGCCCTATGCCGACTGGTTCCGCGAGGTGGAAGGCACCGGCGAGCGATAGATTGTGGGCAGCCATGCGGCCCAGCCAACCGTATTGCTCCCAAAGAGCATATCCGGGGAGCTTGAGAAATGCCGGTCGAGCCCGTATCGTTTGTGTGCCGCAGATAGACTGCGGCGCTCTTTCAGCAAGGAGCTTGCTGAGCATGACCATCGGTTCCCTGACCGGACGCGAGTCCGGCACCCTGTCGTTGCCGCAGAAGACCGCGGCACCCGGCGCGCAGAGCGCCACAAGCCCAAGCGCGCAAAGCGCTTCGAGTTTCGATTTCCTGGTCTTCGTCGGCCGCTTCCGCCCCTTCCATCTCGGCCATCTCACCGTCATGAGGCGAGCCCTGTCGCTGGGCCGGCATCTGATCGTGCTGGTCGGATCGTCGCGTCAGGCGCGCAGCCACCGCAATCCCTTCCGCTTCGAAGAGGTGCGCGCCTGCATCGAGGGCGCCTTCACACCGGAAGAGTGCGGACGCATCACGGTGCTTCCCCTCATCGACCGCTACAACGACCTGGAATGGATCCGCGACGTGCAGTCCGCGGTGCATGGCGTCGTCGTGCAGCACCACCGGCCTGCCGACGGCTCGCTCCCCCGGGTCGGGCTGATCGGTCATTCGAAGGACCACAGCAGCTATTATCTGCGCATGTTCCCGCAATGGAACGCCGTGGAGTGCCCGAATTTCCAGGGGATTTCGGCGACGCCGATCCGCGATGCCTATTTCGCCGATGCCGAGGCGGCGCTGGTGGACTGGAAAGAGGCATTGCCCGCCACTGTCGCCGCCTTCCTGGCGGAGTTCGCGCGCACAGACGAGTACAAGCGGCTGGCCGAGGAAAGCGCCTACATCGCCAAATATAGGGCGGGCTGGGCCAACGCACCGTATCCTCCCACATTCCTGACCGCCGATGCGGTGGTGGTGCTGTCCGGCCATGTCCTGCTGGTCGAACGCCGCGGCCTGCCGGGGCGCGGCCTGCTGGCGCTGCCCGGCGGCTTCGTCGGCCAGCATGAGCGGATCAGGGACGCCATGATCCGGGAGTTGCGGGAGGAGACGAAGCTCAAGATTCCGGCGGGCTTTCTGGAGGGCGGCATCCGCGCCAGCCAGATCTTCGATCACCCCTACCGCTCGACGCGCGGGCGCACTGTGACGCAGGCCTTCCTCATCCAGCTCAAGCCCACCGACGAAGGCTTTCCCAAGGTGCGCGGCGGCGACGACGCCAGATCGGCCCGCTGGATGCCGATTGCGGAAATCGATCCCGAACGGATGTTCGAGGATCACTACCACATCATCCAGACCCTGATCGCCCTGTCCAACAGCTGAAT
The DNA here is from genome assembly GCF_013340935.1 of Azospirillum melinis. Lineage (GTDB taxonomy): Bacteria > Pseudomonadota > Alphaproteobacteria > Azospirillales > Azospirillaceae > Azospirillum > Azospirillum melinis. The sequence continues at coordinate 82,286 of NZ_WHOS01000027.1, read as the reverse complement.
GCGGCCGGTTTCCGCTCAGATGGTCAGGGTCGCATCACTCCATGACGATCAAGTCCGCCGGACAGACCGGCGGCATTCGGCAAAGGAGCTTTGCCATGTCCAACACCTCTTCCACCAACACCTCTTCCATCCTGCGCATCGTCTGCGTCCAGGCCAACCCCACGGTCGGCGCGCTTCAGGGCAATTTCGACATCGTCCGCCGCCATCGCGCGCAGTATCGCGGCAAGGCCGACCTGCTGGTGTTCAGCGAGTGCTTCGGCAGCGGCTATCCGCTTCAGGATCTGGTGCTGCGTCCCGGCTTCCGGCGCGATTTCCGCGCGGCGCTCGACGCGCTGGCCGGGGAGATGCGGGGCGACGGCGGGCCGGCGGTGCTGGTCGGCGGTCCGCTCGACGGCGCCGCCCTGCCCTACAACGCTGCCTTTCTCATCGAGACCGACGGGTCGATGAAGATCGTTCTCAAGCACACGCTGCCGAACGACGAGGTCTATGACGAGAAGCGGGTCTTCGCCCCCGGGCCGCTGCCCTCGCCCGTCGATTTCCGCGGCTTCCGCCTGGGCATCGCCATCTGCGAGGATTTCTGGCACGGCAAGGTCGCCCAGGCACTGGCAGCCGAAGGAGCCGAGGTTCTGATCGTGCCGAACGGCTCGCATTTCAGGACCGGGAAGCAGGCGGTCCGGCTCGCCATCGGACGGCGCACGGTCAAGGCCACCGGCCTGCCGGTCCTCTACGTCAATCAGGTCGGCGGACAGGACAGTCTGGTGTTCGACGGCGGAAGCTATGTGATGGACCGGGCCGGGCTGGTGATCGCCCAGGCCGGATTCCGGGAGTGCGAATTCGACATCACGCTGGAGCGCGGCGAGGACGGCGGGGTCAATCTGCGGCGCGGCGACGTGCTCGGCATGCTGCCGAACGGCTACCCCGACGAGACCGAGGCGATGTATCAGGCGCTGGTGCTGGGCCTGCGAGACTATGTGGACAAGAACGGCTTTCCCGGCGTGGTGCTCGGCATGTCGGGCGGCATCGACAGCGCCCTGTCGGCCGCCGTCGCGGTGGACGCGCTGGGGGCCGGGCGCGTGCTGCCGGTGCGCATGCCGTCGCCCTACACCTCGGCGGAGAGCATGGAGGATGCCGAACGGGCCGCGACCTTGCTCGGAACCCGTCTGCTGACGGTGCCGATTGCACCCGCGATGGACGCCTTCGACAGTATGCTCGCCCCGGTCTTCGACGGCCTGCCGGTGCCTTCGACCGACACCACCTTCGAGAATGTGCAGGCACGGGCGCGCGGCATGACGCTGATGGCCCTGTCGAACCGGCTTGGGCTGATGGTGCTGAGCACCGGCAACAAGAGCGAGATGAGCGTGGGCTATGCGACCCTCTACGGCGACATGTGCGGCGGCTATTCGGTGCTGAAGGACGTCTACAAGACGGTGGTCTTCCGGCTGGCACGCTGGCGCAACACGCACAGGGCCGAAGGGCTGCTCGGCCCGCAGGGGGCGGTGATGCCGGACCGTATCATCGCCAAGCCGCCGAGCGCCGAACTGCGCGAGGGGCAGACGGACGAGCAGGCGCTTGGCGCCTACGAGCATCTGGACGCGGTGCTTGCCACCATGGTCGAGGGGCTGAACGGAGCGGACCGTGCCGCCGAACTGGCGGGCGCCGCCGTCGGCCAGCCGATCTCCACCGCCTATGCCGAGCGCATTGCCCGCATGACGGCGCGGGCGCAATACAAGCGCGACCAGAGCCCTCCGGGCGTCGTCGTCACCGAACGGACCTACGGGCCGGGCTGGCGTCTGCCGGTCACCAACCATTACGGGCTGTGACCCGGTCAGCGAGAACAGGAGGTTTCAGCCATGCTCGTCAATTTCAGCAGCCGCGCCCACAATCACAATTTCGCCACCGACTTCATCGTCCGGTCGCTGCTCGACACCGACTGGTACAAGCTGGCGATGCTGCAATTCATCTGGCGGCATTTCCGCGACGTGAAGGTCCGCTTCAGCCTGATCAACCGCACCCGCTCGGTGAAGCTGGCCCGGATCATCGACGAGGCGGAACTGCGCCGCCAGCTGGACAATGTGCGCTCGCTGCGTCTGAAGCGGTCCGAGGCGGTCTGGCTCCAGGGCAACACCTTCTATGGGCAGCGCGGGATCTTCCGGCCCGAGTTCGTCGCCTGGCTCGCCGACGACTTCGCCCTGCCCGACTACCGGCTGTCGGAGGAGGACGGCCAGTGGCGCCTGGATTTCGAAGGGTCGTGGGCGATGACGACGATGTGGGAGATCTACGCCCTCAGCGTCATCAACGAGCTGAAGACACGCGCCGCGCTCGCCAGCATGACCGAGACCGAGCTCGACATCCTCTACGCCCGCGCCAAGGTCCGTCTGTGGGACAAGATCGAGCGGTTGCGCCCGCTGGAGGATCTCAGCCTGTCGGATTTCGGCACGCGGCGGCGGCACAGCTTCCTCTGGCAGGAATATGTGGTGGAGACGATGGCGGCGGAACTCGGCCCGCGCTTCATCGGCACCTCCAACACCCACCTCGCCATGAAGCACGATCTGGAGGCCATCGGCACCAACGCGCACGAGCTGCCGACGACGGTCGCGGCGCTGGCGCGGACCGACGGCGAGCTGCGGGTGGCGCAGTACGATGTGCTGCGGCTGTGGCAGGAGACCTATGGCGGCGCGATGCTGGTGTTCCTGCCCGACACCTTCGGGTCGACCCAGTTCCTGAAGGATGCGCCGGACTGGGTGGCGGACTGGACCGGCATGCGGGTGGACAGCAAGGAGCCGGTGGCGGCCGGCGAGGAATACATCGCGTGGCTTGAGCGCCATGGCCGCGATCCCCGCGAGAAGCGCGTCCTGTTCAGCGACGGGTTGGATGTCGAGGACATCGTGACGCTTCACCAAACCTTCGGCGGCCGCATCCGCGACGGCTATGGCTGGGGCACGCTGCTGACCTCGGACTTCCGGAACTGTCACCCGCGCAACGGCCAGGGGCTCGATCCGCTGAGCCTCGTCTGCAAGGTGACGGCGGTCGAGGTGGACGGCGCCTGGAAGGGAGCGGTCAAGCTCAGCGACAATTACGAGAAGGCCACCGGGCCGGCCTCCGAAGTCGCCCGCTATCGTGCCATCTTCGGCACCGAGGGCGTCGCCAACGTCCCGGTGCTGGTCTGACACAGGGGAGAGACGCCATGACCGAGACCATTATCAGCCCCTCCATCGACCCCGCCGCTGCGTTGGAGTCCGTCGCCGCCGCCCTGCCGGTGCGCAGCACCGTCGTCTCGCTGACCGGCAAGCGGGTTGGGAAGCTCGACGTCGATCCGGTGAACGGGTTCGCCGCCATCGGCGGCGGCAATCTGGCGCCGCTGGTCGCCAATGCCCAGGTCACCCGCATGATCGCCGAGATCGACCGCACGAACCGGCAGTTCCTCTCGGCCGGCTATCCCATCGCGGTGTTCCTCGACACCCATGAGCCGGGCAAGCCCGAATACCCCTACCCGCCCCACTGCGAGGCCGGAACCGGCGAGGAGAATCTGGTCGAGGAGCTGTCCTGGCTGGACGGCACCCCCGGCGTCACGCTGATGCGCAAGGACTGCATCAACGGCGTGGTCGGGACGACCGACCTGACGACCGGCCAAAACCGGCTGTTCGACTGGATCGCCGCCAACGGCATCGAGACGCTGGTGGTGGACGGCATCTGCACCGACATCTGCGTGCTTCAGGCGGTGCAGGCCCTGCTGTCGGCGCGCAACCACGGCATGACCGGACCATTGCGCGAGGTCGTCGTGTATGAGCCGGGCTGCTCCACCTACGATCTGCCGCTCGCCACCGCCCGCAGCCTCGGCCTGCCCGACACCGCGGCCCACCCGCAGGCGGTCGCCCACCACATCGGGCTGTACCTGATGCAGGCGAGCGGCGCCATCATCGCTGACGGGCTTGTCTTCGGCGGCGCGTGACCGCAAACGCCGTCAGGGCGGCGCGATCAGGTGTGGGACGAAACGGCTGGTGTTGCCGGTGATCAGCGCGCGGTCCTCGCGGATGCCCAGACCGCAGGGCTTGTCGCCGGCCATCCAGACGCCGAAGACGGCGTGGTTGCCGTCGGCCTCCGCCAAGGGCGTGAAGGACTGGTACACCCAGCCTTCCTCGCCATAGGGTCCTTCGGTCTGGGCGATGGGCTGCCCGGCCGGAAAGCCGGCGGCGTCGAGGGTGGCGATGCTGACGTTGCTGCCCTCGCGGCCGAGCAGCGGCTTCGCCACCACCGTGGCTCCCGCCGGAAAGCCGGCGCGGTCGAGCGCGGTCTGCAGCAGGTTGGGATGGCCGGGGTTCAGCTCCCAAAGGAGGGCGAACAGCCCCTTCGACGCCATCACCATCTTCCAGGCCGGCTCGATCATCCGGATCCGCCCTTGCGTAGCGGCGGTCACCAGTTCGCGGCCGGTCTCCTCCCGGATCATCCAGTCCCAGGGATAGAGCTTCATCAGGTGCCGGATCGGCAGGCCGGCATCGTCCAGGAAACAGCCGGAAGCATCGTCGTAGCGGATCGCCTGAATCGGCATCGCCTTGGTGGTCATGCCGGCGCGCAGGGCCAGGGTCTGGAGATAGGCGATGGTCGCCTCGTCCTCCGGATGCGGCATCAGGCAGGCGAAATGCACCGCCTCGGCCTGCGATGCCAGCGCGGGAAAGGCCTGCATCCGCGCCTGCCAGCGCTCGACCAGGGCTTCCTCCAGGCTGTTGAACTGGTCGGCGTCGGGATGGACGTCCTGAAGCCAGCACCATTGGGCGACGGCGGTCTCGTAGAGCGAGGTCGGCGTTTCCGCATTCAGCTCCAGCGCCTTGGGCGGCCCGCCCTTGCCGTCCCAGGCGAAGTCGAAACGGGCATAGAGCGCCATGTCCCGCCCCTCACGCTCCGCCCAGCTCGTCTCGATGGCGGGAGCCGCCCAGCGGGGAAGTCCGACCGCCTCGTACAGGCCGCGCGTCACGACATGGCCGACCGCCTCCTCGCAGAGCCGGTAGACCTCTTCGGCGGCCTCCTCCAGCGTTTCGATTTCGGCGAGGGAGAAGCGCCAATAAGCGCTTTCATCCCAATAGGCCGTGCCGTCGGCATCGGTGTGGAAGGGAAAGCCGATCTCGTCGAGCTTGGCCTGCCACTGCGGGCGGGGGGCTGTGGTCACGCGTTCCATCGCCTCAACTCCCCGAGAAGCCGCGCGACGACCCGGTCGAACCGAACCCGGCGCTGCGCCCGCTCGTGGTGACCGTGAAGGATTTGCCCGAATTGCCCGAGCCCGGCCGGTAGTAGGAGCCGGAACTGGAGGCCACGCCCCCGCTGCCCTGACGGATTTCGTCCCGGCGCTGCGGCGGCAGCGGCGTCTCGGCGATCCGGGTGTTGCCGCTGCGGGCATAGCCCTGGCGGTCGAAATAGACCGGCTGGGCATAGCCACCGGTCAGGCTGCGGCCGATCATGAAGCCGACCAGCGCCGGAACGAAGATGCTGCCCGTGCCGCTCCCCACGCCCTCGTTGGCCGGAGTACAGGCACCGTCGCCCATCTCCGCCTCGCAGGCTTCCCGGCTGGAGAAACGGGGAGCACCGGCCAGATGCTCCTGGCGGGCAGCGGCAAAGGCCTCGGCGCAGTCGCTTGCCGGCTTCTCGGCGGTGCAGGCTTCAACGGAGGGATAGACGGTCGCCTCTTCAGGCCCGTCCTCGCCGCAGGCGAACAGGAGCGGGCTGATGCCGCCCAGCAGCAGGGCCGCCACGGTGCGCGAGCGCTTCATCGGAAAGCCTTTCCTCTGATCAATAGGTCAGCGAGCCGTAGTTCAGCAGCCCGACCGCTATGGACAGGCTGGCGAGCAGGATGCCGTAGGCGGTGCGGTCGGCCTCGACACCGGCGCGGAAATCCGGCAGCAGCACGCGTGAGCCGATGACGTAGACCAACAGCTGCGACACCAGTGCGATCACGCCCCACACCGCCAGATCGACGAGGCTGGTGGTGTGGGAGGCGACGCTCATCAACGGCAGGGCGAAGCCGATCATGGCGCCGCCCAGGGTCAGGGCCGCGGTCGTGTTCCCCTGCCGGACCAGGGCCAAGTCGCGATAGGGGGTGACGGCGGTGTAGGCCAGGATGAACAGCAGCAGGAACCCCAGCATCACGACGGCGAAGAGCAAATATGACGGAAGGGTTGTCAGAGACTGGAGAACCGGCGTCATATCTTCATCCAACGTTGCATCGCCACTTCCTAGCGTTGCATCGTTGAAGGGCGTTCGACAAGGACGGATCGGGATGGCGGGGGGCGAAGCGCCGCAGCTCATAGGTGGTATATCCATGAGCTGAGACAGCAATGTTGCACCCTATACTTTTTCGTCGTTGCGCCCGTGAAGTGGCCTCGTCACCTTGTGAGTGAACATTCATTCACATGGAGGCGTCATGTCCACCGACGTTCGCCACAGGGTCCGCGATGCCGCCATCGCGCTGTTCGCCCAGAAAGGGGTGAAGGCGACGACGGTCCGCGACATCGCCCGGTCCGCCGGGGTATCGGAGGGAGCGCTGTATCGCCACTGGCCGAGCAAGGAGGAGTTGGCGGCCGACCTGTTCGCGGCGGAATACACGGCCATGTCGCAGAGCCTGCGCGAGGCGGCGGGCCAGGGTCCGGCGCCGGAGCGGCTGCGGCGGGTCATCCATCACGCCTTCCATCTGGCGGAGGCTGCCCCCGACCGCACCCGCTTCCTTCTGCTGTCGCAGCATGAATCGCTGCCGCTGGTGCCGAGCGGCCAGGAAACGCCGGTCGACGTGATCTGCGGCATCGTCGCCGACGGGATTGCGGAGGGCAGCATCGTGCCGGCCGACCGCGATGCGCTGTCCCACATCGTCATCGGCGCCATCGTGCTGAACGTGCAGTCGCAGGTTTACGGCCGGCAGACGGCGCCGCTCTCCAGCCTCGCTGACCCGATTGCGGACGCGATCCTCACCGGCATCGCAACCCCCACCGCCCCCGCCACCGCCAGGACCGGAGCCGGACGATGAACGCATCATCCCTTCTCGCGTCGCGGCGCTTCCTGCCGCTGTTCCTCGCCCAGTTCCTCGGCGCCTTCGGCGACAATGTCCTGCGCGGCGCCATCGCGGTGCTGGCGGTCTATGGCGTGTCCGGCGATGGCGTACTCAGCGGAGCGATGATCTCGACCCTGGCGGCGGGCGCTTTCACCCTGCCTTTCCTGCTGCTGTCCGCCAGTGCCGGCCAACTGGCCGACCGTTATGACCGCACGGTGATCGCCCGCATCGTCAAGCTGGCGGAAATCGGGCTGATGGCGCTGGCCTCCTGGGGCATCGTCGCCGCCGACCTGCCGGTCCTGATCGTCGCGCTGGTAGGCATGGGCGCCCATTCGACGCTGTTCGGGCCGGTCAAGTACGGCCTGCTGCCCGACCTGCTCCACCCCTCCGAACTGACCGCCGCCAACGGTCTGGTCGAGGCCGGAACCTTCGTCGCCATCCTGCTGGGCACCATCGCCGGCGGCTCGCTTGCCCTGCTCCATCCCTGGGCAGTGCCGGGCATGCTGGGCGCTTCCGCGCTGCTGGGTCTGGCCGCGTCGCTGTTCATCCCGCGCGCCGGCAATGCCGATCCGGCGGTGGCTGTCGGGCTCAACCCGCTGGCGGTGACGGTGCGCGTGCTGCGCTCGGTCGCCGGTGACCGGGCGTCGATGCGGGCGATCCATGGCATCTCGGTGTTCTGGGGCGTCGGTGCGGTGGTGATGGCGCAATTCCCGTCCATCGCCCGCGAGACGCTGGGGACGGACAGCGGCGGCGCCACCCTGCTGCTGGCGGTGTTCGCCATCGGCGTGGCCGCCGGCTCGGTGTTCGCCGGCCTCAGCCACCGTACCCCGTCCACCGCCGATGCCGGCCGCGCCGCGCTGGCCGGTCTGGTCGCCGCCCTGGCCGGCGCCGTCCTGCCTCTGCTGACCCCGGCCGCCCCGGCTTTGGTACCGCTGTCGCCGATGGCCCTGCTGGCCCAGCCCTGGGCGCTGCCGCTGCTGGCCGACCTCTTCGTCATCGCCGCCGCCGGGGGGGCCTTCGCCGTTCCGCTCTATGCGCTGATCCAGCATCGGGCGGCGCCGGGGGCCCGTGCCCGCGTCATCGCCGCCGCCTATGTGGTCAATGCGCTCTACATGGTGGCCGGTTCGGCCGTCGCCGCCGGGATGCTGGCGCTGGGAGCCTCGCCGCTGACGGTCGCCTCGGTGGGCGGCGCCAGCATGGCGGTTGCCGTCGTGATGGCGCTCGCCGTCGATGCGCAGGCGCTGATGCGCGCCGTCTTCCGCGGCCTGTTCCGGCTGGCCTTCCGTGTCGAGGTCCGCGGGGCGGAGCATCTGACGAATCTCGACGGCGCCGCCGTGGTGACGCCGAACCACCAGTCCTTTCTGGACGGCGCTCTGCTCGCCGCCTTCCTGCCGGGCATGCGCTTCGCGGTCGACACCCACATCGCCAAACACCCGCTGGTCAAGCCGTTCCTGGCAATCGCCGACCATGTCACCATCGATCCGACCAACCCGCTCGGCACCCGGATCCTGGCCCGCGCGCTCGACCAGGGCGACAAGGTCTGCGTCTTCCCGGAGGGGCGGATCACCGTCACCGGGTCGCTGATGAAGATCAACGGCGGCCCCGGCATGCTGGCCGACAAGGCGCGCTGCCCGGTGGTGCCGGTCTGCATCGAAGGTGCCCAGCGCTCGGTTTTGTCGCGGATGAAGGGCCGGCTGCGGCTCGGCCTGTTCCCGCACATCACCATCACCGTGCTGCCGCCGGTGACGACCCCGGATGTCGGCGGTCCAGGGGGCGGTCTGGTCGGCAAGAAGCGGCGCGCCGCCCTGAAATCCTGGCTGTCGCGCGTGATGACGGAAAGCGTCTTCGCCGCCCGGCCGCGGCAGGAGACGCTGATGCTGGCCCTGCTCGACGCCCGGGCCAAGGCCGGGGCGCGGGAAGAGGCCGTGCAGGACGGTGATTTCTCCACCCTGTCCTACCGTGCGCTGGCGGCCCGCGCCCTGGTGCTCGGCCGCATCCTGACGCGCGGCACGGAAGCGGGCGAGCCGGTGGGCGTGCTGCTGCCGACCGCCTCGCCGACGGCGGCGGTGTTCTTCGGCCTCGCCGCCCATGGCCGGCCGGCCGCCATGCTGAACTTCACCGCCGGGCCGGACGCGGTGAAGGCCGCCTGCCGGGCCGCCGGGGTGCGCCGGATCGTCACGTCCGCCCAGTTCATCGAGAAGGCCCGCCTCGGCGCGCTGGTCGAGGCGCTGGCCGCCGACCACGCCATCATCCATCTGGAAGAGGTCAAGCGCGGGCTGCGGCTGGGCGACAAGCTGCGCGCCCTGGCGGCGCTGCTGGCACCGGAACGGCTGCTTCCGCCGCAGGGAAACAGCGACGACATCGCCGCCATCCTCTTCACCTCCGGGTCGGAGGGGCCGCCCAAGGGGGTGGCGCTCAGCCACGGCAACCTGCTCGCCAACATGGCGCAGGTGGCGTCGGTGGTGGATTTCAACCGGCAGGACGTGGTGTTCAACTGCCTGCCCGTCTTCCACTCCTTCGGCCTGACCGGTGGCATGCTGCTGCCGATCCTCAACGGCGTGAAGACAGTGCTCTACCCCAACCCGCGCCATGTCCGGCTGATCCCGGAACTGGTCTACCAGACCAACGCCACCGTCCTGTTCGGCACCGACTTCTTCCTGAATGCCTGGGCGCGGTCGGCCGACCCCTACGACTACCGCTCGCTGCGCCTCGTCTTCGCCGGGGCCGAGCGGCTTCAGGACGAGACGCGGCGCGTCTACACCGAACGGCTGCGCGTCCATCTGCTGGAGGGCTACGGCACCACCGAGACCGCGCCGGTGATCGCCGTCAACACCCCGGCCCGCTTCCGTCCCGGCAGCGTCGGGCAGGCCCTGCCCGGCATCGAGACCGAACTGGTGCCGGTGCCCGGCGTCGATGCCGGCGGGCGGCTGCGGGTGCGCGGGCCGAACGTGATGAAGGGGTACCTGCACGCCGACCGTCCCGGCGTGATCCAGCCGCCGCAGGATGGCTGGCACGACACCGGCGACATCGTCGAGATCGACGCCGACGGCTTCATCCGCATCGTCGGGCGGGTCAAGCGCTTCGCCAAGGTGGCGGGCGAGATGATCCCGCTCGGCCTCGTCGAAGAACTGGCGAGCCTCGCCGACCCGGACGCCACGCATGCCGCCGTCGCCCTGCCCGATGCCAAGCGCGGCGAGCGGATCGTGCTGGCGACCACCGGCGCCACGCTGACCCGCGATGCGCTGGTCGCCGCCGCACGGGCCAGGGGAGCGCCCGAGATCGCCATTCCGCGCGACATCCTGCGCATCGACGCCGTCCCGCTGCTGGGCACCGGCAAGACCGATTATCCGGCCGTGACGCGGTTCGCCGCGGCGGCCGCAGCCAAGGAGCCTGCATGATGGAGACCTCCGCAACCGCCGAAAAAACTGCCGCCGCCAAGCCGGCCGCCGACCGCCGCCCCATCGCCACCCGGTCGGCCCGCTGGGCGCAACGGTTGGCGGCGTGGCTGACCACGACGCCGGTGACCCCCAACCAGATCTCGCTGCTGTCGGCGGTGTGGGCGGCGATCGGCGGCGCCCTTCTGCTCCAGGGCGGCGTGCTGGCCTGGATCGGCGCCGCGCTGTGCGTCCAGTTGCGCCTCGTGTGCAACCTGCTCGACGGCATGGTCGCGGTCGAGGGCGGCAAGGGGTCGCCGGTCGGCGCGCTCTACAACGAGATTCCCGACCGTGTCGCCGACACCGCCTTCCTGGTGCCGCTGGGCTATGCCGCCGGCCTGCCCTGGCTCGGCTGGGCGGCGGCGCTGGCCGCCATGATGACCGCCTATGTCCGCACCTTCGGCGGCGCCCTGGGGCTGGCGCAGGATTTCGGCGGCGTGATGGCCAAGCAGCGCCGCATGGCCGCCCTCACCGTCGCCCTGCTCGCCCAGGCGGTCGAGCATGCGCTGTGGGGCACGCGCTACAGCCTGCTCGCAGCGGCCTGGATCATCACGGCCGGCAGCCTGCTGACCGTCGCGACGCGCACGCTCGGCATCGCCCGCCGCCTGAATGCCCAACATCTGGAAGCCCTCAAGCCGGAGGTCCGGTCATGATCCCCCTGTTCCAACCGGCGCTCCGCCACGGTCTTCTCGGGCTGACCCGCCTGCTGGTCGGCGCCCGCGCAAGCTGGGAGGGCAGCGCCCCCGCCGACGTCCCGCGCATCTATTTCGCCAACCACACCAGCCACCTCGACACGCTGGCCGTCATGGCGGCCCTGCCGGCGAAGCTGCGGGTGCGCACCCATCCGGTGGCGGCGCTCGACTATTGGGGCGGTTCGGCCCTGCGCCGTGCGGTGGCGGTGGGCTGCCTGAACGCGCTGCTGGTCGACCGCACCGGCAAGGCGACGGCGGAGGTGATGGACGCCATGGCGGCGGTGCTGGAAAGCGGTCAGTCGCTGATCCTCTTCCCCGAAGGCACGCGCGGCGACGGCACCGTGGCGCCGTTCAAGAGCGGGCTTTACCACCTTTCCCAACGGGTGCCGGCGGCGGAACTGGTTCCCGTCTTTATCGAGAATTTGCACCGCGTGATGCCGAAGGGCATGCCTCTGCTGGTGCCGCTGATCTGCACCATGCGCTTCGGCGCGCCGCTGCAAGGAATCGAGGGCGAGGACAAGGCGGCATTTCTGGGACGGGCGCGCGACGCGCTGGTGTCGCTGTCCCGGCCCACCTCCCAGCCCAATTCCCAACCAGCCTCCCAACCTTCCGACCAACGGACCGCCCGATGAGCAGCGTGATCAACTCAGTGATGACTGTCTTCACGACCACCGATCCGCTGTTCCTCTGGCTGTCGGGCGCCGCCCTCGGCCTGCTGGTCGTCGCCACACTGATCGGCGCCGTCCTGGCCTATCGGGTGAAGACGCCGGCCGGGCGCGACACGGTGCGCAACCTGAACGCCCGCATCCGGTCCTGGTGGGTGATGGTGGCGCTGTTCGCCGCGGCGATGCTGCTGGGCAGCGGGGTGACGCTGGTGCTGTTCGCCCTGCTCTCCTATATGGCGCTGCGCGAGTTCATCACGCTGACGCCCACCCGGCGCGGCGACCATGCCGGGCTGTTCCTGTCCTTCTTCGTGGTCGTGCCGCTGCAATACTGGCTGGTCGGGATCGGCTGGTACGGGCTGTTCTCGATCTTCATCCCGGTCTATGTGTTCATGGCGCTGCCGTCGCTGTCGGTGCTGGGCGCCGACACCACCGACTTCCTGACCCGCACCGCCAAGGCGCAGTGGGGCCTGATGCTGGCGGTCTACTGCACCAGCCATGCGCCGGCCCTGCTGTGGCTCGACATCCCCGGCTACAGCCTGCCCCCCGCCCTGCTGCTGCTGTACCTGATGACGGTGGCGCAGCTGAGCGACGTCTTCCAGTATGTGTTCGGCAAGCTGTGGGGCAAGACGCGGCTGTCGCCCGGCATCAGCCCGTCCAAGACGGTGGAGGGGCTGGTCGGCGGCGGGCTGACCGCCGTTGCAATCGGCACCGGCCTGCACGTCATCACTCCCTTCACGCCGCTCCAGGCGGCGGGGATGTCGCTGATCATCGTCATCGCCGGTTTCTTCGGCGGCTTCGTCCTGTCGGCGATGAAGCGCGATCTTGGCGTCAAGGATTGGGGCACGATGATCGAAGGGCATGGCGGCGTCCTCGACCGTCTCGATTCCGTCGTGTTCTCCGCGCCGCTGTTCTTCCATCTCACGCGTTACTGGTTCACCTGACCGACAGCGTCCGCAGTCCAGACACACGAACGCCCCGGCTCCTGCGAACCGGGGCGTTCGTGCAATCACGCACCGAACAAGTCTCAGGCGGCACGGATTTCCGCCAGGAACGCATCGAGTTCGCGTTTCAGCAAGGCCGCATCGGTCGCCAGCGTGTCCGCGGACTGCTTGACCTGACCGGCCGCCACCCCGCTCTCCCGCTCGGCCTTCTGGATGTCGACCACGCTGTGCGAGACCTCGTTGGTGCCGAGGGCGGCCTGCTGGGCGTTGCGGCTGATTTCGTCGGTCGCCGCACTCTGCTGCTCGACCGAAGCGGCCATCTCGGCAGCCGACTGGTCGATCTGCTCCACCTGGCCGATGATGCCGCGCATCGCCTCCACGGTCCGGTCCGACGCCGCCTTCACGGTGCCGATCTGTTGGCCGATCTGCTCGGTCATCGCATGGGTCTGGCTCGCCAGATTCTTGACCTCGCTGGCGACCACGGCGAATCCCTTGCCCGCTTCGCCGGCGCGCGCCGCCTCGATGGTCGCGTTCAGCGCCAGCAGATTGGTCTGGGAGGCGACGGCGTTGATCGACGCGACGACCTGATCGACCTGCTCGATGGCGGTGGACAGCGCATCCAGATGGCCGCGCGCCTGCTCCGCCCGCTCGGCGGTCACCTTGGACCGCTGGGCCGCCTGCACCACCCGTCCCGACAGGCCGCGGATCGCCGTCGACATCTCCTCCGCGGCGGAGGCGACGGCCTGCACATTGACCGACGCCTGCTCCGAGGCCGACGCCACCGACGTGCAGTCCTGCTCGGCCTTGCGGACCGCGCCGGACAGCTGCGAGGCGGTTTGCTGGAAGCCGCTGGCCGACAGGCCGAGCTGGTCGACGATGCGGCCGACCCGGCTTTCGAACCGGTTCGCCAGATCGACCACCGCCGCCCGCTTTTCCGCGTCCGCCTGGGCAGCGGCGCTGCGGCGCTCCTGCTCCATCTGGCGATTGCGCAGGATGTTCTCCTTGAAGACCTCAAGCGTGCGCGCCATGCCGCCGATCTCGTCCCGCCGCCCACGCTCGGGCACCTCGGCCTCCAGATCATGGTCGGCAAGGCGCAGCATGACGCCATGCACGCGCGACAGCGGACGCGTCACGCTGCGGGCGACCGCCCAGCCCAGCAGAAGGGCCAGCGCCGACAGCCCGGCGACCACCAGCCCGAACACGGTCATCATGCCGACGAAGGCCGAGCGCAAATCGTCGGTATAGACGCCGGTGCCGATCACCCAGTCCCACGGCTCGAAATGGACGGAGTAGGCGAGCTTCTCATAGGTCGGCCCCTTGGGATCGCTGGGACGCGGCCATTCGTAGGTCACGAACTCCGGCACCGGCGTCAGGGCGCCGCGCACCGCCTCGCGGATGACGTAGACGCCGTTGCGGTCGCGGATCTCGGCACCGCTCTTGCCGATCAGCGCCGGGTTGGCGTGCATGACGTTGACGATCTGCGAGGTCCAGATCCACAGATACTCCCCGTCGGCGTAGCGCATGGCGCCGATCGCCGTTTTGGCGCGGTCCTTGGCGTCCTCCTCGCTCATCACACCGTCCTGCGCCAGCTTGTGGAAGCGGGCGGCGATGCTGCCGCCGCTCTCGGCGATGAAGCGGACGCTGTTCATCCGCTGCTCGACCAGCGCACGGTTGACGAAATGGCCGCCGACCGCCGCCACCAGCCCGGCGGCGATGATCGACAGCGACGCGAGGAATCCGATTCGCCACCGCAACGGCAGCTCCGACAAACGCATGATTGTGTTTCCCTCTTTCCGGCCCGCTTCCGGGGGCCGGACCGACGTTACGAGCCGCGGCCCGCACCGGCGACGATGCTGGTCACCGCTTCGACGGTGCCCTGGTCTGCGGAATGGACCCGGTTCACCTCGTTGAACGCGGCGATCTGGGCATGACTGACATGGCTGAAATGCTCCGCCGCCCGCAGGGCGAGGGCCTGCCCGTCAGAGGCGTCGGCGACCGCGATGTGGAGGGTGACGGACACTTCGATAATCTCTGCCATACTACTTTCCTTCAAAAGGGTACAAATGGTCGCGGAGCCGCCGCCATGTGGTGGTATCGGCGGCTCCGCATGTCTCGCTTGGATCAGGCGCGCTCGACGCAGAGGGCGACGCCCATGCCGCCGCCGATGCACAGGGTGGCGAGGCCCTTGCGGGCGTCGCGCCGGCCCATCTCATGCAGCAGGCTGACCAGAATGCGGGCCCCCGACGCACCGATGGGATGGCCGAGCGCGATGGCGCCGCCATTCACGTTGACCCGGCCCTCGTCCCAGCCCATGCCGGCATTGACCGCCAGCGCCTGCGCCGCGAAAGCCTCGTTGGCCTCGATCAGGTCGAGGTCGTCCACCGACCAGCCGGCCTTCTGCAAGGCCAGCTTCGAGGCCGGGATCGGCCCGGTGCCCATGATGCTGGGATCGACGCCGGCCGTCGCCCAGGAGGCGATGCGCGCCAGCGGAGTCAGCCCGCGTCGGGCGGCGTTCTCCGCCGTCATCAGCACCAGCGCGGCGGCTCCGTCATTGAGGCCGGAGGCGTTGCCGGCAGTCACCGTGCCGTCCTTGGCGAAGGCCGGGCGCAGCTTGGCCAGCGCCTCCAGCGTCGTGCCGTGCTTGGGATACTCGTCGCTGTCGACGATGGTGTCTCCCTTGCGGCCCTTGATGGTCACCGGCACGATCTCGTCCCGGAAGCGGCCGGCCTTCTGCGCGGCCTCCGCCTTCTGCTGCGAGGCCAGCGCGAAACGGTCCTGCCGCTCGCGGCTCAGGTCCCAGGCGCGGGCGACATTCTCGGCGGTGGTGCCCATGTGGTAATTGTGGAAGGCCTCCCACAGCCCGTCCCGGATCATGCTGTCGAGCATCTCGGCCGTGCCCATCTTGGTGCCGTTGCGCAGATGCATGAGGTGGGGCGACAGGCTCATGTTCTCCTGGCCGCCGACCACCATCACCTCGGCGTCGCCGGTGCGGATGGCCTGCCAGCCGAGCGCCACCGCGCGCAGGCCCGACCCGCAGACCTGATTGATGCCGAAGGCGGTCTTCTCGACCGGGATGCCGGCCTTGACCGCGGCCTGACGGGCGGGGTTCTGGCCCTGGCCGGCGGTCAGCACCTGGCCCAGGATTACCTCGGACACCTCGGCGGCGTCGGTGTGGGCGCGCGACAGCGCCTCGCGGATCGCAGCGGCGCCGAGTTCATGGGCGGGGACGGACGCCAGCGCGCCGTTGAAGCTGCCGATGGCGGTGCGGACCGCGCTGGCGATGACGATCTCGGTCATGGAGGACTCCTCCGGAACAATTTTGTCTTGCAGGAAGGAAGGCCGCCGCGTCCATCCGTGGAGCGCGGCGGCCGATTGGTCGTTGATGGTCAGAAGTAGAGGCCGATCAGGAAGATGGGCAGCGTGATGACCAGGGCCGTCGCGCAGTAGCCCATGATGTCGCGCACCCCCAGCCCGGCGATGGCGAGCGCCGGCAGCGCCCAGAAGGGCTGCGCCATGTTCATCCACTCCTCGCCATAGGCGATGGCCATCGCCGCCTTGCCGAGATCGACGCCGAGCTGCTGGGCGGCCGGCATGATGAACGGACCCTGGACCACCCAATGGCCGCCGCCCGACGGGACGGCGAAGTTGATCAGGCCCGACGACAGGAAGGCGAGGACCGGGAAGGTTTCCTTGTTGGCGATGTCGACGAACAGGTTGGTGATCAGACCGCCCAGGCCGGAATGCTCCATCATGATCTGGATGCCGGCATAGAAGGGGAACTGCACCATGATGCCGGCGGTGCCGCGGGCGGCGTTGGCGACGGCGCGGGCATAGGCCATTGGCGTGCCGTGCAGGATCAGGCCGGCCACCAGCATGATCAGGTTGACCGTGTTGATGTTGAGGTCGAAGCCCTTGGCCTGGAAGTGCAGGAACAGGTAGCCGATGCCGAGTGCGGCGACGACGAAGCCAAGGATGCGGCTCTCCTCCAGCTTTTCAGCCGGGCTGGCGTCGGGGCCGAGGACGCGCTTGGTCGAGGGTTCCGGCTTCAGCAGAGCGGGATCGACCGCCACCACTTCATGCGGCTTCGGGTGCATCATCCAGCAGATCAGCGGCAGGACGACGATCAGCGCCAGCGTGATGCCGACATTGTAGGTGGTGAAGATGGTGTCGGAGATCGGGATCAGGCCGACCGTCTTCTCCATCGGGTTGCCCTTGGTCGCGGCGACCAGCGGAACCGAGGCGGAGAAGCCGCCGTGCCACGTCATGAAGCCGATATAGGCCGAGGCGATCAGCAGCCGGTAGTCGGATTTCGGCACGCGGCGGGCCACCTCGCGGGCGAACATGGCGCCGACGACGAGGCCGAAGCCCCAGTTGACGACGTTGGTTACCGCGGCGGCGAAGCAGACCAGCATAACGCCCTGGGCCGGCGTCCTGGCGATGGAGGCCACCCGGCCCATGACGTTGCGTACCGGCTCGGAGCTGGCGAGCGCATGGCCGGTGACCAGCACCAGCGCCATCTGCATCGAGAAGGCCAGCAGGTTCCAGAAGCCGTTGCCCCACATGCGCACCAGATCGACCGGCCCGCTCGGCGTCAGCCACCAGGCGAAGCCGAAGGTCAGCACGGTCAGGATGATGGCGAAGATCAGCGGGTCGGGCAGATAGCGGCTGACCAGCCAGGTCAGCGCACGGGAAATCGGCGTGATCGGGTTGAAGCGGGCGCTGGTCTCCGGCGCCGGCGGGGGGGCTGTGGTGACGCTCATGGCGGGTCTCCGGCACGAGGGGGGCCGTTCCCGCGCCGCCGGCTGCACGGCCGGACGGCGCGGGGAGGACGGTTCCCCCCAACGATCAAAATGGACCGATGCGTGGATGGCGGCGGTCAGACGGCGACCGGCATGGTCGGCACGGCGGACGGGACGATCAGCTCGGCCCCGGTCTGGGCCAGCACGTCGGCGACCGTGACGCCGGGTGCCACTTCCCGCAGCACCAGCCCCTTGTCCGTCGGCTCGATCACCGCCAGTTCGGTGACGATCAGGTCGACCCGCCGGACCGAGGTCAGCGGCAGTTCGCAGCGCTTGACGATCTTGGGCGTGCCCTTGGCGCTGTGCTGCATGGCGACGATCACCCGCTTGGCGCCGGAGACCAGATCCATCGCACCGCCCATGCCGGGCACCATCTTGCCGGGCACCATCCAGTTGGCGAGCCGCCCCTCCTCGTCGATCTGGAGGCCGCCCAGCACAGTGACGTCGAGATGCCCGCCGCGGATCAGGCCGAAGGACATCGCGCTGTCGAAGGACGCGGCCCCCGGAACGGCACCGATGGGGCTGCCGCCGGCATCGCTCAGATCCTCGTTCTCCGCTCCCGGTTCGGGGACCGGGGCCATGCCGACGATGCCGTTCTCCGACTGGAAGAAGACGTTGACGCCGGCCGGCAGGTGGGCGGCGACCATGGTGGGCAGGCCGATGCCGAGATTCACCAGGTTGCCCGGCCGCAGTTCCAGCGCGACGCGCTTGGCGATCAGGGTTTTCTCATCCATGGCGACGCTCCTTGGCGACCAGGCAGTCGACCAGCACATTCGGGGTGACGACGCTGTCGGGCGGAATGACGCCCACCGGCACGATGTCCTCGGCCTCGGCGATCACCGTTTCGGCGGCCATCGCCATCAGCGGGTTGAAGTTGCGCGCCGTCAGCGCGTATTCGAGATTCCCCAGATAATCGGCCCGCTTGGCGGCGATCAGGGCGAAATCGGCCTTCAGCGCCGTCTCCAGCAGATAGACCGTGCCGTCCAGCTCGATGCGCTGCTTGCCCTCCTCGACCACCGTGCCGACACCGGTGGGGGTCAGCACGCCGCCCAGCCCGAAGCCGCCGGCGCGCACCCGTTCGGCCAGCGTGCCCTGCGGCACCAACTCGACCACCGTCTCGCCGGCGATCATCTGGCGCTGGGTCTCGGAATTGGTGCCGATGTGGCTGGCGATCACCTTGCGCACCGCCTTCGCCGAAACCAGCCGGCCGATCCCCACGGTGGGGCGGGCGGTGTCGTTGGCGATGACCGTCAGGTCGCGCTTGCCCTGGCGGAGCAGTTCATCGATCAGGTGGGGCGGCGTGCCGACCCCCATGAATCCCCCAATCATCAGAACCGCGCCATCGGGAATCATGGCAACGGCCTCTTCCAGCTTTCGCACTTTACTCATTCGACGTCTCCCTTGGACGTCGGGGTGCGACGGATCGATTTCCGCCGGCAGCCCCGCGGGCGCGGAGCCCGCCCCGGGATCCCGGAAGGGGACCCTTGAGAGGTGGACCGCGCGCTCATTCTTGGTTTCATAGCGCTGCGATCGGGAGACCCGCGACATCCAGGCAATTGCCGTGGACCGTTTGAGCCGGCCGATATACCCACACTCTAGCAATGGATGTGCCAATCGCCGGTTCCGGTCCGGATGGCGGAGAAATCCAGCACCTGCCCTGGAATTCGGCGGCCGCCGCCAGTCGGAACCGGGAGAGAGCCGGCGCATCCGCCCGATCCGGTGCGCAACTTTGTGCGTGCTGCGCAAAAACTTGCGCAGCAGCCCCCTCAGACCGGCCGTTCAGGAAATGCCGTATTCCTGTAGCTTGTAGAGCAGGGAGCGGCGGCTGATCCCCAACTGCTGGGCCGTCCTCATCCGGTTGCCGTCGTTGCGGGCCAGCGCCTCGGCCACCACCCGCGCCTCGAAGCGGCTGACCTGTTCGCGCAGGCTGCCGGCGGCGGACGGGGCGGCGGCGCCGTCACCGTCGTTTTCGGCGACCGGCTCGCTGTCCCCGGCCTGCCCGGCGATCTGCTCCGGCAGATCCTCGGTGACGATCATGGCACCGGTGCTCATCACCACCGCGCGCTCCATCGCATTCGACAGTTCGCGGATGTTGCCCGGCCAGCGGTAGGCCAGCAGGCGCTCCATCGCCTGCTCGTCGATGCCGCTGACCTCGATGCGGTTCTCAGCGGCGAAGCGTTGCAGAAAATGGCTGGCGAGCAGGCGGACATCCTCCGGGCGCTCGCGCAGCGGCACGGTCCTGAGGGTCACGACATTCAGCCGGAAATAGAGGTCCTGCCGGAACAGTCCCTGGCGGACCATCTCCTCAAGGTTGCGGTTGGTGGCGACGATGACGCGCACATCCGTGCGCACCAGCTCGGTGCCGCCGACCCGCTCGAACTCACGCTCCTGAAGCACGCGCAGCAGCTTCACCTGCAGGCTGGGGGAGATGTCGCCGATCTCGTCGAGGAACAGGGTGCCGTGCTCCGCCTGTTCGAAGCGGCCGCGGCGGCGCGCCTGGGCCCCGGTGAAGGCCCCCTTCTCATGGCCGAAGAACTCGCTTTCCAGCAGCCCTTCCGGCACTGCGGCGCAGTTGACCTTGACGAAGGGGCCGGCATTGCGCGGGCTGTTGTAGTGGATGGCCGCCGCCACCAGCTCCTTGCCGGTCCCGCTCTCGCCGGTCACCAGCACGGTGGCGTTGCTCTTGGCGACCTTGGCGATGGTCTGGAGAAGCTCGCTCATGCGCGGGCTGGCGGTCAGGATGCGGTCGGTGCGATAGCTGCTGGACAGTTCGCGATGCAGGGTGGCGATGTCGTCGCGCATCCGGCGCATCTGCAACGCCCGCCCGACCTGCAGCAGGATCTCCGCGATGTCGAAGGGCTTGATGACATAGTCGAAGGCGCCATCCTTGATCGCCTGGACCGCAGCGCCCACCTCGGCATAGGCGGTCATCAGGATCACCGCGGTGGAGCGGTCGAGCTTCCGGATTTCCGCCAGCGCCTGCAACCCGGTCATCTGCGGCATGCGGACATCCATCAGCACCACGGCATGGCGCTGCGCGGCGAAGGCGGCGACCGCCTCCACCCCGTCGGCGGCGGTGGTCACCGACAGCCCGTCGCGCGTCAGCACCGCGGCGAGCATCTCGCGGATCGCCTCGTCATCGTCCACCACCAGGACGGCCGGCGCCGAAATGGCCTGCATGGCAGGGAACTGGGTCGTCATGCGTCAACCGCCCGGTTGTGAAGGATGGGAATCCGCAGGGTTACCGTGGTGCCGGCACCCGGCACGCTGGCGATGGCCATGGTGCCATGATGCGCGTCGACGATCCGGTGCGCCATCGCCAGCCCAAGCCCGGTCCCCTGCGGCTTGGTCGAAAAGAAGGGATCGAACACCTTGTCGAGGTTCTCCGGCGCGATTCCCTCGCCGTCGTCGCTCACCGTGATGACGGCTTCGCGGCCATCCGCCGCCATGGCGGTGGCGATGGCGATGCCTCCGGTTTCCGAGGTCGCCTGCACCGCGTTGATGATCAGGTTGAGCATGACCTGCTTCAGCGCCTCGCCGTCGGCTTCGGCCAGGGGCAGGTCGGGGGCGGGATGCAGGGCGATGCGGGCATTCGACTTGCGCCCGGCCAGCAAGGACACCTCGCGGATCAGATCGTTCAGCTGCACCGGCAGGAAGGCCGGCGGGCGGGGCCGGCCGAACTCCAGCAGTTCAGTGACGAGGCGGTTCAGGCTGTCGACCTGCCGCACGATCAACGGGGCATAGCGCTGCCACTCGGCGACATCGTCGGAGCTTTCCAGAAACTGCATGAAGCCGCGGATCGAGGTCAGCGGATTGCGCACCTCGTGGGCGAGGCCGGCGACCAGCTCGCCCAGCGCCGCCAGCCGGTCGGCCCGCATGACCTGGGTGCGGAGCCGCTGCTGCTCGGTCAAGTCCTTCAGCACCACCACCGCGCCGATGGCCTCGCCATGGCTGTTGCGCAGAACGCTGCTCGATACCGTGAGATGAAGGGTCTGTCTGGTCCCCGGGAAATCCAGCACCACGCCGACATGCTGCCGGCCGGTCTTCAGCGTGTCGAGCAATGGGCTGGCGAAGCGGCCATCCGGCTTGAACAGGGACTCGTAGGGCCTGCCGATCACCTCGGCGGCGCTCACCCCGATCATCGCCTCGGCAGCCGGGTTGAGTGCCGTGACCTGCCCGGCCCGATCCACAGCGATCACGCCGTCGGCGATGCTGTGCAGGATATTCTCGGTCAGCGACTTGGCATCCAGCAGGGCGCGGGCCATGGCGTTGACCTCGACCGCGATGGCGCCGACCTCGCCCGGCGGCGGCCGGATCGCGTCGCCAAGGTCGCTCCGCATGCGCAGCAGGCCGTCGATGATCTGGCGAATGTCGCGGCCGACCCCGCGCGTCAGCACCTGCGTCAGCACAAGCCCAAGCAGTATTCCGCCAAGGCTGACGGTCAGGACCGCGCGGTCCATGGCGGCTGCCTGCCGCTCCACATCGTCGGAAAGCTCATTGGCCCAGATATAGCCGATCACGCCGCCGTCGCGGAGGATGGGCAGCATCGCGTTCAGGATAAAGCCGCGCACCTGCCGGCCGCTCTCGACGGCCTGCTTTCCGCTTTCCAGCACATGCCAGCCCGGATGCTCCGGCGGTATCGTGGTGCCGACCGTCGCACTGTAGTCCCGGCTCGGCCCATAGGTGATGATGGCGTTGAGCGCTTTGCTGTAATAGCCGACACCCACGCCGGGATTCGCCCCGGCGATCATGTCGGTGAAGGGGGTCAGCCGGCCCGAAAGGACCCGGATGGCGGCATCGCGGTCGCCGGTCGCAACACCGGCATCTGTCAGAAGGGACTCGAAGCCGGGGCCGAGATGAGCATCCAGCAGGCGCGTCAGACCGAAGAGCTTCTCCGACTTTTCCCGGACCAGCGCCTGTCGCCCCTCCCGCTCCAGCAGATAGCCGGTCAGCGAGATGGGCAGAACCACCACGGCGAGCGATACCAGAAGCAGCTTGCCGCGCAGGGTGCTCGGCAGGGAACGGCGGATCCAGTCAAGGGGCCACATGGCACCCACTCCTTTCACCCGGGCATGGTCTAGCCCACGCCCGGTTCCGCGGCCATAGCAGATTTGCGGCAGGCTGGGGAAGGAGGAACACCTGCCTTCCCCAGCCTGCCGCAATACCACACCGGCACCCGGATCAACCGAGGTTGACGTCGGAGAGCGAAAGCACCGTGCTGTTGTAGATGCTGAGCAGCCGGGCCTCGGTGGCGGCCACCTGTCCGTCGCCGTTGGTGTCGATTACCTGGTACAAGCCGGAACTGGTGCCGTTGTTGGCCAGAACCAGCATGCTTGCACCGGCCGACGAGTTCGTCAGCGTCCCCAGGGCCGTGCGGAAATTGGCGAGGCCGGCATCCGTCAGGCTGCCGCTGACGACCGAAGTCAGGCTCACCAGCTCGTTGGTCATGCTCACTCCGTTGGTCGCCGCGCTTGCCGTGGTCAGCGAAGCGTCGCCGTTCCGGTCCGCAACGGTCCGGGCGGCATCGGTCAGTTGCACCTTGTCGGCGCCCGACTGGAAGTTCGACACCGAGACGAAGCCGGTGTTCGCGCCCAACGCCGAGATGTCGGGGGCCGAGATGTCGGTGAAGGACGAGTACACCACCGTGTCGGTGCCGCTGCCAGAGGCCAGGGTCAGGCTGTCGCCCGTGCCGGCCTGGAAGCGGATGCCCGAACCGCCGGTCACCGTGATGGCGTCGGTGCCCGTGCCGCCGACCAGCGTCTCGACGTTCTGCACCGACATGGTCACGCCGGTGTTGCCCAGCGTGATCACGTCGTTGCCGGTGCCGCCGGTCAGGGTCTCGATGCCACGCAGCAGGACCGTGTTGCCGCCATCGCCGAGGCTGACGAGGTCGGAACCGGCGCCGCCGACCAGGATCTCGATCCTGCTCTCGGCCCGCATGGTGACGCCGGTGTCGCCCAGGATCACCAGGTCGCTGCCCGCACCGCCGATCATGGTGTCGATGCCGCGGGTGATGACGGTGTTGCCCGCCGCACCCAGGGTCACGACATCCGAGCCGGCGCCGCCAACCAGAAACTCGACGCCCGAGGCCGTCATCGTCACGCCGGCCGAACCGGTGAGGACGATGTCGGTGGCAGCGCCGCCGGTCAGGCTGTCGATGCCGCTGACCGTGACCGTGTTCGGCGTATCGCCCAAGGTGATCGCGTCGTTGCCGGTGCCGCCGGTCAGCGTCTCGATGCCGCGCAGCAGGACGGTCGAACCGCCGTCGCCGAAGCTGACCACGTCCGTGGCCGCACCGCCGACGATGATCTCGATCCCGCTCTCGGCCCGCATGGTGACGCCGGTGTCGCCCAGGATCACCAAATCGCTGCCGGCACCGCCCGACAGGGTGTCGATGCCGCGGACGGTGGCCGTCGCCCCGCCCGCCCCCAGCGTCACGACATCCGAACCGACACCGCCGACCAGGAACTCGATGCCCGAGACCGTCATCGTCACGCCGGCCGGGCCGATGAAGACGACGTCGGTGCCGGCACCGCCGGTCAGGCTGTCGATGCCGGTGACGGTGACCGTATTCGGGGTGTCGCCGAGGGTGATGACATCGATACCGGCCGCACCGATCAGGGTCTCGACACCGCGGGTCAGCAGGGTGGCGCCCGCCGTGCCGATGGTCACCACGTCGGTGGCGGCGCCGCCGACCAGAATCTCGACACCCGAACCCAGCGTCATCGTATTGCCGGTATCGCCCAGGAACACGAGGTCGGTGCCGGTGCCGCCGATCAGCGTCTCGATGCCCCGGATGGTGGTGGTGTTGCCCGCCGAACCCAGGGTCAGCACGTCGGTGCCGGAGTTGCCGATCACGAAGTCCGCGCCCGAGACGGTCAGGGTAGACCCAGTCGAACCGGTGAAGATGACCTCCAGGCCCGTGCCGCCGATCAGCGTCTCGATACCGAACACCAGCAGCGTGCCGCCGGCGGTGCCGATGGTCACGATGTCGGTGCCGGTCCCACCGACCAATGTCTCGACACCCGTGACCACCAGCGTGTTGCCGGCCGTGCCGAGGGCGATGAGGTCTCTGCCGAGGCCGCCGATGATCGTTTCGAAAAGCGAAACCGTCGAGGTGCTGCCGGTATCGCCGAGCGTCAGCACGTCGACACCGCCGTTGCCGATCAGGGTCTCGATGCCGCGCAGCAGGATGGTGTTGCCCGCCGAACCCAGCGTCACGACATCCGTGCCGGTGCCGCCGATCAGGGTGTCGATGCCCGACGCCGAGATCGTCGACCCGCCCGAACCGAGGAAGATGAGTTCGGATGCCGTGCCACCCAGCAGGGTTTCAAGGGCATTGGCCACCAGGGTCGCCCCCAGGGTGCCGATCGCGACCACGTCGCTGCCTGCCCCACCGGTCAGCGTTTCGAGGAGCGACACCGTCAGCGTGTTGCCGCTCGAACCCAATGCGACGATGTCCAGCCCGGTCCCGCCGGTCAGCGTCTCGACCGCACCCACCAGCATGGTGGAGCCGGTGTCGCCGATGGTGACGGCATCGCTGCCCGCCCCGCCGGTCAGCGTTTCGATCGCGCGCAGCAGAAGCGTGTTGCCGCCAGCGCCCAGCGCGATGACATCCCGACCGCTGCCGCCGACCAGGATATCGAGCGCCGATGCCAGCAGAGTGCTGCCGGCACCACCCAGGAAGACCAGATCCAGACCTTCGCCGCCGATGATGGTTTCGAGCGCGGTCGCCTGTAGCGTAATGCCGCCCGACCCGATGGTGATGGCATCGGTCGCCGCACCGCCGGTGATGGTTTCGATGGCCGACACCGTCAGCGTCGTGCCGCCGGTGCCAAGCGTCACCACGTCCAGACCGGCCCCACCCCGCAGCGTCTCAAGCTGGGCCACCACCAAGGTGCTGCCGGCGGACCCCAGCATCACCACATCGAGCCCCGCCCCGCCCGACAGCGTTTCCAACTGCGACGCCAGCAGCGTGGAGCCACCGGTGCCGAGCAGAATGCTGTCGACACCGGTACCGCCGATGATGGTCTCGAACAGCGACACCGTCGCCACGTTGCCAGTGTCGCCCAACGTCAGGACGTCGACACCGCTGTTGCCGGTCAGTGTCTCGATGCCGCGCAGCAGAACCGTGTTGCCGCCGTCGCCCAGCGTCACCGCATCGCTGCCTGCCCCGCCGACCAGGATCTCCAACCCCGACACCAGCAGCGTGTTGCCGGCCGAGCCGAGATAGATCACGTCGGTCCCGCTCGACCCGACCAGCGTCTCCAGCCCGGAGACCAGCAGCGTGTTGCCGCTGGTGCCCGACACCCGGTTCATGTCCGCCGCACTGTCGAAGCCGGCGGTAGCGAGCGTCACAATGTCCTGCCCGGCCCCGCCGGTCAGCGTCTCCAACTGCGACACCAGCAGCGTGTTGCCGCCGGTGCCAAGCCCGATCACATCCAGCGCAAAGCCGCCGATCAGCGTCTCCAGGTTCGACGCCACCATGGTCGAGCCGCGATTGCCGATGGTGATGGCGTCCAGCCCAGCCCCGCCGGTCAGCGTCTCCAACATGCGCAGCAGCGTGGTGTTGCCGCCGTCGCTCAGCGTGACGATGTCGGAGCCGGAGTTGCCGACGAGGATCTCCAGCCCGGCGATCAGCAGGGTCGAGCCGCCGCCAAGCTCGCCGACCACCGCCACGTCGTTGCCCGAACTGCCGACCAGCGTTTCCAGCAAATTGACGATGAAGGTGCCGCCGCTCTCCGACAGCTGGACGACGTCGCGCCCGCTGTTGCCGGTGACGGACTCGATGCCGACGATCCGCACCGTCGTACCGCCGGTGCCCAGCGTCACCACATCCAGAGCGCTGCCGCCGATCAGCGTTTCCACCGCCACGGTCGAGATCGTGCTGCCGCCGGACCCCAGCGTCACCACGTCCAGGCCGGATCCGCCGACCAGCGTCTCGACACCCAGCACAACCAGCGTGTTGCCGGTCGGCCCGAGGGCGATGAGGTCATTGCCGGTGCCGCCGATGATAGTCTCGAACAGCGATACGGTCGCCGTATTGCCGGTGTCGCCCAGCGTCAGGACGTCGACACCACTGTTGCCGGTCAGCGTCTCGATGCCGCGCAGCAGCACGGTATTGCCGCCATCGCCCAGCGTCACCGCGTCGCTGCCGCTGCCGCCGACCAGGATCTCGAGCCCCGACACCAGCAACGTGTTGCCGGCCGAGCCGAGATAGACAACGTCCGTCCCGCTCGACCCGATCAGCGTCTCCAGCCCGGAGACCAGCAGCGTGTTGCCGCTGGTCCCAGACACCCGGTTCATGTCCGCCGCGATGTCGAAACCGGCGGTCGCGAGCGTCACGATGTCCAGACCGGCCCCGCCGGTCAGCGTCTCCAGCTGCGACACCAGCAGCGTGTTGCCGCCGGTGCCAAGCCCGATCACGTCCAGCGCGAAGCCGCCGACCAGCGTCTCAAGGTTCGACGCCAGCATGGTGGAGCCGCGGTTGCCGATGGTGATGGCGTCCAGCCCGGTCCCACCGGTCAGCGTCTCCAGCATGCGCAGCAGCGTGGTGTTGCCGCCGTCGCTCAACGTGACGATGTCGGAGCCGGAACTGCCGACGAGGATCTCCAGCCCGGCGATCAGCAGGGTCGAGCCGCCGCCCAACTCGCCGACCACCGCCACGTCGTTGCCCGAACTGCCGACCAGCGTTTCCAGCAGATTGACGACGAAGGTGCCGCCGCCGTCGGACAGCTGGACGACGTCACGCCCGCTGTTGCCGGTGACGGACTCGATGCCGACAATCCGCACCGTCGTGCCGCCGGTGCCCAGCGTCACCGCATCCAGGCCGCTGCCGCCGATCAGTGTTTCCACCGCCACCGTCATCAGCGTGCTGCCGCCGGACCCCAGCGTCACCACGTCAAGGCCGGACCCGCCCCACAGCGTCTCCAGCTGCGACACCGCCAGCGTGTTGCCGGCATTGCCGAGCAGGATGGCGTCGACACCGGTGCCGCCGATGATGGTCTCGAACAGGGAGACCGTCGCCGTGTTGCCGGTGTCGCCCAGCGTCACCACATCGGTGCCGCTGTTGCCGGTCAGGGTCTCGATGCCGCGCAACAGCAGGGTGTTGCCGCCGCCATTCAGTGCGACAACGTCGGTGCCGGCCCCACCGATCAGGATCTCGATGCCCGATACCGTGACCGTCGAACCGGTCGAGCCGAGGAAGATCAACTCGGAGCCCGCACCACCGACAATCGTCTCCAGCAGGTCGGCAAGCAGAGTGCCGCCGGCCGACCCGATGGCGATCACGTCGGTGCCGATGCCGCCGGTCAGGGTCTCCATCGCCCGAACCAGCAGGGTGCCGCCGGCTGTGCCCAGGGTGATGGCATCGCTGCCCGAACCGCCGACCAGCGTCTCGATGCCCGAGGCCGCCATGGTGATGCCGGTGTCGCCGATGGTGACGGCATCGATGCCCGAACCGCCGGTCAGGCTTTCAAGGCCACGCACAACGACCGTGCTGCCGGCCGGCCCCAGAGTGACGATGTCGGCGCCGGCACCGCCGATCAGCATTTCCAGGCCGGACACCAGGATCGTGCCGCCGGCCGAGCCAAGGAAAATCAGCTCGGAGCCCGTGCCGCCGGCAATCGTCTCCAGCAAATTGGCAAGCAGGGTGCCGCCGGCGGAACCGAGCGTCACGACATCGGTGCCCGCACCGCCGGTGATCGTCTCCAGGCCTGAGATCTGAAGGGTGTTGCCGGCCGTGCCCAGGGCGACGACATCGGCGCCACCGCCGCCGGCAATGGTCTCGACACCCGAAACGGACAGGGTGTTGCCGGCAGAACCGAGAGCCACGACGTCGGTGCCCAGTCCGCCTGTCAGCGTCTCGAGAGCGGTTGCAAACAGGGTGCTGCCCGCGGTGCCCAGCGAAATTGAGTCGAGAGACGCACCGCCGACGATTGTTTCGAGAGCCGAAACCAGCAGGGTGTTGCCGGTGATGCCCAGCGTGACGATGTCGGTGCCGGCGCCACCGGCCAGCGTCTCGATGCCGCGCAGCAGCAGGGTGTTGCCGGCCGAGCCCAGCGCAATGACATCGGTCCCGGATCCACCGGTCAGGCTGTCGATGGCCGAGAGGGAGATGGTGGACCCGGACGTGCCGAGGACGACCAGATCGTCCCCCGTGCCGCCGACGAGAGTCTCGATCAGATCGGCCAGGATCGTGTTGCCGCCGGCTCCCAATGTGACGACATCGGTGCCTGCCGACCCTGCCAATGTCTCGATGCCATTCACCAGCAGGGTTGTGCCGGTGGTGCCCAGGGTGACGATATCGACTCCGCTGCCGCCGCTCAAAGTCTCCAGCCGGTCGACGAGCAGGGTGCCGCCTGCGCCGCCAAGGGTGATGATGTCGGTGCCGGCCCCGCCGATGATCGTTTCGAACAGCGTGGCCAGCAGCGTGATGCCGGCCGTGCCGACGATCACCGCATCGCCGCCGTTCGATCCGGTCAGCGTTTCGAGGCGTTCGACGAGAACCGTGCTGCCGCCGCTTCCAAGCGCGATCACATCGGATGCCGACGATCCGAGAATGGTCCTGTATTGGGTGGAGACGGACAGGGTGCTGCCACCGTCGTCCAGGACGAGAACGTCGGCAGTGAGAATGCTGACCAGGGTTTCCAGCCCGCTCAGATGAAGGGTCTGCCCCGTCGCGATGACGGTTTCGATATTGGCGACGTGAATGGTCGCCCCGCTGGAGCCGATCACGACGACATCGGTGCCGGAGCCACCGATGAGCGTTTCGATGCCGGTCGTCAGCAGGGTGTTTCCGGCGGCGCCCAGCGTCACGACGTCGGTGCCGACACCGCCGGTCAGCGTTTCGATGAGCGAAACCAGAACCGTGTTGCCCGCGGTGCCGAGCATCACGACGTCGGTGCCGACACCGCCGGTCAGCGATTCGACAGTCGAGACCAACATCGTGTTGCCGGACGTGCCCAACATCACCACATCGCTGCCGATACCTCCGGTCAACGTCTCGAGGTTTTCTACCGTTATCGATGCGCCGCTGGATGCCACCGTCACGACATCGGTGCCGCTGTCCCCCACCAGCGTTTCGATGCGGAAAACCTGAATCGTGCTGCCGCCGGTGCCGAGGACAACGACATCCACGCCAGCCCCGCCGTTCAGCGTCTCGATGTCGGATGCCAGCACCATGTTGCCGCCGGTGCCAAGCGTCACCACGTCGGTGCCGGCCCCACCCGTCAGCGTTTCGAGAGCCAGGACCAGCAGGGTGTTGCCGCCGGTGCCGAGCGTCACGACGTCGGTGCCGGCACCGCCGGTCAGCGATTCGACAGCCGAGACCGACAGCGTGTTGCCGGCGGTGCCCAGTGTCACAAAGTCGGTGCCGGTGCTGCCGGTCAAAGTCTCGATGCCGGATGTCAGTGTCGTGTTTCCGCTGGCTCCGAACGTCACGACATCGGTGCCGGCCCCGCCTGTCAGCATTTCGATGCGCGAAAGCAGGATGGTGTTGCCTGATGCCGCCAGCGATATGGCGTCACGGCCTGAATTACCGCTTAACGTTTCGACCAGGGAAACAACCAGGGTCCCGCCGCTGGCGCTGGTTGCGACGAAATCGACACCTGCACCGCCGATCAGTGTTTCAAGTGCCGAGATCAATACCGTGCTGCCGGCCGACTCGAAGGTCACAACATCTGTACCGGTGCCGCCGATGATGCTTTCCACGGCGGCAAACATCACCGTGTTGCCGGTGGAGCCCAGCGTCAGGACATCGATACCGGCCCCACCGGTCAAGGTCTCGATGCCTTGCATCCTCATCGTTACGCCGGCGGACCCCACGGTTACGACATCGGTGCCGCTGTCTCCCGTCAGTGTTTCGACGCGGGAGACCTGAATCGTGCTGCCTGCGGTGCCGAGTATGATGAAATCCGCGCCAGCCCCGCCGATCAACGTCTCGATGTCGGATGCCAGCACCGAGTTGCCGCCGGTGCCGAGTGTCACGACATCGGTGCCGGTGCCGCCTGTCAGCGTCTCGATGCGCAAAACCAGAATCGTGTTGCCTGCGGTGCCGAGCGTCACGACATCGGTGCCGCTGCTGCCGGTCAGGGTCTCGATACCGTTGACGCTCAGCGTGTTGCCACTGGTGCCGAGCGTCACGATGTCGGTGCCGACGCCGCCGGTCAGCGTTTCGATTGCGGCGACCGTAAGAGTGTTGCCCGCAGTGCCGAGCATGACGATATCGGTACCGGCGCCGCCTCTCAGCGTTTCGATGCGCGAAACCAGAATCGTGTTGCCTGCGGTGCCGAGCGTTACGACATCGGCGCCGCCGCCGCCGGTCAGCGTCTCGATTGTGGCGACCGTGAGAGTGTTGCCCGCAGTGCCGAGCGTGACGATGTCGGTGCCGGCACCACCGGTCAGCGATTCGATAAGCGAAACCAGAATCGTGTTGCCCGCAGTGCCGAGCATCACGAGGTCGCTTGCGCTGCCGCCGGTCAGGGTCTCGATGGCGGTGACGCTCAGCGTGTTGCCTGTGGTGCCGAGCGTCACGACATCGGTGCCGGACCCGCCGGTCAGCGTCTCGATTGCCGCGACCGCAAGGGTGTTGCCTGCGGTGCCGAGCAGGATGATGTCGGTGCCACTACCGCCGAGCACGGTTTCCAACCACGATAGCAGCATCGTGGCGCCGGCGGTGCCCAGCGTGACGACGTCGGTGCCGGCTCCGCCCGTCAGCGTTTCGACGCCGGTAACGCCGAAGGTCGCACCGATATCGCCCAGCGTGATGGCGTCGGTCCCGGCACCGCCTGTCAGCGTGTTGATCTGCGACAGCGTCAGCGTGTTGCCGGAATCGGCCAGGATTCTGACGACCGGCGCGACGTTCCTGAGATATATCAGGGAGCCATTGACGACGCCATAGAGCGCGTCGACGTCGCCGTCGCCATCGAGGTCGGCCAGCGCCGGCATCGGATAGCCCCCGGTGACGAGACCGTAGACAGCCGTGCCGACAAGGGAGAATGTGGGGGACGATGTCGTCCCGACGTTGATGGAAACGACATCCTTGTTCACGAGGTCGAGATCGCCGTCACCGTCCAGGTCGACGAGGACCGGCGCATTGTGACTGACACCCGCCGTCATGCCGAAGAGGTTCGTTCCCTCCAGCGAAAAGGTCGGCGACGACGACGTCCCGTTGTTGCGGTACAGAAGGAGGCCGTTGGATTGGTCCCCCATCAGCAGATCTGCATCTCCGTCGCCGTCCAGATCGGCGAAGGTCGGAGCCATGTAGCTGCCGGTGACGATGCCGAAGAGGTTGGTCCCCTCCAGCGAGAAGGTTGGGGAGGATGACGTTCCGTTGTTGCGGAAGAACCGCGTGCCGCCGCTCTTGCTGCCGATGAACAGATCGAGGTCGCCATCGCCATCGATATCGACGAAGCTTGGCTTCGCATAAGTATCGAAACTGGAGAGGCCGAAAAGATTCGTGCCTTGCAGGGAGTAGGTCGGTGCCAGCGCCGTTCCGATATTGGCGAAATACACCGTCTCGCCAAGCACGTTGCCGACCAGAAGATCCAGGTCGCCGTCGCCGTCGAGATCCTTGAACGTGGGGGCGGCATAATTGCCGACGCCGTTGAGGCCGAAAGAATTGGTGCCGACCAGGGTAAAGGTGGGAGTGGTCACGATCTTTCAGCCCCTCAAATGCAAGCGCCGACAACAATTCCGCTCATCGTCCGCCATCGGACGTCCGGTCAATTCGGAATCTCCGTTGGAATGGTCACCGCTTCGGCCAGCGCCCGCGCGTCGAGCAATCCCACCGCCTCCGCACGGCGTACGCCGGGAAGGATGGCGACGTCGTACAGCTCGTTCACGGTGTGATGCAGCCACAGCATATGCGCCACGGTTCCGCTGTCCGTATCGACGACGGCCAAGCCGCACTGGGCGGAAACCCCGGCCCGCTCCAGCGCCGGTTCGAGCGGCAAGGCGCTCAGCGTTCCGTGACCGCCCCGTGGACGCGACAGCCCGATGACCGCCCATTTCCCGTGAAAGGCCAGCCCGCGCGCGAAGCCGGGGCAGAAGCAGACCGGCTCGAAGCGGCCGCTTCCGTCCACCGTTCCAAGTTCGCCGCTGCCGGAATTGAGCAGCCAAAGCCGGCCGCGGTGCCAGCGGGGGGAGTGGGGCATCGACAGTCCGGCACAGGCGACCTCGCCGGACGGGACATCGATCAGCACGCCTCCGTCGGTCCGGCGCTCGCGCCAGCCCTCGATGACATCGCAGCGGCCCAATGCCGTCGCGAACATCGGCCGGCCGTCCTCGCCGAGCGCCATCCCGTTCAGATGGCAGCGGTCCTCGTTGCGCAGAGCGGAAATGAAGGCGGGCTTCCAGACCGGACGGAAGCCCCGGTCGGGGTCGGGAACGGCAAGACAGCTGAAGCGGGTGTTGACGAAGACCGGAACACCGTCATGCCCGACCGCGATGTCATGGATATCGACGTCGCCGGTCATATAGCCCAGGCGCGGCACGTAAAGACGGTCCGCGCCCGACGGCGTCCGGTCGGATGGCTGAAGCGTATTGGCGAAGCGCCAGAGGTGGGACTGCCCGCCGACCCACAGCGCGCCGCCGTCGATACACAGCCCCTGGCAACGCTGCACCATCCGCTCATGGGCCTTCAAACGCCCATCCTCACCCAACCCCAGAAAGAACAGCCTGTGGGTCTCGTATGTCGAAAAGGCAATCGCGCAGCCGATCGTCTCCAGCCAGTCGGGCAGACTCGGTGTAGCTTCCAGCATTGGCCGGGCCGCCATGGGCAGGGATCGTTCTTCAGTGGCCATCCAACGTTCCCTCTCGTCCGTCCCCAACCATCCTCAATGATTTATTCGCATACGCCGTAAAATAAAGTTAAATTAATAATAGAATATGAAATCTCCTTTAAGTTGGGAATTACCCGCATCCGAAGATAGAAATGACTTGGGAGGATATCGACGGAGGAACGATTTAAGATTGCAGAGGTCGGAGCGGACCGGGAATTTCATCCGTCCGAATCGGACCGAAGCACCAATCCGCCTATACATCTCTCCAAGGCTGCTCTGCATCGGTCCGAGACGTTCCAGAGGGCAATTTTATTATGTCCTACCAAACCAAAAGTTTTGCAGACCCGGCCGTCGCCCTCACCCTCCGAGGCGCCGCCGCCCTGGCCGAGGGAGAGGCAGCGCTTGCCGCTTCCCACTTCACCACAGCCGCCCTGTTGGCGCCCCATCGGGCAAGCATCTGGCATAATCTCGCTGAAGCGCGGCGTGCCTTGGGCCAATCTGCCGGTGCGGCGCAGGCTTACCGCCATGCATTGCGGTTGCGTCCTGCCTACCCGAAGGCCTGGACCGGGCTGGCCGCGCTGTTACTCAAAAGCCGCCGCTCCAAGGTCGCGGCGCGCGCCGCGATGCGCGCATTGGCGCTCGATCCGGGGTTTGCCGAAGCCTGGTCGGTCGCCGGCTCGATCCTGCTGGACCGGCGGGCGATGGAGCGCCTGCCGATTGTCCTCCGCCGGGCGGTGCGGCTGGCTCCGGATAACCCGCTGCCGTGGCTGGCGCTGGCCGGAGGGCTTGGCAAAACGGTGGAGCCGGCTCTTCCGCTTGCCTGTGTCCAGCGCGCGGTTGCGCTGGCGCCTGACCGCCCGGCCGGCTATGTGAACCATGCCGGCCTGCTGATCAGGCTGGGCAGGCTCGACGCGGCGCAGGCCCTGCATGGCCGGCTGCGCCGGCTGGCGCCGCTGGAAGGACATGCCGAAGCCGGCGACAGTCTGGCGGCAACCCTGCGCGGCGATTTCGCGACGGCCCTATCGCTGGCCCGCCACTCTCTCGTCCTGCAACCGGCTTCTCCGGCCGCCCTCATCAACCTGTCCCTGGCTGAACATGGCAGCGGAATGACGGAACCGGCGCGCCGCGGCAACGAGCGCGCCCTGGCGCTTCAGCCCGAAAGCGACATCGCCCGCTTCAACCTGTCCATGGTGCTGCTGGCGGAAGGCGACTTCGCCAAGGGGTGGCGCCTCTACGAATCGCGCTGGCGGATGGAGCATGTGGCCTATCCGGCCCATGCGCCACACTGGACCGGCGGAAATCCGGCAGGGCGCTCACTCCTTCTGGTCGCCGAACAGGGGCAGGGAGATACGCTTCAGTTCGTCCGTTATGCCCCGATGCTGGCGGCACTCGGCGCCCAGGTCCACCTGATGGTGCAGCCGGCGCTGGTCCGGCTGCTGTCCGGGCTTCCCGGCATCGCCTCCGTCCGGTCGCTCACGGAGCCGCCACCGGCTTGCGATGCCTGCATTCCGCTGCTCAGCCTTCCCCTGGTGTTCGGCACGGGTCTGGCCACCATTCCGGCCTCCGTCCCATATCTGAGCTCGTCCGGGCAGGAGCGCGCCGCCTGGAAACGGAGGCTCGACGGGAGCCCCGGCGGTGAGGGCGGACTGAAGGTCGGTCTGGTCTGGGCCGGTTCGGCGCATGACGACCAGTTCGTCGCGCATATGGTCGACCGGCGGCGCAGCCTGCCGCTTTCCGCGCTGGCTCCGCTCGCGGGCATTCCGGGTGTGAGGTTCTACAGCCTGCAAAAAGGTCCGCCGGCGAGCGAGGCGTGTCCGCCCGGTCTCGACCTTGTCGACTGGATGGATGAGGTCGAGGATTTCGCCGACACCGCCGCGCTCGTCGCGGAACTCGACCTCGTCATCAGCGTGGACACCTCGGTGTGCCATCTGGCCGGCGCGCTGGGACGGCCGGTCTGGATGCTGTCGCGCCATGATGCCTGCTGGCGCTGGCTGCGCGACCGGTCCGACAGCCCCTGGTATCCGACGATGCGCCTGTTCCGCCAGGACCGGCCGGGCGACTGGCCTCCCGTCATCCTTCGGGTCCGCACCGCCCTGGAGCGTTGGGCTATGCCGTGAGAAACCGCCGAACGCGGGAACTGCTATTGGCCGACCGACGGCAGCCCGCCGACGCCAACCATCACCGGCACCTTCGCCGGGCCGGTAGGCACGGTCCGCGAAAAGGCAGGCTGGGCAAGGCCGAGTGCGGCCAGCAGCGACAGGGTGCCGGCGACCAGGGCGGTGGAACGAAGGATCAGATCGAGCATGGGGCTGGCTTTCAAAAATCTGGCTTTCAAATTTTGAAATTCGGATCGGTTGGCGGCAGCGGGGTATCCGGATCGGCGGGGACTGTCCGGGCGACAGCGATGGACTGCCGCGGATCGCTATCCTTCCTCGTTCGGGGTCGTGTGCAGCGCTCTCCATTCACCATCTGGAGAGAACATAGACCTTATTTATTCCTACTGTAAAGATAGCGATTTAAAATTCTGATGCACAGATATTTCATGTATTATCAAGCCGGGATGTCCGTCGCCCAACCCTACCCTTCCCAGCGGTGGGACAGGATGACGCTGTAGCGTTCGGATCTGATATGGAAAACCGAACGGTCGGCGCAGCCGCCGCCGACGAAGACGGAACGGCGGTCCATCACCAGCACCGGCGCTCCCGCCGGCAGGCCGGGCGGATGCTGGACGCGCTTGCCCGCCGTGAAGGTACCCTTGCGGCACTCGATCAGCCCGTCCGGGGAAGTTCGTGGCGTTGCTCGGCCCATCGGGCTGCGGCAAGACCACGCTGCTGAACCTGCTGTCCGGCTTCCTGCCGCCCGATTCCGGCCGCATCACCATCGACGGCGAGACGGTGACGCCGAAGATACCGGCGCTCGGCCATGTCTTCCAGTCGCCGCTGCTGTTTCCCTGGCCCGACGTGCTCGACATGTGCGGTTCGGCCTGTGGATGGCCGGCCGGCTGCCGAAGGCGGAGCAGCGGGACAAGGCGCTGGCGGAACTGGCGCTGGCCGGACTGGATCTGGCGGCAGGCCGCGAGCATCCGCTGCTCCTCACCGGACGCCGGCGCGACCAGTCGCGGGTGGGGACCCCCGCGCTGTTCCTGACAGTGTGAAACGGGTAACGCCGCTCCGGCGGAAGCCGACGTGAAGGAAGCCGCCGTCGCCGGTCAGAGGGCCGGCGACGGCGGCTTCCTCAGCCCATATTCGGATCACTGGTTCCGGGATTGCCGGGAACAGTCCGGCCAAGGGCACGCGCAGGCGGGAAACCGGCAATCGTCGCCGTTCACATCGCATGCCTGGACAGCGATCTTGTAGCGCAGGCCGAACTCGTCGTCCGCGGTGATCAGCCCACAGGCAGCGTGCGCTTCCAAGTCGACGCGTGCCGCCTGGAGGCAAACGCGCGCGATCTGCTTCGGATCCTTCATCATGGCACTCGCCTCGGTGTCATTCCCGGAGATGAAACGCACAGATGCGGCATCCGGACCCTGACGCTTCCGAATGCCTACTTCCGGGACAGGTGACACCCAACGACGAGTATGCAGGTCAACGCGGCAATCCGCACCTCCAATATCCAGCGGACATCCTATGGCGGGAGACAGATGCGACCGCTGTGGGCAGCGCTACGCCGTCCCGTCGGCCACCGCCGCGCCGAGCCTCGCGACGGTATCGGCCAGATTTACGCCGACTTCCATCTCGACCTTGTCCCAGGGCATCGCCTTCCATTTGCCGTCCTGCGCACATTTGTCGCAGAGCTTCCGGGTCGATGAGGACATGTTGACCTCTTTCTGAGAACCCACTCGGACGTAAAGTTCATAGGCCTTCTGCGCGTTGGCTTCCGAGTTCACCTTCTTGTTCAGGATCAGCCCGAAAAGCTCCATATTCTCGGTCGAGTATTCCTTTTTTGCCTGCTTCAGCAGGAGCTTGTGCCAGTATGGCGATTTGAAAAAGCCGTCGAGGTCATCCGGCCAGCTCCCGAACCGTTCCAGATCCATGAAGACGTTTGCGGTGATCTTGTTGAGCGACGCAACCATCGCGGCGCAGGCGTCGGCATACACGCTGTCCCCATCCTGCCGCGCCGCTTTGCCGGCAGCGTCCAGCGTCGGGATGTAGTCGGAGGCGGCAGATTGGAAGGCGCGTGCGTACTTCTCCGCCTCCTTGACGGTCTTCGCCGCATCGTACGCCTTCAACGATTTTTCAAATCCCGTAGAGCTGACTTTGGCAAAAATTTTCCCGAAGCGGCTCTTCGGGTCGGGCTTTTTCTTGCCGGTGTCCGCCTCGAATTTGGCTTTGGCCTTCTTCCAGGATTCCAGATATTTCTTTGCCATCTCTTGCTCTTATATTTTACGATTGTTGTTCGTTAAATTTTCGCCCTTCTATGGGCCACGGCTGCCGTTCCATCGAGGACGCCTTTCCGTCCCACACGGTTGTTCCTTCCGGTGACCGGCATCCGTCGGACCGGGCGGGCGTATTTTGCCCGCCCTGCTCCGACCTGCGCAGGCACCATCCGGCGTCAAACCGGCGGCGGATCGGGCAGCCGATCAGGCGTTCGTGCGCGAGTTGACGAGCTGGACGACGCCCTTGCAGGCTGCCGAAAACTCCTTCATATGGTCGAGGATCAGCTTCGGTGTGGCATCCGGCGGCACCTTCACCGGCTCGGCCGTGTTGCTCTGATTGGCCCAGGGGTCCAACTTCTTCTTGAAGAAGTCGGGATCGGCCAACAGGCCTTCGATCTTGCGCGCGAACACCAGCTGCATGGTGATGTCGCGGGCCAGCGTCGGGAACAGCTCGTTGTAGGTTTCCGCCGTCGGCTTGGCCTTGACCTTGGCAACGCCGGCCGCCGCGCGGGCCAACGCACCGTTGATGTTCTTTTCCCAGTTCTTGAGCATTTTCTGCTCGAGGGACAGATCCTTCTCTGCCTCATTGAACTTCTGGGTGTACATCGCCACCGCGGACTCGATGGTCGCTTCCAGCGCCGCAAGCTCCTTGACCAGGAACTTCAGCGCCTTTTCGTAGTTCGTCTTGAAGTCCTTTTCCGTACGCTTGTCGAACTCCGCGTAGATTTCCTTCTGAAGGACTTCAAGATAGCCCTTCTTGGCCTTGGCGAAATCCTTCGACGCGGCCTGGAACGCGGCAACGACCTTCTTGCCCTCTTTGACATCGGTCGAGTTGGCGGTGTCGCAGGCGGTGAGCGCCTTCTCGCATTTCTTCAGCGAACCGGACAGGCCGGTGTGGCTGCCGAAGGCATTGAAAATGCCTTTGCTCTCCTTCGGCTTATGCTTGCCGGTGAGCGCCTCGAACTCCCTCTTGGCCTTTTCCCACCGCTCATCATACGGAACGTGCGCCATCTATTCCTCCTTGCGGGTCGATTGCTTCAGGGGGTCACCACCGGCTGCAGACTCTCCTCCATTCCACGGATCGCCGCCCAATCGCGTTCGAACACGGCGCGGTCAGCATGGGAGAGGTAGATCTTCGCCAACACCTGTGTCAGGTCGAGCGTCGGGACGATATGGGCACCGATGCGCGGCACGATGCCGTAGCCGCGGACGCTCTCGAACCGGTCCAGCACGCCGAGGTCGGGGAGCGCCTCCACACGGCCGGAGACCAGCACCGGCAGGTAGAGCACCATGGCGTCGGCCAGGAAGCGGTAATGTCCATCGGGACCACCGGGGCAGACTCCGCTGTCGAAGGCCTCGACCAGCAGATCCACCTGATCGTGGCCGGTGCCATGACCTATCGCCGTGGTCGAGCCCGCCGGCCCCATGGCCCGGGCGGCGATCTCCACCAGCGCCGGTCCGCGGGAGGTGAGCCGCACTTCGGCATGGGCGGCGCCGTCGGTGATCTCCAGCGCGTCGAGCGTGCGCTGGATGTAGGACATCAGCTGGACGGACCGCTCGTCATCCGGCGGCAGAAGGCGGTAATAGTCGTAAACGAAGGGCGAGCCGTTCAGCGTGCGCTTGGCCGACTGCAGCACGTCGCAGACATAGTGGCGGCCATTGCGGCTCACCGTGTTGACCACATACTCGGCGCCGTCCAGATAGGTCTGCACCAGCGCCCGCCGGTTCGGCGTGCCGCAGAAATTGCGGCTGGAGAGGATCGACTCCACGGCCTCGCGCAGCGCCGGAGTGCCGTCGCAGAAATAGACATGGTCGGTGGAGGCGCTGTCGAGCGGCTTGGCGACCACCGGCCAGCCGGCGCCCGCCGCCCACTCCACCGCCTCCGCCCCCGACTCCACCATGGTCTGCCGGGCCGTCAGCAGGCCGGCGGCGCCCAGCCGCTCGATCATCATGTATTTGTTGCGACGCGCCGCCGTCAGCTTGGGCGTGTTGCCCGGCGTGCCCAGCGCCGCACCGAGCGCGTCGGCCAGTTCCACGGCGGACTCGTTGCCGGGCAGCACGAAGGAGGGGCCGTGCGCCCGCATCCGCTCGGCCAGGGCCGGGAGGTCGCCGTCGAACAGGACCAGCTCGTCGAAATCGCCGGGAACATAGCTGAGAAGCAGCGAGGGCGCGAGATCGGGACGGCTCTGCACCGCGATGACGCGGTAACCGCGCGCGCGAAGCCGCGGAGCGAGCAGATGTCCGGTCGAGTAGGGATCGACGACGATCGCTGTCCTCATGGGATGACCTCCAGTTCGGCAGGAGCGGCCGCACGGCGGGCGGCGGCAGCCGGGCGGGCGTAGATCATGAAGGGCTCGTCGCCGCAGAAGGTGACGGTGCGCCCGACCAGCCCCGCCTCGAAGGCGGCGTTCTGCGCCGCATGGTCCGCGACGCGCAGGGCACGGTCGGTTCCGGGCTCGAAGGCCGGCGGCGGCGCCTGCATGTCGCGGTGCAGCAGGTAGCGCAGCCGGCCGCTGTGCATCACCAGGATGCGACGGGCGGTGAAGCCGGACGCCAGCATGTTGGAGAGGCTGACCGGGTTGGACAGCGCCACCCGGCTCAGCAGGTGCGGCCGGCCGGCCCCCAGGGCGTACAGCGTGCGCATGGTCACCAGAAGGCGCTGGAGCCCGTTGCCCCGGAAGTCGGTATGCACCATGCAGCTCGACATGTGGGCGGTAGCCGTCACATCGGGGCCTCCGCCCGGCAGGTCATCGGCGAAGGCCGGCATCCCCGGTTGTGGCAGGCCGAGAACAGCGCAGCCGATGAGGCGGTTGCCGCCCGGCGCGCCGTGCGTCTCCAGGCCGAGCGTGACACCGCGCTCGGCCATATGCAGGCCGGAGAATTCCGGCGTTTCCGGGAAATAGGCGTCGATGTCCGGAAGGCTGCCGAAGATGAAGGCGCGGAACTCCTCCAGCGCCGGAAGATCGTCGGCGTCGAGGAAACGCACGCGGTAGGGAATGCCGGAAGGCTGTCCGTTGCACAGGCCCAGAATGCCTTGATGGAGACTCTGTAACGGAGAGGACACGACCGGCATGTCAGGCATCCTTGACGATTTCGGCGATGTTGAGCAGGCGCATCGGCGGATAAAGGTCGAGGCGCTTGGCGGTGTTGATGCGCAACAGCAGGGAGAAGCGGTTCAGCGTCTCCACCGGTATCGCCGTGGCCGGCTTGGCTCCGCTCAGGATGTCGTAGGCCTTCAGCCCGGCGAACCGGCCGACGTTGACCGCCGGGCTCACCAGCCCCATCAGCAGGCCGGAGCGGCGGATCGGCAGCTCGGTGGAACAGAAGGTGGCGACATTGTTGGCCAGAGCGGCGTCGGCCACCGCCTGGCTGTTGTTCGACGCCACCAGCGTGTCCGGGCCGATGTAGACCAGTTCCGCCCCGGCCCGCGCCACGTCCCGGATGAGGTCGGGAATGGCATCGGGATTCGGCCTGCCGGCTCCATCGCGGGGAACCGCACCGTCGATGATCTCAACCCCCTGGCGGGCCGCCTCCTCCTTCAGGTCGCGGACGGCGACGACCATGTTCTCTTCGGCCGGGTTGTAGACCGCCGCGATCTTCTTCCAGCGCCGGTAGGCCAGCATCGTCTTCAGCTGGACCGCCACCGGAGCGATGTGCCGGGTGCCGGTCACCGCCCGGCCCGGCTGATCCAGCGAGCGGACGATGCGAGAGGCGACCGGGTCGGTGACGGAGGTGAAGACCACCGGCACATCCGTCAGGAACTTCGACGGATCGGGATCGTCGTAGCGGCCGACGGTCGCCAGCGTCAGCGGCGTGAAGACGGTAAGCACGAGGTCGGGGCGGGCGGCGCGGATGTCCGGCAGCATGCCGGCGACCGCGGACGCCTGCTGCACCTCGCGCACGTCGATTTTCGCCTGCATGCCCATGGATTCGAGCAGATCGCGGAATCCGAGCACGTCGCCGACATCCTTGCGCGGAGTCAGCACGATGATGCTGGCGGGCCGGTTGCCACGCCCGGCCGTGGCCGGATTGGGCACCGGGGCTCCCGCCGGAGCACCCGTCACGGCGGCCGCGGCCGGGCCGGATGCCAGGAGCGCGCCGGCGGAGCCGAGGAGCAGCGAGCGTCGGGTCACGGAGGTCATGCCGGGTCCTTCTGGGGGAGGTCAGCGGAGGGCCGCCCGCCGGTGGCGGCCAGCAGGAGAAGCTGGGCGGCGACACAGGCGGCCAGCACGATGCCAATGCCCTTCATGGCGCCGTGGTAGCCGTAATAGGCGAGGAACAGGCCGGCCAGGAACGGTGCGACCACCGACCCCATGCGCTCGATCAGCCGGAACATGCCGATCACCGTGGTCTCGCCGAGCGTGGAACGCTCACGCACGCAGGATTCCGCCAGAAGCGCCATCTGCGGGGTGTTGACCAGCGCATGGGCAAGGCCGAGCAGGGCGACGCCGGTGATGGTCATCGGCAGCGTCCCGGAATTCGCCAGCACATAGGCGGCACCCGCGGCGATCACCCCGCCGATCGCCAGGAACGGGGTTCTCCGCCCCGAACGGTCGGACAGGTGTGCCACCAGCGGCGACGCCACGATCATCATCAGCCAGTAGAGAAGAAGCACGCGGCCGATCCACGACTGGCTGACCCCGCTGTCGTCCAGCGCCAGCGGCAGCAGGAAGAACAGCAGGGCGGTCAAACCGAACTTCGCCGGCACGGCGCTGAACAGGGTCACCGCCACGAAGCGCGGATTGGTCAGGCACACGCCGACGTCGCGCAGCCTCAGCCCACGGGTCTTGGCCTTGCCGCTGTCGACATGCCTGGGCAGGAGGTGCCACGCCATCAGGGCCGCCGCCAGGGCCAGCGACGCGGAGACGATGAAGGTCATGCGGAAGCCGATCTGGTCGGCGACGACACCGCCGATGGCCGGACCGCAGACGCCGGCCGTCAGGATGCCGCCGGCATAGAGCGCGATGGCGCCGGCGCGCCGGCGCGGGTCGGTGGCATCGATGACGAAGCCCTGCGCGGCGATGAAGACGCTGGCGTAGCCGACCGCGGTCAGGCACCGGGCGACGATGAGCTGGATCAGATCCGTCGCCAGGCCGGATCCCAGCAGCCCAAGCGCCGAGAACACCGCGCCGGCAAGGAAAACGGTGCGGCGGCCCCGGCGCTCCGACACGTTGCCGGCAATCGGCTGGGCGACGGCCCAGAGCAGCATGAACAGCGCGATGGGCGCGCCGATCACCAGCTCCTTGCTCAGGCCGGGCACCGGCTCGAAGAGATCCTTGATATAGACGGACAGGAAGGTGCGGGTCAGTTCCTCCGCCAGGGCGAAGACGAAGATGGCGAAACGCAGCTCGCTGATCCTCTGCATCGTCACGATGCGGTCGGCAGCGGCGGGCGCCTCGGCCGCTTTTGCGCCCTGCTGACGTGGGGCGGCCCCGTCCGTATCGCGCATGACGTCGAGCGCGCGGTCTATGGCGCGGCCGAGATGTCCCACCTCGTCGCGTCCGCGCAGCCCGGTCCGCAGGGTCAGCCTGCCCTCCGCACCCTCCTTGAGAACGTCGCCCACCCGCTGAAGCGGTGCAGTCACCGAACTGCCGACCACCAGCAGCAGGATTTCGATGTTCAGAAGGATGGCGACGATCAGCACCGACCCGAGATCGAAGACGATGTCGTTGAGCGCCGCTTCGACCGAGCCGGACGGGACGCCGACATGCAGGAGCGCCGGCACACCACCGCCGACGGTCAAGGCGGCATCGATGTAACGCCCGGCCACCGCACCATCGGCGTCGCGCGCCGCCAGCACATCGCCGGCACGCGCGTCCGGGGCGCCGGCGAACGCGGCGATCCGGTCGCCGACCATCAGCGCGATGTAGTTGACGTCCGGATTGACCGCGAGGGCGTCGGCGAGGATTTCGTCCACCCCGTTGAGCTTCTCGACCTCGAAGCCCAGCGACACCGCCCGGTCGATCTGCGCGACGATGTAGCTGCCGACGACCTCCGCCTTGCGCGCCAGCTCCGGCTCCGCCTGGGGACGGAAGAGCGTGTTGAAGTGGGAGGTCTGGACGACGAGGCTGACCAGCATGAGAACCGACACGAGACCGGTGAGCAGCCAGTTCAGCCGCTTGATGAAGGTGAGGTCCATCACGCGACCTCCACCGGCGCCGCCTTGCGCTCGTCCATGCCTTGCCGGCGTCGCGCGGACACGCGGTCCACGAAACCGGCAAGTCCCGGAGCGAACGCCGCGATCTCCGGCGGAACGACCGGCCGGCCGCCGTCGGTCGCGGCCTCGACGATGACCGCCGCCTCCCGCAGGGACCGCTGAAGGCGCCGCATCACCAGCCAGACGACGAGTATGCTGATGACGTAGCAGGTGGCGAGGTTGATCGCGCCGGAGATCGCCAGCTCCGGAATCGTACCGCGGATGCCCGCGCGCAAGGCGTCCAGGGAGTAGGTCAGCGCGACGCCGCCGGCCACGCCGCCATAGGCGTTGCCGATGCTGAGCAGCAGCACCTGGGAGCCGCCGTCGACGATCTTCGCTCCCCGGTCGGTCTTGCCGTCACGGTGGAAGGCCGCGAGCCAGCTGTCGGGCAGCGTGCCCCGGACCGCACTGCCGCCGGCAGCGCCCAGCACCTCGCCCCGGTCGTTGAACAGCATCAAGCCGGTGATCTGGAGGTCGCGCACCAGGGCGCGCTGGATCATCTCGTCGAGGTTGCGCAACGCGTTCAGCGCCACGCCGAGGCTCACCGCACCTTCGACCTCGCTCGACAACCCATGGGCAACGACCCGGAAGCGCGAAGCCACCGTCTCCTCCACCATGCGCTCCATTTTGAGATAC
Organism: Azospirillum melinis; assembly: GCF_013340935.1. Taxonomy (GTDB): domain Bacteria; phylum Pseudomonadota; class Alphaproteobacteria; order Azospirillales; family Azospirillaceae; genus Azospirillum; species Azospirillum melinis. The sequence continues at coordinate 37,736 of NZ_WHOS01000027.1, read as the reverse complement.
GAGAGCACCGCGGTGGAGGCGAGCGCGAAGCACAGCGCCACCTGAAGCAGGAGCATGATCTTGGTCGACAGGGTCAATCGCATTGTCGGTCGGTCGCTTGGCTGATCGCAGATTTGTCTGCTCGGCTTTGCTGCCGGGCCTGGAACTCGGGTTCAGCCGACCTTAACGCAAATTCACCGACCCAGAGGACGAGACGGGTCCAGAGTGGACGCGTCCGGCGTGCACTGGCCGGAGCAGGCATTCATTTCGTGCGCTTACGACTTAAGTAATATCACCACAATCTGAGCGATAGCTTCGCTTCCTTCAAGAACAATCTAATATTTCTAAGCTGTAACATGACAATTGCGGGGTAATTGCATCAACCATCCGAATAAGCGTGAGTCGTGTCACAGCATTGTTTCCGCAAATTCGGGAGATCACGGAAGTTTATGCCCATCCGTGCTACATCGCTTCTTTTCATACTGCCGCCCGTTGTGGTACCTACTATGGGCATAGCTACATCGCAACCCAGAGGGTAGGATGATGCGGATCGAAATCGAGCGACCGTTGACGTGGCCGATCCGACCGGTGGAGACCAGCACGGAGCTTGTTGCACCGGGTCCTTCCATATTGGTGGTCGGGCAGAACCTCCCCGCGGCCGACCGCGTGCGTGAGAGTTTCCTGCGCAACGGTCACCGCATCCAGGTGACCAGCGACATCGTCCAGGCGCTCGACACGCTGGAGGCCGACTCCTCAATCGGTGTCGTCGTCGTCCAGATGGTGATGCCGCATTTCGACGGGCTGGCGCTGGTCGAGCGCATGCAGTCCTCCATCGGCAGCCGTTCCGTCCAGTTTATCATCCTGGCATCCGGTGCGCAGGTCGGTGACGTGGTGCGTGCGATGCACCTCAAGGTGGCCGACTTCGTGGACGATCCGGAGGATTTCGGCCGGCTGCACGGTGCCCTGGTGCGGGCGCTGTCCGTGAGCCAGACCACGCGCGAAGCCCCGCCCCACGACGCAGCGCTCGATGAGGCCTACCGGCACGGAATGGCGATGATCGCCGCCGTGAAGGCACTGCGCGAACGGCAGAATTCGGCCACCCCGCACGCCTTCGCCGGAACGGTGGCGCCTCCAGCGCCGACGATCAGCGTCGTCCCCATGACCAAGGCGAAGAAGCCCGTTCCGATCCGCCCCGAATCGGACCATGAGCGGTTGCGCGCGCTTCGTGCGCTCCAGCAGTGGCAGGCGTCCCGCGACAAATTCTTCCCGAAGGATCTGTTCGAGGATCCCTGCTGGGCCATGCTGCTGGATCTGATGACCAACCACCTGCTGGGCAAGCGGATCTCGGTATCCTCGCTTTGTATGGCGTCCGGCGTTGCGCAGACGACCGCCTTGCGCCGCATCTCCAACCTCAAGGGCTGCGGTCTGATCCGCCGGGTGGCGGACGATCAGGACGGCCGGCGGGTCTTCGTCGAACTGACCGAAGAGGGGATCGCCGCCATGTCCCGCTACATCGAGCACATCCAGTCCATCAATCCGCCTCCGTTCAATTGACGGCCTGAAGCGGACCCTTCCGCCGGTCCGCAGACCGCACCAATGAGGACTGTTTGGGCATCGACAACCGCGATGCAAACCCGCGACACTCGGGAAGGCCGGACAATCTTGAAGCGCGTGGCCGCGGGGGCTGAATGAGCGATCGGAAATTCAAGGAATTGATCGTGCTGACCTCGGCCGATCAGGCCGGCGACGTTGGCCGCAAGATCCCCGACCAAGCCCCAACGTCGCGCGATGAGATGGACCGCCAGAAGATGGCCGAGCGCCTGCGGGCGCAGGGCTGGAGCTATCGGCGGATATCCGAGGAGTTGCAGGTCTCCTACATCCTGGTGGCGCGTTGGCTCGGCGACGGCCCGGCTCAGCAGGCAGCCCGGGTCGCCTCTGTTTCAAAGTCGACATCCAGCCCGGCGGAAACGCCCGCACCGGCCCCCAAGGGGAAGGCCGCCAAGGCTGCCGCCGCGGATGACGACAGGGATGTCCTCGCCCTTCAGTTCCAGGCATTCGAGCAGTATGTCCGCGAGGTCATCGCCACGCTCGACGAGCGTCACGAGACGATGATCGACCGCCAGGACGAACTGATCCGCGCCCTCGACGAGGAGCGCGCCAAGGCGCGTGCCCGCGAAGAGGAATTGCTGGAGGCGCTCGAGGCCGAACGTGCGCGCTGGTCCGAGGCGGAGGAGCGCTTCCGCGCCGAACTGGAGCAATTCAAAGAGGAAATGCGGGCTACCGGCGGGTCCTCGACCACCGATGACGACGAAGCCGCGTCGGACGAAAACCCGTTCAGCTTCGGCGACGACGACGAAGAGGGGGGCAACTCCGATCCCTTCAGCTTTGGCGACGACGAAAGCGGAAAAGACCCGTTCAGCTTCGGCGACGATGACGATGCTGAAACAGCTGCGGAGGATCCGTTCGGTTCCAGCAGCGACACGGAGACGGAAAGCGGCAAGGATCCTTTCAGCTTCGACGAGGACGAAAAGGAAAAGGAGCCCGGCGAAGAGGATCCCTTCGGTTCCGACGATCCGTTCGCTGCCTTCGACACCGAGGAGGATTCGTCCGAAACGGAGCAAAGCACGGCCGAAGTTCAGGACGATCCGGAGGACGGCACGGCTGAGGCTGAGACGGCTGAGGACGAGGACCCGTTCAAAGCTTTCGACGACGAAGCCGAAGCCGACGACACCCCGACGGTCAGTGCCGACGCCTTCTCCTTCGACGATGAGCCCGAAGCAAAGGAACCGGAGCCCGAACCGCCCAAGAAGCGCAAGGGACTGCTGTTCTGGCGGCGTTGATGGAGGGAGGCCCGCCCCATTGCGGCCTCCCCGCCCGCCGCCTGCCTTGAGCGGCGGGGGCCTTACCCCACCGTGATCCAGGCGCAGAGAATCACGTAGGCGATCGGGAAGACGATGACCGAGATGCGGTCGAGCCTGACGGCCTTCGCCGCGTCGCGCTCGTAGATCATCAGCGACACCGAACTCTGCAGCAGGCTGAGGAAGATCAGCCCCATCGACGCCATGTTGATCTTGTCGGACAGCGTGAAGCCCGTGCTGTGCGGAAGCTCGCCGGCGACGATGAAGTAGCTGGCCACCACCGCGAACAGCGCACCGATGCCGAGACCGAAGCGGGGGTCGAGGTCGATCGGCTTGACCAGGAAGGCCAGGAAGGCGACCAGGCACGAGATGAAGATCGTCGAGAAGGTCTTGAAATAATAGATCGTGTTCGGCCTGTCGATCTGCACCTCCTGCACGAAGCGCGAGAAGCGCGACTCGTGCGCCTTCGGCAGGGAAATGTCGCCGTAGTTGGTGCGGTACGCCTTCTCCATGATGCCGGCCGTGGACTTCGTCACGTTGTAGCCGGCAACGTCGATGTCCGGATTGACCTCGGTGTTTTCGGTGTCGGCGACATAGACCAGATTTTCGACGGTGCGGTCATTGTCTTCGATCTCGATGCGGATCGACTGCTTGTCCAGCGGGAAACGGCTGATGTCCCACGCCTGGTTGAGCACGGCATGCACGCGGGCCGAGATGTAATTCTGGCCGTTGACCTTGCGCAGCGGTGTCGGCTCCTTCGAGCTGATGGTGCCGTTCATCACCTCGAAGGAGTCGAGTGGATTGATGTCGTCGGCATCCCAGCGGAACCAGACATAGAAGTCCACCGTCACCTGCTTTTCCTTCAGGTTCAGCCCGGTGATCTGGTTGATGTAACTCCCCACGATCACCTTCTGCGGCTCGGCCCGCGCTTCGTCCGCCGCCATGGCGGACAGACCCGTGAACAGCAGAAGCGCGAGCGCCAGCAGGTTCCTAAACATCTCAAGTCCCCCTTTCCGGCCCGGTTAGTGTTCGAGCGCGTGGCTCTTCTTGACCATGTAATCCATCAGCGCGAGCAGCAGACCCGAGACCACGAAGGTGCAATGGATTGCCACCAGCCAGATCAGGTCGCGGTCGGACACCGTTCCGACATGCATGAAGGTCTTCAGCACCTGGATCGACGAGATGGCGACGATGGAGGCGATCAGCTTCACCTTCAGGGCGCTGAAATCGAGCTTCCCCATCCATTCCGGACGGTCCGAATGGCCGGCCACGTCGATCTTGGAGACGAAGTTCTCGTAGCCGCTGAAGATCACCATCAGCACGAGGTTGCCGACCATGGTCAGGTCGACCAGCGCCAGGACGACCAGGATGACCTCGGACTCGTTGCCGCTGGCCAGCTTCGGGAAGGCGTGGACGAACTCGACCGCGAAGCACCAGCCGATCATGCCGAGTGCGCCAACGAGGCCGAGATAGAGCGGCGCCAGCAGCCAGCGGCTCTGGAACATCGCCTGTTCGAGCCAATGTTCGACGTGCTTCGCCGGTCCACGGGGAGCCTGGATCGGAGCGCCGGCCGGGAGTTCCGCCGGAGTAATATGAGCGTGTGTCATTCTTTCTTTGCCACCTTGATTTCAGCCGGAACGTTCTGCGGCTGGCCGTTCTTGAAATGGACGTACGTCATGTTGAGTTTGGTGAAGGACAGCGAGATCGACTCGTCGCCGCTGTTGTCGCCGCTGCCGCTGGCGGAGACGGTGTAGGACGTGACGTGGACATCGGTCAGCACGATGGTCAGGAACTTGTCGAAGCTGATCTTGCCGCCGCTGATGTCCGACTGCTCGGCCGACACCTGCGTGTCCATCGGCCGCAGGAAGTAGATCGTGGCCTCGGCACCCGGCACCGGGTCGGCGAACGCCGCCTTCAGCAGCAGCGGCGAGGCCATGTCGATGGGCTTGCTGAGGTCGACGCTGTCGATGCCGACGGTGCGCCGCTTCGCCTGCGGCTTCACGTTGCGGTAATTGTCGTGCATCGCCGCGATGCCATAGACGTCGTAGTCGTCGTCTTCGACCGCCGAGCCGTATTCCAGGGACCCGGCATCGTTCGAGCCGGTCTTCATGTCGAACTTCGTGCAGTAAATCAGGTTGCTGTAGCCCTGAAGCAGCGAATCCCCGGCAATGCCGGGATATTTGAGAAGGATGCGCATCGCGGGGTCACTCGTCCTTCAGGCGCAGCACGGAGAACATCCGCCCGACCTCGCCGCGGTCGCCGAGCAGGTCTGCATAGAGTTCCGGCAACGAGAGCTGCCCCCAGGAGGCCGCGCGGCGCACCAGATAGGAGGTCGGGCTGTGCGGCTCCTCCTTTTCCAGATAGTCGGCGATCTGCCGGAGCATTCCGTAGGCCTCCTCCCGATTGCGCGGCCCGCCGGTCCAGCCGGCGCTGGCCGGACGAGCCGCGGCATCGGGGGCCGCGGCGGCGTCGCCGGCAGCGGCGTCTTCGGGGGCCGCCACGGGTGACGCCGGCTCGAGGGCGACACCGCGTTTGCGCAGGACATCCTCCTGGAACCGGCACAGCTCTTCGACCGTGCGCTTGATGCGGGAGAGGGCGGGAGCGTTGCGGCCGGCGAGCCGGTCCAGCACCGCGCCCAGCGCATGCGCCGCCGCCTCGGCCGCCTTCAGGTTTTCACGCTGGGCGACGTAGAACTCCGAAGGCGTCTTCTCGACGTCCTTGACGATCCGCTCCACCGGCACCTCGCCTTCGGCGATGGCGGCCTTGTAGGCACGGGCATCGCGGCCGGCCAGCTTGCGCAGGCGCTGGGCGTTCTGCCAGTCCTGCAGCCGGAGGCCCGACTTGGCCCCCTGTTCCGGCAGCGCGATGGGCATCGCCAGCAGATCGCGGGCCAGCCGTTCATCCAACCACGAGAGGGGCGCGAAGCGCGCCTCCATGTCGCCGTCCTCGTCGATGCGCGGGTAGAGCCCGTCCCAGAATGTTTCGGCAAGGCCGGCAAGCATCGACAGGCCCGGTGCGATGGCGGACGGCCCATGCTGCTGCACCAGCGCCTGCACCAGCCAGACGGCGATCTGGAGATCCTTCGAGCGGGTCGCCAGCAGATCGGTGGCCCCGGCCGCAACGCCCTTCCAGTCGGCCCGCTTGACGTCGTCGGTCTGCCAGATTCCCTTGTCGGTGTCGTCGTCCATGCGCCGGGCCTCGGCCAGCGCGTCGAACTCGGGCTCGTAGCGGATGTCCTCGCCGGCCGGAAGATCTCCCGGGATCGGCATGAGAATCCGTTCGACGTCGATGAGAGGGCGTTCGGCGGTCTGCGTGTCGGTCATGGCGTTGACTGGGATCCGTTCGTTGACACGTCAGTAGACGCGCTGGTTGGCCGGCCGCAGCAGCGGCGGCACGCCCGGCGGCGCCTGGAGGTCGAAGAAGGCGCGGTCCGTCGGGTTGACCGGCTGACCGCCGAAGCCGGCCGAGGGGAAGCCCGTCAGCCCCGCCGGGGGTGTGGCTGGAAAACTCGAGGAAAAGCTCGGCGGGACGGCCGGTGGGTAGCCCGGCCGCGGCATGCCGCCGGCCGATGCCAGCAGCGGGGCCGACGACGGAAGCTCGGGCAGCGCCACCTTCTCGTCGCGTGGCGGCTTGCCGTCGGTCACGATTGTCCGCTTGGCGCCCAGCGCCATGAAGACCCGCGTGTCCGGCCGTTTCGCCTCGGGCACGGAGGGCAGACCCGGCGTGCCGGGACGCGGAGTCGGGCTGAGGGAGACCGGCGCATCGCGTCCGGCCTTGTCCTCGACCTCCCTGCCCTCGCTGTCCCTGGCGGCCGACACGGGCTTGGTCTGCGCCTCGAACAGAAGGATCGTATCGGCATTGGAAGGCCGGTCGCGCTGGGCGGCATTGTGCTGACGGACCAGCGCGAACAGCGCCCACGGCCCCTCATAGGCGAAGGTCAGCGTGGCATCGTCCACGCTGGACGATGCACCGACGCCGGTGACCGGCACCAGCTTGCCGTCCTTGGCCCAACGCAGCGACAGCGCGACGCGGTCGCCGGGGTACCAGCGCAACGGCGAGCGCGCACCGATATTGGCGATGATGCCGGCCGGGGTGGACAGCTTCCACTCGATGATGTTGGTGCCGCCGGCCTCGCGGCCACGGTTGACGCGGAAGGTCGGATCGAGCAGCAGTCCGCCGGACTGGTCGGTGACGGTAGCGGCCGTCAGCGCCGGCTTCGCCAGCGCCATCGTTTCCATGAAGCGCAGGGCGTCGTGACCGGCGGTGCCGAGGCGGGTCGAGCGGCGCAACCCCTCGATCACATAGCCCTGGCGGGCATCGAAGGCGTCATAGAAGGCCCGCACCATGGCGACGTCGGCCTGGTTCTCTCCGACCGGACCGAAGGGGAAGCGGCCGGCCAGCGAGACGTTGAAGGCGGTCGCAAGCTCGGCATAGCCCAGATAGACGCGCTGGTCGACCATCAGGCGGCAGCGGTCGGCGATGGACTGCTTCAGCTCGTTCAGGCGGCTGGCAAAGAAATCGCCCGCCTGCGGGTCGAGCTGCGCCTTGTCCCAACAGTTGGTGGCGTCGATGGCGGCCACGTCGGTGGTGACGAACTTCTCCAGGGCGGCCAGCGTGCTGTTCGGACGGCCACCCTCGTAACGGTCGAACTCGGCGACGATGCGCGACCATTTGGCCGAGAGACCGGAGGCCGCGCCTCCGCCCATGACGGGCTTCTCCAGGATTTCGACCACCGGAGCCGCGACCTCGCGGGTCAGCGCCATCACTTCCTGCCGCGCGTTGCCGAGATAGAGGGCCAGCGCCGTCGGGCTCTGCTGGCCGAACAGCTGGGCGGGAACCAGCGGGCCGTCGATCCAGGCGTTCAGCGACCGCGCATCGGGGCGGTAGAGCTGGTCCTCCTCCAGCATGCGGTCGGCCTGGGCGAGCACGGCGTTGGCCTGCCGCGCGACGATGTCGCGGATGGCGTCGGCCGGCGTGGCGAGGCCGATCTGCCGGAAGCTCTGCATCGTCTCGGCCAGCACCGGGAAGGCGAGGCGCAGCGAGCGCGCAGACTCCCGAAGCTGCGTCAGCCCGCCGGCACGGTCGATGGTCCCGCCGGCCGGCGTGCCGGACAGGGCGCGGGCAAGAACCTGTTCGACACCGCGGCGAAGCTGGTGCTGCGCCGCGGCGCGCATCGAGGCGCGCAGGATCTGCGGGGCCTGCGGCACCTCCTTGGCGTCGAACAGCAGGTAATCCTCCAGCAGCGGCGGGATCGTCTCCAGAGCCGCGCGGTCCCAGCCGGCGCGGTTGGTCGGAGCCGCTGCCGTGCCCGACGCCTCGCCGGAGCGCATGAAGCGGCGCGCCGACCAGACGGTGAGGGTCTGGCGGAGGCTTTCGGCCGTGGGCGACAGACGCGGGGCGCCGGCCGGCCCCTGGACCAGCAGCCGGCCGATCACCGAATCCAGCGACTTTCCGCCCGACCCGGCCTCGTCATAGCGGCGCTGGGCCAACTCCATGATGTCGGCGCGCAAGCCGGGGCCGAACAGCTCCGACTTCTCCAGGCGGGTGAGAAGGGTGTCGAATTCGGGCGGCAGCACCGGCCCATCGGTGCCGATCCAGGCGCCGCGCTCCATGTTCAGGCCGCGCGCGGCCTCGTCCAGGCTGCCCAGCACCTCGGCGTAGGAGGTCGCGGCATCGGCGCCGGTGCGGGCTCCGCCGGCGAGCAGTTCAAGCTCGTTGGCGGCGACCGACAGGCGGGCCACGGCGAGGCCGCTCATGGCGAGTTCGCGCAGATAGGCGTCGGCGAACTGGCGGAAGCGGCGCGTCACGTCGCCGCGATAGGCGGACAGGTCGATCGGCCGCTGCGCGCCGGGACCGGGGGCCGGGACGGCGCCGCCCGACGGCGGCACGTCGACGCTCCAGCCCTGCAGCCTTGCGGAGAAGCCGCGCGCCCCGGCGGAGCCCAGCGAGAATTCCAGCGCCTCGTCGAGCGGCATGTTGGCGTCGCGGGAATCGACGGTGTTGTAGGCCCTGGCCAGTCCTTCGGCGATGCCCACCTCGGCGGCGAAGGCGCGCAGGCGGTCGAACTCGCTGGCACCGATCTGGACGCGGAGCGGATCGCGGGCCAGCCGGCGCAGCCGGTCCTCGGCGACATCGCGCATGGTCGCCAGCGTCAGCCGGCGATAGCCGACCGCCAGCGCACGGGCCACCTCGTCGGGCACGCCGCTGATCCAGGCGGCCGGCAGCGGGTTGAAGGGCAAATCCTGCGGCAGGGTCGCCATGCCCTGGACGAACCGCGCGGCGGCATCGGCATAGGTCGGCGGCAGCGGCGCGCCGGCCTGATTGGCGGCGCGCTGGTCGGAAAGCTGCTGGAGGTTTGCCGGGATGTCCGACAGGATCGGCACCAGCTGGTCCGACAGCGTGTTCACCCGGTGCACGCCCATCCACAGCAGCAGGATCGCGGCGGCAGAGGCAACGGCGGTGCCGACCGGCCAGGCATGGCGGCGCAGGGTTCGCGTCGCGGCGAAGGCGCGGGTCGGCTTGGGCAGCCCCGCCTCGGGGAAGATCTTGCGGTTCAGCAGGTCGCGGCCGAAGACGGCCGGCGTCTCCGGCGCCGTCCGGCCGACGAAATACAGGCCGCGGACATACAGCGTTTCCTGATAGGCGGTGCGCTTGAAGGCGGTGCCGAGCATGGCGCGCAGCGCCGCCTCCGTCCCGGTCAGCCGGTCGGTCAGCGCCACGATCTGCGCCCCGTCCTCCCGCGCTGCCGCGCCGAAGACTTCGAGCTGGAGGGCCAGCATGCCGGCGGCGACGGACTGGAGCGCCTCGCCGACGACGTCCGGGGTGAACACCGTCTCCAGCGCGTAGGGCGACGACCAGCCGAGCATGCCGTCGCGCAGGGGCTCGGGCAGCGCATCGGCCAGCAGCGGGAAGCCGGGAATGGCGTCGCAGCCGGTGACCACCACATAGACCGGCAGCGCAAGCCCAAGCGTGCGCTGGATCTCCCACAGGCGGGCATAAAGCTCGGTGCCGCGCGCGGCGGCGCGGCGGACGTCCTCAAGCTCCTCCAGCGGGATGGTCAGGATCACGCCGTCGGCCGGCATCATGACGCGGTGGCGGGCAAGCTGGTCGAGCACGCCCTTCCAGGCAACGCGGGCGTCGTCGATGTCGATCACCACCGCCCGGTCGTAAAAGCGCCAGTGGAAGCCGAAGGGCCGGTCCTTGGACTCCACCGGCGGCCGGACCTCCTCGGCGCAGGTCAACAGGCCGCCATCGTCGCCGGGCACGACGCCGGTGCGCAGGTACCACGGCACCAGATAGACGTTGCGCGACAGGGTTTCGCGATAGGCGGCAAGGCCCTCGCGGAACAGCCGGCGGAGGTCGCGCCCGCCGACGATGGGGAGCGCCGCGGGCACTCCCGACGCGGGCGCCCCGGCGGGATCGGCGCTCTCGGGCGCAGGCAGGGCCTTGACCTCGGGCGGCGGCTCGGCCGGCCGACGGCCGGCACGCAGCAGGATCACCGCCATGACAGCGATGATGACGAGGACGACCAGCAGAAGTGCTGCGAAGAACCACAGCTGGTTCTGCGCGATGCCCGTCAGGACGGTGCCGAGAATATCCATGGTCCCTCTCCCCGCCCCGGCTCAGCGCGTCACGCGAACGGACGCCTGCATCACCGCGTCCGCCGCACTCGACAGGTTCGCGGTCGTCACCCACCACATCGCCTGACCAACGACCAGCCACGCCCCGGCCAGGGCGGCCAGCACCACCGGCCAGCGGACGCCGCGCGCCAGCGTGCGCATCTGCCCGTCGGTCATGGTGTGGGCGTAGGCGGACGGGATCAGCGTGCGCCCGGCCGGCAGCAGGCCGGGGGCAAGCTCGGACTCGCGCCCGGCGATGAATTCGAAAAGGCGGGCGGAGATGCTGCGCAGCTGCACGGCACCGCCGGGCTCGCGGTAACGGCCCTTGAAGCCCAACCCCAGCAGCAGCAGGTACACGGCGGCGAGCTGCGACAGCCGGCGGTCGTTGCTGGCCAGCAGCGCCTCCATGCGGTCGAAGACGCGCTCGCCGGCAAGCCGGGTGCGGAACAGCGCCTGCTCCAGCAGCGCGGAACGCCAGACCTCCCGCCCGTTCCACTCCACGTCATGGATGAACAGGTCGTCGGCCAGCGCCGCCATGGCGTATTGCGCCTCACGGTACTGGCTGATCATCAGTTCGGTGCCGGTGCGCGCGACCTGCGCCGCCTGGGCTTCCAGAAAGTCCTGGAGGCGGCGGATGACGATCTCCGCATCGGGTTCGAGGGATAGCGCCGGCGGCCCCCCCACCCCGCCGATCCCTGACCGGGCCGCGAAGCCGGCGGGCGCATGAATGGCCGACAGGGCGAGCACGTCCTCGTTCAGGAAGGCCGGCAGGCTTTCGGTCGCCTCCGCCCCGGAACCTGTGGCGGCAGCGGCAGCCGGGCGGCCGGCGCGGATCGCCGCACGGTGCTGCTGGATCTCGCGGGCGAAGGCGAGGAAGTGATCGACCAGATCCCGGCGGTGAAGCATCGTGCCAATCCTCAGCTCAGGCCGTGACGAACAGCGTGATCTCGGCGGGCCGGAAGCGGCTGCCGATGCTGTCGGGGTTCCAGATTTCCAGCCGCTCGCCGGGAACGATGTAGCGGGGGTCCACCACCACCTCGAACGGCACGACGCCGCGCGGTGCGGCGACGCCGGATTCGCCGCTGTCGTCGAGCGCGATGCGGTCGGCACCCTTCACCCGCAAACCGGAGAGCGTCTCCAGCTTGGAATGGGAGGCGACGATGCAGTTCTCCATCCAGGCCGCGACCTCGCCCACGGTCGCGGCGGCCGGGCCGCGCACGCCGATGACCAGACGGCCCTTCAGCCAGGCCTCCTCCATCACCAGACCGAACATCCCGGCCTCGAAGGTGAAGGGGATGCGGGCGACGCCCTCCTTGACGCGGTCGATCATCCGCAGGATGAAGTCGCGCACCTCGCCGTAGGCCGACATCGGATCGTCGTGATCGTAGCGCGACAGCTTGGCCGGCACCGCGCCGTTGGCGAAGGCGGAGAGATGGCCGGCCAGCGTGCACAGCGAGAGATAGACATCGAAGGGATGGCAGACGCCGACGGCGAGTTGCGCCTCCAGCGGCGGCAGTCCGGTGACGAGGCTGCGGATTTCCGTGCGGGCGGCGTCGGCCAGCTCGGTGGCGGCGTTGCCGGTGCCGACGCCGGAGCGTTCGGCCAGGAACAGCGCCTTCTCGCGCACGCGCCGCACGATCTCGCCGCCCAGGCGGCCGAGCGCCGAGTTGGCGGTCACCGACAGCGTCGGCGGCACAAAGTCGGTCAGCACGAAGGCGTCGTTGCGGAAGGTTGCCTGGGCCACCGGCATCGACACGAATTTCTGCGGCGGCTTCTGGTTGGGCCCGGTGGTGGCGAACAGTCCCAGGCGCGGACGCAGGCGGGCGATGGCCACCTCCTCGCCGCCGTTGAGGTCGGGAACCGGACGCCCCTCCACCGAGAGGAAGCGGGAGACCTCGCCGGGACCGGGCGCCCGGTCCGCCAGAGCCTGCGGGACGACCAGATGGATGGTGATCTGCGTCTGGCCGACCGGGTCGGCATAGGCGGAGATGTCCACCTCCAACGGCTCGGTGCTGTCGCCGCCGTGATGGACGATCAGCCCGTCGGGCATGATCGCCTCCAGCTCGCGGATGCGCACCAGACCGGACACCAGATTGACGCGGTCCACCTGGAAATGCACGACGCCCCAGTGGAAGGGGCGGGCATGGCCGGCGTGGTAGGTCAGCAGCCGCTCGTTGCGCAGGGCCTGCTGCTGGAAATGCTGCGGGGCCAGCAGCATGCCGTCGTGCCAGGCGATGGCCTCGGGAATGTCGCGTGCCTCGGTCATGCCGGCCTCCGGTGAATGGCGGATACGTCAGGGAGCAAGTTCGACATCCTTGTCGCCGACGGCGAGGGAAAGCGTGCGCGTGTCGGGCACGCGCAGGCGGTGCGGTCCAGGGGTGGCGTAGTTGGCGTAGACGAGGATCGCCCAGGCCGCTTCCCGGTCCGACGGAAGCTGCGCGTCGAGCTTCTGGCCGGGCACCAGTTCCCAGCTCGCGATGTCCAGGGTCGAGGGGTGGTCGCGCCGGTACTGCTCGCGCTTGGCGAACCAGTCGGCGGCGGTGAGCGCCGTTAGCTGATCGACCAGGGCCTTGTCGCGGATCGACACCACGTCGATGGCGACCGGCGTGCTGTCGTTGGCGGCGGGTGCGACAGTGAACGACACGGTGTTCAGCCAGGCCGCCGGCTTGTCGGCACAGGCGCCGAGAAGCAAAAGAATGGCAAGGGCAGCATGGGAACGTCGAAGGGACATCAGGACCGTCCTCCCGGCTCGGCTAGGGTGACGACGGTTCCGGCGACGCCGCTGGACCGCTTGATGGCGTCCGCGGCGGCGGTCGCCTCGTCGGTGGTGGCGAAACGGCCGCTGCGCACGGCGTAGGGCGTCGTGGCCCCGCCGTCGGGCGCGTAGGAGACGGCGGCGGCAACGCCCCGCTGGCCGGCGGCGTCGGCGAAGCTCTCGGCATTGGCCTGGTTGGCGAAGCGCCCCAGCTCGACCGCGAAGCTGCGGACGGGGGCCGGGTCGCCCGCCTTCGCCCCTTGCCCCCCTTGCCCTTGCCCGGACACCTGATCGAGCCCGTTGAAGAGACGTTCCTCGACGCTGTTCTCGACGCCGTAGGACAGCTTGCTGCGCGCCTGGAAGGAGGCGCGGTTCACCGACTTGGCCATCGGAGCGGCCATCCAGGACGGAAGGAAGCGGCCGGCGGCGGCGAGCGTGCCGTGGGCGACCGGGTCCAGCACTGACTCCGCCACACCCGAGACGGTGTCAGCGGCACGGTCGGCGCTGGCCTTGACCGCCTGTTCGGTCTCGAACCGGCGCGAGATGGCGCTCATGCCGACAGTGTCGGCGACGCCGGCAAGCCGGCCTTCGCCAGCCGGGGCGGTGGCAGGGGCGGCACCCGGCGCGGCACCGGGGCCGGCGGCGACCTGCGTGGCCGGCACCGGCCCCATCGTCGCCACGGCGATCCCGACGCCCAGCAGCACGGCGACAACCATGAGCACGACAACGCCGATGGCCAGCCCGGCCACCTGTCCCCGCCCCAGCGTAATCGTCGTCATCGCCATCGCATCCCGAGCGAAATCCTGTTCCGAGAGCCCGTCGGCCCGGATCGTGGCAATTGAAGCATCAAGCCGCCGGAATCACGCCCTCTGTCTGGTTCGTTCTGGCGTAGTCCGCAGGGGCGGACCGGACGCTGTCCCGAAGGCCTATTTCCGGCATGGGCGAAAGTCCGCATCCCATGCGTTTCCGCGGGGTTGAGGCATACATCCAATGTGGAGCATTCAACTTCCGAGGCTGGTCGCGGACGACCGCCGTTCAGGGAGGGGCGACAGGGGCGGCAGGGGATGTCTCGCCGACCACCACGCCACCGATCCCCGCCACCCGCTCATACTCCGGCCGGCGGGCCTCGGCCTGCCACAGGTCGGCGAAGCTGCCGGCGCGCACGCGCAGCCAGGGCCGTCCGCCAGCATCGACCGTCTCGACGATGGACACGGGAAGGCCACGCTCCTGCATCACGCCGGCAAAGGCCTTCGCATTGTCGGGCGACCGGAAGGCGCCCAGTTCGACGGCGTAGACCGTGCCGCCCTTGGCTGCCGCCGCCGCGGGCCTCACCGGGATGTCGGGCGGCGGGGTTTCCCCCGGTGCGCCCTTCGCATCCTTGGCGTCTTTCCCCTCCGCGCTCTTCGCTTCGGCCGGGGCGTTGGCAGGAGCGTTGCTATTGGCGCCCACTGCGGCACCTCCTGCGGGCGCCGGAGCATCCTTGGCGGCTTGGGCGGTGACGCCCGGAAGCCCGCCGCCGGCCAGATAGTAACCGCCGCCGAACGCAACCACCAACAGCAGCAGGACCAGCACGGCGAGGAGGAGCTTCTTCATCGCCCCTCCGCCGAAACGGTCCGGGCAGCGGCGCACAGACCGTCCATCGCCGAGGTCTCGCGCTGGTAGCCGAGACGGACCCGCCAGCCCAGAACCCGGCACAGGTAGACGTCCTGCGCCTGGGTGTTGCCGGCGCCGGCATGGTAACGGCGCACCGCCTCGGTCCAGGAGCCATGGCGGTCATAGAGCAGGCGCAGGAAGGCCGCCGCATAGGCAACGTTGGTCGCCGGGTCCAGAATATCCTCGCCGAAGCGGAAGGCGCGTGCGTGCCAGCGTGTGTGCACCTGCATGCAGCCGACCGCCATGTCGAGGCGCAGCGACCCCGCCCCGTCGCCCATCAGCGCCAGCGCCTCGCCGCGGCTCGCCGGAAAGGCCGGAGCGCCGCCCAGGTTGAGCGCCCAGGGCCAGGTCGCGCCGCCGCGGCCGGACTCGGTCATGCCGATGGCGTGCAGGATGCCGGTGGGAATGCCATAGGCCGCCTCGTTCGCCGCGAAGTAGCTTTCGCACGGATGCTGCGCCCGCGCGGCCCCGGGGAACGCGAGCAGCGCGAGAAAAGCGAACGCCGCCGCGGCGCGGACAAGCCTGCCGGCCGTCATGCCCGCACCCGCACGGCGAGGCAGGTGCGGTCGCGCGCCATCGGAACGGTGCGGCCGCCTGCATGTTCGAACAGTGCCGCCTGCACGGCGGCGACCGTGCTGTCGGCCGAAAGATCGTCGAGACCGCTCAGCACCTCTCCCATATGGGTGCGGCCGAACGGCACGTCGAAGCGGTTGGTGCCGTCGAGCAGTCCCGAGCCACACAGAACCAGCGTGCTCGGCACCGGCAGGTCGAATGCGGTCTCGGCGACCGTCAGCCCGGCATCCAGCCCAAGCGGCGGGTTCTCCGCCACCGGAAGATCGACGACGTCGCCCAGGCGACGGGCGAGGAACGGGGCCGGCACGCCGGCACCGGCGAAGACGAAGCGGCGATTGCGCAGGGTCACCACGCCCATCGCCAGCCCGATCCGCAGCCCCGCCGCATTGTCGGCGGCAAGCAGGCGGTTTGCGCCGGTCAGGCAGGCCCCCGGACCGAGCCCGGCGGAGGCCAGCGCGCGCACGGCGGTGCGGGCGGTCACCGTCATGAAGCCGCCGGCCAGACCGCCGCCAGACACCTGACCCAGCAGCACCACCAGCGTGTCGTCGTCGGCCAGGAAGAAGTCGTAGAAGCTTCCGTCGAACTCCGCCGCCGGCAGCAGAAGGCCGGCCGCCGCCAGATCGGGGCGGGCCGGCAGGCCGGCCGGCAGGATCGCCTCCTGCATGCGGCGGGCGATCTCGAACTGCTTTTGCAGTTCCACCAGTTCGGTCTTGGTGTCGAGCGAGGCGCGAAGCTGCACGACCATGCCGTCCAGGGCGGCGTGCTGGCTGCGCACGCGCTCGGCCATCACCTCGAAGGCGACCGCCAGACCGCCAGCCCCGTCACCGCCCGCCCCGTCGCCGCGGCCGGTGACGGACTCGATACGGTCCAGATCCCCCAGCAGCTCCACCCGCCCCTGGTCGGGCAGGGTTTCGGCCATGCGCAGCATCTGCTTGCGGATGAAGGACTGTTGACGCAGCCAATGGCGGCCACGCCGCGCCTCGGCATCCTGGAGGGCGCGGCTGCGGTTGCGGAACACCTCCACGGTCCGGGCGAGCCGGCCCGCCTCGTCGCTGCGCTCGGCCCCGAGCACCGCCACGTTGGTGTTGCCGTCGGCCAGCGCCGACAGTGCGGAAAGCGACGCGTGGATCGGCGCCAGGGAGCGGCGGAAAAACCACTCAAGCCCGAACAGGCTGGCCGCCAGCACGGTCATCAGCACCAGGATGGCGCTGGTGTCGAACAGGCTGGTCGCCATGTCCTCCAGCGTGGATTCGCGCGCCACGACCAGCGCCAGCGTATTGCCGCCGGCAGGATCGGCGAGGCGAAGGGTGCGGACCTCGAAGCTGCGGCCGGATCGGTGGACCTTGGCATGGTCCCCGCCTCCTCCACCCAGGGACGGCTGGATGTCCTCCCATGGCAGGGCGCCGGCACGGTCGTAAAGCACGCCGTTGCCGTCGACCAGATAGGCCGAGCCGCCAAGGACGCGGGCAAGCACCGTAAGGCTCGGCTGCACGGTGCGCAGCGCAAGGACGACACGGTCGGCCGGCCGCGTCTCGCCGAAGGGTGCTGCCACCATGTGCTGCACGGCGCCACCGACGACGACGAGGCCGGTGTAGGCATCGTTCTGCGCCAGCACCTGGGCGACCCGCCGTTCGTCGATAAGACGCATGTCGGTCGGCGCCGGAACCGAAATCAGCGGCTGCCCGACGCTGTTGACCAGCGCCGCCGAGGAGAAGCCGAGCAGCGGCAGCCGGGCCGCCGCGGCCTGGCCGTTGTTGCGGTCCATCGCCGCGACCAGCAGCGGGTCGGCCGCCGCCCGCTGCATGACGACGGCCTCCTCCTCCATCAGGCTTTCCCAGAGCCGCTGGGCAACGCGGGTCTCCTCCGCCACACGGCGCTCCGCGGTGCGGTCGCCCCACAGCACGGCGAACAGGACCGCCGTGGCGAGCACCGCCAGCACCGCGCCGGCGGCGAAGACGAACATCCGCCCGCCCAAACCGGCTCCCATAATGCCCATCCTCATGCCGCCGCACTCCCCTCCGCCGCGGCGGCCGGCACAGTCCGGCGGTCCAGCAGGACGCGCCGCAGCGCTAGCGCGATGGGCGGCAGCAGGGCGACCGTCACCACCAGTCCGGCCGAGGCCGCGGCGACGCCGGCATTGCCGCCAAGCAGCAGCGGCAGCCCCATTCCGGCCAGAAGCGCCATCGCTCCACGCAGGGCGACCAGACCGCCATTCTCGCCGCCCGCCGCCAGCGCGGCATGCCCGGCACCGAGAGCCGCGGCGACGGTCAGCGCCGTGCCCGGCCCGGCCGCGGCGGCCCCCAACGCCAACGCGCCGGCCGCCAGGGCGGTGGCGGACAAGGACAGCAGCACGGCGGTCGCCGGCCGGGGCGAGAGCGCCACCACCGCAATCGCCGCCAGCCACGCGGCACCGCCGTGGAACCAGATGAACTCCGCGCCCTGGCGGACACCGGGGTTGCCGGCCACCTGCGGCATGGCGGAATAGGTCAGGGCAAGGCCGGTGACCAGCCACAGCGCCCAGCCCTTCGGCGCGGGCCGCCCGCCGCTCCACCAGCGGTCGAGGGTGAAGATCTGGCGTAGGATCAGGGGAGCCCGGCGCGCCGACGCGACGCGCTCCACGCGCAGGGCGACCAGCAGGCCGATGGCTGCCGACAGGGCACCGATGCCCATGACCGGTCCGGTGCCGATGCTCGCGGTGCAGAGGATGGAAATCCCCGCCCCGGCGACCAGCCCCCCGGTGGCCGACACCCCGAGATCCGCGCCGAGCGTGTCGAGGATCGGGCGGACGGTCTGGACCGACAGGCCGGCGCCGATGCCGCCCAGGACTGCCGCGGCGAGCAGCAGGTCGCGGCCGGGGTCCGACAGGGTGGTCACCCCCCAGGCCGCCAGCGCGGCGAGCGTCACCGCCAGCCCGTACCGCCCGACGATGCGCGCGAAGGGGGCCGCCAGGGCGATGCCCAGCGCCGTGGCGGCCAGGGCCGTGTCGAGCGGCAGACGCTGGGCGGCGACGCCGGCGAGGATGGACAGCGCCACCGCGGCGAAGAAGACGACGGCATGCGGCAGCGGGTTGCCCGCGACGGGCGGCAGCGCCGCGAGCCGGTCGGGCGAGAAGCGGCCCAGCCGCTCGATGCGGGCGATCAGGGGATCGACCTCCGTCGCCGCATCCGGATTGAAGCTGAGGTCGCGCACTTCGGTCAGGTAGGCATGCGCGCGGGCGAAGCGGTCGTTGACGCCGATCACCAGCCGGTTCATTTCCGCCAGCAGGCCGCCGATCAGGCTTTGATCCACCGGCGGAGCGATCCGGTCATAGACGCGCCGGGCCACCACCGCGTCCAGCCCGCTGGCATAGCCGAGCGGAGCGACCAGCTGCGTGTGCACGAGCATGCGGAGAAGCAGCGACCCACCCGTCAGCGCGATGGTCAGCGCCACCGCGAAATCGATGAGGATGCGCCGGGTGTTCGCCGGCTGCGCCAGCGCCTTCCGGCCAAGGATCACCTCGCCGGACTGCGTCGCCCCGGTTCGCAGGGGATAGCGCTGCACCGACAGGTGGAAGGCCGACCAGTCGGTCTCGGCCGGGGACAGGCGCGCCGACAGGTCCGGCCGCCCGGTGGTCGCTTTCTGGAAAAGCGTCTTCCCATCGGCGTCGGCGATCAGCACCAGCTCGATCTCAGGAACGATGTCGGAGAGTTCCTCCAGATAATCGTCCATGCCGGCCAGACGGTTGAGCGGCAGCCCAAGGCCGAGCGCCTTTTCGAGGTCCTGCACCAGGGCCTGTCCGACGATGTCGGTGCGCGTCGCCGTGCCGCGGTCGGCCAGATTGGCCGCGCCGACCAGCGCCGCCGCCAGGGTGGCGATCCACGGAATGACGACGACCGCGACCAGCAGGGGGACGAAGCGGCGGACGGGGTGCTCGGATCCAAACAGCATTGATTATGCTCCCGACGTGCCGCGGGGTGGCGCATCGTCGATGCGGGCCGCCTGTTCCTCGGCCTGCTCCAGACCATGCAGGACCACGCCGAGAGCCTGCCCCGCCGGGCGCGTCTCGGCGTTGGCGGGCTCCGCCCCCATCAGCCTCTGGCACTGCGCCTCATAGAATGCCTTTAGCTTCAAAACGGAACGATGGGTCTCCCCGACCAGCAGACGGGTGCCCAGCGCCGCCAGCACGGCGACCAGCATCAGGAACACAAGGGTGACCGTCGCCGTCTCGCGCAGCGCCGTCAGCACCTCGACCCGCGCATCCTCCTGCGCCGCATGGCCGAGAATGGCACCGCCCACCGCCCCCAGGGCGTCGAGCACCGGCACGCCGATGACCATGCCGTCACGCCCCTCGTGGCTCCACGGATCCGCCGGAGCGGCTGCGACGATGCCGATCCACGAAGCCGGAACCGTCGCGCCGACCATTTCCCGCGCGGTGCTGAAAAGCACCGTGCCGCGCGCGTCGACGACATGCAGCGCCACGCCGCTGCCGACGCCGGTCGCCAGTTCGATGCGGCGCTGGAGGTCGCTCTGGTGGGCCAGCGGAATTCCGATGGTGGCGCGTTCGGCCGCGGCCGCGGCGACGCGGTTCGTCAGCGCCGAGAGCCGCGCGGCGATCTCGCTGGTGTGAGCCTCGGCCACCGCGTTGTGGAAGGCGAACAGGGTGAAGACCTGACCGCCGACCGCGCAGAGCCACAGGACGAATGCAAGGCGCCCGAAACCGAAGAGCATGGCTGGCCTCCTGGTTCGGCTATAGCCGGAATCCAGCGCCGGAGCCCCTGAAGATTGGCCCATGTTGGTTCGATCTGCTTTTGCGGCGGCATCGGGGGTGCGGTATGCCCTTTGTCACGGCATAGGCCGGATATCTGTCTTTCTCGGAGGGGACCGCCATGGACGAAGCGTCCGCCGCTATGGCGCCCGCAATGGCGCAGCCAAGTGTCGCCGGAACACCCTCCCCCCGTCATGCCCCGTCTCTCCAAACCACCTCATTCCAAGCCGGCGAGATCCCGGATGAAATCCGGGCGAAGGTGGAGGACGGCACGGCCCTGCTCCGCCAGGGGCGCTTCGCCGAGGCCGCCGATTTGTTCGGCGACGCCATCGCCGCGCAACCCGACTGGCCGATGCCCTACAACAACCTCGCGGTCGCGCTGCGCGGCATGGGCCGGTTGGAGGAGGCGCTGCTCGCCTGCGCCGCCGCGCTACGCCACCGTCCCGACTATTCCGAGGCCTTCGCCAACCTCGCCCGCATCCTGCTTGCCCAGAACCGCTACCGCGACGCCGCCCTCGCTGCCGAGCAGGCGGCCAAGCTGCGCCCGGACCACTCGGCGATGCATGCCTTGCGCGCCATGGCCCTGTTCAAGGACCGGGCGCCGGCGGAGGCCCTGCCCGTGTGCCGCGCCGCGCTCGCCCTGGATCCGGCGGGCACGGAAGTCCTGGCGGTGCAGGCCCAGGCGCTGGACGCCGTCGGCCGGTCGGCGGAGGCCCTGTCCGCCGCCCGCCGCGGGGCGGCGCTCGAACCATCGCGGCGGGAATCGCTGATCGTGCTGGGATCGCTGCTGGTGAACCGCAATCACCGCGACGAGGCGCTCGAGGTGTATCGCCGGGCGATGGAACTCGACCCGGACGACACGGTTCTGGCCCATCTCGTCCACGCCATCGCCGGGACCACCTCGGCCAAGGCGCCGGAGGCCTATGTCGCCAACGTGTTCGATTCCTATGCCGACCGTTTCGACGATCATCTGGTCAAGACGCTCCAGTACAAGGCGCATGAGATCGTCGCCCGCACCGCGGTCGCGGCCCTGGCGGCGCCCCTGGCGGCGGATGGCGGTGCGCGGATTCTCGACATCGGCTGCGGCACCGGCCTGTGCGGGCCGATCCTGCGTCCGGCGGCATCCCGGCTGGTCGGGGTCGATCTGTCGGCACGCATGCTGGACAAGGCGCGCGACCGCAGCCTTTATGACCTGCTGGCGCAGGCCGAGCTCGTCCGGTTCATGACCGGAACGGACGAACGTTTCGATGCCGTCGTCAGCGCGGACGTGCTTTGCTACATCGGCGACCTGACGGAGGTCTTCCGGGCGGCGGCGGGGGTGCTGAATCCTGGCGGGCTGCTGGCTTTCACGGTGGAGCGGCAGGAGGAGCCGGGATACCGGCTGACGCCGAGCGGCCGTTACGTCCATGGCCTCGACCATCTGCGAAGCAGCGCGCGCGGCCTGTTCCGCGCCAGGACCATCGACAACGTGATCCTGCGCACCGAGGCGTCGGTTCCGGTCCACGGCTATCTCTGCATGTTCCAGCGGCTCGCCCATGCCGTGCATTGACCGGGCGGCGCGTTGAGCCGGGACAAGCGCCTGCGGGCGGTGCTTCCGCGTCTGGGCAGCGAGGCGGCGGGCGAGCGGATTGCCGCGCTGGCAGCGGTGGAGCGGCTGTTGCCGGCCGGCCAGACGCTGCGGGAGGTGATCGAGGTCGGGCTGTTCTACCTCGACCGCCAGGGGGTGGACGCATCGCCGATCGAGGAGGTCGGCCGCCTGCGCAGCGCCGCACAGGCCGCCGCCCGCCGCGACGAACAGCAACGCGGCCGGATCGCCGCGCTGGAGGCGGCGATCCGCGATGCGCTCGCCCAGCTCCGGCAGGCGCGGGACTGAGCCTTACAGGTCATTCATGGTTTCACTCACACTTCGGGGTTGCCCTTTGTCCTCCATCGTCGTGCCTTGCCAGCATTCCCTGAGGTCGGCCGTCGAGGCGGCGGCGGTCGCCCGCGGCATGACGACATCGCAGCTCATTCGAGCCTTCCTGACGGTCATGAGTCCCGACGTGCTGGAAGCCCTGCCGGATCCGGGGGAACCCAACCCGGTGGACCTGTCGTACCGGCGGGTGACGCTGAAGAACGGCCGTACCCGGCGGGTGCGCGTGGTGCCGAAGCTGAGGGTGCGCTACCCGGTCCGCCTGGACCATGCGACAGTGCGCAAGGCGGCGTGGGCGGCGGCGACCATCGGTGCATCCGACGGGGCGCGTCTGGTCACGTCGGGCGAACTGGCGGCGGTGGAAACCGAGATGAGCCGCTGCCGCCTGCGCCTGGAGCAGTTGACGTCCGCGCTGGAAACGCTGGCCTTCCGTCCGCTCCAGCAGCCGATCCTCAAGCCCTGGCAGGCGACCTATGTGCTGGGATTCACCCACGAATGGGGCCTCGATCCGCAGGCGGTCAACAGCCGCTTCCGCACATTGGCGCCGATCTACCATCCCGACACCGGCCTGCTGTCGAGCGCGGAACGGATGAGCCAGCTGGTGGAAGCGCGCAACTTCCTGCTGCGGCACCTGCGCCGGTAACTCCGTACCGGCGCGGGGCTTCCCGCCGGAATGGAACAGGCCGAAAGGCCGGTTGCGGGGTAATACCTCCGAAACGGAGGTGTTCCCGGGGGATGCCAGCCAATTGGGGCCTATCTCGGCTGGCTAAGATTGATTGCACTCCGAATGATGGCGGGGCTAACGCGCGGCGCAGGGCGCGCATGGATCCATTGCGAGGTGGTGAGGTCATGACCGAGAGCATCCAGAAGAAATTGGAGCGCGTCCGTCCGCCGCGCGTCAAGCTGACGTACGAGGTTCACACCGGCGGCGCCACCGAGATGAAGGAGCTTCCGTTCCTCGTCGGCGTCCTGGCCGACCTGAGCGGCAAGCCGGAAAAGCCGCTGCCGAAGCTGAAGGAGCGGAAGTTCGTCGAGATCGACCGCGACAATTTCAACGACGTTCTGGCCTCCGCCGCTCCGCGGCTGGCGTTCCAAGTCGACAACAAGCTCCAGCCCGACGGCGGCAAGCTCAACGTGCTGCTGAACTTCGACGACATGGGCGATTTCGAGCCGGTCCAGGTGCTGAACCAGGTGCCGGCGCTGGCCCGCCTGTTCGAGGCCCGGCAGAAGCTTTCCGATCTGCTGGCGAAGCTGGACGGCAACGACGAGCTGAGCGGCCTGCTCAACGACGTCATCTCCAACACCGAACAGCAGGACGAGCTGAAGAAGCTCCTCGGCCCCACGGAAACGGCCATGGCGCCGGTTTCGACGGAAGAGCCGCCGGCCGCCTGACGGCCGCCAATCCGCTGATACGGAACGCATTCACAGGAGTGCCCAAGTGACTACGGAAATGTCCGTCGAGAGCACCGCCAGCGCCAGCCTGCTCGACCGCATGATGGTCGAGGGCAAGATGGCGCGTGAAGAAGGCCAGCGCCCCTACGCCCGCGATCTGCTGTCCGAGTTCGTCGACCAGGTCGTCGCCGAGACCGGCGACGCCGTCGCCGTGGATGTCGTCGAGGCGATCAACCACCGCATCGCCCAGATCGATGAGCTGATCAGCCTTCAGCTCAACGAGGTGCTGCACCATGAGGACTTCCAGAAGCTGGAAGCCACCTGGCGCGGCCTGAACTACCTCGTCATGAACAGCGAGACCGGCACGCAGCTCAAGATCCGCGTGCTGAACAGCTCGCGCAAGGATCTGCAGAAGGACCTGGACAGCGCGGTCGAGTTCGACCAGAGCGCGCTGTTCAAGATGGTCTACGAGGCCGAGTACGGCACGCTCGGCGGCACGCCCTACAGCGTGCTGATCGGCGACTACGAGTTCGGCCGCCACCCGCAGGACATGTCGCTGATCGAGAAGATCTCGAACGTCGCCGCTGCGGCCCATGCGCCCTTCATCGCCGCCGCCTCGCCCAAGATGTTCGACATGGACAGCTTCTCCGAGCTGTCGGGTCCGCGCGACCTGTCGAAGATCTTCGAAACCGCCGAGATGGTGAAGTGGCGTTCCTTCCGCGCGTCGGAAGACTCGCGCTACGTCGCGCTGGTCATGCCGCACACGCTGCTGCGCCTGCCCTACGGCCCGAAGACGGTGCCGGTCGAAGGCGTGAACTTCGTGGAGGACGTGGACGGCCGCGACCACTCCAAGTACCTGTGGGGCAATGCCTCGTGGGCGCTCGGCGTTCGCATCACCGAAGCCTTCTCCAAGTATGGCTGGACGGCCGCCATCCGCGGCGTCGAAGGCGGCGGCCGGGTCGGCGGTCTGCCCACCCACACCTTCAAGACGGACGAGGGCGACGTCGCGCTGAAGTGCCCGACCGAGATCGCCATCACCGACCGTCGTGAAAAGGAGCTGAACGACCTCGGCTTCATTTCGCTGGTGCACTGCAAGAACACCGACTATGCGGCGTTCTTCGGCGGCCAGACGGCCAACAAGCCGAAGGTGTACAACACCAACGAAGCCAACGCGAACGCGCGGCTCTCGGCGATGCTGCCCTACATGCTCGTGTCGTCGCGTTTCGCGCATTACCTGAAGGTCATGCTGCGCGACAAGATCGGCTCGTTCGCGACCCGCGGCAACGTGCAGAGCTACCTGAACACCTGGATCGGCAACTACATCCTGCTGGATGACGACGCCTCCCAGGACATGAAGGCGCGCTTCCCGCTGCGCGAAGCCCGCGTGGACGTCTACGAGGTGCCGGGCCGTCCGGGCGTTTACCGCGCCAACGTGTTCCTGCGCCCGCACTTCCAGCTCGAAGAGCTGTCGGCTTCGATCCGGCTGGTGGCCGAGCTGCCGGCGCCGGAAGCCTGACCCCGGTCCCGACCGTCCAACGCCCATCTGTTTAGGAGTTCATCACCATGTCCATGGTCATCCTGGAGATCCCCGAGGTCAAGGGCGAGTGCCGGGTCAAGACGAAGCAGGTCGACTTCACCGACATGATCCTGTGCGAATCGCTCTCACAGGACATGGAGGTCGAGATGGAAGTCACGACCAACGCGCGGCGCACCGTTCACACGCCGAAGGTCAACAACATCACGCTGGAGCGCAAGTGGGACATCGCGTCCCCCAAGCTCATCAGCCTGCTGCTGCGTGCCGGCGTGAAGGGCGAGACCTGGAAGATCCACTGCGTCAAGCCGCTGGGCGACGACGAGTTCCAGTGGGTTGAGTTCCTCACCCTGGAGCTGACCAACCCGCTCCTGTCGAAGCACTCGCTGAGCGTCAGCGAGGGCGACACCACGGAGAGCCTGGAGATCAACGCCACGAAGATCACCTGGGTCTACAAGCAGTACGACGAGAAGCAGACCAGCCAGGGCGGCGGCGGCGTCTCGTTCGATCTGCTCACTGGTGCGGTCGGCGGCGCGAGCTGAGACTCTGCGGCATGAGCCCCCGGTAACCGCCGGGGCCATGCCGTGGCGGAAACGGTTGCCCCCTCTCTCGCTCCGCAAGGGAGGGGCAAGCGTGGCAACGCCGCGGGCAAGCGGACGACGACAAGGGATCGAAAGGCCGGTAATGACACAGTCCAAGGCGATGAACGGCGGGCGCACGCTGCTCTTCGAGCGCCTGATCGATTTCGAGCCGGACAACCCGTCGACCGACGATCCGTCCATGATCGTCATGTCCATGCCCGACCTGACCGCGTCCATCCAGCGGGAGATCCAGCGCCTGCTGGACAGCCGCACCGCGGGCGAACGCCGGACCGACACCGGCGGCACCGTGATGGAATACGGATTGCCGGACTTCGGCGAGATCCACCCGCGCTCCTTCACCGACCGCCGCCGGGTGGAGACCGTGGTCCGCCATGCCATCCTCGATTTCGAACCGCGCCTGCTGCGGCCGCGCGTCGTCGTGACGCCGGGCAAGGGCAACGGGACGCTGACGGTGGAAATCTCCGGCGAGGTGGCCGCCGGGACCGTCGTCGAGCCGCTGTTCTTCTCCGTCAATCTCGGCGCTGCATCCCCGACGCCAACCGCCGGCCTCGCCGCCGGGACGGATTGACATGCGGCGCGAGGATCTCCTCGAACATTACGAGCGCGAACTGCTGTACGTCCGCCGGGCGGGCGAGGCGTTCGCACGCAGTTACCCGAAGATCGCCCGGCGCCTGGCGCTCGGGCCCGACCAGGCGGCCGATCCCAACGTCGAACGGCTGATCGAGTCCTTTGCGTTCCTGACCGGACGCCTGCAACTCAACCTCGACCGCGAATTCCCGCGCTTCACCGAAGCGCTGCTGGGCATCCTCCACCCGCAGCTGGTGGCGCCGGTGCCGCCGATGGGCATCGCCCAGATGGAACCGGCGGCCGGCAACGGCCAGCTCACCGGCGGCTTCACCGTGCCGCGGGGCACGGCCCTGCACGCCCTGGCGGAAGGATCGGCGCGCTGCCGCTTCCGCACCGCCTACGATGTGACCCTGTGGCCGCTGGCGCTGACCGAGGCCGCGGTGGAGCCGACCGAGCGCTACGACTTCATCGACGGCGGCGAAGCCGCCTCGGTCCTGCGCCTGCGGCTGGAAACCTGCAATCAGGTCTTCGAGAACCTGCCGGTGGAAAGCCTGAGGCTGTTCCTCAACGGCGAGCCGGTGCTGAACGCGGCACTGCACGAGATGCTGCTGTGCGGCATGGTGGAGGTCGTCTACCTGATGCCCGGCAAGCCGCCGGTGCGGTTGCGCGGCGACGACCTGCTCCGCCCCGTCGGCTTCGAGCCCGACCAGACCGTGCTGCCCCACCCGCGGCATGCCCAGCCGGCCTACGGCCTGCTGCAGGAGTATTTCGAGTTCCCGCAGAAGTTCGACTTCTACGATCTGGCGCTGCCGCAGGGCCGGCTGTCGGGAACCGTGGTGGACGTGCTGATCCTGGTGTCGCGCCCGCTGCCCAACCGGCTGACGGTGCGCCGCGACTGTTTCCGGCTGGGCTGCACGCCGATCGTCAACCTGTTCACCCGCTCGGCCGAGCCGGTGCGGCTCAACCACAAGCGCACCTCCTACCGCGTCGTCGCCGATGCGATGCGCGAGCGGACCACCGAGATCCATTCGGTGCTGGAGGTCACGGGCATGCGCGACGCCGACGGCGCGCGCCGCACCTATGTGCCGCTGTTCTCCTTCCAGCATGCCAGCGCCGATGCCGATCCGCGCGGCTTCTGGCTTGCAGCGCGCGAACCGACCCAGCGCGAGGACATGCCGGGCACCGACGTCTATCTCAGCCTGCACCATCTCGACCTCGACCCGGCGGAGCCGGCGGACGAGACGCTGCTGGTGCGGGTCACCTGCACCAACCGCGGGCTGGCGGAGCAGGTGCCGGCAGGCGCAGTGCTGATGATCGAGGAGGCGGCCCCCATCGCATCCATCCGCTGCCTGAACAAGCCGACCGCCGGGCGTCCCGCCCCGATCGGCGGCACGTCGGCGTGGAAGCTGGTCTCGCACCTGTCGGTCAACCACCTCAGCCTGACGGGCGATCCGGAGGGGCTGCGGGCGCTCCAGGCCATTCTCGGGCTCTATGCGCCGGACGACGTGATGGCGCAGAACCAGCTGCGCGGCCTGAACGCGCTGTCCTCGCGGCCGGTCCTGCACCGCATCGGCCAGGATGCCTGGCGCGGCTTCGTGCGCGGGCTGGAGCTGACGCTCGACATCGACGAGCGCAACTTCGTGGGCACCAGCCCGCTGGTGTTCGGCGGGGTGCTGAGCCGCTTCCTCGGCCTCTACGTCAACGTCAACGCTTTCGCCCAGCTCCGGCTGCGGTCGGTGCAACGAGGGGGGATCTGGAAGACATGGCCACGCCTGGCAGGCAATCAGCCCGTCCTCTGATCGAGGCGCTGGAGGCCGAGCCCTGGGGGTTCGACCTGTTCCAGGCCATCGCCTTGCTGGAACGCGCCGCACCGGACCGCGAGCCGCTCGGGTCCGGCATCGATCCCGACCGCGAGGCCGTGCGCATCGAACATGACGCCACCCTCGCCTTTCCGGCCAGCGACGTGGTGTCGGCGCGGCAGGACGAGAATGGACGCGGCGTCGTGCGCTCGCCGGTGCTGGGGCTCGGCGGCACGGGCGGCCCCCTGCCTTATGTCGCCACCGAGATGATGTTGGAGCGCGTGGCCCGCCACGACACGGCGGGCGCCGCCTTCTACGACATCTTCAACCACCGCCTGATGTCGATCCTCTACCGGACGCGGCAGGGCAGCCTGCCGCTGCTGGAGCGCGATCCGGAGCGGTCGCTGCTGGCGCGGGCCCTGCGCTCCCTGGTGGGCATCGGCACCGGTCATCTGGAGGAGCGGCTGCCCGGTGCGCCCGACCGCATGCTGCTGGCCTTTTCCGGCATCCTGTCCTGCCGCGTGCGCTCGGCCGCCGGGCTGGAGACGATGATCGGCGCCATCTTCCAGGTGGAGGCGCGGGTCAAGGGGTTCGTCGGCCGGTGGCTTCCCCTCGGCGAAGAGGCGACGACCGTCGTCAGCGCCGGGCGGCGGGGACGCAACAACCGGCTGGGCCAGGATGTGGTTGTCGGACGGCGCGTCTGGGACCAGCAGACCTGCTACGACATCGAACTGAAAATGGACTCGCTGGAGCGCTACCGCGACTTCCTACCCAACGGCCGCCACCATGCCACGCTGTGCGCCCTCGCCCGCTTCCACAGCGGCGACGGCATGGATTTCCAGATCTCCCTGGTGCTGAGCCCGCCGATGGTGCCGCGCACCCGCCTTTCCGCCCGCGACGGCAGCCTGCTCGGCTGGACGTCCTGGCTGCGCTTCCCCAACTCGCCGAGCCGGACACCCGGCCAGCTCACTCTTCAGCCCGCGACCGGAGGCAGCCCGTGACCGCCGACATCAAGACCCTGATCGGAAAGCTCGACCGCGACGGCCGCAAGGTGCTGGAACGCGCCGCCGCGCTGTGCGTGTCGAACACCCATTACGACGTCGAGGTCGAACATCTGCTGCTCAGTGTCCTGCGCGCCAACAGCGGCGTCGTGGCCGGCATCCTGCGCCATTACAACGTCGATGCGGCGCGGGTCGAGGCCGAGCTGAACGCGGCGCTGGAGAAAATCCGCCGCGGCAACACGCGCACCCCTGCCTTCTCGCCGCGGGTGCCGGAGCTGCTGGAGAATGCGCTGCTCACCTCGGTGACGCATCTGGACAGCCCGCAGATCCTAGTGCCGGCCCTGCTGTGGGCGGCGGTCGCCTGCGATTCCGTGCGCGCGGTGGTCGGTGAGTCCGCACCGTCGCTTCTTGCCATCCCGCGCGACCGCACCGCCACCGACCTGCCGGAACTGGTGCGCATGCTGCGCAGCGATGCCAAGCTGGGCGAGGCGTCCGCCACCGCGGCCGCACCGCTCGGCAGCGAGGCGCCACCGACCCCATCGCCGCTGGCCTCCGGCCAGTCCATGCTGGACCAGTACACCGTCGACCTGACGGCGCAGGCGCGGGCCGGCAAGATCGACCCGGTGATCGGCCGCGACCGGGAAATCCGCCAGGTCGTTGACGTGATGATGCGGCGGCGGCAGAACAACCCGATCCTGGTCGGCGACCCCGGCGTCGGCAAGACCGCCATCGTCGAAGGGCTGGCGCTGCGCATCGCCGAGGGCGACGTGCCGGAGCCGCTGCGCGGCACGGCGATCCGCACGCTGGACCTCGGCCTTCTCCAGGCGGGCGCCGGTGTCAAAGGCGAGTTCGAGAACCGGCTGAAGTCGATCATCAAGGAGGTGGCGGCCTCCGCCGTACCGACGGTGGTCTTCATCGACGAGGCCCATGCGCTGATCGGTGCCGGCGGGGCGGCCGGACAGGGCGACGCCGCCAACCTGCTGAAGCCGGCGCTTGCCCGCGGCGAGTTCCGCACCATCGCCGCCACCACCTGGGCCGAATACAAGAAATACTTCGAGAAGGACCCGGCGCTCGCCCGCCGCTTCCAGCCGGTCTCGGTTCCCGAGCCGGACGAGGTTGCCGCCGCCGCCATGCTGCGCGGGCTGGTGCGCCGCTTCGAGGAACACCACGGCGTGCGCGTGCTGGACGACGGCATCGCCGCGGCGGTGAAGCTGTCGGCGCGCTACATCCCGGCGCGCCAGCTTCCCGACAAGGCGATCAGCGTGCTGGACACCGCCTGCGCGCGGGTGGCCGTCGCCCGCACCTCCAAGCCCGAAGCCATCGAGACCCTAGAGCGCGAGGACCAGATGCTGGCCCGCGAGGCCGAGCGGCTGGAGCGCGAGGCAGGCGCAACGCACGAGGCCCGGCTGGCCGGCATCGCCACCCGCCGCCTTGCCGTCGCCGAGGAGCTTGCGGCGCTGACCGGGCGCTGGAACCGCGAGACC
Organism: Azospirillum melinis; assembly: GCF_013340935.1. Classification (GTDB taxonomy): domain Bacteria; phylum Pseudomonadota; class Alphaproteobacteria; order Azospirillales; family Azospirillaceae; genus Azospirillum; species Azospirillum melinis. The sequence continues at coordinate 7,267 of NZ_WHOS01000027.1, read as the reverse complement.
GAGCTGGTGAAGGCCATCGACGAGGCGCTGACCGCCGGCCGGCAGGCCGACGCGGTGGCGGCGGAAGAGCGGCTGGCCGCGCTGCGCGGCGACGAGGCGCTGGTGCCGCACCGGGTCGACGGCGGCGTGGTCGCCGCGGTGGTGTCGAACTGGACCGGCATTCCGGTCGGCTCGATGTCCAAGGACGACGTCGATGTCGTCGTCGGGCTGGAGGGGCGCATGGAGGCGCGCGTCGTCGGCCAGCCGCAGGCCCTGCGCGCCATCGCGCGGGCGGTGCGCGGCTACCGCGCCGGCCTGAACGAGCCCAACCGTCCCATCGGCGTCTTCCTGCTGAGCGGTCCCAGTGGCGTCGGCAAGACGGAAACCTCGCTGGCCCTGGCCGAGCTGCTGAACGGCGGCGAACAGAGCCTCATCACCATCAACATGTCGGAGTACCAGGAGGCACACGCGGTGGCGACCCTGCGCGGCGCTCCTCCGGGCTATGTCGGCTATGGCAGCGGCGGCGTGCTGACCGAGGCGGTACGGCGCCGTCCGCATTCGGTCATCCTGATGGACGAGGTGGAGAAGGCCCACCCGGACGTGCTGGACATGTTCTATCAGGTCTTCGACAAGGGCGTGCTGGAGGATGGCGAGGGGGTGGAGGTCGACTTCCGCAACACGCTGATCCTGCTGACCAGCAATCTCGGCGACGTGGAGCTGACGGAACTCGGGCGGGCGCGGCTCGATGCCGGCGAGATCCGCGAGGCGCTGGAAGAGGGTGTCGAGGCCATCTCCGATCCGCTGCGGCGGCGCTTCCGGCCGTCTTTCCTCGGTCGCCTGACGGTCGTGCCCTACTATCCCCTCAGCGAGCAGCAGGTCCGCGCCATCGCCATGATGAAGGTGGAGAAGCTGCGCAAGCGCACCGAGGGCAACCGTGCGGCAGCGCTGACCGTGACGCCGGCGGCACTGGAGGCGCTGGTGCGGCGGGCCGTGCATTCCGATGCGGGCGCCCGTATGATCGACACCCTGCTGTCGGAGTTCGTGGTGCCCGAAGTGGCCATGCGGATCCTCGATCAGGTGGCCGCCGGACAGCCGGTGGGGGCGATCCGGGTCGATTGCGAGAGCGACGGGCGTTTCACCGTGACCGTTGGAGCCGCGGAACCGGCGCTGGCCTGACCGGCCGCGGGACGGGGCGAGGCAGCACGAGGGAAAAATGAGCGAGCGTTTCTCACAGGCCCAACAGCACCTGTCGATCTCGACTCCGCTCGGACCCGACAAGCTGATCCTGCGCAACATCGTGGGCGAGGAGCGGCTGTCGTCGCTCTTCTCCTACCGGGTGACCATGATCTCGTCGGACGACGACATCGACTTCGACCAGATCGTCGGCAAACCGGTGACGGTGACCCTGACGCTGGGCGACGGCACCTCCAAGCGCTACATCAACGCCATCGTCGGCCGCATCGAGCTGACGCACATCGACGACCGCGATTCCTCCGCGCATTACGAGGCGGAACTGCATCCCTGGCTGTGGATGCTGACCCATTCCGGCGATTGCCGCATCTTCCAGGAAAAGACGGTGCCGGAAATCGTCGAGGCGGTGATCGGCTCCACCGGCACCATCAAGACGGTGCTGAACGGCACCTACCCGACCCGCGAATATTGCGTGCAGTACCGCGAGACCGACTACAACTTCATTGCCCGGCTGCTGGAAGAGGAGGGCATCTTCTATTTCTTCGAACATGCCGACGGCGAGCACAAGCTGGTTCTGGGCGACGGCGACAGCGCCTTCACCACCAGCGCGCTGGTCTCCACCTACGAGTATCGCGGGCACAAGGCCTACGACAACGAGGACAACGTCATCACCCAGCTCGGCGTCGAGCGGCGGGTGACGACCAAGAGCGTCGGAGTGGACAGCTATCACTTCGAGACGCCGTCAACCGACCTCTACGCCACGGCGGAGGGGAGTGCCGGCACCGGCACGATGAACGACTATGCGGTGCGCCACACCGTGTCCGCCGACGGCGAGCAGATCGCCCTGGTGCGCCAGCAGGCACTCGCCTTCGCCAGCCAGCGCATCCGCGGCGGCGGAAGTTGTCGCGGGCTGGAGGCCGGGACCAAGATCACCATCTCCGGCCATCGCAAGGACTCGCTCAACGCGGAGATGGTGCTGAACTCCGTCCGCATCGATGGGGCGACCAACCGCTTCGTCGCGACCTTCACCGGCTTCCCGTCAGCCCATCCCTTCCGCCCGCTCAACACCGCCCAGAAGCCGCGAATCCACTCGACCCAGACCGCCAAGGTGGTCGGCAAGTCGGGCGAGGAGATCTGGCTCGACCAGTATGGGCGGATCAAGGTGCAGTTCCACTGGGACCGGCTCGGCACCAACGATGAGAAAAGCTCCTGCTGGGTTCGGGTGGCGCAGGGCTGGGCCGGAAAGAATTACGGCATCATGTTCTTCCCGCGCGTCGGGCAGGAGGTGGTCGTCACCTTCCTGGACGGCGATCCCGACCGGCCGCTGGTCACCGGCGCCGTCTACAACGCCGACCAGACCGTCCCCTACACGCTGCCCGACGATTCCACGAAGAGCACCATCAAGACGCAGACCTCCAAGAACGGCACCGGCAAGTTCAACGAGATCCGCTTCGAGGACAAGGCCGACAACGAGGAGATCTTCGTCCAGGCCCAGAAGGACATGAACATCAAGGTCCTCAACGACCTGACACGGCTGGTCAAGCACGACGAGATCGAGACGATCGAGAACGACAGCACCATCGACGTCAAGAACGACCGGAAGCTGACGGTCAAGAACAACCATTCGATCACTGTGTCCGAAGGCAACGAGACGCACGCGATTTCGAAGGGCACCCGCGACCTGTCGGTCAAGGGCAAGGAGACGCACCTCAACAACGACGACTTCGAGCACACCGTCGACAACAACTACACGCTGACGGTCAAGGGCAACCTGACCATCGACGTGACCGGCGACATCGTGATCAAGGGCAAGTCGATCAAGCTGACGGCGACCTCGGCCGACATCGGCATCAAGGCGGCGACCGGCATCGAGATCAAGGCGGGCACGTCCCTGGACGTCAAGTCCGGCACCGCGATGACCGTGAAATCCGGAACCGGCATGGAGATCGACGCCGGCATGGGCCTGGACATGAAGGCCGGTATGGGCGCCACGCTCAAGGGCGGCACGACGCTGGACCTGAAGGCGGGGCTGGCTCTGACCGCCGAAGGCCTGTCCAGCACGGTCAAGGGGTCGGCATCGGCGGAGGTGAGTGGCGGCGGCATGCTGACGCTCAAGGGCGGCGTGGTGATGGTGAACTGAGATGACGGACATGGACTCTCCAACCGACACCCCCGACGCCGCAGGCCCCACCGAGATCAGGGTCGAGGAGCGCGACGCGCACGGGCGCATCGTTCAATCCGGACGGCTGGTGGACGGGGTTTTCGACGGCGATTTCATCCGTTATGGGGAAACCGGCCTGCCGGCGATGCGGGCCCGCATGCGCGGCGGCGTCATGCACGGCGAGACACGCCACTATGACGATGACGGCAAGATCGTGCAGATCGCCGATTATGCAAACGGGGTGCTGCACGGCACATCGACCTTCTACATGCAGGCGCGGCTGGTCTGCCGCATGAGCTACCGCGCCGGCGAACTGGAAGGGCCATCCGTCTATTTCGCCACCAACGGCACGGTGGCGGCCGTGGTGCAGTACCGTGCCGGCAAGCGCGAGGGCGAGTCGGTCTTCTACAGCCCGCATGGCGCGGTTCTGCGCCGGGAGACCTACGCTGCGGACCGTCTGCACGGCCCGACGGCAGGCTTTTTCGAAGGCGGAGCGGTCAGCGAGCAGGCAGTCTTCAAGGACGGGCTGCTGGAGGGAGAGTTCCTGCGTTTCTTTCCGTCCGGCAAGGTTATGCAGCGCGGCGTCTATCACCAGGGCGTCCTGGTGGAGCCGTTGCGGACCTTCTCCGAAGGCGGGAAGGAAACCGGCGCGATCCCGGCGCCGAAGCCGCCGGGGCGATAGCGTCGGGCGGTTCGGTCCGGCAACCGATGCTCAGGGGATCATTTCGGTGAACTGACCGGGCAGCGTGATCTGGATGACACCCCCGAAACTGCAGATGCATTTCGAACTGTTGTTGAGTGCCGGCATCTTGCCGACCAGCACGGTCGGACAGCCGGGCACCCAGGGGGCGGCCGTCATCGGCGTGCAGGGCATGGGCGTCAGCACACCGAAGGCCGCCGCGGTGGCGGCGGCCACCGCCGGGTTGGCCATGCTCATGCACATGCCGAACGGCAAGACATTGACGAACGGCTTGCTGTCCATGATGTTGGCGGCGGGCACCTTGGAACTCATCACCGCGCTGGCGGGAAGCACCATGAGGCTCGACGGTGCGGCGCCGAAGCTGCACATCGTCATCGCGCCCATGACGGCCTGCATTCCCATGATGCGTCTCCCCTTCCCGTTCCCTGCGGTCCATTCCCGGAATAAAGCCCGGAGTCTGTCCAGCGCCTCTCCAGGCACCGGACAGACTCCGATAGGCGCCGGCGTCAGCCCCCGGCCAGCTTGACGATCTGAAGCGTCGTGGAGACGATGGTCTTCAGGGTCGAGCCGATGGTGACGATGGTCTCCAGCGTCTCCTTCGTCACACCGATCTTCTCCAGCGGCTTGCCGCGCAGATCCTTGTAGCAGACCAGGTGGCCGGTCATCTGATCGTAGAAGACGTCCTTCGTCTTGATACGCGCCTGCAGCTCGTGGATCTTGTCGAGCGTGAAGGTGACCTTCTCGCCGAGAATCTTGACCAGAGCATCGGCTTGCTTGGAGAGCTTCTCCTTCTCCAGCTTCTCGATCTGGGTCATCATCTTCTTGGCCTGATCATAGAGCTTATCGGACTGCTCTTCCATCTTGCCGGTCTTGGCGTGGTATTCGAGCAGCAGCTTCTCCATGCCGCCGACCGACTTCACGAACGGCACGCCCAGGATCGCCGCCACTTCGCGCGCGCCGGCCTTGAAATTCAGGTCGCCGCTGCTGTAGGCCGACGCCAGCGTGTCGTCGGTCTTGCGGATGTCGGCTTCCGCCTTCTCGATGTCGCGGGCGAAATTGTGAATGGCGAGTGCCATGGTGACGGCGGTCTTGCCGATGCTGGCGACGGTCGTGCAGATGCCGATGATCGCCATCGGGGTGGCGCCGCCCGCCGTCACCGCCGCCACACCGACGCTGACGCCGGCCGACACGGTGCTGGCAAGAATGCTGATCGACCCCAGCACCATGCTCTTGGCGAACTTCAGCTTGAACGACTTCAGGTCGGACTTCTTGCTGGCATAGGCGTCCCACGCCTTTTCCACCGCCTTCAGTGCCAGCCCCGACTGCGCCTCGGTGAACTGCTTGCACATGACGTTGATCGTCTTCTCGCGCTCGGCCAGTTCCTTCTCGCTGGCCGGCGGCTTCTTGCCAAGGTTGACATCGAAATCCTGGAGAGCCCCCTGGATGTCCTTCTTGGACTTGTTGAGCTGCTCATAGGCCGCTTCGATCAGCTTCTGGACAATGATCTTATCCTTGTCGATGGCCTTCTGGAGATCCTTCGGAACCTCCTTCAGATCCACCTTCGCGACCATGGCAGGCACCTTCATGTGCTTGGTCTTGAGCCCTGCGGAAAAATCCATCTCGGCGATCTGAATACCGGCCATCGGGTGCTCTCCAGTGTTGGTCCGTTTCTCCCGCCTCAGTATCCACACTGACGCCGCCGCTTCGACCGGGACTTGCTCCGAACTGGACTGTTGGATAATCCATTTCCGGAACAATCCACCGCCACAAGGTAACGGTTCAAAGAAAATTTGAGCGCAATTGAGGATTGCGCCCACGGCTACTTCGAAAATGAAGGACGGTTCTCCGCACGGATTGCGGCCGGCCGCCCCGTTACCGAAGCCCGTCTTCGGCCGAAAGCCCGCCCGCCAATCGGGATTTCCTACATGCGTTCGCTTGATGCCACTGATCAGCGTACCCGTGCGGAGAGGGCGATGCCGCCGCCGATCAGCGCCACGCTCAGCAGCACCCCCAAGCTCAGCGGCTCGCTGTCGAAGATCGCGCTCAACAGCAGCGCCGTGACCGGCACCAGACAGACGATCTGCCCGGCCTGGCTGGCCGGCATCACCGACAGCGCCTTGCTCCACCACCAATAGCAAAGCCCGGTGGCGATCAGGCAGTTGTAGGCGATGACCGCCAACAGCGAGCCCGACCAGTTGATCGGGTGCGCCGTTTCGGCGAACAGAGCCAGCGGCGCCATCACCGCCGCGCTGGCGGCGACCTGCCAGAAAATCTGGGTCCAGAACGGCGTGCGCCACAGCCGTCGGCGGTAGAGCGTCGCCCCCAATGCCCAGCTGATCGCACAGCCGATCAGGAAGCCATTGCCGATCAGTGCGTTGACGTCGCTCCAGTTCACCAGCGCCGGGTTGAAAAAGACGACCACCCCGGCGAAGGTCAGCAGTGCCGCTGCGGCTTGCCGCTTGGAGATGCGCTCGCCAAGCAGCAGGAGGCCGAGCGGCAGTGTCCACATCTGCATGGTGTAGGCAAGCACCGACGCCCGCCCCGGCGAGACGAACTGCAACCCGATGTTGCTCAGCCCCATCATGCCGCCGACCTGCAGCAGGCCGACGACCGCGAGCATCAGCCGTTCGCCGCGTTGGGGCAGCAAGGGATAGCGCAACAGCGGCGCCAGCAAGGCCAAGCTTACTATGGTGCCGACCAGCCGAACGGCGCAGAAGGCGAGCGGTCCGATGTCGACCAGCGCCAGCTTCATCAGCGGCCAGTTGGCGCCCCAGAACAGGACGACTCCGGCAAGTTGCAGGTAGATTGTCGGGCCGGGTTCCGTTCCGGCTACCATCTGGCGGGCCGTCCTGTTTCGCTTGCCGCCCACCGTTTCGTCCATCATGACCGGCCGCCCTCTTTAGGTTGCAGAGCATGCTAATTCGGCAGACTGACAATCAGCCCTGCATTCCTCTGGCGGCAGCCGTGCGTCAACGACTCATATCTCCAGGCGGGACCTGACACCGGAGTAATTGCGATCCGAACAGCGAAACGCCCCGGCTCGTTGGAGCCGGGGCGTTTCCGATCTGGATGAAGATGCAAGCGTACGTACTTTGGATTGGAGCGTCTCTTGTGCCTGAGCGACCTGGCGGCGACCTACTCTCCCACGTCTTAAGACGCAGTACCATTGGCGCGGAGGCTTTTCACGGCCGAGTTCGGGATGGGATCGGGTGTTTGACACCTCGCCATGACCACCA
>NZ_WHOS01000026.1 GCF_013340935.1 Azospirillum melinis | reverse complement strand
CCCCGCTATCGCCCGCCCCAGCCTCAATGCCCCGCCCCTTCCCGTTCGATCGTCAGAACCGGCATGCCACGTCCACGCCCGGATGAACACCCGGACGAGCGGCCGTCATCCGTGACCTTTGGCGGATCTTTCGGGTGGCAGACCGACCGGCCCGCCTATCGATTGGCCGACCAGCCGAACTCCCCGCCAGCGCGGCTTTGCATTCCGCCGCTTTTCCCCTATGGTCCGGGGCGCGGATTTCGGCTCATCGGAGTGTTTCGCATGAAGCGGTGGACCCGCGCATTGCTGGCGGCTCTGTTCGCCACAATCTTCACTGTCTCGTTCTTTACAGTTTCTCAAGGGGAGGCGAAGGCCTTGGATCCGGAAAACACCATTTACCTCGACCTGAAGGACGGTCGCGTGGTGATCGAACTGCGGCCCGACCTGGCGCCGAACCACGTCGCCCGCATCAAGGAACTGACCCGCCAGGGCTTCTACAACGGCGTCGTCTTTCACCGCGTCATCGACGGCTTCATGGCCCAGACCGGCGATCCGACCGGCACCGGCATGGGCGGCTCCGGCCAGAAGCTGAAGGCGGAGTTCTCCAGCACCCCGCACATCCGCGGCACCCTGTCGATGGCCCGTGCGCAGGATCCGAACAGCGCCGACAGCCAGTTCTTCATCTGCTTCGCCCCGTCCCAGTTCCTGGACCGCCAGTACACCGTCTGGGGCCGCGTGGTCGAGGGCATGGAGTTCGTCGACATGATCAAGAAGGGCGATCAGGCCCGCAACGGTCAGGTCTCGAACCCGGACAAGATCATCAAGATGCAGGTCGCAGCCGACGCGAAGTAACGTCGCCGCATCAGCCGACCGAAAAAAAGGGACCGGTTCGCCGGTCCCTTTTTTCTTGCGCGCTGATTCCGAACTCAGCCGCCGGACAGCGCGTTGGTCATGGCCCGCAGCAGGTCCTTCATCGATTGCGGCCGGTCCTGCCAGCGCATGGACAGCCCCGACAGAAGCACCTTTTCGAATCCGGGCGCCAGCGCCACGCCCAGTTCCGACGGCTTCGGCACCTTGTCGTTCATGAAGCGGGCGGTGGCGTCGGGCGGCGTACGGCCGGTCAGAGCCAGATAGATGGTGGCGCAAAGCGCATAGACGTCGGACCAGGGGCCTTGTCGCCCCTCATTGGAATATTGCTCCGGCGGGGCATAGCCCGGCTTGAGGATCACGGTCATGCCGGCCCCCGGACGGGCGGTCTGCCGCGCGGCACCGAAGTCCAGCAGCTTGCGGTCGCCGCCATTGGTCAGGAAGATGTTGTCCGGGCTGATGTCGCGATGGATCAGACCCTGGTCGTGGATGGCCTGCAAAGCCTTGGCGATCGGCATCACAACGGCCAGGGTCCGCTTCACGTCGATGCGTCCGCCGCTGTCGACCAGATACTTCTTCATGGTGCGACCCTCCAGCAGCTCCATGACCAGATAGGCGGTGCCGTTCTCCTCGAAGAAATCCTGGACGCCGACGATCTCGCGCACGTCGCGCAGGCGGGCGAGCGTCCGCGCCTCCTCCAGAAACTTCTCCAGGCCGGCGGCGAAGGTCTCCGCATGCTCATCCGAGAAGGGGGAAACGGCAGCGGTGTTGGGAATCCGGGCGATCAGGTTGGCCGGGTAATATTCCTTGATCGCCACCTTCACCTGCAACCGGTCGTCCCAGCCCAGATAGGTGGCGCCGAATCCACCCTGCCCCAGCACCCTACCGGCCCTGTAGCGGCCATGCAGCAGCGTGCCGGGCACAAGATGCACGCCCGGCCGGTTATCGGACTTTTCGGGGAAACCGCAGGCGGCACAGGTGCCAGCGCTCCCTTGAGCCGTGTAGCAGCTTGGGCACAGGCCGGGTCTCACCCCGGAAGCCGGCTTCGACGATGCCGTTCCTGCCGGCTGGCGGCTGACCGGGTGAAGGATGGTCTCGGCACCGCGCATGCCTTTCGGCGGAGGCCCCTGGGGCGAAAGCTGCGCCACATCCACGGTGGGCTGCACGGCTCCCGGAAAAACAGGCGGCAGAACGGGCGGAGGGGCTGGTGCCGTCGCCAACTGGCGCAGCCGGTCCAGCAGTTCCAACAGACGCCGCACCTCGGCCTGGGCGACTTCGCTCTCCGGCTGGGCAAGCTCGGCCTGGAACTGCGGTTGGCGGACGATCTCAAGGATGTGCTGGCGCATCAGCGGCAACGCCCCGTCCTCGCGGATCAGATCAGAGCAGGCGACCTCCGCCAGCCGGACGGTGCGGCGGCGCAGGACCGGCTCCACCTGCCGCAGGCGGACGGCGAGCTGGCCGGTCTTCACATAGCCGTCCACCGCCCGTTCGGCTTTTGCGGCGATCCGCTCGCAGGTGTCGGCCGGCAGCGGAGCGGAGCGGATCGCCGCCAACGCGCGAACGAAATCCCGCTCCAGCAGTGCCGTGTCGGGCGTCTGCACCAGCATGTTCTCGATCAGCAGTTCGTTGCAGACGGCAGCCTCCAGCGAGGCGAGGATCTCGTCGGCATGCCGTTCGGCGGCGGGGGCGGCAGCGACGCGGGTCAGGTAATGGATGCGGCAGATCAGGTCCGATTGCCCCTCGCCAAGCCCGACGATCGACCGGCGATAGGCGCTGGCTCCCCCCTGCTCCAGCCGGCGCGAATAGCGCACTGTCAACGCATCGGCCATCGCCGCACCGCCGATCAACCCGTCGCGGGTCAGCAGATGGCCGACCAGCGTCTTCAGCATCTCCGCTTCCTGATCGAAGGCGCCACGGCCCAGCGGCTGGGGCGCCTTCAACTGGCGGCGGATGCGGTCGAGCACCGCGGCCTTCGCTTGGGGAAGCTTGTTCTGGCGGAACAGGGCGTTCAGCACGCCGACGCGGTTCGGTCCGATGGCCTCCATGCCGATCCGGCCGAACAGCAGGTCGCACAGGGTTCCCAGCAGCGCGCCGGGCAGCAGGTTGGCGCCGAACAGCTCCGCACCCGCCGCGGAAGAGGCGAGGATGTCGCCGATCACCCCATCGACGGCCGAGGCCAGCCGTTCATCCCGATCCCACTGGTGCAGTTCCAGCAGCCGGTCCAGCTTGCCGTTCCAGGTCTTGAGGTCGACAAGTTCCAGGCCGATGGCGACGCGCAGGTCGTAATCGGCATCGCCGGTCGGTGTCTTGCTTCCCTGGGACAACAGCCAGTCGACGGAGGTGCGGCCGCGCGGCATGGCGGCGAAGGCAACCTGGGCGACCCGAGCCTTTGCCCAGCTCTCGTCCACCGCTGCGCGGATGGCGCGGCGGCGAACCTGAAGATCCTGCCCCGGCGCGCGTGCCTGGATTGTCGCGATCCTGGTGATGGCCGCCTCGACCAGGGAGCCTTGCTCCAGACAGGATTTCAGCGGCTTGGCGAGATGGATCAGTTCCGTCGGCGTCAGAAGCAGCGGGTCCAGGTACGACCGCATCGCTACACCGATCACCAGACGCGCCGGCAGCGCATGGTAATCCGCCAGCGCGCCGCACAGCTCCGCCTCATCGAGCATAGCCATGGCCGGATGGGGTGTCGGTGTTGCGCGGCTGAGCTGGGGACTGGACACTCAGGGCCTTTCCATCAGATGGCGGATGGTGCAGCCAGGGCGCAACAACGGCGCCGCGCCTGCGTTGTCGATCGAGCCGGCGTGCCGCACCGGCCAGGGCACGCCGCCGGAACATATCGCCGGAGAAGCATGGTTGCGCAGCGAGGGTAAATGACGGGTGTACGATACCCGCATTTTTCATCAAAAACACAAGAGTTGTGTCAGCATTGCGCCATGCGGCCTGTTGACTGCGGGGCCCGTTCCCTTCGCTCTTCGCATGTGCGATAAAAAATCGGAACGCTGACGATGGGAGAAACGCATGATCCGGAACGGCACCATCATCGCGTTGCGACACGGGCCGATGACTCTCACGGCGGCCCCCCACTGCGGTGGCTCGCTGGCGAGTTGGAGCCTGTCCACCCCCGATGGTCCGGTGGAACTGTTCCGGCGGGCGTCCGACCGAGCGCTGGCCGGCGATTTTGCCCCCGACATGGCCTGTTTTCCCCTGGTTCCCTTTTCCAACCGCATCGGCGGCGGCCGCTTCGTCTTTCAGGGCCGGGAGGTCAGACTGGCGACCGACCCCGGATCGCCGCACCGCATCCACGGCCATGGCTGGTCCACCCCATGGAACGTCGAGGCTGTGACCGACGATGCCTTGCGGATGGGCTTCGCCCACCGGGCGGACGATTGGCCCTGGAATTATCGCGCGGCGCAGACCGTGGCGCTGGACGGCGAGGGGCTGACCGTCACCCTGGACCTCATCAACGAGGCCGACAGCGACATGCCGGCCGGATTGGGCCTGCATCCCTATTTCGTCAAGACGCCGGGCAGCCGGGTGACCGCCGATGTCAGCAGCATGTGGGAGAATGACGAGACCATCCTGCCCTGCCGCAAGCGCCCGCTGCCCCCGGCCTGGGATTTACGCCACGGCGTGACGATGGACCGTGTGGCGCTGGACAACGGCTTCACCGGCTGGAGCGGTTCGGTGACGCTCGACCGCCCGCAGGAGCGGCTGCGCCTGACCATGCTCGCCGACGGGCCGGCCGCTCACCTGATCGTCTATGCTCCGGCGGAAGAGCCTTACCTGTGCCTGGAACCGGTCACCCACATGACCGACGCGCTGAACCGCCCGCAGGAGCCCGATGCCGGCGTGATCGCCCTGCCGCCGGGCGAACGGCTGTCCTTGACCGTCCGCTTCCTGCTGTCACGGCTTTAGCGGCAGCGCACGAATTCAGCGGCGAAAGTCGCCGGCGGCTGCATGCGCAGGACCAGCCGGTCGAGGCGAGCCGAATCGGCCGGCAACAGCCGCAGGGTCGCCAGGGGTGCCGGTGTGCCTTCCGCCGGACCGGCGGGCAGGAGCGCCACCCCCTGGAGAGGATCGCCGTCGGCTGCCAGCGTGCCGTTCAGCGGAAACTGCGGCAGCCGCGCATCCACCGCGTGCAGGCCGCGATCTGCCCCGATCTCCAGGTAGGAGCTGCGGCAATCGTCAATGGCGGCGCGGTCGGTCGGATCGGCCTTGGCCCAGCGGCCGGCGAGCGTCGACAGGGCCACCTTGCGGCTGAACGGCGGGATATGCGGCTCGGGTGTGTCGAACCGGCGGGCGGCGGCACCGGTGACGGACAGCGGCAGGTCGCCGACCGGATGCGAGCGCGCCTGACGCTCCGTCTCCAGCGCGGCCGTGCGCTGGCGAAGAACGCGCAACAGGCAGTCGCCGCGGGTCTTACTGGCCTTCGAGTCGGCAAGATCGGCCGCGGTCACCTGACAGGCCTCGTCCCGGCGTGCCCGCCAAACGGTCTGGGCATCCGCAATCGCCGCACGGCCGGTGTCGTCGGTGGTGGTCCCCAGCGCCGCCAGCGCGTCATCCATCGCCGCACTGGCTTCCGCAAGCTTCGGATCGCGGCACATCAACTGCGCCACCGGGGTCTCCGCCGCTTCGCAGGCGGGCGCAGCCGGAGCCGCCGCCTCGGGCGACAGGGTCTCCGCCGAAGCCGAAAGGGCGGGGACCGCGGTCATGACCGAGAGCAGGGAGCCGGCAGCCAGAAAACCGCCAACCAGGGACAGGGCGCGCATCGCAGGAAACCTTGGATGGGGAAACGGGACGTCACGAAGCGGGGAAAGCCTCCAGCACGGCCTTGACCTGACGCTGGAAATCCTGGTCGGTGCGATAGCGCGTCACGACCGACTTGTCACGCTCCACGAAAAACAGCATGTCGTCGCGGCTGGGCAGCATGCGCGGGTTGGGCTTGTCCAGCAGCTCGCCATTCCAGTCGACACGGGCCATGAAATAGACGGCTCGGGCGAACAGCATGAACAGCTTGTTGTCGGGCGCCAGCTTTTCACGCCGGAGGAGAGCGAAATAGTAATAATTGCGGCCGTGGAAATAGCTGGTGTGGATGGCTTGCAACGCGGCGAACCGCTCGTCGGGACTGTTGACCTTCTTGATCTGCTTTTCCAGCCGGAATCCGGCGAAAAAATACTCCCGCGCCTCATGCTCGAAGGAGAAGGGGCTGCCTTTGATCAGCGCCATCTGCTCGCCGTAGCGCTTCAGCGCACGGGTCATCAGCAACTCAAGAAAACGCCGTTCCGCCGAGTGAGTGTCGGGGATGTTCGGCAGCATCTCGAACACGTGGCGCAGGTGATAGGGGTGGCGCACGACGACGATGGGAACCGACAGCTTCTTGCTCTTTGCCGGCGCCCGCTTCTCCGCAACCAGCGTGACGGCGGGCGACAGCGACGCCATCGTCGCCTGAATGGTGTCGTACAGCTTCCAGCGCAGGCGGGTCTCCGCCGACTGGCTTCCCAGATTCATCCGGGCAAGAAACCGTTTCACCCGGCTGCCGAAGGTCTCTTTCGGCAGCTTGTGCGTCGGCAGGTTGGGGACGACCAGCGGATTGCCGAGAATGTCGGCCGGAGGCGGCAGCGGCTTGAAATTGAAATATTTGCCGGTGACGACTCCCCGCCCGGCGCCGCCCGGACCCGCGTCGCCCATACCGCCGGAACCCCGGTTGCCGCCCGCTGATGAAAAAGCCGCCACCGACACCATCCAGACGCGAATCCCCGCCGCAACGCCAGCCCGTTCGCTTAGGATATAAAGGGTAACGCGAACGGAAGAAAGCCGCAGCGCGCGTCACAGGTAACTTCGTGACTTTTTCGCAACTGCGGTAGGATCGACGCCGGGGCACCCTGTCGGGGCGGATTTATCGGTGTTACCGTTGCGGTGGCGACCCTGGACCAAACCATGGCGCGAACATCATCGAACAGGCATGAGGCGGGGTTTTCAATGGCGATCCACGTCGCGCTGAACCACAAGACGATCTATCGCTACGACCGGCCGGTCTCCCTCGGCCCCCAGATCATCCGGCTGCGCCCGGCGCCCCATTGCCGGACACCGATCCTCAGCTATTCCCTGAAGGTCACGCCCAAGCAGCATTTCCTGAACTGGCAGCAGGACCCGCAATCGAATTTCCAGGCCCGATTCGTTTTCCCGGAAAAGACCCGCGAGTTCGTTGTCGAGGTCGATCTGGTCGCCGAGATCGCCGCGATCAATCCTTTCGACTTTTTCCTGGAGGAGAAGGCGAGCCACATCCCCTTCGCCTACGAGGACTGGCTGCAGCGCGAGTTGCGCCCCTATCTGGAGACGGAGGAGCCGGGTCCGGGACTGGCCACCTACCTGACGGACATCCCGCGGGACAAGACGCCGACGATCGACTTCCTGGTGGCGGTGAACCAGCGGCTTCAGCAGGACATCGGCTACGTCATCCGGCTGGAACCCGGCATCCAGAGCTGTGAGGAGACGCTGACCAAGCGCACCGGGTCCTGCCGCGATTCGGCTTGGCTGCTGGTGCAGATCCTGCGTCACCTGGGGCTCGCCACCCGTTTCGTCTCCGGCTACCTGATCCAGCTGACCGCCGACCAGAAGGCGTTGGACGGCCCGTCCGGTCCGGAAAGCGACTTCACCGACCTGCATGCCTGGGTGGAGGTGTTCCTCCCCGGTGCCGGCTGGGTCGGGCTGGATCCGACCTCCGGCCTGCTGGCGGGCGAAGGGCACATCCCGCTGGCCTGTACCCCCGATGCCTCTTCCGCCGCTCCCATTTCCGGCCTCGTCGATGAGGCGGAGGTCGAATTCGGCCATGAGATGTCGGTCACCCGCATCTACGAGGCGCCGCGCGTCACCAAGCCCTACAACCCGCAGCAATGGGCCGCCATCGAGGCGCTGGGCCACCGCGTCGACGAGGTTCTGAAGACCGAGGACGTCCGCCTGACCATGGGTGGCGAGCCGACCTTCGTGTCCATCGACGACATGGACGGCGCCGAGTGGAACACGACGGCGCTCGGTCCGCAAAAGCGCAAGATGGCCGCCGACCTGATCCATCGGCTGATGGCGCGCTTCGCCCCCGGGGGGCTGCTGCATTTCGGCCAGGGCAAATGGTATCCCGGCGAATCGCTGCCACGCTGGGCGATGACCGTCTATTGGCGCCGCGATGGCGGGGCGCTGTGGGCGAACAGCGACCTGCTGGCGCGCGAGGACACCGATTACGGCCACACGGCACAGGATGCCGGCGTCTTCCTGATGGCGCTGGCGAAGCGGCTGGGCCTCGACCCGAACCTCGTGCTCGGCGCCTATGAGGATCCCTGGCACTACCTGCGCAAGGAATCGCAGCTTCCCATCAATGTCGATCCGCTGAACAGCAAGCTGGAGGACAAGGAGGAGCGGGAGCGGCTGACCCGCGTCTTCACCCGTGGCCTGGCGGAACCGGTGGGCTTCGTCCTGCCGATCAACCGCCGCATGACCCAGCAGGGCCCGGTCTGGCTCTCCAGCACATGGCCGCTGCGCCAGGAAAAGCTGCTGCTGATCCCCGGCGACAGCCCGGTCGGCTACCGCCTGCCGCTGGGCTCCCTGCCCTGGGTGTCGAAATCCGACTACCCCTATGCCTGGGAAACCGACCCGTTCGAGGATCGCGGCCCCTTGCCCCCGCATCCGGTGCAGCGCCGGCATGAGATCCGCGGTGCCGTTCAGGAATCCGACCGTGGCGTCCACACGGACAAGCGGATCGCCCAGCGCCAGCGCATCATGGCGGAAATCCGCGACGAACTGCCGGAGGACGGCAAGTCGGCTTGGTGGATCGTGCGCACCGCCCTGAGCTGCGAGGCGCGCAACGGGCGCCTGCACCTGTTCATGCCGCCGATGAGCACGCTGGAAGACTATCTGGCGATGCTGGCGGAGATCGAGGCGACGGCGGTCGAGCTGGAGATGCCGGTGGTCATCGAAGGCTACCAGCCGCCGAAGGACCCGCGGCTGAACTCGCTGGCCGTCACCCCGGACCCCGGCGTGATCGAGGTGAACATCCACCCGGCCCACAGCTGGGACGATCTGGTGCGCAACACCATCACCCTGTACGAGGATGCGCGCCAGTCCCGCCTGGGGGCGGAGAAGTTCATGATCGACGGGCGCCATTGCGGCACCGGCGGCGGCAACCATGTGGTGATGGGCGGCGCCACCGCGGCCGACAGCCCCTTCCTGCGCCGCCCCGACCTGCTGCGCAGCCTGATCACCTACTGGCAGAACCACCCTGCCCTGTCCTACGTCTTCTCCGGCCTGTTCATCGGCCCGACCAGCCAGGCGCCGCGGGTGGACGAGGCGCGCGACGACCAGCTCTATGAGCTGGAGATCGCCTTCAACCAGATCGATCAAGCGGCGGCGAGCGGCAACTGCCCGCCCTGGCTGGTCGACCGGGTGCTGCGCAACCTGCTGGTCGACGTGCAGGGCAACACCCACCGGGCGGAGTTCTGCATCGACAAGCTCTATTCCCCGGACAGCTCCACCGGCCGCCTCGGCCTCGTCGAGTTCCGTGCGTTCGAGATGCCGCCGCATGCGGAGATGAGCCTGACCCAGCAGCTTCTGATGCGGGCGCTGGTCGCGCGCTTCTGGAAGCATCCCTACAAAGGCCGTCTGGTGCGCTGGGGCACCGAGCTTCACGACCGCTTCATGCTGCCGCACTTCCTCCAGCAGGACATGGCCGATGTGTTGCAGGATCTGCGCGACCATGGCTATCCGCTGGAGGACAGCTGGTTCGCGCCGCACTTCAACTTCCGCTTCCCGGTCTATGGCCATGTTAACCAGCGCGGCATCACCATGGAGCTGCGCATGGCGCTGGAGCCATGGCACGTCCTGGGCGAGGAACCGGGCGGCGGCGGCACGGTGCGCTATGTCGACAGCTCGGTGGAGCGGGTGCAGGTCCGCGTCAGCGGTCTGATCGACGCCCGCCATGTCATCACCTGCAACGGCCGGCGCGTGCCGCTGATCCCGACCGGGGTGGAGGGCGAGTTCGTCGGCGGCGTGCGCTACCGCGCGTGGCAGCCCCCCTCCTGCCTGCATCCGACGATTCCGGTCCACACCCCGCTGATCTTCGACATTCTGGACAGCTGGGCCGGCCGGTCCATCGGCGGCTGCACCTATCACGTCATGCATCCGGGCGGGCGCAACTACGAGACCTTCCCGGTCAATGCCAACGAAGCGGAAGGGCGCCGCCTGGCCCGCTTCTTCCCCTTCGGCCATACTCCTGGACCGATGGACAGCCCGGCGGAGGAACGCAACCCGCAATTCCCGATGACGCTGGATCTGCGACGGAGCTGAGTCTCGACGACCCGACGGCGTCGAATCGGCCCGCAATTTCCGGCAAGCCGGAGCGTCGCCTTGCGCGGCGCTCCGGTTTTTTCGTTTCAGGACACCGGCCTGCGATCATCCATCAATGACAGGATCGCCACGGAATCTTTCCTCTTTCGGATGGATCCCAAGCCCACCAGCCTTGCATCGACGGACGGGGACGTTCAGACTGTTGCTTCCTTCATAGGCAATACGCACCAGTCAGACCTTGTCCCAGCCCGATCAGCCATTCCGCGCCCCGGCATCCGTGGTCCCGTCCGGGATGCCGCCGGTCCCTTTCACCCAGGGATCGCTGTTCGGCGAGGCCGACGCCATCGGCTATGGCTCCGGACAGGTCTATGACGAGATGGTGAACGGCCAGGGCCGGCTGCGGCCGCACTGGCAAACCTTCATGAGTTCGCTGGGGCCGCTCGACTCCGAACAGATGGCGCAACGCTGGGAGGAAGCGCGGCGGCTTCTGCACCAGAACGGCGTCACCTACAACATCTACGGCGATCCCAATGGGATGGAGCGGCCCTGGCCGCTCGACATGATGCCACTGCTGCTGCCGGCCCATGAATGGAAGGCCATCGAATCGGGGCTGATCCAGCGGGCGTCGCTGCTGAACGCCATTCTGACCGACATCTATGGACCGCAGACGCTGACCCGCTATGGCCGGTTGCCGCCGTCGGTGATCCATGCCGACCCCGGCTTCCGTCGCGCGGTCCACGGGATCCGGGTTCCGAACGACGTCCATCTGCATTTCTATGCCGTCGATCTCGCCCGTGCGCCCGACGGGCGCTGGTGGGTGCTGTCCGACCGTACCCAGGCACCGAGCGGCAGCGGCTATGCGCTGGAAAACCGTGCGGTGATCGCCAAGGTCCTGCCCGACAGCTTCCGCCATTGCCAAGTGGAGAGGCTGAGCGGCTTCTTCGACACCTTCAAGGAAACGCTGCTGTCCATCGCGCCGCGGACAAGCGCCGCCGGGCGATTGCCGCGCGTGGTGCTGCTGACCCCCGGCCCCTACAACGAAACCTATTTCGAGCATGTCTATCTCGCCCGCTATCTTGGCCTGACCCTGGTGGAAGGGGCGGATCTGACGGTTCGCGACCGGACGGTCTATCTGAAGACGCTGTCCGGGCTGGAGCAGGTGGACGTCATCCTGCGCCGTCTCGACGCCGATTTCGCCGACCCGCTGGAGATGCGCGCCGACAGTTCGCTCGGCGTCGCCGGGCTGATCGAGGCAGTTCGGGCCGGCACCGTCGTGATGGCCAACGCGCTCGGCTCCGGCCTGATGGAATCGATGGCGATGAAGTCGTCGCTGCCGACGCTCTGCCGCCACCTGCTGGGGGAAGAGCTGCGGCTGCCCGGCGTCGCCAGCTGGTGGTGCGGCAACGATGCCGAACGCGCCTACGTCATCGATCATCTCGACGGTCTGGTGATCAAGCCGGCCTTCCCGTCGCTGTCCTTCGAGCCGATCTTCGGCGCCCAGTTGTCGGCTGCCGAACGCTCCGCCCTGACCGAGCGGATCAAGCGCCGGCCCTGGTATTTCGTGGCGCAGGAGCAGATGGCGCTCTCCACCGCTCCGGTCTGGCAGGACGGCCGGCTCCAGCCGCGCCCGCTGGTGCTGCGCGTCTTCCTCTGCGCCACCCCCAGCGGCGGCTATGCGGTGATGCCCGGCGGCCTGACCCGCGTGTCCAGCGAATCGGGGCGGCTGGTCGTGTCGATGCAGAGCGGCGGCGGCAGCAAGGATACCTGGATCCTGGCGCCGCGGCGTGCCGACGTGGCATCCAGCCAGCCGCGCCCGACGGCACTGGCGATGGAGCCCACATCCAGCGGGGCTCGTCCATCCGCCAACGATCTGCCCAGCCGCGTCGCCGACGGCCTCTATTGGCTCGGCCGCTATGCGGAACGGGCGGAGGGCGCGCTGCGTCTGCTGCGCGCGACGCAAAGCCGCCTGATCGACAGCAACATGCCTGGCGCCACCTTGCAGCAGCGCCCGCTGCTCGACCTGCTCGGTTCGCTCGGCATGATCCCGGCGGAACTGGCGCGGGTGACGGAAAGCGGCAACAGCCGCGGCCTGCGCGATGCGCTGCATGCGGCGGTGACGGACCCTGACCATCCCAACAGCCTGCGTGCCCAGGTGCTGAGGCTGCACCGCACCGCCTATTCGGTGCGCGACCGCCTGTCGATGGACATGTGGCGGGTGGTATCGGCAATCGACCGCCAGACCCAGCAGCCGAAGGGACGCATGGATGCGGCCTCGCTGCTGCTGCGGCTGGACGATGCGATGATCATGCTGGCCGCCTTCTCCGGCCTCGAGCAGGAAAGCATGACGCGGGGTGCCGGCTGGCGCTTCCTCGACATCGGCCGGCGGATCGAGCGGTCGCTGCATATGGTGGCGCTGATGCGCGGGGTCCATGTCGCCGATCTCGACCGCCAGGACGAGCCGATGCAGGCCGCCACCCTGTCGGTGCTGCTGGAGTTGGGCGAGAGCGTGATGACCTATCGCGCCCGCCACCTGACCAGCGTGCTGCGCACGCCTGTGCTGGATCTGCTGCTGGGCGAGGAAGCCAACCCCCGTGCGCTGGCTTTCCAGCTGGCGGCACTCGACCGGCACATGCGGGCGCTGCCCAGCCAGGGCGTCGGCACCGGGACGGACCCGACCGGCGGCGCGCTGGCCATCGTCGCCGCCGCGCGCAACAGCCTGGAGCGCACCGACGCCATGGCTTCCAGCGAGGCGCTGCGCACGCTGCTGGACACGCTGGCGATGACGCTGCCGGACGTGTCGAATTTCCTGGCTCACGCCTATTTCAGCCATGCCTTCGCAAGATCGGCCTGACGCGATGACGCCTCCGCCCTCCGCTCCCGCTTCCGGCAGCAGCGGTCTTTCCACCCGCTATCGCCTGCGCCACTCCACCGCCTACGACTATGGCGAGGATGTGCCGATCTCCCACCATCTGCTGCACCTGACCGCCCGGCCGCACCCGCGCCAGCGCATCCGGCGCAGTCTGCTGACCATCGACCCGGCTCCGGCCGTGCGGACGGAGCGGGTGGATTATTTCGGCAACACCGTCACCTACGTCGCCGTGCAGGAGCCGCACCGGACTTTCTCCGTCATCGCCGAAAGCGAGGTGGAAGTGTTCGATCCGCCCGTATTGGCGCCCGACGACTCGCCAGCGTGGGAGCATGTGCGCGACAGCCTGCGCGGCCTGACCGGGCCGGACGACGGTGCGGAGATCACGCAATACTGCTTCGACAGCGCGCTGGTCGCCGCCAGTCCGGAACTGCTGGACTATGTCCGGGGAAGCTTCACGCCGGGCCGTCCGGCGGTCGCGGCGGCCATCAACCTGATGAACCGCATCAACCACGAGTTCGCCTTCGATCCCACGGCCACCACGGTCGCGACTCCGCTGGCGGCCGTGATGCGCAACCGTCGTGGCGTCTGCCAGGACTTCGCCCATATCGCCGTCGGCTGCGTCCGCGCCATCGGACTGCCGGCACGCTATGTCTCGGGCTATCTGCGCACCCTGCCCCCGCCCGGCCAGCCGCGGCTGGTGGGTGCGGATGTCAGCCATGCCTGGGCCTCGGTCTGGTGCGGGGCGACCGCCGGCTGGCTCGACATCTGCCCGACCAACGCCTGCATCGCCAACCGCGACTTCATCACAATCGCCTGGGGACGCGATTATGACGACGTCAGCCCGGCACGTGGCGTCCTGCTGGGCGGAGCCGGCCATGGCCTGACCGTCAGCGTGGACGTCGAACCGCTGGAAGACTGAGGGGAAACGCCTCAGGCTTCCAGCGGTATGCCCAGCATACGGTGCAGCGTGTTGCAGATGGTGCGCGGGTTGACCGGCTTGCTGAAGATCTCCAGCGGTTTCCAGCGCTCCTGCTTCAGATCGCTGTCCTCCGTCAGGTAACCGGTCATCACCACCACCGGCAGGGTGGCATCGCGGTCACGGATTTCCCGGATCAGCGTCTCGCCATCCATGCGCGGCATGCGCAGGTCGGTCACCAGCGCGTGTATCCGCTCAGTGGCATAGCGCTCCAGCGCCTCCACCCCATTGGCGGCGACGGTCACCCGGAAACCTTTGAAGGACAGGAAGTCCTCCAGCGCCATGGCCGCCAGAACCTCGTCTTCCGCGATCAGGATATGGAACCGATCAGGCATGCGAGAACTCCCTGTCGACTGAGGAGACCGGCTGGCTCGGCAGCGTGATGGTGAAGCGGACGCCGCGGCCTCCGCCCTCCAGATCGACGTTGCGCGCTTCGATCCGCCCACCCATGCCGTCGATGATTCCATAGCCGATCGACAGCCCCAGGCCGGATCCCTTGCCGACCTCCTTGGTGGTGAAGAAGGGATCGAATATCTGAGGCAGCACCGCAGGATCGATCCCGCCGCCATCGTCGGTCACCTGGATGACCACGCTATACCCGTCGGGATCGTCGCCGACCGCCACCATGATGCGTCCCGCTGCTCCACCCGCTGCACGAAGCGCGATGATCGCATCGCGCGCGTTCGAAAACAGGTTGAGGATCACCTGTTCCAGTTCAAGTGGCCGTCCGGATACCGCCAGTTGCGCCGCCCAACCTTTCTCGACGATCTCGATGTCTTCGTGACGATATTGATGGCGGACAAGCTCGACCGCGCTCTGAACGCAGTCGGCGGGATGGAAGGTCCGCATGCCGCCGCCGTCCCGCCGCCCGAACATGCGGACATGGTCGATCAGCTTGCCCATGCGCTCGGTCTGCTCGATCACCAGCTTCAACGCCTTCTCCGCACGGGCGGGTTCGAGCAGATTGTCATGCAGGCGGGCCAGGGTGTTTTCCGTCCACAGACGGATGACGTTCAGCGGCTGGCTCATCTCGTGCGCCATGCCCGCAGCCAGCGTGCCCAGCGTCGCCAGCTTGGAGGTTTGGATCACCTCCTCCTGCAAGCGCTTGCGTTCGGTCACGTCACGGCCGCTGCCGAGGATCTGGACGACCCGGCCGGCGGCGTCCTTGACCGGCACCAGCATGGTGTGGAAGACGCGCTGGCCGGCCGGCATGTCCAGCGTCTCTTCATAATCGATGGTTTTGCCGCTGTCGCGGCAGGCGGTGTAGCGGGGGATGACCAGATCGGCCAGTTCCGGCTTCACCGCATCCCGGACACGGCGGTCACGCAACTGTTCGGGGTCCAAGCCGCCGATCCGCGCCAATGCCGGGTTGATGGCTTCATAGGCGAAGTCACCGTCGGGAAGAACCTGGACGATGAACAGCGCCTCACCCAGGTTGTTGAAGAAGCCCGAATAGCGGGCCTCCATTTCGCGCCGGGTCGCCACCTCCAGCTCCAGCGCGCGGTTGCTGGCCTCAAGCTCCCGCGGACTGGGCAGGGCCAGCAGGCGTGGCATCAACCACCAGAGCGCCGCCGCCGTCGCCAGCGAGGCGAAGGCGGTGAGCAGCTTCACCAGACCTTCGAGCACATAGTCTGGTGTCCACAAGGTCCAGACTGACAGGAAATGGGTGGTGCCGCAGGCGATGATGAACAGCGCAAACAGCAGCGCCATCCAGCCGAAGGCCACGTCGCGGCGGCGCATCACGAAATAGATCAGGGCAACCGGAATCGAGAAATAGGATAGGCCGATCAGCACGTCTGACGCGACATGCAGCATCAGGATGTCGGGGCGCCAGAGCAGGCAGACGCCATGGGGCACGAAACCGCCGGTGTCCAGAAGCTCTTCCAATCCCACCGCCATGTCCGCCTCTTTTCCAACCGTGCCCGTCCGACGGAGGACGTTGATTATGCGTCGAAACCATCTGCCGCATCGGCACACGTTCCGCCACCGGACCGACTCCGTCAAGCCGTCAATCCGTTAGGGCAGGTCTGTGAGGTTTCTCTACTGAAAGGACGCCCGCTCCGTGACCACGGCCACGTGAGCGGGCGTTTGCGTCAAGCGGCGGTGTGGACCTTGCGGTTCTGCTCGCGTGTTTTCAGGAAGCGCAGCGCCGGGAAATCCTCCTGTGCGCGGTTCAGGTGCCAGGCGTTGCGGGCGAGGAACACCAGCGCGCCGTCATGGTCCTCGGCCAGCGCCGAGCGGTTCAGCTCGATGAACTTTTCCAGCTGAACCTTGTCGTCGGTCTCGACCCAGCGGGCGGCGTCCAGCCCGGCGCCCTCGAATCGGGCGGCGATGCCGTATTCCGCCTCGATGCGCGAAGCCAGAACCTCGAACTGCAGCTGGCCGACGACACCGACGACCCAGTCGGCGCCGGTCAGCGGCTTGAACACCTGCGAAGCGCCTTCTTCGGCGAAATGCTCCAGCGCCTTGCGCAGGTGCTTAACCCGCATCGGGTCGTCCGGGCGGACACGCTGCAACAGTTCCGGCGCGAAGCTCGGCACGCCGGTGAAGCGCAGATCCTCGCCCTCGGTCAGCGTGTCGCCGATGCGAAGGCTGCCATGGTTGGGGATGCCCATGATGTCGCCGGGCCATGCCTCCTCCGCAACCTCGCGGTCGCGGGCAAGAAACAGAACGGCGTTGTTCACCGCCATCAGCTTGCCGGAGCGGATGTGCTTCAACTTGGCGCCGCGCTTGTAGCGGCCGGAGCAGAGACGGACGAAGGCGATGCGGTCGCGGTGGTTCGGGTCCATGTTGGCCTGGACCTTGAACACAAATCCGGTGACCTTCTCCTCGTCCGGTTCGACGGTGCGCGGATCGGCCGGCTGCGGACGCGGCGGCGGGGCGTTCTCCGCCAGACCGGACAGCAGCTCGCGCACGCCGAAATTGTTGATGGCGGAACCGAAATAGATCGGGGTCAGATGGCCGGCGCGATAGGCCTCCAGATCGAAGGCCGGCATCAGGCCGCGCGCCATCTCCACCTCTTCACGAAGCTTGGCGACGGCGTGGGCGGGAAGCAGCTCGTCCAGACGGGGATCGTCCAGGCCGTTGCACTCGATGCCCTCGTCGATCTCGTCGCCCTTGCTGCGGTCCATCAGGATCAGCCGGTCGCGGATCAGGTCGTAGCAGCCCAGGAAGTCGCGGCCCATGCCGATGGGCCAGCTGGCCGGCGTGACCTCCAGCGCCAGCGCGCTCTCGATCTCCGAAATCAGGTCGAAGGGATCGCGCGCCTCGCGGTCCATCTTGTTGCAGAAGGTCATGATCGGCACGTCGCGCAGACGGCAGACCTCGAACAGCTTCAGCGTCTGCGCCTCGATGCCCTTCGCGCCGTCGATCACCATCACCGCACTGTCGACCGCGGTCAGCGTGCGGTAGGTGTCCTCCGAGAAATCCTCGTGGCCCGGCGTGTCGAGCAGGTTGAAGGTGCGCCCGTCGAAATCGAATGTCATGACGGAGGCGGTCACCGAGATGCCGCGCTCGCGCTCCACCTTCATCCAGTCCGACTTGGCGCGCCGCTGCTCGCCGCGCGCCTTGACGGCACCGGCCATCTGGATGGCACCGCCGAACAGCAGCAGCTTTTCCGTGAGCGTGGTCTTACCGGCGTCGGGGTGCGCGATGATGGCGAAGGTCCGACGGCGGGAGACGGCGTCCTGAAGTTCGGACATGCGCAGAATCCCGTGACTTGAAGGCGTTATACGGTACGAACGGCGAAAGGGCCGACAGGCGAAACACGCCCGTCGGCCCCTGTCGCATTACATAGCAGTGCCTGCCCTGGGATTCCAGAGCATTGCCGTCTGCCTTACAGAGCCAGCTCGGCGATCTGCACGGCGTTCAGGGCAGCGCCCTTCAGCAGCTGGTCGCCGCAGACGAACAGGTCCAGGCCATGGTCGCCGAAGACGATGTTGTTGCGGATACGGCCGACCTCGACGTCATACTGTCCCGTGGCGTTCAGCGGCATCGGGTAGGCGCCGTTGGCCGGATCGTCCACCACCTTCACGCCGGCGGCATCGGCCAGGACGGCACGGGCGGCGTCGGGCGTGACCGGCTGGATGGTCTCCAGCGTGATGGCTTCGGAGTGGGCGCGGTAGGTCGGAATGCGGACGGCGGTGCAGCTGACCGGCAGATCCGGAACCTCCATGATCTTCCGCGTCTCCCACGTGACCTTCATCTCCTCCTTCGTGTAGCCGTTCTCCTGAAAAGCGTCGATCTGGGGGATCAGGTTGAAGGGGATCGGGTGGCGGAACACGCTGTTGCTGACCGGCTTGCCGTCCAGCTGGTTGCGCGTCTGCTCTTCCAGCTCGGCCATGCCCTCGGCGCCGGCGCCGCTGGTCGCCTGATAGGTGGAGACGATGGCGCGCTTGATGCCGAAAGCCTTGTGCAGCGGACCGAGCGCCACGACGGCGATGGCCGTGGTGCAGTTCGGGTTGGCGATCAGGCGCGACCCGGCGGCGTACGCCTCGCGGAAGACGTGGGCGTTGATTTCCGGAACGATCAGCGGGATGTCGGCGTCGTAGCGGAAGGCGGAGCTGTTGTCGATCACCAGCGCACCGGCCGACGCCAGATCCTTGGCATGCGCCTTGGCGAAATCGCCCGACACCGCCAGCAGGACAACGTCATACCCCTTCACCACCGCGGCGTCGAAGGCCTTCAGGGTCAGGGCGCCATAGGGGGTCTCCTGAACCTTGCCGGCGGAGCGTTCGGAGGCGAACAGGCCGAGTTCGGCGACCGGGAAGCTGCGGTCGTGAAGGACCTTGACCATCTCGCGGCCGACGGCGCCGGTGGCGCCGACCACGGCGACGCGGAGGGACTGGGAAGAAGCGGAGGCGTTGCTGCTGCTCATGGCGGGGTTCCGTCCTGTCTATCGCACTGTTGATCGGACCGGCCTATCGGTCGTTCGGACAGCGGACCCCGGATACGACGAGGCCCCGTCCGTTGTCCGGCGGGGCCTGCCTCGTGGAAGAAACGCTGGTCGATCCGATCAGCACGCACCACGACGCTGCCCGCCGAAGCGAGTCGCTTTTTTGGTCGTAGTGATGGTGATGGCCTTGCGGTTCATGACGCCTTCTTATCCGAACGCGCAGGCATTGTAAAGCACCTGCGCGTTCGCCCTTTCAGAAATTACCGGCTTTACCGGAACCCTTCGCCGTCATGGCTCGGCTTGACCGGGTGTACGTCCCAGATCTCGCCTGCATACTCGTTGACGGTACGGTCGGACGAGAACCAGCCCATGTTGGCGGTGTTCAGGATGGCCTTGCGGGTCCATTCCTCGGGGTCGCGGTACAGTTGCATCGCCGCATCCTGCGCCCGGCAATAGTCGGCGAAGTCCGCCGTCACCAGGAAATGGTCGCCGCCGTCGGTCAGCGCCTGGACGATCGGGTGGTAGCGGTTGCGGTCGTCCGGCGAGAAGGCGCCGGTCGAGATCATGTCGAGCGCCCGTTTCAGGCTGGGATTCGACGCGATCACCTCGCGCGGGTTGAAACCGCCGCTGGCGCGCAGGTCGTTCACCTCATCCGCGGTCATGCCGAAGATGAAGATGTTGTCCGCACCCACATGCTCGCGGATCTCGACGTTGGCGCCGTCCAGCGTACCGATGGTCAGCGCACCATTCAGGGCCAGCTTCATGTTGCCGGTGCCCGACGCCTCCATGCCGGCGGTGGAGATCTGCTCCGACAGATCGGCCGCCGGGATGATGATCTCAGCCGCGGTGACGTTGTAGTTCGGCAGCAGCACGACCTTCAGGTTGTCGTGCACCGACGGATCGTGGTTCACCACCTTGGCGACGTCATTGATCAGTTTGATGATCAGCTTGGCCATGTGATAGGAGGGCGCCGCCTTGCCGGCGAACACCTTGGTCACCGGAACCCAGCTGACCGTCGGGTTGTCGCGCATCTCGTTATAAAGCGCGATGGTGTGCAGCACGTTCAGCAGCTGGCGCTTGTATTCGTGCATGCGCTTGACCTGCACGTCGAAGATGCTGTCGACCAGCACCTCCTCGCCGGTCTGGCGGGCGATGTAGGCGGCCAGACGCTTCTTGTTCTTGCGCTTGGCCCGGCGGAATTCTTCGCGGAACACCACGTCGTCGGCCTTCTCGCGCAGCGCCGCGATCTGCGACAGGTCGGAGATCCAGCCCTCGCCGATGCGGGTTGTGATCAGTTCCGACAGGGCCGGGTTGGCCTGCTTCAGCCAGCGGCGCGGCGTGATGCCGTTGGTCTTGTTGTTGATGCGGTCCGGAAATTCCTCATGGAAGTCGGCGAACACCGTCTGCTTCATCAGATCGGTGTGCAGTGCCGACACCCCGTTGACCTTGTGCGAACCGAGGAAGGCGAGGTTGCCCATGCGCACGCGGCGTTCGCCGCGCTCGTCGATCAGCGACAGGCGCGACAGCTTGGCATTGTCGCCGGCAGCCTTAGCCTTTGTGCGGTTCAGGAACTTGGCGTTGATCTCGTAGATGATCTGCATGTGGCGCGGCAGCACCCGCTCGATCATCCGCACCGGCCAGGCTTCCAGCGCCTCGGGCAGCAGGGTGTGGTTGGTGTAGGCGAAGGTGGCGCGGGTGATCTCCCACGCATCGTCCCAGCGCAGCGCATGCTGATCGACCAGCAGGCGCATCAGTTCGGCAATGCCGATGGCCGGGTGGGTGTCGTTCAGCTGGATCGCCGCCTTGTTGGGCAGGTTCTCGAAGGTGGAGTGATGCTGAAGGTAGCGGCGCAGGATGTCCTGCAAGGAGGCGGAGGTGAAGAAATACTCCTGCTTCAGCCGCAGTTCCTTGCCGGTCTCCGTCGCGTCGTTGGGATAGAGGACGCGGCTGAGATTCTCCGACAGGATCTTCTGCTCGACCGCCTTCATATAGGCGCCGTCGTTGAAATGGCCGAAGTTGAAGTCGCGGGTGGCACGGGCCGACCACAGGCGCAGCGTGTTGATCGTCTCGCCGCCGAAGCCGACGACCGGCGTGTCATAGGCCATCGCCAGCACGCGGTCGGCATCGACCCAGCGGTAGGCGCGCTCGCCGACGCTGTCGCGGAACTCCTCGACGCGGCCGTAGAATTGGACCGGATACAACACCTCCGGACGGGCGAATTCCCACGGGTTGCCGAATTGCAGCCACTGTTCGGGGTATTCGACCTGCCAGCCGTTCTCGAAGCGCTGCTCGAACAGGCCGAACTCGTAGCGGATGCCATAACCGTAACCGGGCAGACCCTGCGAGGCCATGCTGTCGAGGAAACAGGCGGCCAGACGACCGAGGCCGCCGTTGCCGAGTGCGGCGTCCGGCTCGGCGTCGACCACATCCTCCATCGACAAGCCGAGGCGGTCGAGCGCCTGACGGCACTCGTCCACGATGCCCAGGTTCGACAGGCTGTTGGTCAGCAGGCGCCCGATCAGGAACTCCAGTGAAAGGTAATAAACGCGCTTGGCGTCTTCATGATAATAGCTGCGGGTCGTGTCCATCCAGCGGTCGACGACGCGGTCGCGGACGGCCAGCGCCACGGTGTGGAACCAGTCGCGGCGCGTGGCGGCGCGTGCATCCTTGCCGACCGAATAAACCAGCCATTCCAGGAACGACCGTTTGAGGCCATCGACATCAAGGCTGCGGCGTTCGATGTCGCGAGATTTGAACCGAGCGTCCATGTCCTGACTTTCTGCGTGAAAGGCCAATAGGAGCGGGCGGCTGGAAGGACGGCGCTCCGTATATGGGGGAAGTGTCTGCCCTGTTGGTTAAGCAAAGCTTTCCCCAGATGGAACCTACCGTCGTTTCGCTGTGGTAAAAGGGAGTAGGTTGTCATCCCCTTCCCTATTTCCCATCAACGATGCGTCACGAATCCGATCCTGTCCACTGCGATGCAACATGCATCGCCATCCGCCACGCCGAATCGGCCGATATTCCTGCGCTGCTGGCGATCGAGGAGCAGAGCTTCGCGACCGACCGGATGACGCAACGCAACTTCCGCTATGCGATCCGACAAGCGAAAGGTGTGGTGCTTGTGGCATACCGCCAAGTACCAAAGGTGCAAGAATGGCCGCCTTGCCATCAGCCAGCTGCCTATGGGGTTGTCGGATTCCATGCCGGGACGCCCTTCGCCCGGCTGACCTCCTTCGCCGTGGCCCCGGACGAACGTGGGCAGGGACTCGGCCGCAGCCTGCTTGCCGCCCTGGAGAAAGCTGCCGCCGACCATGGCTGCCGCGGCATGAGACTGGAGGTGCGGGCCGACAATGCTGCGGCAATCGCCCTCTACACCGCCGCCGGCTATCGCCGTTTCTCCGTCTATCCGGATTATTACGAGGACGGAATGGCGGCGCTGCGCCTGGAAAAGCTGTTGAGTCCCGGCCACTGACTGTTGCAGGGGCGCACCGGCAGCCGCGTTCGATGGTGGTAAGCCCGGCAAGCGGAGCCTGGACCGGAATCGCCGGATTCTGCCACCGATGTCACTCTTTCCGAATCCTGCGGTGGAACATCCTCGGCGCACGGCGCGTTTAGCTCCCGACACGATCAACGACGGGCAACAACGGGACCGCCTCAATGACGCCACCGCCGACCGGATCGTTCCACAACACCCCGCATAGGCAGCCGACCCGCGCCAGATGACGGGCCGGCCCCTGGGCACCCGGGAGACCATCCCCAGGACGCCCTGAGCGATCAAGACCGAAAATGCACTGTCAGCCCTTCGAACCGGTGGCGCCGCTTTTGCGCGCCGGAAAGCCCAACGCCGTCCCCGCTCCGCGCCCCGCCTGACCGCGACGGGCGCCGCCGCCGACCAAGCTGGCGGGAGACGTACACAGACCGTGGAGGAAGGAAAGACCATGGCGTACTCGTTCGAACACGAACTGATCCGCTGCATGCCGAACCTGCAGCGCTATGCCTGCAAGCTGACCCGTGACGCCAACGCCGCAGAAGACCTGCTGCAGGACTGCCTGGCCCGCGCCTTGTCGCGCCAGCATCGTTTCGAACCCGGCACCAACATGCAGGCTTGGCTGACCACCATGCTGAAGAACCTGCACTTCAACAACCTGCAGCGCGACCGCCATGTGACGAAGGTGGAACTGTGGGACGGCGCCATGTCGGTCGATGCGGCGCAGATGTCGCGACTGGTTTTCCGCGATGTCGACCGGGCCTTTTCCTCCCTCACCCCCAGCCAGCGCAAAGTCGTCAAGCTGGTCGCCATTGAAGGCCGTCCCTATCAGGAAGCGGCGGAAACGCTGAACGTGTCGATTGGCACCATCCGCTCGCGCCTGTGCCGGGCGCGGGAACGGCTGAACAACCTGATGGCCGCCTGATCGACCGGAATTCCTCCACGTCAACGCTTCGTCCGCGCCAAATCGGCCATGAACGCCCTCCGCAGTCCGCTGCAGGGGGCGTTCGCGTCATGTGGGGCCTTTCCACGCCAGGCCCGGAAGACGCCGACAGCGCGAGATGACCGGGGACGGCTCCGGTGCCGCTGGCCCTCGGAGCCGCCCGCCTGTCGTCCGTCAGCCATTCACCACGGTGCCGCCATTCGGGTGCAGCACCTGACCGGACATATAAGAAGAGTCATCGGATGCCAGGAACACATAAGCCGGCGCCACCTCGTCGGGTTGGCCGGCACGTTTCATCGGCACGTTGCTGCCAAACTTCTCCACCTTTTCCTCGTCGAAGGTGGAGGGGATCAGCGGAGTCCAGATCGGACCGGGCGCCACCGCATTGACGCGGATGCCGCGGTCGGCCAGCGACATCGACAGCGACCGGGTGAAGGCGACGATGGCCCCCTTGGTCGCGGAGTAGTCCAGCAATTCCGGACTGCCCTTGTAGGCGGTGACCGATGTGGTGTTGATGATGCAGGCCCCCTCGTGCATGTGTGGCAGCGCGGCCTTCACCATATGGAATTGGCCGAAGATGTTGGTGCGGAAGGTACGCTCCAGCTGTTCGGCGGTGATGTCCTCGATCGATTTCTGCGGATGCTGTTCGGCCGCGTTGTTGATGACGATGTCGATGCGGCCATGCTCGCCGATGAGCTGCTCCACCGCCTTGCGGCAAATCTCCTCGTCGCCGACGTCGCCGCTCAGGATGGTGCAGGGTCGACCTTCGGCTTCGACCAGCCGGCGGGTCTCGCGGGCGTCTTCATCCTCGTTCAGGTACAGGATGCCGACCTTCGCGCCCTCTCGCGCGTACAGTACGGCGATGGCCCGGCCGATGCCGCTGTCGCCGCCGGTGATCAGCGCAACCTTGTCATGCAGCTTGCCACTGCCGCGATAGCCAGGGCGGGTTTCCGACGGCTGCGGTACCATGGGACCCTGATGGCCGGGCCGGGTGTCCTGATGTTGAGGCGGCTGCCTGCTTTCCTGTTGAGCCACGGGCATTCTCCTTGGTTGGCAAGCCATTCGTGCGCGAATGAAATGAGTTGCACATTCACAACAACCCCCAATGCACGGCGTTCCTCACAGAAGAGCGCCGGAACAATCGGCGACATTGCCTTGTTACTTGGCCGGGCGACGCGAAAGAGGATGGCAGTTCCGGATTGCTCGTCTCGAAAGTGAGCAATGATCGCGCCGTTTGTCGGACTGGTATGGCCGAGGATCATGCCCATAAGATGGGGTAGGCGTCCTTTCGGCCGAGCCGTCCGCCAGCGGTTGGAGCCACCGGACGTGTCACGGTTGATCGTGTCCCAGGGGAGAACCCCGGCGACCCATCCGGGAACGACAGAGATGAAGCGTGTAACGATGACCGAAATAAACGCCTATTTGGACGGCGCCCTGGACGAGCGGGAGCGTGCCGAATTCGAGAGCGTGGTCGAGAGCGATCCCGACGCAAAGGCGCTGCTCGCTCAGCATCGCCAGCATGTCGAGGAGCTTCATCGCCTTTACGACCCGGTCCTGAGCGAAGAGGTGCCCCCCCGAATGCTGGAGCTGCTGCGCAAGCGGAACGGCTGACGATCCTCCCGTCGCCCCGCGTTATTTTCTCTCCGTCCGACAGCACATTGCGCTATTGCATGCGGCAGGCCCATCTTTGGGGGAAGGGCCGGTTCGGATGGATGAAGCATGGCGCCCAGACGAGCGGAGCCGAGCATCCTGCTCGGCCCGATCCTGTACTTCCGTGGGGAGCAGCGCGACCGATGGTGGCTGTCGGCGCTGTTCGTTCTGGATGGGGACGTCGAGCCCGAGGATCTGCGGGTGGACGGCGTCACCCTGCCCGTCCCGCCGCGTCACCTGATGGTCTGGCGCCGCCGCCAAGTCTGGCGCTTCGACTTCGCCGTTCCCCGCGGCATGCGCGACACCGATGTCACATACGGCTTTCCTGACGGTCCCCGCTGGAACGTGATCGTTCCGGGCCGTCATTCATTTCCCCGTCTGGCTATTCTTTACGGGAGCGGAATGAGTGGAGATGCCGGTCCCGACGCCAATGCGCCAACCGCTCTCTGGCCCGACCTGATCTCCCGTCATGCCGCCGACCGCTATCACCTGTTGGTTCAGGCGGGCGGGCAGATCGATGGCGACGCGGTGATGTCAGCCTCAGCCCAAGCCCGTGGCTTGCTGACGGATGCGTCGCGGCGGCTTGGCCCTGCCCTGCCCGGCGTGGCGGAGGAATTGATGACCGCCGGCTTCGACCGGATGCTGCGGGTTTGGAGCGGTGCCGCCGCGGCCTCGGCGCTGGCCTCCATCCCTTCAGTGATGATGTGGGATGGCGCCGATCTCGGCCGTCTGCTGGCGGGCGCCTGGAGCAGCCGGGAAGAAGGCGACTCCACATCGCGCAGCCTGCGTCCGATGCTGATGGCGGTGAGGCGTCAGGTCCAGTTGTTCCAGACCGGGTCGGTGGCAGACAGCCCGCCGGATTGCCTGTGGGGGTCCGCCTGCGGAACGCTGGCGCAGGGCTTCGTTCTGGGCGAAGCCGGCCTTCTTGCGCTCGATCTCTGGACCGACCGCAACAGCCGGCGCCTGCTGTCCGAACGGGACTGGAGCCAGTTGTCCGATTGGCTCGACCGCTTTGCCGGATGCCGGCATCTGATCCTGGTCAACGGTGGGCCGCTCCTGTCTCCGGCCGCCGCCTTGCTCGACCGCCTGGGCAGCGCAATTCCGGCCCGGATGCGCAACCGACTGGAGGGGGACCGTTTGTCGTCGGCCGGACGTCATGCCGATTGGGAGAGGATGCTGCGCACTCTGGGTGATTTTTCCCGGCGCAGCGGCTGCCGCATCACCATCGCGTCCCGAGGCCTTGCAGACGGAGCGGGAGCGCGGGGAGTGCTGCGCGGTGGCGGGCTGGAGATGTGGCAGCTCTATGTCCCCACATTCACTGTGCCCGGTCGGTCGGCCGGCTGGCGGTCCCGGCTGGCGGAGCCGCTGGCGATCCGCCCCGATCATCCCCTGCCGGCCCACCGGTTCGAAATGCCGCCCTTCGCGGAAAACGGGCGGCGCCTGCTGCGGGGGGCCGGATGGATCGCGTGCAGCTTCGATGCGAAGGGTCAACTGCATGCCCGCTGGTGCCTGCCCGGCGATGGCGGCCGTTACACCCAAGCCATCTGAAAGGGCCCTCCGCCAAAGAGAGTGTCGAGGTTTGCGGCACCTCCCTTATGGCGCCGCCCGCTCCACCACGAACAGCAGACCGGGAACCGGCACGCCCTTCTCCCGGCGCGGCGTGCAGGGTTCCATCAGGCGGATCGTGAACCCGGCCATGCCCGCGGTTTCCCGAACATAGCCTTCGGCATGGGCATATCGCCGGGTGGCACCGAGGACAAAGGGATCGACCGCCGCTTCGTCCGCCAGACATTCCACGGTCGCGGCGAAACAACCTCCTGGCACCAGAGCGCGGGCCGCCGCGGCGAAGACGGCCGTGAGATCGCCGATATAGACAAGGACATCGGCGGCGACCAGCAGGTCCCAGCCGCCGGGCGTCCGCTCCATTGCCTCCACCACGTCGCCGACGCTCAACTCTTCATAGAGCATGCGCTGGCGCGCCTTCTCGACCATCCTCGGCGACAGATCGACCCCGGCCAGATGCCCGGCAAGTGGTTTGAAGGTCACCCCCGCCAGCCCGGTGCCACAGCCAAGATCGAGAATCCGCAGAGCCGCGGCACCGGGCATTACCCGGTCGACCGCAGAGCGCAGCAGGTCCGGCGCCGCATAGCCGAGTTTGCCGACCAGATCCTGATCGAAACGGTCGGCATAGCGGTCGAACAGGGCGCGGACATAGGCGGCCGACAGGTCGGCGCCCTCCCCGGCTTCCAGGGCGGCGATCAACCCTTCAATGGCCGCCGCCTCATCCCCCTCCGCGAGGTCCCGGGCGTGACGGAGCACAGCCAGAGCCTTCACCGGTTCGCGAAGGGCAAGCCAGCTGCGTCCCAGCGCATGATGGACAGCCGAATCGTCCTCGTACCGGCGGGCGAGCGGCTGAAGCAGCTCGACCGCCGCCAGCGCATCGCCTGACGCGGTCAGTGTTTCGGCCAATGCCAGCACGGCATCGCGGTCGTTGGGGCGCAAAGCCACCGCCTCCCGGAATTCCTCCAATGCCTCCTCGGACCGGCCAAGCGCAGCGAGGCAGCGAGCGAGCCCGAGTCGGACCTGTGCCGAATCGCTCCGCTCCGCCGCCAGAGCGTGGAAAAGCGCATGTGCAGCATCGATTTCGCCGCACTGCCGCAGGGCATCTGCAAGCATCGACCGCCATACCCAGTTTCCCGGCTCAAGCGCGACGGCGCGCCGGAAACAGGCTCCGGCCTGCCCGGCCGGACCATGTGCGCCTTCGGCTTCGGCCAGCGCGGACCATGCTTCACCGTTGTCGGGATCGACAATGAGGGCGGCACGGAATGCGAGCCCGGCCCCGGCGTGATCCCCGGCGTAGAGCCGGTCATATCCAACCCGGAACATTTGATCGAGATTGTAGATTTGCGGCTCGTCGCCGAAGGAGGGCTCCGCTGACACGGATGAATGTCCTCTGGTGTCGGGCTTCGGCCAGGGAGATGCCGCCGGCCCGGAGAACCCGTCTCCGCCCGCCATCGGGCCGTCCCGGGCGATGCTGCGGCTCCGCCACCCCCCGGGCATCCGAGTCCCGGGAAATAAGGCGGCGGAGTTTACTGCCCCAACATGCTGCGCTGCGCAAGGGGGGAGCGAAAATCCTTCCGAAGTGTGATTCCGGCGACACGCGGTCGCAGTAGCCCCGTTTGCGGCCCCTGTTCAAAAGGATAGTGGAGCCGACTTCGCTAACCCTATCGTTATTGCTGGCAAATGTGGCGATTCAATGACTTATGGCCCATGTCGAAGGGCCTAAGCCGTCAGTACCCTGGCTCGGCGTGACATCCTCCGGACGAAAGCTGTGGTATTACCAGGGTGCAAGCGGGTTGACGATGGATCAAATTTTTGGAAGTGTGGCCCCGGCGCCCGATTGGGAGGCGCTGAACATCTGGGTAGGAGGCGGTCGCCGTAAGCGACTCGGTGACCGGAACAACGGCCCCGCGCGGGGGGTCAAACAGCCGCCGTAGAACACGGGGCGACAGCAGAAGGAGGTTTGGGATGCGGGGACGAAATCAGCGCGTAGGCGCCACAGGGTGTGGACGCTTCGCACTGGCTGCGGGACTGCTGACGGCTTCCATGGCTGTCCTCACCGTTTCCGGCACGGCCCAGGCCCAGACCGCGCCCCAGTCGAAGGAAAGCTGCGTCACCCACGCGGTGGAGGCCGAGCAGAAGCTTGGCATCCCGTCCGGCATGCTGGTTGCCATCGCACTGGTGGAAAGCGGCCAGGACGGCGCCCCCCACCCGTTCGCGATGAGCGTTCAGGGTCGCCCCTATTACGCCCGGAACGTCAGTGACGCTGCCCGCCACCTGCGCGACCATCGTGGCCAGCTTCGCAGCAATACCTATGTCGGCTGCATGCAGCTTTCGGTCGCGACTCACCGGGGCGAGTTCCAGCCTCTGGAGAAGATCGTCGAGCCGCGCGACAACGTGTTTTACGCTGGCCAGCTTCTCGTCCGCTTCCACGGCGAGGAAGGCAACTGGAAGACCGCGCTGACCCGCTACAATGGCAGCTCGGGCCGCCGCGCCCAGGCATATGTCTGCAAGATCTGGCAGAGCCTGTCCGAGCTGGACACGCAGAGCGCCAAACTGCTGGCCTCCTCCCGTTGTGAAGACAGCGATCCCGTCAGCGTCGCCCCGCGCACCCGCCGCAGCTTCCGCAACGCCCAGCAGGTCGCGGCCATCAACTGACAGTCGACCCGATAGCCGTGCTGCGTGACGGGAGCTGTGAGAGCGCTGGCGCGGCGCTGTCGGATCGGGTAAACCCCGACGCATGAACTACCGCCATATCTTCCACGCCGGCAACCCGGCCGACGTGATGAAGCACGCCGTCCTGGCTCTGATCCTGGATCATCTGCGCGCCAAGCCGGCACCGTTCTGCGTGCTCGACACCCACGCCGGCATCGGCCGCTACGACCTGACGTCCGAAGCGGCCCGCAAGACGGCGGAGAGCGACGAGGGCATCGGCCGGCTGTTCGGCCATCCCCTGGCGCACCCTGCCCTGGCACCCTATCTCGACGCCGTACAGGCACTGAACCTGGATGGTGTTCTGCGCTGGTACCCGGGTTCCCCCCGCGTTGCCCGTGCGGCCCTGCGCCCGCAGGACCGCATGGTGCTGGTGGAACTGCATCCTGACGACGCCCACACCCTGAAAGCGGAGTTCGCCGGCGACCGCGCCGTCGCCGTCCATCAGTCGGATGCCTACACCGCGCTGAAGGCCCATCTTCCGCCCAAGGAGAAGCGCGGGCTTGTCCTGATCGATCCGCCCTTCGAACAGCCGGATGAGTTCGCCCGCATGGCGGAGGGGCTGGCACTGGCGCACCGCCGCTGGTCCACCGGCATCTTCGCCCTGTGGTATCCGATCAAGGAACGTGCGGCTGTCTGGAGGTTCCAGGATGCGGTGGAAAAGACCGGCATTCCGAAAGTGCTGATCGCCGAACTGACTTGGCACCCCGAAGACACCCATCTCCGGCTGAACGGCTCCGGTCTGCTGATTGTCAATCCGCCCTGGCAGCTTGACGAAACGCTCAAGGCAATGCTGCCCACCCTGCACGACGCCCTGCCCTCGACCGGCGGCGGAACGGCGGTCAGCTGGCTGACGCCCGAGGCGTGATAGGGAAAGCCGGTCCAGTCGCAGAAAAAACCCCGGTCCTGTCGGGCCGGGGTTGAGTCAGGATGGAGACCGTTCGTTATCGATGACGTGCCGTCATCGGCGGCGCGGTGGTCAGAACCGGCGCTCCGCCTGCTGGGCCGCGCCCTCCAGGCGGGCGTTCAGCTTGCCGATTGCGGTGTTGGCTGTGTTCGCCGACAGCTCGGAGATTTTGACGCTGCGGCTGAGAACCAGTTGCATGTTGTCCTTCAGCATGCGGCTCTGGGCTGCATAGAAGTCGGGAACGCTCCGGCTGCGCATCAGGGCGTTCACGCCCTCCGCGTTGCGGGAAGCGACTTCCTGGGCCAGCCCCATCCATTCGCGCCAGGCATTCTGGAGACCGTCGGCCAGCACGCTGCTGCACTGGACCATGACGTCCATGGTCTCGCGGGTCTGGCTGGCGACTTCGCCCTGGGCATCCTTGGACAGGCCCAGAACGCGCTGGAACTGCTCCGTCGTGCGGCCGGCGACGTCGGTGGCGGAGCCCATCGCGGACTTGGCGGCTTCGGCCCCACGACGGGTCATGTCGGCACCGGCATCCATCGCCTTCTGTCCGGCACCCAGACCGGCATCGACAGCGTGGACTCCCGTTTCCGCCGTGGTTCCACCGATCGAGCGCGCGGCATCGGCGGCGCGGCGGGTGGTGGTCTCGCCGGCGCGCGTCAGATCGTCGAGCGCGCCCTTCGCCAGGTCGGCGGTTTCGCGCACACCGGTGGTGGTGTCCTTGTCCATAGCCATGCGGGATGCTCCTCGAATATTTTCGTCCGGGAGGACGCTTCGTCCCAAATCTCGCGTCGGCCATTTATGCTGCACCGCCGAACGAGTTCACTCCTATAACACCCGGAAAACAGAACGTTCCAGGACGCAAAATAATAGCGCCACATACCTTCTTTCGAGGTATGCGGTATTTTGAAATCGAACTGTCTTTTTTGTGAAATAGTTCTTATTCGATTTGATCCATCTTAATCAGGGCCGTTATCCGAGACGGCTCTGCTTTCCAAACCGCGCCTGGATTTCCCCGGCAATGCCGCGGCGGAAGACCAGCACGCAGGCGACGAAGATGCAACCGATCACCACCGGCACGGGAAGGCTGGTCGCCGCCAGATAATTCTCCAGTGTCACCACCAGAGCGGCTCCTATCACCGGCCCCGTCAGCGTGCCCATGCCGCCCAGCAGCGTCATCAGCACCACCTCGCCCGACATTTGCCACGTTACGTCGGTCAGCGTCGCCAATTGAAACACGATCGCCTTGGTGCCGCCGGCCAGCCCGGCCAGCGTCGCCGACAGGACAAACGCCATCAACTTGTAACGCTCGGTGCGGTAGCCCAGCGAAATGGCACGCGGTTCATTCTCACGAATCGCCTTCAGAACCTGTCCGAAGGGGGAGTGCACGGTCCGCCAGATGATGGCGAAGCCGATCAGAAAAACGCCCAGCACCGTATAATACATTGCCAGCGGGTTGTTCAGGTCGAAGACGCCGAACAGCACGCCGCGCGGAACCGCCTGGATGCCATCCTCACCATGGGTGAAGGGCAGCTGCAACGCCAGGAAGAACACCATCTGGCTCAGCGCCAGCGTGATCATGGCGAAATAAATGCCCTGGCGACGGATCGCGATGCTGCCGAACAGGATGCCGAGGAATGCCGAGGCCGCGGTGCCAAGCAGAATCCCCAGTTCCGGCGACAGTCCCCACACCTTCACCGTATGGGCCGTGACATAGGCGGCGCTGCCGAAGAAGGCGGCATGGCCGAAGCTGAGCAGACCGCCGAAGCCGATCAGCAGGTTGAAGGCGCAGGCGAACAGCGCGAAACACAGCACCTTCATCAGGAAGACGGGATAGAGCAGAAACGGAACCGCCAGCAGCGCCACCAGCACCGCGAGGGCCCCGACCCGCGCCAGCGTCGACCCCGTTGCCGACGCCTGGGAAGCCTTCCCGGATGCCCGGATGCCGCTTTGCGAATGAAGGCTCATGCGCTCACCTCTCCCGTCCGAACAGGCCGGCTGGCTTGATCATCAGCACCACCGCCATGATGACGAAGACCACGATGTTGGAGGCCTCCGGGTAGAAGACCTTGGTCAGCCCCTCCAGCAGGCCAAGCCCATAACCGGTCAGCACGGCTCCCAGGATCGACCCCATGCCGCCGATCACCACCACCGCGAACACCACGATGATCAGGTTCGATCCCATCAGCGGCGACACCTGGTAGATCGGCGCCGCCAGCACGCCGGCAAGCCCGGCCAACGCCACGCCGAAGGCATAGGTCAGCGTGATCATCCGCGGGACATTGATGCCGAAGGCCTGAACCAGAACCGGATTTTCCGTCGCCGCGCGCAGATAGGCGCCCAGCTTCGTCTTCTCGATGGCGATCCAGGTGCTGATGCAGACAACCAGGGAAGCGACGACCACCCAGCCGCGATAGTTGGGCAGGAACATGAAGCCGAGATTCTGCCCGCCCTTCAGCGCGTCGGGAATGGGATAAGGCTGCCCCGAGACGCCATACTGGTGGCGGAACGCACCCTCGACGATCAGCGCCAGCCCGAATGTCAACAGCAGGCCGTAGAGATGATCCAGCTTGTAGAGCCGGGACAGCAGCGTCTTTTCCAGCACCACCCCGAAAAGCCCGACGACCAGCGGCGCCAGAAGCAGCGCCCACCAGTAACCGATGCCCAGTTGGGTCAGCAGCAGCCAGGCGACGAAGGCCCCCATCATGTAAAGCGCGCCATGGGCGAAGTTGATGACGTTCAACATGCCGAAGATCACCGCCAGCCCTAGGCTGAGCAGCGCGTAAAACGATCCGTTGATCAACCCCAGCAAAAGCTGGCCGAACAGCGCCTGGGGCGGAATGCCGAAAATCGTTCCCATCATGAGCGTCGCCCTCTCCAACGGCATCCCCGCCGAACCGGCCCTCTCGGGACCGTCAGGGCGGAGATGCCGC
Organism: Azospirillum melinis; assembly: GCF_013340935.1. GTDB lineage: Bacteria > Pseudomonadota > Alphaproteobacteria > Azospirillales > Azospirillaceae > Azospirillum > Azospirillum melinis. The sequence continues at coordinate 67,188 of NZ_WHOS01000026.1, read as the reverse complement.
TCCGTCACGTCATGTCTTGTGCTGGCCGGCCATCATTTCGGCACCGTCATTTCGGCAGCTTGCAGCCGCTCTCCTCGAAGCTTGCGAAGGCTTCCTTGCCGGGGATGGTGCGCAGGATCTGGTAATAGTCCCAGGCGCCCTTCGATTCGGACGGCTTTTTCACGCGGGCCAGATACATGTCGTGGACCATGCGGCCGTTCGGCAAGATGGTGCCGTTCTTGGCGAACATGTCGTTGACCGGCATCTCCTTCATCTTGGCGGCGACGGTCGGGCCGTCGTCGGTCCCGGCAGCCTCGATGGCTTTCAGATAATGGCGGACGGCGGAATAGCTGCCGGCCTGCACCATCGTCGGCATCTTACCGTAGCGGTCGAAGAACTTCTTGGACCAGGCACGCGATTCGTCGTCGCGGTCCCAATAGAAGCCGGTGGTCAGCACCAGATCCTGGGCGACCTGAAGCCCCAGCGCATGCACGTCGGACAGGAAGATCAGCAGGCCGGCGAGCTTCTGCTGGCCGCTCTGCGTCAGGCCGAATTCCGACGCCTGCTTGATCGAGGTGATGGTATCGCCGCCGGCGTTGGCAAGGCCGACGATCTTGGCGCCCGACGCCTGCGCCTGGAGCAGGAAGGAGGAGAAGTCGGCGGAGTTCAGCGGCGCCTTCACCGAACCGACGACCTTGCCGCCCGCCTTCTTCACCTCGACCGAGGTGTCGGCCTCCAGCTGATGGCCGAAAGCGTAGTCGGCGGTGATGAAGAACCAGCTGTCGCCGCCCTCCTTCACCATCGCCTGACCGGTGCCGACGGCCAGCGCATGGGTGTCGTAGGGCCAGTGGAAGCCGGTTGGGGAACAGGCGTCGCCGGTCAGACGCGAGGTGGCCGGACCTTCCATCAGGAAGATCTTCTTCTTCTCCTTGGTCACTTCCTGTACGGCCAGCGCCACACCGGAGTTGGGCACATCGACGATCACATCGACGCCATCCTGGTCGATCCATTGGCGGGCGAGGTTGGCGCCGATGTCCGGCTTGTTCTGGTGGTCGGCGGAGATGATCTCGATGGGCTTGCCCAAAATCTTGTTGCCGAACTCCTCCGCCGCCATGCGGGCGGCGATGACCGATCCCTCGCCGCCGAGGTCGGCATAGAGGCCCGAACGGTCATTCAGCACACCGATCTTGACCATGTCGCCGGACAGCTTGCCCTGCTGGGCCATGGCAGGCCCGGTGGACATGACACCGATCGTCAGGGCAGCAAGGGCGGCACTGGCCAGAAGACGTGCGATCATGCGTGAATTCCTCCCCCTCAGCGTTGCGTTGCGCATAGTGCGGGCGCCCGTTCGGATCGGTTCGTCCGGCGGGTCCCGGACGGTCGTGCCGGCCTGCTCATTTGGTTTCATCGGAAACCGTCAGGCCGTGCGCGCCGTCCCTTCCCATTCACTATGCAGGGGCATCACCTTGTACGGAAAGCTGAATTTCAGCTTCACAAACAATTTTCATCAAGGGTCTGCCGAAACGCCCGCTTTTTCCATTCGGCGGTGTATGGAGCCGTCCGGCGGCGGGTCGGCGGCCTGTCGGCGCCGGTCGATCCGCCGCATGATCGGCGTCACCGTGGTTCCGTGAACGAGAATCGAGAGCAGCACGATCAACCCGGTGATCGCCCACAGCGCGTTCGGCACGTCGAACTCCGCTGCGTTCAGCGCATAGGCGATGTAATAGATGCTGCCCATGCCGCGGATGCCGAAGAAACCGATGGCCAGCTTCTCGCCGACCGGCATCGCCACGCCGGTCAGCCCGACCACCCCCGCCACCGGACGCACCAGAAGCAGGATGACCGCCGCGGCCCCCACGGCGCTCCAGGACAGGGCGTCGATCAGGCCATGCGCGATCGTCCCACCGAACAGCACGAGCATCATCATCATCATCAGCCGCTCGGTCTGCTCGACGAAGTCGTGCAAACGCTCGTGGTATTCGCTGTTGCGCTCCGCGTCGCGCAGGGCGAGCGCGGCGACGAAGACGGCGACGAATCCATATCCACTGGCAAGTTCCGTCAGGCCATAAGCGATCAGCGTGATGCCGAGCGACACGAACCCGTCGCCCGTCCGCGACAGGTTGGCGCGGTTCGGCACACGGAACGTGACATAGCCGAGAAAACGCCCGACCAGCCAACCGACACCGACTCCGGCCACCAGCTTCCAGACCACGTCCAACAGCACCCAGTGTTCCAGCAGGTCCCAGGGCGGATTGCCGTTGAGCAGCGCCACCCCGATGGCGAGATGGACGAAGGGAAAGGCCAGCCCGTCATTCAGCCCGGCCTCGGAAGTCAGACTGAAACGGATCTCGTCCTCCTCACCCGATTTCGGCGGACCAACCTGGATGTCGGAGGCAAGGACCGGATCGGTGGGCGCCAGAGCCGCCCCCAGCAGGATCGAAGCCGGGAGAGGAAAATCGAGCCAGTACCAACCGATCAGGGCGATCATGAGAATCGACAACGGCATGGTGATGCCCAGCAGGCGCCACGTGATGATCCAGCGCCGCCATCCGATGCGGCGGTCCAGCTTCAGCCCCGCACCCATCAGGGAAATGATGACGATGAGTTCGGTCAGCCGCTCGGTCGCTTCCGGAAAGGCCAGCGGCTCCGGGTTTTCCAGTTCCAGCGTTCCGAAGACCAAAAATCCCAAACCGACGCAGATGATCGGCAGGGACAGCGGCAATTCCCTCAGCACCATCGGCAGCCACGCCACCAGCAGGATCAGGAATCCCAGCCCCACCAACATGACCGTGTAAGACATGCGCCGTCCATTGCCATGATCGCTTCGGCACAGCAATAGGGCCACGCCAAGGCCAATACACGACAACGCACGAAGTCGCGAATAGGTTCAGCGCGGGCGCAAGAAGACTTGCGGAATGGATGGCGAAGGTGCCGGCTCAATCGCTCGCGCTTCCCTGCCCGCACTGAAAGGACACAATGGGAAGCTTGAACCCGATGCCGCCCGCGGGAGCCGGAACCGCGGGGGCCGTCGCAAAATCGGCCGGTCAGGCCGCCGAGGTCATCGGAAACCCGCTGTAGTCGAGCGAGGCCGACCAGAAACGTTCCAGCTTGCGCAGGGTCTCATTGGCCTTGGTCAGTTCCTCGTCGCTGAAGCCGGCCTTTTCCAGGGCGGTCAGATGACGTTCGAACATGACGCTGATCTTCTCGCGCAAATCCAGGCCCTTTTCCGACAGGCGGACACGGACCGAACGGCGGTCGTGCGGGGAGCGTTCCTGGCCGAGATAGCCGTTCTCGACCATCTTCTTGACGTTGTAGGAGACGTTGGAGCCCAGATAATAACCGCGCGCGGTCAGTTCGCCGACCGTCATCTCGTCTTCGCCGATGTTGTACAGGATCAGGCTCTGGACGTTGTTGATGTCCTGGATGCCGAGCCGGTCCAACTCAGTCTTGAGCACTTCAAGAAAGTGGCGGTGAAGCCGCTCGATCAACAGAATGCTCTCATAATAAGGTTTGCGCACCGCGGTCTCCTTTGGCTCTAACCGGCCGTTCCCCGCGCAAGGACGATACCGGGACCTTAAAGCGAGATTAACCGATCATTCGTCGGCAATCATCTTAATAATTCCAGAAAAAGTCTGGCACAACCCGTCTGTACAGGCCCCTTTCGCAGGGTACCCCCGGCGAAAGGCTTTCGACCGGGCGGCAGGTCCCGCATAAGCAAAAAGGGGAAGGCCACGCAATCGGTGCGTGACCTTCGTCCCCTCGGCATCGCCTATGGTCAGTCCCGGAACACGAGATCGCCGCCAGCCGGTTCTGCGAAGTGCCGCTCGACATCCGACGGACCGACATCGGTCAGCTCGGCCGGCTTCCATTTCGGGTTCTTGTCCTTGTCGACCAGGACGGCGCGGATACCCTCGTAGAAATCGTCGCCGGCCAGACAGGCGAGGCTGAGGCGCAGCTCCTGCACCATACAGCCTTCGAAATCCAGCTTGGCGCCACGGCGCAGGGCGGCCAGCGTCACCTTCAGGCTGGTCGGCGACACCCGGCGCAGGATGGCGACCTGACCGGTCGCCCACTCGGTTCCCTCGGCCTCCAGCGCTTTGACAATGGCTTCTACACTGTCGAAGGCGTAGCAGCGGTCGACCGCCGCGCGGATGCCGCTCACCGCTGCATCGCCAGCCTCGCCTCGGTGGGCGGCGACGGCTTCGTCGGGCGGGACGCCGGCAGCAAGATCGTCGATCAGGGCGTCGATCTTGGCGCTCGGCACGAAGGCGTCGGCGGCACCGATGGCAAGCAGGTCGGCCGCCTTCAGCCGGTCACCGGTCAACCCCAGCCAGATGCCGACCTGCCCCGGCAGGCGCGGCAGGAAATAGGTGCCGCCGACGTCGGGATAGAGGCCGATGCCGGTTTCCGGCATGGCGAACAGGGTGCGCTCGGTGACGATGCGGTGGGTGCCATGCACCGACAGTCCAACGCCGCCGCCCATGGAGATGCCGTCGATCAGCGCGACATAGGGCTTGGAGAGGCGCTTGATCAACCGGTTCAGCACATATTCCTCGCTGAAGAAGGCACGGACCGGCCCGGTGTCGCCACGTCCCTCCTTGGCGGCCTTGCCTGCCTCATACAGGCTGACGACGTCGCCGCCGGCGCAGAAGGCCTTTTCGCCGGCACCGCGAATCACGACGGCCTTGACCTCCGGATCGGCGTTCCAGGCCCGCAACTGCGGATCGAACAGCCTGATCATGCCCAGCGTCAGCGCGTTCAGCGCCTTGGGCCGGTTGAGCGTGACGAGGCCGATGGCGCCCCGACGTTCGAACAGAATCTCAGCAGCGTCGCTCATCGTCTTGTATTTTCTCAATTATCGTTGCGAATCGGGCGGTGGCGGGGCATCTGCGCCATCCCTGCCGTGCATCCCTTTGCGCGTCAGGACGGCAGCATCGGCCGGTACCGATGATACGGGAGCGGGCGGCGCTGTCAAACCCACCATACGGATCCGGATGTTGGCCCATGACGGTCCGGTACGGCCAATCAGGAACATCGCCCCTCTTGGACCGTTGCGCTCACGCTCTCATCTGAAGACGAGACCCCATTCGACTTCTCAGGGAAAGTCAGATGCCGATGCCGTTCAACAGCCTGCCGGGTGCGCCATGAAGATCGGAATCGTCCTGAACCGGCAGGCGGGCTCTTTGGTCGATCGGCCCATCGACCGCGCCGAGACGGCGATCCGCACAGCATTCGAACGGCATGGCGCGACCGTAGACCTCCACACCGTCGACGGCGCGCAGTGCACCGACACGATCCAGCGGGTGCTGGACTCCGATGCCGAGGCCGTTGTGGTCGGCGGCGGCGACGGCACGCTGCACAGCGCGGTGAAGCTGGCGCTTCCGAAGGGCAAGACGCTTGGCGTGATTCCGTTAGGAACTCTCAACCTGTTAGCCCGTGATCTTCATGTTCCGCTGGAACTGGAGGATGCAGCGGAGGCACTGGCTGCGGGCCGGATCCGCGCCATCGACATCGCCGAGGTGAACGGGGAGCCCTACACCAACAGTTCGGTTCTGGGCTTCTATCCGCAGGTGGTTCAGGAACGCGAACGCCAGCGCAAGCAGCACCGGCTGCTGAAATGGCCCGGTGCCGCCGTGGCCTTGGCGAAGACGCTGTACCGGCTGCCGATGCTGGATGTCCGGCTGGACTGGGGCGAGGGGCCGCGGCGGATGCGCACGCCGATTCTGGTGGTCTCCAACAACGTCTATGACGATGGGTTCGGGCTCGTCCTCTCCCGCCAAGCGCTCGATGCCGGGAAACTCGGGGTTTATGTGGCCCGCGAGCGGAACGCCTTCGCGATGTTGCGGTTGATGGGACGTCTGGTTGCCGGTTCTTGGAAGCAGGACGAAGGGCTGGAGACCTATGCGGTGACCAACCTGACGGTCCACAGCCGCAGGCACCACCTGAAGATGGTCAACGATGGCGAGATCCGGAAACTGCACGCCCCGCTGCATTATCGGATTCTCCCCGGTGCACTGAAGGTTCTGGCGCCCGGCTGAGAGAAAGGATGAGGATGGCGTGAAACGGCTCGCTCACATCTCCGACCTGCATTTCGGGCGGATCGACCCGCGCGTGGTCGATGGCCTGCTGGCCGACCTGACCGCGCAGGCTCCCGACCTGATCGTCATTTCAGGCGATTTCGTTCAGCGGGCCAAGGCGCGCCATTTCGAGGAGGCGCGGGCCTTCCTGCAAAAATTGCCGTTTCCTTACATGGCTGTACCGGGAAATCATGACATCCCGGTTTATAATGTGTTCAAGCGCTTCACCGACCCGTTCGGCCATTACCGGCGCTACATCACCAGCGACTTCAGTCCGCTGCACATCGACGACGAGATCGCGGTGCTGGGCATCAACACCGCCCGTCCCGTGATCATGGATTTTTCCGAAGGGCGGATGAACAAGCGGCAGATCGCGCGGGTCCGGGAGGTCTTCTGCGGAATGCCGGACAGAATGTTCAAGGTGCTGTTCACCCACCATCCCTTCCTGCCGCCGCCCGACCTGCCCAAGACCCAGCTGGTCGGCCGCCACAAGCTGGCGCTGCCCGCGTTGGAAAGCTGCGGCGTCGACCTACTGCTGGCCGGGCATCTGCACAAGGCCTATTCCGGCGACATCATGAGCTTTCACACCCAGGTCGCCCGGTCCATCCTGGTCGCCCAGGCCTCCACCGCCACCTCAACCCGCCTGCGAAACGAGGCGAACGCCTATAACCTCATCACCGTCGCCCACCCCACTGTGACGTTCGAGGTGCGGTCCTGGGAGGGTGCGGCCTTTACCGGCGGACTGGTGTCCAGTTATCGCAAGGAAGGCAGCCGCTGGGTCCTGCAGGCGCAGGACACCGGCTTCCGGCCGGTCGGCTCCGATGGTTCCACCGTCGCCGATCCGATGGCTGCCCGATGGGAATCGGTTGCCCGACATGCAAGCGGGGAGGCTCGTGGCGGGGCATGAGACCTGCGCAAGGCTGCCGGCTCGGTCTCTAAGGACCGGAACTGCCCCTGTTGCTTGAGTTCACTAAGAGGGAAGGCGTAGGATCGCCGCACTCGTTCTAAGTGCATGGTTCTTCCGATGTCGATCACCCTGCCCGCCGCCTTCCCGCGCACCCGTCTGCGCCGCAACCGCACCGATGCCTGGACCCGCCGTCTGGTCGCCGAGAACACGCTGACCGCCGATGATCTGATCTGGCCGGTCTTCGTGATCGAAGGCGAGAGCCGGCGGGAACCCGTCGCCTCGATGCCCGGGGTGGAACGCTTGACCATCGACCTGCTGTGCGAGGCGGTGGTGGAAGCCGGCGCGCTGGGCATTCCCTGCATCGCGCTGTTTCCGGTCGTCGGCTCCGAGGGAAAGTCGGAGGATGCGGCGGAATCCTACAATCCCGAGAATCTGATGAATCGTGCCATCCGCGCGGTGAAGGCCGCCGCCCCCGATGTCGGCATCCTGGGCGACGTGGCACTCGACCCCTATACGACGCATGGGCATGACGGCCTCCTGCGCGACGGCTACATCCAGAACGACGAGACGGTCGAGGTTCTGATCCGTCAGGCTCTGTCGCAGGCGGAGGCAGGCGTCGACATCGTCGCCCCGTCCGACATGATGGACGGCCGCATCGGCGCCATCCGCGACACGCTGGATGCCGAGGGGTATCAGCTGACCCGTGTCTGTTCCTACGCCGCCAAATACGCATCCGCCTTCTATGGCCCGTTCCGCGACGCGGTGAATTCGGGCGGCTTCCTGAAGGGCGACAAGACCACCTACCAGATGGACCCCGCCAACACCGACGAGGCCCTGCGCGAGGTCGCCTGCGACCTGCAGGAGGGTGCGGACATGGTGATGGTGAAGCCGGGCCTGCCTTACCTCGACGTCATCCGGCGGGTGAAGGACCAGTTCGCGGTCCCGACCTTCGCCTACCACGTGTCGGGCGAGTACGCGATGCTGCGCGCCGCGTCCGGCAATGGCTGGCTGAATTACGACAAGGCTCTGCTGGAAACGCTGATGGGTTTCAAGCGGGCCGGCTGCGACGCCATCCTGACCTATGGCGCGGTGGATGCGGCAAGGCTGCTCAAGCAGGGCTGAGCAGTTCGGGACCGTCTTTGAGCCGTTCGGGGCCGCGGAGAGATCCGCGGCCATTTATCGTCAGGGCATCCCGAACGACGGAGACGCCCGATGACCGCTGAATTTCCCGTCCGCATGGCTCTGCTGACCGCCCTGCTGCTGGCCGCCTCGCCCGCCGCGGCGTTCGAACTGCACAGCCCCGATTTCACCGACAAATCGCCGATCCCCGAGCGCAACGTGTTCGCCGGCTTCGGTTGTACCGGCGGCAACCAGTCGCCGGCCCTGACCTGGACGGCGCCACCGGCCGGCACGCGCAGCCTGGCCGTCACCATCTACGATCCGGATGCACCGACCGGCAGCGGCTGGTGGCATTGGGTTGTGTTCAACCTGCCGCCCGACAGCCGCGGCCTGCCCGCGGGTGCCGGCGATGCTGCCAAGCCGACCCTGCCAGCCGGCGCCATGCAGAGCCGCACCGACTTCGGCCCCTCCGGCTACGGTGGTCCCTGCCCGCCGCAGGGTGACAAGCCGCACCGCTATATCGTCACCGTCCATGCGCTGAAGGTCGACAGCCTGCCCCTGCCCGCAGACGCATCGGGCGCCATGGTCGGTTTCAACCTGAACGCCGCCAGCTTAGGCAAGGCAACGCTGACAGCACATTACGGCCGTTGATCGCCTGTGCCCACCAGCCCTAGGATCAGCCCAGGCCGAAGGATAAACGCCATGGGTCCCGATCTGCTCGCCCGCCTGTCCCGCTTCGCCGCCCACGACCTGCGTCCCGGCGGCGGCGACCGGCCGCACCGGCCGGAGCTGTGGGCCTTCATCGCCCACGACCGCGAGCGTCTGGCCGAGGTGCAGATCGAGCGCACCGCCCTGATCGCGGTGCTGGAAGGCACCAAGGAGCTGACCGACCAATCCGGCACAACCCGCCGCTTCCCGGCCGGCAGCGCCATGCTGCTGCCGCCGGGCTGGTCCGGGGCGGTGGTGAACGATCCGAGCAGCGGCGGACGTTACCGTGCGCTGGTGCTGGAGTTCCCGGCGGAGATGGTCCGGCGTCTTCTGCGAGCCCATGGCACGGAAGGGCTGACACAGCGCACCCGGCCCGGCGACTGGCATGTCACCCTGACGCCGTCCCTGACCGACGCCATCCACCATGCCGCCGCCGGTCTCACCGCCAACCCTCCGCTTCCGCCCAAACTGTCGGAGCATCGCTGCATGGAAGTGCTGCTAGCCTTGCTGGAGGATGGTGTCTGGTGGCTGGGGCCGGTGGCGCCGACCGGGACCGCCGACGCGGTGCGCCAACTGCTGCGGACCCAGCCCGACATTCCCTGGACCGCGGAGCGCGTGGCCGGGGCGCTCAATCTCAGCACCGGGACGCTGCGGCGCCGATTGAGCGACGAGGGGTGCTCGGTCCGCAGCATCCTGACGGAAGAACGGGTTGCCCACGCCCGCGACCTGCTGGAAAGCGAAGGGCTGAGCGTGCAGGAAGCGGCGGAGGCCTGCGGTTATGCCAACCGCTCCCATTTCGCCCGCCGCATCCGGGAAGCGATGGGCGTCAACCCGTCGAACCTGCGGGGACGCTGACCGGCGCAGCACCGTAGGCGCGGATCAGGGCTGCGACCGAATCGGCGATCACCGTCTCCGGGTCGGCGGTGACCGGCAGGCCCAACATGGTCGGCCAGAACAGAACCTCCTTCATGCCGCCCAGCAGCTGGGTCGCCACCACATGCGGATCCGGCGCGTTCAGCCGGCCGCGGGCATGCTGGGCGGCGATGTAGTCGTCCAGCAACGCATAGGCCTGGCTCTTGCCGCCCTCCAGATAGTCCTGCGACAGTTCGGGAAAGCGCTGATGCTCGGCGATCACCAGACGCAGGAGGCCGCGCACCTCCGGCCGGCCGGTATGGACCAGCAGGGATCGCAGGAACACCGGAAGAGCCTGCTCCGGCGGCTGGTCGTGGCGCAGCAGGCTTTGTCCGTCCTCGCTGCGGAACCCTTCATAGAGTTCCGACACAACGGCCTGGAACAGCTCCCGCTTGCCGGGAAAATGATTGTAGACGGTGCGCTTCGACACGTTGGCGTCGGCGGCGATGGCGTCCATCGACGAAGCCTCGTAGCCATGTGTCAGGAAGGCGCGCGTCGCCGCCTCCACCACCGCTTCCCGTTTGACCGAACCGCGCGAGCCCCCCCCCGCCTGAGACGTTGACATTCCCCACCCTCGAAGTACACTGCACAGTGTAGTGTAGTTGTTGCCGCAGGCTCCCAGGGTAATCCGCCCGGCCGCGGCACGGGAGGGGTAAAGCGATGAAACAGCGCAACATCGGTGGCATTCTCTCGGTTTCCGAAATCGGCCTCGGCTGCATGGGCATGTCGGAGTTCTATGGCCCGACCGACGATGCCCAGTCGCTCACCACCCTGGAGCGGGCGTTGGAGCTTGGCGTCACCCACTACGACACCGCCGACATGTATGGCAGCGGACACAACGAATCGCTGCTCGCGCGCTTCCTGGACGGCAAGCGTGACCGGGTGACGTTCGCCACCAAGTTCGGCATCGTCCGCCAGCCAGGCGAGTATTCCCGCCGGGTGGATACCAGCCCGGCCTATGTGGCCCAGGCCTGCGACGCTTCGCTGAAGCGGCTGGGGGTGGAGACCATTGATCTCTACTATGCACACCGCATCAACCCGGACATCCCAGTGGAAGAGACGGTCGGCGCCATGGCCGATCTGGTCAAGGCGGGCAAGGTCCGGGCGCTCGGCCTGTCGGAGGTGTCCGCGGCGACCTTGCGCCGAGCCCACGCCGTCCACCCCATCGCCGCGGTGCAGAGCGAATATTCGCTGTGGACCCGCGATGTGGAGGCTGCGGTGCTGCCGGCCTGCCGCGACCTCGGCATTTCGCTGGTTGCCTACGCACCGCTTGGCCGCGGCATGCTGACGGGGGCGGTCAGCAGCCCCGACCAGTTCGCCGAGAACGACTTCCGCCGCGTGGCACCACGCTTTGCCGACGACAATTTCGACCGCAATCTGGCCTTGGTCGAACAGGTCAAGGCACTTGCGGCGCAGAAAGGCTGTACGCCGGGGCAAGTGGCACTGGCCTGGCTGCTGGCCCAGGGCCCGGACATTCTGCCGATCCCGGGCACCAAGCGGATCAAGTATCTGGAGGAGAATGTCGGTGCCGCAGCGGTGATGCTGACCGATGCCGAGGTCAAGGCGCTGAGCGACGCGCTTCCGCCGGGCGCGGCAGCGGGGGACCGCTACACCGCGGAGGGGATGCGCGGAGTGAATGTGTAAGGTGCGATGACGGACGATGGGAGGCGGCATGGTCTGCCGCCTCCCATATCCTACACGTGCTACTTCGGCGTTCCCGACCAGACCTGGAACTGGGTGGTTTCCGTCAGCATGTCGCTGTGCCCGAACGCCGCCTTGAACAGCTTGCCGACGCCGGCAGTCCGTTGCGTCACCGCCACCAGCGTGCCGCGCAGCTTCAGATACTGCTTCGTCCCCGCCACCAGCGCGTCGAGCATGCCGAAATCCTCGTCCTTGCCGCGGTGGAGCGGCGGGTTGGACAGGATCAGGCCGAAACGGTCGCGGGTGCCCAGGCCGGTCAAGCCGTCGCTCAGCACCAGTTCGGCGTCCGGCACATTCTGACGGGCGGCGTGCAAGGCCACCGCATCGATGTCCAGCAGGGTCAGCGGCGCGTCGGGCTGGCGTTCACGCACGGCCCGTGCGATCACCCCGGCGCCGCAGCCGAAATCCAGCACGCGGGTGCCGGCCGCCACCTCGGGCAGCACCTTCAGCAGGCATTCGGTGCCGGCATCCAGATGACCGTGGGCGAACAGGCCGGGATAGGACACCAGCTCCAGCGTCCGGTCAGGCAGAGTGAGGGTGACGGTCTGCCGCCAATCCTCCAGAGCCCCCTTGGCCGGTGCATCGGTGCGCCGGGTCAGCAGCAGCCGGGCGCGCCGTTTGATGATCAGCGTTTCCGGCTCTTCCGTCAGCCCGTCCAGATGTTTCGCGGCGCTGGTCACGCCTTCATCGTTGCCGCCGGTGATCCACAGCGGGGCACCGGGGGCAAGGCGGGAGGCAAGCGCATGCAAGGCCATCTCGAATCCGGCCCAGCCGCGCGGCAGGCGCAACACGGCGCCGTCGAACGGCCCCTCCGCCGGCCAGGGGGTGGCGGCTTGCCCGCCTGTGGCGAGACGGTTCCACACCACCACGTCCGCACCGCCATCGCGGAGCGCGTCGGCGATGGCGCCGTCGCTGTCGAAGGCGACGAGAATCCGGCCCTGCGGCCGGATGTCGGACAGGGCTTCGGCAGCCACGGCGGCGACGGTGGAGTCGCGGTCCGTGGCCCGATTGTCGAGGCGTGCCACCGGATTAACCCTTGTCGCGCATCAGCCGCGCCTTGTCGCGCTGCCAGCTGCGTTCCTTCTCGCTCTCGCGCTTGTCATGCTTCTTCTTGCCGGTGGCGAGGCCGATCTCGACCTTGGCATAGCCGCGGTCGTTGAAATAGACCGACATCGGCACCAGCGTGACGCCCTTCTGCTTGATCCCGGCCGCGAGCTTGTCCAGTTCGCGGCGGCGGACCAACAGCTTGCGCGGACGCTTCGGCTCATGCTGATCGATGCGGCCGGCCTGGAGATATTCGGGGATGTACGCGTTGAACAGGTACAGCTCCCCGCCCTTCAGGCCGGCATAAGCCTCGTTCACACTGGCGCGGCCGCCGCGCAACGACTTCACCTCCGACCCGGTCAGCATGATCCCGGCTTCGAGGACATCATCGATGAAGAAGTCGAACCGCGCGCGGCGGTTCTGCGCCGCATATTTTTTTGCTTCCTCGCGCGTCGCCAAGTCTCTCTCCTATACGGCCCGTTCCGTCACTCAGGACAACAGGCCGGCTTTGGTCATGGCTCCACGCACGGCGGTACGGGCGGTCTCGGTCGCCGGAACCAGCGGGAGGCGCACCTCGTCGCTGCCGAGGCCAAGCAGGCTGGCGGCGAACTTGACCGGCGCAGGGCTGGTTTCGACGAACATCGAGTCGTGGACCGGCGACAGCACGTCGCGCAGGCGGAAGGCCTCCTTCAGGTCGCCCTTCGCCCAGGCGGTCTGCATGGCGGAGCACAGCGCCGGCGCGATGTTCGCGGTGACGGAGATGCAGCCCACCCCGCCCTGCGCGTTGAAGGCCAGCGCCGTGGCATCCTCGCCCGACAGCTGGATGAAGTCGGGGCCGACTTCCTGCAGCAGACGGGACGGGCGGGACAGATCGGCGGTTGCGTCCTTCACGCCGACGATGTTGGGCAGCTTTGCAAGCCGCGCCATCGTCGCCACAGACATATCCACGACACTGCGGCCCGGAATGTTGTAAATGAAGATCGGCAAATCCGCCGCGTCATGGATCGCCTTGAAATGCTGGTACAGACCCTCTTGAGACGGCTTGTTGTAGTAGGGCGTGACCACGAGCGCCGCCTGCGCGCCAGCCTGCTTGGCATGGCGGGTCAGGGCGATGGCTTCGTCGGTCGAGTTGGAACCGGTTCCGGCCATCACCGGAACCTTGCCGCCGGCCGCCTCGATGCACAGCTCCACGACGCGGTTGTGTTCTTCGTGAGACAGGGTCGGCGACTCGCCGGTGGTGCCGCAGGGCACAAGACCGTGCGTGCCCTGCGCGACCTGCCACTCCACGAAGGACTGGAAGGCCTTCTCGTCCACTTTCCCGCCCTTAAACGGAGTCAGAAGGGCGACGATGGAACCGTGGAACATGGCTGCCTCCTCAGTCGGCTTAGCTGGAAAAAAGAGTTGCGCACATTATCCCTCCCCGCCGCCCTCGGCAAGAGCGCCCGGACCTCTGTTTTTGCGGGTCTCCTCACCCTTTTCGCGGCGCTTCCCGGCGCCCTTCCCGCCGCGGCGCTGAGCCCGCAGGACATCGTCCTCTACCGCGAGGCCTTCAGGCTCGCCAATGACGAGCGTCTTTCGGAGGCGCTGGCCTCGGCGTCGAACGCGCAAGACCCGTTACCGGCGAAGGTTCTGCGTTGGATCGCGCTCGCCAACCCGGGCGGTGGCAGCTTCACCGACATCGCCGCCTTCATCCGCGAGAATCCGGACTGGCCGAACATGGCGGCGCTGCGCCGTCAGGCGGAAATGGCGATGCCCGACATCCCGCCGGCCGACGTGGTGGAGTGGTTCCGACAGAGCCCGCCGCAGACCAACGACGGCTTCGTCCGTTATGCCGACGCGCTGATCGCGACCGGCAGCGTGGACCGTGCGACCACCCTGATCCGCAAGCAGTGGGCCGACGCCACCTTCACCGCCGACGAGGAAGCCACCTTCCTCTCCCATTACACGCCCTATCTGCGCCAGCAGGACCACAAGGCGCGCATCGACCGGCTGCTTTGGGCCAAGCAGGAGGCTCCGGTCCGCCGGATGCTGCCCTTCTTCGACGAGGCTTATGACGCGCTGATCGAGGCGCGCATCGCGCTGGACGGCGACAGCGCGGGCGCCGAAGCGATCCTGTCGCGCGTACCGCCCAGCCTGCTCAACGATCCTGGCCTGATGTTCGACCGCGCCCGCTACCTGCGGCGCAAGGGCGACGATGCCGGCGCGCTGGAAATCATCGCCCAGGCCGGCACCGACATGGGCCGCCCGCAATCCTGGTGGTCGGAGCGGCATCTGCTGGCCCGCCGGGCGATGGAGCGCGGCGACTACAACCTCGCCTACCGGTTGGTCAGCGCCAACGGCATGAGCGAAGGCAGTTCCTTCGCCGATGCGGAGTTCCTGTCGGGCTTCCTGGCGCTCCGCTTCCTGGACAAGCCGTCGGAAGCCTTCACCCACTTCCACAAGCTGTACCGCTCCGTCACTGCGCCGATCAGCAAGGCGCGCGGCGCCTACTGGTGCGGCCGTGCCGCGGAGGCGCTGGGCCAGACCGGACCGGCGCGCGACTGGTACGCCAAGGCGGCGACCTACCCCACCACTTTCTACGGCCAGTTGGCTTTCCGCCATGTCTCCGGGGGTGCGGTGACCCTGCCGACGCCGCCGACCGTGTCCAGCGCCGAGACGGCCGCCTTCAACAGGCGCGAGGTGGTGCGCGTCGCCCGCCTGCTGGCGGAGATCGGTGGCAATGGGTCCGATCAGGTGACCGGGTTCGTCCGCCGCCTGAGCCTGGATGCCAAGACGCCCGCCGACTATGTGCTTACCGCCCGTCTGGCCAGCGACGTCGGCCGCCGCGATCTGGCGGTGGCAGCCGCCAAGGACGCCGCCCAAAACGAGGTGTTCCTGGTCGAGGCCGGCTATCCGATGATCGATGCCCGGCCGGCCGCACCGGAACTGGCGCTGATCCACGGCATCATCCGGCAGGAAAGCACCTTCAACCCCACCATCGTCTCGTCCGCCGGTGCGCGCGGGCTGATGCAGCTGATGCCGACGACGGCGCAGCTGGTGGCGGGAAAGCTGGGGCTGAAGCACACGAACGCGCGGCTGACCTCCGACCCCGGCTACAACGTCACGCTGGGGTCGGCCTATCTGGCCGAACTGATCGACCGCTTCAACGGGTCGTGGGTGCTGGCGATCGCCGGCTACAACGCCGGTCCGAACCGGGTGCGCCAGTGGCTGCAGACCTATGGCGATCCCCGCACGGAGACCATCGACGTGGTCGACTGGATCGAATTGATCCCGATCTCCGAAACCCGGAACTATGTCCAGCGCGTGCTGGAGGCGGTGCAGGTCTATCGCGCCCGTCTGAACGGCGACCGGGCCGAGCCGAACCTGGACAAGGATCTGCGGCGATAAGCGGTTCGGGTTGGGGAGGAAGCGGCGAAAAGGCCCCCTCCCCCGGTCCTTTACATTACAGCGACGCCGTCACGCCGTCGTCGGGTTGGGCATGCCCGGCATCGGCTCGTCGGCCGGCGGAGGAACTTCCGGCAGGATGCCGGGGTTGTCGGGCACCGGATAGGGATCGGGCGTCGTCGGCCGGTCGGGTTGCGGCGGATTCGGGTTGGACGGCGGCGGAATCTCGCCGGGGGTAGACGGCTTCTGCGGTTCGCTCATACGGGAACTCCTTCGCGAGGGTGCATGGGGGTGGCCCTGGGATAACGCGTCAGTCGACCGTCCGTTCAATCGCCCGGCCTCCGGCCTGGACGTCCTGCCCGGCCCCCTCGACCGTGTTGCAGCCGGTCAGCATGGCCGCCAGCGCCATCAGAAAGGTCAGGATCACCATCTCGCGCGCGGGGAACGGGATGGCGCGGGCGGTGGCGCGCTGCCGGCGGTTCTTGGCGTGCTGCATGGTGTCTCTCCGGTCTGGGGTGGGGCTGGGAGAAAGAAATGAGCGATTGCGATTGGGCGATGGCCGGGGTGTCGTTCGTCTCTGTTTCTGACAACGGAATGACAGCGGCTTGGTTCCGCACCCCACCTCGCCGCCATGCAGTGAATGCAACGGTCCTTTCGAGGCGCCCGAAAACCTTGACGCGGTACGCCCACCGGGCAAGATGACCAGCTTTTGCGCAGTCTGCCCGCTTTCCGGTCAAGCCTTACGGTCCGGCAGCACGGCACAGGCCGCGACACCACCCTCTTCCACCACAGGTTTCGTCATGAGCACCGCCATCCTCCCCGCCCCGGAGCCGTTGCGCGCGCGCCTTGCCGCACACATCGGCGAACTGCTGCGGCTGGCGGCGCCGGTCATCGTCTCCCGCGCCGGCCTGATGGTGATGATGGCGGTCGACACCGCCATCGTCGGCCGTTTCTCCGCCCAGGAGCTGGCCTATTACGGGCTGGCCCATCTGCCCGGCAACATCATGGTGGGCACCGGGGTCGGTCTGCTGATGGGCACCGTGATGATCACCGCCCACGCCTTCGGCGCCGGCAACGATGCCGACTGCGGACGGGCATGGCGGCGGTCGGTCCCCTATGCGCTGCTGCTGGGGGTGCTGTTCGCCCTGGTCTCGCTGCTGGGCGTGCCGCTTTTCCAGGCGGGCGGCCAGACCGCGGAGATGTCTGCCGGCGGCGCCCATGTGCTGGCGGTTCTGGGCCTCGGCGCGCCGGGCATGATGCTGTACATCACCACCGGCTTTTTCCTGGAGGGCATCAAGCGCCCATGGCCGGGCATGGTCGCCATGGTGATCGGCAACATCGTCAATGCGGCACTGGCCTGGGCGCTGGTGTGGGGCCATGTCGGGCTGGAGCCGCTGGGCGCGGTCGGCTCCGCCTGGGCGACCACCATCGTGCGCTGGGCCATGGGGCTGGGGCTCGTCGCCTATGTCTGGTGGATGCGAGACCATGAGCGCTGGCAGGTTCGCCTGCCCGTCGCCGACTGGTGGAGCGGTGCCGCGCGCCAGCGTCACCTCGGCTATGCCGCCGGGCTCAGCATCGGGGTGGAGAGCGGGGCTTTCGGTGGGCTCGGCCTGTTCGCCGGCATGATCTCCCCGCTGGCGCTGGGTGCCTACACGGTCGGGCTGAACCTGACCGCCCTGCCCTTCATGGCCGCGGTCGGCCTAGCCTCGGCCACCGCGGTTCGGGTCGGCGTCGCCTATGGCCGCGGCGACCGCAGCGACATGGCGCTGGCCGGCTGGACCGGCCTCGGCGTCACCAGCGCTATCCTGGCCTGCGTCGGCATCCTCTATCGCAGCATGCCCGACGCGCTGGGCGCCATCTACTCCAACGATCCACAGCTGCTGGAGGCGGTGGTGCCGCTGATCGCCTTCACCGCCTGGATCCTGATCGCCGACGGTGGGCAGACGGTGATGGCGAACGCACTGCGCGGCCGGCACGACGCCTGGATCCCGACGGCGCTGCACTTCTTCTCCTACGCGGTGGTGATGATTCCGGTGTCGGCCTTCCTGGTCTTCGGCCTCGGCCACGGTGCCCACGGGCTGTTCGAGGGAATCCTGATCGCCAGCTTGGTATCGGTCACCATCCTCTCGCTCCGATTCGCGTATCTGAGCCGGCGTTGAGGCGGCTTTTCAGCCCCGAATCGTTGTGTGCAATTGCGAGAGTTGCTATATTTCTTAGGCAAAACCTTCGGCCCGCAAGGCCAGTGACTGCCGCGGATTCGTTAAGCGGCGGCGCATTCGAAGAATGAGTGTCCTGCTTGAGCAATACGCCCCTTCCTCCCGCCTCCGACATCGCGCCGATCAACATCGAAGACGAGATGCGGAAATCGTATCTCGACTACGCGATGAGCGTGATCGTGAGCCGTGCCCTGCCCGACGTCCGCGACGGGCTGAAGCCGGTGCACCGGCGCATCCTCTACGCGATGAAGGAGGGCGGGTACGACTCGACCAAGCCCTACAAGAAGTCGGCGCGCATCGTCGGCGATGTGATGGGTAAATACCACCCGCACGGCGACAGCGCGATCTACGACGCCATGGTCCGCATGGCGCAGGACTTCTCGATGCGCCTGCCGCTGATCGACGGCCAGGGCAATTTCGGTTCGATGGACGGCGACCCGCCGGCGGCTATGCGCTACACCGAGGCGCGTCTGGCCAAGGCGGCGGAAGCGCTGCTGGACGACATCGACAAGGACACCATCGACTTCCAGGCCAGCTACGACGATTCGGGCCGTGAGCCCACCGTCGTCCCGGCCCGCTTCCCGAACCTGCTGGTGAACGGCGCCGGCGGCATCGCCGTCGGCATGGCGACCAACATCCCGACCCACAATCTGGGCGAGGTGATCGACGCCTGCTGCGCCTATATCGACAACCCCGACGTCACGCTCGAAGAGCTGATGGAACATGTGCCCGGCCCTGATTTCCCGACGGGCGGCCTGATCCTCGGCCGGTCGGGCAGCCGGGCGGCGCTGCAGACCGGGCGCGGCTCGATTATCCTGCGCGCCAAGACCCACTTCGAGGAGGTGCGCAAGGACCGCACCGCCATCGTCGCGACCGAGATCCCCTATCAGGTCAACAAGGCCAAGCTGATGGAGCGCATCGGCGAGGTCGTGAACGACAAGACGATCGAGGGCATCGCCGACCTGCGCGACGAATCCGACCGCGACGGCGTGCGCGTGGTGATCGAGCTGAAGCGCGACGCGGTTCCCGACGTGGTGCTGGCCCAGCTGTTCCGCCACACCCAGCTCCAGACCTCCTTCGGCGTCAACATGCTGGCGCTGAACGGCGGCCGTCCGGAGCTGATGCATCTGCTGCAGATCATCACCGCCTTCGTCCGCTTCCGCGAGCAGGTCATCACCCGCCGGACAGAGTTCCTGCTGGGCAAGGCCCGCGAGCGCGCGCACACCTTGGTCGGTCTGGCGGTCGCCGTCGCCAACCTGGATGCGATGATCGAACTGATCCGCAGCGCCCCCGATCCGGTCTGGGCGCGCGAGGAGATGATGAACCGCGAGTGGCCGGTCCATGACGTCGGCCCGCTGATCGAACTGATCGACGAGCCGGGCCGTGGCGTCAGCGAACAGGGCACCTACCGGCTGTCGGAAGTCCAGGCGCGCGCCATTCTCGACCTGCGCCTGCACCGCCTGACCGGGCTGGAGCGCGACAAGATCGGCGCCGAGTTGACCGACGTCACCGACCAGATCGCCGATTTCCTCGCCACGCTCGCCAACCGGCCGAAGCTGATGGGGATCCTGCGCGACGAGCTGGTCGAGATGAAGGAGCGGTTCGGCACGCCGCGCCGCACTGAGATCCAGGATCTGGAGTTCGAGGCCGACATCGAGGACCTGATCCAGCGCGAGGACATGGTCGTCACCGTCAGCCAGTCCGGCTATGTGAAGCGGGTGCCGCTGTCGACCTACCGTGCGCAGAAGCGCGGCGGCAAGGGCCGCTCCGGCATGTCGATGAAGGCGGAGGATGCGGTCAGCGATCTGTTCGTCGCCAACACCCACACGCCGCTGCTGCTCTTCTCGAACCGCGGCATGGTCTATAAGCTGAAGGTCTACCGCCTGCCGCTGGGCAACCCGCAGGCGCGCGGCAAGGCCTTCGTCAATCTGCTGCCGCTGATCGACGGGGAGACGATAACCACCGTCCTGCCGCTGCCGGAAGACGAGGCCGCCTGGTCCGATCTGCACGTCGTCTTCGCCACGTCGAAGGGCAACGTACGCCGCAACCGCATGTCCGACTTCGCCAACATCCGCTCGAACGGCCTGATCGCCATGAAGCTGGAGGAGGAAGGCGAGCGGCTGATCGGCGTCCACACCTGCTCGGAAACCGACGACATCCTGCTGGCGACCCGCGGCGGCAAGTGCATCCGATTCCCGGTGGACGACGTGCGCGTCTTCGCCGGCCGCACCTCCACCGGCGTGCGCGGCATCAAGCTGGCCGACGGGGACGAAGTGGTGTCGCTGTCGATCCTGGCCCATGTCGACGCCACGCCCGAGGAACGCGCCGCCTTCTTCAAGATGAAGCGCGACGAAGGGCTGGAGATGGAGGGCGAGGCCGCTCCGGAGGCGGACGAGGTGCCGACCGACAGCGTCACCCTGTCGCAGGAGCGGTACGAAGAATTGAAACAAAAGGAACAGTATATTCTCACTGTCTCCGACCGCGGCTATGGCAAGCGCAGCTCGTCCTACGAGTATCGCACTGCCGGACGCGGGGGCCAGGGCATCTGGAACATGGAGATGGGTGAGCGTAACGGCTCCATCGTCGCCGCCTTCCCGGTGGAATCGAACCATCAGGTGATGATGGTCACCAACGGCGGCCAGGTCATCCGCATGCCTCTGCACGACGTGCGGGTGGCGGGCCGCAAGACGCTGGGCGTCACGCTGTTCCGCGTGGGGGCGGACGAGCGCGTGGTGTCCGTCGCCACCATCGCCGAGGAAGAAGGCGAGAATGGCGTGGGTGAAAACGGCGTCGGGGAGACTGGGGTCGAGGACGGCGGTGACGCCAACGGTTCGGTCGGGTCGGTCGGCGATGCCGGCGGCACCACCGGGCCGAACGAATAACGGACGGGCCTAAAGGGGAACCCATGGCGACCAGCCAGACCGAGACCAGCAAGGGTCGTCGAATCGGTGTCTATCCAGGCACCTTCGATCCGATCACCAACGGTCACATGGACATCATTCAGCGCGCCGCCCGTCAGGTCGACCACCTGATCATCGGCGTCGCCCGGAATGCCGGCAAGGGGCCGCTCTACTCCACGGACGAGCGGGTCGCCATGGTTCGCGAGGATGTGGCCGCGCTGAATGCCGGCGGGGCCAGCATAGAGGTGCGGGCGTTCGACAATCTGCTGATGCATTTCGCCATCGAGATGAACGCCCGCGTCATCATCCGCGGCCTGCGCGCCGTCTCGGATTTCGAATATGAATTCCAGATGGCGGGCATGAATGCCCGTCTGAACCCGAAGGTCGAGACGATCTTCCTGATGTCGTCGGAGAAACACCAGTTCATCTCCTCGCGCTTCGTGAAGGAGATCGGGCGCTTGGGCGGCGACATCCGCCATTTCGTCTCGGCCCGTGTCGCCGAACGGCTGGCCGAACGCTTCGCTCTGGAGGCGGGCAACGGCACTGTCCCGACGACCAGCCAGACCTGATCCCCGAAGCCATGGGTTTGATGGGGCTTGATCGCAAAATCCTGCATCTGCCATCAAGCCCATGGTTGACCTTTCGGGCGCGTCTTTCTATGGTGCGCCCACTTCCCGGCGGGGGTCAGTTTCCCACCGCCGCTCTGGATGATCCGGTAGCTCAGTCGGTAGAGCACGTGACTTTTAATCATGTGGCCGTGGGTTCGAATCCCACCCGGATCACCATAACTTCAAATTTCTACCAAGCACGCTCAACGATTTCTCAGAGGCCACACAAGCGTGGCTTTTCGAGTCGTGGATCATAAAAATCAGACCACTTTCCGACATTTTCCTTCGGAGGCCATGAAGGGAAATCGATAAGGGTAAGCCCCAATTTAACCTTCCTGTGATTCTATTAAGACTCACAATGGTTAGAGGTTGAAGGGTTTAGCCATGGATCGGTTGATGAACGCGTCTGTCCGCACAAAGGTAATTGCGGCTTTCTCGGTGCTTTTGATCGGCACTGCGCTGCTTGGCCTGTTTGCGATCAACCGCATGTCATCTGTGAATGACGAAGCGGCGGAGATTCGCGACAATTGGCTGCCATCGGTCGTCGCCGTTTCCGATCTCTATTCGACCTTCTATTCCTACCGGACCGGCGAAGGCGCATTGATCGCCGTGCAGGACGAGACCGAAATCCGCAAGGAAGAGGAAAGCCTGGAAAAAACCATCCGCACCATAGAACAAAAGCGCGCCGTGTATGAGAGCTTGCTGACACCGGGCTGGGAAACGGAGACCTATCGAAAGCTCGTCGAGTCACTCAATCGCTATTTCACCATCAGTCGGGACAAGTTGCGCCCTCTCGCGCGCAAGAACGACACGGCGGCAATCTCCGGACTGTTCATCGGCGAGTCGCGACAGGAATTCCGCACTGCCATGGCAATTCTGGAAGAGCTGGTGAATTTCAATCGCGTCGAGGGGGTGAAGGCGGCGGACAACGGGGCCAAGATCTACGTCGTCTCCCGCAACTGGATCGCCGCTGCGATACTCGTGGTGGCGATGTTTGGCGTGGGTGCCGCCCTGCTGATCCTGACCGCGGTCGTGAAGCCGATCCATGCCCTGACCGGAACCATGGGCCGGCTGGCAAACCGGGAGATGAGCGTCGAAATCGCTGGCACGGAGCGACGGGATGAGTTGGGCTCGATGGCCCGCGCGGTCCAAGTGTTCAAGGACAACATGATCGAGGCCGACCGCCTCGCCGCCGTCGAAGCCGCAGAGCAGCAGGCCAAGATGCGCCGCGCCCAAGCCATCGAACGGTTGCTCACCGGTTTCGAGAATTCATCGACCACCGCCCTGCGCACCGTGGCAGCCGCCGCATCGGAGCTGGACGCCACCGCGCACAGCATGTCGGCAATGGCGCAGCAGACCAGCACCCAGGCCACCGTCGTTGCGTCGGCTGCCGAACAGACCAGCGCCAACGTCCAGACCGTCGCCACCGCCACCGAAGAGATGGCCAGTTCGATCCGCGAGATCGGCACCCAGATCGCCCGCTCCGCCGACATCGCCGGCAAGGCGGTGAGCGAGGCCGGCCAGACCAGCGATGCGGTCCGCAGCCTCGCCGAAGCCGCGCAGAAAATTGGCGAGGTGGTCGGCCTGATCACCGACATCGCCAGCCAGACCAACCTGCTGGCGCTGAACGCCACCATCGAAGCGGCCCGTGCGGGTGAGGCCGGCAAGGGCTTCGCCGTGGTCGCCAGCGAGGTGAAGAGCCTTGCCGGCCAGACGGCCAAGGCGACGGAGGAGATCGCCAGCCAGATCGGCGCCATCCAGCAGACGACGCAGGGCGTGGTGACGGCGATCACCGGCATCGGCGGCACCATCGGCAGCATCAACGACATAACTACCGCCATCGCCGCCGCCATCGAGGAGCAGAGTGCCGCAACCAACGAGATCTCGCGCAATGTCCAGCAGGCTGCGGCTGGAACGCAGGAAGTGACGGGCAGCATCGTCCAGGTGACGCAGGCGGCGGGCGAGGCCGGCAATGCCGCCGGTCAGGTGCTGACCGCCGCCGGCGAGTTGTCCCGGCAGGCTGAACTGATGCGCCGGGATGTTGAAACCTTCCTGGGCGACATCAAGGCAGCCTGAGCGCCAGCCTCCCGGCCGCAAACAAAAAGCCCCGCCGAAGCGGGGCTTTTTGTTGTTCTGAAACGGACTGCCGAGATGGCGACCCCAGCTGGATTCGAACCAGCGACCTGCCGCTTAGAAGGCGGCTGCTCTATCCAACTGAGCTATGGGGCCTTATCCCGGTTTCTCCCCGGATGCCGGTCGCGACTCGGGCCGATACCGGCTGTCGCATAGGCTATCAGAAGCGCGGGCGGTCGGTGCGGAAGTTGTCGGCGTAGTTGCGCGGACGGACGCGGCGGACCGCAGCCTCCTGCACGGTATAGCTCCAACCCTCGCGCTCCGCGAAGGCGATG
This sequence comes from Azospirillum melinis, assembly GCF_013340935.1. Lineage (GTDB taxonomy): Bacteria > Pseudomonadota > Alphaproteobacteria > Azospirillales > Azospirillaceae > Azospirillum > Azospirillum melinis. Next base: position 43,225 of record NZ_WHOS01000026.1, on the reverse strand, counting down.
GCCTCTTCCTTGGTCTCGAAGGACAAGCGCACCTGGTTCAGGGTGTCGCCGGAGCTGGTCCAGCCCATCAGCGGTTCCGGACGGCGCGGCGTCTCGATCTCGTAGTCCAGCATCCAACGGTGAGTCTTAGCCCGGCCGGATTGCATGGCCGTCTTGCTCGGCTGATAGATCCGGACGTTCATGGCTCGCTCGTCTCCCCAAATGCCTGCCGTTGCGTCCTGGCTCCATGGCTTGGACGCGGATTTGTCCTCTGGCGATGGTCGGGGCGCCCGGATTCGAACCGGGGGCCTCCAGTACCCAAAACTGGCGCGCTGACCAGACTGCGCTACGCCCCGTCGCCGCGTTGTGAGATACACGAACGCCACGCCCACGGCAAGCGGAGGGCGCACCGCTTTCGCGGTCTTTTCCATCCCGCCTGCCCTGCCGGTCGTTCGCTGCGGCATTCGGTCGCTCAACAGCCTGTCGTCAACACCGTTCCGGATCCGTTTCGTTGCCATCACTCACCCCTGCACCACTCGCCATCATCCTGTTCCAGCCAGACCTTGCCGACCGTCCTGACCGCCGCTCCGCCATCGACCTCGCCCACGAACTGCAGCGAGCAGGCGCTGCGGTGGATGTAGTGGCGCCGATGGGCGGAGGACCGCTGCGCGCCGAGCTGGACCCCACCGTCGGGCAGATCGACCTTGCCAAGCGCCATGCCGCCACATCCCCCCTCGCCCTGGCGCGCGTGGTGGCGGAACGGCAGCCGGCGCTGCTGGCGGTTCCGCGGGAAGTGGTCTGGGTCGGCCGGCTGGCGCTATGGCTGGCGCGCAGCAAGGCACCGCTGGTCGTGCTGACGGGCGAGGTGAAGGCCGACCTCGCGGCTATTCGTGCCGCAGCGCCTCGATCGGGTTGAGGCGGGCAGCCCGTCTGGCGGGGTACAGGCCGAAGAACACACCGACGATACCGCTGACCACCACTGCCAGAACGACCGAGTCGGTCTGGATCAGCGTCGGCCATCCGGCCAGAGCCGCGACGCCCATGGCGGTGCCGATGCCGAGCGCCACGCCGACGGCGGCGCCGATCAGCGACAGGGTGGTCGATTCGATCAGGAACTGCACCAGGATGTCGCGCCGCCGCGCCCCGATGGCGATCCGCAACCCGATCTCCCGCGTGCGCTCGGTCACCGACACCAGCATGATGTTCATGATGCCGATGCCGCCGACCAGCAGTGAGACCGCCGCCACGGCGGCCAGCAGGAAGGACAGGGCGCGTGACGAGGCATCACGGGTCGCCGACACCTCCGACAGGTCACGCATCCAGAAATCGTCGTCCTGGCCGGCAACCAGCCGGTGGCGCTGGCGCAGCAGGTCGCGGATCTGCGCCTGGGCCTCGGCCATGTCGGTGCCGTCGCGCATCTTCACCACCATGGTGTGGATGAAGCGCGGGTTGCTCTTTGCCATTCCCGGAATGTTGCGCTTAGCGGTGGACAGCGGCACGAAGATGACGTCGTCCTGGTCCTGTCCCTGGGTGTTCTGCCCCTTCTCCGCCAGCACGCCGACGACGGTCAGCGGGGTGGAGAAGACCCGCACCGGCTCCCCGATGGGGTCGCCGCCGCCGAACAGGTTGCGCACCACCGTCTGGCCCAGCACCACGACCTTGTTGGCTTGCGCCACATCCTCGTCCGACAGGCCGCGCCCCGTCGCAACACTCCAGTCGCGGGCATCCATATAGTCGGGCGTGATGCCGAACAGCACGGTGCCCCAATTCTGGTTGCCGGCGACGATCTGCAATCCCCAGCGCACCGACGGAGCCGTCACCACCACGCCGGGGATCTCCGACAGTACCGCCAGCGCATCGTCCTCCGTCAGGGATGAGGCTGTGCCGGCGCCCAGCTTCACACCGCCCCGGGCAATGCTGCCCTGCCCCACCATGATCAGGTTGGTGCCCAGGCTGGCGATCTGGCGCAGCACCTGATCGCGCGCACCGGCGCCCACCGCGACCATGGCGATCACGGCAGCCACGCCGATGACGATGCCCAGCATGGTCAGGGCGCTGCGCAGCGGGTTGGCCCGCAGCGAATCGAGCGCGGCGCGCAGGGCGTCCCAGGCGGTCATGCCGCGGCCTCCGGGGTCTGGTTCACGTCGTCGATCAGCCGGCCGTCACGGAAGTTCAGGACACGGCCGGCGAAGCGCGCCACCTCCGGCTCATGCGTCACCAGCACGATTGTGATGCCGCAGCGGTTCAGCCGCTGGAACAGGCCGATGATCTCCAGGCTGGTGACGGTGTCGAGCGCCCCGGTCGGTTCGTCGGCCAGCAGCAGCAGCGGGTCGTTGACCAGCGCACGGGCGATGGCGACACGCTGCTGCTGCCCGCCGGAGAGCTGAGTCGGCCGGTGCCTTGCCCGCTCACGCAGCCCCACCGAATCGAGTGCGGTCAGTGCCCGCTCGACCCGCTGGGCATGGCCGACGCCGGCATAGACCATCGGCAGCATCACGTTGTCGAGCGCCGTCTGCCGCGGCAGCAGGTTGAAGGACTGGAAAACGAAGCCGATGCTGCGGTTCCGCACCGCCGCCAGCGCGTCGGAGGATAGTCCGGTGCCCTCCTGCCCCGCCACCTCCTGCCCATCCAGCCGGTAGGTGCCTGAGTCCGGACGGTCCAGGCAGCCCAGCAGGTTCATGAAGGTAGATTTGCCGGACCCGGATGGCCCCATCACCGCAACGAACTCGCCACGGTGGATCACGACGGAGACATCGTCCAGCGCATGGACGATCTGCGGCCCCATGCGGTAATGGCGGGTCAGGCGCTCGACCGTAATCAGAGGCTCGGCCGGTTCAGAAGCCAAGGCGCGGTCCCCGACGGGTGTCGCGGTCGGAGGCGAGGATGCCGGTGATGACCTCCTGCCCCGCCCGCAGGTCGCCGGACACCACCTCGGTGAAGCTGCCGTCGCCGATGCCAAGCCGCACCGGCACACCGACAGGACTCCCATTACCGGGACTGGGTACCCAGACGGTCCGTGTGGCCTCGGCTGCCCGGCCGGGATCGACCAGCGACTCGAAGCGGTCGCGCTGCGCCGGGTCGAGCAGTCCGGCCATCCGCTCCAGCGTCGCGGTGCGGATGGCGTTGGCCTCCACTCTGCGGCGTTCCGGATCGCCGCCTTCCGCATCCAGTGCTGCGAAGCGCTCGCGGGCCTCGGCGACCAGGGCGGCGATGTCGCGCCGCTTGATCTCGTCCAGTTTCAGCCCGTCCGTCACCCGCTTGGCGGCAGCCTCCAGCGCCGCGGCGCCGCGGCCGCCATTCAGGCCACCGGTGGTCGGCGCCGGCGCATCGGCGAAGGACTCGACGCCCGGCGGACGGAAGCGCAGGGCCGCATTCGGCAGCTTCACCGCCGATGGCCGCTCGTCCACGGTGATGCGCAGGTTGGCGGTCATGCCGGGCAGCAGGCGCAGTTCCGGATTCTCCACCGTGATGACGACGATGTAGGTGACGACGGTCTGGTCCTCCTTCGGCGCCAGGCGCACCTGCGCCACCCGGCCGGTGAAGCTGTCGCCGGGGAAGGCGTTGACGGTGAAACGCACCGCCATGCCTTCGCGGACCCGGCCGATGTCGGCCTCGTCGATGTTGGCCAGCACCTCCATCTGCCGCAGATCCTGGGCGATGGTGAACAGCGTGGGCGCCGACAGGCTGGCCGCCACCGTCTGGCCGCTGCTGACCGCCCGGTTCACCACCACGCCGTCGATGGGCGACCGGATCACCGAGCGGTTCAAATCGACACGGACCAGTTGCAAGGCCGCCTCGCGCTGGGCCACCTGGGCACGGGCGACCTCCACCTGGGCACCGGCGACCGCCAGTGAAGCTTCGGCGGATGCCTCGGCCGCTTCAGCCTGCCGCTTCTGCGCGCGGGCGGCGATCAGCTGGGCCTGGGCGCTGTGGGCAGCGGTTTCCGCCTTTTCCAGATCGGCGGCGGCGACCACACCGCGGCCCTGCAGATCGCGCCGCCGCCGCAGATCGCGCTCCGCATCGCGCTGGGCGAGGTCGGCGCGGACAATCTGCGCATCGGCATTGGCAATGCTGGCGTTGGCATTGGCGAGATCGGCCCGCGCCTTGTCGAGCAGGGCCTGCTGCTGGATTAGAGATGCCTTGGCCGAATCGACATCGGCACCGGCCTGGGCGAGCCGGGCGGCAAGCTGGTCGCCGTTCAGCCGGGCGAGGATCTGCCCACTGGTGACCCGGCTGTTGAAATCGGCATAAAGCTCGGCGATCTGGCCGGAGAGTTGGGAACTGACCTCCACCGTCACCAGCGCGCTCATTGTGCCGGTGGCGGTGATGGCGCTGACCAGCGGGCCTTGCTCCACCCGCGCCAGACGATAGGACGGACCGGGCTCGGCCCGCGCCAGCACGACATAGGCGGACAGGCCGGCCGCGGCACTGAGCGCCAGTCCGAGAAAGATCGCCGCCTGCCTGCCTGCTCCCTTGGCCATCGCGCCCCTCCGCGCCGCTCATGCCCGCGCGATCAATCTGGGCGAGTTTACGCGAAAGTCATGGGCGGCGGGCCGTCTTTCAACGTCGGGACTTACGGCTTGGCGATGTCGGGGGAAACCACCCGGTCGCCGGGACGGATGCCGAGCCGCGAGGCCATGCCGCCGTTCAGTTCCAGAATCGCCTTGACCGGGCCGTCGGAATTGACGGAGTCCAGCGATTCCGGCACCGCCCGCTCATGGATGTTCACGATGCGGCCGTCGGCAGCGATGAACAGCATGTCGAGCGGGATCAGGGTGTTCTTCATCCAGAAGCTGGCGGGCTGCACCCGGTCGTAGATGAACAGCATCCCGGCATCGGCGGCCATCGACTGGCGGAACATCAGCCCCTGTGCCTGCTGGCCGGGCGTCAACGCCAGTTCGATGTCGAAGCGGAACTTGCCGCCGCCGGCCGTCTCGACGGTCAGCTTGGATTTCTGGAAAGTCTCCAGCGCCAGTGCCGGGAAGGCGACCACCAGCAGCAGGAGTGCCGCCACCACACCCCGAAAACTCCGACCGACCATCATGCATGTCCCCGAAGGCTGACCTGACCCGTGGATGCGGGAGAGGCGCCAGTGAAGCACGGCGCCCCGCCTCAGCCAAATTAAGCCTGTTTTAGGACTTCGCCAGACGGTCGAAGGCCTGGAGCTTGGCCAGCAGGGCCGGCATGTCCGTCAGCGGGACCATGTTCGGGCCGTCGCTCGGAGCACAGTCGGGATTCTCGTGCGTCTCCATGAAGACGGCGGCGACGCCGACGGCGATGGCGGCGCGGGCCAGGACGGGGACGAACTCCCGCTGGCCGCCCGAGGTGGTGCCCTGCCCGCCCGGCTGCTGGACGGAATGGGTGGCGTCGAACACCACCGGAAAGCCGGTCTCCGCCATGATCGGCAGCGACCGCATGTCCGACACCAGCGTGTTGTAGCCGAAGCTGGCACCGCGCTCGCACAGCAGCACGCGCTCGTTGCCCGAGGCGACCAGCTTGGCGGCGACATTCTTCATGTCCCACGGTGCCAGGAACTGGCCCTTCTTCACATTCACCGCGCGGCCGGTTTCTGCGGCGGCGATCAGCAGGTCGGTCTGGCGGCAGAGGAAGGCCGGGATCTGCAGCACGTCCACCGCCTCGGCGACCGGGGCGCACTGGGTGGATTCATGCACGTCGGTGATGACCGGGCAGCCGAACCGCTCGCGGATTTCCGCAAAGATCGGCAGGGCCTTGTCCATGCCCAGACCGCGCGCGGTGGTGATGGAGGTGCGGTTGGCCTTGTCGAAGCTCGACTTGTAGATCAGCCCCATGCCCAGCGCGCGGGTCATCTCCACCAGCGCGGACGCGGTCTCCATCGCATGGTCGCGGCTTTCCATCTGGCAGGGGCCGGCGATCAGGACGAAGGGACGGTCGTTGGCAATGGTCAGGTCGCCGACCTGAACGGCGCGCGGCGTGGTCATCGGAGTGCTCCAAAACAAATCGAGGCGAGAGGGCGACGCCCTCCCGCGCTCACCCGACAGGGGTTCGGGCAAGGGTCGGAAGACCCTTGCATCCCACTATTCAGGGAATCGGTCAACGGCGCTGGCGTCAGGCCAGATGCGTCCGGAAGAACTCCACCGTCAGCCGGTTCGCCTCGTCGGCCGCATCGCGGTCGTAATGCTCGCCGCCCGGTCGGGCGAAGGCATGGTCCATGCCCGGATAGACCTTGGCAGTCACCCATTTGTTGTCCTTCACCCCGGCGACCACCGCATCGCGCTTCTCGGGGCTGGAGAACTTGTCGTTCTCCGCGATGTGCAGCAACAGCGGCTTGGCGATCTTCCCCGCTTCGCCCAGCAGCCCCTCCAGACCGACGCCGTAATAGCCGACATTGGCATCGGCGTCCGACCGCGTCGCCATCATGAAGGCCAGCCGACCGCCCAGGCAGTAGCCGACGCTGCCGGCTTTGCCGGTGCAGCCGTCCTGACCACGCACCCAAGCCAGCGCTGCTTTGAGGTCGTCCACCGCCTTGTCCTGATCCATGCCGTTCAGCAGGGCGAAGGCCTGGTTCCATTCCTCTTGCGTCTTGTCGGTCAGTTGCACGCCCGGCTGCTGGCGCCAGAACAGGTCCGGGCACACCGCCAGGAAGCCCTGCGAGGCGTACCAGTCGCACATCTCGCGCATCACCGCGTTGACGCCGAAGATTTCCTGAATCACCACAAGCCCGCCGGCGGGGGCCACCGTGGGCTTGGCGACATAGGCTGAGAAACGGCCGCCATCGGCGGCATCGATCATCACGTCTGACATGGCCCTGTCATCCTCCCGTTGGCAAATCCGCCCCTGATATGGAGCGGAGTTGCTCCCGGTCACCCCGCCTTTCGTCAGAAACCGACGCTGACGCCGACGAAGCCGCCGTAATCGCGGCGGTTCTCCTCGCCCAGCCGGGCATTCAGGCCCAGCGTGCCGGTCACCGACTCCGCCAGCTTGAAGGAGGCGCCGGCCGTCAGGTCGACATAGCTGCGATCCGGCTTCGCCACCGCCACGTCGTAGGCCAGCGTGGAAATGCTGCGGCTTTCCACCGTGATGGTCCGCTGGTCGTCCTTGAACTCCCGGTTCAGCGTCACCTTGGCATAGGGCAGGACGCTGCCGAAATCATAGGCCGCCTGGTAGCCGATGCTGCCGACCAGCGAGTTATGCGTCTGCGACCGGTAGGTGAAGCCGAACAGGCTGTTGTCCTCGCTGAATCCCTCCACCTCGACATGCTGGTAGCGCAGGCCCAGCACCGGACCGTGGGTCAGCCCGCCAGTCATGAACTCATAGCCGCCCTCGGCACCGATGGAGGCATTGATGCCCTCGGTGTTGCCGCTGGTGGAGTGATCGGTGCCGTTGATGCTGACGCCACGGCGCAGGTCGTAATCGGCGAAGCCGATGGAGCCGACGCCGTTCACGAAGGCACCGCCCATGCGGTAGACGCCGTAACCGCTCAGCACATATTCCCGCTGCTTGTAGTCGCCGCCGGTGGAGAAGCTGCCGCGGTAATGCGACGCCGTGCCGGCCACGCCCAGCAGGAGGTTCTCGGTGAAGCGCTTGTCGATGCCGACGCTGACCGACAGCGGCGTGCCGCGCACCTCCGCCTGACCGCCGGCACCGGGGTCGCCGGTGCGGTCGCTGGTCAGCCGGCCGACCCCGCCGCTGATCCAGGCACCGCTGGTGCCGGGCTTGCGGCTCCACAGGCTGGTCGCCGCCTGGGCCAGGATGGTGGAGGTCAGCCGGTCGCGGGTGTGGATCGGAGATTCGGCAAGCTGCGCCACATTGCCGGGGGCGGTCAGCGCGTTCAGCACGAAGTCCGACACGGCACGATGCCCGGCCGTGGTCGGGTGGACGCCGTCGGCGAACAGGTAGGTCTGCGCCGCGTTGGGCGCCACCAACGTCCCGGAGGTGCAGAGCAGAGAACTGCTGGTGGTACAGGCGGTGCCGGTCACGTTGGTGAAGCCGAAGGCCGCCGGGTCTGCCACCGCCGCCCGCAGCAGGGAATAGGTGTCGATGGGAATGACCGATACGCCGGCATTCGCCAGCCCCAGCGTGACCAGTTGGTTATAGCCGCTGACCAGCTGCGTGATCTGTGCCGCCGCGGCTGAGCCCTGCGCCCGTCCGAACGGAGTCGATCCGATGTCCGGCACCGTCGGAACCAGGATCGTGCGCGCGCCAGCCGCGCGCAGCCGCGCCACCTGCATCACCAGATCGCTGGCGGCCTGAGTCACTGTCGCCTGGGCGGTGGCGGGGTTGTTGAGTGCCGTGAAGATGTCGTTCGCCCCACCCCAGACGGTGTAGAGCGCATTGGGGTCGGCCCGGCCGCCGCTGGAGGCCAGATAACCGGAGATCTGCGTCGCCACGCTGGGGGCGAGCGCGGTTGGACCGGATGCGGGGAAGCCGACCGAGGTGTTCACCCGCGCCCCACCGACCGCATAGTCGGTGCCGCCCCGCGCCGCCGCCGTGGTGGCGGAGGTGCCGAGCGCCCCGGCGACGGTCTCCGCCCACACCGGACCCGGGTTGGTGGTAAACTTGCCGCCGACGGGGAGCAGCGACTGGAACGCGCCGCTGTCGGTCAGGCTGTCGCCGAAGAAGATGGTGGAGGAGTAATCCGCCGCAGCGGCCGGGACCGCGGCGACCGCGGTCAGACAGGTGGCGAGCGCAGCGATCCTGACGCGATTCATGGCCCTTCCCCGATCAGATTGTTTTATTGTCCGATTTTCAGAGGATCGTCGCACAAGGGTATCCGGCGCGCAAGGCACCTGACGTATGGGGAAGGTCGCCGGCAGCAAAAAGCCCCGCCGGTGAGGGCGGGGCTTCCGTAGCCGAGGACGGTCGATCTGAAGAGGTCAGACCAACCGGCTCTGATCGATGGCCGCCTTGATGAAGGCGGTGAACAGCGGGTGCGGCTCGAACGGCTTGGACTTCAGTTCCGGGTGGAATTGCACGCCGATGAACCAGGGATGGTCGGGGATCTCGACGATCTCCGGCAGTTCCCCGTCCGGCGACAGGCCGCTGAACTTCATGCCGCAGCGCTCCAGACGTTCCTTGTAGTACACGTTCACCTCATAGCGGTGACGGTGCCGTTCGGAGATGTCGGTGGTGCCGTAGACCTCGGCGACCTTGCTGCCGTCCAGCAGCTTGGCCGGATAGGCGCCCAGACGCATGGTGCCGCCCAGATCGCCGACTTCGGCACGGCGTTCCAGCGTGTTGCCGCGCATCCACTCCGTCATCAGGCCGACGACCGGGTTGCCCGGCTTGCCCAGTTCGGTGGAGCCGGCATCCTCGATCTTCGCCATGTTGCGGGCGGCTTCGATCACCGCCATCTGCATGCCGAAGCAGATGCCGAAGTACGGCACCTTGCGCTCACGCGCAAACTGGGCCGCCCGGATCTTGCCTTCCGTGCCGCGGGAGCCGAAGCCGCCCGGCACCAGGATGCCATGGACGTTTTCCAGCCGCTTCACCGCCGCATCGTCATCCTCGAAGATCTCCGAATCGATCCAGTCGAGGTTGACCTTGACGTTGTTGGCGATGCCGCCATGGGTCAGCGCCTCGGCCAGCGACTTGTAGCTGTCGAGCAGGCTGATGTACTTGCCGACCACCGCGATGGTGACCTCGCCCTGCGGCTTGCGCACCCGATCCATGATGCGGGTCCAGCGCGACAGGTCCGGCTCCTTGTCGGTCGGCAGACCGAAATAACTCAGGACCTGGGTGTCGAAGCCTTCTTCATGGTAGCTGATCGGCACTTGGTAGATCGAGTCGACGTCGAGCGCCGCGATCACCCGCTCCGGACGGATGTTGCAGAACAGCGCGATCTTCTTGCGCTCGTTCTCCGGAATCGGACGGTCGGCGCGGCACAGCAGGATGTTGGCCTGGATGCCGACGCTCAGCAGTTCCTTGACGGAATGCTGGGTCGGCTTGGTCTTCAGCTCGCCGGCGGTCGGGATGTAAGGCAGCAGCGTCAGGTGGATGTAGAGCACATTCTCCTGGCCGACCTCGTTGCCGAACTGGCGGATCGCCTCCAGGAAGGGCAGCGACTCGATATCGCCCACCGTGCCGCCGATCTCGATGAGGACAAAGTCCTCGTCGGTGGCGTCGGCGCGGATGAACTCCTTGATCTCGTCGGTGATGTGCGGAATGACCTGGACGGTGCCGCCCAGGTAATCGCCGCGACGCTCCTTCGCGATCACGGTGGAGTAAATGCGGCCGGTGGTGATGTTGTCGCCCTTGCGGGCCGACACGCCGGTGAAGCGCTCGTAATGGCCGAGGTCAAGGTCCGTCTCGGCCCCGTCGTCGGTCACGAAGACCTCGCCGTGCTGATACGGGCTCATCGTGCCGGGATCGACGTTCAGGTACGGGTCCAGCTTGCGCAGCCGCACCTTGTAGCCGCGCGTCTGGAGAAGCGCCCCAAGCGCCGCCGATGCCAGACCTTTGCCCAGCGAAGAAACGACGCCACCGGTGATGAAGATGTAGCGAGTCATGTCCGTCCGAAGAGCTTGAGAGCTGTTCCATGTCCCCAGAGGGGACGGATTTGGCATGTCCCCGTAGGGGATGGAGTTTCCATGTCCCCGATAGGAGCGAATGTTCCAGTCCCCGGAGAGCCGCCACGGCATCGGCCGCAATCAGCCCTCAAAAGAAAGAGGCGGCTTCGGGGAGGCCGCCTCACTGTCCGCTTCGCACCCGTGCGCTGGAAACCGTCCCGTTACTGGGACACCGGCGGCGCGGGTTGGGCCGGAGCGGCCGGCTGGGCCGGGGCCGTCGGAGCCGCCGGGCTGGCCGGCAGCGTGTCGATGATCGACGCCGGGCGCGAGTGGCCGCCGGCCAGGATCGCCAGCACAATGCTGGTGGCGAAGAAGCAGCCCGCCAGAATGCCGGTGGTCCGCGTCAGCAGGTTAGCCGTGCCGCGGGTGCTCATCATGCCGCCCATCGTACCGCCGCCGATGCCGAGCCCGCCGCCTTCCGACCGCTGGATCAGGATCACACCGACCAGCCCGACGGCGATCAGCAGGTGAATGACCAGAATCACCGATTCCATGCGATGCTCACCCCACACCATCCCAAAAATCGAATAGCGCGCCACAGGCCGTCTTAAGGGCCCGTGGCGCGCGCCCATTGTTTGTACCGCGCCATCGCGCGATATGCCAGCGCCAAAATACCTGCGCCTTATCCATTGGCGGCATGGCTGACACCGATGGGCGCCATGCCGCCTGGAAGGGCCGGCGTCAGCGGCAGGCGGTGCCGATGGCCCAGAAATCGTCGGCCTTCAGCGATGCACCGCCGACCAGGGCGCCGTCGACATTCTCCACCGCCATCAGCTCCGCCGCGTTGCTCGGCTTGACCGAGCCGCCATAGAGGATGCGGACCTTGGCGGACCCGGCGATCTTCCCGTCCAGCTCGGCGCGGATATGGGCGTGCATAGCCTTCACATCGTCCGGGGTCGCGGTCTTGCCGGTGCCGATGGCCCATACCGGCTCATAGGCGATGACGGTGTTGTCGGCCGTCGCCCCGGCGGGGATGGAGCCGGCCAGTTGCCCCGACACCACGGCGTTGGCCTGGCCGGCATCGCGCTGCGCTTCGGTCTCGCCGACGCAGATGATGGCGACGAGTCCCTCCTTGTGGGCGGCCACCGCCTTGGCGTTCACCACGGCATCGCTCTCGCCATGGTCGGCGCGGCGCTCGGAATGGCCGAGGATGACGAAGCGGCAGCCGGCGTCCTTCAGCATGGTCGGCGCCACGTCGCCGGTATGGGCGCCGGACGTCTTCGGCGCGCAATCCTGGCCGCCCAGCGCCAGCGGGCTGTCGGCGATCGCCTCGCCCACCGGGAACAGCAGCGGAAAGGGCGGGCAGACCAGCATGTCGAAAGCGACCGGCCCGGCGCCCTTCAGCCGACCGGCGAGGTCGGAGGCGAGATCCAGCGCGTCGGCCTTCAACCCGTTCATCTTCCAGTTTCCGGCGATCAGCTTCCGGTTGGCGGTCATGGTCGTTTCCTTCTTGTCTCGGCTTTATATGGGAACTTGTGGAACGTTCTTGGCCTCTCGTGACCAAAGCCCATAGCAAGCCCGTTGCGGAATTTCCACTCACCCGACCGGCACATCGCCCTCCGAAAGCCATAAGAGACATCTTGTAGCAGTCCCCCGGCGGAAGCCGGCCAGCGGCCCTCCGGCAAAGCCGGATCACATCCTTGGCAGAGCCGAACCATACGAAGTGCCATGTTGCGGATACCCCTTTCCGGAATAGCATCATTTGCAACGCACCAACTCCCCTCGGCGAAGGCCTGATCACCATGAAGAATTTTTCGGACCTGACGGAAAAGGAGCTGCTGGCACTCGCCATCGCGCTGGAGGAGGAGGACAGCCGCATCTATGACGAGTTCGCCCATGGTCTTGCCGACAATTATCCCGACACCGCCAAGCTGTTCCGCGCGATGGCATCGGAGGAAAGCGGACACCGTCATCGGCTGCTGGAACTGTTCCAGGCACGATTCGGCGACCACATCCCGCTGATCCGCCGCCAGGACGTGAAGGGCTTCGTCGAGCGCAAGCCGGTCTGGCTGACCCGCCCGCTGGGGCTCGACACCGTGCGGCGGCAGGCAGAATTGATGGAGGCGGAAACCAAGCGCTTCTACACCCGCGCCGCCGAACGGTCGCAGGACACCGCAATCCGCCAGCTTCTGGGGGACCTAGCGGAGGAGGAGCGGCGGCACGAGGCCAAGGCCGAGCGGCTGGAGGCGAAATACGTCTCCCCCCAGGTGCGGGAACAGGAGCACGAATCGGAACGGCGCCTGTTCCTCCTGCAGATCGTCCAGCCGGGTCTGGCCGGGCTGATGGACGGGTCGGTGTCCACGCTGGCCCCGCTGTTCGCCGCTGCCTTCGCCACCCAAAGCAGCCACGAGACCTTTCTGGTCGGTCTGGCCGCCTCCATCGGCGCCGGCATCTCGATGGGCTTCGCCGAGGCGCTGTCCGACAACGGGTCGCTGACCGGGCGCGGCAGCCCGTGGCTGCGCGGTCTGGTCTGCGGTGCCATGACCACGCTGGGCGGGCTGGGCCACGCCCTGCCCTATCTGATCCCGCATTTCTGGACAGCGACCGCCGTCGCCATCGCCGTGGTGGCGGTGGAACTGGCCGTCATCGCCTGGATCCGCAACCGTTATATGGACACCCCACTGCTGTCCGCCGCCTTCCAGGTGGTGGTCGGCGGGCTGCTCGTCTTCGGCACCGGCATCCTGATCGGCAGCGCCTGAGCGTGGGAGGAAAAGCCGGTTCCTGGAACGAGCTTGTTCTTGTAACCGGACGCACGATTGTTTATGTCTGAGTTACTGTCCTAATTAGAACAAATCGAACCAACCGCGTCGCCATGGCTGACCTTAAAGCGGGCGTGAACCAGCTCTTCCTCCGCGAGGAGGAACTCCGCACCGGGATGGAGCTGCTTTTCTACGCCTATCGCGAATTCACCGCCGAACCGGACGAAATTCTGGCGGAAATCGGCTTCGGCCGCGCGCATCACCGCGTGATCTACTTCGTCGGCCGTTATCCGAAGATCACGGTGTCGGAACTGCTGGCGATCCTGAAGATCACCAAGCAGAGCCTGTCGCGCGTGCTGGGCGAACTGGTCCGGCAGGGCTTCATCGACCAGCAGACCGGTGCCCGCGACCGAAGGCAGCGGCTGCTGGAGTTGACGGAAAAGGGTGTGGAGCTGGAACGCCAGCTGTCCGAGACCCAGCGTCAGCGCATCGCCCGTGCCTATCGCATGGCGGGGGCCGAGGCGGTGGAGGGTTTCCGCAAGGTGATGATGGGCATGCTGGACGAGGAGGACCGGGCGAAATTCGCTCCGCCCGTTCCCCCTGCCCGTCTTGCCGTCAAACGCTGACCCGGAAAACGCCGAAGCGGATCAGCCCGCCTTCGATTCGATAGTCTCCACCGGAGCCGCGGTCTGGGCCTCGGTCGGCTTTGCTTCGGTTGCGCCGTCGGCCGGCTTTTCAGCGGCCGTCTTCGCCTCGTTGGGATTGCGGCGGCGGAAGCCGCCCTTGCGGTACACCACGTTTTCAGAAGCGCCCGGTGGGCATTGAACGATGTTCCCGCCCTTCGCCAGGAAGGCACGGGTCATGTCGGCGAGGTCTTGGGCGTCCAGGTCCCGGGGGTCGTTGGACCTGTGGTGGTCGGCCATCGTGATCGCTCCTCGTGTCTCTCGGCCCTCAGCGGAGGGCACATGGAGGTTAACACGGATCAAGGCCAAAACGGCCAAGCGCTTACACGACTGCCCGCCATGCATACCCAAGATATGTTCGACAGGCACCTCTATGTCGATTGCGGGGAGCCGCGTTATAGTCCGGCCATGACCGAAGATCAGCCCCACATCCTGGTCGTCGACGACGACACCCGCCTGCGCGAACTCTTGCGCAAATACCTCGCCGGCAACGGCTTTCTGGTAAGCACCGCCCGTGACGCCGCCGATGCGCGGGCACAGTTGGGCGGGCTGGCCTTCGACCTGCTGGTGCTCGACATCATGATGCCGGGCGAATCGGGGCTGTCGCTGACCGAATCGCTCCGGCGCGAGCGGGACCTGCCGATCCTGCTGCTGACCGCCCGCGACGAGCCGGACGACCGCATCGCCGGGCTGGAGGCCGGGGCCGACGACTATCTCGCCAAGCCCTTCAACCCGCGCGAGCTGCTGCTGCGCATCAACTCCATCCTGCGCCGGCAGGCGGCACGCCCGCCGGAACCGACGGCCCCGCCGGCGGCTCCGGTCCGGCTCGGTCCCCTCACCTACCTGCCCGACCGGGACGAGTTGCGCCAGGGAGACGAGGTGATCCGCCTGACCACGGCGGAGGCCAGCCTGCTGCGCATCCTCGCCACCTCGCCCGGGATCACCTTCACGCGCGACGAGCTGACCGAACGCAGCAAGGTCGCCGGCAACGCCCGCACCGTCGATGTCCAGGTCACACGCCTGCGCCGCAAGATCGAGGCCGACCCGCGCGAGCCGCGTTATCTCCACACCGTCCGCGGCGAGGGGTATGTGCTGAGGCCCGATCCGTGACGGCGAGCGGACAGGCCGGAGCCGACAACGCGGCGGCCAGGCGGGCGGCGGCCCGCCGGGCCGAACGGCGGCGGCGCACGCCGTTCCTGAAGAGATTCCTGCCGCGCACCCTGTTTGGCCGTTCCCTGCTGATCATCGTCACGCCGGTGATTTTGGCCCAGGCGGTGGCGACCTGGATCTTCTACGACCGCCATTGGGACACGGTGACGAACCGGCTGGCCTATGCGGTCGCCGGCGATATCGCCACCGTCATCGCCATGCTGGAACGCGACCCGTCGCAGGACGGCCGCGACTGGACTCTCGCGACCGCCGCCCGCACCACCGACCTGATCGTCACGCTGGAGCCCGAGCAGGTTCTGCCGGACCAGCGCCGCCAGCTGAGCGGCCTGCTGGAACGCACGCTGGGCAAGGCATTGGATGAGCGGGTCGGCCGCCCCTTCACGATAAACACCCGCGTCGCCCATGAATGGTACGAGATCCGGGTGCAGATGGCCGACGGCGTGCTGTCGGTGATGTCGCCGGAACGCCGGCTGTTCACACCCACCAGCTACATCTTCATCCTGTGGATGGTCGGGTCGGCCATCGTGCTGTTCGCCGTCGCCATCCTGTTCATGCGCAACCAGATCCGGCCGATCAAGCGGCTGGCGATTGCCGCCGACGCTCTCGGCAAGGGACGCGACGTCTCCAACTTCAAGATGGAGGGGGCGACGGAGGTGCGGCAGGCGGCTTCCGCTTTCCTGCTGATGCGCGAGCGTCTCCAGCGCCAGATCAACCAGCGAACCGAGATGCTGGCCGGCGTCAGCCACGACCTGCGCACGCCGCTGACCCGGATGAAGCTGGCGCTCGACATGATCGAGGATCCCGACCTCGACCCCGAGGTGGAGGAACTGAAGGCCGACGTCGCCGAGATGGAGGAGATGATCGAAGGCTACCTCGCCTTCGCCCGCGGCGAGGGGACCGAGGCGGTGCAGCCGACCGACCTGACCCGCCTGCTGAACGAGGTTGCCGTCGGTGCCCGGCGCGAGGGAACCGAGGTGACGCTGACCGCACCGGAGGGGCTGTCCCTTCCGCTGCGGCCCAACGCGGTCCGCCGCTGCATCGCCAACCTGCTGGTCAATGCCGGCCGTCATGCCGGCACCGCCTGGGTCAAGGCGGACCGGAAGGACGGCGTGATCGAAATCACCGTGGACGACGACGGTCCCGGCATTCCTGCCTATCTGCGCGATGACGTGTTCAAGCCCTTCTTCCGCGTCGACAGCAGCCGCAACCTCGACACCGGCGGCTCGGGCCTGGGGCTGACCATCGCACGCGACGTGGCGCGCAGCCACGGGGGCGACATCACGCTGGACGACAGCCCTTACGGCGGCCTGCGCGCGGTGATCCGGCTGCCGATCTGATCCGATGAGGTGATGCCATGAAAAAGCCCGCCTTCATTCAGGCGGGCAATTCATGTCATGCAATGACGGCCTCGTCCCCCACCCTCCCTACGAGCAGTAAAGCGCAGGCAGGAAAGGTGGGAACGGGGGCAATGGACGAGCGCGGGGTTACTGGTTCGCCGCCGCCGCGACGACATTGGCGCCGGCAAGCTCGCCGCCGATGCCGTTGTTCAGCGCCCAGATGGCGGCCTGGGTGCGGTTGGAAGCGTTGATCTTGCGCAGCAGGCTCTTCAGGTGAACCTTCACGGTGGCTTCCGTGATGTTCAGATGGTTGGCGATCATCTTGTTGCTGTCGCCGTTCAACAGGCAGCGCAGGATCTGCACTTCGCGCTGCGACAGGCCCTTGCGCGACACCGGCATCTCGGTGCCGTTGCCGTTGACCCGGCCGGAGATCAGCAGAGCCGCCAGATGAGTCGGGAACACCTTCTCGCCCATCATCACCAGCTTCAGCGACTGTGCCAGCGCGTCGGACGACAGGTCCTTCATCAGATAGCCGTCGGCACCGGCTTCCAGCGCGTTCGCCAGGCGGCGGGTGCACAGGTCGCTGGTCAGGATGACCAGCCGGGTTTCCGGCAGCAGGGCGCGCAGGCGGCGCATGCCGTCGGCTTCCTCGTCGCCGCCATTCTGCAGGTCAAGAAGGACCAGCTGAGGCCGAATGCCGTTCTCAACCGAACCCAGCGCCTCCCGCAGGTTTCCCGCCTCGGCGACGATCTGGAAGGGCGAATCGTCGAGCAGGCGCTTCAGCCCCTCGCGAAACAGCTTGTTCGAGTCGATAAGAAAAGCGCGCACTGAGTCCATCGTCCGCTCCCGCAATTTTAGTCGATCGTCATGACGTCGTGGCCAGGATGAAGGCCGTTGTACAGAGGAAGGTCCCGACGCATTGGCGATTCGGCGATTACCCCTCGATAGCTTCGGCAGGCCGTTATTTAGGGGGAGGTTACCCCCGTGTCGTGTCCTACGGTACCACTCTCCGGAGTTAAAAGAAGAACGCATTGGGCATATGCGCAAAGCCTCTCCAAGATTTCCGGATCCAAAGATATCACAGCAGCGAACATTGTTATGCGCAAAGGCGTTAACTGTTTTGTTAACCACCACTTATTTGCGTATGAGCGTATCTCCTAAGCAATCAATGCCGCAAAATTCTCACACCGGGTTGCTCCGATCACTGCCGACGGGATGACGCCAACAGATACCCCGAATGGATCATCCGTACTTTCGGCATAGAAGAGGCTGCCGCCATCGTCGTAGCCTTGACCTTGCCCGGCCGCGCATGCGCATTTCGACCGGCTTCCGCCACCAAGCGGAGAGAGGATGAGGACAGGATGGGCTGGCAGATCATCGCCGCCGCCATGGCGGGCTATCTTGTGCTGCTGGGACGCAGTGCCTGGAAACAGGGCGAATTCCTCCAGTACCTGCGCAGCCTCGCCATCGTCGCCACCCTGTGCGCCTTGCTCGCCGGCGTCGTCGCCCTGGCGATGCTGCTGGACGGAGCATAGGCGCGCAGCAAGCTCCTTCTCCCACTGTCCACAAACGAAAAGGGCGCCGGCGGTTTCCCGCCAGCGCCCTTCTTCATTGCCCGCGGGCGATCAGCTGAGCGGGATCGCCACAAAGCGCAAATCGCCCTTGCGATCGACCAGCAGCAGCACCGACTTCTTGCTCTGCTCCTTGGCCTTCTGGACCTTGGCGGTCACGTCCTCGGGCTTGCGGACCTCTTCCTGGCCGACCTCGATGATGACGTCGCCAGCGCGCAGTCCCTTTTCCGCCGCGGTGGAGTTGCTCACCACGTCGGTGATGACCACGCCCTTCATGTCGGGCTTGATCTCGTACTGCTGGCGCAGTTCCGGGGTGATGGCGGTCAGCTTCATGCCGAGGGATTCGGTCGGCTTCTGGGCCGGGGCCTTGTCCTTCGGCTGCTGCTTCTCGTCCGGACCGGCGGCGAGCAGACCCTGCTCCTCCGCGGCCTCAAGCTCGCCGACCTTGACCTGGACGGTCTGCGACTTGCCCTTGCGCCACACTTCGACCGGAACGGCCTTGTCGATGGAGGTTTCGGCGACGACGCGGGGCAGGCGGCGCATCTCGTCGATTTCGCGGCCGTCGAACTTGGTCACGACATCGCCGGCCTGGATGCCGCCCTTGGCGGCCGGGCCATCGGGGGTGACGGAGGCGACCAGCGCGCCCTTGTGGCCGGGCAGGCCCAGGCTTTCGGCGATCTCCGGCGTGACCGCCTGGATGCGCACACCCAGCCAGCCGCGGCGGGTCTTGCCATAGTCCTTCAGCTGCGCCACCACCTGCTTGGCGAGGTTGGACGGAATGGCGAAGCCGATGCCGACCGACCCGCCTGATGGCGAGAAAATGGCGGTGTTGATGCCGATGACCTCACCGTTCAGGTTGAACATCGGGCCGCCGGAATTGCCGCGGTTGATCGAGGCGTCGGTCTGGAGGAAATCGTCGTACGGGCCGGCGTCGATGTTGCGCTGACGCGCCGAGATGATGCCGGCGGTGACCGACCCGCCCAGGCCGAACGGGTTGCCGATGGCCAGCACCCAGTCGCCGACGCGCATGGCGTCGCTGTCGCCGAAGGGCACGGCGACCAGCGGGTGGCTGGTCTTGATCTTCAGCAGGGCAAGATCGGTCTTGCTGTCCTTGCCGACCAGCTCCGCCTTGATGTTGGTATCATCCTGCAGGATGACGGTGATCTCGTCGGCGTCCTGAACGACGTGGTTGTTGGTGACCACATAGCCGTTCTTGGCGTCGATGATGAAGCCGGAACCGAGCGACGTCGCCTTGCGCTGCGGCTGGTCCTGCTGCTGCTGGCGGTCGAAGAAGTCCTTGAAGAAATCCTCGAAGGGCGAGCCCGGCGGGAACTGCGGGATCTCCGGCCGCTGGCCCTGCGGACGCTGCGGCGCGTTCTGGCTGGTGGAGATGTTGACGACCGCCGGCAGCAGCTTTTCCGCCAGATCGGCGAAGCTGCCGGGCGCATTGCGGTTCGGCGTCGCCGCCTGGGCCTGGGCCGGCGCGGCAGCGATGCCGCCCATCACGGCGCCGCCGGCCATGACCGACGTCATGCCCCAGACGATTGCGGCGACCAGCGGCCGGACGCCCGCCTTGCGAGGCCGGGCCTCGGCCACGGCACCGCGCGTGGCGGGTTCGAAGTTGGGTATGCGAATCAACGTGCTCTCCCTACCAGACGTCCGGCCGATTCCATGGACGGGAGCGGCCGCCCAGTTCTGGGCCATATATGTGTTGGGCCAAGAGTATGGCCGCAAGATGGCGTGCCGGTCCAGTCGGCACCAGTGGAAAACTTAAGGCCGGAGTTTTCTTTTGAACTCTTGCTGCGGACCGTCGCTCCACCGGCTCGCCCGGCCCGACAGCACTGCGGCCGGACCGGGGAAAAACCCCAATCCGGCCGCAAGCGGTTTCGAACCTGTGGCGCGGCGTTACTGCGCCGGAGCGGCCGGCGCGGGGGCCGGAGCCGCTGCCGGAGCCGGTGCGGGAGCACCACCGCCGACCTGCGGGCCGGCGCCGTTGAAGTAACGGAAGAACTCGCCGGTCGGCGACAGCACCATGGTGGTGTCGTTGCCGTTCAGCGACTTCCGATAGGCCTCAAGCGACCGGTAGAAGCCGTAGAAGGCGGGGTCCTGCGAGGTCGCATCGGCGATCAGCTTCAACGCGCTGTTGTCGCCTTCACCGCGCAGGATCTGCGCATCGCGCTGGGCCTCGGCGATGATGACCGTGCGCTCGCGTTCGGCGCGCGACTTGATCTGCTGCGACTGCTCCTGACCCTGGGCGCGGGCCTCGGACGCTTCGCGTTCGCGTTCGGAGCGCATCCGGGCGAAGATCGACTGGCTGGTCTCCTCCGGCAGGTCGGCGCGGCGGATGCGGACATCGACGATCTCGATGCCGAAGCGCTTGGCCTCGTCGTTCACCTGCCCCTTGATGTCGGTCATGATGCGGGCACGTTCGTCCGACAGGACGGCCAGCACCGTGACGTTGCCGAGCACGCGGCGCAGGGCCGAATTGACGATGGAGTTCAGGCGGGTTTCGGCCACCGCCTCGGTCCCGGCGGTCTGGTAGAAGCGCAGCGGATCGTGGATGCGGTAGCGGGCGAAGGCATCGACATCCAGGCGCTTCTGGTCGGCCAGGATGACCTGCTCCACCGGCGGGTCGAGGTCGAGGACGCGGCGGTCGAGCAGCCGGACCTCCTGGATGAACGGGATCTTCACCTTCAGGCCCGGATCCTGGATCACCCGGCGCGGCTCGCCGAACTGCAGGACGAGCGCCTGCTGGGCCTCGTTGACGGTGAACAGGGCGGACGACGCGACGACGCCGAGGGCGACGATGGCGATACCGGCGATGGCGAGGGTGCGTTTCATGATGCGATCCTCCTCACTGGCCGGACATTGACGGATTCTGGGGCAGCGCGGACAGCGGCTGCGTCTGCGTGCCGGACCGCGCGCCCCCCTGGTTGCCGCCCTGGTTGGACGGGGCCTGGCGCGGCGCCTGCTGCTGCGGAACCGGCGTGGCATTCGGGGCCAGCTGGTTCAGCGGCAGATAGGGAACGACGTTCTGCGCCGAACCCTCGACGATGATCTTGTTCCGGCCGCGGAAGATCTCCTCCATGGTCTCCAGATACATGCGCTTGGACGTGACGTCCTTGCTCAGCGCATAAGCCTCGTAAACCTTGCGGAAGCGGTCGGCGTCGCCCTGCGCCAGGCTGACCACCTGCTCGCGGTAGGCGGAAGCCTCCTGAACCAGCCGCTCCGCCTCGCCGCGGGCGCGCGGGATGATGTCGTTGCGGTAGGCTTCCGCCTCGTTGCGGGCGCGTTCGCGGTCGGCGCGGGCACGCTGCACGTCGTTGAACGCGTCGATGACCGGCTGCGGCGGATCGGCCTTCTGCAACTGCACCTGGGTGATTTCGATGCCGGCCTGATACTCGTCCAGCATGGTCTGGAGAAGCTGGCGGGTCGAGGTTTCGATCTGCTGTCGGGCCTCGGTCAGGGCGGGCTGCAGGTCGGTGCGGCCGATGACCTCGCGCATGGCGCTTTCGGCGGCCTTCTTCACCGTCACTTCCGGCTCGCGGATCTTGAACAGGAAGTTGCCGGCGTCCTTGATGACCCAGAACACCGTGAAGTCGATGTCGACGATGTTCTCGTCGCCGGTCAGCATCAGCGACTCGTCCGGTACGTCGCGGTCGTTGCGGCCGCCGCCGACGGAGGACCGGTAACCGACCTCGATGCGGTTGACGCGAGTCACCTTGGGCAGCAGCACCGTCTCGATCGGCGACGGCAGGCGATAGCGCAGGCCGGGTTGTTCGGTGCGGGTCCACTCGCCGAAGCGCATGACGACGCCCTGCTCGTCCGCCTCGACGCGGTAGATGCCGCTGGCGAGCCAGATCAGGCCGAGCACGCCGGCGACCAGCGCCACGCCGCGGCCGCTGCCGAAGCCGCCGGGCATGGCACGCCGCAGGCGGTCCTGGCTCCGCCGCAGAAGATCCTCAAGGTCGGGAGGCTGCGGGCCACCGCCACCGCCGCCATTTCCTCCGCCCTGGGGACGGCCCCACGGGTTGCCCGGGCCGTTGTTGCCCGGCGGGGGACCCCAGGGGCCGCCACCTCCGCCCCCACCTTGATTGTTCCACGGCATCCGACTCAGTCCCCCTCTGCGATTCGTCCCATCATGTGGAAGCGCAATGGCTTAAGCCCCGCGCATCCCTTTACCGATCTCGTCCGTCGGTCCTATAGTCCCCCATACCCTTCGGCAAGGATTCCACCAACGGATATCCGCCAATATCGGGAAGACAGCGGAGTTTTCAACCATGGCGCAGATCAGCGAAGCTCAAGTCATGCAGGCGCTGAAGACCGTCATCGACCCGGACCGGGGCGGCGACATCGTCAGTTTGGGCATGTTGTCGGGCCTCGTGGTGCGCGACGGGCATGTCGCTTTTTCCATCGAAGTGGACCCCAAGCGCGGCGCGCAGGCCGAACCCCTGCGCCACGCCGCCGAAAAGGCGGTCGATGCCCTGCCCGGCGTCCTTTCGGTCACCGCCGTGCTCACCGCCCACCGCGCCGCCCCCCAGGCGGCGCCGCAGCAGGGCCACTCGCACGGCGGGCATGGCCACTCGCATGGTCATTCCCACGGGCACTCCCATGGCGGTGCCCCGCAGAACGATCCGCAGAAGCCGCTGGTCCCCGGTGTGAAGGCCATCGTCGCGGTGGCGTCCGGCAAGGGCGGCGTCGGCAAGTCGACCACCTCGGCCAACCTGGCGCTGGCGCTGGCGGCGAACGGGCTGAAGGTCGGCCTGCTCGATGCCGACATCTACGGCCCGTCGATGCCGCGCATGATGGGCATCGCCGGCCGGCCGAACAGCCCCGACGGCAAGCGCCTGGAGCCGATGGAGAATTTCGGCGTCAAGGTGATGTCCATGGGCTTCCTGGTGGCCGAGGACACGCCGATGATCTGGCGCGGACCGATGGTGATGAGCGCGTTGCAGCAGATGCTGCGCGACGTGAACTGGGGCACCCTCGACGTGCTGGTGGTGGACATGCCGCCGGGCACCGGCGACGCCCAGCTGACCATGGCCCAACAGGTTCCGCTTGCGGGTGCGGTGATCGTCTCCACACCGCAGGACATAGCCCTGCTGGATGCCCGCAAGGGGCTGAACATGTTCCGCCGCGTCGATGTGCCCGTGCTGGGCATCATCGAGAACATGAGCTATTTCTGCTGCCCCAACTGCGGCCACCGCACCGACATCTTCAGCCACGGCGGCGCCCGCAAGGAAGCCGACGATCTGGGCATGGAGTTCCTCGGCGAGATCCCGCTCCACCTGTCGATCCGCGAGACCTCCGACCAGGGCCAGCCCATCGTGGTGTCGCAGCCGGACTCCGAGCATGCCCAGGCCTATCGCCGGATCGCAACGCGCCTGTGGGAGAAGATCGGCGGCGGCACCGGCGGCCGTGCGGCGCCGCGCATCGTCGTGCAGTGACCGGTCAGGGGTGGGAGGTCACCTCCCACCCCGTTCCGTTCATCCGTAGCGCCGCAACGCCTCCACCGTCAGCCCCAGGCCGACGGAGCCGAAGATGTTGCCTTCCACCACCCGCGCGCCGGGCGCCTCGGCCAGGATCGCCGCGCGGACCTGGGGCAGCAGGGTGGAGCCGCCGGTCAGGAACACCGCGTCGATGCGGTCGGCGGTCACGCCTGCATCGGACAGACAGTCGCGGATGCGCGTGCCGATGCGCGCCGCCAGCGAGCCGGTGGCGCGGTTCAGCGCCGGACGGTCGACGGCCAGCGACAGATCGCCGTCGCCCCAATCCAGCGCCAACTGCGTCGCCTCATGGTCGGACAGGGCGATCTTGGTGCGCTCCACCGCCATCGCCAGCGCATGGCCCTGGCGGTGTTCGACCACGCCGATCAGGCGCTCGATCTTCTCCGGTTCGGCAGAATCGCGTTGCAGGCGTTCCAGCTCGGCCATCGCCTTGGCGGTGTAGAGGAAGTTGATCTTCGACCAGGTGGCCAGATCGAAATAGATGCTCTTCGGTGCCAGCAGCCCGGCGCGCTTCATGGCGCTGCCCAGCCCCAGCTCCGGCATGGCGGTGGCGAGGCTGAGGTCGCGGTCGAAATCGGTGCCGCCGACGCGGATGCCGTCGTTGGCCAGGATGTCGCCGGCCCGGTCGGCCTTGCCGCGCCGCGCCGGCCCGATGCGCACGACCGAGAAGTCGGAGGTGCCGCCGCCGATGTCGGCGATCAGCGCCAGTTCCTCGCCCGCCACCTGCTGCTCGTAATCGAGAGCGGCGGCGATGGGTTCGAACTGGAAGGAGACGTTGCGGAAGCCGGCAGCCCGCGCGATCTGGCCCAGCGTCTCTTCCGCCGCGGCATCGCCGGCCGGGTCGCCATCGACGAAATGGACCGGGCGGCCGACCACGACGTCGCCAAGTTCCCCGCCCAGCGCCTCCTCCGCCCGCTTCTTCACCAGATCGAGGAAGGTGCCGATCACCGCGCGGAAGCTGATGCGGCCCTTGCGGAGTGCGGTATCGGCATCGATCAGGTCGGTGCCGAGCATCGACTTGATCGAGCGCATCAGCCGCCCTTCCACCCCGGACACATAGCCGTCGATGGCGGCCTGGCCGATGGTGGTCCGGTCATGTTCGAAGTCGAAGAACACCGCGGTCGGCAGGGTCGTCCGCGTGCCGTCCAGCGCCAGCAGCCGGAAGCCGTCCGCATCCTGTACGCCCAGCGTCGTGTTCGAGGTGCCGAAATCGAGCCCGCACGCCGTCATGTCCCGCCTCCTGCCCGGATGACCGGTGCGGCCAGCCGCCGCACCGGAAAAGGGGCGAGCGTATAACGGCTCCGGACCGCCGGATCAAGCGCCCTGCCGATCAATCGTCACATGTGGCGCATCGTCCTGCCCGCCAGAGGGCGGCTGGCCAGCACCACCGGCAGCAGGAACAGGGTCAGGTTGGTCCAGGAGAAGGCACGCCCCCGCCCCTCCTCCCTGCCCCGGCCTTTACCCCTGCCGTGCTCCGGCTGCCGCTCCATCCAGCCGCCGCTGGCGCCCTGATATTCCGGCATGGCCGTCAGCACGCCGCCCGAGGTGTCGGGGGCGGAGCGGTTCTGGAACATGTCGCGCTCAATGGTGTGAGCGAGCGCTCGCTCGGTCATCTGCGGCGCCATGGCATTGCCAACGGCGGCGAGACGCCCCTCGGCGCCGACGAACAGCTCGCGCTGGGGATTGGCCGCCAGCGACAGGATGGCTGCGGCGACCTCCTCCGGTGGGTGGATCGGGTTCAGCGGCTTGATTGCCCGGCCGGTGTAGTTGGCGGCATGCTGCCACAGCGGGGTGTCGATGGAGGCCGGCATGACCATGCAGACATGGATGTCGGGCTCGTCCACCAGTTCCTGCCGCAGGGATTCGGAGAAGCCGCGCACGGCGAACTTCGCCGCGGTGTAGGGGGTGGCATAGCGCTGGCCGATGTTGGACACCATCGACGCAGTGTTGATGACGATGCCCTCCCCGCGGTCGAGGAAATGGGGCAGCACGGCGCGGCAGCCATGGACCATGCCGAAGAAGTCGGTGCGCACCACCTGCTCGAACACCTCGTCGGGGATGTCCTCGAAACGGCCGAAGGCGATGACGCCGGCATTGTTCACCCAGACGTCGATGCCGCCGAAAGCCTGGACGGCACGGTCGGCCAGAGCCTGCATCGCGCGCTGGTCGGTCACG
The DNA here is from genome assembly GCF_013340935.1 of Azospirillum melinis. Lineage (GTDB taxonomy): Bacteria > Pseudomonadota > Alphaproteobacteria > Azospirillales > Azospirillaceae > Azospirillum > Azospirillum melinis. The sequence continues at coordinate 17,557 of NZ_WHOS01000026.1, read as the reverse complement.
TCGGTCGGCACCACCATGGCGCGGCCGCCGGCCTCGATGCACTCCTCCGCCACCTCGTGCAGGGCCGCCATCCGCCGGGCGGCCAGGATCACCGCGGCCCCCTGGCTGGCGAACTCCAGCGCGGTCGCCCGACCGATGCCGCTGGAGGCGCCCGTGATGACAACCACCTTGTCGCTCATATCGCTGCCCGGCCGCTTCGCCATGACCGCAGTCCTTTCGTCAAAGTTTCTCGGGGCAAATTCCTTGCGATTGCGCCGTACAACAGCGCAGGGACCGGAAAATTTCGGACGAGGGTCGACCGCGGCGCATGCGGCCCCCCGCCGCCGGTCTGGAGATGCGGAGGCGAACCGGCTACAGTCACATGTCGAGTAAGGATTTTGTCCTCAACCAGTGTGGAGCGGGCGCGGTGCCGGCGAGAGAGCTTGACGTGAAGGGGCTGCATTGCCCGTTGCCCATCCTGCGCACCCGCGCCCTGCTGAACGGGATGGAGGCTGGGGAGGAGCTGGTGGTCTACGCAACCGATCCAGCCTCCGTCATCGACTTCAGGCATTTCTGCAACACGACCGACAACGCGCTGCTGTCGCATGAAACCCAGCCCGACGAAATCCACAAGACGGTCTTCGTCTACCGAATCCGCCGCGGCGTCTGAGGCGTCCATCGCCGCCCGTCCGCCGTCCCGCGAAAGGTCCCTGCCCCGATGCCGCTTTCCCCAGCCATTCTGCCGTCCCTGCGTCCCGGCGCCGTCATCCATGGACCCGGCTCCCATGGTGTCGACACGCTGCTGGACGGCTTTTCGGCGGAGCTGAAGCGGCGCGGCTTCCGTGTCGGCGGACTGGTCCAGCGCAACCACGGGCCGGGCGACGACTGCGCCGAGCGGATGGAACTGGTCGACGTCGCCACCGGCCACGCCTATGACATCACCCAGAGGCTGGGCCGGGAATCGCAGTCCTGCCGCGTCGATCCGACCGGCGTGGCGGAAGCCAGCCAGGCGATCCGCAACGCCGTCGCGGCGGGCGTCGACCTGCTGGTGGTCAACAAGTTCGCCGGGCTTGAATCGCATGGCGACGGCCTGTCGGACGAGATGCTGGCCGCCATCGCCGAAGGCATTCCCGTGCTGACCAGCGTCGGCAGCCGCTATCTCAACGAATGGCAGACCGCGACCGGCGGCTTCTGCGACCTGCTCTCCCCGGTGGCCAACGCGCTCTGGCGCTGGTGGGGGCCGCAGCGGATGTACCAGGATCTGGTGCAGGGCGTCGCCGATGCCGATGTCCGCCGCGTCGTCACCGGCGACAAATGGGTGCTGGTGGAAACCGCCGATGGCCTCGGCGTCGCCGCGAGGCAGGCGCCGGCGGCAGAGGGCGCCGCAGAGGACAATGCGCAGCGCTGGACCGGGCGGGGCCTGCGCGATCTTGCCGCAATGGCCGCTCAGTCCTGGGATCCGCTGGAGATCGCCGTCGGCGTCGCCGCCCTGAACGCGCATTACAACCGGCCCGACGTGACCGGCGTCCCCGGCAACGGGTTGGACCTGTTCGCCTCGGTCGAGGGCCGGGTCGTGGTGATCGGCGGCTTCCCGCAGCTTGCCCGCCGCCTGCCCCGCGCAAAGGTGATCGACATGAACCCGCAGGAGGGCGAGTACCCCGAGGCCGCCTGCGACTGGCTGCTGCCGGGCGCCGATGCGGTGGCCATCACGGCGTCGGCCTTCGCCAACCGCACCCTGCCCCGCCTGCTGCGGGTTTCGGCGGGAGCGGAGGTGGCGATGGTCGGCCCCGGAACGCCGCTGACCCCGCGCCTGTTCGATTACGGGATTCAGTCGCTGGCCGGTTTCGTCGCCATCGACCGCGAGGCGGTGGTACGCACCATCGCCGGCGGTGGCGGTTCGCGCGATTTTCATCCCTATGGCCGGATGGTCACGCTGCACCGGCCACCCCACTCTTAGATCGGATCGCGTAAAATCGGACTCGATTTGACGCGTGAATCCGATCGTCAAACTTAAAGCTATAGCTCCATGCGTTTCATATTAAACGCATGGAGCTATAACTGAACAAGAATACCGGAGGAGTTGAGACCCCATGGCCGATCTGGACCACCAGACCCGCATCGAACTGGAAGCTGCCGCCTTCCGCGGTCTGGTCGAACATCTGCGCAAGCGCACCGACGTGCAGAACATCGACCTGATGAACCTCGCCGGCTTCTGCCGCAACTGCCTGTCGAAATGGTACGCGGCCGCCGCCAAGGAACGCGGCGTCCAACTGTCCGACGAGGATGCCCGCATCGCCGTCTACGGCATGCCCTATTCCGAATGGAAGCAGAAGCACCAGAAGGAAGCCACCCCCGAACAGCAGAAGACGTTCGAGGATACCAAGCCGTTGCACGCCGAGATCAGCGGCCACCGGTAAGGCCGCATGCCCCCTTCCCGCGCCGATGCATGCAGAAGGGGGCAACGCCTCAGGCGTTCACCGAAAAGGGCTGCACCACCGCCTTGAACTCAGCCATCGCCTCGCAGGCGTCGGAATGGGCGGCGAGCGTCGGCCAGCGGGAGCGGTCGAACACGGCCGGGTGGGCTTCGCCGACGAAGCGCAGGGCGCAGCCGGCGGCGATGTCGGCATGGCCGATGCGGTCGCCGAACCACCAGGGACCGGCAGCGGCGGCGCGGTCGGCCTCCAGCACGTCGAGAACGGCACCGATCTGGCCGGTGCAGCGCTCCATCCACAGATCGGACCGTTCCTTGTGCAGGACGCGTTCGTAGACAAGACTGACCGCCTTGTCGGCCAATCCCGTCGCCAGCGCTGAGAGCTTCAGCGACCGTCGGCGCTCCGTCCCCTGGCGGGCGATCAGCGCGCGGTCCGGTCCGGCGATCTCGTCCAGATGATCGAGGATGGCGCCGCTTTCGATCAGCACCTCGCCATCCGCCAGAACCAGCGTCGGCACCCGTTTCAGCGGGTTGAATCGTGCGACCTCCGCCGCGTCGGAAAAGACCGACCAGGGCCGATGCTCGTAAGCCATGCCGTAGAGGCGCAGAGCAACGGCGACGCGGCGCACGAAGGGCGAATCATACTGTCCGATCAGAATCATCGACGTAATCCCTGCTGATGGATGGGCCCTGCTGATGGATGGGTTGATGGATGGCCCTCTCCACTCATCCTAGACCGGATTTATCCCGCTGCCGCATTCATGCAACGCGGCTCAGTCCCGCGCCACGATCGGGGTCAGTTTGTAGCGGGCGGCGATGCTCTCCAGCCGTCCATCCGCCTTGATCGCCGCAACGAATGCGTTGACCCGGTCCAACCAGGCTGCATCGCCCGGCGCTACCGCATAGGCGTAGGGGGTCGGCTGGACCGGCACGTCCGGCACGATCAGCCGCGCCCAGGGGTGGAAGGCCAGCATGCGCTGTCCATAGGGATAATCGGTCAGGAAGGCGTCGGCACGGCCGGACTGCACCTCCTCCTCCCGCTCCTGCGGGCGGGTCACGGCGACGATGCGCGCGGCCTTCATAGCGGAGCGGGCGTAGCCGTCCATGTAGGTGTCCTTCTGCACCACCACGACATTGCCGGTGCGGTCGAGATCCTCCCACCGCTGGATGCCGCTGTTGGTCTGGGTGGTCACCGCATAGATGCCGCTGCGCAGATAGGGCTGGCTGAAGGTGACATGCTGCGCCCTTGCCGGGGTGGCGCCGATGGCGAACATGCCTATGTCGCAGCGGTCGGCCAGCAAATCCTCGATGAAACGGGGAAAGCTGCTTTCCACCACCGTCAGGCGAACGCCCAGATCCTTGACGAATTCCTGCGCCAACTCCGCATCCAGCCCCTCCAGCGCGCCGGTGCGTGGATTCCGGAACGAGATCGCATAGTAATCGGGCCACGAGCAGACACGAAGTTGCTTCTGTTCTGCAATTTTCTGAAGTCTCCCGTCCGCCGCCATGGTCGGCGCCACGATTCCGACCGACAGAACCGACAGAATTGAGAAGCTGACCGCCCAAAAGCCGCGCGTCGCCATGTCACACCTTTCGTTAACCAACCATCTCTGTTCTTTGCGACCTGGAAGCAAGATCGCAAAACCGCAGCGGTATCTTATCATCGACCGGTTCGCAAAGGCAGCGGATGCTTGGCGTCGGGTGTGTGTAGCTGCTATTGTCCCAGGCGCAAACTTCGACCAAGAGCTTGGGCCCAGCGCATTGATCCGACTGCGATCCGACCGCGGACCGCAGATGACGGACGGCTTCGGACCCATGCACCCTGCGGCTTGGTCGCTCCACCACATCTGACCGTCCGGAACGAACGCCCTGTCCCCGTCCCCAGTCAAAGCGGATCTGAAGGGTCTCTTCGAGAAGCGGGGCGGCATCATCGCCTTCGCCCTTCTTGCGGTTTTCGCCCTGCTGATCAACCAGGGCCAGCAGCTGATCACCGCGCGCCAGGCGGCCCTCGACTCGGCCGAGGCCAGCCTCGCCAGCCTCGCAGCGGCGCTGGAGGTCTCGACCACCCGCACGGTGCAATCGGTCGATGTGACCCTGTCCTCCATCGTCGATGCGCTGTCGGACGCCAACTGGACGGGGGAGGACGGCGCACCCGGTCCCGACGTGACGGCCATGCTGACGGACCGGCTGCGCCGGTCGCCCCACCTGCGCGGGCTGACCCTGCTCGACCGCACCGGCCGGATCGTCGCCACCACCGAAGGTCCTTACCCCGCCGCCACCTACCTGACGGAACTGGACGTGTTCCGCCTGCAAGCGGCCGCCCAGGGCAACGGGCTGGTGATCGGCGATCCGCGCCCGGGACGCAGCCTGATCGACCGCACCCCGGCAGGCGAACGGTCGGGCCGCTGGCTGCTGCCGATGAGCCGTGCCCTGCGCGAGGCCGACGGCACGCTGCAGGCGGTCGTCGTCGCCACCGTCAATCCGGATTACTTCCAGGGCCTGTACCGGGCGGTACAGGGCGGCACCGGCGGGGGAATGGGCGACCGGATCGCGCTGTACCGCTATGACGGCACGCTGCTGACCGTCCAGCCGCAGACCGGGGACGAGATCGCCAAATCCTTCGCCGCCACCCCGCTCTTCCGCCATTATCTGCCGCAGGTGGAATATGGCGTGTTCCGCCATTCCGGGACGGATGTCGGCGCCGGCCCGGGAACGCGAATCGTCGCCTACCGGACGACCCCGGTCTGGCCGCTGGTCCTGACGGTCAGCGTGCGCACAGACACGGTTCTGGCCCCCTGGCGCGACAATCTGCGGATGGCATCGCTGCTGTCCGCCGGCATGATCCTGCTGCTCAGCCTGTTCGGGCTGCTGCTGGCCCGCTCCCTTGCGGCACAGCGCGAACAGGGCAAGGAGCTGGAAGAGACCAATGCCCGCCTGTCCGCCATCGTCGATACCGCGGCGGAGGGCATCGTCACCGCGCGGCCGGACGGCGTGATCGAAGCGGCCAACCCGGCCGCCCATGCCATCTTCCGCTGCGCACCGGGCGAGCTTGTCGGCCGGCCGGTGGAGGATTTCCTGCCGACCGACAAACGGGCCGACGTTTCCCGCGCGCTGGAAGAGATCGCCCGCGGCGGCCGCGCCATGGACCTTGCCACCCGCGGCGAGACCATGGCGCTGCGTGTGGCGACCGACGATGCCGGTGACCGGACGGACAGCTTCCCACTGGCCTATTCCATGGCCTTGGTGAAGACCGCCGCCGGCCCGCTTTATGCCGCCATCCTGCGCGACCTGACCGAGGAGAAGCGGCTGGAGCATACGTTGCGCGACGCCAAGGAGCGGGCGGAGGACGGCCAGCGCATCAAGATGGAATTCCTCGCGACGATGAGTCACGAGATCCGCACCCCGATGAACGGGGTGATCGGCATGGCCGGGCTGCTGCTCGACACGCCGATGGAAGCCGAACAGCGCACCTATGCCGAGACGATCCGCGATTCCGCCGAATCGCTGCTGGTCATCATCAACGACATCCTCGACTTCTCGAAAATCGACGCCGGCCGGCTGGATTTGGAGGTTGGAGAGTTCGAACTGGTGCCGATGGTCGAGAGCGTCGCGGAAATTCTGGCGCCGCGCGCCGCTGCCAAGGGACTGGACCTCGCCAGCTTCGTGCCGCCGGGGCTGCGCGGCCCCCTGCTGGGCGATGCCGGGCGGCTGAGGCAGATCCTGTTGAACCTTGCAGGCAACGCCGTGAAGTTCACCGATACCGGCAGCGTCACCATCCTGTTGAGCGAGGAGCCCGACGAGCGGCAGGAGGCGGACGGTCCCGATGCCGGCAAGGCCGAAGACGGCGTCCGCGTCCGGTTCGAGGTGCGCGACACCGGCATCGGCATCCCGGAGGAGGAGCGGCCGCGCCTGTTCGCCATGTTCACCCAGGTCGATTCGTCTCCCGCACGCCGCCATGGCGGCACCGGTCTGGGGCTGGCGATCTGCAAGCGGCTGGCCGAGTTGATGGGCGGCCGGATCGGCGTGGACAGTGAGCCGGGGACGGGAAGCGTCTTCTGGGTGTCCGTCCCGCTGAAGCGCGGTGTCGGCAGCGCCCATCCGCCGGCCCCCATCGGCAACTGGGCGGGGCGCCGCCTTCTGCTGGTCGATGACATCGCCGTCAACCGCGATCTGCTGACCCGGCAGATCGACGGATTCGGCATCGTCGTCGAGACGGCGGAGACCGGAGAGCAGGCGCTCGACCGGCTGGTCGCCGCCGCCCGTCTCGGCGCGCCCTTCGATGCCGCGATCCTCGATCACCGCATGCCCGGCCTGACCGGACCGGAGGTGGCACGGCGTATCCGCGCGATCCCGGAACTGGCCGGCATCCGGCTGGCGCTCGCCTCCTCGCAAAGGTTGGAAGGGCAGGAGCAGGAGCCGGCGCCGGTGGACACCCACCTGCCCAAGCCGATCCGTTTTAGCACCCTGTGCCAATGCCTCGCCCGCCTGCTGGAACGGCCTGCGCTGTCGCTGGCGGGTGCCCCGGCTGCGTCCTGGCCCGATGCTGCGCCGGGGAGCGGTCCGGTCACTGGGAATGTCATTCCGCATCGGATCGACAGCCCCGCAGCGGTGCGACCGACTGCCGCAAAAATCGATCCGGCCCCCAACGGCCAGCCGACGCCGCGTGTCCGCGTTCTGGTGGCGGAAGACAATCCGGTCAACCAGCAGCTGACGCTGGCCCTGCTGCGCCGGGCCGGCGTCAGCGCGGAAGCGGTGTTCAACGGCGAGGAGGCGGTGGAGGCGGTGACCGCCCGGCCCTACGACCTCGTCCTGATGGATGTCCAGATGCCGGTGATGGATGGGCTGGCGGCGACGCGGCGGATCCGCCGGCTGTCTGGAGCGGTGGCCCGGATTCCCGTCGTGGCGCTGACCGCCAATGCCATGCAGGGCGATGCCGCCATCTGTCTGGAGGCCGGCATGGACGACTATCTGTCCAAGCCGATCAACGCCCGCAAGCTGCTGGACACCATCGCCCGCTTCCTCCCTCCGGCCGCGGACGACAAGAGCGACGACGCCGGCCAAGCCGCCTCGCCACCGAAGGCGGACTCCGGACCCGCCACCGTCAACACCGAGAAGATCGAGGAACTGCGCGATGCGCTGGGCAGGGACGGCTTCGCCCTGCTTCTCGAAACCTTCTTCGGCGACAGCCCGCAGCATCTCGATCTGCTGCGCGCGGCCATTGCACGCGGCGACCGCACCGGAATCGAGCGGGAAGCCCACATCCTGAAGGGCTCGGCCGCAAATGTCGGCTTCGACCGGATGGCGGAGACCGCCCATCATCTGGTCGACGCTGCCCGCCGTGGCGACCTCGACGCCCTGACCGCCACTGCGGGCGAACGCGTCGCCGATGAACTGTCGGCGGCACGGAAAGCAGCTGTGGCGCTTGTCACGACTGCCGATTGATGTCCACAACTGGCAATGCTGCGACGCAGTGCCGCCGGTGATTGTGCGATTGCGGCGTTTTCAGTAAAATGCCATGGAATTTCCCCAATCGCGCCCCGAACCGCTGGAGTACACGCCGACCATGGCCGATGCCGTCACCGCTCTGGTCGTCGATGACGAGGAAATGACCCGCGCCATCGTCGCTGGCTATCTGTCCCGCATCGGCTATCGAACGCTGGAGGCGGAGACGAAGGCGCAGGCCTGGGAGATCCTGTCGGCCAGCGGATCGACAATCCATGTCGTGCTGCTCGACCGCCGGCTGTCAGACGGCGACGGGCTGGAACTATACGAGCGGATGAAGCGCGCGCCGCATCTGGCCGACATCCCCGTCATCGTCCAGACCATCTCCGACAGCAGTTCCGAAATCGCCGCGGCGATCCGTGCCGGCGTTTTCTATTACCTGATCAAGCCTTATGACGGCGCCCTGCTGCGCTCCGTCGTCCGTGCTGCGGAGGAGACCACCGGAAGGCTGAAGAGCCTGCAAGGCGACCTGCGGTCACGCTCCGACGCCATCGGCCTGCTGCGCGACGGCCGCTTCCGCTTCCGCACCCCGCAGGAGGCGCAGAATCTTGCCATCACCCTGTCGTCGGTCGCCGCCACCGCTCACAGCCTGACCTTCGGCCTGTCGGAGATACTGGTGAACGCGGTGGAACACGGCAACCTCGGCATCGGATTCGAGGCGAAGGGGCGGCTGAAGGCCAGCGGCATGCTGGCGCGCGAGATCGAGGCGCGGCTGGCCTCGGCCGAACATCGTGAAAAATACGCCACCTTGCATGTGGAGCGCACCGACAGCCGCGTCATTTTCACCGTCACCGACATGGGGTCCGGCTTCGATTTCAACCGCTACCTGTCGGTCGATGCCTCGCAGTCGGATGCCACCCACGGCCGCGGCATCGCGCTGGCCCGCATGGTCGGTTTCGACCAGCTCACCTTTGTCGGCAACGGCAACCGCGTGGTCGGCATCGTCAATCTGGACCGGACCGCGGACGGACGCTCCGACTGATCCACAGCACCGTCAGATCGTCGGCGAGCAGCCGGGGCACGGTCGCGAAATAGCGGTCGAGCATACGGCCCAGCGGCCGCTCCAGCCCATCGTCGCCGAGCCCCTGCACCAGATCGGTCACGCCGTCATAGCCGAACATTTCGCCGTCCCAGCCACGCGCCTCGTACAGCGCGTCGCTGAACAGCAGCAGAGTCGAGCCGGGCGGGAAATCCAGGCAGTGGTTGCGGTATCGCGCCTCGCCCGCCAAGCCCAAGGGCAAACCGCAAATCGGCCCCACCCCCAGCCCGCCGTCCCTCTGGCGGATCAGCGGCTTCGGCGCGCCGGCGGTGGCATAGACCAGCCTGTCGGCACCGACATCGACCACGGCATAGATCATCGCGGCGAACTGCGCCTCCGGCAAAAGCCCGACCAGCAGACCGTTCAGCGTGCGCAACGTCTCGGCCGGATCGTCGGCCGGCAGGTCGGTGCGGGCCAGCAGCGTGTGCAGCCGGAAGGTGTTCAGCGCGGCCGCCACCCCGTGGCCGGTGAAGTCGCACAGGAACAGGGCAAAGCGCCGGTCATCGAGCGGACGCGCCCCCCACAGATCGCCGCCCAACTCCGAACTCGATTCGAAGTGGCTGTCCATCGCGATGCCATAGCGCCCCTCCAACGACCGGCAGGCAGCGGCGTCCGGCAGCAGTCCCAACTGCATCTGCCGCGCCAGCGCCATCCGCTGCATGGCGCCGTGATGGTAGCTGTGCAGGCTGCGGATAACCTCCTGAAGGGAGCGGTCGAGGCGGCGCTTCTCAAGATACACCGACAGGCGGGCAGACAGTTCCGCCAGGGTCAGCGGACGCGCCAGCAGGTCGGTCGCCCCTGCCCGCATCAGTTCTGCCCGGCGGGAGCCACTGGCGAATCGGCCAAGGACGAGGATGGGCACGTCGCGCAGCCGCGCCATCTCCCGCAATCCCACCAGGAGATGCGGGCCAAAGCCGGGCAGCCCGTCATGCAGAAGGAGAAGCTGAGGGGGCTCGGCCGAGGCATCGGCAACGGCCTGCACCAGCCCGTCGCCGTCCACCACCGTGACGCGGCGAACCCCCAGCCGGCCCAGGACATCGCTCAGTGGCCCGGTGGCGGATGGGCGAGGATGGCCGATGACGACCGGCGGACCGCCGCTCACCGCTCAGAACTCGCAGGGAATGATGGTGTGGAACTCGGAAATCTCGATCAGGTCGCGGACCTGACCGCGCGGATGCTTCAGGCGGAAGGTGATGCCCGACTGCCTGGCAGCGTTGTTCGCCATCACCAGAAGCCCCAGCCCCGCGGAATCCATGTAATCGACGGCAGACAGGTTGAGGACGCAATCCGCGATGCCTGCCTTCTCCCATCCTGCGAGGATAGCCCGGAAATCGGAGTCGGCTTCGAAGGTGATCTGTCCGCGCATCTCCAGTTCGCGCAGGTTGCCGCTGTCATGCACCGTGTAGTCCATCGCCACGTCCCACGTTGCCAGCCGTCAACCGGACGGCACGGGTATCGGAGCGCCCCCACGACCCAGGATAGCATAGCGAAGAACAGGAACCAGCCTTGAGGCTACATTCCAGGCTCAAACACCGCTACAAGGTTGCGGCCGAGATGCTTGGCGCGATAAAGCGCGAGGTCGGCACGATGGATCGCCCGTTCCAGCGTGTCGGTCGCCCCCTCCAGCCCGGCGATACCGATGCTGACCGTCAGACGGAAGGTGCCGTCCGGGGCCTCGATGGGCATGCGGGCCAGATGGCGGCGCACCCGTTCGGCCACCACGCGGCTTTCATCGGCGGTCGCACCGGGCAGGACCACCACGAACTCCTCCCCACCCAACCGGCCGAGGATGTCGTATTCCCGCAGGATGGCCTGGCAGCCGGCCGCCACCATGCGCAACGCATCGTCGCCGGTGGCATGGCCGAAGCTGTCGTTGATGCGCTTAAAATGGTCAACGTCGAGGACGAAGACCGACAGCGGCTCGTGGAAGCGATGGGCGCGGGCCAGCTGGGCGCGGGCCATGTCCATGAAGGAACGCCGGTTGAAAATGCCGGTCAACGGATCGCGCGACGCCATGTCGCGCAGCGCCTCTTCCATGCTGCGGCGTTCGGTGTAGTCGTAGATCCAGGCCAGATTGACCGCCGTGCCCTGGATCACCGCCTGATTCACCGTGAACAGGGTCCAGAAGGGCGACCCGTCGGCCCGCCTGAACTGAACCTCCATGTTGGTGACGCCGCCGCCGCCGCGCAGCCGCTCCAGCACGCGCAGGCGCTGGTGGCTGTCGAGGTAGTAATCACGGGCGCGGCTGCCGATCAGCTTCTCGCGCGGCAGGCCGATCAGCTCGGCGAAGCGGGTGTTGACGAAAATGATACAGCCGTCGTCGCGGCGGGACACCGAAACGCCGATAGGGCTCTGTTCGAGGATGGCTTCAAGCCGCCCCTCGTTCGGATGCAGGTCATCCAAATCCCGGGTGACACCGGCAATGCCCGACTCGTCACGGAAAGCATCCTTGGCCGGGAAGCGGGTCGCACCCTTCGCCACAAGAACCGGTGCCTCGTACCCGACATTGCCGCCATATTCCAGCAGCGTGCCGGCAGCCGGACTCCCGGCCTGCGATTCATCGTCGTCCGCAAGCACTGTCTGCCGATACACCGCATCGACGTCCGTCACCGTCACCGTCACCAGCCGCAGGCTTTCCGCCCCTCCTTCGGCCTTCGCGCCGGACGGAAGCGAGGTCCAGGGTGCCTCAGCCACCGTCACCCGGCAGACGGTACCGTCGTTCCGCAGCGCCCGGTGCGCCCGCGCCGGATCGGCGACCGGACCGCCGCCATCGCAGGTGTCCAGCCCGAACTCGCACAGGCTGCGTCCCGGCAAACCACCCGGTTCGCAGGCCAGCAGCGTATGGAGCGCCGGATTCGCATGATGAATGATCCCCGAAGCCGCGACGACGCAAACCCCGACCGGAAGGCGATCGAGGATCGACAACGCGGCATCGCGTCCGTCATGCGCATCACGGCCTGAGATCATTGCCATGCAACCCGGAACCGGCATGGCCGAGAGTGTCTCATTGACTTTTGATTCCTCGCAGCGCCGGTGGTTTCCGACAAGGTCGAACTGGAAGGGCCGGACTTCTAAGAACGGTTGAGCGTATAAAATTTTCGGCGATTGTTCAAGATGCGGACATTTTACAAGGTTGCATCGCCCAAACTTGTTTCCGGACAAGCGCGTCATCAAGACGACGCCATGCCGCATCGTCTCCCGGCAGTCCGAATCGCAGCCAATCCGGCCGGTGCTCGAACCGGCGCACCAGGATCCCGGACTCGCCCAAAGCACGATAGAGCGCCGGTGCCCGATCGTCCTCGACAAGACGGAACAGGTCCGTCCCGCCAACCACCCGCAATCCGGCCCCCGCCAGCAGCCGGTCCAACTTTGCCGCGGCACTGGTCAGGCGGTTGCGCGTGGCAGCGATCCAGCCGCGGTCGCCGAGGGCCGCCGTGGCGATGCTCAGCCCCGGACCGGACACGGCCCAGGGTCCGATGGCCTCGCGCAATGCCGCCGCCAGATCGGCCGGGGTGAGCGCTATGCCCAGGCGCAGCCCCGCCAGCCCGAAGAACTTGCCGAAGGAGCGCAGGATGACCAGCCCCGGCCGGCCGGCATGCGCAGCGGTGCTGTCTTCCGGCCGCATATCGGCGAAGGCCTCGTCCACCACCAGCCAGCCACCGCGCGCGGCCTGTGCCGCGGCAAGCTCCAGCAGCCGGGCGACGGGCCAGCGCCGGCCATCGGGGTTGTTGGGGTTGACGACGACCAGAATGTCGGCCTCCGCCACGTCCGCCGCCATCCGCACGTCATGGCCGGCCAGCGCCCAGCAACGGGCATGCTCGGCATAGGTCGGCCCCAGCACGGCCACGCTGCCCGGCGCACGCAGTCGCGGCAACAGCTGGATCAGCGCTTGCGAACCCGATGCCGCGGCAACCAGCTCCGCCGATGGCGCGCCATAGCAATCGGCCGCCGCCGCGCGCAGCGCCGCCTCTTCGCTCCGGCCGGGCAGCCGGGTCCAGGCATCCTGCGGCACCGGCGGCAGCGGATAGGGCCAAGGGTTGATGCCGGTGGACAGATCGACCCACGGTAGCGGCGCACCGGGAAAGGCGGCGCGGGCACCGTCCAGGTCGCCGCCGTGCAGAAGGGCGCCGCCGGTCGCGTCACCCTGCCCCTGAGGGCCCGCCCCAAGCGGACCCGCCCCAAGCACATCCGCCCCAAGCACATCCGCCATGTGCAGCTTGGTCGCCGGGCTGTCTTCGGCCATGATCGCGCTCCTCATTTTCCCATCGCGCGGCCAGCGGGCCGCCCCAATCCTGGAACGTCCCTGCCGTGCCGCTGCATCCCTTCCTGCTCGCCACCGCGCTGATCATCGAGGCGGCTGTCGGCTATCCCGATCCACTCTACGCCCGCATCCGTCACCCGGTCGTATGGATCGGAGCGCTTATCGCCCAGTTGGACGGTGCACTCAACCATGAGACGGACAGCTTCGACCGCCGCAAGGCGTTCGGCGTCCTGGCCGTGCTGGTGCTTCTGCTGACGGTGGGCGGAGTCGCTGTGGCGGTGGCCTGGGCCTGCCGGCTCCTGCCCTTCGGCTGGCTGGTCGAGGCGGCGCTGGCGTCCACCCTGCTGGCTCAGCGCAGCCTGCACGATCATGTGGCGGCGGTCGCCAAGGGCTTCCGCACCGCCGGGCTGGAGGGCGCGCGCAAGGCGGTATCGATGATCGTCGGCCGCAACCCGGCCACGCTGGACGAACCCGCCGTCGCCCGTGCCGCCATCGAGAGCCTTGCCGAGAATTTTTCCGACGGGGTGGTGGCGCCGGCCTTCTGGCTGCTGGTGGGCGGGTTGCCGGGTCTGGCGCTCTACAAGGCGATCAATACGGCGGACAGCATGATCGGCCACCGCACCCCGCGGCACGAAGCCTTCGGCTGGGCGGCGGCACGACTGGACGATCTGGTCAACCTGCCGGGATCGCGCCTGACCGCCCTTCTGCTGGTGGGTGCCGCCTGGATGACGGGAGGGGCGGACGCGCGGCAGGCCTGGGCGTCGGTGAGGCAGGACGCCCACCGCCACCGCTCCCCCAACGCCGGTTGGCCGGAGGCGGCGATGGCCGGTGCACTCGACCTGCGGCTGGGCGGGCCGCGGGTCTATGGCGACACCCGAATCGAGGATGTCTGGCTCGGCGCGGGACGCACCGCCGCCACGCCAGACGACATCGGCCGGGCACTGGCGCTCTACCGCCGCGCCTGCGTGCTGCTGATCGCCGGGGCGCTGGTGCTGACCGTGCTGGGGTGACCGGTCACCCCCGCCCCGCCCGCCGTACCATCAAGGACAGGCGCCGGCCGACCCGGCGCGCGAACTGACGGACCGCAATCAGCAGCCTGCGCGCGGCGCGGACGGGAGCGGTTTCCTTCAGCCAGGCGATCCAGGCCGTCACCCGCACATAACCCCAGGCGAACCAGCCGATGGTCAGCAGCTTCGGCTTGGCGATGTGGAACAGCCGCTCCACCAGGGTGATTTTGACCAGTTCCGCCCCGATGATCACGGCGGCGCCGGCCATGGGGCGGCCTGTTGCGAACAGCCAGGCGCCGACCGGCTTCGCCGGCTCCAGCAGGGCCAAAGGCACCAGCACGAGGACCAGCGACGGATAAGGTCCAAGCCTCGCCGCCCATTGCCCGAATCGCGCGAACAGCGGCAGCCGCGCGATCCGGCGGGCGACCGGCCGCACCACCCAATAGGCCAGCGCGTCCAGCAGGAAATACGCGACCGCGAACAGTGTCGCGACCGGACGCAGCAGGCGGGACAGCAGACTGCGCGGCGACGGCGGTTCGGGGGAGGCGGGACGGTTCTGCGCCCCGGGTGGGGGAGTGCTGTTCATTGGAAATATTCTGCCGGAGGTCTTAGGTCCCTTCTACCACGAAGGCGAGCCTTTCGTTCGTGGGAAGGGGCTGGCACCTTCACCCAAATTGTTTCTCTAAACGCACAATCGAGTCTGCTCCCTCCCCGAACGACCCCACACAACAGCCGAATCGACCGTGCCAGGCCATTACGACCCCCTCCTCGTCGCATTATCCTATGTGATCGCCGTGTTCGGCGGTTATGTGGCGCTGGATCTCGCCCATCACTCCCGCGGCGGCACGGCGGGCCAATCCCTCGCGTCGGACCTGCGGAACGCGACCGGAAATGGGCCGGGCGACAAACGGCGATTGGCCGGTGCGGCGCTGGCGCTCGGTGCCGGAATCTGGTCGATGCATTTTATCGGCATGCTCGCCTACCGCAGCGACATGCCCATCGGTTATGACGCCGGGCTGACCGCGCTGTCCTTCGTGCTGGCCGTCGGCGTTTCGGGAGCCGGCCTGTTTGCGGTAGCGCGAAGCCGCCATACCAACTATTTTAAATTGCCGATCGCAGGGACCCTGACCGGGCTCGGCATCGTCAGCATGCATTATGTGGGAATGGCGGGCATGCGCATGGACATGGACCTGTCCTATGACGTGGTTCTGGTCACTGTTTCGGTGATCGTCGCCATCGTCGCCTCCACCGCGGCCTTATGGCTGGCCTTCCGCAACAGCCGCCCGCTGCAACGCGCCGCCGGCGCCGTGCTGCTGGGACTGGGCGTGGTCACGATGCACTACACCGGCATGGCCGCAGCCGGTATGGAACCGATAACGGAACTGAGCGCCGCGTCCGTCGGAAGCGCGGATGCCAACCGGACCGCCCTTCCCCATGCGGCGTCCCACTCCGGCCAGGGCATCGCGCTGTCCTCGTCCCTGCTGGCGATCATGACCGGGATGGGAACGCTGCTTCTGCTGTCGCTGGCGATGCTGTCGTCGCTGCTCGACCGCCGGCAGCAGGCGGAACGGTCGGCGGAGCAGGAAGCGCGCTACCGTGCCATCGTCGACACCGCGGTGGACCCCATCGTCCTGATCGACGACCAGGGCATCGTCGAGTCCTTCAATCACGCGGCGGAGAAGACCTTCGGCTACCTGGCCGAGGAGGTGATCGGGCGCAACATCAGCATGCTGATGCCGGAACCGTACCGCAGCGCCCATGACGGGTATCTCGACCGCTACCGCCGGACGGGAGAGCGGCGGATCGTCGGGATTGGCCGCGAGGTGGACGGGCTGCGCAAAGACGGAACCAGCTTCCCGCTTGACCTCTCGGTCGGCGAATGGCATGTCGGCAAGCGCCGCATGTACACCGGCATCATGCGCGACATCACCGCCCGCAGGGCGTCGGAGGAAGCGATCCTGCGCGCCCGCGACGAGGCGGAGGCTGCGAGGGTCGAGGCCTTGCAGGCCCGCGACGATGCCCAGCGCGCCGACCGCGCCAAGACCAAGTTCCTGGCCGCCGCCAGCCACGACCTGCGCCAGCCGCTGCAATCGCTGTTCTTCTTCGCCCACGCCCTGTCGGACAAGCTGGAGGATCATCCGGCCGCTCCCCTGCTGGCCAGCATGACCGATTCGCTGAACGGGCTGCGGGTGATGCTGGACAGCCTGCTGGATGTGTCCCGCCTTGATGCCGGGGTGGTGAAGCCCAGCGTCACCGACTTCGCGCTCGGTCCCCTGCTGGAGCGGCTGGCGGAGGAATACCGCGTCCGCGCCGCCGAGTCGGGCCTGACTCTGCGCCATGTCCCGACATCCGCCTGGACCCGCAGCGATCCCGCCCTGCTGGAGCGCATCCTGCGCAACCTGATCGAGAACGCCATCCGCTACACCGAACGCGGCGACATCCTGGTCGGCTGCCGGCACCGTGGCGGCGCGTTGCGGCTGGCGGTGCTGGACCAAGGTATCGGCATCCCCGCCGACAAGACCCAGGACATCTTCCAAGAATTCACCCAGCTCGCCAATCCGGAGCGCGACCGCCGCAAGGGACTTGGGCTGGGGCTCGCCATCGTGCGGCGCCTGGCCGGGCTGCTGGAGCATGGGGTAACGGTGCAATCCGCTCCCGGACGCGGCAGCGGCTTCTTCCTCGATGTGCCGACAGCGGTTCCACGCCCGATCCCGAAGCCTGTGCGGGTTCCCGCCGAATTGCCGGACGCCAAGGGGCTGATCGTGGTCGTCGACGACGACACCATCATCCTGCTGAGCATGCGGGCGATGCTGGAGGAATGGGGATACGAGGTGGTCGCCGCGGTCTCCGCCGACGAGGCCATCGCCTCGCTGCTGAACCTCGGCCGGCAGCCGGCGATGATCGTCGCCGATTATCGCCTGCGCGAAGGACGGACGGGGGTGGAGGCGATCCGCGACATCTACGGCGTCTGCGGCGTGCGCGTTCCCGCCGTGGTGCTGACCGGCGACACCGACCCCGCCCGCATCGCCGAGGTCCAGCGCAGCGGCCACCGGCTGATTCACAAGCCCGTCTCCGCCCCGATGCTGCGCGAGATCCTGACCACCGCTGCATAAGGCGGCAGATCCTCCACCCGAACCGGCGGCAGAGTGCGAAAAAGCGCCCGACTGCACCGAAGCACCCCTGGACGGGCCGGCGGCCGGAAGACTAGCATCCGCCGCCCGACCGAGCCTCCCGGCGGCCCCCGCCCGTCGCCGCCCCCTTCTCTTCCACGGACCGTGATGCTGCGCCGTTCCCTGATCCGCGCCGGCGAGACCTGCGCTTTCCAACTCCGCGCCGCC
>NZ_WHOS01000025.1 GCF_013340935.1 Azospirillum melinis | reverse complement strand
GGGTGAGGGCGATGGACACGGGAGTCCTCGGGTTTGCCTTGGGGGCTGCCTCGGGGCAGGGCCTCAGATGCCCAGCGACTGGCGCAGCAGGGCCAGCGGGCGGCGGAACAGGTAAAGCGCCAGCGGCACGCGGTCGCCCAGGATCTTGGCGGTGCCGCGCAGGCCGATGCGGGGCGGGGCCTCTCCTGCTTCCAGCGCCGCCTTGACGCGGTAGGACAGCACGCCGGCGGCCGACAGGCCGGCTTCGTAGCTGGCATGGGTCAGCCGCGCCTGCAGGGGGTGGAGCGGATCCACGTTCAGGAACAGCTCCACCGGGGAACCCGGCTCCAGCACCAGGGCGTCGCCGACCGGCACCATGATGTCGATTTCCGGCGCCTGCGGGTCGGCCAGGGTCAGCACGCGCTCGCCCACCGAAACCGGCTTGCCCAGCCAGTCGTTGACGTCGGTGAAGACGGCGATGCCGGCACGCTCGGCCTTCACCGTCACCCGCTCCAGCAGGTCGCGGGCGAGCGCCATCTCGGCGCGGCGCAACTCCACCTGGGCGCGGAGCTGGGCGATGCGCGCCTTGGTCTGCGGGTCGGCGAAGGCGGCCTGCGAGGCGGTCAGCAGCTCGGCCTCCGCCTGTGTCAGCCCCTTGCGCGCCACCTCGAAGCGGCTGCGCAGGACGGTGGACTCGAAGCTGAACAGGGGCTGGCCGGCAGCCACCGGCTGGTTCGGCTGCACATGGAAGCGCTCGATCACGCCGTCCAGCGGGGCGGCGACGATCACCGGGTTGCTGGTCTGGATCTCGGCCGGGGCCAGGGTCGACATCGGCACCGGGATGGCGAGTGCGCCGGCGATGGCCAGCAGCACCAGCAGCGGCAGCAGGGCCCCGCGCAGCCCATGCCGCTTCGCCCGCTTGCCCGACAGCGCCCACCAGGCATGGCCGTAGCCTTCGGCCAGATGGCTCAGCAGCAGGATTTCACCATCGGTCCAGGGCTCGTCACGGCCGAGCCACAGGCCGGCCAGCGGCGGCGCGGCCTCCGCCGCGGTGCCGGGCGCTGCTCCCCCGGGGGCGCCCAGCGGCGCCTCCCGCGGGGTTTCCGGCTTGCGCAGCGGGCACCACAGCACCTGCGCCGGTCCCCATTCACCCCAGGCGCTGCGCACGGAGGCGGGCAGGGTGGCGGGATCGACGACATGGACGCTGTTGGCGTCATCCCCGGTGGCGACGGCGCGCACCGCCTCCTCCAGCCATTGGGCGAAGGGGGCGTTCGGCTCCAGCACCGCGATGTTGGACACCGCCTCCAGCGTCGCCCGTCCGCGCTCGCCCACCGCCAGGAAGGCCGCCTGGCGATAGGCGATCAGCCGGCGGGTCTGGTTGACGATGTGATAGCGCAGCTCCGGCGCCGTCGCCTGCCGCCAAGCCTGCCGCTGCAACTCCAGCAGCATCAGCAGGCTGTTGACGGGCTGGGCGCTTCCCTGCGGCACCCCTTGGGGCGTTCCCTGCGGCGGAGCCGCCTGCTGGGGCGGGGTCTGGGGTGATGAAGTCTGTGCCATGGCGGCGCTCATGGCTTCGCGGTTCCGGGCTTGGGGGTGCCCCCCTGGTTTCCAGCCGGCAGGGAAGACACCGCCGGTTCTGGGAAGATGGCAGTGCCGCTCATGCCGGCGATCATGCCGGACGGAACGCCCTCGCTGGTCAGTTTGGCGGTGACCTTCACCGACTGGCTGGCCGGATCGACCTTGGCACCGGGCAGCACGACCTCGCCGGGCAGGGTGGCGCCGGTTTCGTCGACGCGCAGGTCGAAGCGCTGCCCCGGTTTCAGCCAGACCAGCCAGGAGGAGGGGACGATCAGCTCCACCTTCAGGTCGCGGTCGGACAGAATCTCCAGCAGCGGCGCGCCGGCGGCGACCGACTCATGCTCCTGGATGCGGCGTTCGACCACCCGGCCGTCGAAGGGCGCCTTGATGTCGCAGCGCCGGGCCTGCTCCTCGGCCTTGCGGACATCGGCGCGGGCGACCTGGGCCTTGGCCTCGGCCAGTTGCACCTCCGCCTCGCCGATGGAGCGCAGGCTGTTCAGGCGCCGGTTGACCCGCGCCGTCACCTCGGCCGCGTTCAGCTGGGCGCGGGCGCCGTCCAGCTCCGCCTGATAGCTGGAGCAGTCGAAGCCGACCAGCAGCTCGCCGGCCTTGAAGCTCTGGCCGGCATCGACGCTCATGCGGGCGATGCGGCCGGGGATTTCGGAGGAGAGGACGGCGTGCCGCCGGGCCTCGATCAGGGCGCGGACCTGTCCCTGCGACGCATCCTGGGCCACCGCCGGGGTGGAGGCGAGGCCCCCACCCAGCAGCGCGATCAGGAGAGCGGCGCCGGCGGCAATGCCGGACCGGACATCGAGGCAGGCACCGGGCCAGCCACCGGGACGGATCACAGCGACGCGAGCCGATCGGCGGTCTGGCTGTCGGACTGCTGCTCTTGGGCCGAAAGGGTACGAACAGTGCATTCCCGCTGACTATCCTTCACACGATGGCAGAACCGTTCGGCCGCGGCGCGGTCGGCGAAACCGCCTGCGCGCAGCTGGACGATGGTCTTGCCGTCCTCGCTGCGCCGGGTGGCGACATACAGGGCGCCAACCCCGTTGCCTTCCGTTCCCCGGCGTCCCGCGATGATACTCCATTCCCGCTCGGCAAACCTGTGGCTTGCGTAAGCCCCGAGATCGGCCTGGATAACGGGAGAGAAGGAGGCCGTCGCAACCGGGGCGGCCGCCGGGGTGGCGGTTTGTGCTGCCGGGGCAGGAGCCGGAGCGGCGGCCTGAACCGGAGCGGGAACCGGCACCGGGGCAGGAGCGGGAGAGGACGCAGGCAGCGGCGCTGCGGAGGAGGCCATCACGACGGGCGTGGCGGCCGGAGCCGGTTCGGCTGCAACGGGAGCCGGGGCAGGGGCCGGAGTGGGGGCGGCCGTGACCGGAACCGGCTTGTTGACCGGCTCCGGCTTGGGGGCTTCCGGCTTCGCCGCTTCGGCCCTGCTGTCCTTCGGGGCATCCTGGGCGGCGGCCTTGGGCGCGGCCATCAGATCCTTGACGCGCATCACGCTGTTGGCGCGCTCCTGCCAGGAGGACAGGCCCCTGCCGACCGCCTGGGTCAGGGTCGGCAGATCGTCGGCCGCCATCGTCTCGGGCAGCGGGTCGACGCCGGCCGACACCATCACGCGGGAATAGGCGTTGTGCAGGTCGGCCAGCACCAGATCGCGGCGCAGGTCGGACAGCAGCGCCGTCACCTCCGACTGGATCACGCCAAGCTCGCCCACCTGCCCGGCCTCGCCGACGTTGGTGTATTGCGAGCGGATGCGGGTATCGAGGTCGGCCTGCTCGGCGGTCAGGGCGAATTCCTGCTTCAGCTCGCGGTACTGCAGCACCGCCACATGCACCTGGCTCAGCACCGCCATGCTCAGCGCCTGACGGCGGAAGGCGACAAGCTCCTCCTGCGCCTCGGCATAGGATTTGGTGGCGGGGGCGGACACCAGGTTGATCAGGTTCCAGCTGATCCGCGCGCCGTAATCGGCCCAGCGCTGGTTCACCAGGAAGCTGTTGCTGTCGTAACGCAGGGCGGCGTTGACGTCGATGCCCGGCAGCAGCTTTAGCAGCGACCGCCAGGTCTCGTCGGCGGAGATGCGCTGGTTGTAGCTTTCCTCCAGCAGCTCCGGCCGGTTCAGCAGGGCGTAGGTCTCCAGCGCCTCGGCGCCGATATCCAGCTTGGGCGGCGACTGCATGACGCTGGCCGCCGGCATCTCGATCTCGAACGGCTCGCCCGGTGGCAGGCCCATCAGCGCGCCCAGCTGCGACTTCGACGCCACCAGCTCGCGGCGCAGCGACTGCAGCTGGCGCAGCGTCTCGACCAGGGTGCGGGTGTAGTTCAGCGCCTGCAGCGGCGCCTGGACGCGCAGCGCCTCCAGCGTGCGGGCGTCGCGGCGGGCGCCCTCGACCCGCTTCTCCAGCGGCGCCAGGCGCTTCAGCAGGCGCTCGGCGGCGACGGCGCGCCAATAGGCGGTGCGCACGTCCTGCATGATGCCCTGGACGACGCGGCGGCGGCGTTCGTCGGCGATCAGCACCAGATTGGCGTTCTGCCGCGCCCGCAGATAGCTGACGCCGAAGTCCAGCACGTTCCAGGTGAAGGCGAGGTCGCCGGTGCGGCGGTGCCTGTCGGTGGCGGTGGTGCTCTCGCCCGTCCGCCGGCCGGTGGCGAGGTTCAGGCTCTCCGACCCGGCGTCGTTGTTGCGCCCGACATAGCCGGCCGCCGCCACCACGCGCGGCAGCATGTCATAGCGCGACAGGTCCAGCTGGTCGGTGGCGACCGCCACCTCCATCAGCTTCACGCGTTCGTCGAGGTTGTACTTGATGGCCCGCGCCATCGCCTCGTCCATCGAGACCGCCTTGGTCAGCGGCTCCTGCGGGGTCAGCACGACACCCAGATCCTTGCGGACGCGCGCCAGATTCTCCTCGGCCGTCAGCGGCTCGGGTTTGACCGCGCAGCCCGCGGCCAGCAGGGATGCCGTCAGAACGGCGACGGGAACCACCGAAGAAAGCAAGCGGCGGCGGAGGTGAGCGGTCGAAGTCTTCATGGTGGGAGCAATTCCGTTCGGCGGAAAAGGATTGGATGAGGGAAAAGCGACGCGGGAATGGAAAGGACGGCGGGAAGGACCCCGGGTGGGAAGAATGGGGAGCCGGGCCGCCGTCAGGCGGCCCGGCTGTCGGGCAGGACGTGGCTGGCGAGTGCGGCCAGCAGGTCGGTGGCGCCGGCCGGGCCGCCATGGGCGCGGGCGACCTGGCGGGCGAAGCCGGGGGAGACCGGCATGATCTCGGCGCGGGTGTCCGCTCCATGCTCCGCCGGCCGGCCGCTGCCGTCCGCCGGGGAGCCGCCGCCATCCTGGGGAGCGCCCTGGTTTTGCGGCTGGCCCTGCTGCTCGCCCTGGCCCTGACCTTGCTGGCCCTGACCTTGCTGACCCTGTTGGCCCTGGTTCCCCGGCTGTCCGGCCGTCGGGCCGCGGCCCTGCCCGGTGCCGAGGCCGGTCCCCCGGTCCTGGCCTTGGCCCTGAAGCTGGCCCTGACCGTTGTTCTGGCCGGTGCCCTGCGTGCCGGTCTGGCCGGGAGTGCCCTGGCCGGTGGTGCCGG
The DNA here is from genome assembly GCF_013340935.1 of Azospirillum melinis. Classification (GTDB taxonomy): domain Bacteria; phylum Pseudomonadota; class Alphaproteobacteria; order Azospirillales; family Azospirillaceae; genus Azospirillum; species Azospirillum melinis. The sequence goes on along the minus strand of NZ_WHOS01000025.1, from coordinate 97,037 downwards.
TGCGAGTCGTGCCGCCCGTGCCGGTCGTGGTGCCGCCGGTGGCGGTTCCCGTGTCGCTTCCGGTCCCCGTGCCGGTCCCTCCGGGCGTGCCGCCGGTGCCGGTGCCGCCGAGGCCCGTGCCACCGAGGCCCGGGCCGCCCAGGCTGCCGCTGCCAATGCCGCTGCCCAGCCCGCCACCAAGACCGCCGCCGAGGCCACCGCCCAAACCGCCACCCAACCCGCCACCGAGGCTGCTTCCCCCCAGTCCGCTGCTGGAACTGCCGAAGCCGGAGGAACCACCGCCGATGCTGTTGAGCGTCACCGACCGGCCGGCATCCGTGCTGGACGAGCTGCCGCTGACGCTGCCCAGCGTCACCGACCGGCCGGCGTCCGTGCTGGACGAGCTGCCGCTGACGCTGCCCAGCGTCACCGACCGGCCGGCATCCGTGCTGGACGAGCTGCCGGGGATGCCGGCGCTGCCGCTGCTGCCACCGCCCGGCAGGCTCGGCCCGGCCCCGCCGATGCCGCCCAGCACGCTGCCGCCCAGCACGCTGCCGGACGACGAAGCGTTGGAGGACGGACCGTTCGACGAGGAACCGGTCACGGAGCTGCTGGACTGCGACGGACCGTTGCCGCTGCCGGTGACCGGCGTGGTGGTCGCCGGGGTGTTGGTCGTGTTGGTGGGGGATGTGGTCGTCGTCGTGACGCGGGCCACCGCGACCGTCACCGTGGTCGCGGTGGAGCTGTTGCCGACGAGGTCACGGGCCTGGATGCTGATCGACCGGCTGGTCGCCGTGCCGGCGAAGCTCGGGTCGCTGGCGCTCGACCGCAGCCCGATCGCCCGCACCGCCGCCTGATAGTCGGCGACCGACGCCACGCCGGTCAGCACGATGCCGGCGCCGTCGCGGGTCGCGGTGATGCCGGCCGGCAGGGCGCCGATCACCAGCTCGTCGCCGCTGCGGGCGTCGGTCAGGGTGACTGTCACCCGGTTCAGCGAGCTGGCATCCGACAGCGACACCGCGGTTCCCAGTGTCGCCGTGCCGCCGGCGTTCAACGTCGGATTGGTGCCGCCGGACACCGTCGGGGCCTGGGTGTCGACCGTCAGGCTCAGCGTGCCCGAGCGGCCGATGTTGCCGGCGCGGTCGGTGGCGGTGGTGACCACGCTGTGGCTGCCGTCGGCCAGCGGGGCGGTGACGGCGAAGCTCCAGCGGCCGTCGCTGCCGGTCGTGGCCGTGCCGACGGCGACGCCGTCGACGATGACCGTGACCGTGCTGTTCGGATCGGCGCTTCCGGTCAGGGTCGGACGGCTGGTGGAGATGGCGTTGGCCGTGTTGTCGACGCCGGAGATCGCCGGGGTCGACAGCACCGGCGCCGTGGCGTCGATGGTCAGCGTCAGCGCCGCCGAGGTGCCGCTGCTGTTGCCGGCGCGGTCGGTCGCCCGGCTGGTGACGGCATGGGTGCCATCGGCCAGCGGGGTGGACGGCGTGAAGCTCCAGCTGCCGTCGGAGCCGGCGATGGTGGTGCCGACCGCCACGCCGTCGACCAGGACGGTGACGGTGGATCCGGCTTCCGCCGTGCCGCCCAGGGTCGGGCGGTTGAGGTTGGTCACCCCGTCGGTGACGGAGGTGCCGGTGTCCTGCCCGGGCGCCAGCACCGGGGCCGAGGGGGTGTCCGGCGCCACGGTGTCGACCAGGACGTTCTGCAGGCCCGGCACGCCGGTCAGCGCCGTGGGCAGCGGGAGGCGGGCCTTGTCAGTGATGCTGCCGCCGTTGAGGTTCAGGCCAGTGACGGCGATGCCGTCGCCGTCGCTGTCGCCCGCCTGCACCACATAGTCGAAGCGCAGGATCGTCCCGCTGCTGCCCGCGGGGGTGTAGACCGCCTGACGGGTCTGGCCGCCGATGTCCAGCGTGATCGTCGGGGTGCCGTTGACGATCACCACCTCGCTGGCCTGGATGTAGAAGCTCAGCGTCTTGCCGAGGCCGTAGACGCCGTCGTTGGGCACGACGACGCTGCGGATGGCCGGCGCCGTGGTGTCGATGGCGATGTCCTTGTTCAGCCCCAGCGACCGCACGTCGCCCGGCATCGTCAGGGTCAGGACGCCGGCGTTGCCGGCGATGTCCGTGATCGATCCCGCCAGGGCCGAGGTGCCGACGGCGTCCAGGTCGGCGGCGGTGTCGCCGGCCTGCACCGTATAGGTGAAGGTCAGCGTGTTGGTGCCGGCCCCGCTGCTGTAGGCGGCGGTGCGGCCGGTGTTCAGCGCCAGCGTCGGCGTGCCGCTGACGGCCACCGCCTCGCTGAAGGTCACCTGGATCGAGATGGTCTGGCCGGTGGTGTAGGTGCCGTTGTCGGTGCTGGAGGTGACGTTGGTGACGGTGGGAGGGGCGCTGTCGATGCGCACGCCCGCCATGCTGGCGATGCCGCTCAGCGTGCGGATGGCGCTGTTGCCGACCAGATCGGCGATGCTGCCGCCGCTGATCGAGCCGCCGATGCCGATGCCGTCGGCATCGACCAGATTGCTGCCGACGGTGTAGCGGAAGGTCAGCGCCGTGCCGCCCGAGCCCGACAGGTAGGTCGCCTGCACCACCGTGCCGTTGTCCAGCGTGATGCCGAAGCCCGGTGTGCCGGTGACGGCGACCGCTTCGGAGAAGGTGACGGTGACGTCGATGGTCTCGCCGGCCCGGTAGGTGCCGTTCACCGCCGAGACGGCGGTGACCGTCGGAGCGGTGGTGTCGATGGCGATGTCCTTGGTCCCGGCCAGCGACGACCCGCTGCCGGTCGCCGGCAGGGTCAGCGTCGCGCTGTTGCCGGCGATGTCGGCGATGGTGCCCGACAGCGCCGCGGTGGAGGCGTAGTCGAGGTCCGACGCGGTGTCGCCGGCCTGCACGACGTAGGTGAAGGTCAGCGTCGTGCCGCCCGACCCGCTGGCGTAGGTCGCGGTCCGGCCGGTGCCCAGCGCCAGGGTCGGCGTGCCGGTCACCGTCACCGCTTCGGAGAAGACGACCTGGATCGACACGGTGTCGCCGGCCTTGTAGGTGCCGTTGGCGGTCGAGGCGGTCACCGACGACACCGTCGGCGCCGTGGTGTCGACCGTCACCGACAGGCCGGACGAGGCGGTGGAGGTGTTGCCGGCGGTGTCGGTCGCCTTGACGCTGAGGCTGTGCGTGCCCGGCGCCAGGGTGGAGCTGGTGATGGTCCAGTTGCCCGAGCCGTCTGCGGTCGTCGTGCCCAGCACGGTGGTGCCGTCGGTGTCGTACAGCGTCACCGTGGATCCCGCCTCCGCCGTGCCGCTGACGGTCGGGGTGGCGGTCCGGGTGATGCCGTCGCTGTTCGAGGTGCCGGTGTCGCTGGCCGTCGCCAGGACCGGCGTGCCCGGGGTGGCCGGCGCCGCGGTGTCGATGGTGATCGGCAGGCCGGTCGAGGCGGTCGAGGTGTTGCCGGCGGCGTCGGTCGCCTTGGCGGTGATGGTGTGGCTGCCCGGCGTCAGGGTGGAGACTGTGATCGACCAGTTGCCGCTGCCGTCCGCCGTGCCGGTGCCGATCAGCGTGGTGCCGTCGGTGTCGTACAGCCGGACCGTGCTGTTCGGCTCCGCCGTGCCGGTGAAGGTCGGGGTGGCGTTGCCGGTGATGTCGTCGGTGTTGGACGTGCCGGTGTCGGTGCCGGCGGTCATGTCGGCCGCGCTCGGCGCGCCGGGCGCCGTGGTATCGATGATGATCGCCTTGTTGGCCCCCAGCGAGTTGGCCGCCCCCGGCGTCGCCAGCGTCAGGATCGCGGCGAGGTTGGTGGAGCTGTCGACGATGGTGCCGCCGCCCAGCGCCAGTGCCGTGGTGGAGGCGTAGTCGAGGTCGGCGGAGGTATCGCCGGCCTGCACAATGTAGGTGAAGCTCAGCGTGGTGGTGCCCGACCCGCTGGCGTAGGTCGCGGTCCGGCTGTTGTTGCCCAGCGCCAGCGTCGGCGTGCCGGTCACCGTCACCGCCCGGTTGAAGGTGACGGTGATCGTGATGGTGTCGCCGGCCTTGTAGCTGCCGTCGGCGGTGCTGGCGCTGACCGACGAGACGGTCGGGTTGACCAGCGAGGTCAGGACGAGGTCGTTGCCGGTGCCGCCGGCGTAATCGACCGTGTAGAGGTCGTTGTTGCTGCTCAGCGTGGCGCCCTGCGCCAGCCCCGACAGGGTGCTGGACACCGGCCCGACGCCGGTCTGGTCGATCACCTTGTAGGTGGCGGCGTTGATGGCGGCGAAACCGTTGACCCGGATGACGGTGACGGCGCTGGAGCCGCTGGACAGCGTGACGCCGCCGCTGACGATCACCTGGTCATAGTCTGTGCCGGCGGTGGTGGTGCCGGCGATCTCGACCGCCAGGGTGCCGCTCAGCGACAGGTTGCCGTTGACGGTCAGCGCGCCGATGCCGTTGTTGGCCCCGGCGATGCCGGGCGCCAGCGTGGCGCCGGACGCGACCGTCAGCGTGTTGGACGAGCTGGCGGCGAAGATGCTGCCGGTGCCGGCCAGGGTGGCGCCGGAATTGACTGTCATTCCGGAGGTGCCACCCAGCGCCCCCGTCACCAGCAGCGTGCCCGCCGCCACGGTGGTGGAGCCGCTGTAGGTGCTGGCGCCCGACAGGGTCAGCGTGCCGGCCCCCGACTTGGTGAAGCCGGCGCTGTCCGACAGCACGCCGGACAGTGTCACGGCGTTGGCGTTGACGATGGTGCTGTCGTTCACCCAGAACTGGATGGCGTTGCCGAGGGTGACGCCCGACCCGGTGACGGTCAGGGTGCCGCCGTTCAGCGTCACCGTGCCGGTGCCGATGTTGGTGGCGTCGGTGATCGTCAGCGAGCCGTCCCGCACGCTGGTCGCCCAGCTCTGGCCGCCGTTGCTGCCGGACAGGGTGAAGGTGCCGGTGCCGTCCAGGCTCACCTTGCCGCTGCCGGTGATGGCGCCGGAGAAGCTGGTGCTGGTGTTGTTCACCCCGGTGGTCAGGGTGTTGGCGCCGATCGCCACCGTGCCGGATCCGCTCAGCGAGCCGATGGTCTCGTCGCTCGACAGGGTCAGGGTGGTGCCGGAGGCGACGGACACCGCGCTGGTGTCGCCGATCGCCGAGCCGCCCGACACCGTCAGGCCGCCGGCCGACAGGGTGGTGGCACCGCTGTAGGTGTTCGTGCCCGACAGGGTCAGCGTGCCGGTGCCGGTCTTGGTCAGCCCGCCGGTGCCGCCGATGGCACCGGAGAAGCTGGTGCTGCTGTTGTCGCCGCCGGTGGTCAGGGTGTAGCTGCCCAGCGACACGGAACCGGAACCGGCCAGCGAGCCGATGGTCTCGGCAGCACCCAGCGACAGGGTGGCGCCGGAGTCAACCGTCACCGCGCCCGTGTCGGCGATGGCGCTGCCGCCCGTTGCCGCCAGCGTGCCCGCCGACACCGTGATGGCGCCCGTGTGGGTGTTGGTCCCGGACAGGGTCAGGGTGCCGCTGCCCGACTTGGTCAGCGCCCCCGACCCCGACAGCACGCCCGACAGCGTCGCGGCCGCCGAGTTGCTGATCGTCGACCCCGACGACACCGCGATGGCGTTGGCGATGGTGGTGGCGCCGGTGATCGACAGGGTGCCGCCCGACAGGGTCGTCGTGCCGGATCCCAGGCTGGCGGCGTCGGCGACCGACAGCGTGCCGGACGACACCGTGATGCCGGTCATGCTGTTGGTCCCGCCCAGCACCACCGCGCCGGTGCCGCCGCTCGCCACCGTCAGAGAGCCGTTCGACACCGCGCCGTTCAAGGTCAGGGCCTCGGTGATGGTGTTGTTGACCGTCCGGGTCGTGCCGCCCAGATCCACGGTGCCGGTGAAGGTCAGCGCCGCCGAACCGGACATCGTCATCGTGCCGCCCAGCACGAGGTTGTTGGCGAGCGTCCGCGCGGTGGACCCCGACCCGCGCACCTTGCCGCCGTTGATCGTCAGCGTCCCGGTTCCCACCGCGGTGTCGCTGCCGAATTGCAGGATGCCGCTGCCCAGCGTCGTGCCGCCCGTGTAGGTGTTGCTTCCCGAAAGTCCCAGGACATTGCCGGCGTTGGTGCTGGCGATGCTCAGCCCGCCGCTGCCGGAGACGGTGCCGCTCAGTGTGACAGAGCCGGAAGAGACGTCGACGGTGCCGCCGCCGCTGCCGAGCGCGACGGCGATTCCGCTGTTGAAGGCCGCCGTCGAGGCCAGCGTGCCGCCGTCCAGCGTCAGCGTCGTCTGGCCCAGGCTGGCGGATGTCCCCACCGCCAGGGTTCCCGTGGTCACCGTGATCCCGCCGACCCCGGAGCCGGAGGTGTTGTTGGTCCCGGACAGCGTCAGCGTCCCGCTGCCCGACTTGGTCAGCGTGCGGGTGTTGCCGGTGATGTTGCCGCTGATCGTGACGGCCGCGTCGGTCTGGACCATGGCGTCGCCGGTCAGGGCGACCGCGTTGCCGATGGTGGTCGCGCCCGTGACCTGCAGCTTGCTTCCGGCCGCCAGGTTGACCGCGCCGGTTCCCAGATTGCCGTCGGCGGCGATGCTGATCGTGCCGGCGGAAACCGTGGTCTGCCCGGTGTAGGTGTTGGTGCCCGACAGGGTCAGCGTGCCGCTGCCCGTCTTGGTCAGGCCGTCGTTGCCGCCGATGGCGCCCGACAGCGTCACGGCGACGCCGGTGTCGATGGTGGCGCCGTTGACCCCGGTGTCGAAGGCGTTGTCGATGGTGCCCGCCCCGGTCACCGTCAGCGTGCCGCCGTTCAGCGTCACCGTGCCGGCGCCCAGGTTGGCGTCGCCGGCCACGCTCAGCGTGCCGCCGTCCCGCACCGTCATGGTGCCGGTGAAGCTGCTGCTGTTGGTGCCCGACAGCGTCATCGTGCCGGTGCCCCGCTTGTAGAAGTCGCCGGAACCGCTGAGGGTGCCGGAGAAGCCGGTGCTGGCGTCGTTGCTGCCGGCCTCCAGCGTGTTGGCGCCGATCGAGACGGTGCCGTCACCCGCCAGCGACCCCAGCGACAGGCTGGCCGCAGTCGAACTCAGGGTCGCGCCGGAGGCAACCGTCACCGCGCTGCCGTTGCCGACGGTGCCGCTGCCGCTCGCCGCCAGCGTGCCGGCGGAAACGGTGGTCGAACCGGTGTAGCTGTTGGCGCCCGTCAGGGTCAGCGTGCCGGTGCCGGTCTTGGTCAGGCCGCCGGTGCCGGACAGCACGCCGGAGAAGGTCGTGTCGCTGTTGGCGCCGCCGGTGGTGAGGGTATAGACCCCCAGCGTCACCGCGCCGGAGCCGCTCAGCGATCCGATGGTCTCGTTGGCCGACAGGTTCAGCGTGCCGCTTGCCCCGACCGATACGGCGTTGCTGTCGCCGATGGCGCTGCCGCCTGACGTCCTCAGGGTGCCGGCGCTGACGGTGGTGGCGCCGGTGTAGGTGTTGGTCCCCGACAGGGTCACCGTGCCGGTGCCGGTCTTGGTCAGGGCGCCGCTGCCGCTGACGATGCCGGACAGGGTCAGGGCGTTGGCGGTCTTCACCGTGCCGTCGTTGCTGCCGATGGTGATGGCGTTGGTCAGCGTCTGGCTGGACGCCGTGGTGGTCAGCGTGCCGCCGTTCAGCGTGATGGTGCCGCTGCCGATGGTGCCGGTGGTGCCCAGCTCCACCTCGCCGCGCAGCGTGATGCCGCCGGACCAGCTGTTGCCGGCATTGCTCAGCGTCAGCTTGCCGCTGTCGAGCTTGGTCAGGCCGCCGCTGCCGGTGATGGCGCCGGACAGGGTGACGGCGTTGGCGTTGGTGATGCTGCTGTCGGACGACAGGGCGATGGCGTTGTCGATGGTGGTGGCGCCGGTGACGGCCAGGGTGCCGCCGGCCATCGTCACCGCATCGGTGCCCAGGTTGGCGTCGCCCGCCACCGACAGGGTGCCGGCACCGACGGTGATGGTGTTGATGCCGGTGTTGCCGCTGGCGGTGTTGTTGGTGCCGCCCAGCACCAGCGTGCCGGCGCCGCTCTTGGTCAGGGCCGCGGTGTCGGTGCCGTTGTCGGCCAGCGTCGAGTTGATGGTCAGCGTGTCGCCGGTGTCGACGCTGACGCCGAAGCTGTTGCCCAGCGTGAAGCCGTTGCCGGTGATGGTGATCGACCGGTTGTTGGTGTCGCTGTCCATCGCCAGCGTCACGCCGCTGCGCACCGTCAGGCTGACGGGCAGCGTGATGGTGCCGTTCAGCGTGCTGGCGAAGCGGATGGTGACGTTGCCCGAAATGTTGTTGGCGAGCGCGATCGCTTCCCGCAGGTCCAGGCCGCCGCCGTCGGCCTTGTCGGCCGCATAGGTGCCGGCCGGCGCGCTGCTGTCGATGGCGGTGACGTCGACCACGAGGTCGTTGGTCACGCCGATGCTGAAAATCTTCTCGTAGGTGGCGGTGCCGTCGCTGACCCGGACGCGGACCGAATAGCTCTGCCCGCCGGTCAGGGTGGCGGCGTCGTTCGCCTGCAGCGAGGTGCCGGAGATGTTGAACAGCGCGTTGTTCGTGTCGCCGGTGCCGCTGACCAGCGTGTAGGTCAGGGTCTGGCCGGTGTCGGCGTCGGTGGTCGACAGGGTGCCGACCACGCCGTTGGTGCCCTCGAAGATGCTGATCGAGCTGTTCGACAGCGCGATGTCCGTCGGCGCGTCGTTGATTGAGGTGGTGGTGATCACCGTGCCGGTGTTGGCGGTGCCGCTGCTCGTCCCGTCGCTGGTGGTCAGGCTGAAGGTGGTCTGAACCGTGCCGCCCGGCGCCACCTGGTTGTTGGTGGGGGTGAAGACCAGGGCCTGCAGCAGCGTCTGCAGGGCGGCCGGCGAACTGGCGGTCAGCGTGTAGCTGCCGGCCGTGCCGCTCAGCCCGCCGCCGGCGCTCGACAGCGTGCCGTTGGCCGCGGTGTAGGTGATGGTGACGGTGAAGGTGCCGGTGGTGTCGTCGGCATCAGTCACCGTCACGCCGGCGAAGGGCGTGGTGGTGGCGTTGTCATTGACCGGGCCGGTGGCGGTGCCGCCCAGCACCGGCGCCTGGTTGACCGGCCCGGTCAGCACAATGTCGTTGCCGCCGGTGCCGGCAGCATAGCCGATGGTGACCGATCCGCTGTTCAGCGTGATCGCGGCGCCCGAGGCCAGTGAGGCGAAGGTGCCGGTGACCGCATCGCTGCCGTCGTTGGTGACGATGGCGAAGCTGTCACCGCTGGCCGACTTGGTCGGCACATAGGCGCCGGCGACCGACAGGGTAGCGCTGCCGACATCGACAGCCCCGGTGACCGCCACCTGGTCGTAGCTGCTGGAACTGGCCAGATCGACCGACAGCGTGCCGCCGGACTGGATGGTCAGCCCGCCATTGACGGTCAAGGTGCCGACGCCGCTGTTGGTGCCGGACACGCCGGGGGCCAGCGTCGCGCCGGACTGGATGGTCAACCCGCCGTTGACGGTGCCGGTTCCCGCCAGCGTGGCGCCGCTGCCCACCGTGACGGCGCCGGCGCTGGACCCGTTCAGCGTGCCGGTGACGATCAGCGCGCCGCCGCTGACGGTGGTGGTGCCGGTGTAGCTGTTGGCGCCCGACAGGGTCAGGGTGCCGCTGCCGCTCTTGGTCAGGTTGAAACCGCCGGAAACCGCGCCCGACAAGGTCAGGCCGCTGCCTGACACGCCGACGATGGTGTTGGCGCTCATGGCGACGGTGCCGCTGAGGGTGGCGCTGCCGCTGGTCACCTGCAGCGCGCCGGCACTCGACACGCCGGCGCCGGCGATGGTCAGTCCTTCGGCCAGCGAGATGCCGTCGGCGATCGCCAGGGTGGCGCCGCTCGACACCGTGGTGCTGCCGGCGGTGGTGCCCAGCGCATCGTTGTGCCCAGCCACCAGGGTTCCGGCGCTGACGGTGGTGGTGCCGGTGTAGCTGTTCGCCCCCGACAGGGTCAGGGTGCCGCTGCCGGCCTTGGTCAGGGTGTTGGCACCGGAAATGACGCCCGACAGGGTCAGGGCCTTGCCGCTGCCGACGCTGACGGTGCCGTTGCCGGTGCCCAGCGCGATGTCGTTGGCCAGGGTAACGCTGCTGCCGGTGCTTTCCAGCGTGCCGCCGGCCAGGGTGACGGCGGCGGCGCTGATGTTGCCGCTGCCGGAGATCGACAGGGTTCCCGCGCTGACGGTGGTGGCGCCGGTGTAGGTGTTGCTGCCGGACAGGGTCAGGCTGCCGCTGCCGGCCTTGGTCAGGGCGCTGCTGCCGCTGACCACGCCCGACAGGGTCAGGTCGCTGGTGGTGGTGACGGTGGTGTCGGCATTCAGCGTGACGGTGCCGCTGACTGTGTTGGTGCCGCTGGCGCTGATCAGCGCGCCGCCCGACGACACGCCGCTGCCCGAGAGGGTCAGGTTCTCGGCGATGGTGATGCCGCCCGACAGGGCGAGCGCCGCGCCGCTCGCCACCGTGGTGCCGCCGGCGGTGCTGCCCAGCGCGTTGGCGTGGCTGACCGTCACCGTGCCGGCATTGATGGTGAAGGCGCCGCTGAAGCCGCTGTTGTTGCCCGACAGGGTGAGGTTGCCGCCGGCCGCCTTGGTCAGGTTGCCCGATCCGCTGAGGGTGCCGGACAAAGTGAGGTCGCCGCCGCTGGGGGCGACGCTGATGGTGCCGCCGCTGCTGCCGATGGCGACGGCGTTGTCGATGGTGGCGGCGGTGGCGGTGAGCCGCAGGGTGCCACCGTTCAGCGTCAGGGTGCCGGCGCCGAGATTGCTGTCGGCCGACACCTCCAGCCAGCCCTTGGTGACGGTGATGCCGCCGGCGAAGCCGCTGCTGTTGCTGGTGCCGTCCAAGGTCAGGGTCGTGCTGTTGCCGGTGCCGGTCAGCGTCAGGCTGCCCGACGAGGTGCCGGTGATGGCGCCGCTGAAGGTCCCGTTGCTGCCCTGGTTGACGGTCAGGGCGTTGCCGCCCAGCGCCAGCGTGGCGCCGCTGACCCCGCTCAGCGTGCCAATGGTCTCGGTCGCCGACGACAGGGTCAACGTGGCGCCGCTCGCCACCGTTAGCGCGCTGCCATCGGCGAGCGCGGTGCCGGCGCTGCTGTTCAGCGCCAGCGTGCCGGCGTTGACGGTGGTGGCGCCGGTGTAGCTGTTGGTGCCGGTCAGGGTCAGGGTGCCGCTGCCGGCCTTGGTCAGGCCGCCGGTGCCGCTGATGACGCCGTCGAAGCTCGTGCTGGTGTTGGCGCCGCCGGTTGTCAGCGTGTTGCCGCCCAGCGTGACGCTGCCGCCGCCGGCCAGCGACCCGATGGTCTCGCTGCCGGACAGGTTCAGCGTGGCGCCGCTCGTCACCGTCACAGCACTGCTGTCGCCGATGCCGCCGCTGACCGTCAGGGTGCCGGCGCTGACGGTGGTGGCGCCGCTGTAGTCGTTGCCGCCGCTCAGCGTCGCCGTGCCGGCGCCGCTCTTGGTCACCGCACCGCTGCCGGAGATCTTGCTGGAGACGGTCAGCGTGTCGCTGCTGCCGTTGTTCAGAGTCAGCACCGTTCCGGTCGACACGGTGATGGTGCTGCCAGCGATGGTCAGGCCGCTGGCGGCGTCGGCGTCGAAGGTCAGGTTTTCCGTCACCGCCAGGTCGGAGCCCAGCGTGATGGTGCCGCTGGCCAGCCCGCTGGCGAATTTGATGGTCTGGGTGCCGGTGGTGTCGGCCAGGGCGATCGCCACCGCCTCGCGCAGGCTGACCCCGTCCGAGACATCGACGGTTCCGGCATCGGCGTTGTTGGTGACATAGATGGTGTCGCTGGTCACCGTCACGTCGGCGGTGGTGCTGCCGCCGTTGCCATCGGTCAGGCTGTAGCGGATCACGGTATCGCCGGTCGGCGTGTCGTTCCGGTACAGGATGTTGTGCATCACCGTCTGGATCAGCGTCGCGGTGGCGCTGCCGTTGAAGGTGACGGTCAGCGTGCCGTTCGTGTTGGTGACGGTGGCGAAGGCGGTGTTGGCGTTCGCCGTGTCCAGCAGGGTGCCGCCGCTCTCCGAGAAGGCGGCGTTGCTGTTGAACGAGAAGAGGTCGGACGCCAGCGGCGTCGCCGTGCCCGAGACCGAGCGGCGGACGGTCAGGACGCTGCCGGTCCAGCTGCTGGCGCCGTTCTCCGTGTCGGATGCGGTGGCGGCGGTGCCGGCATCCAGCAGCACCGTCTGGCCTTCGCCGGCCCAGGTGACGTTGTCGCCGTCCAGGTTGCCGATCACCGGATTGGTGTTGGAGGGAGCTGCCGGAACGTTGACGCTGATGCTGTTGTCCGCGGCCCCCGTGGTGAGGGACGTGACGGCGGAATTTCCGTTGTCCTTTACCGGCCCGGAGCCGAGCGTGATGGTGTAGGTGCTGTTGTCGGCATTGTCCCAGCTCCCTCCCGGCGGCGTGAAGGTGTAATCGACCACCGTGGTGTTCGTGCCGCTGCCGGAAACGATGTTGAAGCTGCTGAGCGTCAGGCCCGCAATGGCGATGTCGTCCGTGCCGATGCTCGTGGAATCGATCGTGCCATCCGTGTCGGTATAGGTGATGCGGACCGTGTAGCTGGTTCCGCCCGCCGACGTCACGTCGGGCGCGCTGGTGATGGTGGCCGTCGGCGCGGTGTTTCCACCCGATGCGGTCGTGAAGGACAGGAAGGATTTGCTGGTGATGCCGGTTCTGGTGTTGAGATTGAGGTCGGCCCTGCCGAAGATCGTAGAATCCGATGCATGCAAGGAGTTTTTCTGGAACTCGATGTAATATTGAGTTCCAGACTGCAAAAGTCCTGAGACGTTCAGCGTGATGGCGTTGCTTCCATCGCCGCTGTAAAGCGAGGTATCGGACGAACCGATATTCACAACGGCTGTGCCTGTGGAATAATCGCGAACTATTATTTTCCCTGTCCCGAAATAGACAGGCATATCGAAATTCAGGACAATATTCGACGAGGTGCTGAACGTCGAATTTCCGCTGGACGGGGTGGAGCTGGTCAGGTGGGGAACGCTGCCGGATGATGATACCAGGGTGCCTTTTGAAGCGTTGGCAGTCGTCCAGTAGTCGAAAACACCATCATTGTTGTAATCGCCAGCAAATGTACTTGAAGTGGTAATGTCAGGAAGTGTTAGTCCTGAAAATGGAGAGGAAGAATCGCTTGCAAGAACGGCATTTGCGAATGAGCCATCACGGTTGTTCTTGACATAATATATGTTTCCTCCATTTCCTGTAATCTGATAAAGAATGTCAGAGTATCCGGTTCCGCTAAAGTCAGCCACAATGATTCTGGTAAGTGGCGTTGTCGGGGAATTCGTAAAGGTTGTGGTGGAATAGCCGGTGCTGCTGCTGGCGATGAAGGTTCCCTTGCCTCCGGCTGCAGCAACCCAGAGATCCGCCTTCCCATCCCCGTTGTAATCGCCAACGAAGGTGCTTGATGTCACGAAATCGGAAAATGTCACATTCTTGAATGGAGAAGAGCTGTTCGAGGCATCCATAATATCGAATGAGCCATCTCCCTTATTCTGGGCATACTTGATTGTAGATCCATTTGGTCCATTCTGATAAAGAATGTCGGCATACCCATCTCCATTGAAATCAGCAGAAATGATGCGCCCCGACAATGCAGGGGCCGGGAAATTTGTTGTGTCCCCAAGAGTGTATCCCGTCGGGCCACTCAATATGAGAGTGCCGGTTGAATTATTGGCAGCAATCCAAAGATCCGTCTTCCCATCGTTGTTGTAATCGGATGCAAATGTATTGGATGTCGTGAAGTCGGGAATTGTCAGGCCTGCGAAGGGAGAACCCACGGAATTGGCGGTAACGATGGAAAATTTTCCGTCCTGTGTGTTTCTTGCAAATTTGATGGTGGAGCCATTCCCACCGTCTTGATAAAAAATATCGGTGTAGCCATCGCCGTCGAAGTCCCCGACCTTCACGCGGGCAGAAAGGGCGGTGGAAGGGAAATCATTGGTCGAGGGCTTGGAATAGCTGACGGTCAGCAGAGAATTGTAGGAAGCGAGAGCCGCCACGTCGCCGAAGACAGCGGTTTCCACAGGTCCGACGCGGCGCTCAAGCGTCCAATCGCCGCCGAGCACGGAAGCGCCGGTGAGATTGTCCGATGCCGCGACATCCGCCATCGTCCGTTCCGCCAGAGCGGCGATGAAGGTCGTGCCCTTTCCCGACGCGACCGAACACCCGTACAGCAGAATGTCGCCATCGGTGGTGAGGGACGCTCCCACGGTCGCCAGATCGGTTCCCCTCTCCTGCACCGACAGGCTGTCCAGTGTCAGCGTCCCGAGATTCACATAGCCTTCGTTGCCATGCGACACGACGTGAATGGCGTCATAGCCACTGTGGGTCTTCGCCCAATCGGCCATCTGGGCCAGACCGTCCTGGGTGGCGTCGAGCAGAACGACCTCCGCCCCGGCCTTGGCATCTTCCGCCAACGACAGCCAATCGTCGACGGCCGTGTCGATGAACACCACCTCCTTCCGGCCACCGTTCGCCGCCGGATCGACCTGCCGCAGAATCTGCGGGGCGAGGGACACATCGGCCGCCGGAGGAGAGGCGGCAGGCGGAACCGCATCGCCGGCGTCCGCATGCGTCGCCGCGCCCTGGTCGGCGGTCGAGGGGTCGGCATGGATGTCCGGCTGAACCGCGGCCGTGGGGTCGCTCGCCGTCGCCGCACCGGCGGCATCGAACATGAAACGCTGTTCCAGGGCCATGGCGAACCTGGACGGGGATGGTTTGCGCGTCTCGCCGGATTGCTTTCCCCCGCCGATACCCTTCGCATTCCGTGCCCGTGCCATCGTCTTTCTCCTCGCCAGACACCAGACCGCCCGGTCCTACGCCGAATGCGGTTACCTATAAGTGTGAGGCAAGGGTAAAAATATCCTTTCTACGTGGGGATGCACAATGTCTTGGAATCGGAAACTTCGACGATTCGCGCACGGTGCCCAGCATTCCAGCCTTTGTGCGGTGCAAAACGCGTTTCATCTTGCAGCAAATCGGTGAAAACTGCTGGAATAGTTTCAGTCTGATCATAACCCGTTCCTGCATGTGGAAACGGTTTGCCTCCGAATTACATACCTGGATATGCGATCGCCTTGTGCGATTGACCTCCATGATTCGCCTTCCCGAAGGCAAGGTCTTTTTTTCGCCTTCGGCGCAGATCGACTCTCGATTTTAGAGAGCATCTCGATAAGATTTCTACCTTACCCGAACGAGGGTCCCGATGCCTTGGGCGGACAGTACCTCCCCGGCAGGCAAACGGCCCAAGTCAAATTGGAGTTTTCATTATGGATGCCTATCTCGGCTTGATCTTTCCGTTTGCCGGTACCTTCGCGCCCTACGGTACTGTCCAGTGCTGGGGGCAGGATTTGCCCACGGCACAGAACCAGGCGCTGTATTCGATTATCGTCACCGTGTACGGCGGCAATAACGTCAACTTCAAGGTGCCGGATCTGCGCGGTCGCGTCATGGTCGGTTCCGGCGTAAGCCCGTATCTGGGAAACCTGACCCTGAATCCGGGCGGCAACGGCGGAACCGCCTCGACCACGCTGGGTTTGGCCAACCTGCCGCTGCACACCCACGCCGCCAGCTTCACACCGGCCGGCGGTTCCTCCACCTCCGCCATCAGCGCCAACGTGACGATCCCGATCTCGACGAGCCAGGGTGCCTCGGCGACGCCGACGGGCGGCGCCAACTATCTCGGCGGCATCAAGGTCAGCGATCCGAGCGGCGGCCTCGATTGGCAGACCGACGGTCCCTACGCCGCCACCGCCCCGGCCGCCGGTGCCAATCTGGTCGGCACCGCCACAGGCACCGTCACGGTGAGCGGCGGCGGCGGCACGGTGGCGGTGTCCCCGGGTGGCGGCCAAGCGGCACCTGCCGCGATCAACAATCTGCAGCCGTATCTGGCGGTCACCATGTACATCGTCACCATGGGTCTTTACCCGACCCGCGACTGAGGCGGGCTGAAGCCCGAGGCCGTCGCCGCAGGGCTCCCTGCCTTGTTTGCGCAGGGGTGGATGAAGGGGGGCGTCAAGAAGGGATGCCCCGTCTCCATACCGACTCTCCGAGCGGTATTTCGGCATGCCCTTCCCGTGAAGCCGACGCTTCCGCTGCTCAGGCGGTGGCGTGCCGCCGTCCCCTTCACTCCGCTTCAATCATACCGGAGGTTTCGTCATGGACGCTTATATTGGCCTGATCTTCCCGTTCGCCGGTACCTTCGCGCCGCAGGGCACTGTCCAGTGCTGGAGCCAGCCTCTGCCTCAGGCGCAGTACCAGGGGCTGTTCGCGCTCATCGGCACCTTGTACGGCGGCACCACCTCGAACTTCAACGTGCCGGATCTGCGCGGTCGCGTCATGGTCGGTTCCGGCGCAAGCCCGTATCTGGGAAATCTGACCCTGAATCCAGGCAGCCACGGCGGAACCCCCTCGACCACGCTGGGTTTGGCCAACCTGCCGCTGCACACCCACGCCGCCAGCTTCACGCCGGCCGGCGGTTCCTCCACCTCCACCATCAGCGCCAACGTGACCATTCCGATCTCGACGAGCCAGGGTGCCTCGGCGACGCCGACGGGCGGCGCCAACTATCTCGGCGGCATCAAGGTCAGCGATCCGAGCGGCGGCCTCGATTGGCAGACCGACGGTCCCTACGCCGCCACCGCCCCGGCCGCCGGTGCCAATCTGGTCGGCACCGCCACAGGCACCGTCACGGTGAGCGGCGGCGGTGCGGTGGTGGTGTCCCCGGGCGGCGGCCAAGCGGTGCCCGCCGCGATCAACAATCTGCAGCCGTATCTGGCGGTCACCATGTACATCGTCACCATGGGCCTTTTTCCGAGCCGCGACTGACGGTAGGCTTGCGCCACGGTTCCGCATCCTGCGGGCCGGGGCGTTCCCGATCCGCGAAACGATCCGCGCAACATCGCCCTGCCACCGGGATTCCGATCATGACTGCCGATTACAGCACGCTGTCCGCCGATCAGTTCTCCCCCCATGTCGGACAGACCTTCCGCTTTCTAGAGCCGGAGGGCCGGTCCGCGATCGTCGAGGTCGAGCTGACCATGGTCGGGGAACGGCCGGAATTCACCCCCCGTTGGGCGAAGCGGACGTCCTTTGCCCTGAAGTTCGAGACACTGGGAAGCAGCGAGCTGTGGAACGGCAGCTATCTGATCGACCACCCGGTCGATGGGCCGATGGGGCCTTTCTATGTCGTGCGGACGGCTCCTCGCGACCCGGCGCGGGCCTGTTTCGAAGTCGTGTTCAACTGACCGGCTTGGCGGGAACGCACCTGTCCGAACCGCCGTTCCCCTCCTGCGGGAACGGCGCTTTTCGTGGTGTTGCCGGAGATGTCCGGCCGGATGGGCCGGGATCAGGCCACGCCGCCCTGCCGCATCTGGGGTGGCAGGATCTGCGGCGGCAGATGCTGGATGCCAGGATGGCCGGGCGGCAGCCAGATCAGTTCCAGCATCGGCGGGGCCTGTACCAGCAGGTCGAAACCCAGCCGGTGATAGAACCAATGGACACGCGTCTCCGTTTCGCTCACCGACAAAGTCATCGGCAGGCGGAGTTGCATCGCCGAGCCCTGAAGGCTGCGCAGCAGATCGGTGCCGATGCCTTTGCCGCGGGCGAGCTTGTGGATTTCGACCTCGGCCACGCGCCAGTCCCAGCGCCCCAGATCCATGACGATCCGGCCGACCGGCTGCCCGACCTTCTCCACGACGAAATCCAGATGCTGCGGATAGCGGGTTTCCTGCCCGGTCCGCATGGCGCTGTACTGCTGTTCGTACAGCGTGCGGATAAAATCGCGGTCCTGGTGGGCCTGGGCGAGCCAGGGGCGGGCATCCATGAACAGCCCCAGCAGGAAATCATCGTCCGAAGGCCGGGGATGACGCATCGACAGGCCGCCCATCAATGGCAGGGATCCCTGGTAGGCCGCCATGCGGTCACCCTTCATGGTGGTGGAAACATTCCGTCTAGATAGCCGCAGGAGCGGGTGGATGGCAAGACACCCGTTGATCGTCCGACAGGAGCGGGCCGCACGGAAATGTGACGGGAAAACGGGATGGACCGGCTGCACAAAAGGCAACGCTTGCGCTATAAACAGGGACAGCTCCCTTTGCGAAAAAGAAAGCCCACTCCGATGCGTGCCCACACCCGTCCCACCCGTATCGCTGCCGTCGCCGTGCTTGCGCTGTCCACCACGCTGGCCGGCTGCCAGACCGGGTCGATGGGCACCAAGGAGGGGGTCGGCACCGTCGGCGGCGCCGTCGCCGGCGGCCTGATCGGTTCGCGCTTCGGTGGCGGCTCGGGCAAGCTGGTGGCGGTGGGCATCGGCACGCTGCTGGGCGCCTTCGCCGGCCGCGAGATCGGCGCCTCGCTCGACCGTGCCGACCAGCAATATGCAGACCGCGCCGCCTATCAGGCCTACAGCGCCCCCATCGGCCAGCGGATCAGCTGGAACAACCCGCAGTCCGGCAACCAGGGCACCATCGTGCCGGTCCGCGACGGCTATGACGGCTCCGGCTCCTACTGCCGAGAGTTCCAGCAGACCATCGTCGTCGGCGGCCGCACCGAACAGGCCTTCGGCACCGCCTGCCGCCAGCCCGACGGGTCGTGGAAGATCGTGGGGTAAGGGAGTGGTCGAATATTGCGACACTTCCTGTAACCTCTCGATCAAAAGAAATTGAGATTGCCTGTTATCATTTACCCAAGAAATTCATCATCCACACTTCGCGCTATGAACAGACTAGAGTGAATGCTATCAGGTTAGGATGATTGCCCTCTTTTTTGGTTTGAAGAGGGCAATCCACGCTGCAAACGATCCAGCCAGAGGCGTGCATAGGAGAGTACTTGGTGCGGCAACCTACGCAAAAAAAAGCGCGAGGCATCTTCGTTAATACATCGAAGGAAAGATGCAGCATTCATGAATCTGGACTGATGGTGTTCGATTGCATAAAACAATCGGAGCATTATGAGTTAGAGTATATAAGATTTAACGATATCGATCGATTCAGCTCTGATTCAGCGATTGATTTTTGGGTGTTCAATTATCACCCCTATGCCATGGCGGATCTGGACACATCTGGATTGCGCCGGCTAAGCGGCCGGGTGTTTACGATCGTTCTGGAAACACTTCCGGAAGATCCGTTTGCTCTCTGTCCCAGAGAACATTTCGACGCCTATATCTGCCTGGATCCAACCCTGACGGCTGACGGCCGTGTCTACCCCTTCCCCAGGCCTTTGGAAACCCCTCTTGCTGTCCTGCCGTCCGCGCCGGCAGGAGTCCCGGTGATCGGCAGTTTTGGTTTTCCGACTGTCGGCAAAGGCTTCGAGTTGGTGGTGGATGCCGTCAATCGGGAATTCGACAGAGCCATCGTCCGGATTAATGTTCCTGACGGGGATTTCACAGGCGGTACGGCCCTGTTGCACGGGGAGAATTATACCGACCATCTTGAACGTCTCTGTCGGCAGGCGGCAAAACCTGGCGTTCAGATCGACTTTACGCGGAAATACCTTTCCAAGGCAGAGCTGATCTCTTGGTGTGCCGGCAACAGCCTGAACTGTTTTCTTTACACCCGGCAACAGCCGGGTTTGTCCGCCACCACCGATCAAGCCATCGTAAGCGGGCGGCCTCTGGCCGTATCGGACAACCCGACGTTCCGACACATCCATGCGCATATCCCACCCTACCCTTACTGGAGCTTGCAGGATTCACTCGAGCGCTCGCCGCCGATCGTTCGTGAACTGGGCTCCCTCTGGGGCCCCGCCACCTTTGCAAAACGCTTCCACGCTCTTCTCCAAGATTTTCATCTTCTTCCCCAAGCCGATGCGCCGAAGGCGGAGAAGGATCCGAAGCCTGGATCTATGGCTCTAAGAACAGCGGAGGTGCTGCCCGTCGTTCTGGTGGTCAATCATGCCTCCCAGCGTTGCGGCATCCACGAGTATGGCCGCAATCTGGCCGATGCATTGTCGTCCTCCAGATCTCTGACTGTGCATTATTGCGAGTGCGACGACGCAGAGACCTTGAAGACATCGGTCGACCGGGTGCGGCCGGACCTGCTGCTGCTGAACTACAATCCCGGCACCATGCCGTGGTTTACGGCTGAGGTGTCTTCACGCTATGCGGGCTTGCCGCGTGTCGAGCTTCGGCATGAATTTGCTCAAAACGTGGATGTTCCGGACGATCCCCGCTTCAGTCACCATATTCTTCCAGACCCGACCCTGAACCTGGAGGGGCCGCGGCTGTTTTCCTGCGGGCGCTATGTTCCCTATTTCACCATGCGAACCCCAGCGCCTCGGATTCCGACGATCGGCAGCTTCGGTTTCGGCACCCCGAACAAGGGGTTCGATGAGCTGATACTGCGGGTTCAGCACGAGTTCGATGAGGCAATCATCCGCCTGAACATTCCCTGGAACGATGTGGTCGATCCAGAGGGGCGGATGGCGCATGCCACGGTGGAACGCTGCCGCCGCCTGCTGTTCAAGGACAGCATCCACCTGTCCATCACGCATGATTTCCTGGATAGGGAAGGTATTCTCGACTGGCTGTCCGCCAACACACTGAACGCCTTCTTCTACAACGGCCCAAACATGCTCGGGATTTCCAGTGTCGTGGATTACGCACTGGCGGTGGATCGGCCTTTGGCGGTGACGATGAATCCCATGTTCCGCCATCTGCGTGATGTTCGCCCCAAAATCATGGCGGACCAGTTGCCGCTTAAACAGATCATAGCCGCCGGAACGGCGGGACTGGTTTCGCTGCGCAACGATTGGTCACCTGCGCGCTATCGGCAGCGTTTGGAAGATATTCTGCTCGGTATCCTGCTGAAGAGGCAGACGGGTGAACGGGATGCGCCGCAAGCATCCGCACCGGCTTCTCCGGCAAAGCCTGAGCGGCCGGCCGGTCAATCGGAGCCTGCCTTCAACCGGGTGCTGGACGATATGGCCCGCGCGCACTACGAACCTGTCGTCGCGCTGATGCGGGAGAAATGCCCCGACCTGATCCTGCGCAAAATTCCCCGAGCCAATGTGCAGCAGGCCTTCGTGCTGGACACGGTGTTGGGCATCCTGACGGGCATTGGCAAGACGGCCGCGCCGCGGACACTCTGCGTCGGCTCCTTCGAGGATACGGCGGCCGAAACCTTGACGGCTTTGGGGTGGGGCGTGGACAAGATCGACCCCGCCATCAATACCGACTTGGACGGGTTTATGCTGCTTCGCAGCACGCATAAGGAAAGTTATGATGTAATCTTCTCGACATCCGTGATCGAGCATGTGGCCGATGACGGGAAATTTGCGGAGAACATCGCCGCCTTGCTGAAATTGAACGGCGTTGCGGTTCTGACCCTCGACTTCAACGATGCCTATCGTCCCGGCGCCCGGTTGCCCCTGGTGGACGAACGCCTTTACAGGATTGCCGATCTGACCGATCGGTTGCTGCCCCGAATGAAGGGATGCCAGTTGATTGACACCCCCCAATGGGATGCACCTCCCGATTTCGATTATGAGGGGTGTCGCTATGGCTTCGCCACTCTGGTCGTCCGCAAAACTGACGCCGATCCCAAGTCGGCCGCGGACAGCGCGGCAACCATGCGCGTAGAGTAGAGGACACAGATGAACCCGCTGCTGTCACTGGTTAGCCCGGACAGGCCCTATTTTCCGGATCTGGAGTTGGCAACCCCCGCCTTGACCGATCCAGCGCTGCTGCAATTCGCGGTGCGGGATACGGCGCCGGAGGCCGGGGCCATGCGTTTGCTGCACGTGGGTGCGGGGGTGGGGGCATCGACCCTGACCCTGGCGGATGCTATGGGAAAGCACGCCCCATTGGGTGGGACCATCTTCGCTGTGGACAGCTGGGATGTTCAACTGCGGCCGAACGAGTTGGGTGTCTTGCAGCGGGATGAACAACTTCTGGCGCTACGGCTGGCCCAGCAGAATTTGGGCTATGAGCTTTTCCAGTGGAACACCGGCTTCGCGCCGGATCAGGTAAAGATCCATACCTTGCGAGGACCGGCGGCGGAAATCCTGTCCGTTCTTGCCTGCGACTTCGATCTGGTTCTGCTCGAAGCCCCTCTTTATCGCGACCAGATGGTTCCCGCTCTTGAAAGAGCGCGGACATTGGTCCGCGACGGGGGACTGCTCCTGGTGGGCAAGGCGCAGCTTCCGGTTCCTGTTGCCGGGGATGATGTCTGCCGGTCGTCAGGAGACCTCAGTGTCCAGTTTCACCCGACTTTGCGGCTGGATTTTCACCCGGGGGTTTCCCTGGCTATTCAGCAGGAGTTTCCCGACGCACTGCCTCTCGCAGGCCATGTGATCCTCCGGCGCGTGGGCGATGACTTCATTCCCCACACCCCGATATCCGGCCCGTTCCGGATGCCGGCCCACCTGAACAGCCTGAAGTCCAAATTCCCGGCTTACCGGGATGGGCAATCGGTCAGCCTTCAGCGGTGGGACAGCCTGCGGACTGCCGCAACTTGGATTTATGGTGCGGGGGAGGCTGGACAGCGAGCGTTCCGGTTTGCTCAATCCGCAGGGGTATCGCCGGCGGGGTTCATCGATACGTATCGGCGCGGCTCGCAGTTCGGATTGGAGGTCATCGGTCCGGACGATTTGCTGGCCGGAGCAGCGGGCGACGCGCCTGACATCGTGATCGCCACTCAGCATTGGCCTCAAATCCTTCCCAGCCTGGCCTCCTTGCAGCAGGCACGATTCCACGCCGCCATCCTGCCGGCGGGCGATGGATTGGTTGCCTTGCCTCACCCAGCTCCAGGGCAGGAGCCGGTGTAACGCCCGGACAAGAGGCCAAGGCAAGACACAGAAACAAGGCGGTTCGGGAAACGATGGGATGAACACCCTGGCGGCTGACGGAAAGTTCCAACGCAGGCCAGCCGATCGGGTTCAGCATGCTCTTCGTCAGTTGGGATGATTGAGGCGGACGGGTGGCGCTCAATCATCCCGGAAGGGGAAGGCAAACCGGCTGCAATCCGGAATCCTGAAACACCTCGGCGATCCGTGTAAGAGCCTGATCGCGGTAGCCCAGGGTCGCCAGAGCCACATGCAGGCAGCCGCTGCCGGGCAAATCCGCCAAGTCCAGCATTGGCACATCATGGAAATATCGGCCTGCCACCAATTCCGGCATCAGGTCGACATAGCCTGCCACCGCCAGCCCCTGCTGTGCGGCGGCCTGGATAAAGGCCGGCCCCATACCGCCCTCTCCCCCAACCGCCAGCAGAATGACTTCCGCCAGCCCCGACGCCCGCAGGCTTTCCACAAAGGCGCGGCAGATGGCTCCATGCCCGGCATCGACGGCCACGGCATCATGATGGCGGCTCAAGGCCCTGGGATCCAAGATGGTCATGGCCCCCTGCGGCCAGCCCACCAGGGCCGGGCGCAGCCCCAGCGCCAACGGCAGCAAAGGCTGCGCCTGACGCTCCAGCAGCGGCCGCACGGTATCCAGCGCCCGCTCGTCACAGATCATCCGTTCATCGCCGCTGCCATCATTCTGGTCATAGCGAAGTTGCCCCAGGTGCTGTGCCTCCTCCGGGGTCGGCAGGGTGATGGCCGCATACAATGGCAGCAGCGCATCGTCCGCCATCGGAGGCGGCATATCGAGGCCAAGCTGCCAATAGCGGGCGATACCCTGACGGGCGGCGGCAATAGCCCGCACCTCCTCCCCGGTGGCGGTGGCGGAGTCGTAAACGGGCTGTACCAAGCCATCAGTCCCTGTGCGGTAGCCCAGGGTGGTGCCCTCCAATCCGGTCAGAACCCGCTCATGCATCTGCGGGCTGCGATAGAGCATGGTGCCCAATGCCGCTCCCATCGCACTGTCACCGGCGTAAACACTCACCGCCAGCCCTTGCAATTGATGGCGGGCGATGTCGGACACCACGTAGCAGAGATAGGCCCGCAAACCGTCGACCGGCCGACCGGCCGCCGCCAAAGCAGCCACCAGCGCTGCTGCCGTGGTTCCGCGCGCGCCCAGATCGACCAAGGCGACGTGTCGGTCTTCCAGCATCGGCGCGACGTACCGGACAAGGCGTTGGCGCAGGGATGCCGCCGTTTCCTTCGCCCGCACCTGCACCGCGGGGGTGTCGAAGCAGGCCAGAACCCGGTCCAGCGCGCCGTCCGGCACCGACAGCAATCCATCCAGCGTCAGGCCGGCGAGATCGGCGAGATCCCCCAGATCGAGCGATGCGGGGTCGCTGCCCATTGCTTCGGCGAGCAGGTGGTTCCATGGCAGATGGGGACGGCTGTGCAGGAGGGCTTGGGCCCGAGCACGGTCCAGCCTCTCCAATGCCAGCGGCGCCAGTGCCTGGCGGGAAATCGCCAGGCTTTCGACCTGCAGAGGCCAGCCGCGCCGGTTCGCATAATCGCGCATCAGGGGAGCGAATACCGCTCCTTCCCGCCAGAAACAAAGGATGGTGTCGATCCCCCGCCGACGGCAATCCTCCACCACCCAGCGGCAGTAACCTGCCACTGCCGGCCCCAGGATCAGGGCGCCATAATCACGCCAGAAAGCCAGATCGTCGGTAACTGCCGGCAAAGCCGCGAGCCGGCGGGTCGGGTCATAGGCTCCACCCGGCATCAGGCGACGCTCCCGCTCACGGGCAGCGGCATAACGGAATGACGGTTGGTAGAGCAGGGCGGTCAACCCGGCCTTGCGGGCGGCTCCGACATCGGCCATCGGGTCATCGCCGATATGGGCGATCCGCCTGGGGGAGATCTCCGGCCAATCGGCCAGAAGCCGGGCGAACAGTCCGCCGTCGCGCTTGGAGCATCCATGGTCGGCGGACACGTACAGCCGACGATACAAGTCCGGTCCGATCCCCGCCGCCGTCAGCAGGGCGGCGATGGTCGGGGTGGAGTGATACATGTCCGACAGCAACACCACGGGCAAACCGCGCCGGTGCAGGTGATGCAACCAATCGCGAAGAACTGGATTGGAAAGGCTCGTTTCAGCCTCGACCGCCAGTTCGATCCTGGCGACGGCAGCGGGATCCGGCAGGGCGGCTTCCAGGCAGGCATAAATCTGCGCCAGGGTGACCTCCCGGCTGCCGGTGCGTTCCTGCTGCGCCGCGCGGGCCTCCTGCTCCGCAGCCTGCCGCAAGCGGCGGAAGGCCATGCCCGCCAGGGATGCGTCCATCACTCCCGCGGCGATGGACCGGGCTGCCACGATGTCGAACAGCTGAACGGGATCCTCCAGTTTCCGAAACAGCAAGGTGTCGAAAACATCCAGGGAGACCAGAGCGACGTCCGCCGGCAGTATGGGCCAGCCCGCATCATCCGTCATTCCGCTTGAGTTCCTCATTGCGCCATCTGTGCCGAGGCAGGGCCGATGTTGTGACGGTGCCGGCAAAATATTAATTTCAGGGAAAACTAGGGCACGAGACCTAGGGCGTGAGATTTGGGACGTGAGGCTTGGCGGCATGACCCGGCAGCGCTGCCCTCCAGCAATCCCTGGCTCCTGCCCAACGGCCGTAATGACGGATCATTTGGACATGGAGCGTCAGATATGAGGCCGCACTTCCCAACAGCCAGCTTGAAACGGATTATCAGGTAGGCAGGATGACATAATTGTTGGAGAAGTGATGATCGATACGGTAGCCGATATCCGCGATCACACGTTCATAGTCGGCAAAATTTGTACCGAACTGATCTTGGAGCAACACCTCATACTCAAAAACGATAGCTGGTTTGTGCTTCTGAATGGTTTGCACAGCCCCTCGAATGGCATTGAGGTCGCTGCCTTGCACATCGATCTTGATCACGCTGATGTCGCCCTGGATATCCAGGCTGTCGATGGTCAGGGATTCCACCCGGCGGCCTTCCGTGGCGCGTGGGTCGATGCCGAAACTGCCGAAACTGCCGAAGCGGGAGAAATCTGGTTCGGGATAGATCAGGCTATGGCCCGGCTCATGCCAGACCGCACCGGGATGCACGATCACGTGGTCCGCCCCGTTTTCGGCGATGTTCCGACGCAGGAGTTCCAGCACAAAGGGATCGGCTTCAAAGGCATGCACCCAGCCTTCCGGTCCGACCATGCGGGAAAACAGAATGGCCATCTGGCCAAAATTCGAGCCCACATCCAGGATGGTGCTGCCCGGCCTGCTGTACCTCGCGACAGCTTCGACCACCTCGGGTTCGAAGGTCTCGCCCGCGCGCATAGCCTGAATAACAATGTCCGTCTTCACTGAATCCGGCAGCCACCAACGGCCAGTCGCGGTTTCGTAGAGGGATACTGAATTCATCGATGCACCTGAAGGCGTTGAAGGAGGGAGAGCCGCATGGCCTTACTGTGCGTTCATCCACCGACGAGGAGGGTGCCCCACCGCGGCGGCATAACGGGCCACATTGCCGGCTTCGGCGGACAACGGGAACGCCGCCATCACCAGATCGAAGACCGGCCCCAGCGTAGCGATGAGAGAGCGGGTCAAGGCTTCCGCCTCCACGTGGCGGCCATATCGGCTCAGCAGCACGATCGTGGCCATTGAAAGCCAGGCATCCGTCGCAGGACGAAGGGAGAAATCCCGGCCCCCCAACAGGGCCTCGGCTGCCGCATCGTCGCCGTCCCCCAGCCGGATCAGCGCCTGGATGCCGGTGGCAGAGGGATGATTGGGCTCGGCGGTCAGCACCTCCGCCACCAGACGCTCCGCATCGCTGCCGCGCCCCGTCGTCAGCAGAAGTGCAGCATAGGTCAGCCGCACCATGGTCGGGCTCCAGCCCTGGACGGACAGGGACTTCAAATCCGTCTCGGCCTCGACCAGCGCGCCCCTGCACCGGGCCAGGACAGCCCGGATAAAGATCAGCATAGGTTCGTGATCGACGATCTGCCCGAAAGCCGCCAGCAGCATCCCGGCCAGATCCAGTTCGGCAGCGGACATCAGGTTGTGGGTCAGCTGCATCAGCGGCGTCTTGGCCAACCGATCCATATGCTTCAGGTCAGCCGCCGCTATGCCGGTCAAGGTCCGGGCGGCCAGCGGCAGGTTACCGTCTTGGCTGGCGACAGCGGCCGATGCCAGCCGAACCGCCGGCGCTTCCAGAGCGTTGCCGGCGGCCATGGAGATAATGGTCTCCGCCTTTTCGCATTCTCCAAGTTCCAACGCATTCAGCACCAGTTCAGCGACCGCCCAGGCGTCATAGGCCGGGTCATGGCGCCGCGCCGCCTGATCGACGGTAGCGGCCCAAGCAAGATCGCCTGCGGCGGTCGCAAGCTGAACCAGCATGAAAGCGGCGCAGGAGTGATCCGGCTGGGCGGCCAAGGCACGGGAATAGGCGCTTGCCGCCGCGGACGTCTCGCCGCCACGCTGCAGGGCATATCCCATGTGGAAATGATAATTGGCGAGAGTGGTGTCACGGATGCGTTGGCGCCACGCTTCAATGTCAACGTTGCTCGGTACCGGCCGCAAAACCATGCCCTCCCCTTGCAGCGCAGCCGCCCGGCTTGGCGGCACACCATCGGATTGCCGCACCATAGCCAACCCATGGGACGCAACACACTGAAATCTGCGACCAGAACCGGCCTTGTCGGCGAAACCCCTTTCACCTCGGCTAAAGATGTTATGATGCTTATGCGGCCCGTGTATCAGAGAACGGTATAAGCCAGAGAACGGTATAAGAATGACGGAACGAATCCTGCTGGGACAACTCGGCTCCAATGGCGATTGCCTCTACGCCACAGCCGTCGCGCGCCAGATTAAGCTCGACCATCCCAAGGCCCATTTGACTTGGGGCATCGCCGATCTGACCCGAGATTCCGTCCGTCATCTGCCCTATGTCGACGAGTGGTGGGAATTTCCCGTCCGGGACTTCGCCGAGATGGAGCACGCTTGGCACCGATTCGAGCGGGAGGCTTGGGCTCGCCATGGGGCCGGCGAATTCACCCGTCTGGTGATGACCCAGATCTGGCCAGGGAACATGCGTCATTTTGATGGCACGGTCCGCCCGTCATTGTATCGCGGTTATCCAAGCAGGATCACAGACCCGGCAATTGCCCACATCCATCTGACGGACGAGGAACGCGAGGAGGTGAACGCCTGGGTCGCCGACATGGTGGCGCCGCGGGGGAGCCGCGTCTGCTTGGTTGAATGTTTCGCAAAATCCGGCCAGTCATTCATGACCCCAGCCTTAGCGCAATCGGTCGCGGAGCGTGTGACGGCGGCGGTACCTGATTGTGTGGTCATTCTGTCAACCCACCTTCCGATTGCAAACGACAACCCACGCATCCTGTGGGGAGGGCACCTCAGCATCCGGCAGACTGCGCATCTCACCAATTACATCGACCTTTTCATGGGATGCGGCAGCGGCCTGACAGTTGCGGCGACCAGCAGTGCTGCTAAAATCGGAATTCCGTTAATTCAAGTACTGGAGTCGTCTGCATCGGTTTTTGGTTCTTTTCGTCATGATTTCGATTATTGGGGGTGTTCGTCGGATAATTTTCTAGAAACTACTAGCAGCGATGCAAATATCTTGTCTAGAATTATCGTGACCACTTTGTATGACGGCTTGGTTGCTGCCAAAGCAGCATTTGACCAGCCGCAATCCTTGCAGTTTTCCTGGTATCGCCACCTGATCACGGAGATATTGCTGCGCCGGTCGCGCTTTGTGGAAGCGGCTCAGTCCTGGCTTCTGACGATCGACCGGTATGGTCCCATGGCAGAATTGCGGGACTTCGCCATAAGCGAGATTCTACCTCACTTGGCGAAGGACCCACTATCGGACTGCGCTCACCGCCAAGCACAGCTGCTACGGTTTCATAACCTGTGTGGCTATCAGTCATAAGGTGTATAGGATTTCTCCTCAATAATCTGAGAGTTTAGAGCAAGGTTGATTTCACGCTTTAGTTGAGCCCGTTCGTCATTCGTACGATAGACTGACCGTGCCAACTCCACGAAGCGGGAACCAAAATCTCTGCTGCGCTCTTGCTCGCGAATATCATCCTCAATATCCCAAATGGCTTGGTTAACAGAATACAATGCAATGAATAATGTAGAAACGGCAGCTGGGAAAGAATAACGATCCTGAACTCCCCGAAGTATAGATAGCTCATGTCGGATATTATGAAGCTTGGCAGAGTCATCGATCTTCTGGATTTTGATTTCAAGAATCGCGATTTTATCAAAAAGCTCTCCCCAGCTAACCGGGATCGATATTAGGCTTTCCATCATGATCTAGCCTTCCTTCATCCTGAGGGTTGCATGATTGTGTCATTGCAGGACGCAATCCAGTTTGGCTGAATTTCTTTATTAAAAGTAAAAACGGGATCAAAAAATATCCTCTCTCTGGGTAGAAGCAGCGCTCATGGCTTCATGGGAAGAGAAAATAATCTTGACATCATGTGGTATATTTTGGTTCTAATATAATAAAAATTGACCGGGTGATGCGTGTTGCAAATCCGGTAGCCCCGATTTGCTGGTTTTGGTGAGGCCTTCTTCGATGCACATCACATATCGTCAGACCTGTCGCGTGTGCGGATCACAACATT
Organism: Azospirillum melinis; assembly: GCF_013340935.1. GTDB lineage: Bacteria > Pseudomonadota > Alphaproteobacteria > Azospirillales > Azospirillaceae > Azospirillum > Azospirillum melinis. The sequence goes on along the minus strand of NZ_WHOS01000025.1, from coordinate 67,661 downwards.
TGATTCCAGTGATCGATCTAGGTGACCAGTTCCTGCAAGGGTCCTTTGACAAGCCGGGACACCCGGCACCTCCAATGCGTCGGCTGCCGACACAATTGGTCCGCTGCGATGTTACACAGAATGAGTTGGGATGCGGCTTGTTGCAGATGGCGCATAGCATGCCGCCGCTCATTCTCTATTCCAACTATTGGTACACGTCCGGAACGAACGCAACGATGCGAAACCATCTGCGCGGCATCGTTGAGGCGGCTCTGGCGGTGACTGGTTTAACCATTGGAAATGCGCTGGATATCGGCTGCAACGATGGAACTCTGCTCAACAGCTATCCAGATAGCTTCGCACTGATGGGAGTGGACCCTTCCGACATCGGTCGCGATACTGCAGAGCGTTTCCAAGTGGTCAACGCTCTGTTTCCATCACCGGCGTTCGATGCCGCCGCACAGGGACGAACTTTCGACATCGTCACCTCCATCGCGATGTTCTATGACTTGGAGGACCCAGTCGGCTTCGCCCGCTCCATCAAAAATTATCTGTCACCGAAAGGTATCTGGGTCGTAGAGATGTCTTACCTCCCCCTGATGCTTCTTGGAAACAGCTTCGACACGATCTGCCATGAGCATCTTGAATATTACAGCTTAGCTACGCTTGAATATATTATGCGCAAAGCCGGCCTACGCATCTTTAAGGCTGAGTTGAACGGCATTAATGGAGGCAGCATTCGCTGTTATGTCAGCCAAGCCGATAATTTTTCTTATGACCGACCGGAATTTGACACCATTATCCGGAAGTTGCGGGTGCGCGAATTTGAAATTGAACTCGATACCGGCCGTCCCTATCAAGCATTTCAGCACCGTATCGAAAGCCTGCGCTCCGAACTGGTTCGATTGCTTCAACGCCTAACGGCACAAAACAAGACTATTCATATTTATGGTGCCTCTACCAAAGGAAACACTATTCTGCAGTGGTGCGGACTGAACAATCAGACTATCGCCTGTGCCTCTGATCGCAATCCTACGAAAAAGGGTGCGCGCACCCTCGGAACCAACATTCCCATCGTTGATGAGGAAACTTCGCGAGCTGCCAATCCAGATTATTATCTGGTCTTGCCGTGGCACTTCAAACGCGAGTTTATTCAGCGTGAAGCGGATATTCTGAAGAGAGGAACGCAGATGATTTTTCCGCTGCCACGAGTCACTATCGTCAATGCTGCCAACATGGAACAGGAGATCGCCCGCGCTGAAGAAGAGGAGCACCAGTGGGAAACCATGCTGGACAGCCCCTCCTTCCGGAACGATGTTTTGGGCCTACTGTGAGGCTGGGTTGCGGGGGCATCGGATAAAACCAAGATGAAGACAGCTTTGGTGTTGGGCGCCAACGGTCAGGATGGTAGTCTGGCCGTTGAGCATTTACTCCGTCGCGGTTATCGGGTGGTGGGGCTAGGGCGCCAGCCGTCCACCCGAATAGCTGCAATTCCGTCCTACACCTATCATTGCACCGATCTTCGAGATGCCGATTTGGTGCGAACTCGCATCGCAACCGAACGACCAGATGTTGTGCTGCACCTGGCGGCGGTACATGGCTCGTCAGGGTTTCAGTACGAACCAGTGTTCAACGACGTGCTGGCCGTGAATATCGGCTCGCTGCATGCGGTGCTGGAGGAGGCGCGTCTTCAAAAGCTGCGACCACGGGTCGTCTATGCCAGTTCCTCCAAGGTGTTCGGCAATCCCCTTCCGATTGTGGTGGACGAGGATAGCCCGCGAATGCCGACTTGCCTCTATTCCCTCAGCAAAATTACGGCTGAAGAACTACTAAACCATTACGACCGCCACCATGGCATTTCGGGATCGGCGCTCTACCTTTTCAACCATGAGTCAGAGCGTCGGGCGACCACCTTTTTCATTCCCCGTGTTGTTGCTGCCCTGCGTTCCGCATTAGTAAATGGGTCCAATACCAAAGGCCTCCGCATAACACTTCAAAATCTTGACTTTCATTGCGACTGGGGAAGCGCAAGCGAATTCATGGACATTGCGGTAGATGTGGCAGAACGGGCACCAGCTGGTCATTACTGTGTAGCAACGGGAAGCACTTGGACTGGTCGGACAATGGTGCAAGCACTGTTTGCCCGGCACGGGCTCAATTACGCCAATTTCATCGATGCACCGTCGGAAGTTCCAGCACCTGGGTACTTTCAGGTGACATTGAACAAGTTGGAGACCGCCATCGGCCGACGTCCTAGGCAATCTATCTTGGATGTTTGCGAGAACATGCTGACAGCCTCAACGACTGATGCTTGAGACCGAGTTGGCGTCAATGACCTTAGACGACCACCCAGAAGGGCGAACCCTTCATCTTTTGGTACCGAACATTGAAAGTCGTAGCGGTCACAACTACCACCAAATTCTAGAGTTGCATAGGGCTGCCACCACGCGCGGGTTGGCTTGCCGTACCCATGTCCCACGTCAAATCGCAGATGCCAGCCTAATTGCCGAACTGGGTGCCGAGAGGAGCTTGGATCATGTTCGGATTCGGGAATTTGCCGATCCAGTAGCCGAGATCGGAGCCGCCAATTACCGATTCTATCAGGATGTCGATCAACTTCCTCCCCCGCGTCCCGGAGATCTACTGTTCCTTCTAGCAGCCCATCATCGCAACGTTTATGGCTTTATGAAAGCCATTGATCGCCGTCTGGCCGATGGTGCGTCCTTCGCTTTCGCCGCGCTGCTCTGGAGCCAAGAGTGCTACGCCTCGGCAGATGGCGAAATCCATCGTCGCAACAGCGACATCTTTGGACGCTTCCTCATATGGTGCCAAGAGCGTCCACTGTATTGCCGGGCTTTATTTGCCTTTTCCGCCGCTCATCTGGACCATTTGCACAGCCTACCGGGGGTTAGAGCCGAATTGCTGCCCTTTCCGTTCATTGTTCCCCGCATCCCGGTACCCGCTCTACCCACCCGCCTGCCAAATACCTGCAGATTCGGTTATTTCGGCTTAAGTTGGTGGGATCAGAAAGGCTTGGGAGTTTTCATGTCCGCCTTACGTACGGTGTTAGCTAACAACCCAGAGGCTACAGCCACTCTGCAGATCAACACGTCAGGTGCCACCTATAATGCCGAAAGCCTGCTGGCCGCGCACGCCGACGTCTTGGAGTCTAACCGAGTAAGCTGTCTCAGAGGCGACTTAGAGACAGATATCTACATGCGTGAACTGGCAGCTTGCGACGTGATCGTCCTACCTTATGGTCCGGCTTACGACCGCCAGGAATCCGGCATCCTGCACGAAGCAGCGGCCTGGGGATGCGCAGTGGTCCTGCCCGAGTCCTCTCTCGCCAATGCCCGTTTAAAGGCCGTCAACGTCGTCACGATGCCCACGTTCGACCGCTGGACTCCAGATGCGATCGCCGCAGCTTGTCAACGGGCTATCCCCATCCGCGTCCCCCTCGGCCGGACCATGCAAAGGGCGGCGGATGCGCTCAATGGTAACTTCACCGCTGAGCGTTTGCTTGATCACCTGGGTCTATCGTAAATACAGTCGCTCCGATGCGCAACGCCGCTGAAGAAACGAGGGGGGACGAGACCGCCGTTTGCGTATTTATGCTACGGCAGTCGTATAGGCCTGATAAATTTCTATTCCGACAGCCCGCGATAAGTCTCAAAGGCCCCAAAGCGTCAGTCCCCTCACACCGCCAACACCGGATACCCCTCCGGCAAGTCCACCACCTGCGGCTCCGGCATCGACCCCAGCTCCGCCACCATCGCCCCCCAGGACCAGCCCACCCCGAAGCCGGCCATCAGCGTCTTCACCGGCCCGGCCGCCAGTTGGGTGCCCATGCTGTGGCAGATCGCCAGCGGGATGGAGGCGGAGCTGGTGTTGCCGAAGCCCTGCATGTCGATGACGAAGCGGTCGGCCGGCGCCTTCACGCGCTTGCGCAGATGCTCCAGCATGAAAGCGTTGGCTTGGTGCAGGACGAAGCGGTCGATGCCGTCGACATCGGTGCCGGCATGCTCCATGGCCTCGCGCAGCAGGGGCGGCACGGCGCGCAGCGTGAAGGAGAACACCTCCGCCCCGTTCAGCGTCAGGCGGGAGTCGCGTTCCAGCCGGTCTGCGGTCTCCTCGTCGGCGATCCGACCGGCGGTGCCGACCGGCGGGATCAGGCAATGGCGCTTGCCTCCGGCCTTGACGAAGATGTGCGGGGCACCGGCACCGTCGGTGCCGATCACCACCGGGATGGGCGGGGCCGCCGCGTCGACCTCCAGCGCGGTGGCGGAACCGGCATCGCCGAACAGCGGCAGGGTGGCGCGGTCTTCGGGGTGCAGGTGGCGGGTCGGGTTGTCGCCGCACAGCACCAGTGCCCGCTTGGCCGTCGATCCGCCCAGCAGCTTCGCCGCGATCCACAGGCCGTAGACATAGCCCGAGCATCCCAGCGGCACGTCGAAGGCCGCCGCACTGGTCGGCAGCCCCAGCCGGTGCTGCATGATGCAGGCGGTGGCCGGCAGCACATAGTCGGCGTCCTGCGAGACGAAGACCAGCACCTCCACCGTCGCCGGGTCCCAGTCCAGCTGAGCCATCAGCCCTTCCGCCGCGGCGAGGCAGAGGTCCGACGCGCAATAGGGTGGTGGCAGCACCCGGCGCTCCTGCACGCCGATGGTGGCGGCCAGCTTCTTCGCCTCCTCCACCGTGAACATGCCCGGATCCTCGACGAAGGAATGGCGCTGGGGCGGCACCACCGCGCGCAGGCCGGCGATCCGGATGCCGTCGATGATGGCTTTCATGGCTGTCCTGTCCTTCGCGTGTTCAAGGGCCCGGCGGGGGCCTCTTCGGAGATACGGTGACCGGCACCATAGCGCAGAGTGGCGGGGAACTGGTTTCCAGATCCTTGATTTCAGACAATAGCAGTGTCCGGCGCCCTGGACACAGCTTGACCAGACCCCATCCTCCAGCCATCGAAAAAGCCGCAGCCGGAGGCGGAACGCGCCTGTGCTATGGTCCTCACCCGATACGCCACCACCCTGGATTTCCCCGCCATGACAGCCGCCTGCAACCCGGCCGCCTACAACCCCATGGACCTGACCGGCCGCCGCATCCTGGTGACCGGGGCGTCGGCCGGGATCGGCCGGGCGACGGCGGTGGTGCTGGCGAAGCTCGGCGCAAGGCTGGTGCTGAACGGCCGCGACGAGGAGCGGCTGGCAGAGACCGCCGACCGTCTGGAAGGAGACGACCATGCCATCGCCCCCTTCGACCTGTCGGATCTGGAAGCGGTGCCGGGCTGGGTGAAGGGTCTGTGCGCCGACGACGCGCCCTTCGACGGCATCGCCCATTGCGCCGGCATCCAGACCCTGCGGCCGATCCGCATCTTCTCCGCCGCCTTCTTCGATGAGGTGATGCGGGCCAACCTGGGCAGCGCCTTGGCGCTCGCCCGCGGGCTGCGGCAGAAGGGCTGCCATGCCGACCGGGCGGCGATGGCGCTGATCTCCTCCACCGCCGCGACGGCGGCCTCGCCCGGCAACGTCGTCTATGCCGCCAGCAAGGGCGGCATCATCGCCGCCACCAAGGGGCTGGCGGTTGAGTTGCTGAGCGACGGCATCCGCGTCAACTGCGTCGTTCCCTCCATCGTCGAGACCGAGCTGATCGAGCGCGGCAAGCAGAAGCTGACCGCCGAGCAGTACGAGCATCTGCGCACGCTGCAGCCGCTGGGCTTCGGCCATCCCGACGACATCGCCCACATGATCGCCTATCTGCTCGCCGACACCAGCCGCTGGATGACCGGATCCATCGTGACGGTGGATGGCGGCCGCACTGCCTGAGGCCCCGCGATGCAGAACGCCTCCCCCGAAACCCGCTGGTTCCACCTCTGCCTGGCGGACGACCTCGCCGGCCCCAACGCCTTCGTCACCACACGGGTGGGGGCGGTGCCGCTGGTGGCGCAGAACATCAAGGGACGGGTGGTCGCCTTCCGCAACGTCTGCACTCACCGCTTCGCCGTGATCCATGGCGAACCGGCGGGCTGCGGCCCGCTGCGCTGCCCTTATCACGGCTGGAGCTTCGACGCCGACGGCGTACCGGTGGGACTGCCCTTCAACCCGACCGATTTCCAGCTCGAGGCCGAGGGACGCCGGCGGCTGGCCCTGCATCCGGCCGGTCTGGCCCGCTGCGGACGGCTGGTCTTCGTCCGGGTGGCCCTCGACGGCCCATCGCTGGAGGAAGAATTGGGTGCGGCCCTGTTCGCCCGGTTGGTCACCCTGTCCGACGCCTTCCCCCACCGCGGCGCCATGCTGGAGCCGGCAGACGATCAGGCCGGGGATTGGGAGCGAATCGAGATCGCCAACCTGCGCCTCGCCCTGGCGCCCGGCCGCGCGCTTGTCCTGCACAGCGCTGCCCCGCCCGGTGCCGACCCGCGCTTTTCCCGCACCGTCACCCTCCATCCCGCCACCGCCCCCACAACCGCTGATGCGGAGTTGCCGGCATGAGCGCGCATCCCGTCCAGAGCATCGTTCCCGAGACAGGCGCCTTCCTTCCCCACAGCCATTTCTGGACCGGGGAAGCCTTCGCCCAGGAGCGCGAGCGGGTCTTCGGCCGCTGCTGGCTTTATATGGGCGTGTTCGAAGACACGAACGTCCTGACCGCCGAGATGGCCGGGCTGCGCTTCGAACTGCGGCGCCAAGGCGAGGCCATGGATGGCGTGTGCCGAGATGGAGAGCAGGTGCGCCCTCTTCAGATCGACCGCTGCGGCGCCCTGGTCTTCGCCCGCGTGGCACAGGACGGCGGCCCGACCCTGGCCGACCATCTGGCGCCCTATGGCGAGCGGCTGGCGACGATGTCGGCCAACTGCCTGAACCCGCAGGCTCCCGTCGGCATCGCGTTCCAGGCCAACTGGAAGGCGCTGGTCGAGAACACGATGGACGATTTCCACGGCTCCACCGTCCATCCCGACACCATCCACCCCGCCGTCCATCCCGACTGGCAGAGCCACCTCGTCACCGAACGCCATGGCGCCAACAGCGATTCCCGCTGGCTGCTGGCCGACGGCACCGCCGGCTGGTGGGCGAAGCTGGACGCCAAGCTGCGGATGCGCCGCTTCGCCGAGGAACCCTTTTACCGCCACACCTTCATTTTCCCGAATTTTTATCTGGCGACCTTCTACGGCGCCACGGTGATCCCGCACCGGGTCGATCCCGTCGCCCCCGATTCCTCGGTCCTGCGGTGGCAGCTGTTCCTGCCCACCACCCGGCTGGAAACCGCACGCGAGCAGGCCTTCCACCGCTCCACCGCCACCTACCTGATCCAGTCCGCCGGCACCGTGATCGCCGAGGACTGTCCGGTCTGCGAGGCGGTGCAGCAGGGCCGTCCCGGCATCGCCGACCTTCCCCACATCACCGGCATCTACGGCCGGCGCGAGCGCCGCATCCTCGACTTCCATCAGGCGATGCTGCGCCAGCTGGGAGAGACCGAATGAGCGGCGCCCTGACCTTCATCGAGCCGACCGAGGAGCACGCCGAACTTATGCTCGGCTGGCGCACCCGGCCCGACATCGCCGGGCAAATGCTGACGAAAGTCCCCTATGACGTGGAGCGCCAGAAGGCGTGGCTGCGGCGCTGCGCGGAACGGGACGACTATGTCCACCGCATCCTCTGCGTCGACGGCGTGCCGGCCGGCCATGTCTCCATCACCGTGACCGAGCCGGAGTGGCGGATCGCCACCTTCGGCGTGCTGATGGGCGAGCGGGCAGGACGGATGGGTGCCGCCCCGCTGAACTTCGCCTACATGCTGAACCACGTCTTCTTCGCCATGGGGCTGCGCAAGGTGGTGAACCACATCCTGGGCACCAACAGCCCCCGCCTGCTGAAAGGCCAGCCGATGATCGGCTACCGCCCGGTCGGCGTGCTGAAGCGCCAAGTGGTGAAGGACGGGCAGGAGGTCGACCTGCACATCTTCGAAATGCTGGCCGAGGACTGGCTGGCGGTGCGCGACCGGTTCAGGGTCTACCAGGACATGGACGGGCGGGAGTGGAAGTAGGGGGAAAAGAGCCGCCCCACCGCCCTGTTCCTCACCCCCGCAGCACGCCCAGCGGCGCGCCCTGGAAGCCCGGAAAGCCGCGCGTCGCCGGTGCGCCGATCAGTTCCGACAGCACAGTCCGGTAATCGGTGGTGACCGCCAGGTCGACGCCGCGGTCCAGCTGGTGGCTGGCCAAGCCTGGCCAGCGGCCCAGCATGCGCCCGCCTGCCACCCGGCCGCCCAGCACCAGCATGGCGCCGCCATGGCCGTGGTCGGTGCCCTGGCTGCGGTTGCCGCGCAGGCGCCGGCCGAACTCGCTCATCACCACCACCGTCAGGTCGCGTTCATAGCGCAGGGTGTCGGCATGGAAGGCGGCAAGCGCGCGCGACAGCTGGCCGACGGCGGTGGCGAAGCGCCCCTGCTGGTTCTCGTGGGTGTCCCAGCCGGCGACATCGACGCAGGCCGCCCGCAGGCCGATGTCCATCTTCAGCATGCGGGCCACCGTCTGCAGCGCCCGCCCGGCCTCGGTCTCCTCATAGACGGCCCCGCCCTCCGCATCGTAGGCGGCGACCTTGCCGTCCGTCCCGCGCGGCAGCCGGCCGTCGACCGCCGACAGCCCGCCGAGCGCCGCCCGAGCCGCCCGCTCATAGGCGCCGTCGCCCTGCCGGGACAGCGCCGCCAGCACCGCCGCCGCCTGCGGCCCGCCGGGAGGGGCCAGCCCGCCGCGCAGGTCGGGCACGGCAAGCGCGCCGCCCAGCCCCGCAAGGGCGGCGGCCGGAGCGGCGGCGGTGCCGATGGCCGGAACCCGTCCTTGCTCCCCCTCACCATGCCCGCCCTCGCCAAGCCAGCGGGCAACCCAGCCGCTGCCGGTGCGGGCGAGATCCTCCTCGCGGGCGATGCCGCGCTCCATCAGGTCCTGGGCAACGAAATGGCTGCGGGTGCCGTCGGTCAGCCCGACCGCATGGACGATGGCGAGCCGGCGGGCGGCATAAAGCTCCGCCAGCGGGGCGGCGTCCGGATGCAGGCGGAAGTCGAGGGTTGGGGCCAGCGTCTGGTCCAGCCGGATGCCGGCCTTCGGCCCCTCCGCCATCACCCGCAGTTCCGGTGTCCGCGCTGCGCGATAGTCGGGGTCGTCGGCCGGCGCCACCAGCGCCAGCATGTCCGCCCCGCCGCGCAGGAACACCACCACCAGCGTGCCGGCCCCCAGCGTCCCGACCGGCGCCTCAACAGACTTATCGGCAGCAAAGGCGAGGCTGCGGACACCGGGCAGCCCCGTCAGACTGCCCCCGGCCAATCCGAGACCGGCCATCAGCCCGCCCTGCATCACAGTGCGGCGAGAGAGCGCCATGGCTCAAACCTCCCTCAGCGTTGGTTGAAGCGCGGCGCCATCGCCACGAAGGCGGCGATCCGCCGCAGCCGGTCGTCGCCGGCCTTCGTGCCGGGCATCAGCATCGCGTCTGCCGCCAGCCCCATGCCGGCCAGGATGGCGGCGGTGGTCGTTGGTTCCGGCTCGCCGCCATGCAGCATCCCCTGCCAGCGGTCCGCCGCCGCCGCCGCCGGCAGCGGAGCCGGGAAACGGGCGGCGAGGTCGATGGCTCCGGTCTCCCAGCGGTTCTCCGCCAGCCCGAGCAGGAGCGACCAGCGCCGGCGCATGGCGGCGGCTCCAAGCCACGCCTCCATCCGGTCGGGATGGCCGACCGGGGCGGGCCAGCCGAACAGCCGCTGGCCGCTGCCGTCCAGCTCGCCCAGCAGGGCGTTGGTGGGGACAAGGTCGATGCCGGCGCCGCGGGCGAAGGACGCCACCAGCTCCAGCGGGCGCTTCACCTTGGCATCGCGGATCCGCGCGAAGTCGGGGGAGAGCGCGATGGCGCGGACGACGCGGGCGATCTGGTCCGGCTTGCTGCGGCTCTCCGTCCACCCCCGTGCCGCCAGGGCGACCAGCCCGGCCGGCGGATCGTCGGCGACAAGCCGGCGGCACAGCGCGGTGCAGAGGTTGCGCGCGGTCGCCGGATGGTCGGCAACGAGGTCGAGCACGCGGCGCCCGTCGTCCATCGGCGACTGGAAGGGGTCGAACTCCCGCCCCAGTACCCGCTTCTGGTAAGTGTCGTGCCAACCCTCGACATAGGTGAAGCGGCCGGTCACCGGCAGCCTGGCGTCGCCGCCCAGCCCGGCGCCGTCCTCCAGCGTCCAGCCGGTGAAAGCGCGGGCGGCCTCATAGACATCCTGGTCGATGTAGCCGTCGGGGGCGCCGCGCAGCGCCCCCGGCACGTCGCGCCAGCGGTTGTAGAGCGCGTTCAGATAGGCGTCGCGCCCCAGCCCGTGCAGTTCGAACAGCTCGCGGGCGTAATTCTCGTTGGCGGCGCCGGCGCGGGACGAGCGGTTGTTCAGATAGACCTGCATGGCGCTGCTGGTCGCCACCGCCTCCAGGAAGGCGCGGAAATTGCCCAGCGCATGGCGGCGGATGACGTCACGGTCATAGACGGGGAGGGCGGCGGCCACCGCCGGCTCGCCCGCCGCGTTGACGTTGAAATGGTTGTGCCAGAAATCGACCAGCACCTCGCGCAGCTGCCAGCGGCTGTGGACGGCGCGGATCAGGGTGGCGGCTGCGGTCTCCAGCCGTGGCCTCTGCCGCTCCGGACCGGCGACCGCGGGACGGTTGGCGGCCAGCGGCCACAGCGCCTCGATCGGTTGGCCCAGGCAGGCCAGCGGCCGGTCCTCGTCCACCGCCTCCCAGCCGTCCCCGGCGGGATAGCGGATGCGCAGCTTGGCCGCGGCGAGATGGCGCTCGACCTCGGGGTCGTCGCGGCCATCGGAGGAAAGATCGGGAGACAGCTGCCGGTCGAGCCAGCGGGCCAGCCAGTCGGGACGGCCGCTGTCGGCGTCAGGCTCCGCAGCTCGCGGACCGAAGGCAAGCCGGCCAAAGACAACGGCAGGGGGAATCGTCATGGTGCCGCCCATGGTGGATGAACCTCCGACGACCAAGCCCCCCGCCCGATGGTGGCAGACTCCCGGTTCCCTGGACAGCGACAAAAAGCGGGGCGGAGGCGGGAGACGGAGTCAGCCCATCATTCCCCGCCAAACCGTGTGGAACTGCTGGATGCGCTCCTCGTTCAGGCCGAGCACCGCCGGGCGGTCCGTCTGCCGGCAGCCCCGGAAGGCCAACTCCGACGCTTCCTGGTCCTCGCGCAGCAGGGCGACGTTGAGGTCGCGGGCGCCCTCCTCGATCAGGCGGCGGGCGGCGGGCCCCCCCCTGCCGGCATCGCCGTCCGGATCGGCCAGAAACAGGCGGAGGCCCAGCGCGCAGCGGTCGGGACCGAGCGGGTCGTAGGTCTGGACGCTCATCACCGCCCCCCGGGTGAAGCCGATCTCCAGGTTGGGGAAGATGTGCAGGTGGTCGTAGTCACGCAAGGCGGTGCTGGGGCGGAAGCCCAGCCGCTCCGACACGCCGTCCCACCAGCGGGCGCTCCTGTCCGACACCGAAGTGACGCCGCGGGAATGGGCGCCATCGTAATCGCAGCGCCAGTCGCCTTTCACCAGCTTGCGGAAGGTGGTGGGGTGGGTGAGGTCGGCGTGGTAGACCTCCAGCACGCTCTCCACCCCCATCTTCCAGTTGGCGGCCCACTCCATCGACCGCTCGTCGAAGGGGCGGACGAAGATCTCCGAGGCATGGCGCAGCACGTCGGCATAGCCGCCCAGCCAGTCATCGAGATCCGGCCCCTCCGCCGCCACCCGCAGGAAGACGAAACGCCCGCACACCCCGACCGCCACCGGGGTCAGGGCACGGCCGCAGCGGCCCTCCCGGTCGAGGCCGAAATTCGCCTCGTTGCCGGGGATGCCATAGGGCACGCCATCGCGGTCGAAGGTCCAGCCATGATAGCCGCAGCGCAGCATGCCGTTGCCGCGCGGCGCCCGGTGGATCATGGCGAAGCGGTGGGTGCAGACATTGCGGAAGCCCCGCAGCTCCCCGTCGAAATTCTGCACCAGCACGTCCAGCCCACCGATCCGCCGGGTCAGATAGTCGTTGGGCCGGGCGAGGTCGTCGGTGAAGCCGGCGAAGACCCAGGACCGGCGGAAGACCCGCTCCTCCTCCACCCGGAAGATCTCCGGGGCGTGGTAGGCGGCAGGGTCGATGCCGGGGACGGCCTTGGCGGCGGCGAAGGGGAGGGAGCTTTCCATGATGCAGGAAGGGTAGCCCGCGCCCCGCCGGCCGGTCCAGGGCACAGCGGGTCGCAGGCCGCACTCCCCCAGCCCTTTCACGGCCGGAACAGCGTCGCCTCGATCCCGCGCAGCCCCGTGGCGTCGCAGATGTAATAGGCGACCATGGCGCGGCCGTCCGGCAGCATGGCCGCCCAGGGATAACCCAGGTCCGGCGCCGGCCCGTCGTCGCGCAGCACCAGCTCCGTCCCCTCGTCCGGCTGCTGGCGGCGTGGGTCGTAGATGCGGGCGCGCACGCCGTAGGGCGCATGGCGGTAGCCGCCGACGAGCAGCAGCCGGCCGTCCGGCAGCGGGCAGGCGTCATAGGGATGGCCGACCACCGCATGGCGCCGCCACGGCTCCCAGCTGTGGCCCATGTCGGTGGAGCGCGAGGTCGCCAGATGGTCGTCCAGCCCGGTGGTGCGGTGGAAGGCGTACAGCACCCCGCCGGCGTCCAGATGCAGCGCCGTCTCGCAGAAGCCGGCCCTGGCCTCGGCATCGATGGCGATGATCGCCCGGTGCACCCAGCTTTCCCCCCGGTCGGTGGAGGCGAAGAGATGGCTGGCATAGGTCCCGGTGGAAGGGTGGTGGGTGTAGCCGGTCTGCAGGATCGTGCCGTCCGGCGCCTCCACCGCCCGGCCGCGCACCGCCCCGCCATGGAAGGGCCGCCGGCCCGGCACGATGTCGGGATGGCCGGGCAGCGGGGGCAAATCGCGGTGCGCGGTCCAGTTCCGCCCGCCATCGTCGCTGTACCGGCTGTAGCCGCCCCAGAAGATGTAGAGGTCGCCGGTCTTTTGCGGGTTGCCGGTCAGCCCGATTCCCAGCGCGCGCAGCGCTTCCCCCTGGGACGACGGCACCGGATACCAGCGGAAGCCGGTCAGCAGGATGCGGCCGTCGCGAAGGGTGAGCAGGCTGGCGTCCTGGTCGGCGGCCTGCGGGTCGGGGGGCAGGGCCGTTTCCTCCCCCAGCGGCTCCGCATCGGGGCCGAGCCGCAGCAGGACGGTCTGCGACCGCGAATCGAGATGGTCGACATGGTTGAACCCGGTCTCCCCCGCCCGGTATTCCGCCCCGCGCAGCCAGCGATGGTCGCGGGCCCGCCGGAAGGCCAGCAGGACCGCCCCCTGCTGCCCTGCTGCGGTCGGGGTCAGCGACGGGAAGGACGCATAGAAACGTGGGTCGCGGTACAGCACACGATGTTCGACACCGGCCATGGCCATCGGGTTCCCCTGCCTTCTTCAGTCCTCAAAAGACCGCAAGGCTTATAACCCGCGACGCCGTGCCTCGGCAGCAGAACGGCGCTGAAAACGGATACCCCTTGAAAGGCTGGCGCCCTTGTGGAGAGTCTTTGAAGGCGATTCCCCTTTTACGCGGTTCGGCATCCCATGACGTCCTCCTTTATCCCAGCCTCCGCCCCCGTCGGCAGCTTTCTGGACAATGTGCGGACGCGCATCGCCTCGCCACGGGGCTACTGGCGGAGGGCGAAGGCCGATCCGCGCCATGCCATCTACGACATCCTGCCCATCGTCACCGACCCGGTCCTGCGCGACCGCCTGGCTGGGCTGCTCGCGGCAAAGCGGCCGCGCACGCCCGGTTTCCATCCGTCGCTGGAGGCGCGGGACTGGTGCCGGACGCTGGAGAGGGACGGCATCACCCCGCTGCTGCCGCCCATCGACCCGGCCATCGCCGGGGATTTGCGCGCCTATTTCGAGAACATCCCCTGCCACGATCCCTTCCGCCCGCATATGGGCTGGTTCCGGCCCGACAGCCCGCCCAGCCCGGACTCCAATATGGGCTATCACGGCATCGACCAGATCCTGCAGGCACCCCATGTGCTGGCTCTCTTCAACGACCCGCAGGTGCTGGAGACGGCGGAGCTGTATCTCGGCTGCAAGCCGATCCTCGACAACATCGGCTGCTGGTGGTCCTGGGGCGGCGGAAGTTTCGGCGGGCGTGAGGCGGCCAAGGGCACCCAGCGCCACCACCGCGACCTGGACAGCCTGCGCGGCTTCAAAATCTTCTTTTACCTGACCGACGTAGACGAGGATGGCGGACCGCATATTTTCGTCAAGGGCAGCCACCGCAGCCGCCTGCTCTCCACCGGCCGCGCCCTGACCGACGCGCAGGTAGAGGCCGCCTTCGGTACAGCCGGAACGGTGACAATGACCGGCCCGGCCGGCAGCCGCTTCCTGGGCGACACCTATGGCGTCCACAAGGGCGCCCTGCCGCGGCGGGGCCGGCGCCTGCTGCTGTCCGGTCAGTACAACGTCAACCGCACCCCCCACGGCCCGACCGTTCCGCCGCTCGACCGCCGTTCTCCGGCCGTGCCGGGCGGGCTGGACCCCTTCGTAAACCGGATCTATGTGGCGGCCTGACGGGTTTCCGGATGGCCTCAACCCATGCTGGAACCCGACGCATATCCGAGCTGGTAATACAGCCGGATCATCGCCCTCAGGCTTTCTCCCTCCAGGCTCTCGACATCGAGATCGGCCAGCTTGGCCAAATTGACGTTGAAGTCCCAGCGCTGTTCGGAAAGCCCGTATCGCCGCTGCGTCAAGCGGTTGGAAACCCCTTGGTAGAACATCCGCCGCATCAGCCAGCGTCGGTTCAACCGGTCGGGATGGATGAGGTGGGACACCATGGCGGCCGGCACATAGTAGGTGGCGGCTCCGGCACTGCGCATCTCCATGAAGACGATGCCTTCGTTCGTCATCAACCCATCCCCCTTGCGGCCAAGGTCGGTGGGGAAGGCGCGCCCGGCCATCAGCCGCTTGCGGAAGGCGCAGTTCCCTTCACCGAACCATTCGGCCTCGCGCAGAAAGCGGGGCTCGCTGTCCCAGCCCCAACGGCATGAGAAAAAATGCATCATGTCGTCGGCCAACCAGTCCGGCCGGGCCAGGGCGCCGAAATCCGGCTCGACCTCGCCGGCAACGATGTCCACGGCATCGCCAAGTCGATGGAAGGGCTCCAGCAAGCGCTCCAGCCACCCGTCGCAGGCCCGCTCGTCATCATCGATGAAGGCGATCAGGGCTCCCACCGCTTCGAGCACGCCGCGATTGCGGGCGAAACTGACGCCTGGATTCCCCTCCATGACGTAGCGCAGCGGCACACCCCGCAAAGCGAAGGCGGCCTGCCGGCTCTCGACGACCGCCCGCCCGTCCTCCAGGGGGGAGTTGTCGATCACGAGGATCTCATGGGCCATTTCACGGGAGCTGCCTGGGGCAAAGCCCGCCCGCTGTCCGGCCAGGCTGTCCAGGCAGGCGGCGAGCAGTTCCGGACGCCGATGGGTGCAGAGGACGATGCTGGCGCCGATCTCCGGGCCGTCATTGCCGAGGCGTTGGGCGGTCGACATGCTACTCCACCTGTCAGTGTTCGGCGTGGACGATGCGCAGGTCCGGCAGACCCCAGGCGGTCACGCCCATATCCTTCGCCATCATCGCCAGCCCCTCCGTTTCGATGTAGCCGCGATGGCTGTAGGGCGGGAAACACAGGCCCTCCCGGTGCAGATCCGCCCGCACCAGCAGGGCGGTGCCGCCCACCCCGTCCAGCGGCACGATGTCCTCGCCGGCGAAGGAATCCAGATAGCGCCGGCCCGAGCCGCGCGGCGGCTGGAAGATGCCGTCGACCAGATGGCGCGGGTCCTCCTCGCCTGTCAGCCGGAAGCTGTTGAGGTCGAAGGTCCGCCCGTCGGGCAGGACGCAGCGGGGGACGACGATGTCGCGCCCGGCGGCAAGCAGCCGGGCCAGCAGCTCCGGCGGATAGTCGACCAGATCGGCGTCGAGCCACAGCACCCAATCCTCATCCTCCAGCGCGCCGGACAGCAGCCGGTTGCGCGACCGGGCCAGCAGTTCCCGCCGCCGCCGCTGGATTTCCGGCGCCCAGCGCGGTCCCCCGGGGTGGAATCCGTAATCGTGGCGCAGCAGCGTCACCCGGCTGTAGCGCTGACGCAGATCCGGCAGCCGGTCGGCCAGCCAGCCATGCGTGCCGTCGCGGCTGTCCCCTTCGAGGAAGCCCAGCGACAGGCGGGACGGATCGTGGTCGAGCCGGCCGAGCAGTTCCAGATAACGCGGCAGATGGGGAACGGCATCCTTCACCGGGGTCAGCACCAGCACCGTCTCCTGCCGCGCCGCGGCGGTGGCCGGAACGGGCGCGGCGACGCGGCGGTATGGCTCCACCGGCAGGCGCTTGGCCATCTCCTCCAGCACGGCGCGGCAGCGCTCGCCGCTGAAGCGGGCGGTGGCGGCCTGCCAGTGCTCCTCGAAATGCCGGGTGGTGAAGGTGTTGCCGCCATGGACGACGTAGGTGTAGAGCCGCGGCATGTCCATCCGCACGACCCGGGCGCTGCGGCGCAGCTGCTCGACCACCGGGGTGTCCTCGCCGCGGCGAAGGGCCGGATAGCGGGGCATCGACGCCCTTTCGCACAGAAGCGAGCCTTCCCAGTCCCGTTCGCAGGACACCGCCAGCCGGTCTTCGGCCGGCCACCAGATCATCCAGCGGCCGAGCAGACAGGCCTGGGCGCCGGCAGCCGCCAGCACCCGCTGCTGCATCTCCAGCCGGCTGGGGTCGTAGAGGTCGTCGTCGTCCCACTGGCAGACATAGAGCCCGGCCGCATGGTCGACCGCGATGTTGCGCAGTTCGCCCAGCGTGCGCACCCCGGGCTGGTCGCCGGGCTCCACCCGGACCAGGCGGACGTTCGGACAGCCCGCGGCACGGACCGCCCGCTCCAGCGGGTCGTCCTGCGGCAGAGCCGGGCCGTCGCAGACGATGACCAGCTCGCGGTTGGGGTAGGTCTGGCGCGCGAAGCCGTCGATGGCGAATTCCAGCAAGCCCGCCCGTCCCGCCATTTGCCCCCTGGTGACCATCAGGCAGGAGATCAGCGGCAAATCCTGCGCCTTCGCCACCGGGACACGGGCCTCTTCCGGCCGCCCGTCGGTCACCACCGCAGCGATCTGCCGCGGCAGGGCGGCACCCCGCCCGGCACCGTCCCGGAACCAGGTGCCTTCCCAGTAATGGACCGCGTAGGCCCGGCGCGTCACCCGCTCCCAGAAGACGGGATCGAACAGGCGGCCGCTCCAGCAGTCTTCCTTGGTTACGGGATAAAGCAACTCCGGCGGCAGCACCGTCACCGCGGCGCCGTTCGTTCCCTCATACTCCGCATGGGCGCGCGTCAGCAGGAAGGGGCCGGTGGCGTCCAGCACATCCGCGCAGTGCCGCGCCTCGACCAGCCGGTCCAGCAGATGGTCCCAGAAGGGATGGCCGGGCACCGATGCGAGGAAGGAGGGGCACAGGATGCGGGACAGGCCGCGCTCCACCGCCTTCGCCAGCCCGCCATGCTCCTCCGGCTCCAGCCCGACGACGAGGCTCCGCCCCTCCAGCAGCCCGTCGATCGGCTGCAGGCATTCGAAATCGAGGTCGGCATAGACCCCGCCGAAGCGGCGCAGGATCAGGTAGCGCGCCAGATCGATCCGCGCGATGGGATCGGCATAGCCCCGGAAGACCGGCAGCAGCGCCGGATGCTCCTCTGCGACGAAGCGCTCGATGTCGCCGTCGGTCCAGAACCGGTAGGAGAAGCCGGGATTGCGCGCGATCCAGCTGCGTTGCAGCGTTTGGAAGCCGGAGGGGATGTCGCCTGTCTTCCAGGTCTGGTGAATCAGGCGTGGGATCGGGCCTTGGAGCAGGGAACCGGACAAAATCTGCATCGAAGATGGTTGCACTCGTGCGGGAACCGATAAGCCTTTTTGCAGAAACGGCTCAATCAAAATGGAGGTTTAGAAAAAATCGGTCACATCTTGTTTCATTCGGCGCACGCGAAAGAAGAAATAGATTGAGCATCATATATAGAAAAGCGTAGTTATTGCCTCATCAGACGGCCATGATACTATGAATTTCTTTTCAGGGTTGCTTCCCATCCGCATGATCCGCCAATTGCAGGAACGGAACGGGTCGGCACCCTCCCCATGAAGAGAACTGGACCGGACGGATGGCTGCTGCTAGCCCATCGCCGGCAAGCCCTTCCGCCGCGACCAGCGAAAGCAAAAGACAGCCCATGCCCGGACATCGCCCCTATCGCCTGCATCGACCCTGGACCGTGCTGGGCAGCCGCGAACTGCTGGACGCCGATCCGTTCCTGAAGGTGCGGGTCGAGACGGTGGAGCTGCCGGACGGGCGGCGGATCGACGATTACTACCAGTTCGACCAGCCGTCCTTCGCCTGCATCTTCGCCGAGACGGCGGACGGGCGGATCGTCACCTATCGCCAGTACCGCCATGGCCCGCGCAAGGTCGGGCTGGTGTTTCCCGGCGGGCATCTGTCGCCCGGCGAGGATCCGCTGGCCGCCGCCAAACGCGAACTGATGGAGGAGACGGGGATGGAGGCGGAACGCTGGACCGACCTCGGCGCCTACATCGTCAACGCCAACCAGGGCGGGGCCTGGTCGCACATGTTCCACGCCACCGGCTGCCGCCGGGTCGCCGATCCGGTTTCCGACGATCTGGAGGACACCGAGATCCTGTTCCTGACCCGGACGGAGCTGCTGGAGGCCATCGGCCGCGGCGAGATGCACCTGCTGACCCAGATCGCGCTGGTCAGCATGGTCTGGCAGGCCGACATCGCCCGGGCGGTGTCCTCCCCCGGTTGACCGTCCCGCCAGCCGGCGCCTACAGTCCGGCACCACCACCGTCAGGAGTACGACCCCCATGTCCATGCCTTCCATGGAGGTTTTTCGGCACAATTACCATGAGCTGACGGATGTGGGCCGCGCCCTCTACATGGTGGCGGTCAAACCCAAGTGGGACGAGCGCCAGCAGTTCTTCTTCGAGGGTTGCCGCGACCTGCCGGGCCAGATGTACATGGCCGACCGCAGGGCCCTGTTCGAAGCGATCCTGAAGCGCCGGCCGCGCCAGTGCTTCGAGATCGGGACCTATCTGGGCGGCGGCAGCACCTATTTCCTGGCTTCGGCCTTCCGCCAGCTGGGTGCGGGACAGGTGGTGACGCTGGAGGCGGAGCAGAACAACTACGCGCTCGCCGCCGGCTACTACGCCCGCTACCTGCCGGAGCTGAACCCGCATGTGAAGTTCCTGCTGGGCGGCGATCCGGCGCTGTTCCTGCCCCACATCGACCCGGAGCAGGGGGTGGACAGCCTGTTCCTCGACGGCAGCAGCGATGGGGAGGAGACGTTCGGGCAGCTCCGCTTCTTCGAGCCCCATTGCCGGCCCGGCACGCTTCTGCTGGCCCATGACTGGGACACGGAAAAGCAGCGGCTGGTCCGCCCCTATCTGGAAAACTCCCCCGACTGGCAGCTCGACCAGTATATCGGCGAGCCGGACAGCATCGGCTACGCCGCCTATATCCGCCGCTGATCCCCTTTGCCGACGGCCTTCCCAAGAAGAACACCGCCATGCCCCGCCATCTTCCCCGCCGCATCGCCACCCTGGCCGTCCTCCTGTTGACCGGCACCGTCACGCCCCTGGTCGCAGCCCCGGCAGCAGCCGAGCCGATGAAGGGCCGCTACGAGCTGCGCTGCCAGGACCCGCAGACCCGGCAATGGACGGTCGCCGGCCAGGTGACCGACCCGGAGATCGCAGAACAACCCGCCCCCCAGCCGGCGGTAGGCGGAAAAGCCGGCGGACGCGTGGTGCGAGGCACCGGGGCGGACGGCAAGCCGGTGGCGCTGCCGATGCCGTCGGACCGCACCTGCATGCTCAGCGCCCGCTGACCGTCAAACTGTAACATCCCCGCGGTAGCTTCCCGACGCTCGCCAAGAACAAGGCTGCGCCGAACGGGCTCCCATGGTCCGGCGGCGCGCCGCATGCCAGCCGCTTGCCCTGATGAGGGTTCGGGAGACATCCGCCATGACCGATCTGTCCGTCCATCTGCCTGAAACGTCGCGCCGTTCGGTGCTCCGCGCCCTCGCCGGGCTGCCGCTGCTGCCGGTCGCCGGCATCGGTGCCGGCGAACTGCTGTTCGCCTCGGGCGCCGAGGCCGCCGCCGCCAAGGGCGCGCCGGTCGCCGTCGAGTTCGTCGGCATGGCCGCCCCGACCGCCGCCGCGGCGCAGGCGAAGACCACGGTCGAATCCAGCATGGTCGTGACCTGGGCCGACGGCTCCAAGCAGAGCTTCGCGCTCGGCTACCAGCCGCTGTTCATCACCGGCGATCAGGTTCCGGACGGCAAGGGCGGCACGATCCTGGCCGGCGGCTATGTCGACATCAACGGCAAGCCGATCATGGACGGCTCGCTGGCGACCCCGGCGCAGTTCTTCTCCGACTGCCCGGACGGCTGCAACCTGCTGAACCCGGTCCCCGGAGCCAAGGTGGCCGGCGTCACCGGCAACACTCTGTTCGCCGTCGTCCAATTCGAATACACCACCCGCGATTCCAAGGACGCCTCGATGTACGGCAAGCTGCCGTCGCCGATCGCCGTCCTGACGCTGGACCAGAACAAGGAGACCGGCGCGCTCAAGCTGGTGCAATACCACAATGTCGACACCAGCGGCGTGCACGGCCTGTGGATCACCTGCGGCGCCAGCCTGTCGCCCTGGAACACCCACCTGTCGAGCGAGGAGTACGAGCCGGACGCGGCGGCGCTCGACGACCAGTTCCGCGCCTACAGCAAGAACCTGTTCGGCGACGAGACCAAGGCCAACCCGTACCACTACGGCCACCTGCCGGAAGTGACGGTGAACGCCGACGGCACCGGCAGCATCAGGAAGCACTATTGCCTGGGCCGCATCTCGCACGAGCTGGTGCAGGTGATGCCGGACGAGCGCACCGTGCTGATGGGTGACGACGCCACCAACGGCGGCCTGTTCATGTTCATCGCCGACAAGGCCAAGGACCTGTCCGCCGGCACCCTCTATGCCGCCAAGATGGAGCAGGAGGCCGGCAAGGACCTCGACAAGGGCGGCGCCTTCGGCCTGAAGTGGGTCAAGCTGGGCCACGCCACCAGCGCCGAGATCGAGAAACTGGCCGACAGCCTGAAGGCCGCCGACATCGTCGAGGTGAAGAAGGAGGATCCGAAGGACCCGTCCTTCACCCTCATCCCCTTCAGCGGCAAGACCCAGTGGGTCAAGTTCAAGCCGGGCATGGAGAAGGCCGCCGCCTTCCTGGAGACCCACCGCTACGCCCCCACCGTCGGCGCCACGCTGGCGCTGACCAAGCTGGAAGGCGTCACCGTCAACGCCAAGGACAAGACCGCCTACATGGCGGTGTCTTACATGTACAAGTCGATGAGCGACGGCAAGAGCGGCATCAAGGTCGACGCCATCAACGCCGGCGCGGTCTATCAGCTGCCGATGAAGGGCGGTCAGACCGATCTGGCCGGTGCCGCCATCGACAGCGAGTGGGTGCCGGTGCATTTCAGCGCCGTCCCGGCCCTGGTCGGCCGTGACCTCGCCACTCCGGACGCCATCGGCAACACCGCCGACGCCGACCGCATCGCCAACCCGGACAACCTGAAATTCTCCGAGAAGCTGCGCACGCTGCTGATCGGCGAGGACAGCGGCGCCCACGTCAACAACTTCCTGTGGGCCTACAACGTCGACACCAAGCAGCTGTCGCGCCTGCTGTCCTGCCCGGCGGGCGCTGAGTCGACCGGCCTGCAGGCGGTCGACGACGTCAACGGCTTCTCCTACATCATGAGCAACTTCCAGCACCCCGGCGACTGGGAGAAGGGCCTGCACGACAAGGTCAAGGACAGCGTCGCCGGCCTGATCGACGACGCCTACCGCAACCGCCGCAGCGGCGGCGTCGGCTACATCCACGGGCTGCCGCAGGCGGTCTGAGAAACACGGCCCGACAGGGTCCCTCCGGGGGCTGGACGGACAGGGAAGAACGCGGCCGGACAACCGGCCGCGTTTTTTCATGCCCGCATCGAAAGAAGTAACACTACCGCCAAATCGTGCAGCGGCGTTTTTCTTGGAAGAGGTAATCACCAATCGACCTGGGACCAATCGGTGATCTTAACACCTCGTTAACTGGCGGAATGGCTCAATAAGCTCATCAGAACGGGCAAGAGCCTCCACCTCGAATACAGGGATCGCCACCATGTCCAAGATCGAATGCGCCGCCAGCATCTTCGCTTCTGCTTCCCTGCACTTGGATGTGGTCGATGAGTTCATCGCGATCACCCAGTCGAAGCTGGACGGCAGCAGCAGCGAATTCACCCGCGACAGCCTGACCGACCTGCTCGCCGGCCTGACCGAGCAGCGCGAGACCTACCGCTCCGTCCTGGCCGCCGCCGAACCCATCGTCACCGCGCTCGCCGCCTGATCCGGCCGCTCCGGTCCGCTCCTGCCGCCACCCTCTTCCTTCCGCGAAAGACCGCCATCATGACCGCCCCGATCGCTCAGGACGTCCTCGCCTCCGCCACCCTGCACCTGGACGTGCTGGAGGAGTTCATCGCCGTCGTCCGCCGCCGGCTGGCTTCGACCACCGACACTTTCGCCCGCGACAGCCTGACCGACCTGCTGCTGAACCTGACCGAACAGCGCGACGGCTATCAGGCCTTCCTGCCGCTCGCCGCCGCCGAACCGGTGTGAAGGCTCAGAAGGCCTTCAGCTTCTTCCAGGCGAACACCACCATGCGGGCGAGCAGCCAGCCGTGGGTGAAGCGGGAGATCTGGGTTTCGCCATAGCTGCGGTCGGCGTAGCGCACCGGCACCTCGACGATCTTCAGGTTCTGCTTGGCGGCACCGAAGATCAGGTCGAAATCGCCGAACGGGTCGAAATCGCCGAAGTAATGGCGGTTAGCCACGATGGTCTCGTAATCCTTGCGCCACAGCACCTTGGTGCCGCACAGCGTGTCGGTGAAACGCTGGTTCAGCAGGAAGGAGAAGATGCGCGCGAAGGCCCGGTTGGCCAGGAAGTTCAGGAAGCGCATCGCCTCCGGCGCCATCGGGTAGACCAGCCGCGTGCCGTTCACGAACTCGCCGCGCCCCGATACCATGGCCTGATAGAATTTCCCCATCGTCTCCGGCGGCACCGTCAGGTCGGCGTCGAGGATGATCAGGACGTCGCCGCGCGCCACATTGAAGCCGGCGCGCACCGCGTCGCCCTTGCCCTTGCCGGGCTGCTTCATGACCTTGATGTCCCAGTCGGGATAGGCGTCGCGGACGCGCAGGCATTCCTCGTAGGTGTTGTCCTGGCTGTTGCCCTCGACATAGATCACCTCGACGTCGGGAGCGAAGCGGGGCAGCCGGCGGATGGCGTTCTCGATGTTGCCGCGCTCGTTGCGGCAGGGGATCAGCACGGTGACCGAGGCCGGCTTGCCGTCGACCGTCACCGCCTCGACGGTGGGCTGCGGCCGGGCGACGACATAGTTGCGCACGCACAGCCGGCGGATGCCCGGCAGGGGGGCGATGTAGCGGTTGACCAGCGTGCCCAGACCGAACAGCCGCTTCGGGATCAGCTGGCGCCATTCGCGGCGCACCGGCTCCCAGCCGGCCAGATCCAGCAGGTTGACGATGTCGCTGGTCGACAGCCAGTTCTGCTTGCCCTGCGGCATGCGCATCCCGAGCTTCTCCGCCGCCCACAGGATCGGCTCCCAGACGCGCGAGTGGTAGCTGACGATGATGCGGGTCTTCGGATCGGCGACCCGGCGCAGCAGGCGCAGCGTCTCCTCGATGTCGTCCAGGAAGCCGATGGTGCCCGACAGCAGGATGTGGCTGAACGGCCCCCCAATGGCCGCTATGCTGTCGATGGTCGCCGGATCCTCGGCGTCGGCGGCGATCAGCTCCAGCTGCGGATGGCGGGCCTTGGCCTCGGCGATGGTCGCCGGGCTGAGGTCGATGCCGACGCCGCGCGCCGGCTTCAGCGCCGCCAGCGTGTCGCCGACGCCGCAGCCGATCTCCAGCACCGTCGCCCCTTCCGGAATCAGGAAGCGCAGATAGGCGCGGTCGGCGTCATGGAAGGCGCGGTTGCGCTCGGCCCAGCGGTCGCGCAGGGGAGCCATGGCGTCGAACAGCGAACGGATGCGCTGCTGGCGCGGGGAGAGGCCGCGCGTCCCGGCAGCGGTGTCCGGCGCGGCGTCCGGCATGGGGGCGCCATCCCCGGCGGCAGTCACGGTGACGGGCTGGGGAAGCGTCGAGGTCGGCTGGTCGGTCATCGCGAAAAATCCGTGGGAAAGGCCTCAGCCCCGCCGGGAGCGGTCTGAAGGGACGTCTGGTCAGCCGTCTGGGCCGATGTCTGGGCAGCGGTCTGGACGGCGGTCTCGTTGCGCAGCAGCAGCCAGAAGACGCCGCCGGGCAGCGACAGGACGGCAATCGACAGTCCGATCAGCAGCGAGACCAGAAGGGCCGCATCGGCATTGAAGCCGAGCAGCGCGAAACCGGCGACCATCGCGCCCTCGCGCACGCCCCAGCCGCCTAGCGAGACGGGCAATGCTGCGGCGACGATGGCGGCCGGCACGATGGCCAGCCCGTCGAGCCAGCCGACCGGCAGCCCGACGGAGCGGGCGAACAGGATGGTGGCGCCGATGGTGGCGAGGTGGACGCCGATGCTGTGGCCCAGCGCCGCCCAGGCGGCCGGGTTGCCGCCCATGGCGCGCAGCTGCGCCACGGCGGTCCACACCGTCCGCCCCAGCGCTCCGTCGCGCAGCCGCTTCGGAACGGGGAGCCGGTCGCGCGGGATGCGCCCGGCCAGCAGCAGAAGCCCCATGGCGACGGCCAGCACCAGCGCCCCGGCCAGCACGGTGGCGGCGACGGCGGGCGGCGCCACCGCGGCCAGATGCGGCAGCCCGACCAGCCCGATCAGCACCACCCCCAGCAGGGCCATCAGCCGGTCGACCAGCAGGGCCAGCATCACCGGACCGGCGGGATGGCCGAGCCGCCAGGTGAACCAGCCGCGCAGCAGGTCGGCCCCGACCGACCCCGGCAGGATCTGGCCGAGGAATCCGCTGGCCATCTGCAGGCGGAAGGCGGTCCAGCGGGTCAGCGAGAATCCGGCGGCGCGGCCGACCGACCGCCACCGCTGCGAGGCGAAGGGGAGGGTCAGCGCCTTCACGGCGAAACCGGCGGCGAACAGCAGGGGATCGGCGGCCGACAGGCGCGCGGCGATGCCGGACCAGTCGGCCCCGGCGGCGAGCGCTCCCAGCACCGCGACCGTCACCGCCAGCTTGACCAGCACCGGCCACCGCCGTCCGGCCGGCTTCCCCGGACTGGGCAGGCCTGGGCTGGGCTGGGCCGGACCGGGGGCAGGGCCGGAACCGGGCTTCGCCGATTGGGCGAAGGGGGTGTCGAGAAGAGCCTGGGCCATCATCCCCGCATGGAAATCCGGGTGCCGCGGGACAGCGGCGCCGAACGGGCCGTTGTAACGGCTCACGTCCGGCTTGTCACCCGGTCAGGCGGGAGAGGGGGCAGGCGGGAGAGGGCGTCAGCCGGCCGTGCGCCCGGCCGCCCCTTCCTTGAGGATCGACATGACCGTATCGACCAGCTTGCCGGCATTCTCCTGGACATAGCCCGGCTCGCTTCTCGACTGGATCATCAGCCAGGGCTGGGCGCTCGTCCCCTGCTCGGGATCGAAGAAGCCGAGCCGAGCCTTGGACTTCTGGAATTCCGGATGGTGCTCGCTGTCCACCCGCATCGCGGCGCCGAACGCACCATTGTCCACCGCCGCCTGCGATGCCGCGGCATCGGGACCGTTCAGCATGTCGACCAGACCGGCCTTGACCTCGTCGGCCGACATCTTCCCCAGCTTGTCGAAGGCCCGGTTGTCCAGCCAGATCTCGACCTGCTTGTCGTCGGTTCCCTGGGATCCCGGCAGGAACAGCGTGATCAGGGAGGATTTGTCCCAGCCTTCCGGGGGTACCGACGTGTCCGACCGACGCTCGGCTTCCCAGTCCTTCACCTCCTGCGATTTCTCCGGCATGGCGATGCCCCGCGACACCGCCTGCCGCTCGACGACCTTGCCGATCTCGCCACTCAACGAGACGTTGCCGGTGCTTTCGCCCTCCTCCTCGAAGCCGAACTGGCTGCGCAGAGACTGCATGCTTTGTCGGATGAAGTCTCCTCTCGCCAGATGATAATCCATGACCTTCTCCATGCGCGCGCTCATCGCCTTGAAGTCCGCGAAAGTGAGCTCGCCTGGGATCTTCAACTGGACCGGCGGTGCGGACGGACCTCCCGGAGCGTCGGCTGCCCCGGTCATCTTCGAGATCGCCTGTGCCGACAGCGACACCGTATCGCCCGCAGTCTTGGTCTGGGGCGAGGCCGGCGACGCGGTCTTGGAGGATGCGGGAGAGGAGGATGGAGCAGGAGGAGGCGCGGAAGGCGGTGCCGACTTCAGCTTCGTCAGCAGCGAGAGCGGCGACATGGCGCCTTCCTGTATAGCCTTGGCAACCATGTTATCCCCCCACGAAAGGATGTGTCCGTGGAAGGATAACGTCGTTATCGGCTAAAAAATTATTAATTACTGCAATCTGAGGTAAACGCCCCTCTCGGTCGAAGGGCGCCCCGAATCCATGATGTCGTGCATGCTCACCCCATTCCGGCGGCGGCCAGCACGGCGCTGTCCGGCAACAGGCCCCCCGCCGCGCGCGCGGGGGCAGGGCTAAGCGCCCGGCCTTCCAGCCGGCCGTTCAGGATGTAGTGCCGCATCGCCGCCGTCAGGTCGCCGCCGGTGGCCGCCGCCACGTCGGCGTTGGCCGCCAGATAGGCAGAGGCGTCGAAGCCGGTGCTGCGCCCCTCCGCCCGGCCGCTGCCGAGGTAATGCAGATCGGCCCGGGTGGTGTCGGTGCCGAAGGCGGCGGCGAGGTCGGGGTTGGCCGCCAGATAGGAGAGCGGGTTGAAGCTGACCGTCCGCCCCTCCGCCCGGCCGCTGCCGATGTAATGCATCGCCGCCGCCGTCCGGTCGGTGCCGAGCGCAGCCGTCAGGTCGCCATAGGAGGCGATGTAGGCCAGCGGATCGAAACTCACGGCTCGCCCCTCCGCCCGGCCGCTGCCGATGTAATGGGCGGCTCCGGCATCGCCGTTGGCACCGAAGATCGCCGACAGGTCGCCGTAGGAGGCGATGTAGGCCAGCGGGTCGAAACTCACGGTCCGGCCTTCCGCCCGCCCGCTGGCCGCGTAATGCGCCGCACCGGCGGCGGCGTTGGCGCCGAAGGCCGCCGACAGGTCGGCATAGGAGGCGATGTAGGCCAGCGGCGAGAAGGCCGGCCCGGCCGCGGCGGCGGGGGTGTTGCCCGTGCCGGTCGCCGGGGCGGTGCCGCTCCCAGCCCCCCCACCGGCGCCGGGGCTGGGGATCCCCGGCACCGTCAGGGGAGCGAAGCCCATCCGGCCCCAATCCAGGTCATGGATTCCCAGAGAAAGACCGAGGGCCGCAGCCACCCCGCTGCCCAGCCGGAAATCGCCGGCCGCCGGGTTGGCGAACAGTCCCGACGACACCGTGTCGCCGCCGTTCAGCCCGCGGATGCCCTGCACGAGGTTGCCGCTGACGGTGTAGGAGCCGGGGGTCCAGAACTCCCAGTAATCCACGCCGGTCGAGGAGGAAATGACGTTGCCGGTCACCCGGTTGTTGCTGAGCAGCCCGATGGTGCCGGCGCTCGGCACCCATTCCAGCCGGATGAAGCGCTCGCGCGGGTTGGACAGGGTGGCGAAGTTGTTGGTGACGGTGTTGGAATCGCCGCCATGGATGAAGACGCTGGCCCAGCCGGTGTTCTGGATGAAATTGTCCTGGACGGTGACGCCGTTGGCCATGTCGTCCAGATAGATGCCGAAGCTCTTCTGGCGGTCGAGCCAGCCCGACCCGTCGGTCGCCAATCCGCCGACATTGCGGATGTCGTTGCCGCGGATGATCGTGCGGGTGTCGACGTTGGACCGGCCCAGCATCTCGATGGCGCCGCCGTCGGCGGTCTCGGTCATCGTGTTGTAGAGACGATTGTACTCCACCACCGTGTCGGTGTTGACGGTGGCGCCGTCCCAGTTCTTGATCGAGATGCCGTAGCGCGTGCTGTTGCGGATGTCGTTGCCGGAGATCAGCGTGCCGCTGGTGCCGTAGAGCTGGATACCGGCGACGTCCTTCAGCACCTCGCCGATGCCGTCCATGCTGTTGGCGCCGATGCGGTTGCCGTTGCTGCCGTAGGTGACCTTGATGCCGCCGGCCCCCAGATGCTCCATCCGGTTCGCTTCGATGGCGTTGGCCGACGATCCGGTCAGCGTCATCCCGGTGCCGACATTGACGAAGCGGTTGCCGGCGATGCTGTTGGCGTTCGCATTGGTCAGCGTCAGGGCCGAGCCGTCCCAGCTCGTGTCGGCGAAGGTCAGCCCCTGGAGGGTGACGCCGCTCGCCCCGTTCAGCGAGATGAGCGTGCCCAGCCGCGCCACCACGGCACCCTGGCTCAACAGGGCGCCGGGATCCTGCGGCTTCACCACCAGCCGGCCGGTCTCGGCGCTCCAGGCGAATTCGCCGGCATCGCGGATGAAGGCGTCGTCGTTCAGCAGGCGGTAGGTGCCGCCGCTGCGCAGGGCGTATTTCGCCGCTTGCGTGAAATTGACGGTCCGGCTTCCGGCATCGATGGAGGCGACGCCGACGATGTTGTCGGACAGCCGCTCGGTGTCGAAGGTCTGGACCATCGTGCCGGGCTGTACCCCGGCGGCCAGAACCGCCGCCATCGCCCCGTCGCCGGCGCCGATGCGCAGGCTGGTCCTGCTGGCGCCGCCGGCCGCCGCCTCCAGCACCGACCAGCCGGACTTGGCGTCTCCGGCGTTCCAGTCGCCGGTCTGCGCCACCTTCTGCCGCACCCCGCCGATGGAGAGGTCGAGCCCAGTCGCAGACGTTGCCGCGGCATAGAGCCCGCCGCCGATGGCGGTGAAGCCGCCGACCCGCTCGCCGCCGCTGAAGACAGGCGTCTCGCCCGGAAAGGCCATGATCCGCACGCCGTTGTCGGCCGCGGTCAGCGTCACCGTGCGCGCCATGGCATAGGTGCCGCCGCGCACATAGGTGTCGCGGATACCGGTCGCCCGCATCGCGCTCTGCGCGCGTTCCAGCGTGGCGAAGGGACCGTCGGTGCCGTCGGCGTTGGGTGCCGCCAAACGCCCCGACCAGGAATCGTTGCCGTTGGTCGCGACGTAGAAAGCCTGCTGAGTGTCTGTCATTGCCGGATTGCCTTGCCGATACCAGGCAATCTCACGGCAGAAACACTTAATAAGGAGGTAGCCTTATCCTTTCGGAGATACCCTTTCGTACGAAAACGCGGTGTTCATTTCGTGACAAATGGTCGCGCCGCCACAGTTGTCACTTGCCCTATCCTTTGCGTTGTTTCGGCAGAGCTTCACTCAACCCGGTCAGCGCAGCTCGACCCTCCGCTCCTCCCGCAACACCGTTTCGTCGCCATGGCGCAGCGTCACCGTCACCCGGTAGGGGCCGCTCGCCCAGGGGCCGGGGACGGGCTTCCTCACCTCGGTGCCGAAGAACAGCACAGCCAGCGGACGCGGCACCGCGCCCTCGTTGCGGAACAGGCGGCGGCCGTCGGGGCCGGTCACCTCCAGCGTCACCCGGTCGCCCTGGCGTCCGCCCATCAGCTCCGTCCACACACCCAGCACCGGCGTGTCCACCGGCAGTGGCCTGCCGCCATAACCGCCGTTCCGGGCCACCTCCGCCTTCGGCGCCTCGGGCGCCAGACCGGCGCCGAGCACGGCGCTCGGCCGGTAGGCGAGCGTCCGGCGCGCCTCGTCACTCCACAGCGTGCCCGACGGCACCGGCGCGGTGCCCTGATCGGTGCTGCAGGCCGGTGCCTCCGCGGTCCCGACCTCCTTGCCAGTATAGGGGTCTAGGGTGCGGCCGTCGTGGCGGATGCCGAAATCGACATGGGGGAATTCGGTGTTGCCGGACAGCCCGACCTGGGCCAGCGACGTGCCGGCCTCCACCCGGTCGCCCGGCCTGACCGCGATGCTGCCGCGTTTCAGGTGGCTGTACTGGGTCTCCCAGCCATTGCCATGGTCGACCACCACCGCGTTGCCGGCCTCGCGCCCGGCCGGCGCGCCGCCGCTCTGGCGGATGCTGACGTCGTCCATCCCGTCGCGCACGCGCGTCACCGTTCCGGGAGCGGCAGCCACCACCGCCACCCCGCGCCGCATCGCCTCCAGATCGGGCAGCCGGAAATCGGTCCCCTTGTGCCCGTCATAGGTCAGCCGCCCGCAGGCGAAGTCCCGCATCCCCGGCCCCGGATCGGCATCGACGTAATTCTGGACGAAGCAGTCCGCCCCGATCCGGCAGCGCACCGGCACCTCGAGCGCCGGCGCCCCGGTGGGAGGGGCGGCGAATGCCGTGGATGGCAGCAAGGCCAGGACGGCGAGACCCCAGCGGTAATGGACCGGCACCCTCATCCAAACCCCTCGCACCATACAGTTCCAGCTTGCTTGATCGTCCCCAACAGGTGGGATGCCTGAGGACATGGGCCAATCTCTGCCGGCTTGCCATTGCAATATACATTACAAAAAGCAATAATTCTGCCATGCACACGATCAGATACACTGCCGCGGCCTTGAAGGCTTTGCGCCGGATACCGCGCAACGTCGCGGATCTGATCCGTCAAAAAGTGCAGGACGTGGCGGCAGACCCGGCGACAGCCCGAAACGTGAAGAAGCTCAAGGGCCGCGACGGCTACCGGCTGCGAGTCGGAGACTGGCGGGTCGTCTACGACATCGAGGATGGGGTCTTGGTGTTGATCGTGATCGATGTTGGACCGAGAGGAGGCATCTATGACTAGCCCGGCGCAGATCATCCGCGACGGCAACGGCAAAGCCGCCTTCGCCGTGCTGCCGATTGCCGAATATGAACGCCTGCTGGAGGCGGCCGACGAAGCCGCCGCGATCCAGGCTTACGATGCCTACCGGCATTCCTCACCGGAAACCTTTCCCGACGAGGTTGCGGCACGACTGCTGGAGGGAGAGCATCCTGTGAAGGTGTTCCGCGACCACCGCGGCCTGACGCAGACCCAGCTCGCCGAAGCCGCCGGCCTCAAGCAGTCCTACGTCTCGCAGATCGAGGCCGGCACGCGGAAGGGCTCGGTGGACGCCTTGAAGCGCATCGCCGAAGCGCTACGCGTGGAGTTGGACGACCTGACCTGATCTCCATGCACCCCCAATGCGCCCCCTATGCGCCGTCGCATAAGGGGCACCCCGCCCGAAATCCGCCCCGTCCTTATCATCCGAAGGCCACATCGCCAGCCTGCATACTCCGCCCCGCATCTTCATCGACGACGGCAGCAGGACGGGGACCGACAGCATGGCGAACAGCACCTATACCGGCCGGGGAGAGACGGTCGTCGTCATCGACAGCGGCTGGTCGCCGACCTGGGAAGCCGCCTCGCGCATCGTCTATCAGCACGACTATGCAAACAACGACGCCGATGCCCGCAATCCCAACGCCGACACCCATGGCGCTCTGGTGACCTCCAGCATCCTGTCGCAGGCGCCGGACCTCAACATCGTCGCGCTGAAGGTGATCCCGGACAACACCTCCACCGCGTCGGGTTCGGCCATCGAGCAGGCTCTGCAATGGGTCGTCGCCCATGCGTCCGACTACAACGTCGTCGGCGTCAACCTGTCGCTGGCCGGCGGCTCCGCCACGTCGGAGATGACGACCCTGCTGTCGGACGAGCTGGCGAGCCTCGCCGCCAAGCGGGTGCTGGTGTCGGCCGCCGCCGGCAATGCCGGGCAGAACGGGACGGCGACCGACGTGTCCTATTTCGCCGCCGACCACAACACCATCTGCGTCAGCGCATCGGGCGGCGACGGCACCATGCCGGGCTGGGCCCAGCGCAATCCGGGCATCACCGACCTCTGCGCCGACGGCACCGACATCCGGTTGACCGATCTGGCCGGGCGGACGGTGACGGCCAACGGCTCCTCCTTCTCCGCGCCCTCGGTGACCGCCGCGGTGGCGCTCGCCCAGCAGGAGGCCATCGCGCTGCGCGGCAGCGCCCTGACCCAGGACGAGTTCCTGTCGCTGGCCAGGCAGACCGGCACGCCGATTGCCGGCACCGGCTACACCGACCTCAACACCCAGGCGCTGCTGGCGAAGATCGGCCAGCTCTATGGCACGACGGCGACGCCGACGGTGCCGGATCCCACACACCCCGGCGCTCCGGCCACCACCGCCGCCGCCATCCTGGTCAACGCCAAGGGCACGGCGGCGGCCGGGGTGAACGCCCATTTCACCCTGCTGGTCGACGGTCAGGCTGTCGGCAGCGCCACGGTGGGCACCGCGGCCAAGACCTACGCCTTCACCGCCACCGTGTCGGCCGACAGCGCCCACAAGGTGCAGATCCAGTACGACAATGACGGCTTTGCCGGCGGCCAGGACCGCAACCTGTTCGTCAACAGCGTCAGCGTCAACGGCCACAGCTATGCCGCCACCGATGCCGCGGTGACCTACGACAAGGGCGCGCTCGACGGGCACGACGTGGTCAAGGGCCAGAGCGGCCTGTGGTGGAACGGCACGCTGGTGGTCGCCGCCGACAAGAGCCTGTTCGGGGTGCAGGCCCCCGCGCAGGCGCAGGTGGCGGAGCTTCAGGCCGGCGACCTGCTGGGCCACGCCGTGTCAGCCAATGCGGCCACATACGGGACGGACGCGTACGAGACGGCGGATGTCGCCGGCTGGACGCCGGACCTGCTCCCGGCCTTCCAGTATGCCGACCATGGTCTGCACGCTTGGCACGACGCGCACGACATGGCGCATGGGATGGCGGCGTAACGGGACCCGTACAGGAGCAGCGTTCCTCTCACCGAGGGGGCGCTGCTCCTCCGGGAGGAGAGATTACCGCTCGTGCATGGCCTCCTGGGCGCTGCGCGAGAGGGGGGAGAGCAGGTAGTCGGCGATGCGGCGGCGGCCGGTCTTGATCTCGGCGCTGACCGTCATGCCCGGCTGCAACCGCGTCTGCTTGCCGTCGACGTCCAGCGTGTCGCGGTCCAGCGCGATGCGGGCGGCATAGACCGACCCGGCCTCCGGCGTCTTCGCCGCGCTCTTGTCCGTCCCCTTGTCGGTTTGCTGCTGCTGTTGCACGGCATCGCTGGACAGCGAGGCGACGCGGCCGGGGATCAGGCCGTACTTGGTGAAGGAGAAGGCCTCCACCTTCACCTCGGCCACCTGGCCGGTCTGGACGAAGCCGATGTCCTTGTTGGGGATGAAGGCCTCGACCTCCAACCGGCTGTCCTCCGGCACGATGACCATCACCGGCTGGGCGGTGGTCACGACACCGCCCACCGTGTGCACGGCCAGCTGCTGGACATAGCCGTCCACCGGAGCGGTCAACCGCAGCAGCCCGACCTGCTGGTCGGCCTTGGCAAGCTCCTGCTCCAGCGAGGCGGCCTTGCGCTCGGCCTCGGCGAGGTTGGTGTAGAGCTGGCGGCGGAACTCGGCCTCGGTCTGGCGGCGCTGCTCGGCGGTGGCGGCGATGGAGGCGTCGGCCTCCGTCAGCTTGATCTTCTGGACCAGAAGCTCCTGCTCCTGCCCGACCAGATCCTGCTGAAGCTGGAGATACTGGAAGCGGGACGAGGTGCCGCGCTTCGACAGGTCGTACAGCGCCTCAGCCCGCTCGCGGATCAGCGGCAGGGTGGCGTTCAGCTTGGCGATGGTCTGCACCACGGTGGCACGGTCGGCCTCGCGCCGGGCCTGTTCGCGGTCCAGTGCCGCCAGCTTGGCGCGCTGCTCGGCGATCTGGCTGGCGAGGAGCTGGCCCTGCATCCGCGCCAGTTCGGGCGACAGGCCGGCCGGGGCGGCGAATTCGGCGTCGGGGTTGCCGTTCACCACCTCCAGCGCCGCCCGCAGCCGCGCCGCCTCGGCCTTCGCCGCCGACAGGTCGGAGCGGATGCGGCCGCGGTCGGCCACCGCCTCGGTCGGGTCGAGTTCGATCAGGGTCTGGCCGGCCTTGACCAGCTGGCCGTCCTCGACGGCGATGGAGCGGACGACGCCGGTCTGCATCGGCTGGATGGTCTTGGTCCGGCCGCTCGGCACCACCCGGCCCTGCGCCACCGCCACCACGTCGACATGGCCGAACCATGCCCAGGCGCAGGCGGCGGTGAAGGCCAGCATGATGACCGCGGTGAAGGTGCGCGCGGTGGGGGAGGGCGGACGCTCCAGGATCTCCAGCGCGTCGGGCAGGAAATCCATCTCGTCGCGGCGGCGCTTCTGCGGCCGGCCCTGGAGTTTGGTGGGCGGACGGGGCCCGCCGGGGGTGCCCGGCGCGTTGGCTGGCGGCTTGATGCCGGGAGGGGTGGGAAGAGGGGCCGTTCCGGCAGGGGTGGTCTGCACCGCGGCGGTCGTCTTGCTCATGGCGTTCATTCCCCCTCAGCCCGCAGCCCGCTGTTCGATCAGCCCGTCCGCGGGCGGGGCGCTGCCCGGAAGCTGGCCCATCTGGCCGCGGAACAGCGTGGCGTAACGCCCGCCGCGGCGCAGAAGCTCGTCGGGCGCGCCGTCCTCGACGATGCGGCCGCGCTCCACAGTGACGATGCGGTCGGCGATGGCGACGGTCGACAGGCGGTGGGCGATGATCAGCACGGTGCGGCCGGCGCAGATGCGGCGCATGTTGGCCTGGATGATCCGTTCGGATTCATGGTCGAGGGCGGAGGTCGCCTCGTCGAAGATCAGGATGCGCGGGTTGGTGACCAGCGCGCGGGCGATGGCGATGCGCTGCCGCTGCCCGCCCGACAGGCTGGCGCCGCGCTCTCCCACCACCGTGTCGTAGCCGTCGGGCAGCTCGACGACGAAGTCGTGGGCGCCGGCCAGCTTCGCCGCGGCGACGACGCGGGCCATGTCCATGGTCGGGTCGGTCAGCGCGATATTCTCGCGGATGGTGCCCGAGAACAGGACATTGTCCTGCAACACCACGCCGATCTGCCGGCGCAGCCACACCGCGTCGGCGGTGGAGAGGTCGGTGCCGTCCACCATCACCCGCCCACGCTCCGGCACATGGAAGCGCTGGAGCAGCTTGGCCAGCGTGCTCTTGCCCGAGCCGGACGTGCCGACGATGCCGACCACCTGCCCGGCCGGGACATGCAGCGACACGTCGCTCAGCGTCTCCGGCCCATCGTGGCGGTAGCGGAAGGTGACGTGGTCGAAGCTGAGGTCGCCCTTGATCGCCGGCATGGCGGCGCGGCCGGCGCTCTGCAGCGGCTCGGGTGCCGTGTTCAGGATGTCGCCGATGCGGTGCATCGACAGCCGCACCTGCTGGAAGTCCTGCCAGAGCTGGGCGATGCGCAGCACCGGCTGGACGACGCGGCCGGCGAACATGTTGAAGGCCACCAGCTCGCCAACCGTCAGGCTGCCCTCGATCACCAGCTTGGCCCCCAGCCACAGCACCAGCATGGTCGAGATCTTG
This sequence comes from Azospirillum melinis, assembly GCF_013340935.1. Classification (GTDB taxonomy): domain Bacteria; phylum Pseudomonadota; class Alphaproteobacteria; order Azospirillales; family Azospirillaceae; genus Azospirillum; species Azospirillum melinis. The sequence continues at coordinate 32,174 of NZ_WHOS01000025.1, read as the reverse complement.
GAGACGAACTGCACCGACTGGCTGGCGACGTTGTTCAGGTTGCCGGCGCGGAAGCCGGCGCGGACATAGCCCGACAGCTGGTCCTCCCAGCGGCGCTGCATGCGCGGCTCGACCGCCATGGCCTTGACCGTCTCGATGCTCGACACCGTCTCGACCAGGAAGCTGTGGTTCTCGGCGCCGCGGGCGAACTTCTCGTCCAGCCGGCGGCGCAGGATCGGCGTCGCCACCAAGCTGATGGCGACGTAGACGGGGAAGGAGGCCGCGACGATCGCCGTCAGCATCGGGCTGTAGACCAGCATGACGCCCAGGAAGACCACGGTGAACAGCAGGTCCAGCACCAGCGTGATGGTGGAGCTGGTCATGAAGTTGCGGATCGTCTCCAGCTCGCGCACGCGGGCGACGCTGTCGCCGACCCGGCGCGATGCGAAATAGCCCATGGGGAGCGACAGCAGCCGCTGGTACAGCTTGGCCCCCAGCTCCACGTCCAGACGGTTGGCGGTGTGGGCGAAGGTGTAGGTGCGCAGGCCCCCCAGCACCGCCTCGAACAGGATGACGGCCAGCATGCCGGCCATCAGCACGTCGAGCGTGCCCAGGCTGCGGTGCACCACCACCTTGTCGACCACCACCTGGAAGAACAGCGGCGTCACCAGCGCGAACAGCTGGATGAAGAAGGAGGCGAGCAGCACCTCGCCCAGGATGCCGCGGTATTTCCAGGCGACCGCGCCGAACCAGCGGGCGTCGAAGCGCGGCTGGCCCATGCCCATGGTGCCCTTGCGGCCGAGGCAGATCAGACGGCCGGTCCACAGCGGCTCGAAGCCCTCGCGGTCGAGGATGCGGGTCTGGTTGGTCGCCGCGTCATGCACCAGCACACGGTCGCCGCCGGCCTTGGCCAGCACCAGAAATCCGCCGTCGGGGCCGGGAACCAGCGCCGGCAACGGCGTGCGCTCCAGCCGTTCCCACTTGGTCTTCACCACCCGGGCCTTGGCCCCCAGCCGGTGGGCCTGGCGGACCAGCCCGGTCAGGTCGGGAGATTCGCCGCCGCAGGCATGGCGCACGCCGTCATAATCGGCCGGAATGCCGAGGATGCGCAGCGCCGACACCAGCCCGGCGATGCCGGGATCGAGACGGGGTCCGGAATTGGGGCCAGGATTGGGGCCGGGGCTTGGACCTGTTTGGGCGCCAGGGGGAGGGGAGGAGGGGTCCCGCACCGGATCGGCCGGCGATCCGTCTCGCATCTGTTCCATGAAGGCTTCCCGGTTCCGAAACTCTAAGGGGTGGCGCCGAACGGCTGCGGCCAACCGAAGGTGAGCATCGGGTCCCCGCGCGGCCACCCGAACGATGGGGTACCCCGCATCGTCGGTGTTCGAAGGGAGGGAGCCGAAGGGCCACCGGACGCTCTTCCGGGGTTTCCCCTATGGTCCGCCTCGACAGGCTGCTTTTTCTAGACCCGGTGCAGTGCTTGGGAGTAGGCATGCAGGACAGCCGGGCCAGCGGGACCGGCGCCGTTTTCCCTACGCCGGAAAAAGCCGCCTTGTCGCCGATTCCCCAGCTCCTGCGCCTTCTGATCCTGCTGCTGACGCCCTTCTGGCTGTCGCTGGCGGTGGAGGGGCTGGGCCTGTACGGGTCGATGCCGTCGCTGCTGTCCAGCTGGCGCCGCCCCGCGGACGTGGACACCGCCACGGCGCAGCCGACCGGCTGGCGGGAACGCGCCTATCTGGCCGCCAATCCCGACGTCGCCGCCGCCGTCCGCAGCGGGCAGCTCTCCAGCGGCTACGCCCATTATGTCCAGCAGGGCCGCGCGGAAGGCCGCCGCGGCGGCTTTGTGGAGCAGGTGAAGAAGCCGGCGGAGGCACCGCCCGCCGCAAGCCAGCCGGCTCCGGTCCAGACGGCTCCCGTCCAAGTAGCTCCGGCCCAACCGGCTCCGTCTCCCGCCTCCGTCCCGGCTGCCCCGCTGCCGGCGGCGAAGCCCGAACCGCAGGACGCCGCCCCACGGACGGAACCGGCGGTGGAAATCCTGCGCCCCGGCGTCAAGCCGGTCCCCGACGCGCCCGCCCGCCCGACCTCGACCCCGAACCCGATCCAGACCGTGGCAAGCACCGCGGCTCCCCGCCATGTGGAGCGCATCCGCACCGCCAACGGCGGCGACGGGCTGCGCGTCGTGATGGATTTCGACCAGGAGCCGCGCTTCGAAACGCCGGTGCGCCGCCCCGACGGCCGGCTGGAGATGACGCTTCCCGGCACGCAGTGGCAGGCCCCGGCGGCGGGCCGCCTGCCGGCGACGGCGCTGGGCTACCGGGCGGAGCGCACCGGCAGCGGCACCCGCCTGCTGTTCAGCGACGAGGATGGCGGAAGCGACGGCAAGGGGGATGGCAGGGGGGACGCCAAAGGCGAAGCGGTCCGGCTTCTCGCCGTCTCCACCCTGGCCCCCGAAAAGGACCGCGGCCACCGTCTGGTGATCGATCTGATGCTGCCCTCCATGGCGCCCTCCACGGCGAAGCCCGACCGCAAGAGCCGCTGAAACACCCGCTGAAACACCCGCTGGGCCAAGCTGTGCCGGCAGCGCCTGGCCGCGGCCATACCCCCATCGTCTTCGGGGTTGTGCTGTTTGGTCGGATCGGTTAGCTGTCTGTCAGTCGTCAGTCACACTGGCCGTAAGCGTTCAACGTCAACCAACGCACTCAACGATCCCCAGCGGTCGGAGTGCGTTCGCTTGTCCGGAACGCGCGTCGACCGCGGACCAGTGTGGAGCACACCATGCGTCCCCAGCCGACATACGATCCGGCACGCGGCCAGCCGCAAAATCCCTCGCACGACACATCGCCGGACCGGTCCCAGGCCCGCCTGTTCGTCCTGGCGGCCATCCTGTTCCTCTCCTATCTCTGCGTCGCCATCTCCCTTCCGGTGACGCCGCTGTTCGTGACCCAGACCCTGGGACTGGGCAATTTCTGGGCCGGGCTGGGCGTCGGCAGCGCCTTCCTCGCCACCATCCTCACCCGCAGCTTCGCCGGCAATTTCGTGGACGGCGGCGGCGCCAAGCCGGCGGTCGCCCGCGGACTGGCGCTCTACATCGCGGGGGGGCTGGTCTCGCTCGGCGCCGGCCTGCTGCCGCACCTGCCCTGGGCCGGCCCCTGGGCGGCGTTCGCCGTGCTGGTGGCCGGGCGCCTGCTGATCGGGCTGGGCGAGAGCCTCGTCGGCGTCGGCGTGATCGCCTGGGGGATCGGCATCGTCGGACCGCAGCGCTCGGGCAAGGTGCTGGCCCTGGTCGGGGCGGCGCTGTATGGCGCCTTCGCGGCGGGCGGGCCGCTGGGCCTCCTGCTGCTGGACGGCATCGGCTTCGCCGGCACCATGGCGGTCGGTGCCCTGCTGCCGGCGCTGGGGCTGCTGGCGATCCGCCCGATGGCGGGGGTCGCGGCCCATCCCGGCGCGAAGCGCCCGCCCTTCCGCAGCGTGCTCGGCCGGATCTGGCTGCACGGCGCCGTCGTCAGCCTGCAAGGCATCGGCTTCGCCGCCATCGGCGCCTTCTTCTCGCTGCACTTCGTCCACGAATCCTGGCCCTTCGCCGGGCTCGGCCTGACCGCCTTCGGGGTCGGCTTCGTCCTTGTCCGCTTCGCCTTCGGCCATCTGCCGGACCGCATCGGCGGCCTGCCGGTGGCGATGGGGTCGCTGGCGGTCGAGGCGGTCGGCCAGCTGCTGGTCTGGAGCGCCGGCGATCCCACGCTGGCCCTGGCCGGCGCCTTCCTGACCGGGCTCGGCTGCTCCCTGGTCTTTCCCGCCATGGGCCGGGAGGTGGTGCATCTGGTGCAGCCGCATCTGCGGGCGACGGCGCTCGGCGCCTTCGCCGCCTTCCAGGACGTGGCCTATGGCCTGACCGGCCCGGTGGCCGGCCTGCTCGCCGACCGGGCCGGCTACGGCAGTGTCTTCCTGCTGGGCGGGGCCGCGGCGGCGGTCGGCTTCCTGACCGCGGTCCATATGCGCCGGACCCTGGTCGCCGCCAGCCCCCCGCCGGCTTGAAAAGCCAGATCGGATTGCGCGAAACAGACCTGATCCTGAAGCGTAGGAGGCCGGGTTTCCCGGCACCTCACATCGAATGCGGGAAATTCGGACGGCGCTTCGCTGCGGTGCCGTGGCATTATCGCCACCTCCGCAGCCCCTTCCTCCGGACCGTGACGCCCTCCATGAAGATCCTGTTCATCCACCCCGCCTTTCCCGGCCAGTTCAAGGCCCTGGCGCCGAGCCTGGTGCAGCGCGGGCACACGGTCCATGCCCTGAGCCGGACGATGGAGGTGCCGCCCGGCTGGGGTGGGGTCACCGTGATTTCCTATGCACCGTCACGGGCACCGGCCTCCGGCGTCCATCCCTGGGCCGTTGACTTCGAAACCAACGCGATCCATGGCGAGGCGCTGTTCCAACGGGCGCTGACGATGAAGGCGGAGGGCTATGTTCCCGACGTGATCGTCGCCCATCCCGCCTGGGGCGACAGCCTGTTCGTGAAGGACGTCTGGCCGCAGGCCCGGCTGGGCATCTATTGCGAATATTATTACCGGGCGGAGGGCGCGGATGTCGGCTTCGATCCCGAATTCCCGGTGCGCGATGCTGGCGATCCATGCCGCCTGCGCCTGAAGAACGCCGCGAACCTGCTGCAGTTCGAGACCGCCGACGCCGGCCTGTCTCCCACCCGCTGGCAGGCCGACGGCTTTCCCAGCCTCTTCCGCGACCGCATCACCGTGGTTCATGACGGCATCGACACCGGGGCGGTGGCCCCGAACCCCGACGCCCGCGCCACCCTGAACGGCACGCTCACGCTGACGCGGACGGACGAGGTGGTGACCTTCGTCAACCGGACCCTGGAGCCCTATCGCGGGTATCACAGCGTCATGCGCGCCCTGCCGCGGCTGCTGGCCCGGCGCCCCCGGGCCCATGTGCTGATCGTCGGCGGGGCCGGGGTCACCTATGGGGCGCCGCCGCCGTCGGGAAGCTGGCGGGATGTCTTCATCGAGGAGGTGCGCGGCTCCATTCCGGAGGCCGACTGGTCACGGGTGTTCTTCCTGGGCAACATTCCCTACGACCACTTCGTTCCGCTGCTCCAGCTTTCCTCCGTCCACGTCTATCTGTCCTATCCCTTCGTGCTGAGCTGGAGCGTGATGGAGGCGATGAGCGCGGGCGCCGCCGTGGTCGCCGGCGATACCGCTCCGGTCCGCGAGGTCATCGAGCATGACCGGACGGGACGGCTGGTGGACTTCTTCGACCATCGCGGACTTGCCGACACCGTGGCCGATCTGCTGGCGGACCGGGCGGCGCGCGACCGGCTGGGCGCTGAGGCCCGCGCCTTCATCCGCGCCAACCACGATCTGCACACCGTCTGCCTGCCGCGCCAGTTCGCCTGGATCGATGAACTGGCGGACGGACGGGGCTAGGGGGTCTGCATATATTCATGAAATCATTATATAGAATAATGATTGTAAAACTCGGTTATGCCGGTTCTTTTCCGCCCGGACGGGAAGCACTGAAGCATTCGCGCACCCCCATCGTCTGAGACGGAGACCTCCCAAAAAGAAGGGCGGCTTTGCGGCCGCCCCCCCATGGTTCCAACCCGATGGGTCCATCCCTTGTCCACCGGCGGCCATGGGCTGCCGGTGGACAGGCGGAAGGGGGTTTACGCGGGAAGCTCCGTCCGCTGCCGGGTGGAGAGCCCGCCGTCGCCCGCCGCCAGCAGGCCGGACGCCGTGCCCGACGAGGCATCGTGGAAGCTGCCGTCGATGCCCTGCGCCTGCGACCCGGTCATCCCGGCCGCCAGCATGGTGACGGCGATGGGCGCCTCTCCGTTGGCGGCCGCCATGGCCTCCGCCGCGGTGGAGGTGCTGCGCTTGATGTAGGCCAGCTCGACCGCGGCGGCGCTGGTGCCGAACTCCGAGGCGATCTCCGGATGGCTCGCCAGATAGGCCGCCGGGTCGAAGGCGGTCAGCGACCGGTTCTCGGCATAGCCGTTCTGGACATAGTGGATCTCGGCCGCCTGGACGTCGGGACCGAAGGCCTGGATCAGGTCCGGGTTGCTGGCGATGTAGCGCAGCGCGTCGAAGCCCTGGGCCGGCCGGCCCTCGGCCTGGCCATGCTCGATGTAATGGCGGGCGGCGGCATCCGCATTGGTGCCGAAGGCGACCGCCAGGTCACGGTTGGCCGCGAGGTAATTGTAGCCGTCGAAGGTCGCGGTCCGCCCCTCGGCATAGCCGCTCTCGATGTAATGCCGGGTGCCGGCATCGGCGTTCGCGCCGAAGGCCGCCGACAGGTCCGGGTAGGAGGCGATGTAGGCGAGCCCGCTGAAGTTGGGATGCCGCCCCTCGGCCTGGCCGTGCTCGATGTAGTGGCGGGCGGCGGCATCCGTGTTGGTGCCGAAGGCGGAAATCAGCTCGGGGTAGGAAGCGGTGTAGGCCAGCGGGTTGAAGGTCACCGTCCGCCCCTCCGCCTGCCCGACCTGCAGGTAATGCTGGGTCGCCGCAGCGGTGTTGGTGCCGAAGGCGGCGATCAGATCCGGGTAGGAGGCGATGTAGGCAAGCGCGTTGAAGCCGGCCGGCAGCCCGCCGGAGGCCGTCGGGGTGGTGGAGGCGGGATCGGCCGCCGGGACCACCTGCAGGGCGATGCTCTGCGCCGCGACACCGCCACGGCCGTCGGCGACGATGTAGGCGAAGGACCCGGCATCGCCGGCCGCACCGGTGGCCAGGAAGGTCAGCCCCGGCAGGTCGGCCGCCGTCAGGGTCTGGTTCGCCGTCACGGTGCTGCCGTCGGCCATCCGCACGATGCCGCCACCGGGCAGGCCGGCCACCGTCACCGTCAGCGCGTCGCCATCGATGTCGGTGGGGGCAGCGATGCCGAGCGACACCGCCGTCCGGTCCTGGGCGCTCACCGTCTTGTCGGCCTGCACCGTCGGAGCATGATTGACGGCCGGCTCCACGACGGGATCCGGCGAAGAGGTGACGGGCGGCGGGGGAGGGGGAGGCGGCGGGGGCGGCGAGACGACCGGTGCCGCATCCACCGTCAGGGCGACGCTCTGGGCCGCCGTGCCGCCATGGCCGTCGGCAACGCTGTAGGAGAAGGCACCGGCGTCGCCGACCGTACCGGAGGCGGTGAAGGTCAATGCCGCGAGCTGGGCGGTGGTCAGGCTCTGGTTCGCCGTCACCGCCGTGCCGTCGGCCAGCCGGATGATGCCGCCGGCCGGCAGGCCGGTCACCGTCACGGTCAGGGCGTCGTTGTTGGCGTCGGTCGGGGCGGCGATGCCAAGCCCGACCGTGCCGCCGGCCTGGGCCGTCATCGTCTTGTCGGCCTGCGCCACCGGGGCGGCGTTCACCGTCAGGGCGACGGTCTGGGCCGCCGTGCCGCCATGGCCGTCGGCGACGGTGTAGGCGAAGGACCCGGCGTTGCCGACCGTGCCGGCCGCCGCGGTGAAGGTCAATGCCGCGAGCTGGGCGGTGGTCAGGCTCTGGTTCGCCGTCACCGCCGTGCCGTCGGCGAGCGCCAGCGTGCCGCCGGTCGGCAGGCCGGTCACCGTCACCGTCAGGGTGTCGTTGTTGGCGTCGGTCGGCGCGGCGATGCCCAGCGCGACCGGGGTACCGGCCTGGGCCGTCACCGTCTTGTCGGCCTCGGTCACCGGAGCGGCGTTCACCGTCAGCGCCACGGTCTGGCCGGCGGTGCCGCCATGGCCGTCGGTGACGGTGTAGGCGAAGGAGCCGGCATCGCCGGCCGTACCGGCGGCGGCGGTGAAGGTCAGGGCCGACAGCTGGGCAAGCGTCAGACTCTGGTTGGCGGTGACGGCCGTGCCGTCGGCCAGCCGGATGGCGCCGCCGGCCGGCAGGCCGGTGACCGTCACGGTCAGGGTGTCGCCGTCGGCGTCGGTCGGGGCGGCGATGCTGAGAGCGACCGAAGCGCCGGCCTGGGCCATCACCGTCTTGCCGGCTTCCGCCACCGGGGCGTTGTTGGCCTGAACGATGGTGACGCTGCCGCCGCTGCCGACCTGGAACTGGCTGGCCGCGAAGCTGCCGGTCAGCGTCACCGCCAGATCGCTGCCGACCCGCAGGGTGGTGGAACCGGCGCCCGCCTCGACCTGCATGGTGCTCAGATCGGCACCCGTCATCACCAGCCGGTCGCCAACGGAGGCATCGGCGATGGTGACGGCGCCGGTGGTCCCGGCGGCGATGCGGATGACGTCGTCGCCGCCATTGCCGGTGACGGTCGCCCCCGCCCCGACGGTCAGGTCGTCGGCGCCGGCGGTGCCGGTCAGGGCGACCCGGCCGAAGCCGGTGGCGCCGGACAGATCCACCGAGGCTCCGGTGCCGGACGCGGTCACGGCGAGCGCGTTGCCGTTGCCGGTCAGCGCCAGCCCGGCCAGCTGCGAGGCGGCGAGCGTCAGGGTGGCGCCGCTGCCGGTCACCTCGATGGCCTCGATGCCGGACATCGCCACTGCCGACAGATCGGCGCTGCCGGCGATGCGCAGGGTGTCGGACGCCGCACTGCCGGCGATGACCTCGAAGCCGGCCGCCTGGGCGCCGGTCAGGGTGACGTCATGCGCCTTGCTGCCGGTCAGCTCCAGCCGCTCCACCCCGGTCAGCGTCATCCCCGTCAGGTCGATCGCGGGGGAGGCGACGGCGGTGTAATATTCCAGGTCGTAGCCGTTGTAGCTGCTCAAATCGTCGGAGTGGATCTCCAGCGTGTCGGTGCCCTCGCCGCCGTCGAAGCTGACAGTGCCGGCATCGTACTGGCTGACCACGATGTAGCGGTCGTTGCCGGCCTCGCCGAAGATCTGGTCGGCCTGGGCCTGGCCATAGCTGCCGGCGCTGACGATGCCGGCGAGGATGGTGTCGTCGCCGTCGCCGCCATGGATGGTGTCGCGTTCCCAGTCACCCTTCAGCAGGTCGTTGCCGGCCCCGCCATAGATCAGGTCGGCACCGCCGCCGCCGGCCACCGTGTCGTCGCCGGCGTCGCCATGCAGTTCGTCATTGTCGGCGCGGCCATAGATCAGGTCGTTGCCGCCGCCGCCGAAGACGGTGTCGTTGCCGTCGCCGGCCTCCAGCGTGTCGTTGCCGGCCCCGCCATGCTCCAGGTCGTCGCCGCCATGGCCCCAGAACCAGACAGCGGTGTCGCCGGCGGTCAGGCTGTCGGCATGCTCCGACCCGACCCAGCGCTGGATGTCGACGAAGGTGTCGCCCGCCGCTTCGCCGGTGTTGTTGGCGCCGTTGGTCAGGTCCAGCGTGACGCCGGTGGTGGCGTTCTCGTAGGTGACGATGGTGAAGCCGTTTCCGCCGACATAATGGTCGGCGCCCAGCCCGCCGTTCAGCGTGTCGCCGGCCGACTGGCCGCTGTTGCCGCCGCCAACCAGCGTGTCGTCGCCCAGCCCGCCGATCAGGCTGTCGTTGCCGGTGCCGCCGACGATGCTGTCGTTGCCGGCCCCGCCATTGATGGTGTTGCCGGTGTCGTCGCCGATCAGCGTGTCGTCGCCGTCGCTCGGCGTGCCGGTGTAGGCCAGCCGGTGGACCCAGGCGCCGGTGTCGGAGACGGGCAGGGCCGCAGCGACGGGCCCGGTGGTCACGTCGAGGTCCCAGGAGGCGCCGAGCGACGGATGGCCGACCGGATGGCTGGCGGCGGCGACGCGGGCACCGGTCGCCTGGGCGAGCGCCTGGGCGAACCGGCCGCCGTCGGCGCCGGTGTCGCAGGCATGGATCAGGATCTCGGTGTCCGGGGCCTGCGGCCAGGCCCGTCCATCCGCCTCACGGCCGGACAGCGCCGCGATGTCGAGCCGGCCGGCACCCAGCCGGACCGCGCCCGGCTCGCCATGGGCCAGCAGATGGATGGCGGCGGGACGGTCGGCGAGTGCGGCGGCGAGAGCCGCCCCGCCATCCTCATCGGCCGCGACCCGGACGATCCGGACATCGGCCCGGCAACGGTCGAGCAGCAGATCGAGATCGTCGAGGCTGGCGTCCGCAATCAGTACGTCGCGCACGGATGGTCCTCCTTGATGGCGGCAGGGCAAAAAACTGGCAGAGGAGCTGGGACAGGGCAGTCCATCGGCCGTCGGTCCAGACCGCATTCGGTGATGATTATTGAGGCCAATCGGCCGTATTCACCCAAATGTGAGGAGGTTTTCGCCATCCACAACTCAATAAAGCGGAGTATCTCCGGCAAGAATGGGGGAGACTTGCAGTTAAATAAAAAGAAGGCAGGCTCATGCACATGCGGAGATTTCGTCTTTTCTCCATACCACCCAGAGATATTCCAAAAAATCCGCCTTCTGATAGGGAACCTTTTTTCGCACACGAAAAAGTGGTATGTCGGTTCCGGCCGGAGGCTTGGCCCGGAACCGCCACAAGACGGACCGTGACAAAGGGAATCGAAATAAAGAGGGAGCCGCGACAAGGCTCCAAAGTTCAGCGGCGCAATATTCGACCCCAACCCCATCGGGGGTTGCGCAGACAACGCTCCCCCCAGCGCATCGCCGGCCATGGACTCCGACCTGCAACCCGGACCGTTGGCTTCTGCCGGGATGCCGGTATGGTGAGCGGCAAGACGGGCAGGGGCGGGCGATGCACAGCTGGTATTTCGTCGGTGACAGTCATGTGCAGGCTTTTGAGACCGCCGCCACGCTCGGTCTGCTCCGCCGCCCGTCCCGGTTCCTCATCGTCCCCGGCGCCACGGCCGTCGGGCTGCGCAATCCTGAAAGCCACACCCAGGCCATCGCCCATTTCCGGGAGACGCTGCTGCCCGCCCTGCCGGACGTCGTGCCGGTCCTCCAGCTCGGCGAGGTCGATTGCGGCTTCGTCATCTGGTGGCGGGCGCAGACGCTGGGCGAATCGGTGGACGCACAGCTGGCAGCGTCCATAGAGGCTTACACCTGTTTCATCGACACGCTGATCGATGCCGGTTACAGCCGGGTCGTGGTGACCGGAGCGGTTCCTCCCACCATTCCCGATGGACATCGCCAAGGTGCCGTGGCGCGCGCGCGCCACACGGTGACCGCAAGCCTGCGCGACCGCACCGAGCTGACGATGCGCTACAACCGGCTGCTTGCGGCGGAAGCGGCGCGGCGGCGAATTCCCTATACCGACATTTCCGCGCATGTCCTCGATGCCGGAACCGGCCTGATCGCCGACGCCTACCGCAGCCCCAACCCGCGCGACCACCATCTGCATCCGATCCGGGGCGCCTATGCCTGGGCCGAGGCGATCAACGGCCTGGAGACTCAACTGGACAGGCAGCCGGCAGAGTGCTGACACCCCCTTGTGCTGACGTCCTTGTGACGGCAGGCCATTCTCAAACCGCGCCGCGCCGTGACGGAGGGCGGGTCTCCACCACCGCGAAGGCGATCAGCAACCGCCGCTCGCAGGGGGCCGCAACCGGCTCCACCCCATGGAACGAGCGGTCGGACGGCGCATAGGCCAGCAGATGGTTGGGACGGTAGGGAGCCTGGGCCACCAGCTCGAAATCCGCGCGCGGGTAGCGGTCCATCCCCCGCCCGCGGAAATCGGGATCGCGGGGACGGTACAGCGCCGTGCCCAGAGAGGGTGCCTGCGGGTTGGGCGGGCCGCCGTCTGCCGGCATGTAAAGCAGCATGGAGAACATCGTCGCCTCGATGTCCGTGTGCGGCAGCATGGCGTGGCCGGTATGGTCTTCGATGATGCGCATGTTCGGCACCGGCGGCGCATCGACCCAGCCCAGCTTGTCGCGGACCTGGGGAAAGCGCTCGGCCATCGACGCGACAATGGCGGGGTTGAACAGGCAGTCGCGCACGTCGCGCCACACCGCCGCCTGCTTCCCGTCGCAGCGGGCCAGCCAGCTTTCGGTCAGCGGCACCTGATGGCGCGACGGCAGGTCGCCGGCTTGAAGGATGCCGAAGGCAGCGGGCTCCGGCCATTGGGCGCAGGCCCGGGCGTAGAGGTCGGCGGGCAGGAAGTCCGGCACGACCAGATGGGGGAAAGGATCGGTGCTGATCGCCGTATTGGACAAGCGGTTCAGAGCGTGCAATGCGGCGGTGGTCATTCATCCTCCCGATACTACCGGAGGAACAATAGCAACCCACGCCTGGCCGGGCAACGCGCCTGCTCCGTACTCCTCATGCACGGACGGCGAGGGCCTCCTGGCTTTCAGCCCTGCCGTGCCTACCCGCAAGGGGCAGCGCAAAACACATAAGAATGCTTATGGAAAAACCATTTCCGCCGGTCCGCCCCCGCTCACTCCCCGCCGCGCTCGACCACCGCCTGCCCGCGGGAAATGTCGGTGACCAGCCGGACGAAGGCATCGGACCGGTCGCGGGGAAGCGTGACCTGGAGTTGAACCCCGTCGGCGGTGAAGCCGGTGGTCTCCACCCGCGTGCCGGGGAAGCTGCCGAGGCTGGAGCGGATGCGCGCCTCCTCGGCGAAACCGCAGGCGACGGACAGGGTGGCATAGGCGACGATGGGCTCGCGCTCCGCCGCCTTCAGGCAGCTTGCCGCCGTGCCGCCATAGGCGCGCACCAGCCCGCCCGCCCCCAGCAGGATGCCGCCGAACCAGCGGCTGACCACCACCGCGACCCGGTCCATCCCCTGCCCTTCGATGGCCTGGAGGATCGGCCGCCCTGCCGTGCCGCCCGGCTCGCCGTCGTCGCTGAAGCGATAGACGTCGCCGACCCGCAAGGCCCAGCAATTGTGGCCGGCGTCCGGCAGGCTGCACGCGGCGATGAAGCGGCGCGCCTCCTCCTCGCTGCCGGCCGGGGCGGCCTGGGCCAGGAAGCGGCTCTTCTTGATCTCCTGCTCGAACCGCTCGGGCCTGATAAGGGTGAACATCATGAGAGTGGCCGCCACCCGCCTACAGCACGAAGTCGAAGGCGGAGAAGCTGTAGTTGGCGATGTTGACCTGGATGCGGAAATCGGCCGTCCGGTCGCCGTTCACATCGCCCTCGATCAGCGTCACCGCACCGGATGCCTGATAGCGCAGCTGGCCCGCCGCGCTGAAGGCGGCGGTGCCGATGAAGGTGAAGGCATCGTTCCCGGCGGTGCCGCTGATGGCGTCGATCTCCGACAGGTCGATGCGGTCGCCCTCGGCACCGGCGGTGGCATAGCTCGCCAGCCCCTTCAGCGCCTCCGCCGCCACGACTGCGCCATTGAAGTTGATGATGACATCGGGGGCGGCCAGCGTGGATTCGGTCAGGTTGCGGATGGAGAAGACATCCGCCCCGGCACCGCCGTCCAGCAGGTCGGCGGCATAGCCGCCGATCAGCGTGTCGTTGCCGTTGCCGCCCAGCAGCACGTCCTCGTAGCCGGTGACGGTGTCGTTGGGATTGACCGAGATCTCGTGGCTGCGGTCGGAATAGACGTCGCCGAACAGCACGTCGTCGCCGCTGCCGCCGCGCAGCACGTCGCTGCCCAGCCCGCCATAGAGCGTGTCGTTGCCGGCGCCGCCGTCCAGCCAATCATTGCCGGCCCCGGCGTCGAGCCAGTCGTTGCCGTCCTCGCCCAGCAGGGTGTCGTTGCCGACGACGTCGATCACGTCGCCGCGCATCAGGTCGTCCCCCGCGCCGCCGAACATCAGGTCGTTGCCGGCCCCGCCCTCCAGCTGGTCGGCGCCGTCGCCGCCCAGCAGGACGTCGTTGCCGGCATTGCCGAACAGCGTGTCGTTGCCGGCCAGTCCGGCGATGGTGTCGTTCCCGCCGCCGCCGCCGATGGCGTCGTTCTGAGGCCCGCCCACCAGATAGTCGTTGCCGGTGGTGGCCGCGACCGAGACGGTCAGGCCGCTCAGCGAGGGTTGGGAGAAGCCGACCAGCGACCCCAGCGGATAGACCCCATCGGTGGCCTGCAACAGCTCGATGCCGGTCAGCGTGTCGGTGCCGTCGGGACCGCTGACCTGCAGGTTGCCGCTGCCGTCGAAGGACAGGCTGTAGGAGGCGAGCGCGCCGGTCAGCACGAAACTGTCGATCCCGGCAAACCCGTCCACCGCGTCGCTGATCGGGTTGCCCAGCGCATCATAGGCGGCGCTGCCGCTCAACGTGTCGTTGCCGGTCGTGCCGGTCACCGCCACCGGCGCACCCTGCGGGATCAGCTGGTCCGCCGCCCAAGCCGGGGCGGCTGCCGCCATGGCCAGCCCTTCGGCGGCAGGCGCAACGGACCGGCCGGGCGTCACCCGCAGCGGCCGGCCCTCGCTGCGGCCGAAGGAGAGGTAATGGAGCGTGGCCGCGGTGGCGTCGCCGCCGGTGGCCGCCGCCACATCGGTGTTGGCCGCCAGATAGGCGGCGGCGTCGAAGGTGACGCCGCGCCCCTCACCCCGGCCGAAGCGGGCGTAATGGACCACCGCCGCGGCCGGATCGATGCCGACGGCGGCCAGCATGTCCGGGTTGGAGGCGAGATAGCCGTAGGGGTCGAAGCCGGCCGTCCGCCCCTCGCGGGCGCCATAGGCCAGATAATGCCGGATGGCGGCCCCGGCATCGAGGCCGACCGCCGCAAGCACGTCCGGATTGGCGCCCAGATAGCCCAGCGCGTCGAAGCCGCCCAGGCTGCGCCCCTCGTTCCGGCCGTTCCAGGCGTAATGGGCCGCCGCGGCGATCGCGTTGTCGCCGAAGGCGGCGGCAAGGTCGCGGTTGGCCGCCAGATAGCTGCGCGCATCGAAGGCGAAGGCCGCCGGAGCGGCGGTACGGCCGTCGATGGTCAGCAGCTCGACATCGGTCAGGATATCCGTGTTGCGGCTCGACACCACGGCATAGCGCCGGCTGTCCAGCGCCACCACCACCGGCGTCTCGGCGCGGTGGCTGCCGCCCTGGGCGGCATAGCGGCGCGGGTCGGCGGTGTAGATGGCGCGGTCGGTGCCGGCGCCGCCGTCGAAGCTGCGCCCGCCCGGAATCCCCAGATAGACGCTGTCGTTGCCGTCCGCCCCGACGAAGCCGTCGATCTGCTGGAAGATGCGGGCGCCGAGCCGGTCGAGCGTCCCGCCGGTCAGGGCGACATCCAGCCCTTCGATGCGATAGCGCAACAGCCCGGCCGCATCGCGGTCGGTCAGGCCGGTGAAGCGGACGGACGCCGCCCCCCCGCTGCCGGCGGCGGCATAGTCGAGCGTGGCGGCATGCGCCCGGCCGGCGACCGTGCGCGCGACGGTCTGGCTGCCGGCACCGGCGGCGATGGAGGAGGCATCCGGCACGGTGGTGAAGGCATCGGCGACGAAACCGTTCGCCAGCCGGGCCTCATCCAGATCGAGGGCGAAGCCCTGCCCCGCCACCAGCCGTGCCATGCACGCTCCCCCAAACCCCTACCGCAAACGGCACCGGCCGCCGGGTCAGGGCCGATCAGACAACGCCAACCGGATGACGCGGATCAGATGACCTGGAGATAGGCCGGGTCGAGCGCGCCGTGGCGGAACGGGATCCAGTCCTTGTGGTCGGCGCGGTACTGCAGGCCGTAGGGGTTCTTGAAGAAGATCTTCTGCAGCGGCTGGCCGCCTTCGGCGCGGGTGCGCTCCAGGTCGATCAGCGCCGACGGGGCGAACACCTTTTCCCACAGCTCGGTGTTGTCCACCTCGCGGCCGGCGTTCTTCACGTAATCGCGCGCGGTGTCGCTGAGCTGCCAAGCCTCTTCGACCATCGCATAATAGTCCACAGTACCCTCGGCCATGGCCTTCGAACTCCAACCAGCGTTGCACAGAGTTTCCGCTCACATAGCGCATTTTCGGCGGCAAAGGAACCACCTGCGCGCCGCAGCGGTTGAGCGTGGCCGCCCCCTCCGGGTGAACGGCCATGCCCTGATCGGGATGTTACGGGCGGTCCGCCGCCGCTCCGTCGATGGCCTGCCCGTTCATCCGCGGCGCCGGCAGCGGGGCGGGCAACGGGACCGCCCGGTTCTTGCGCAGCGGCGCGGCCAGCTTTTCCCAGGACCGGGTGCGCAGCAGCCGGCCGGCGACCCCCAGCCCGACCGCCAGCAGGCCGGTCAGGCTGATCGCCGCACCCACCGGCCCGCCGACCAGCAGCCCGGCCAGCCCGGCGACCCCGGCCAGCAGGGCGCGCAGGCCGATGGTCAGCGCCACCGTCCCCGTCCCCGGCGCCACGCGCGGCAGCAGAACCAGCAGAAGCCCGCAATCGACCGCCGTGCGCAGGCTCCAGGCCGCGGCGGCGCCGACCGCGCCATAGCGCTCGGCCAGCAGCCACAGCACGCCGAGATAGACCGGCAGTTCGGCCAGCTGCAGGCGCGCCGTCACGTCGACGCGGCCGACGCTCTGGATCAGCGTGTTGGGCACATAGGCGGTGGCGTTGAAGAAGACGCCCAGCATCAGGATCGACAGCACCGAGGCGCTGTTGGCGGCGAAGGCCGGCCCCAGCCACAGCTCCAGCGCCGTCTCGCCGCCGACGATGGTGGCGGCCTGCATCGCCAGGAACACCGCGAGCGTCAGGTGGCCGCCGGCATCCAGGATGCGGCCCAGCGCCGGCGGATCGCGCCGGAACAGGCTGGAGGCCAGCGGGAACAGCGCCAGCGACAGGGCGCCGGGGATCACCATCAGCCGCGACAGCAGCTCGAACGGCGTGGTGTAGAAGGCGACCATCGCCGCCGGCACCAGGCTGAGCAGGATGAAGCGGTCGGCATAGAGCATCGCCGGGCCGACCAGATTGTTCAGCATCATCCAGGCGCTCATGGTGAACAGCCCGCGCAAGCTCGGGCGGCCCCAGCGGCCGGGGCGCAGCAGATCCGGCATCTGCCGCACCGCCAGCACGCCGTAGCCGACCAGCCCGATGAAGCGCCCGACGGCGATGGCGGCGATCACCGGCACCAGGCTCTGGCTGAAGGGCAGCACGAAGAGCGGGCTCAGGTAGTTCAGCACCCCCACCGTCATCCGCACCAGGCTGATCGGGCGGAAGCGCTGGTGCGCCTCCAGCACGCCGCGCAGGCCGGCGGAGATCAGCGCGATCGGCACGATGGCCGCGGCGATCAGCAGGCTGGTCCGGATCTCGCCCGGCGAGGTGCCGGTCTCCAGCTGGAAGCGGTCGGCCAGCAGCCCGGCGCCCAGCGCCACCGCCCCGCCGGTCAGGATGCCGATGGCGCCCATCAGGGCGATGGCCGGCCCGGCGATCCCTGCCGTATTCGCCGAGCCTTGCCCCGCCTGCGCCTCCTCCGGCGTCTCCCCTGGCCCGCCCGCATGGCCGATCCGGTCGGCGACGACCTGCACCAGCGACCGTCCCAGCCCGAGGTCCAGCACGCCCAGATAGCCGAGCAGTGCCCAGATCAGGGTCAGCGCGCCGAAGCGCTCCATCCCGACGGCGGAGATGAGCAACGGAATCGACAGCAGGGCCGCCGCCATGGGCAGCCCCTCGCCGAGCAGATTCCAGAGCGTGTTGCGAAGCAAATTCGGAGGTCCGTACGCGAAACACTGTGAAGAGGCGTTCGGGACGACCCGACCCCGGCCATCCGGCTCTCCAGCCGTTCGACCTAGGTCTATGCCCTCCTGACGACGCCATTGTTATCGGTCCATCCTGTCCAAAACGCTAACGGAATCGCTTGGGCGAAACCGTCCGGACCCTGAACGGCCGTACGCGTTCCGGGCTGGACACCCGTCAGGACAGGACCCGCTCCAGCGCCGCGGCGACCCGGTCGACGTCGCCGTCGGCCATGGCCGGGAACAGCGGCAGCGACAGCGTCTGGACGTAATGGCTCATGGCGCCGGGCAGGGCGAGGTCGCCGTAGCGGCGGCGCCAGTAGGGTTGGCGATGGACCGGGATATAGTGCACCTGGGTGCCGACGCCCAGGGCGCGCAAGGCCACCATCACGGCCGAACGGGTCCGTCCGGCCGCTGCGAAATCGATGCGCGCGGCGCACAGGTGCCAGGCCGGCCGGCACCCGGGCACCAGGGCCGGCGGCCGCACCAGCGGGGCCAGCGGCGCCAGCCGTTCGGCATAGAGCGCCATCAGCCGCGCCCGCCGTTCGATAAAACGGTCGAGCCGGCCGAGCTGGCTCAGCACCAGTGCGGCATGGATGTCGGACAGGCGGTGGTTGAAGCCCGGCTCCGCCATCTCATAGTACCAGGGGTTGACGTTCCCCTCCGCGTCCAGGGCGGCGCCGGGATCGGCGAACCCCTCCCCCGGATCGGGCGTGCGCATCATGCCGTGGTTGCACAGGCGCCGCACCCGCGCCATCAGCGCCGGGTCGCTGCCGGTGAGCGCCCCGCCCTCCCCGGCCGCGATGGTCTTGACCGGATGGAAGGAGAAGACGGTCAGCGATCCCGCCTCCACCTCCGGCCGGCCGGCGCCGACCGGCACTTCAAGGCCCCCTGATGAACAGGCCGTGCCGATGGCATGGCAGGCATCCTCGACCAGTGCCAGCCCCTCCGCCTGCGCGAGCGCCGCCAGCCCGTCCATCGGCGCCGTCTGTCCGGCATAATGGACGGGGGCGAGGGCGCGGACGCGCCAGCCGGCCCTGGACGCGCGGGCGATGGCGGCCTCGGCCTCGGCGACGCCCATCAGGCCGCTGTCGGGATCGACGTCGGCGAAGGCGACCTCGGCCCCGGCATGGCGGGCGGCCGACGCCGTGGCGAGGAAGGTGTTAGATGGCACCACCACCGCATCGCCCGGCCCGATGCCCAGCGCCGCATAGGCCAGCCGCAGCGCCGCGGTGCCGTTGGCGCAGGCCACCGCGTCCGCCGCCCCCACCCTCGCGGCGAGCGCCCGCTCGAAAGCGCTGACCGTCGGCCCCTGGGTCAGCCAGTCGCCGCGCAGCACCGCCGCCACCGCGGCGATGTCCTCCTCATCCACCGACTGGCGGCCATAGGGAAGGAAGGGCAAATCCCCCATCGAGGGGCCCGCCATCAGGGCGCTTCCGCCAGCAGGGTGCGCAGCCGCTCGCCGTCGAGCCAGTCGTCGTTGCCGTCGCTGGCATAGCGGAAGCCGTCCGCCACCGGGCGGGCGTTCAGCCGCTCGTACGGCGCATGCTGCCAGAAGGTGAAGGCCGGCTCGATGACATAGCGGTCGTCCAGCTCGTAGGTCTGGCGGGAATCGTCCTCGGTGATCATCACCTCGTGCAGCTTCTCGCCTGGCCGGATGCCGACGATCTTCTGCGGCAGGTCCGGCGCCATGGCGCGGGCGAGGTCGGCGATGCGCATGCTGGGGATCTTCGGCACGAAGATCTCGCCGCCCTGCATCATGGCGAAGCAGGACAGCACGAAATCGACGCCGTGCTGCAATGTGATCCAGAAGCGGGTCATCCGTTCGTCGGTGACCGGCAGATGGTCGGCGCCCTCGGCGATCATCTTGCGGAACAGCGGCACGACGCTGCCGCGCGACCCCACCACATTGCCGTAGCGCACCACCGCGAAGCGGGTGTCGAGCGCGCCCGACAGGTTGTTGGCGGCGATGAAGATCTTGTCCGACGCCAGCTTGCTGGCGCCATAGAGGTTGATCGGGTTGGCCGCCTTGTCGGTCGACAACGCGACAACGCGCCGCACCCCCATCGACAGCGCCGCCCGCACCACGTTCTCCGCCCCATAGACGTTGGTGTGGATGCATTCCATCGGGTTGTATTCGGCGGCCGGCACATGCTTCAGCGCCGCGGCATGGACGCAGAAATCGACGTCGCGCATCGCCAGTTCCAGCCGCTCGCGGTCGCGCACGTCGCCGATGAAATAGCGCAGCGTCGGCGCCCAGTCCGCCGGCATGCGCTGCTGCATCTCGTACTGCTTGAACTCGTCGCGGGAGAAGATGATGACCCGGCGCGGCTTGGCGTGGCGCATCACCGTCTCGACGAAGCGGCGCCCGAAGGAGCCGGTTCCCCCCGTCACCAGGACCGACCGGCCGTCCAGCATGCGCAAGCCCGCCTCGAGCCCGGTGCCCGGCATGTCGGACCCATCCGCAGGAATCCCCGGCTTCGTCGCGCCCGCCTTGCTGGAATGTGTCGTCACCGCCGGTTCCGTCCTTTGAAGCCGCATCGCCCGAAGCCGCCGCACCCGGTGCCCACCGGCCGGATGATCCGGGAGGGGCGCCGCATCGGGACCGAAGTGAACCCCGACCGTAACCGGTGCTTTCTGACAATCGGGTTAATTCACTCAGCCCCCCGGTGCAAGGCTCTCATCGGACCGGGATGGCCGGCACCCGCCCCGCCTGGACATCCTCCAGCAGGCGGATCTGCGCCGGCAGGCAGACGGTGGCGAGGTCGAAGCGCTCCACCGCCGTCCTTCTTGCGGCGGCCGACAGGGCGGCGCGCAGCTCCGGGTCGTCCAGCGCCGTCTCCACCCGGTCGGCGAGCGCCATGGGGTCGTGGAAACCGGTCAGCAGCCCGTTCACCCCGTCCTCGATCACCTCGGCGACCGGCGGCGTGTCGGACCCGACGATGACGGCGCCGCAGGCCATCGCCTCCAGCATCGACCAGGACAGGACGAAGGGGAAGGTCAGGTAGATGTGGGCGCGCGAGATGCGCAGGACCGACAGGTAGCTGTCATAGGGCAGCTTGCCCAGCACATGCAGCCGCGACGATTCCGGCCTGGGCGCGCCGGCGGCGTCCAGCATCGTCTCCCGCCACATCGTCTCGCGCCAGGTGCCGCCCCCCTCCGGCGGCGCGCCGTAGCTGACCTCGTCGCCGCCCACCACCAGGATGTGCAGCTTCGGCCGGCGCCGCAGCAACTCCGCCGCCGCCCGCATGAAGGTGGGAAAGCCGCGGTAGGGTTCCAGGTTGCGGGCGACATAGGTCACCACCTCGTCCTCGCGCGACAGGGTGCGGCCGTCGGGCAGGGTGACGGTGGCGGCCGGATCCGGCCGGCAGACCGCGGTGTCGACCCCGTCATGGATCACCGAGATGCGCGGGCGGAAGGCCTCGGGATGCTGCTGCCGCTGCCACCGGGTCGGGCTGACGCCCCAGTCCATCGCGTCAAGCCCGGTCAGAAGCGAGGTGTTCTTGGTGCGGATGCGGCAGCGCGTCTCCAGCGTCACCGGCTTTTCCGGGTCGAAGCCGACATCCGACCCGTCGGCCCGATAGAAGAACTCGCAATAGAGCAGCAGCCGGGCGTCCGGGAACAGGTCCTTCAGGAACAGGGCCTCGCCCCAGCCGGGATGGGCGCAGATCACGTCGGGGGTGAAGCCCTCCTTCTGCAGGGCCAGCCCGGCGCGCACCGCGCCCTGCCCATGCAGGACCTGCCCTTCGAACATGCGGATATAGGGGTGGGTGTTTTCCCCCGGTTCGCGGGTCGGCCGGTAGAGCGCCATCTGGACGCCGCCCGGCAGCTCGCGCCGGACCTTGCCGATGAAGGCGACCCGGTGGGCCGGATCCGCCGCGAAATGGCGGACGAGATGCTTGTACTGGCCAGGGGTGTTCTGGTGGACGAACAGGATCCGCATGGAAAGGCAATGCCCGGAAAACGGAGGAACGGGACGACAGCCTGCAACCATCCGTCGCCGCTGTCGATGCTTAGAGTCTGTCTGGTGCTTCAGTAAGCACCAGACAGACTCTAAGCTTTTGGTTTTCCGTGTGATTCACGTTTCAAGCGATCCCGCTTGAAACGATCACACTCTAAGACCATCCGCTTAGTCAGGGCGCTCCACCCGCCGCCCCTCTATCCGCCGCCCTGCCCGTTGCGGCCCAGCAGGTCCTCATAGCGCCGGACGGTCTCCCGCATCTCCTCCAGCAGCAGGCGCTGCTCGTCGGCCGCCGCCTGCGCCCGCTCCTCCTCGGCCTTCTCGCGCCTCAGCTCGGCGTCACGGCGGTCCTCCTCGCCCCTGTTGCGGTGCGTCTCGCTGCGCCGCCGCCAGTCTTCGGCATCAGTCCGCCGGCTCTCGGCTTGCTCCAGGGGGGACTGGCCTGGGGGGGACTGGTCCGGGGGGAGGTGTATTCGGGGCATGGTGCTTACCCTCCATCAGGCGATGGGACGCCGTCAGCGCCCGTTCGGTCAGGCGCAGGCGTTCGCGGCTCTGGTCCAGCAGGCGCCGCCGTCGTTCCAGCGACTGACGGAGCGCCGCCTGCAGGGCCTTGAGGCGTTCGAGGGTTTCCATTCCACCGTCAACAGGCGAATCCGGCAACCCGCCTCAAGGGCATAGACACAGGCCGGGAAATGACCGGAGCAGGGTCCGCCGGAAGGACCCGTTTTCCCCCCGCCGCCTTGCGCCTATAAGCTCCCCTTCTCCGCCGGCACTGTCCGGCCCATCGCGCGACGGAGCGCCGACCCGCCTTGTCCTCGTCCCAATCCTCTTCCCCCCTGCCCTCCTCGCCCTGGCGCTTCCTGTGGATGTTCGTGCGCGACGGTTTCCTCGGCCGCGCCATCCTGCTGAACCTCGCCGCCGCGGGCGGGATCGGGCTGATGGGGATGGAGCCGGTGGCGATGCGCGGTCTGGTCGATGCGCTCACCGGGCTACCGGGGAACCATCCCTCCGGCTCCCCGGCCTGGACGGCGGAGGTGATGCGCTGGTTCCTGCTGCTGGGCGGGCTGTGGATCGCGTCGGCCCTGTTCAACCGCCTGCGCGAGCTGGTCGACCTGCACACCTCGCCGGCCTTGCGCCATGCCATCCAGGTCCGGCTGTTCGACCATCTGATCGACCATTCGCCGCGCTACTTCCAGGACAATTTCGCCGGCAACCTGGGCCAGAAGGTCAAGCAGGCCGGGCAGAGCGCCATCCAGATCCTGGAGATCCTGACCAACGACATCATCCGCATCGTCGTCATCCTGGCCATCGGCCTGACGCTGCTGGCCTCGGCGCAGACCCTGTTCGCCGGCCTGCTGGTCGGCTGGACCGTGGCGCATCTGGCCCTGTCGGCCCTGCTGGCCCGGCGCTGCCTGCGGCTGTCGCACGCCTTCTCCGAGGAGGTGTCGTCGACCACCGGCCGCATGGTCGACATCATCGCCAATGCCGAGCTGGTGCGCGCCTTCGCCCGCCGCCGTCAGGAGCTGTCCGGCCTGTCCGACGCGCTGACCGGCGAGATCGAGCGGTCGAAGGAGCTGCGCTGGTTCCTGACCAAGATGTGGTTCTGGCTGTTCAACGCCCTGCTGGTCTTCCAGATCATCCTGATCGGCCTCGCCGTGTCGGAGGCGATGGCCGGCCGCATGAGCATCGGCGATTTCGCCATGATCTTCTCGCTGGCCAGCATCGTCGGCGCCAATGTCTGGGGCCTGTCGACCCGCATGCTGGGCTTCTTCGAACAGCTGGGCGTCCTGTCCGGCGCCCTGGAGCTGATCGTCCGCCCGCACGAGATCCCGGATCCGCCCGGCCGCCCCGACCTGACCGTCGGCGACGGCGCCATCCGCTTCGAAGAGGTCCGTTTCGCCCATCCGGGAAACGGCGCGGTCTTCGACGGCCTGTCCCTGACCATCCGGCCGGGGGAGCGGGTGGCGCTGGTCGGCCCGTCGGGGGCGGGCAAGAGCACGCTGGTCCGCCTGCTGCGCCGGCAGTTCCCGTTGCAGGGGGGGCGCATCCTGATCGATGGGCAGGACATCGCCGCGGTCAGCCTCGCCTCGCTCAACCGCGCGGTGGCCGAGGTGCCGCAGCTGCCCAGCCTGTTCCATCGCTCCATCCGCGACAACATCGCCTATGGCAGCGAGGGGGCCAGCGACGAGGCAATCCGCGCGGCATCCGCCCGCGCCCATTGCGACCGTTTCATCGAGGGCCGTGCCGCCGGCTACGACACCGTGGTGGGGGAACGCGGCATCCAGCTGTCGGGCGGCGAGCGCCAGCGGGTCGCCATCGCCCGCGCCTTCCTGAAGGACGCGCCGGTCCTGGTGCTGGACGAGGCGACCTCCTCGCTCGACTCCGAGACGGAGCATCTGATCCAGGACGCGCTGCTCGGCCTGTTCGAGGGCCGCACGGTGATCGCCATCGCCCACCGGCTGTCGACCGTCACCGGCATGGACCGCATCCTCTATATGGAAAAGGGCCGCATCCTCGAGGACGGCGACCATGCCACCCTGCTGCGCCGCGACGGCCCCTATGCCCGGCTGTGGCGCCGTCAGGTCGGCGGCTTCCTGCCGGACGATGCCGGTTCCATCACCGATATGGAGGAGGCGCGATGAGACGGATCCCGAGATGGATCTCAAGACGGTTCTGCCCGGCGCTGCCGATTGCCGCCAGCCTGTTCATCCTCGCCGCGGAGGCCGCCGCCATGTCGCCTGCCAATTCGCCAGCTATGTCGCCCCTGCCCTTTTTCCAGCGGATCGAGCGCGTCGGCCTGCTCTGCGCGGTGGATGCCGAGGGCGGCGCGGTCACGGATGTCGGGGATGACGCGCTGTGCGGCCGCGCCGCCGCGGTGCTGTCAGGGCTGCTGGCCTCCGGTCCGGCGGTCACGGCGCTCGCCCCCAACGATGCCCGCATCGCCGAGCCGGGCACCCTGCTGGTGCTGGTCCATGCCACGCTGCGGCATGAGGAGGGGTGCCGTCTGCTGGCGCTCGCCGCGACCCTTCAGCGCAGCGGGGCCGCCGGCGACGCCCCCTTCTTCATGATGCCGCCCCAGGCACTGGCCCTGTCCGGCAGCCTCGATGAAAGCCTTCTGGATGCAACGCTCCGCCGTCTGCTGACCCCGTTGGGCGGAGCGCTGCGCGCCAATCCCTGAGCGGTTGGGGTGCTGCGGAGTTTGGAGTCTTGTCGCAGGGGGGGGTGAGGCTGCCGTTCCAGTCCAGAATATTTGCACGCCGTCAGTCCCGCGCAGGCGGGAATCGAGCCATATCAAGCACTTGAACAGGAGATTTGGATCCCTGCCTGCGCGGGACCGACGGCTGCACGGATAGGGTGCAGACGCGGATCGCGCGCCGAACGCGTCCTGCGTCAGCGCCCGATCCGCGGAATTCGCCCGCGAAATCACCGGCAGAGCTGTGCGAACTTGCGCTCCGGGATCGGCGGCGGCGAGGGATGAAGCATCAACCCCTGCTCTTCCACATCGACCCGCGCGTCCGGGTAGACCGCAAGCGCCAGTTGGAGCGCCTCGATGAAGCGCTTCCTGAAATCGCGCAGGCGGCTGTATCCGGCGCCGAACTGCTCGAACACCGCCGGCCAGGTGATCGGCGTGGAGCGGTTCAGGCTGTGCAGCCGGTAGGCCAGCCAGATATAGATGTCGATGCTGGTGCTGTTGTTCTGGATGTGGCGCAGCGCCGGCTCCCAGATCGGCACCGGATGGGCCTTCAGCTCGCGGAAGAAGGCCTCTGACAGCAGGACGCGGTCTTCCCACAGCGATCCCTGGCCCGGTTCCGCCCCGCCATTGGTCGAGAAATGGATGCCGCCCTTGACGATCGACCCCTTTTCGAAGCCGATGCTGTGGGCGTCCTCCCAGGCGAAGGTCAGGTTGCAGGCGGCGATGCGCGAGGCCTGCTCGCGGATGTCGCGGTAGGTCTGGCCGCCCACCGACAGGCCCATGCGGTCAAGCCATTCGTGCATGCTGCGGCCCAGCTCGACCTCGCGGCTGTCGGTCTGGATCGCCCGGGTTTGCAGGTACAGCAGGATCATCCGCGCACGGCTGCCGTACGGAACACCGTAAAGCTTAAAGCCACCGTTGCGGATCGGCAGTCGACCAGGCTCGATCAGCAAGCGGATCTTATGTCCGCGACGCTCCCACGGCTGGTCATCGGGAAGACGACGATGCGGAAGAGCCGTCAGCGCAAAACCCGAATAGGTGATGCCAAGCTCCTGCCGCTCCTCTTCGAGGACGGCAGCAGCCACATCGACTAGCGAACGCTGATCCGGATCCGTCTGGAGCGCCTTCGCCTGGTCGCGTCCCAGCTGGGTAATCAGGGTGTGTATCTGTCCCATATCGAGCTGACCTTGGCACGACTTTGCGGTCAACGCTATATCACGGTCGGTTAGTGCCAGCAATTTGGAGTCTTGTCGCTCAAACTATTTGTACGGATATTTGATTCAGTTAATAGTTTGCGCGACAAGACTCCAGTAGAGAATCGCGAGTCGCGCGACAAAACTCCAGAACTCCCGCGACAAGACTCCAGCGGATAGTCCGCGTTGCCTGTGGATTTTTCGGCAGACGCGACAAGACTCCAGCCGGGACATTTCGATTCGACCCCGAATCGCTTCCGATTCGTCGATTTCCGAGTCGTGGAGGCGAATCGATCACGACTCGCCGGTGATTCGCCCCTCGGCACCGATGCTGTCGGCAGCCGGATTTGGAGTTCTGTCGCGCCCCACCCCGCCCGGACCTGCCCCGATTGCCTGCCAGATCCGCCTCCAGCCGCCCTCCGCCCCTGTCCACGGGGGCCGGACGGCAGGGGAGCTGGGAGGGGGCGCGACAAGACTCCAACCTTGACCCTTGCCTCAACGCCGACCGGTCGGCGCCGGAGGGGAGGGTGTTTGGAGTCTTGTCTCGCCCCCTGTCCTAGAATGAGGCGCTCCGGTCGGGTGAACACTCTATCGCCTGAATGGCGACAGCTTCTCGGTCAAGCTAGGCGGTAACCCGCTGGCTTGGCGACCGAAGGCCGGTCCCCGGCCCCATTCCCTGTGCCCGCTGCAGGATGACCGTCGCCGCAGCGATGTCGCGATCCATCACGCAGCCACACGGACATTTGTGCATGCGGTCGGCGAGCGTCTTGGCGACACCAACTCCACAGACTGGACAGGTTTGGCTTGTACCTCGAGGGTCCACCGCTTCCACACGGGTACCGGCACTTGCAGCCTTGTACTCGAGAAAGGAGCGAAGCTGGCCCCAGGCAGCGTTGTGAACCGCCTTGGCTAGCCTCGAGCGGGTCAGACGGTCGACGTTCAGGTCTTCTAGAGCGATGAAGGCATAGCGCTCCACCAGAGAGCGGGACAACTGATGGAGAAAGTCACGCCGCTGGTTGGCGGTGTGGGCACTGTGGCGGGCAAGCCGTTGCTTGGCCTTAAGCCGACGCCGGCTGCCCCGCTTGCAGCGGGCAAGAGCACGTTGCAAACGACGCTGTTTTTTGGCCGCGTGTTTCGTCCAATGCGGCGTTGCTATGCTCTCACCGTCCGAGGTGGCAATCAGGCTGGCCAAGCCGACGTCGATGCCGACCGCGGCACCATCGCGCAGCGGCTTCTCCTGATCAGGCAAGGCAATCTGGAAGCAAACGAACCATGAGCCGGCCGAACGGGAGAGGACGGCGGCCCTCACCGCCGCACCGGCCGGAAGGGCGCGGTGCCACTTCACCTTGATCTCACCAGGGATGCCGGTAACGCTGAGGCGCTTGCTCTTGCGGATCGTCAGACCATCGCCGACCCGGAACTCGGCGCTGTCGAAGCGATGCTTTGCCTGGAAGCGCGGAAAGCCGGCCTTGGCCTTGGTTTTGAGACGGCGGAAGAAGGCGGTGAACGCCTTGTCCAGACGGCGGAGCACCTGTTGTGCGGCGGAATAGCTGAAGCCGGCGAGGCGCTCGTCGATGGCGCGGACTGCCTTCAGTTCGCTTGATTGGTCGAAATAGCGCAGGGTCTTGTGCTGACGCCGGTAGGCTTCGATGCGCTGCTGGAGAGCCGCGTTGTAGAGATCGCAGAAGGCGCCCAACATCTCTGTCAGGACCACGCTCTGGGCCTTACTCGGATAAAGCCGGTATTTGTAGCTCCGCTGAACCATGCGGAAATCCTACAGGATGTTCGTGATTTGTTCGAAGAAAATTTCGCCTACTCCTCCCTGACTTTCCTGATGCTCACTAAAAGCGGTAACCCTTGGTCGGAATGTCGCGTAGGTCTCGGAGGGGTACTTGTGAAGGGCGGAAAGCGCGGTCTATAACGAACCGCCATGGCGCCAGCCCTCAGGTTTTGTCCCTGTGCGGCTGCCGGCGCCCGACCACATGCTCACACAACAGATGGCGGCAGGATGAACGGCAATTCCGCGCAGAAGATCGTCCCGGTGCTGCTGTCCGGCGGTACGGGGTCCCGTTTGTGGCCCTTGTCGCGCGAACTGTATCCCAAGCAGTTTCTGCCGCTCTGCTCCGACCGGACGATGCTCCAGGACACCGCTTTGCGGGTCAGCGCGCAGCCTGGCTCCCCGGCTGCTGCTGCCGCGGAGGCCGTCTTCGCGGCTCCCCTGGTGATCTGCAACCAGGAACACCGCTTCCTCGCCGCCGAGCAGCTGCGCCAGTCGCGCTGCACGCCGCGCGGCATCATCCTGGAGCCGGCCGGCCGCAACACCGCCGCCGCCTGTGCGCTCGCTGCCCTGGCGGTCGCGGCGGACGATCCGGACGCCCTGCTGCTGATCCTGCCGGCCGACCATGAGATCCGCGACGCCGAGGCCTTCCGCCGCGCCGTCGCCATCGCCGCCCGCGCCGCCCAGGCCGGCCGGCTGGTCACCTTCGGCATCACCCCGACCCGGCCGGAGACCGGCTACGGCTATATCCGCCGCGGCCATTCGATGGACGAGGCCGACGGCGCCTACAATGTCGCCGCCTTCGTCGAGAAGCCGTCGCTGGAGGTGGCCGAGCGCTACCTCGCCGAAGGCACCTATGCCTGGAACAGCGGCATGTTCCTGTTCCCGGCCTCCCGCCTGCTGGCCGAGCTGGAGCGCCACGCCCCGGCGGTGCTGGCTGCCTGCCGCGAGGCGCTGGAGCAGGGCTCGAAGGATCTCGACTTCTTCCGTCTGGACGCCGCCGCCTTCGCCAAGGCGCCCAGCATCTCCATCGACTATGCGGTGATGGAGCGCACCGACCGCGCCGCCGTCGTCCCCTGCGAGATCGGCTGGACCGATGTCGGCGCCTGGTCGGCACTGTGGGATGTCGGCAACAAGGACGGCGAGGGCAACGTCATCGTCGGCGACGTGCTGCTGGAGGGGGCCCGCGACTGCTACGTCCGCAGCGAGAACCACCTGACCGCGGTGGTCGGGGTGGAGAACGCCGTGGTCGTGGTGGTGGACGACGCCGTGCTGGTCGCCGACCGCTCCCAGGCGCAGGACGTCAAGCGCATCGTCGACCGGCTGAAAGCCGAGGGGCGCAGCGAGTCCGTCAGCCACCGCCGGGTCCACCGCCCCTGGGGATCCTACCAGTCGCTGCACACCGGCGACCGCTTCCAGGTGAAGAGCCTGACCATCGCCCCTGGCTCGCGCCTGTCGCTCCAGAAGCACCATCACCGTGCCGAGCACTGGGTGGTGGTCAACGGCACGGCACTCGTCACCCGCGGCGAGGAGCAGGTGATGGTCTACGAGAACCAGTCGATCTACATCCCGATCGGCACGGTCCACCGGCTGGAGAACCCCGGCAAGGTGCCGCTGACCATCATCGAGGTGCAGTCCGGCTCCTATCTGGGCGAGGACGACATCGTCCGGCTCGAGGACGTCTACGGCCGCAACTGAGCGGCACCGGCTGTTGCCGCCGGAGGGCCGCGACCCAGCGGGCACGTGTCCGCGATAGCCAGGAGGCCGGACGGCCTCGCCGGTGATCGAGGCAAACGGACAAACGCCTCCGCGCAAGCGGAGGCGTCGCCTGTGTCTCTTTGCGGTTGCGGACATTGGCGGCTTGGTCCGGGTCGCCGACTTCCGGTAGAAAGGGGGCGCGAGGGTGCCGCAGCGGCGCCCCGCCTTCTGCTGCCGGGACCATCATGACCATCGAGCCGCCGCCGGACGACCGCATCCCCGAACTCTATGCCGACGGGGTCTTCGACATCGGCTTCGGCAACGGCATGGTCCGCATCGACCTGTTCAGCCTGTCGGCGCTGCGCAAGGACGGCAACGGTCAGCCGCTGCCCGCCATCCGCCAGCGGGTGGTGATGAGCCTGCCGGGCTTCCTCGCCAGCCTCTCCGCCCTGGAGGGCATGCGCCAGCGGCTGGAGGCCGCCGGTGTGCTGCCGCCCAATTCCGGCGCCGTGCCGGTTTCCGCTCCCTCTCACGGCTCCCCTGCCTCTCCGCCCTTCCAGGGCAATGTGCAGGCTCCGGTGCAGGCCGCGGTCCAGCCTGCCTCTCCCGCCCCGGCAGCCTCGGCCACTCCGCCCACCCGGCCCCGTTCGCCGAATTTCGGCTGACCGATGCCGGACGCCAGCACGACCGTCACGGCCCCGCCCCCCGGACCCGAGGCCGCGCCGAACCACGACGAGAGCACCGCCCTGCGCTGCCTGACGCTGGTGGCGCGCCATCACGGCCTGTCGACCTCGCCGTCCGCGCTGCGCGCCCGCGTCGCCCCCGGCAGGGGGGAGCCCTCCACCGCCGACCTGCTGCGCATCGCCGCCGCCACCGGCTTCAAGGCGACAGCCCGCCGGCTGGACTGGAAGGGCTTGCAGTCCCTTCCCCCCGTCTTCCCGCTGCTGGCGCGGCTGTCCAACGGCAACACCGTCATCCTGGTCGGGCTGTCGCGTCCTGCGGACCCGGCGGAGGAGCCCATGGTCGGCGTCGTCGATCCGCTGGCCGACCGGCTGGACGTGATCGACGTGCCGCGCGACCGCTTCCTGGAGCGCTGGGACGGCGAGCTGGTCTTGCTCAAGCCGCGCCACGGCCTTGCCGACCCGCGCCAGCCCTTCGGCCTGCGCTGGTTCGTGCCGGAGATCCTGCGCCAGAAATCCGCCTTCCGCGACGTGGTGGTGGCGGCACTGGTGCTGCACGGGCTCGCCCTTGCCGTCCCGGTCTATTTCCAGATCGTGATCGACAAGGTGCTGGTGAACGAGACCGTCGCCACGCTCCAGGTGCTGACCATCGGCGTGCTGGGCGCCCTGCTGTTCGAGGCGGGCTTCCGCTTCCTGCGCCAGTTCATCCTGCTGGCGGCGGCCAACCGCATCGACATCCGCCTCTTGAACCGTACCTTCGGCCATCTGCTCGACCTGCCGATCACCTTCTTCGACGGGCATTCGGCCGGCGTCACCGTGCGCCACATGCAGCAGGTCGAGCGCATCCGCGAATTCCTGACCGGCAACCTGCTGTCCACCGTGCTCGACAGCCTGGTGCTGCTGGTCTTCCTGCCGGTGCTGTTCTTCTATTCGGTCAAGCTGACGCTGGTGGCGCTGCTGTTCGCCGGCCTGATCGCCGGCGTGGTGGTCGCCCTGGTGCCGGTCTACCGCAGCCGCCTGCGCGACCTCTACAACGCCGATGCCGAGCGGCAGGCCATGCTGGTGGAAACCATCCACGGCATGCGGACCGTCAAATCCTCGGCACTCGAACCGCAGCAGCGCCGCAGCTGGGACCGCAAGGCCGCCCGCGCGGTGACCAGCCATTACCGGGTCGGCCGCATCTCCATCGCCGCCCGCACGGTGACCGAGTTCCTGGAGAAGGCGATGATGGTGGCGGTGGTCGCCGTCGGCGCCTTCGACGTCTTCGACCGCCAGCTGTCGGTCGGCGCGCTGATCGCCTTCCAGATGCTGTCGGGCCGGGTGGTGACGCCGCTGGTCCAGATCGTCTCGCTGATCCACCAGTATCAGGAGACCGCCCTGTCGGTGCGCATGCTGGGCGAGGTGATGAACCACCCGGCCGAGCCGCGGCGCGAGGGCAGCGGCGCCTGCCCCGCCCTGATCGGCCGCATCGAGATCGAAGGGCTGGGCTTCCGCTACGACCGCAACCGCCCGGCTGCGCTCGACGGCGTCACCCTGACCGTGCCGGCCGGGTCGGTCGTCGGGCTGGTCGGGCGCAGCGGCTCGGGCAAGAGCACGCTGATGCGGCTGCTCCAGGGTTTCTACCCGGTGCAGGAGGGCAGCATCCGCTATGACGGGCTCGACATCCGCGAACTGGATCTGGCCCATCTGCGCCGCTCCATCGGCGTGGTGCTGCAGGAGAATTTCCTGTTCCGCGGCACCATCCGCGACAACATCGCGATGACCATGCCGGAGGCCAGCCGCGAGGAGATCGTCGAGGCCGCCCGGCTGGCCGGCGCCGACGAGTTCATCCACCGCCTGCCCGACGGCTACGACACGCTGGTGGAGGAGGGGGCGAGCAACCTGTCCGGCGGCCAGAAGCAGCGCATCGCCATCGCCCGCGCCCTGCTGCCCCAGCCGCGCCTGCTGATCCTGGACGAGGCGACCTCGGCGCTCGACCCCGACAGCGAGGCCATCGTCATGGCCAATTTGCGGCGCATCGCCCAGGGCCGCACCGTGCTGATCGTCACCCACCGGCTCTCCACCCTGACCGGCTGCGACACCATCGCCGTGCTGGAGCAGGGGCGCCTGCTCGACCTCGCCCCCCATCCCCTCCTGCTCGACCGCTGCGCCGAATACCGGCATCTGTGGCAGCAGCAGAACCGGGGGCGCTGAACCATGCCCGACACGCAGATGCCCGAAGCAGGGGTGCCCGAAATCGACCGCCAGGACGCAGCACGGGCGGAGACCGGCCGCGAGGTCGTTCCGGCCAAACCCGCCCCCCCCTCCTCCC
>NZ_WHOS01000024.1 GCF_013340935.1 Azospirillum melinis | reverse complement strand
CCCCTCCCCTGCCCCCATCACCCAGACGCGAGACAGAGGCACACCATGATCCTTCTCACCGGCGGCACAGGCTTCCTCGGCGGTTCCTTCTACCTCGACGCCGTGCAGAACGGGTCCGCGGCGGACTGCCTTCTGCTGATCCGCGGCGCCGACGAGGCCGCCTGCCGCGCCCGTCTCGCCTCCAACCTCGCGCGCTGCGTCGACCGCGCCACGGCCGATGCCTATGCCGGCCTGTGCCAGATCCTGCCGGGCGACCTGCAATCGCTGGCGACCAGCACCGACCCGCGGCTGGACGCGGTGACCCATATCGTCCATGTCGCCGCCGACACCTCCTTCGACAGCCGCCATTCGGTCTGGCAGATCAATGTCGACGGCACGCTGGCGCTCGCCGCCCGCGCCCGCCGGATGAAGCATCTCCAGCGCTTCCTGCACATCGGCACCGCCTTCTGCTGCGGCGAGACGCCGTGGCTGGAGATGGTGAGCGAGGCCCCGGCCCCCGGCCACGACACGCCGCACATCGTCGAGTACACCCGCAGCAAGGCCGCGGCCGAGCGCGCTCTGGCCGCCGGCTTCCCCGACCTGCCGATCGTCGTCTGCCGCCCGTCCATCGTCGTCGGCCACACCCAGCTTGGTGTGCGCCCCAGCGCCAGCATCTTCTGGTTCTTCCGTCTGGTCGACCGCACCGGCATCCTGCCCTGCTCGCCCGACGGCTTTATCGACATCGTGCCCGTCGACTGGGCGTCGGCCCGTCTGCACGACCTGCTGCGCAAGCCGGACCTGAAGCACAACCTCTACCACATCTCCGCCGGCCTCGGCAGCCGCACGACCTGGGTCGATTTCGAGGAAGCCTTCGCCAGCCACGGCCATGAGGGCACCCGCCCCTACAGCTTCTTCGACCCGAAGGGTCCGGAAGGCTGGAAGCCCTTCGACCGCGCCTATCGCCTGGCCTTCCCGCAGCGCGACATCCTGCACCGGACGATGGCCGCCGGCGGCCGCAAGTACCACCGCTTCACCGCCCAGGACATCGCCTTCGACAACAGCCGCCTGCTGGCCGAAGGCTTCGCCCCGCCGCCGCGCTTCGCCGACTATATCGGCGTCTGCCTGCAACAGCCGCGCACGACCGTCGAGGAGCAGTTCGTCGACGACGCCGCCAGCTTCGAGTTCGACGAGTCGCTGGCTCCCGCCAACGCCGCCGCCTGACGCACCAACGGGTCCGCCGGAAGAAACGCCATGCCGCTGCTTATCCCCACCCGCCTCGCCTCCAGCCCGATCCACGGGCTGGGTCTGTTCGCCGAGGGGCCGGTTGCGGCCGGCGTGCCGGTGTGGCGGTTCGATGCCCGCGTCGACCGCCTCTTCGCTCCCGACGATGCGCTGCTGGACGAGTTCCCCCAGCTTTCCCGGCTGGTGGATTTCCACGGCTGCGTGATCGACGGGGTCGGCGTCCTGCTGCCCGGCGACGACGCCCGCTTCCTCAACCATGACGACGAGCCGTCCATCGGCCGGGCCGACCCCGGCGACTGGCGGGTCTTCGTCACCCGCCGCGCCATCGCCGCCGGCGAGGAGATCACCTGCAACTACGAGGACATTTGCGCCGATGTCCGCGATGCGGGTGCGGCCAGCTACCTGTCCGCCAGCGATCTGTCCGGAGCGCCGGCATGAGGCCGCGCGCGTCGCATCACCCCCTGATGACCAGCATCGTCGAACCCGCCGCCCTGACTCCTGAGCGGCGGGCGGTGATGTTCGCCCTGCTCAGCGTCTGGTTCGAGGGCTACGGCGAAGAGTATTTCAACGAGGAGCTGGGCGACCTCGACCACTGCGTCCTGCAGGAGGATCCGGATACCGGCGAGCTGGTCGGCTTCGCCACGATCTACCGCCAGGAGGCGGAGATCGCCGGCACCGCCGTCGGCGCCTTCCACACCGCCCATTGCATTCTGGAACGGCGCTTCTGGGGGTCGAACGGGCTGGTGCGCGCCATGGTCGCCGAAATGGTCGGGCGGGCGCGCGCCGACCGGTCGGGGCGGCTCTGGTACTGGAGCTACAGCGCCGTCGGCTACCGCTCCTACCGCTACATGCCAATGCTGTTCCTCCGCCACACGCCCAGCGCGGACCGGACGCTCGACGACCTCGACCGGGCCTTGCGCGACCATATCGGCCGCGAATGCTTCGCGCACTACTACGATCCCGATACCGGGACGGTGGACTGGAAATGGCAGGGCTACGGCCTGACGGAGGAGGCCCGCGCCATCAGCGAGGCCAAGCTCGACAGCCCGGCGGTTGCCCAGTTCCGCCACCTCAACCCGCGCTGGGCCGACAGTGTCGAAATCCTCTGCCTCGCCCGCCTGACCGACGACAACCTCACCCCGTTCGGCCGCCGCTGGTTCCCCATTGCCCAGACGGCCTGACGCCTGACGCCCTTTCCCGGAATGACCATCCCGATGCGCCCGATGTCCCAGATCTCACTTCTCCGCACCGCAGCCCTGGCCGGCACCGCCACCGCCGCCCTTGTCGTCGCGCTTCAGGCCGCCCCGGCCCTTGCCGAGGCTGAATTCAGCCTGACCATCGGCGGCGATGCCTATTTCCAGGGCGCCTATGTCAGCCAGAAGCAGGACAGCGGGCTGCGCTCGACCGAATTCTCCAACCGCCTGCGTCTGACCGTCACCCCGTCGGCCACCACCGACAACGGGCTGACCTACGGCGCCCGGCTGCGTCTGGTCTCCGGCAACGGCGACCCCTCGGTGTCGAGCCGCACGGTGGAGAACGACCGCGCCTTCCTCTTCGCCAACGGGTCCTTCGGCACCATCCAGGCCGGCGTCATCAACGGGCTGTCCGACGAATACGGCATGATCGGCCCCAACACGGAGGGCATCGCCGGCAGCCCGGACAGCAACGGCATTCTGTTCCTCCACGGCTCGTCCACCTATGCCGCCCTGCCGCTGGCGGCGACCAGCCTGCGCACGCTGGTGTCCTACGACACCGGGACCAAGTTCATCTACATCAGCCCCAGCTTCGGCGGTTTGCAGGCCGCGGTGTCCTACACCCCGCGCACCGGCGATTCCAACACGTCGATCAACCGCCGCAAGGTGGATGCGCTTGGCGATGCGCTCGCCTTCCGCGACGTGGTCGAAGCGGGTGCCGCCTTCCAGAACAGCTTCGGCGACGTGACGGTGGAGGCCAGCGCCTTCTACCAGACCGGCAAGGCGGTGCGGCAGAGCGACGGCATCGCCAGCCAGTCCTTCGAGGATCTGAACTCGTTCCATGTCGGCGCCAATGTCGGCTACGGCCCGGCGAAGGTCGGCGTCAGCTACGCCTACAGCGGCGACAGCGGCTATGCCAAGGGGACCGCGCAGTCGCGCAACCAGCAGAACCTGATCGTCGGCGCCCAATACACCAGCGGCCCGCTGCTGTTCGCCGCCAACTACATGCGCGCGCTGGGCAACGACATGGCGACCATGACGACGCCGGCCAAGGCCGATGTCTGGCAGGGCGGCGTCACCTGGACCGTCGCCCCCGGCCTGACCACCGGGCTGGAGTATGACTATGTCCGCTCGACCCTGTCGGGCGCTGCGGCCAGCGGCGGCGACCTGACCGACCGCGCGCACATCCTGATGCTGGACACCCGTCTGGCATTCTAAGGGTCCGGACAAGCGCACCCTGACGGGCCGGCCCGAATGCCGGCCCGCCGGAACCCCCGGGAGCTTTCACCGCACTGCACGCCACGCATCGGACTCCGTTCCGTTCATCCCTTCGCAACCCGTTTTCGCGGCAATATATCTGTGGTAGAATCCACCCGCTGTTTATAAAGAAAAAAGATAATCAGGGGTTGGTGTGGATATGACCTGTCTGGAGCCGGCAATGCCGCCACTGGCGTCGCCGACGGCAAGCTTCGATCCGTCACAGCTCCTGGAATTGACTCAGAAGGCGCGGGAACCGCTTTACATCTTGCGGAACCGGGACGGCCGGTTGGGAGCTTCGAGCCTTCCCCCGGATCTTGCCGGCGGCGAGCTTCATCCCGTCGCCACCCTGCCGCCACTTTATCCGGAGTGGCTGGGCGACCGCGCTTTTCAGGAAACCCATGGTTGCCGCTTCGCCTATGTGGCCGGCGAGATGGCACGCGGCATCGCCACGCCGGCGATGGCGGTGGCCGCCGCCCGTGCCGGGCTGCTCGGCTTCTATGGCAGCGCCGGCCTGTCGCCGCAGCGCGTGCAGGAGGGGATCGCCGAAATCCACGCGGCCCTTGGCACCCGGGCGCCGAACTGGGGCGCCAACCTGATCCACAGCCCCAACGACCCTTCGCTGGAAACCGCCGTTTGCCGCCTGTTCCAGCAGCAGGGCGTGCGCCGCGTCTCGGCCTCCGCCTTCATGGCGCTGACGCCGTCGGTGGTCGAGCTGGCCGCCAGGGGGTTGAGCCGCGATCTGGCCACCGGTGCGGTCCGCCGCCTGACCCACATCTTCGCCAAGGTCTCGCGCGCCGAGGTCGCCCGCCAGTTCATGGCCCCAGCCCCGCAGCGCATGCTGGCCGATCTGGTCGCCCAAGGCCGCCTCACCGCCGGGGAGGCCGACCTGGCCTCCACCATCCCGGTTGCCGAGGACATCACGGTGGAGGCCGATTCCGGCGGCCACACCGACAACCGCCCACTCTCAGTCCTTTTCCCGATCATCCAGCGCCTGCGGGACGAGCTGGTGGCCGCCCATGGCTATGACCGCAACATCCGCGTCGGCGCCGCCGGCGGGCTCGGCACCCCCGCAGCCATCGCCGCCGCCTTCGCCATGGGGGCCGCCTATGTCGTCGTCGGCTCGGTGAACCAGTCGGCCACGGAGTCCGGTCAGCCGCTGTCGGTTCGCCGCATGCTGGCCGACCTGTCCAGCACGGACGTGACGATGGCACCGGCCGCCGACATGTTCGAAATGGGCGTGAAGGTGCAGGTGATGAAGCGGGGCACCATGTTCCCCTTCCGCGCCCAGCGCCTGTACGACCTGTATTGCCGTCATTCCGGCCTGGACGATTTGCCGGCGGCAGAGCGCGCGACCCTGGAACGCGACGTCTTCCAGGCTCCGCTGGAGGAGATCTGGCGCCAGACCCGCGAGCATTTCGCCGCCCGCGACCCGGCGGAACTGGCCCGGGCCGAGGCCGATCCCCGCCACCGCATGGCGCTGGTTTTCCGCTGGTATCTGTTCAACGCCGCGCGCTGGCCGATGCTGGACGATGCCGCCCGGCGCCACGACTTCCAGGTCTGGTGCGGCCCGGCCATGGGCGCCTTCAACGACTGGGTGAAGGGCAGCTTCCTGGAAGCCGCGGAGAACCGCAGCGTCGAACAGATCGCCCGCAACCTGCTGGAGGGCGCCGCCGTGGTGACCCGCGCCCAGCAGATGCGCACGGCGGGCCTGCCGGTCCCGGCCGCCGCCTTCACCTGGGTGCCGCGCCGGCTCGCCTGACCCGCCGGCACGCCGGTTTCGCCCCCCTGATCCTCCTTCCGAACCTCCGAGACGGCCTTGAAGAACCGCCATCCCATCGCAATCGTCGGCATCGGCGCCATGTTCCCCGGTTCCGGCACCACGCACGGTTTCTGGCGCGACATTCTCGCCGGACGGGATTGCATCGGCGACGTGCCGGCTACCCATTGGCTGGTGGAGGATTATTACGACCCCGATCCGACGGCGCGGGACAAGACCTATTGCCGGCGCGGCGCCTTCCTGCCGCCCGCCACGCTGGATCCGCTGGAGTTCGGCATCCCGCCCCAGGCGCTGGCCGCCACCGACACCGCGCAGCTTCTGGCGCTGATCGTCGCCAGGGAGGTGCTGGACGAGGCCTGCCGCTCCCGGTTCCGCGACATCGACCGCAGCCGGACCAGCATCGTGCTGGGCGTGGCCTCCGCCACCGAACTGGTCGGCACCATGGGGGCACGGCTGCAACGGCCGGTCTGGGTCAAGGCCCTGCGCGAAGCCGGCCTGCCGGAAGCCGAGGTGACCGCCCTCTGCGACCGCATCGCCTCGCAGTATGTGGAATGGCAGGAAAGCACCTTCCCCGGCGTGCTCGGCAATGTGGTGGCCGGGCGCATCGCCAACCGCCTCGACCTTGGCGGCACCAACTGCGTGGTGGACGCCGCCTGCGCCAGCTCGCTGTCGGCCCTGCTGATGGCGATGAACGAACTGGAGCTGGGCCATTCCGACATGGTCATCAGCGGCGGCGTCGACGCGCTGAACGACATCTTCATGTACATGTGTTTCAGCAAGACGCCGGCCCTGTCCAAGAGCGGCGATTGCCGGCCATTCTCCGACGCCTCCGACGGCACCATCGTCGGCGAGGGGCTGGGGCTGTTCGCCCTGCGCCGGCTGGAGGATGCCGAGCGTGACGGCAACCGCATCTATGCCGTCATCCGCGGCATCGGCTCGTCGTCGGACGGGCGCGCCACCAGCGTCTATGCCCCCCGCCCCGAAGGTCAGGCGGTCGCCCTGCGCCGCGCCTATGCCGACGCCGGCTACGGCCCGCGCAGCGTCGAGCTGGTGGAAGCCCACGGCACCGGCACCCGCGCCGGCGATCTGGCGGAGTTCACCGCCCTGACCCAGGTGTTCCGCGAAGCGGATGCGGAAACGGACTCCTGGTGCGCCATCGGCTCGATCAAATCGCAGATCGGCCACACCAAGGCCGCCGCCGGCTCCGCCGGTCTGCTGAAGGCGGCGCTGTCACTGCACCAGAAGGTTCTGCCGCCCACCATCAAGGTCGAGCGGCCCGACAGCCGTCTGAAGCTGGAAACCAGCCCCTTCTACCTCAACACCCGTGCGCGTCCCTGGGTGAAGGGCGCGGGACTGGATCGCGCCCCCCGGCGCGCCTCCGTCAGTTCCTTCGGTTTCGGCGGCAGCAACTATCACGTGGCGCTGGAGGAATATTCCGGGTCCCACACCGCTTCCCGCCTGTGGGCGGGCGGTGCGCTGGTGCTGGCCGGCGGTGCCGACGCGCAATCCCTTGCCGATGCCGCCCGCACCCTCGCCGAGCGCATGAAATCGGAAGGGCTGGAAGCGGTCGCCCGCGACAGCCGGATCGCCTTCGATCCCGCCGCACGCCATCGCCTCGCCATCGTCGCCGCCGACACCGCGCAGTTCGAGGCGCGCTTGGCGACGGCGCTGAGCCGGTCCGGTCCCTTTTCCACCCGCGGCATCCATCTGGCGGTGGGCGAAGCCACCGGCGGCAAGGTCGCCTTCCTGTTTCCCGGCCAGGGCAGCCAGTATGTCGGCATGGGCGCCGATCTGGCCGTCGCCTTCGATGAGGCGCGGGCCGTCTGGGATGCCCAGGCAGCGCTGCCCACCGCCCCCGGCCAGCCGCCTTTGCACCGCGTGGTCTTCCCGCCGCCCGCCTTCACCCGGGAGGAGGGCGACGCTCAGGATGCCCTCCTGACCCGGATGCTGCATGCCCAGCCCGCCATCGGGACGGCGAGCCTCGCCCTGCTGGCGGTGCTGGAGCGCGCCGGCCTCCGCGCCGATGCCGTCGCCGGCCATTCCTTCGGCGAGATCACCGCACTCTGCGCCGCCGGAGCCATCGACCGGCACACCGCCCTGACCCTGGCCGGCGAGCGCGCCCGCTGCATGGAGGCCGCTGCGGCCGGCAGCGACGGCGCCATGATCGCGGTGGCCGCCGGACGGGAGCGTGTCGCCCCACTTCTGCAAGGGCTGGACGTGGTGCTGGCCAACGACAACGGCCCGGAGCAGGTGGTCCTGTCCGGCGCCCGCGCAGCGGTCGAAAGCGCCGTCGCTTTGCTGGAGGCCGAGGGGCTGCGGGCCGTCCGCCTGAAGGTCGCCAGCGCCTTCCATTCTCCGGTGGTGGCAGCGGCGTCGAAGAGCTTCCGCAGCGTTCTTGAGAACACGCGGTTTGGCGCCGCCGCCATCCCGGTCTATGCGAATCTCACCGCTGCCCCCTACGGCGACAGCGAAACCCGCGACCTGCTGGCCGGGCAGATCGCCGGGACGGTCCGGTTCCGCGAAACGATCGAGGCGCTGTATGGCGACGGCGTCCGCACCTTCGTCGAGGTCGGCCCCGGCGCGGTGCTGACCGGTCTGGTGGCGCAATGCCTGGACGGCCGCCCGCATCTTGCCGTGCCGCTCGACCGGCGCGGTGCCGATGGCGTCCTCAGCCTGCTGGACGGGTTGGGCGCCCTGGCGGTGCATGGCGTGCGCCTGGATTTCGAAGCGCTGTGGGCTGGCTTCGCCGAGGAGCGCAAACCAAGAAAGCCGTCACCGGCCGCGGTCCAGATCTCCGGCGCCAATTTCGGCAAGATTTATCCGCCCCAGGGCGGTGCGGCCGCATTGCCCAAGCCCAACCCGCCGCGGCCCGTTCCCACGCCGGCCGTGCCAATTCCGGCCGCGCCTGCATCGTCGGCACCGGTCCAATCCACCGCCTTCCAGTCCCAGCCCATCGAAGAAGCCCAGATCATGGTCACGAACTCCCCCGCTCCGCAGCCGGCGCCCAACCCCGTCGCTACGGCGTCGGTGGAGACGATCTATCACCATGTCGCCGATGCCCACGCCGCCTTCCAGCGCGCCATCGCCGAGAGCCATCAGGCCCTCCTCGCCGTCGCCGGCCAAGCGATCCAGAGCCTCAGCGGCGTTCCGGCGCAGCAGCCTGCTTTCACCGCCCCGCCTGCGCCGATCATGCCGAGCGCACCGGCCATCGCCGCTCCGCAGCCAATGCCGGTCCTGGCTCCCGCCCCTGTGGCGGCACCCACTCCGCCGATGCACCGGCCGGCGCCGGCTCCAACGGTCCCGCAGCCTGTGGCCACGCCCAGGCCGCAACCGGTGGCAGTCCCCATTCCGCCTGCAGCCAGCGCCCGCGACACGGTTCTGGCGGTGATCGCCGAGAAGACCGGCTACCCGGTCGAAATGCTGAGCGCGGAGATGGAGCTTGAGGCCGGGCTCGGCATCGATTCCATCAAGCAGGTGGAGATTTTCTCGACACTGCAGGAGCGCATCCCGGCACTGGGCACTGCCGACATGCGCGAGTTGAACGCGCTGAAGACCATCGGCCAGATTCTTGCCATCGCCGCCGACGGCCGCGGCGGCAGTCCGGCCCCGGCGCCCGTCACGGCAGCGCCCGCAGCCGTGCCGTCAGTGACCGAACCGGCCGTGCCCTCCGTCGATGTCGGCAAGCTGTTCATGGGGCTGGTCGCAGAGAAGACCGGCTATCCCGTCGAGATGCTCAGCCCGGAGATGGAGCTGGAAGCCGGCCTCGGCATCGATTCCATCAAGCAGGTGGAAATCTTCTCGGCTCTGGTCGAACGGCTGCCGGACCTCGCCTCGGTCGAAATGCGCGAACTGACCGCGCTGAAGACCGTCGGCGCCGTGATCGCGCGCATCAGGGGCGACGCTTCCGCCGCCCCGCAGACGCCGCAGTCGCAGTCCCTGCCCGCGTTATCGTCCGGCACCCTGCGCACCTGCTCGGTGCTGGAGGACCGACAAGCCTCCGGAACCGACATGTTGCGCGGCCTGACCAGCATCGCCGTCATCCCGGATTCGGCGGGCGTCGCAGCCGAACTGGTGACGCTGCTGTCGGCCAGGGGCATCGCCGCCCGCCTCACCGAAGAGCCGGGCGCGCAGGACGACGGCGTGCTGTTTTTGGCCGGCCTCGACGGCGCCGATGCGGCGTCGAGCGCCGACCTGCACTGGCGCGCGCTTGCCGCCGCCAAGGCCGTCGCTCCCCGCCTGGGCGAGGCCGGCGGCGCCTTCGTCACCGTCCAGAATGGCCGGGATGCATGGCTCGGGCTCGGCGGCCTCGTCCTGACCGCCGCGCATGAATGGCCGGCGGCGCGGGTCAAGGCCATCGGCCTGGAGGCCGGAAGCCGCTCCGCCGCGGAACTGGCGCAAATCCTGGCGACCGAACTCACCACCGGCGACGGCGATGCCGAGTTGCGGCTGACCGCCGACGGCCGGCGTCTCGTCCGCACTCTTCGTCAAGAGGAAGCGGCGGACGGCCCGCTGCCGCTTCCCGAGGGTGCCGTGATCGTCGTCTCCGGCGGCGCCCGCGGGGTGACCGCGGTGGCGCTGGAGCAGTTGTCCCGCCACATCCGCCCGACCCTGGTCATCCTCGGCCGCAGCGACCCCGACGCCGCCCCGGTCCTGCCCGGCCTCGCCGGAAATTCCGACGAGACGGCGGTGCGACGGGCGGTGATCGCCGGCCCCGGTGCTGGCAAGCCGCCGCGCGAGATCGAGGCGACGGTCAGAACCATCCTCGCCGCCAACGAGGCCCGCGCCACGCTCCGCCGGCTGGAAGCGGCCGGCGCCCGCGTCCGCTACTGCCGCGCCGACGTACGCGACGCCGCCTCCGTCGCCCAGGCGCTGGCGACGGTCCGGGCGGAGGCCGGCCCGATTTCCGGCATTGTCCATGGCGCCGGGGTGCTGGCCGACAAGCGCATCGGCGACAAGACCCGCGACCAGTTCGACGCCGTCTTCGGCACCAAGGTGGACGGGATCGGCAACCTGCTGGAGGCGACCCGCCAGGATCCCGTGCGCGTCATCTGCCTGTTCTCCTCCATCGCGTCGCTGCACGGCAATGCCGGCCAGTGCGACTACGCCATGGCCAACGGCGTCCTGAACGCCGTGGCGCGGGCGGAGGCGGCGCGCCGCCCCGACTGCACGGTGAAGGCCATCGCCTGGGGGCCGTGGGACGGCGGCATGGTCGGACCGGCGTTGAAGCAGCATTTCCGCCGCCTGTCCGTCGGCCTGATCGCCCCGGACGACGGCGCCGCCTTCATGCTGCGCGAACTGTCCCAGCCCCCCGCCGGAAACCCGGTCGTTTCCTGCATCGGCCGCTCGGCATGAGCCGCGTCCCGCCCATCGCCATCGTCGGTCACGGCTGCGTGCTGCCGGGTGCCCTCAGCCCGGCGGAGCTGTGGCGGGCCGTGGTCGAGGGGCGGGATTTGCTGCGCCCGGTGCCGCCCGGCGTCTGGCGCGTCGACACCGCACAGGCCCTGTCGCCGCAGGCGCCGGAACGCTCGGCCACCGACCGCGGCGGCTATGTCCAGGGCTTCGATGCCGTCTTCGATCCCAGCGGCTTCGCCTGCCCGGCCGAGGATCTGGCCGGCCTCGACCCGCTGGTGCTCTGGCTGGTCCACTGCGGGCGCGAGGCGTTGCGCGAGGCCGGGCTGACCGTCGCCCTGCCGGAGCGGTGCGGCCTGATCGCCGGCAACCTGTCCTACCCCACCGCCAGCCTCAGCGCCTATGCCGAGGCGGTGTGGCTCGACCGCGAACGGCCCAACCCAGCCAACCGCTTCTCCTCCGGCCTGCCGGCCCGGCTGGCGGCCCGCGCGCTCGGCCTCGACGGTCCGGCCTTCTGCCTGGACGCCGCCTGCGCCTCCTCGCTCTACGCCGTCAAGCTCGCCTGCGACCAACTGCGCGACGGCCATGCCGACCTGATGATCGCAGCGGGCGTCAACCGCGGCGACGATCTGTTCCTCCACATGGGCTTCACCGCCCTCAACGCCCTCAGCCCGACCGGCCGCAGCCGTCCCTTCCACCGCGAGGCCGACGGGCTGATCCCCGCCGAGGGGGCCGCCTGCGTGGTGCTGAAGCGGCTGGACGACGCCGTGCGCGACGGCAACCGCATCCTCGGCGTCATCCGCGGCATCGGCCTGTCCAACGACGGGCGCAGCCGCGGCTTCCTGGTCCCCGATGCCGGCGGGC
The DNA here is from genome assembly GCF_013340935.1 of Azospirillum melinis. Lineage (GTDB taxonomy): Bacteria > Pseudomonadota > Alphaproteobacteria > Azospirillales > Azospirillaceae > Azospirillum > Azospirillum melinis. Next base: position 92,855 of record NZ_WHOS01000024.1, on the reverse strand, counting down.
AGGAACGCGCCATCGCCGCGGCCTATGCCCAGGCCGGCCTCGGTCCGGAGGCGGTGTCTCTGGTCGAATGCCACGCCACCGGAACCGCGTTGGGCGACGCCACAGAGATCGCCAGCATGGGCCGGGTCTTCCAGGGGCTGGACGGCGTCCCCATCGGCTCGCTGAAATCCAACCTGGGCCACCTGATCGCCGCCGCCGGGCTGGCCGGCATGGTCAAGGTGATCCAAGCGATGGCGGCAGGCGTCCGCCCACCCACCCTGCATGCCGACTCCGCCCCGCTGGACGGCATCGCCGCCTCCCCCTTCCGCCTGCTGAACCGGGAGGAGCCATGGGAGGTCGACGGTCCCCGCCGCGCCGCCATCAGCGCCTTCGGCTTCGGCGGCAACAACGCGCATCTGATCCTGGAGGAATGGCAGCCCGCCACCCCGTCCGTGCAAGTGGCCGCCGTCCCGCCGCCGTCTCTGCGCGTTGCCGTCGTCGGGCTCGCCGTCGTCACCGCCGCGGACGATTTCGCCGCCGCCCTGGCCGCAGCCCCACCGACCGGGGACGGCCAGCGCGCCCTGGACAGCATCACGCTGGACCTCGCCACCGCCCGCGTCCCTCCCGCCGACCTGCGCCATGCCCTGCCCCAGCAGTTGCTGGCGATGAAAGCGGTGGCGCAGGCTGTTGCCGACGCTCCCCCCCTGGCGGCGGCCACCACCGGCGTGCTGATGGGCATGGGCTGCGATGCCGAGGTGGCGCGGCGCGGGCTGGGCGTGCGCCTTGCCGGCCTCTGCGATCCGGATGCCAGCGTCGAACTCGGCCCACCGCTGAACGCGGCCGGCGTCATCGGCACCATGCCGAACATCGTCGCCAACCGCTTCAACGCACAGTTCGACTGGCGCGGTCCAAGCTACTCGGTGTCGGCGGAGGAACTTTCGGGGCTCGCCGGGCTGCGCATCGCCGCCCGCGCCCTGGCGACAGGCGAACTGGACGCCGCGGTCGTCGGCGCGGTCGACCTGTCCTGCGAACCGGTCCATCGCAGCGCGCTAGCCGCCCTGCGCCCCGACCTCGCGACGGCCGGCGACGCCGCCGTCGCCCTGGTGCTGCGCCGGGTGGAGTGCGCCGAGGCGGCAGGGGAGCCGATCCACGCCATCCTCGACCTGTCCGAGGCCGGTGGCGCCGATGGCGCCGAATTCGTCCTCGCAGGCCCGCAGGGCGCCAGCCCGGTCACCCGCCGCTTTGGCCATGCCCATGTCGCGTCCGGCCTGCTGCATGTCGCCGCCGCCATCGTTGCCTGCCGCGGGCGCATGCAGCCCGCGGACGGCCCCGCCCGCCCCTGGCTGGGCGCCGGACCGTTGCGCACCCGTGTCACCGTCGAGGCGCTGGGCGGAGCCGCCGACAACCTGCTGGTCGAAAGCGGCGGCATCGTCCGGCCGGCCCTGCCTCCGCCCGCCATCCGTCTCCGCTGGTTTGCCGCCGGCAGCCGGGCCGAGCTGTGCGGGCGCATCCGGCGCGGCGAGGATGGCGGGCAAGGCCCCGTCCGCCTGTCCTTTGCCTGCCCATCCGGCCGGGAAGCCGACACCCTGTCCCGCGCGCTCGCCCTGGCCGAAGGCCGCGCGGCCGTCGCCGACGGCATCCATTTCCGGGAGCGGCCGCTGGGCGGCGCGCTCGCCTTCGCCTTCACCGGGGCCGCTGCGGCCTACAAGGGCATGGGCCGCGACCTGCTCCTGTCGATGCCCGACATCGGTCAAGCGGTCACACAGCGTTTTCCTGTCCTGGCCCATGCGGCGGAACGGCTCTATGGTTCCGCCGCCCCGCTCGACGCCATGGCGCAGTTGCAGACCTGTGCGCTGCTCTGCCAGACCCATGCGGAGGTCAGCCGCGGCGTCCTCGGCCTGCGGCCCCAAGCGATGCTCGGCCTGTCCTCCGGCGAGACCAACGCGCTGTTCACCGCCGGTGTCTGGACCGACATGGGCGCCATGTTCGCGGAGATCGACGCGTCGGGCCTTTATGGCCGTCATCTGACCGGCGACTGCCTCGCCGCATCCCAAAGCTGGGGACGGACGGGCACCGCGGACTGGCGCAACTGGCGCCTGCTCGCCCCCGTCGAGGAGGTCGAAGCGGCGCTGGCTGGCCTGCCCCGCGTCTCGATCACCATCGTCAACGCGCCGCAGGATTGCGTGATCGGTGGCGATGCCGAGTTCTGCCGGCAGGCTGTCGCCCGCCTCGGCACCCACCGTGCGCTGCCGCTCGGCCAGGACATGGTGGTGCATTGCGCCGAACTGGAGCCCTGCGCCCCGGTCTGGCGCCGCATCCACCGGCGCGCAACCACCCCGCCCGAGGGCGTCGCCCTTTACGCGAACGCCTTCGCCCAAGCCTATCCGCCGTCCATCGAGCTGTGCGCCGAGGCGCTGACCCGGCAGGCGGTGGAGCGGGTGGACTTCCCCCGCACCGTCCACCGCGCCTATCACGACGGCGTGCGCATCTTCGTCGAGCATGGCCCGCGCAACGCCCTGACCCGCTCCATCGCCGCGATCCTGTCCGGCCGCGACCATCTGGCGGTCAGCCTCGACCATCCGGGCCGCGCGCCGCTGGAGCAGTTGGCCCATGTGGCGGCCGAACTGTTCACCGCCGGTCTGGATCCCGCCATGGCCGAGGTCGCCCGTCGCCTGGAGCGTCCGGTTGCGGCACCGCCGGCCCAACCCCTGACCTTCCCCGCCCCTGCCGCCCCCCTGGTGGGGACGCTCGGGCAACAGATGCACCCCGCGCCGCCCCTGCCGCCGGTCGCCGGCCTTCCGCCCCCCGATCTGGCCGCCCGCCGCCCCCTGGACGCAGTGCCGGAGCAGGTCGCGTCCGAAACGGTGTCAGCGCACGTCCCGCCGGCCGATAGCCCGATTGCCCGCATCCTCGCCCGCACGGCGGAGCTTCACACCGGCTACCTGACCATCGCGTCGGACCTGCATCGGACCTACCTGCACGGCTTCGGTGTGTCGACATCGCAGCCGACCACAAGCGCCCTCTCCCGCCCCGGGAGAGGGAGGGGACCCACCGAAGGTGGGGAGGGTGAGGGGCAGGGCGAGAATCAAGGAGCGCATGGTTCCTCGGATCACCCCTCACCCTTCCCGCCGCTGCGCGGCGGGCCCCTTCCCTCTCCCGGGACGGGAGAGGGAGCGCTTCCCCCCCTTTGGACCCGCGCCCAGTTGGAAACCCTTGCCTCCGGCAAGGTCTCCGAAATCTTCGGCCCGCTGTTCGCACAGCAGGACGGCTATGCGCGTCAGGTCCGCATGCCGGAACCGCCGCTGCTGCTGGTCGACCGCGTCGTCTCCATCGCCGGCGAGCCGGGCAGCATGGGCCAGGGCTCCATCGTCACCGAGACCGACGTCACGGCCGACGCCTGGTATCTGCACAACGGCCGCATGCCGGTGGGCATCGCCATCGAATCCGGGCAGGCCGACCTGTTGCTGGTCTCCTGGCTGGGCGCCGATTTCCGCAACAGGGGCGAACGCGTCTACCGCCTGCTCGGCTGCGAGATGACCTATCATGAAGGTGGTCTGCCCACGGTCGGCGATACCCTGCGCTACGACATCCACATCGACGGCCATGCCCGCATGGGCGAGGTCGGGCTGTTCTTCTTCCATTACGACTGCCGCATCGGCGACCGGCTGGTGCTGTCGGTCCGCAACGGTCAGGCCGGTTTCTTCACCGACCGGGAACTCGCAAACTCCGGCGGCGTGCTGTGGAGCGCCGAGGAGGATCGGCCCAGGGACGGTGCCCGCCTCGACCCGCTGCCCTGCCCGTCGCGCCACCGCTCCTTCACCGCCGAACAGCTCGACCTCTGGACCGCCGGCCGGGCCTTCGCCTGCTTCGGCGCGGGGTTCGAGCTGGCCGGCAGCCACCAGCGCACCCCGGCCATCCCGCAGGGCCGCATGCGCCTGATCGACAGCGTGACCGTCTTCGAGCCGCAGGGCGGTCCCTGGGGCCGCGGCTATCTGCGCGCCGAAAGCGATGTGCCGGCCGATGCGTGGTTCTATGCCGGCCATTTCAAGAATGACCCCTGCATGCCCGGCACCCTGATGGCCGAGGGCGCAGTGCAGGCGGTGGCGACCTTCATGGCGGCGGGCGGCTTCACCATCGGCCGCGATTCCTGGCGGTTCGAACCGGTGCCCGACGAGCCCGCCCGCTTCGTCTGCCGCGGGCAGGTGATCCCCGACGCCGGCCATCATCTGGTCTACGAGGTCTTCGTCGAGGAGATCGAGGACGGGCCGACGCCCATCGTCCGCGCCGCCCTGCTGTGCAGCGCCGACGGCTTCAAGGTCTTCCATTGCCGCGCCTTCGCGGTGCGGCTGGTGCCCGACTGGCCGCTCGGCCAGGGCCGCCACGCCCTGCCGGCACGGCTGGAGGCGCCGCGCATCGTCGGCACCCGCGGTGACGTGCGCGGCGATCAAGAGGCGCTGCTGGCCTGCGCCTGGGGGGCGCCGTCCGCCGCTTTCGGCAGCATGTATGCCCGCTTCGACGCCGGCCGGGTGCCGCGCCTGCCGGGGCCGCCCTATCACTTCATGACCAGCGTGGCGTCGGTGAACTGCCCGGCCGGGGAGCCGACCGTCGGCGGCACCATCCTCGTCGATTGCGCGGTGGAGCCGGACGCCTGGTATTTCGCCGAGAATGCCGCCCCGGTGATGCCATTCTGCGTGCTGATGGAGGTGCTGCTCCAGCCCTGCGGCTGGCTGGCGTCCTATATGGGCTTCGCGCTCGCCTCCACCGAGGATCTGGCGATCCGCAACCTGGACGGCGACGACGCCCGCGTCTTTGCCGAGGTGACGCCCGCCGACGCCTGCGTCCGGACCGAAGCGACGCTGACCCGTTTCTCCCGCGCTGGCGGCATCACCCTGATCGCCTTCAAGGTCCGCGCCTGGGTGGACGACCGGCCGCTGATGGATCTGGAGACCGCCTTCGGCTTCTTCGCCGCTGCGGCCCTGGCGAAGCAGAACGGCCTGCCACCCCTGCCCGATGATACTGCCCGCGGCATTCCGCCGGCGACGCCGCCCACCGAACCCCGACGCATCAGACTGGCGGAGGGCAAGCTGCGCATGGTGGACGAGGTCACCGGCTGGTGGCCGCAGGGGGGAGCCGCCGGACTGGGGCTCGTCCGCGGCCGGCAGGCGGTCGATCCGGAATCCTGGTACTTCAAGGCCCACTTCTTCCAGGACCCGGTGCAGCCCGGCTCGCTGGGTGTCGAGGCGCTGCTGCAATTGCTGGAACGCGCCATGCTGCTGGCCGGGCTCGACAGCGAAATGCCGTCGCCCCGTTTCGAGGGTGCTGCGCTGGGCGAACCGCTGCGCTGGAAATATCGCGGTCAGGTCGTGCCGACCAACCGCACTGTCTCCACGGAAATCGAGATTGTGCGGATCGAGCGTGACGAGCGCGGCATCCTCGCCGTTGCTCGCGGCAGCCTGTGGGCGGACGATCTGCGCATCTACGAGGTGGACGGCCTCGCCGCCCGCCTCGTGCCCAGCGGTAATGGGCCCAGCGGCGATGAACCGGGGAACCTCCGCCTGGATCTGAACAGGGCTCCCTGGCTCGGCGACCACCGCCCCACCCACACCGCTCCGGCGGTTCCGCTGACCTGCCTTGCCGACGCCATGGCTGCCGCCGTGCCGGGCGGGCGGATCGTGGGTCTTGAGGATGTGCGGGTTCAGCGCTGGGTGACGGTGCCGGTGACGCTGCGCCCCGAAACGGAGCCGGACGGCCGCGTCACCCTGCGGGACGGCGGCGCGGCCGTGGCGACCGGACGGGTGATCCGGGAGGCGGATTGGCCGGTTCCGCCGCAGCCCTTCGCCCTGCTGGACGATACGCACCCCTCCCCCTGCCCCTACAGCGCCGGCGAGCTGTTCCACGGACCCGCCTTCCAGATCCTGAGCGACCTGCGCACCGGCCCGCGCGGTGCGTCCGCCACGCTCGACGCGGCCAAGGCGGCGCGGGTGCCGGGGCTGATCGGCCCGGCGCTGCTCGATGCCGGACTGCACGCCATGCCCCGCCATGCGCCCGAATTCTGGTGGGGTGACAGGGCGGCCGGGATGCTGGCTTATCCCAGCGCCATCGAACGGCTGAGCCTGTTCGGCCCGACGCCGCGTGACGGCCTGATCCGCATCGAGGTGCGCGCGCTGCCGCTCGACGGTCAGCTCGACGGCCAGGGCCGCGCCCGCTCCCGCCTGCAATGGCTGGCCGGCGGCCGGGTTTGGGCCGAGATGGAACTGGCCGACGTGCTGTTCCCCAAGGGCGCACTCGGCAAGGCCCCAGCCCTGGCCCGTCAGGCCTTCCTGCGTGACCGCCAGACCGCTCCCGGAGTGCGGCTGTCCCGGTCGGAGGACGGCATCACCAGCCTGAACGGCCGCGAGGTCGCAGCCAGCAACTGGCTGCCGGGAACGCTGGAAACCATTTACGGCGTGTCCGGCAACCCCGCCGAGATGGCCCGCGCCATTGCCGCCAAGGAGCATGCCGCCGCCCATCTCGGCGTCCACCCCGGCACCGTGACGGTCGAGGCTGGCATCGCCCGCTGCCCGGCAGCACCCCTCACCCCGGTTCCGCTGTCGATCACGCAGGAGGGTGCCGACTGGCTGGTGGGCGGTACGGCCTCCGCAGCCCCCGACCTCGCCCCGCTGCAACGGTTCTGGCGCTCGCATCTGGGGACCGGCGACTGGCCGGTGGAGGATCTGTTCCTGGCGCTGGCCGGCGAGTTCGTCGGACAGGTCCGCGTGGCGGCTCCCGACCAGCTCGCCCGCATCGGCCAGCGCGGCGCGCTGTTCCTCGGCAACCATCAGGTGGCGGTGGAGTCCCTCACCTTCGCGCTGGTCGGCGCAGCCCTGACCGGCCGGCCGATCCTGACCGTCGCCAAGGCCGAACACCGCGACACCTGGCTCGGCCGCCTGCTGACGCTGAGCGGCAGCGCTCCCGAACTTCGCCTGCCGCCCATGATGATGCTGTTCGACCGCGAGGATCCCGCCGCCATGCTGGGGCTGATGGAACAGGCGCGCACCGCGGTGACGCGGGACGGGCTGTCCATCATGGTCCATGCCGAGGGCACGCGCTCGCTCTCCTGCCGCACGCCGGTCACCCGCCTGTCGGGGGTCTTCCTCGATCTGGCGGCGCGGCTGGAAATCCCCATCGTCCCCGTCCGCTTCGCCGGCGCCCTGCCGGTGGAGCCGGCAACCGAACGGCTGGACTTCCCCCTCGGCTTCGCCCGCCAGGACATCCACATCGGCCGGCCGCTGTGGCCGGAAGACCTGGCGAGTCTGCCGCTGGCGGAGCGCAAGAGGAGGGTGCTCGACGCCATCAACGGGGTCGGCCCCGCCTTGGCCGACGAGGAGCCCAACCAGCCGCGCCCGGCATTCGAAACAAGGGCGAAGGCGCTTGCCACAGAGTGCGGGCTGTCCCCTCCCCTGGCGGCGGCAGTGCAGGCCGTATTGAACGCAATTCCGGCCGACCGACCGCTGGGTCGCCTCGCCCGCCGGATCGCGGCGGGCGAGGCCGGCGACGAGAGCGACCCGTGGCTGTCGGCACTCTCCCGCTGGTTCCGGGCCGGATGATCTGGCCTCAGAAAACCGGGCCTCAGAAAACCGGAATGCCGACGATCATCAGGCCGAAGACGCCCAGGAGGGCGTGGGACACGCTGCTGCCGACCAGCGATCCCTGGCGCGCGAAGATCCAGCCCCAATAGAGGCCGAAAGGAAACACCGCCAGCGCCAGCATTATGGACACATGCAGATGGGTGGCGCTGAACAGCATGTTGGACAGGAGGATGGCCTCCAGCGTCTTGTATTTGCTGGTCAGGAACAGCTGGAACGACGCCTGGGTGCCGCGGGCGATGGTTTCCTGGATCGGCGTGAAGGCACAATAGGCACTGCCGTACAGCAGAACCTCGCCCACCGACAGGCCGGTGGAGCGGGCGAAATCGAACACCGCCTGCCCCTGGAGGGCCGGGATGAAGGTCACGCCGATCCATTTCAGCAGCACGATCAGCACCGCGATGGGAATGGACAGAACGATGCCTTCCAGGGCGTTGCCCCGCCAGTTCTTCAGCGTGAAACCATAGGTGCTGGGCGGCCACGGGCTGGTCTTGACCGTGCGGTAGACGCCGAAGGCGAAGCCGGTCAGGATCGGCAGGCTGATCAGAGAAGTGTCGGGAACCACCTTGCTCAACGCCGTGGTGACGCCCAGCGCGAACATGTAGAAACACAGCCCGACCAGCAGGCGGAAGATGAACTTGCTCATCTCCACCCGGTTTTCCGCCTCGCTCAACCGGCTGCGCAGGGTCTCCACCGTCACTTCGTTGGTGCGGCGCAGGCGGGCGGCCAGTTCATAGGCCATGTTGATCTTCAGGCGGCTGTCGACGTCGAGCGGCGAGTCCGGCTGCTCGCGCAGGCGGGCGATGGGAACCGCCATGACCTCGCTGTCCTCGACCGCGCGCACCGCACCGGAGCGCGGACCGCTGTCCAGCAGCGACACCTCGCCGATGGACTGTCCCGCCGTCAGCAGGGCGAGCCGGTGGAGGGCGGCGCCGCCGGCATCCCGCTTCAGAACCTCGAAACTGCCGGACAGGATGAAGTAGAGGGCATCGCCGGGCGCGCCTTCCTCGAACAGGATCCGGCCCTGCGGGACGTGGATGGGACCATCCATGATGGAGGCCAGCTGCCGGATGTTCTCATCCGAGAAGCCAGTCAACAGGGGCGCCCTGTTCAGGCGCTCCTCCAGAAGCTCGGAGATCGTCGGATGCCGCGCATCCGCCGGCGCGCCACCAAGCTCCACCATGTCATGCCCCTTCAGGAATACCGACGGGGGACACTATAGGGCGACTCACCCTCCGACAAAAGCTGTGCACCACGAATGATGGCAACGGCCATTCGGTCGGTTGCATGGATGGGCGGCGCAACGGCGCCTCATCCGAACGAAGCGTTCGCCCGCAGGGTGTCGGAGGGCTTCTCCCCGAACATCTCGCTGTAATAGGCGGAAAAACGACCCAAATGCCAGAATCCGTGGTCCATCGCGATTTCGGCGACGGTCGCCGTCCGCGGGTCGGCAACGCGCAGGGCCCGGCGCGCCGCGTTCAGCCGCACCATCTTCAGGTAATCCTTGGGCGACACGCCCATGACGTCGGCGAAGCTGTATTCCAGCATCCGCGTCGTCACCCCGATGGCCTGGGCCACCTGCGCCACCGACAGCCGGTCGTCCGGATGGGCCTCCACATGGTCGCGGAACTGGCGGACGAATTTCTGGCGCTGCGAATGACCGACGGTGGGGGGACGGACCGCCTGCATGATGCCGGCCTCGACCACCGACACGCACTGGTCCAGCAGGGGAAGAAGGACTTCGCTCTGCTCCAGCAGGACGGGCGACGCGGCGAGCACGCATTGCAGCACCGCCCGCAGTTCACCGGCGCGCGCGTATGAAAAGCAACTGGCCGGCACCTCGGCGGCGTCCGGCACCGTCACGCGCAGCTGCTCCGCCCGTCGGCGGTCGATGGCGAGCGCCAGCACCGACATCGGGCCGTTGCACAGGAACTCCGACAAGGTGCCGCCGCGCAGGAGCAGAACCTCGTTCTCGCCGACCGGCCGGCCGTCCAGCCGGGCCGGGGCCGAACCCGGCAGCGGGACGGCGACCACCAGCGTGTCGGGCGGCGGAGCCGTGTGCTGATGCAGGCGAAGATTGGTGTCCTCCCGGAACACGCTGATGCCCGGGGCCACGACCTCCTTCAGCCGGCCGAGGAAACGGCCGGGTTGCAGTTGGCGGTAATGCTGGGTCCAGCCGACGAGAGCCTTTTCCTGCTCCCACACATCTTCCGCGATGTCGGTGTCCAGCCGGAGGGTCTTGGGCTCCACCATCCGCTGTTGCTCCAGGCACGGCACGATTGGGCCGGTTCGTGTGGCTGTTGCGGCAATGTCCAGGCAGCGGTCTTGCCTGGACGCCCATGTTCCGCGCTTTCAAGAAGATGTCAAACACAGAGAAGGATGATCTCTTCCATTTCGCAAAACGGATAGGGCTATTTTTTGAACAGTTCGCTGCCTTGTGAAAATATATCCTGCCAAAACCGCGGGCAGGATGGCGAATACATGCGTCCTTGCGGACTAACGATTGGCCGTCACAAAAATGCTGGCGGAGTTGAAAATTTTTAAGGCTTCCGCCCATTTTGCCGACCCTGCAAACGCAGGTGTGATTTTCAAACCGCCGAGAGCGGTTTCAGGAGAGGGTTATTGCCGGACTCTCAAAACAATACGATAAGCAAACAAATTATCGCCATTGCCCATAATCTCCGTAAGTATATCGAAAAAAATCAGCCTATCAAAAATAAAATATTGAACACCTTCACCTCGATAAATCTGCCACTCAGATAAACATCGTTTCTTTAAATATATCAGCGAAGATTACCCTCAAAACATCGCTCCGAGAGTCTCATTTTCACTGAGGATATTCAGAAAAATACGCCGATCTTCTGGAGATTTTCGCAAAGTGGATAGATCAGAGCCCGGTCGCCATTGCACGATCCCGGTCGACCACGGCACTGCCGAAACAGACGGCAGGCCGGGGCGACCCCATGGGACATCGGAAGCGGCAGGGAGGGCACGGCATGACGGATGTGCTGATCCTCGGCGGCGGGCCGGCGGGAGCGGTGCTCGCCCGTCGCCTGACGGGCCTGGGGCATGGCGTGACTCTGGTGACCTGCGCCCGGCGCCCGGCGGTGGAAGGATTGTCCCTGCGGGCCGTCGAAGGGCTGCGGCGCGCCGGCTGCCTGGAAGCGGTCGCAGCGGCCGGCATGCCGGCGGCGCGCCGGGTCGATTGGAACGGGCTGCACACCGCTTTGAACGGCGAACATCTGGTCGACCGCAGCCGCCTCGACGCCGCCCTGCTGCGCGATGCCAGTGCCGGAGCGGTTGCCCTGTCCCATGGCACGGCGGCAGCGGTCAGGCGTGGAAAGGACGGCTGGCTGGCGGTCGATGCGGCGGGCACGATGCTGGGTTCCGGCCGATTTCTGGTGGAGGCCCGCGGCCGCAGGGCGCCAAACGCCCCGGCGCAGGAGTCCGGCCCCCGCACGCTGGCGGTCGGTCGGGTCTACCTCGGTCCCGCGGTCGAAACGGGCAGCGCCGCCTTCTCCTTCGCCGACGGCTGGGCATGGCTGGCTGCCCTGCCCGATGGGCGGCGGGCCGTGCAACTCGTCATCGACGGTGCCGAAAGCCCGGCCCGCGCCGACCTGACCGCTTGGCACGCGGCGACGGTCGCATCGCTGCCGCAGGCGGCCGGATGGATCGCCGGCTGCGCCCCGCTGGGCGAGGCGGAGGTGCGCGACGCCACCGCGATCAGGCGGTCGCCCGGCGTGGAAGCCGACCGGCTGCGGATCGGCGATGCCGCCTTCGCCGTCGATCCGCTGTCCGGCCATGGCGCCTATGCCGCGGTGGCCTGGGCCTTCGCCGCCGCCGCCGTCAACACGCTGGCCGCCGATCCCGCGGCCCTGCCGGCGGTCGAACGCTTCGTCGAGGATCGCTGTGCCGGGCTGTTCGCCCACGCCGCCGACGCCGGCAAGCAGTTTTACCGGGCCGAGGAACGCTGGTCCGGCCGCCCCTTCTGGCAACGTCGCGCCGCTTGGCCGCCGGCCCCGCTGCCCACCGCCGACCGCGGCATCCGCCGCCGCGCCGTGGTGGTGAACGACCGGATCGAGGAACGCCCGGTCCTGGTCACGCCCGCCCTGCCGCGCGGCGTGCTGGCGATCGACGGAGTCGAGCTGGGCCCGTTGCTGGACAGCGTGGCGAGCGACCGATGCCTCGACGGCGATCTGGCCCGGCGCTGCGGCCGGCAGCTCGGTCAGGCACCGGGACGGGTGGCGGTCGCCCTCGCCTGGCTGGCGAACAACGGGTTCCTGCCGGGCGGGGCAAAGCCGCCTTCGGCACTGACGACAACGATGAAGAACGCCAACTCGTAAGAACGGGGGAGTACCGATGGGACAGAAACCGAGAGGGCCCGGCCGCTGGCCCGGTCTTTTGCTGGGTGCGGTTGCGGGCGGCGTCGTGTTCGGCGGTGCGTTGACGGTCGCCCAGGACGCTCTGGCCGACGATGGCCGCATGCAGGGCCGCGCGCTGGTCGAGGAACGCTGCTCCGCCTGTCACCAGAAGGAGGCCGACGGGTCGCTGCACCGCATCGACCATGTGCGCAAGACGCCCGAAGGTTGGACGATGACGCTGTTCCGCATGCGCCAGTTCCACGGCGTCGCCCTGTCGGACGAGGAGCAGCGCACGCTGGTGCGCTATTTCGCCGACCGCCAGGGTCTGGCGCCGGAGGAGGCCGCCCCCTACCGCTATGTCCTCGAACGCCGTCCGTCGGTGGTCGAGGAGCCGGTGACCGACGGCGACCTGACGGTGATGTGCGCCCGCTGCCACAGCGTCGCCCGCGTCGGGCTTCAGCGCCGCGATGAGGACGAATGGCGCCGTCTGGTCAACTTCCATCTCGGCCAGTGGCCGACCATCGAATATTCCGCCCAGGGCCGCGACCGCAAATGGTGGGAGATCGCCTCCACCGAAATCCCGCAGACGCTGGGCGGCAAGTTCCCCTTCAGGACCGACGCCTGGACCAGCTGGCAGGCGGCGCCCAAGCCCGATTTGTCCGGCCGCTGGGCAGTCGCCGGGCACCGGGCCGGCATCGGTTCCTATGGCGGCACCGCGACCGTCACCAAGGAAGCCACGAAAGATGGGGATGGTTACCGCATCGCCTACGACCTGACCGATTCCGCCGGCAAGCCGCTCAAGGGCGAAGGCAGATCGACAGTGTTCACCGGTTATGAATGGCGCGGCACCGGCACGCTGGACGGCAAGCCGGTGCGCGAGGTGTTCGCCGCGTCGCGCGACGGCAGCCGGCTCGACGGCCGCTGGTTCCTCACCCAACAGGACGAGGTCGGCGGCAGCCTGCATGCGGTGCGGGCCGGCGGTGCCGACAGCACGATCCTCGGCACCAGCCAGAGCTTCCTGAAGGCCGGTAGCACCGCCCGCATCACCCTGTGGGGCAGCGGGCTCGATCGCGGCGAGGTCGGCTTCGGCCCCGGCGTGTCGGCGAAGATCCTGTCGCGCGGCCCGACCTCCGTAACGGTTGAGGCGACGGCCGCAGCGGACGCCGTTCCCGGTGCGCGCAGCCTGACGGTGGGCGGCGCCAAGTCCGCCGGCTTCGCGGTCTATGCCACGCTCGACAGCATCCGGGTGGAGCCGGACTTCACCATCGCCCGCGTCGGCGGCAATGGCGGGCCGGTCCCGCCGATGACGGCGCAGTTCGAGGCGGTCGGCTACCTCAACGGCCCGGACAGCAAGCCCGGCACCGCGGACGACGTGCGCGTCGGCCCGATGCCGGCAAGCTGGAGCGTCGAGCCCTTCAACGACGCCGCGGCGCAGATGGAGGACGTGAAGTTCGCCGGCGCCATGGGCTCCAACGGCCTGTTCACCCCCGCCGGCGCCGGCCCCAACCCGCAGCGCCAGTTCGGCACCAACAACATCGGCGACCTGAAGGTGGTCGGCACGGTGATCGACGGTTCCGCGACGCTGACCGGCACCGGCCGCCTCATCAGCACGGTCCAGCGCTGGAACGACCCGCCCATCCATTGAGGAGCAGAGCCATGGCAACCCTTCATCTGGTTCGCGACGACCTGCGCGACGTGACGGTCGGCGACCGGCGTGTCCTGTTCCACGTCCCCACCAGCGGCCTGTTCGAGCTGGACCGCGTCGGCGGTGCCCTGATCGACCTGTTCACCGAGCTGGGCGAGGTCAGCGAGGAGGATGTCCGCCGCCGCTTCGACGGCGTCGCCGATCCGGCCGAGGTCATCGACAGCCTGCGCGAGCTGATCACGCTGCGCGTCGTCGAGAGCGGCCCGGCCGTCAAGCGGACGAAGCCGCCGGTGACCATCAGCGAGTTCCCTCTCAGCACCGTCGTGCTGAACGTCAACACCGGCTGCAACCTCAGCTGCACCTACTGCTACAAGGAGGATCTGACCACCCCCGCCAAGGGCGAGCGGATGGAGTTCGACACCGCCGCCCGCAGCGTCGACCTGCTGCTGCAGGAGGCCAAGGGCCGCGACAGCGTCAATGTCGTCTTCTTCGGCGGGGAGCCGCTGACCAACCTGCCGCTGATCCGTCAGGTGGTGGCCTATGCCGAGGAGCGCGGGCGCGAAGCCGGGGTCCGCATGGACTTCTCGCTGACCACCAACGGCGTGCTGCTGACCGAGGAGATCGTCGACTGGCTCGACGCCCATCGCTTCGGCATCACCATCAGCATGGACGGGCCGAAGCCGCTGCACGACCGCAACCGCCGCACCGTCGGCGGCAAGGGCTCCTACGACGTCGTGGCGGCGAAGGCGCGGATGCTGCTGTCGCGCTACCGGTCCCGCCCTGTGGGCGCGCGGGTGACGCTGACCGCCGGGGTCACCGACGTGGTGGCGATCCACGACCATCTGAAGACCGATCTCGGCTTCTTCGAGGTGGGATTCTCCCCCGTCACCTCCGGTGCGATGTCGGCCTTCAACCTGACTGGCGACGAGCTGGCGACCGTCTTCGACAACATGAAGATGCTTGGGCTGGCCTATGTCGAGGCGGCCAAGCGCGGCGTCAACACCGGCTTTTCCAACATGCACCAGTTGATGACCGATCTGACGGAGGGAACGACCAAGTCGCTGCCCTGCGGCGCCGGGCTCGGCATGCTGGCGGTGGACAAGGAAGGCGACCTGCATCTCTGCCACCGCTTCACCGGATCGTCGCAGCCGACCTACGGCAATGTCGATGACGGCATCGCCAAGGACAGCCTGGGCAGCTTCCTGGAAGGGATGGCGAACCGGACCGGCACCGATTGCGAGACCTGCTGGATCCGCAAGCTGTGTGCCGGCGGCTGCTATCACGAATCCTACGCCCGCTATGCCGATCCGGCGCACCCGACCTATCACTACTGCAACCTGATGCGCGACTGGATCGACTTCGGCATCCGTGCCTATGCCGAGATCATGGTCGCCAACCCGCAGTTCATCGAACGCCACGTCGCGCCGCGCAGGGGGATGAAATGAAGCATCTGACGCCCATCAACAAGAAGGCCCGTCTGGTCGATCAGGCCGTCGAGAACGGCCATTTGGACGAGGTGGTGGCGATGCAGGTGGTGGTCGGCTGCGCCTCCACCATGGATCCCGGCTGGGAGGTCGATCCCTTCGGCAGCGTCGCAGCACTCTGCGCACCGATGGAGGCCGACCTCTACGGCTGCTCCGACCCCTGCTGGTGGCCGGCGCAGGTGCCCGATACCATCAACAGCTACCCGGACTGGAACGCCAAGGCGGCCTCGGCCCAGAACGACTGGCGCGCCCTCCAGTCGGTGTTTCCGAAGGACTGACCGCCATGAAGACCCATGCAAACGGAGTCCGTCCGATGAGAATCCGGCGTTCCATCTCCCATCTTGGCGGGCTGCTCGCCGCCCTGCTGCTCGCTGCCTCTCCCGCCGCGGCGAAGGACTATCTGCTGACCGGCGCCAAACCCGACAAGCTGGTGCTGGTCGATGCCGCCGCCCGCAAGGTGGAGCGGGTGCTGACCATCCCCGGCGGCGGGGTGGCGCCCGGCACCATCGTGCCCTCGTCGGACGGCCGCATCGCCTATGTCGTCAGCAACCACATGGGCAGCGTGTCCGGCATCGATCTGGACAGCGGCAAGCAGGTCTTCCGCGCCGACTTCTCGACAGGTGATCTGCGGGTGCGCAGCCTGTTCGGCATGGATGTCAGCCCCGACGGCAAGGAGCTGTACGTCTTCCAGGCACCGGTGCGCATGCTGCCCGGCGAGTACCGGGTGGAGGACACCCGCATCGCCGTCTACAGCACCGCCGACGGCGTCGGCGCCAAGCCGGTGCGCCTGCTGCCGGCACCGCGCCGGGTCGCCGTGCTCGCCTTCTCCAGGGATGGCGGCACGCTGTGGGCGCTCGGCTGGGACCTCTACGGCCTCGATCCGAAGACGGGGGCGGTGAAGGAGACGCACAAGGTGCTGAACTGGAGCCGCGCCAACCACAGCCCGCCCGACGTGCTCGACATCTGGCCGCAGTTCGAACAGGCGGCGACGCTTTCCACCCCCTACTTCACCGCCCGCACCGATCTGGCCGCGACCGATCCCGGCGCCTTCCGCACCGGCCTGATGACGCTCGACCTCGCCACCGGCCGGATGGACATGCGGGATTTCGAGGACACCAGCGCCGTCATCTTCTCGTCCGTCGTCAGCCCGGTGAAACGGACGGAGGCCTATTCCGTCTACACCCAGCTGACCAAGATCGACACCGACGGCGGCAAGCTGGTGAAGCGGGTCGACCTGCCGCACACCTACTACTCGATCAACGTCTCCAGCGACGGCAAGGAGGTCTATGTCGGCGGCACCGCCTGCGACATCGGCGTCTACGGCACCGATACGCTCGACCGCGTTGGACAGGTGGAGATCGCCGGCTGCCCCGACCAGGGCATCGCCTCCCTGCGGGTGATCCGACGCTGACGCAACCCCCTCTCCCCCCGGGGAGAGGAAGATACCTCCGCATCCGACCTGGTGTCCCCATGCCCCATTCCCTGCGCTGGGCCGGCGGCTTCGTCCGGCCGCACCGGAGCCGTCTGGCGGTCTGCGTCGCCCTGTCGCTGGCTGGCACCGGCATCGGGCTGGCACAGCCATGGCTGACCAAGCGCATCGTCGATGACGGGCTGACCGGCAGCGACGCCCGGCTGCTGGTGCTGCTGACGCTGGGCATGCTGGCGGCAGGGCTGGTTTCGACACTGCTGTCGGGGGCGAACCGGCTGGTCTACACCCGTGCGTCGGCCGGCGTGCTGTTCGCGATGCGGGAGCATGTGTACGGCCATCTCCAGACGCTGCCGCCGCGCTTCTATGCCCGCTGGTCGGCAGGCGACGTGCTGGGCCGGCTCGACGGCGATCTGGCGGAGGTGCAGCGCTTCGCCGTCGATGCACCGCTGTCGGCGCTGAACGCGCTGCTGACGCTGGCCGGGGCGGTGGCGCTGATGCTGCTGATCGACCCGGCGCTGACCGTGATCGCCTTCCTGCTGCTGCCGGCGCAAGCGCTGTTCCTGCGCGGCACGCGGTCCTGGGTGGAGCGCAGCGCCCGCGCGCTCCGCGACTCCATGGCGACGCTGACCGGTTTCTTCGTGCAGCGCCTGTCCGCCATGAAGCTGATCCAGTCGCTGGGCGCCGAGGGCCAGGAGGCCGACCGCCTCGCCGCCCTCGACCGCGATTGCCTGGGCCAGCTTCTGCGCCAGCAGATCGTCGGCATCGTCACCGGCGGCGTGCCGGGCCTGCTGGGGTCCGCCGGAACGGCGGCGGTGTTCCTGTGGGGCGGCCTGCGGGTGATCGACGGCGAGCTGTCGCTGGGCGCGCTGATCGCCTTCTCCGCCTATCTCGGCCGCGCCACCGGTCCGGTGCAAGGTCTGCTCGGCCTGATCGTCGGGGCGCAGCGTGCCCGCGTGTCGCTGGACCGTTTGAGCGAACTGCTGTCTGAATCCCCTGCCGTGAGCCGTCCGGCCCGGACGGTCATCCCGGCATGCCGGGGCGGTGCGCTGTCGGTCGAAGGCATTGTCTTCGGCCATGGCCCCGGCCGGCCGGTGCTCGACGGGCTGTCCCTCACCATTCCGGCGGGCTCCAAGGTCGGGCTGCTCGGCTCGTCCGGCGCAGGCAAATCGACGCTGACCGACCTGCTGCACCGCCATTACGACCCGGAGCGGGGCCGCATCACACTCGACGGCGTCGACCTGCGCGACCTCGACCCCGCCCTGCTGCGTCGGCGGGTGGCGGTGCTGGGACAGGACGCGCCGCTGCTGCCGGGCAGCATCGCCGACAATCTGCGCTTCGGACTGACCGCAGAGGAGAGCACGGCGCTCGACCGGGACACGCTGGCCGAGGCGGTGGCCGCCGCACAGCTCAGCGGTTGGATCGCCGGCCTGCCACGCGGGCTCGACACGCCGGTCGGCGCCTGGGCCTCCGCCCTCTCCGGTGGGCAGCGGCAACGGATCGCGCTGGCCCGCTGCCTGCTGCGCAAGCCGGACCTGCTGATCCTGGACGAGCCTGTTTCCGCGCTCGACCCGGCCGCCGCCGAGCGGCTGATCGCCGACGTGGACCGCCTGTTTGCCGGCCGCACCCGTCTGGTCATCAGCCACCGCGGCGAGGCGTTGGCCGGCTGCGACACGGTGTATCGCCTGGAGCATGGCCGTCTGGTGCCGGTCATCCAACCCCTGGAGGCCGCATGCGCATCGCAGTGATCGACAGCGGCATCTCGTTGCCCAACGCACAGGCGACCGAGCGCGCGGCCTTCCGGCTGCGTGAAGATACTCTCAGCATCGAACAAATCCCGGCCACCCCTGACCGCATCGGCCATGGCAGCGCCGTCGCCGCAGCGATCCTGGCGCAGGCCCCCGCGGCTGCGCTGATCGACGCCCAGATCTTCCATGACCGCATCACCGCCTCGCCTGCCGCGGTGGCGGCGGCCCTGCGCTGGGCCGTCGGCCGCGGCGCCCGGCTGGCGACCCTCAGCCTCGGCCTGTCCGCCGACCGCCCGGTGCTGCGCGCCGCGGTGGAAGAGGCGCTGTCGCACGGCCTGCTGCTGGTCGCCGCCAGCCCGGCGCGCGGCGGTCCGGTGTGGCCCGCCGCCTATCCCGGCGTCGTCGCCGCAACCGGCGACGCCCGCTGCGCGCCCGGCGAGATGTCCGTCCTGCCCGCCGCTTTCGGCACCTGTCCGCGCCGGCTGGACGGCGCCCCGCATGTCGGAGGCGCCAGCCTCGCCGTCGGTCATCTCGCCGGCCTGCTGGCCGCCGCCGCCCCGCCGTCGCACGAGGCCGCTCTCGCCCATCTGCGCAGCACCGCCCGCTGGCACGGGCCGGAACGGCGTCTGGTCTGACACCCCGGCCGCCGCGGGGGGCGAGGAAAAGCATCCGCTCTATAATCAGTTCGTAAAGCGGATAGATCGAGCACCCCACGACGGCGATACTTCCGCCGCTTCCCAACGGGCACCGCCCGCCCCTCCACAATTCCGGAACATCCCGATGTCCGATTACAAACTGCTGATCGGCGGCCGACTGGTCGCCGGCGACACCACCATGCCCGTCGTCAACCCGGCGACGGAGGCAGTGATCGCCGACTGCCCGCGCGGGTCGGCGGCCCAGATGGACGAGGCGGTCGCCGCCGCCAAGGCCGCCTTTCCCGGCTGGGCCGCACTGCCCATCGCGGAACGACGCGCGGCGATCCTGCGGCTTGCCGACGCGCTGAACCGACGCGCCGAAGAGTTCGCCCGGCTCCTGACCCGGGAGCAGGGCAAGCCCCTGGCGGAGTCCACCGCCGAGCTTGCCTATACTGAGGCCTTCCTGCGCAGCCTCGCCACGCTCGACCTGCCGGTTCGGGTGGTGGAGGACGGCGAGCGGCGGCGGGTCGAGCTGCACCGCCGGCCGCTGGGCGTGGTCGCGGCGATCATTCCCTGGAACTTCCCGCTGCTGATCGTCGCCTTCAAGCTGCCGCTGGCGCTGCTGGCCGGCAACACGATAATCATCAAGCCGGCGCCGACCACGCCGCTGACCACCCTGCGCTTCGGCGAGCTGTGCGCCGAGACCCTGCCGCCCGGCGTCGTCAACATCGTGACCGACGCCAACGACCTGGGTGCCCGCCTTTCCAGCCATCCCGACGTGCGCAAGGTGACCTTCACCGGCTCGACCGAGACCGGGCGGCGGGTGATGTCCTCGGCCGCGGCCACGATCAAGCGCATTACGCTGGAACTTGGCGGCAACGACGCCGCCATCGTGCTGGACGACGCGGACCCGAAAACCGTGGCGCCGCAGCTGTTCGCCGGCGCCTTCATGAATGCCGGGCAGGTCTGTCTGGCGATCAAGCGGCTCTATGTGCACGAGCGCCGCTATGACGCGATCTGCGCTGAGTTGGCCGCCCTGGCCGAAGCGGCGGTGGTCGGCGACGGGCTGCTGCCGGACGTGCGGATCGGCCCGCTCCAGAACCGTGCGCAGTATGACAAGGTTCTGGGTTTCCTGGAGGAGGCCGGCCGCGACGGCAGGATCATCGCCGGCGGTGCCGTCACCGGCGGGCCCGGCTGGTTCATCCGCCCGACCATCGTGCGCGACATCGCCGACGGCGCCCGGCTGGTGGATGAGGAGCAGTTCGGCCCGATCCTGCCGGTGATCAAGGTCACCGGCATCGACGATGCCGTGCGGCGCGCCAACGCCTCTCCCTATGGGCTCGGCGCGTCGGTCTGGTCGTCCAACCCCGACCGGGCCTATGAGGTGGCATGCCGGCTGGAGGCGGGGACCGTCTGGATCAACACCCATCTCGATTTCGGTCCGACCATCCCCTTCGGCGGCGCCAAGCAATCCGGCCTGGGCGTCGAGTTCGCCGAGGAAGGGCTGGCCGAATTCACCCAGCTCACAATCATCAACCGGGCCATCAGCCGGGCCAACTAGCCGAACGGGGAATCGACAGGCCGCCTCCGCGCGGGTTCAGTAGGGGGACCGCACCGCTCCCACCGGGGGCGGTGCCCATAAAGGACCGCCGGTCCACAAACCATGGTCCAGAAATCATCCGGGGAAGGAAAGCAGCCTTGAGTACCGATACCACGTCGCTGACCCAGAGCTATGTTCACGGGGCAGGCAACACCCCGTTGCTGGGCGAGACCATCGGCGCCCATCTCGACCGCATGGCGGCGCTGTCCCCCGACCGGCCTGCCCTGATCGTCCGTCACCAGACTGTCCGCTGGACCTATGCGGAGTTCAAGCGCGCCGTCGACCGGGTGGCGGCGGGGCTGGTGGCGCTGGGGCTGAAGCCGGGCGAGCGCATCGGCATCTGGTCGCAGAACAACGCCGAATGGGTGGTGACCCAGTTCGCCACCGCCAAGGCCGGCCTGATCCTGGTCAACATCAACCCGGCCTACCGCCTGCACGAGCTGGAATACGCCATCAACAAGGTCGGCTGCGCCGCCCTGATCCTGTCGCCGTCCTTCAAGTCCAGCGACTATCTCGGCATGATGGCCAAGCTGGCGCCGGAACTGGAACAGGCGGCCGCCGACAGGCCCCTGTCGCTGAAACGGCTGCCAACCTTGCGCCACCTGATCCGCCTGGGGTCGGAGAAGACGCCGGGCATGCTGAATTTCGACGACCTGCCGGCACTGGCCCGCCCGGCCGACGTGGCGGAGCTGGGACGGCTGGCCGGCATCCTGCAATTCGACGATCCCGTGAACATCCAGTTCACCAGCGGCACCACCGGCAGCCCGAAGGGCGCCACGCTGACCCACCACAACATCCTGAACAACGGCTTTTCCGTCGGCGAGGCGATGCGCCTGACCGAACAGGACCGGCTGTGCATCCCGGTGCCCTTCTATCATTGCTTCGGCATGGTGCTGGGCAACCTCGCCTGCGTCACCCACCGCGCCTGCATGGTGATCCCGGGCGAGGGCTTCGACCCCGTCGCCGTGCTGAGCGCGGTGCAGGAGGAGCGCTGCACCGGGCTGCACGGCGTGCCGACCATGTTCATCGCCCTGCTCGACCATCCCGACTTCGCGCGCTACGACCTGTCGAGCCTGCGCACCGGCATCATGGCCGGCTCGCCCTGCCCCATCGAGGTGATGAAGCGCGTGGTCTCCGAGATGAACCAGCGCGAGATCACCATCGCCTACGGCATGACCGAGACCAGTCCGGTCAGCTTCCAAAGCTCCACCGACGATCCGCTCGAACGGCGCGTCTCCACCGTCGGGCGCATACAGCCGCATCTGGAGGTGAAGATCGTCGATGCGGAGGGCCGCATCGTCCCGCCGGGCACGCCGGGGGAACTGCTGACCCGCGGCTATTCGGTGATGCGCGGCTATTGGGGCGACGCCGAGCAGACCGCCAGGGCCATCGACGAAGCCGGCTGGATGCACACCGGCGACCTCGCCACCATCGACAGGGAGGGCTACTGCAACATCGTCGGCCGGCTGAAGGATCTGGTGATCCGCGGCGGCGAGAACATCTATCCCCGCGAGGTGGAGGAATTCCTCTACACCCACCCCGACATCGCCGACGTGCAGGTGTTCGGCGTTCCCGACCAGCAGTATGGCGAACAGCTCTGCGCCTGGATCCGGCCGAAGCCGGGGACGGCGCTCACCGAACAGCAGGTGACCGCCTTCTGCCAGGGCAACATCGCCCACTACAAGATCCCGAAATACATCCGCTTCGTCGAAGAATTCCCGATGACCGTCACCGGCAAGATTCAGAAATTCGTCATGCGCCAGACCATGATCGAGGAACTGAACCTGTCCCAGGACCGCACCGCCTGACGCACCCAGCCTCCAGCCGGCGGCTTGCCGGCCGGAGGAGTCCCGGCTTCATGCGTCTGCCGGCAACGCCGGGGCGACTGGGGTCAAGACGCCCGTCCGCCCCATGGCAGCCAGGGGCCGATCCAGCCATATACGGCTCCGGTGGCGGTCGAGAACCATCCCTTCGCCTCTTCCGCCAGCGGCGGAGCCTTGTCCTTCCATTGCTTGATCCACTCGACGGCCGGCTGCATGTCCTCCTCGACCGATTTCAGCCGGTCGCTGACTTTGCCGAACTCCTCGCGCTGCTCGTTCAGCCGGGTCGATGCCTGTTCCTGCAATGCGGACAGGGTCTCCATCATTCCCTTCGCCATCTCGATGGTGGCGTTCAGTGTCTCCATCCGGGACGCATCTCCGGTACTGCGATCCGCAAGAGTCTGAAGGTTGGGCATCGACGCCAGCCTCCGCTCGATCTCGTCAAGCCGGGCCTGGAGTTTGTCCAGCCGCTCCAGCAGGGCCGGATCGGCGGGCGCCGGCACGGGAGTGGACACCGCGGCAGCGGGAACCGGCGTGGAGGTCGGAACCGGTGCGTTTGCCGGGCCGGAGGCGCCGCCGGCCGCCGGAGCAGCCGCGCGCAGCAGGTCGGCCGACACGAAACCGGTCCGGCCGCTCTGCGTCACCACGCTGTACCAGGGGGCATCGGCCACCTTGCCGGTCACCCGCAGGCGGCTTCCGCCATCGACCAGCTCGATGCGCGCCGCCCGTGCCGAGGGCTGCTCGCGCACATTGATCCGCGCGGTCGCCACGAAGTCTCCATCCAGCGGCGTGACCTGCGCCGGCAGTGTGTCGCGCGCGCTCTGCGCCCCGGCCGTCAGCGGCGAGGCCAGGAGGAACAGGGCCAAGGCGGCCAGGGCCAAGGCGTCCTGGGGAAGCGGACGAAGGGCCGGACGGGTCGAATTCATGGTTTCGCGCTTTCCTCGTTCACAAAGTCACTGGCCCTGATCAGCCGGTCGATTTCCGCCTCTTCGCGGGCGAGCTGGGCCTCCAGCTCCGGACTAACCTTCCGGCTGCTCCAGAATGCGTCCTGATAAAAGGTGTCGTACCAGTTCTGGAGCGTGTTCATGCCCACGTCCATGGCGACGCCGCCGAGCAGCGACGCGGTGACGACCAGGACGGTCAGGGAGGTCGGCTCCATGATGCTGTCTCCTCGCGGGTCAGAAGGTCTCGGGTCAGAAGGTCTCGCTGGCGAGGTCGCCCTCGGCCACCACGCGCAACCGCTCCAGCGCCTCCTGGCCGAAGCACTGGAACAGCACCGGGGTGGTCAGGGTGTCCAGCAGGGTGGAGCTGATCAGCCCGCCGAAGATGGCGACCGCCACCGGATGCAGGATTTCCGTCCCCGGCATGTCGGACGAGAACAGCAGCGGGATCAGCGCCAGCCCGGCCGACAGCGCGGTCATCAGCACCGGCGTCAGCCGCTCCTCGCAGCCGCGCATGATCAGCACGCGGCCGGTCGGAACCCCCTCATGCAGGGCGAGGTTGATGAAATGGCTGATCTTGAGCACGCCGTTGCGCACCGCGACACCGGTCACCGCGATGAAGCCGATCATGGCGGCAAGGCTCAGATCCTGGCCGAAGACCACCAGGGCGGCGACGCAGCCGATCAGGGCGAGCGGAATGTTCGCCATCACGATCAGGCTCAGCACCACCGAGCGGTAGCGCTGGTACAGGACCAGGAACACCAGGGCGATGGAAACCGCGCACAGCCCGGCCATCACCGGCCGGCTCTCCTCCTCCTGGCGGAAGCTGCCTTCCAGAAGCGTGTTGTAGCCGGACGGCAAGGGTGTGGCGGCGATCACCGCCCGCATCTGCGCGACGATGGCCGACATGTCCGACCCGTCGGTGTTGGCGGTCAGCACGATCCGGCGCATGCCCGCCTCGCGCATGATCTGGTTGGGGCCGGCGGCATTGACGATGGTGGCGACGGAGGACAGCGGCACATAGCCGGCCGGGGTTTCCATGCGCATCTGGGCCAGGGTTTCCGGCGTGCGGTCGGCATCCGACAGGCGCAGCACGACGTCGAACCGCTTGCCGCCGTCGATCACCTGCGACACCGTCCGGCCGTTCGACAGGCTTTCCAGCGCCTGCGCCAGTTGCGCCGGCGTCACGCCGAACAGCTTGGCCCGCTCGTAATCCAGGGTGATCCGGATCTGCGGCACCTGGACCTGCTGCTCGACCAGAAGGTCGCGCAGGCCCGGAATCTCGTCGAACTTCTCGCGGAAGCGGCCGGCCAGCATGCGCAGCGTGCCCAGATCCTCGCCGAAGATCTTCATGACGATGGCGCCGCGCACGCCGTTCTGCGCCACCTCCATGCGCGAGGTCAGGAACTGGGTCACGGTCAGATCGACCGGCAGCACCGACAGGCGGTCGCGCAGATCCTCGATCACCTCGGCGCGGCTGCGGCCGTCCAGCCGGACGCGGATCGGGAACTCGCTGCTGTTGACCGGATCGGCGTCCTCGTCGTCCTCGTTGCGGCCGGTGCGGCGGGCGACGCTCACCACTTCGGGCACCTGCAGGATGATCTGTTCCGCCATCGCCCCGACGCGGCTCGATTCGGCAAGGGAAATGCCCGGCCGGTTCAGCAGCTGGACATAGAGCGTTCCCTCGTTGAAGGGCGGCAGGAACGAGCGCGGCAGCAGCGGCAGGGCCAGCGCCGACAGCACCACCAGCCCGGCGGCGGCGGCCAGCAGCGCCCGCGGGTTGTCGAGCGCCCAGCCGAGCGCCCGGCCGTTCAGCCGTTTCAGCCAGCGGATCAGCCGGCCGTCATGCGACTCCTCCAGATGCTTCATGTTGGGCAGCAGATAGGCGCAGAGCGCCGGCGTCACCGTCAGCGACACCAGCAGGCTGGCGAAGATCGACACGATGTAGGCGATGCCGAGCGGGCCGAACAGCCGCCCCTGCTCCCCCGGCAGGGCAAACAGCGGCAGGAAGACCAGCAGGATGATCGCGGTGGCGTAGATGATGCCCGACCGCACCTCCTGCGAGGCGCGCATGATGACCTCGATCACCTCCAGCGGCCGGTGGCGCCGCCGGTTGTCGCCCAGCCGGCGCAGCGTGTTCTCGACATAGACCACCGAATCGTCCACCAACTGGCCGATGCCGATGGCGATGCCGCCCAGCGTCATCGTGTTGATGGTGGAGCCCATCAGCTTCAGGGTGATGATGGTGAGGATCAGCGACACCGGAATCGCCAGCAGCGAGATGGCTGTGGTGCGCGCGCTCCACAGGAAGGCGGCCAGCACGAGGGCGACGATGACGATGGCGTCGCGCAGCACATCCTCGACATTGTCGACCGAGGCGCTGATCAGGTCGGCCTGGCTGTAGGAAATCCGGTCGGCCTGCACGCCCCGGGGCAGCGAGGGCGCCAGTTCCGCCAGCATGCTCTCAACACGGCCGGCCAGCGCCACGCTGTTGGCTGTCGGATGCTTGAGGATCGCCAGCAGGACCGCTGGTTCGCCGTTGAAGCTCCCTTCCCCGCGCTTTACCTTGGCGGCGAAGCTGACTTCGCCGATCTGGCTCAGAAGCACCGGGCGTCCGTCGCGGAAGGCGACCACGAGGCTGCGCAGATCGTCCAGGCTGCGGCTGCGGGCGACGTTGCGGATGATGAATTCGGTGTTGTAGAGGTCATTGAAGCCGCCGCTGCTGTTGCCGCCGAAGGCGGTCAGCGCCTGCTCCACCTGGGTCAGCGTGATGCCCAGCATATTCATGGCGACCGGGTTCGGGGTGAAGCGAAACTGCCGCACGTCGCCGCCGACGACATAGACCTGCGACACCCCCTCCACCGCCATCAGCCGGGGCCGGACGGTCCAGTCGGCCACTTCGCGCAGGGCCATCGGATCCATGCCGGGGGCCTGCACCACCAGTTGCATCGCCAGCCCCATCACCGACGACATCGGCGCCAGATGCGGGACGACGCCGGCCGGCAGCCGCTCGCGCACCATGCCGATCCGTTCCGTCACCTGCTGGCGGTTGCGGTTGGGATCGGTCCCCCAGACGAACTCGACATAGATCAGCGAAAAGCCGGGGCTCGACGCGCTGCGGATGCGCGACACCCCCGGCATGCCGTTCAGCACCAGTTCCATCGGATAGGTGATGAGCTGTTCGACCTCCTCGGGTGCGTAGCCGCCGGCCTCGGTGACGATCGTCACCATCGGCGGATGCAGGTCGGGAAGCAGGTCGATCGGCATGTCCCGTGCGATCAGAACGCCCCAGCCGGTGATCAGCAGCGCCGCGATCAGGACGAGGGGGCGCTGGCGCAGGCTGATTCCGACAAGAAAGGTGAACATGACGACGGGCGTCTCCGAAGGCGGCCGGAAGGCTGGAGGTGGCGAAGGATCAGGCTGCCTTGCCGGGCCAGCGGCGGCGGATGGCCACCGGATGCTGCCACAGCCACAGGAGGGCCACGATCAGGGCGACCGCCACCCCCGCCCAGACGATCGGCCGGTGGGCGGATGCGGCGCCGGGGACGGTGTCCGCCAGTCGCGGCACCAGCAGGTCGGCAGCCCCGGTCGCGGTCGCCCCGGCCAGCGCCATCCTCACCGTCAGCGGCGTGACGCTGGCCGCCGGCAGGTAGGGTTCGGAGCGGTAGATGCCGGGAGAAACCTCGCTCAGCTCCAGCGTCTGCCGCGGGGTGTCGATCCGCAGTTCGGCTCCGCTCAAAGCCTCGCTGCTGTCATAGCGGTCGACGAAGGCGAACAGCCGCTTCTGGTTGGCGATCACCACGACGCTGACGGGTTCCGCGGCAGCCCCCCTCACCGTCGTCCGGGCCAGTTCCATGACCATCGCGACGCGTGGCGACGCGGCAGTCCCGGCCGGCCCGGCTTCGTCGGCTAACGCCCGGCCGGCGGAACCGGCGGTCAGCCCTGCTGCCAGACACACCGCCAGCACGGCGGACGCCGCGCCGGCGGCGGCGCAACGGAGCCAGTCTGCCGTCTTGCTGCGAAACTCCATGGCGTCCTCCACTGTATCTGCATTCATTGTTTTGGCTGGGCGTTGTTTTAGCCGGGCATCGTTCTTGCCGGGCGGAAGCGGAAAGGCGGCATTACTGGAACTGCGACAGCAGCCGGGCACCATGGGTGACGATCCGGGCGCCCGGTTCCAACCCCGCGGAGATCAGCACGCTGCGGCCATCGATCATCTCGGTCTTGACCGTGTGCGGCATGAAGACCTCAGGCTCGACCAGTTCCCAGACCTGTTCGGCCCCGCCCGAATCGTTGACCACCGCCTCGCGGGCGATGGGAATGCCCTCGCGCATCTTCGATTCGTTGCGGACCGTGACGGTCACCGGACGGCCGACCCGAAGACCCTCCATCGGGTTCTCGATCCGGAACATCAGGGGCACCGACTGCTGCTGCAACGCCAGCCCGCTGCCGATGAAGGTCAGGTCGAGCGCGTCGCCCTCCGGCGTCACCGCGCTGGCATTGTGGACCAGCTGAGTGCCGCGGGCGACCTCCGGGTCGGCGGCGACCGCTTCGATCCACAGGCGCTGCGGGTTGACGATCTCGAAAATCTTTTCGCCGGGATGGACGATGCGGCCGTTGATGGCGGTCGACGCGCTGACCACGCCGTCGATGGCCGCCCGCAGCACCTCCTGGGTCTGAAGCATCGGCAGCAGGGCCTCCCGCTCGCGGCGCAGACCTTCCAGCCGGACTTCCGCCTGCATCACCTTGCCGTCGCGGAAGGGCACGAACCAGAACTGCTTCAGGATCTCCACGCTTTCGGCGGTGATCCGGATCTCGTTGGTCAGCCGTGCCACCTCGCGCCGGACCTGGCTGCGATCGACGACGCCGATGGCCGGCGCGACATAGCCGAGGATCTGTCCCTTGCGCACCGTTTCCCCCAGGACCGGCATGCCGGTCTTCGGCGGTTCGATGCGGCCGAGCAGGCTTGCCTCGACATCGCCATGGGCGTTCGGGTCCGGCACGATCCGGCCGGGCAGCTTGACCGTCAGCGGCGTGCGCACGCTGTCGGCCCTGTGCGTGCGGATGTCGAACATCCGTTGCAGCGGCTTCGGCACGAAGTAGGAGCCGTCCGGCCTGCGCTGAGGCTTGTCGATCGCCAGCGATGCCAGCAGCTTCGCATCCGTCGCGCGCGGTTGCGGCACGGAAGCCACCGCTTCGGCCACGGCGGCCACCGGCGGCGTTGCCGGTTCGGATGGCGCCGGTTGGGACGACGGCGAAGCAATGGAAGCGGCCGGAGACGCGGCGTTCGGAACGGTTGACGGCGCTGCGGAAGCGGTCTGGCCGGCCTCCCGTGCCGAAGAATCCTGCGCCGATGCCGCCGGCATCGCGGCGTCCGTGACATGGACTTGGCTGACCGGGGTGCGGTTGACCCCGAACATATAGGCGACTTCCCAGCTGAATTGGCCGAGGGCGTTCGATCCGCTGGAAATATAGCTGCCGACCGCCGCGACCGGTGCGGTTGCCGTGTTCACCACCGTGCTTGCCGCCGAGCAGGCGGTCGAGCCGATCCATTGGCCGGTGCCCGACAGCCAAGTCCCGTCGGCGGACAAGGCGGCGGACGAGGCGGCGGATGAGCCCCCGGACGAAGCGGCGGCCGGTGCGGCAGGCGGGCGCCGCACCCTGACGGGAGCCTCATCCTCCGCTTCCGTTCCGTGACGGCTCCAGGCCGCGGCGGGTGCAGCGGACAGCGATGCCAGAAGAACTGCGGCGGAAACCGCCGAGGACACCGCGCGGGACAGCCCCGCGCTCCGCACGAGCGCCACCGGCTGATCGAGCAGCTGCCGGCCCCGCTGCCGGGGGCCCTTCGCCGGCCTTGCGGAGCCGACGACATGAGGCTGGTCTTGGCCCGCCATGGTGCGATCCACCGTTCCAAACACGTTCGGCATGTAGATTCCGGCGTTCGATGATGCCCGATCCGGCCGGCAAAGCAGCGAACGCACGACCGTCCCGGATATGGACCCGCTTCCCCGGCCGGCGCGCAAACCTCGCCTGCCGTCATTGGACCCGAGGAAGCCTAACGAATTATGAATGACCATGTTGGGATGCACCGTTCTGAAATATAAACGGCAGGATTGCGAAATCTTCCAACAAGGATCGATCCGCAAGGACTGTTAAGAGGCGTAACTTTCCAAGGAATCCGGCGCCAAAATCCTTGTTATCACTGCCGATTACATATTCAACCTAACATATTGCCAGTGATAATCCCCCACATCCTTTGATGAAAATTTCTTCGACAGACAACAATAAGACTCTGATTCGGAACGAAAAGTTTCAACACCGCCGGAGTCTGCAAATTTCCCGTGAACGCTTTTCCGTTTACCCTGATTGAGGTAGCCTGTCCGATATGAGATATGCGGACTACTGGACACTCGAATCAAGGACCGCCTTTTCACATGCCGACGCCGCAGGAAGACGATGCCGCCCGGCACCGTCGGCGCCGCCCCTGTCGCCGGCTTGGAAATCGGTCGTCGACAGTGACTTGCGGACCGTAGCAGCCATGCCAAACCCGAGCGGAGCGTGACCGTATGCAAGACGTCCAATCCACCGAAGAAACCGGCAGCCGATCCGGCATCGACCGGCAGGCGTCCGAAACGGCCACGCCCGGACTTCAGACCGCGCCCGCCATCGTGCAGCCCAGCCGCAGCAACGGTCCCATCGTCCTGACCATCCTGCTGGCGGCGGCGGCGGTGTGCGGCACCGTTCTCTATTCCGACGACCTGCGCTCGTCCTTGCTGTCTCCGAGCCGCACTCAGCTGAAGCTCGATACGCTGGAGCGGACCGTCGCGGGGCTGACGGCGATGCCGGAGAAGCTGACGGCGCTGGAACAGGCGGTCGCGGCGACCGGCAAGCGCATCGACCAGCAGGCCGTTACCGGCCGCGTGGTATCGGTGATCGCGGCACGCCTGCTGAAGGAGTCGCTCGGCACGTCCGATCCATTCGTCGACGATCTCGCCCTGATGCGCCTCTCCGCTGCGGCGGATCCCGAACTCTCGAAGACGCTCGATTCGGTGTCGGGCTACGCGGCCAAGGGCGTGCCGACCCGGACCCAGCTCTATGCGTCCTTCGGGCTGCTCGTGCCGTCCGCTCTCCAGGCGGAGGTGCAGGATGGTGCAGGCGGACTGCGCGAAACCGTCTGGGGCTGGATGACCGGCCTCTCGACGGTCATCCTGGCATCGGCGTCCGATTCGCCACCGCAGGCAGCCGATACGACGGCTCAGCAAGGGGCGGCTCCACAACCGGCGGCTCCGCAACCGACCGAAACCAGGACCCCGGCGCTGCTGGCTGCCACGGCGGCCCGGCTCGAAGCCGGCGAACTCGCGGCGGCCATCGACATCATGGCTTCGCTCGACGGCGTTGCCGCACCGGTCGCGGCACCCTGGCTGGCCGACGCCCGCGCCCGGCTGGCCGCGGAGCGGACCGGCGCCGTCCTGGAAACCCGGATCCGCAGTTGGAGCGCCGCCGGCACCCAATAAGGAAGTCGGCCCACTGCCGGGATGCGCGCCCGGCCGCATGGCGGCCTGCGGCCCCGGACCGGTGGGCCGGACACCGATCATTTCCCGCTTCCACCGCCAGATTGCGAGGCTACCGGTGACAGAGCTAAAGAAAAAGGTATCGGCGGTGATGGTTGCCGCCGGGCTTGCGCTTTTCGCCGGGACGGCGGCGCAGGCGGCAACGGTGCTGAACCGCGGCAACGGTGGCGAGCCGTCGACGCTGGACCCGCACCGCACGGACGGGCGCATCGAATCGAACATCCTGCGCGACCTGTTCGAAGGGCTGGTGGTGTATGGCCCCGACGGCCGCATCCTGCCGGGCGTCGCCGAAAGCTGGCAGGTGTCGGAGGACGGCAAGCTCTACAGCTTCCAGCTCCGTGCCGACGCCCGCTGGTCCAATGGCGACGCGGTGACGGCCGAGGATTTCGTCTACAGCCTGCGCCGTGCCCTGACGCCCAAGGACGGCATCCAGCCCTCCTCCAACATGCGCGTCATCAAGGGCGCCGCCGCCGTCATCGACGGCACCAAGCCGGCCGACACGCTGGGCGTCGCGGCGCCGAACCCGCGCACCGTGACCATCGCGCTGGAGGCGGCCACTCCCTATTTCCTCGACCTGATCGCCGCCGACAACAGCGCCCTGCCCGTGCATCGCGGCACCGTCGAGTCCCAGCGCGAGCGCTGGACCGATCCCGGCAAGATGGTCAGCAACGGCGCCTATGTGCTTGAGGAATGGCGGGCCCGCCAGCAGATCGGCCTGGGCAGGAACGCCAATTTCCACGGCCGCGGCGGCGTCGCCATCGACAAGGTCAACTTCTTCCCCATCGACGACTCCGCCGAGGAGGTCGACCGCTTCAAGGCCGGCACCCTCCACCTCACCTACGAGGTGCCGCAGGACCGGGTGAAGTGGATTTCGCTGACCGAACCGAAGGTGTTCTGGAACAGGCCCTTCCTGGCGACCTACTATTACGCCTTCAACCTCACGGTCGAGCCGTTCAAGAGCAACCGCGACCTGCGCCGCGCGCTGTCGCTGGCGGTCAACCGCGAGAACATCGTCGACAAGGTGACGCGCGCCGGCGAGACGCCGGCCTACGGGCTGGTGCCGCCCATCGTCCCCAACTATCGCCGCCAGACCGCCGACTTCATCGCCGAGCCGATGGACAACCGCCTGCGCGAGGCGCGCCGCCTGTTCTCGGCCGCCGGCTTCAGCCCGATGCAGCCGCTGGCGGTCGAGATCCTCTACAACCAGTCGGAAAACAACCGCGTCATCGCCGACGCCATCATTTCCATGTGGCAGGACGCCTTCGGCAAGGGCATCCAGGTCAAGCCGGTCAGCGTCGAACGCACCGACTATCTCAAGCGCCGCGCGCGGCGCGATTTCCAGATCGTCCGCGCCGCCTGGATCGGCGATTACGCCGACCCCACCGTCTTCCTCAACCTGATGCTGTCAACCGCCCTGCCGCCGCGCAACGATCCCGGATACCGCAGCCGCAAGTATGACGAGCTGCTCGCCAAGGCGGCGGCCAGCGAGGATGCGGCCCAGCGTTCCTCCCTGCTCGGCCAGGCCGAGAAGGCAATGATCGACGACGACCCGGTCATCCCGATCTATCACTTCTCCACCAAATCGCTGGTCAGCCAGCAGATCAAGGGCTGGGTCTACAACGTGCGCGACGTCCATCCCAGCCGCTTCCTGTCCTTCGCCGAGAAGGCCGCCTCGTGATCGCCGCCACGGCGTCCACGGCAGCCTGACAGCAGACAGACGGCACAGCGAAAGCAGAGCGACAGGGGGAAACACATGGATTTCGGCCTTCTCACCATTCCGCTGGTGACACTGGCGATGGCCTTCGGCTTCGCCGTGTTCACCGATACCCAGACCATCCATTTCGACTATGTCGACGTGCCCGATTCGATCTCCCAGGAAACCGGTCTGACGCCGGCGGTGGTGATCACCAAGCTGGCCGACGACATGCAGGAGATCGAGCGGCAGGCCTTCACCAAGGCCGAAGCCCGTCAGGTCGAACTGCATGCCGACCAGAGCGCCACTTCGGTGCTGGGTGAATATCTCGGCGTCACCCCGCTGATCCGCGTGGTGCAGGAATCGGCGCACATGATCCCCTTCACCTTCTCCGGGGAAATCGTGCGCCACGACCAGCAGGTCGAATTCATCCTGCGCAGCTACGACAGCCACCACAACAAGACGCGGATTTCGCGCAACGGCTCGGTCGACGACATGAAGGGCCTGATCCACGGCGCCGCCTATGAGGCGATGCGCGTGGTGAACCCCTACATTCTGGCCGCCTACCAGTTCAAGCGCGACCGGCTGTCGCGCGATTTCACCCCGACCCTGGAAATCCTGCGCCGGGAGCTGGAAGGACACGATTCGCGCTACGCCCCCTGGCTGCACAATCTGTGGGGCATGGTTCTGTACCAGCAGAACGACCGCCACGGCGCCATCCACCAGTTCGAGGAGGCGGTGCATCTCGACCCGAACTTCCTGTCTCCGCGCCTGAACCTGGGCGTCGTCAATGCCCGGCTCGGCGAATACGATTCGGCGGTGCGGAACTTCACCGCGGTGGTGCAGCACCCCAACGTGGCGCAGAGCCCGGCGGTGAAGGCGGCGGCGCTGAGCGAATGGGGCTTCACCCTGGCCCTGACCGGCCGGATCGACGAGGCCTATGCCAAGTTCGACGAGGCCAGCAGGGCCGATCAGAATTTCTCCGACGTCTATTCGAGCTGGGCCGAGGTGCTGAGCGCCCAGGGACGCCGTGAGGAGGCGGAGCGGATGACCGCCAAGGCGCTGAAGCTTGCGCCCAAGGAGGTCGTCTACACCGAAAACCTGATCGGCACCGTCCAGAACGTGCCGGCCACCGCCAGCATGAACTGACGGGTGGCAGGACGTTGACGGTATGACGGAGGGGGGCCGAAGCATGAGGCGGAACGCACACTCCACAACCATTTCCGCTGCCATCTCCACTGCCATCGCCGCGGTGGCGGCGGCGATGGTCATCCTGGTCGCGGCGGCTCCGGCCGTTGCGGCGGGTGGGCATGGCGGCAGCGGGCACGGTGGCCGCCAGGTCCGCCATGCGGTGCCGGTCCATGCCGAGGTCAAGCATGCGTCGGCCCACCGCAGCAAGGGCAAGGGTCATGGCGAAAGCCACGATGACGACCATGGCGGCGGCCACGGCACCAGCGTCCTGCTGCTGGTGATTTACGGCCTGCTCGGCGTCAGCAACGACCATGGCGGGGATCATGGCGGCGGGCATTCCAGCCCCATCGCCTCGATCTTCGGAGGCGGCCATGGCGGTGGGCATGGCGGAGGCCATGGCGCCGACCATGGAACGGGACACGGCCCCGACCCGGCCGGAGCCCATGGCCCGGCCGACGCCACGGTCATCCCGGCAGCAGCCCATTGATGGCGGCCAATTGCCGGTGAATGGTCCGGGACCCGCGGGTTCCGGTCGGATTTTCAGAGCGGAGACCATGCAAGCAACCGAAAACAACGGTAAGGGCCGGTCGTTATGACCGTTGATGTCGCAGGCTGCCATGCCGTCCTTCATATCGACCGGCTGACGTCCAATCTCGCGATGGCCAGATCGATGCTGGACCGTGGCTCCCGCATCCTGGGCGTGGTCAAGGCCAACGCCTATGGTCATGGCGCCCTTGCCGTGTCCCGGGCGCTTGAACGTGCAGGCATCGACGGTTTCGCCGTCGACGGCCCGGATGAGGGAATCGAGCTGCGGCAGGCGGGGATCGCATCGCCGATTCTGGTGATGAACCCGCTTTGCCCCGACGAGGCATCCCCGATGATCGGGTTCGGCCTGACGGCGACAATCAGCGATGTCGAAGCGGCCGAAGCGCTGCAAGCCGCGGCCCGCCGGGCCGGACGCCCGGCGGACATCCATGTCAGAGCCCGGTCCGGCTGCGCCGGGCTGGGCGCGGACGGGGACGCACTGGTCCCCCTCCTGCGCGCGTTGCGCAGCCTCGCCAATCTGCGGGTGGAAGGGTTGTTCACCCACATGATCGGTCCCTACCGGGACGACCCCGGCCAGATCGGGCGGGAGGTCGCGGGCTTCCACACCCTGATCGACCGGCTGCCGGCTGATTTGCCGAGGCCGCCGCTCGTCCATGCCGTCACCAGCCCCGGCCTGTTCAATGCCCCCGACGCCCGATTCGATATGGTCCGGCTGGGCGCCGTGCTTTACGGCATCCGCATGGTCGAGGCCGGCGGCGCGCCCTTCCCGTTCCGGCCGGTGATGGAACTGGTTTCGCGCGTCGCACATCTCTGCCGGCTGGAGCCGGGCGATGACATCGGATACGGCCCGGCCGCCCGGCGACGGAGCGATGGACGAAGTGGGGGGCCGGCCGGGGGCGGGACCGGAGGACGGGCCGCGATGATCCCGGTGGGCTATGCCGACCTTCCCTATCTGCTGCGCTTCCGCGACAGCGCCGTGCTGATCCGTGGGCGGCGGGCTCCGCTGATCGGTGAAGCCTTCATGGGCAAGGTCCTGGCGGACGTCACCGACATCCCGGACGCCGCGCTGGGCGACGAGGCGGTGTTCGTCGGGGCGCAGGGCATCGAGACGATCACGGTGGAAGACATCGGCAAGGCCAACGGCATCCGCCCGTCGGCCATTCTGATGCTTGGGCCGCGCGTGGCGCGCCGCTTCGCCGGAGAGGTTGGGGAACAGGTGGGGGGCGTGGAATGAGCCGATGCGGACGGATGCCGAACCGGCGCCAAGTGATCGCCGGCGCCGGCACAGCGGTCTTGAACGCCCTTCTTCCGGGCGGCGCGCACGCAGGCCGGGCGACCGACAACGCATTGCTGCCGAAGCTGACCGACGGGCGGCACTGGCGCATCGGCTATGCCGAGACGATGCCCTATGGCAATTATGCGGGCACCCTGGCCAGCATCGTGAAGGGGCTGGACGCCCTGTCCTGGCTGAACGGAGCGGCACGGATGCCCTATGACGCCGGCCAGAGCGACAGCGAGGCACTGTGGCGCTGGCTGTCGGCGCGCGACCTGGGGCCGCGCATCCGCTTCGTCGCCGACGGCTGGTACGGCGGGCTGGATCAGGCGTCGGCGGAACCGATCCTCCCGCGGCTGGAGGGCGGCGGCGACATCGACCTGATGATCGTCATGGGCACCATCGCCGGGCGAAAGCTGGCGCTGGACCGCCACGCCGTCCCGACGCTGGTGTTCTCCACGACCAATGCGGTTGCCGCCGGCATCGTGGGCGCCGCGGAACAATCCGGTCGCAATCATGTCTGGGCCCATGTCGATCCCCAGCGCTATCACCGCCAGATCCGCATCTTCCACGAGACCTTCAGCTTCCGCCGGCTGGGGATCGCCTACGAGAACAGCACGGCCGGCCGTGCCATCGCCTCCATCGCAGACATCGAGGCGATGGCGGGACAGCTGGGGTTCGAACTGGTGGCGCGCCATGTCCAGGCGCCCGCCGGGCCCGACGATCAGGAACGCTATTATGCCGACCTCGCCGCGGCCTGGGGCGACCTCTCCCGGCAGGTCGACGCCATGTACATCACCTTCGGCCGCTGGAGCCTGGAGCGCTTTCCGCCCCTGGTCCGCATCTTCCAGGAGCGCGGCATCCCCACCTTCTCGCAGCTTGGACCGGAGGAGGTGGCGCAGGGCGCCCTGATGAGCGTCGCCCGCAGCGATTTCGACGGAATCGGCCAGTTCGGCGCCTCGGTGATCGCCCGGCTGGCCAACGGCGAGAGGTTGGCGGAGATGCGCCAGATCTATTTCGACACGCCGACCATCGCCTGGAATCTGGCGGTTGCGAACCGGATGGGCTACCGCCCGGCGATGTCGGCGCTGCTGGCCGCCGACAACATCTACACCAGCCTCGGCGCCATGCCTTGAGCGGCCCGCCATCAGCCGAGAGGAACCGTCACGTGCAACGCAAGACCGGCCGTTTCCTGGCGACGTTCCTGCCATCCGTGCTGCTGATCGTTGCGGCGCTGGTCTTCAGCGCTGGCGTCAATGTCGGCACCTTCCGGCGGGATTGCGGCGATGCGCTTTTCTCCACCTTCAGCGTCGCCGGCCGAAAGGTGGTCACCAGCATCGAATATGCGGTGAAATACGGCAAGACCATCGACAATTTCTTCGGCATGGAGCGGGCGCTCAACCAGCTGAGGACCTATCTGCCGCAGGCGGACGGGGTCGCGGTGGCATTGCCGAACGGACAGATCGCCTACGCCATCGGCACCTACGGCTTCAAGGATCGCGTCGGCGACCGGCTTTCCGGCTATGAACAGCGCCGGACAGCTGAGGAATTCAAGCGCAACACCTCATTCAACTATCACGATACCGACAACCGGTCGTACGAACTGTATCTGGCGATCCGCGATCCCGGCGATGGGCGCTGGATCGGCACCCTGATGATCGCGGCCAGCGATTCGGTGATCGACGATTACGTCCGCGCCTTCGAACGCCACACGCTGATCCTCGTCGGCGCGCTGGGTGGGGTCGCGATCCTCCTGCTGGGCGGCCTTGCCCTGCTGCCGGACCGCGGACGCGGCGGGCTCGGTCGGCCGCGCTCCGGACGCGCGGCGCTCGCCGTCGCGGCACTGGTGCAGATCGCGGTCGGCGTGACCGGCTACGGCGCCTTCAGCGACGCCTATCTGCGCACCGTGGAGAACACCACCGGGATCGTCGAGAACATCGTGGCGACGGACATCGGCTCCGTCATCGGGCGCGGGGCGACCTACCGCTCCTTCTCGGGCATCGACGATTATTTCCGCGAGATCATCGGCATCGTTCCCCACTTCAAGGGCATGTCGCTGGCCGTTCCGGAAGGGGCAGATCTGTCGGGCTCGCTCGGCTCCGGCCAGCCGGCGGCCAAGGGGGATCTGGTGACGGGACGGGCGCTGGCGACCGACGCGGACTTCGTGACGCCGACCCTGCGCATCGTCATCGACAGCGACTTCATCCAGCGCAACATGCTGGAGGTCGTCGCCAACAACGTGACGATCCTGATCATCTCGCTGATGTTCATCTATGAACTGCATGCCTTCGTCAGCCGGCGGATGCGGCCGACGGTGGAGACGGTAACCGAGACAGAGGCAGCGGTGGCGGGCGCCGATGCCGCCGCCGCGACCGGCCGGTCCCTGGCCGGTCTCCGCTTCCTCACCTTCATGCTCTATTTCGGCATGTTCCTGTCGGCCTCCTTCGTTCCCGTCATCATGCAGACCTTCGACCGCGGCCTGTTCGCACTGGCTCCGCCCCAGGCGGCGGCGATTCCGGTGTCGGTGGAGATGCTGTGCGGCGCGCTGGCGATCCTGCTGGCGGGACGGATCAGCGCGCGGCTGCCCTGGCGGACGATGACCGCCGCCGGTCTGGCAGTCGCCGTGCTGGGCGCCCTGATCTCCGGGGTGACCGGCGATCCGGTCCTGTTCATCGTGGCGCGCGGTCTGGTGGGTGCCGGAACGATGACGGCGCTGATGGGGCTGTACCGCCTGATCGACCGCATCCGCCGGATCGACCCGGCCACGGGCGCCTATTCCGACCTGTTTTCCGGCATGTATGTCGGCGTCAATTGCGGCGCGGTCGTCGGCAGCCTGCTGGCGGACGCAATCGGCCCCCACGCGGTTTTCCTGATCGCCGCGGTCGTCCTGACGCTGGGCATCGCGCAGTTGCTGCTTCTGACCCCCGAACCGGCGGGAGCGGCCGCCATCGCTGCCGCCGCCCCCGCCGTGGCGAAGCCGGACGGCGACACGGCACCGGCGCGGCGGGTGTGGAGCGACGGCTCCTTCCTCGCCTTCCTGCTGCTGGTGTCGGTTCCGACCTCCGCCTGCAGCATGTTCCTGATCTATTATTTCCCTCTGTTCGCCAGCGGGTTGGGACAGCCGGCCTCCACGGTCGGTCAGGCCTTCCTGCTCTATGGTCTGTGCATCGTCTATCTCGGTCCGCTGCTGTCGCGCCGGATGCGGTCGAGCAACCTCGCCCCCGGCCTGCCGGTCCTCGCCTCCGGCCTCATCATGGCGGCGGGACTGACGACCTTCGCGCTGACCGGAAGCCTGGTCGGGGCGTTCCTGGCGATCCTGCTTCTCGGCCTCAGCGACAGTTTCGGCCTGACCGCGCAGCAGCGCTATCTCGAGCGGCTGCCTGTCGTGGGCACCCATGGGCTCGCGGTTCCGCAATCCTATCATCTGAACGCCCGGAAGATCGGTCAGGTCATCGGCCCGATGCTGTTCAGCGCCGCCGCCGTCGCAGGCGGGGCTGGCGCGACGCTGATCGGCCTGGGGCTGGCGGCGGCGCTGCTGCTGCATCTGGGACTGTCCGTCCTGGCCCTGCGCCGGCGCCCGTTCACGGCCAAAACGGCATGAGGGAGATGGCGGTACAGGCACGAACGCAGGGCAGTCCGCTGCACTTGGCGATTCTCGACGGCAGCTGGGCGCCGGCCATCGCCGCGTTGCAGGATGCGGCAATCGGCGACCGCATGTATCCGGTCAGCGGCGACCAGATCGCCGAGATGCTCGGCCCCCGCGGCCTGACGGTGGGGGCGTTGGCCGGCGACAGGCTGGTCGGCTTCTTCTCGCTTCTGTTTCCCGGCCGGCAGCCCGACTCGATGGGCCTTCCTTTCGGGCTTGTGGATGGGGAACTGGATGCGGTGGTCCACTGGACCGCGGTGATCGTCGATCCCGCCTTCCGGGGACAGCGGTTGCAGCAGCGGATGGTCGCAGCCGTCGACTGGCGGCTGTTTCCCGAGTCCCCGCACGACTACGGCTTCGTCACCGTGCGCGCCGACAATCCGCCCAGCCTGCGCAGCATGCTGGCCTGCGGCTTCGCCATCGTCTGGGCCGCTCCCAAATTCGACGGCCACCTGCGCCATACCCTGTTCCGCATCACGCCGGGCGACGGCGCGGTTCCCGGCGGCGGGGAGATGGTGGCGCTGATGGATGTGCAGCGTCAGATGGACCTGATGGCGCGGGGATGGATCGGCTGGCCCCAGGATACCATCCCCGGCCACGTCCGCTTCGCCCCCCCGGTTCCCGGCAGCCTCGTCGACCGCATCAGGGCGCGGAAGCGGTCCGGATAGGCCGGGCGGTCACATCGTCACGCGTTGACGTCGCTGAAGCCGAAGGCATCGCGCAGCCGGGCGAGCATGCCGGTCCCCTGCCCGCGCTGACGGTCGTCCTCGTCCGGACGGCCACTGCCGTGCCCGTCCGCCGAGCGGGTGGATGCGATGCGGCCCAGCAGGTCGCGCAGCGACGGTTGGCCGTCCAGCGCCTGTGCCAGCACCGTCTCGTCGATCTCGTACAGCAGCGCCGGCCCCAAGGTGCGCGCCGAACTCGTCCTCGCGGCCCCGTCCAGCAGGGCGCCTTCCCCGAACAGCGCGCCCGGTCCAAGGCGGGACAGCTCGATCTCCGTGCCGTCCAGGCCGGTGGTGCTGAGCGCCACGATGCCTTCCGCCACCAGGAACAGCGACCGGCCGGCATCCCCCTGGCGGTACAGCGGCGTGCCGATGGCGACACGCTGCGGCCGGGCACCGGCCGCCAGCCTCTCGCGGGCTGACGCGTCCAGCGGCTGGAACAGGGGAGCGGCGGCGATCAGCGATGCCGCGTCCGGATGGGCGTCGGCCGCGTCGGTCCCCCCCTCCACCAGCCGGATGTTGGCGTGGCGCTGCGCCAGCGTCACCCCGGCATGGCGGAAAACGGAATGGATGCTGATCAGCACCGCATGCTCCTGCGATTGCAGGAGGGAGCGGTCGGTCAGGTCGAACGAAACCAGGAAGCGCATCCCGAATTCGTCGATGCCGTTGAACTTCACCCAGACCAGGCCGAGATGCTTGCGGCCGTCGACGCTCTTCACCAGCCGCAGCGCGTCGGTCAGCAGATTGACGATCCGGTCGGGATCGTGGCCCAGCGTCACATGCAGCAGCATCTGGGCAATGAAGCGGTTGTTGGGGTGCGAGCAGTTCTCGATCCGCGTCCCCGCCGCGACCGCGTTCGGAATGCTGACCACCGTGTTGTTGAAGGTCTGGATCTTGGTCGAACGCCAGGAGATGTCGATCACCTGACCGATGGGCGCATCCCCCACCTTGATCCAGTCGCCACGGCGGAACGGCCGTTCGAGATTGAGCACCATGCCGGAGAAAATGTTGGACAGGTTGCTCTGCAGCGACAGGCCGATGATCATCGCCAGCACGCCGGAGGTGGCGAGCAGACTGGTCAGGTCCTTCTGGAAGACCTGCGCGATCACGCCGAAGACCGCCAGGATCAGGATCAGCAGCGACACAGTGCTCTTGACCACCTGCGGGATCGCCCGCTCGCTGGATGCCTCCAGCGGATCCCAGGCGAAGCGGTGCAGGGCCAGATTGATGAACAGGGCCGGGACCAGCCACCAAGCCACGTCGAAGACGGTGACGGTGGCGGCCATCGCCCGTTCGGCATCGATCCGCGCAAAGCCGTCGATCAGCGCCGATTCGGCGGCAAGCAGGCCAACCCCGGTCGCCGCCGACTCGGCGAGCAGGAACAGGCGGGGAAAACGGCGATCCGATTGCCATGCCTCGACCCCGCGCAGGGCCAGCAGCAGCAGACAGGCCCCCCACACCCCGATCAGGGCGGGAAGTCCGCCGATCTGCCGGCGCAATCCGCGGTCCTGCGGCTCGATCGACAGTTCGAAACGGACCGTCGGGGCGTCGCGCCCGGCGCGCCGCTCTTCCGGCCGTATCTGCGCTCCGGGCACCGCCGCCGGAATGTCGGCGGTCAGAACCGCGTCCGTCACCGCCCAGCCCGCCCCGGCCACCTTGCGCCCGCCGAGCACACGCGCGAGGTCGCGGTGGGCGGAGCCGTCGCCTTCGTCGGCGGCGAAGATCATCCGGTCGTGGCTGAGGTCTCTGCTGCGGAACCGCAGGCCGACCCGATGCCCGCCCAGCGGCGGACGGGCGTCCTGCCACGCATCCATCAGGAAACGGCCGGTGACATGGTAGAGCCGGTAATCCTCGTCGCCATTGCGCGCCTGTTCAACGGGAACGCCCAGCATCACCGGCTCCACGGTGTCGAGGAACTGGATGTCGGTGACCGATTCCGGAGGCGGGCTGTCGGGAACGTTGCGGTAGCGGAACCACAGGTCGAACTCGATCCGCGCCGAACGGTTGACGGGATCGATGTCGGAGATGCGGCTGACCGACATGCCGACATGAACCACCGACAGCGGCCTCATCGTGCCGCGGTTGCCGTTTCCGCCGCTGCCATCCGCATCGGCCACATAGCGCAGCTGGGTCAGCGCGGTGGTCAGCCCGTCCTCCGGCCCGGCGCCGGTGGTGAACTGGCCGATGCCGAGCGCCCGTTCCGGCGTTCCGTCCTCGCCGAAATACAGCGGTCCGGTGACGCCGGGCACGGCATGCAGCACCGAGCGGATGGCGGCGAGCTGGTCGCGCACCATGCGCCGCGCCGACGCGCGCGTGCTCCAGCTGCCCGCCAGCCCCGCCCGTCGCACAGCGGCGATCAGAAGCTGCCCGGCGTCGTAGGCGTAGAGCGCCGCCCAGTTGCCGAGCGGCCCGAACCGCGCATCGTAAGCCGCGAGCAGGCGGTTCGCCTGCTGGTTGGCGATGTCCGGCAGGAAGGAGCTGATGACGAAGAGCTTGCCCGTGTAGAGGCCGGGATGGGACGATTCGCGCGGCAGCCGTGACAGCTGCTTGCCGAAGGATGGCGTTCCCAGCCAGTTGGGGCCGAGAATACGATTGGTCACACCCGCATCGCGCAGCGCCTGGATCAGCATGACTGCCGGCTCCTCCGTCGCCAGAAGGACGACGACGGTCTCGGGAGGCAGCCCGCGCAGAGTGCCGACGAAATCGGCGATGTCGCGGGCGAAGCCGCTCGCCGCCGGATTGATCGCAGCATCCAGCCGCAACCCGACACCACGCTGCGGCATGACATCACGCAGGGGAACCGCGAGCCGCTCCGTGACCGTCTGCGGCGTGCGCAGCAGCGCCACCGAATCGGCAAGCAGTCCCAGCCGGACGTAATCGGCCATAAAGGCGGCCTCCCGCTCGTCCGAATGCCCGATGCGGAAATACCAGGCATTGTTCCGCGTCAGGCTGGTCTCGCTTGCCATCGGTGACAGGGCGGGAATTCCGGCGGCGGCATAGATCGGCGCGGCCGCAAGGGACGTGGCGGAGCTGTCGTGGCCGATCACCGCCAGGATGCTGTCGTCCTCCACGATCTCCGCCGCGGCCTTGCGGGCGCTGGGGGAAACGCCGTGATCGTCGAACGGCACGAACTGAAGCTGCAACCCGTCGATTCCACCGGCGGCGTTGATGCCGTCCGCCAGAAGCCCGAGCGCCCTGACGATGTCCTGGCCGCCTTCCGACAGGTTTCCGGCATAGGCGATGCGGACCGTGCCGGCACTTTCCCGAATCGCGGATCGCGACGTCAGCGATGGCACCGCCAATCCTCCGGCCAGCAATGCCGCCAAAAACAGGAGAATGGCGATCAAGCGCATCAGTAGGACAACCCCAGGACTCCACATCGGCGGGAAGGCGGCGGCCAAGCGCCGGGCAACGGCGAAGAACGCAGATCCAGTAGGCCCGACGGCCCGGCGAGGATCAAGCCTTACGCGCGGA
This sequence comes from Azospirillum melinis, assembly GCF_013340935.1. GTDB lineage: Bacteria > Pseudomonadota > Alphaproteobacteria > Azospirillales > Azospirillaceae > Azospirillum > Azospirillum melinis. Next base: position 49,475 of record NZ_WHOS01000024.1, on the reverse strand, counting down.
GCGCGCGGTGAAGTCCGGGAAATCTCCGGTTATCCTGGTTTCCTCACCTTTAAGTGATAGAGTCTTAATGAATAGCGCAACCTTTCTTTGAAACAAATCAAAAAGTCTGGAATCTAAACATTTCATCGATTCGGTAATTTGTTATTGGCAGGGATAACATAAACCAGCCTTTTTCCAGAGAAGGGGTTGTTGAAACCAATAGGAGCGTTCCCGATGGATATAGCGTGTCTATTGTGGAAAGAATCAGACGGTGAGACTATGTTGCACGCGCTTTCCTGAAGAGGTACGCAAAAATTTCCGCCCGTTGCGCTCTCTGCGCATGGCGGGAAGGCCGGATGAGACCGTGGGGACAGGCGGACGCTCTATTCGTTCGCAGGGTGCGATGTAGACTTGGCAACGCAATGGGTTGGATTTCAAATGACCGAAGCAGTCGAGGATTGCCGCCGTAAATTCGCCGATCTGGTCAAGCTGAATGGGATTTCAAGCAAATATATCGAGCGCGACACCGAGCGGCGGATCCTGGAGGACGGGGTCGTCCGTTGCGGCCTGACGCTGGAGGAAGCACGCGGTGTCATGCGTTGTGTTGCCGACGATTACGATCTTGTTTTCGAAAGCGAAACAGATCGTCGGATCCGGCAGGTGCTGGACAAGCACGCCGGGAAGAAGGGAAAGATCGGCAAGAAGCAGTTCAACCAGACCGCATCGATCCTGCGCGATTTCTCCAACGACAGCATCAGCGAGGAAGAGGCGCGGCGCCACATCAAGCGCATCATGACCGACAACGGATGGCAGCCGAAGCGGGCCGGGCTGATCCCGACCAAGCGCTGGTATCGCAAGATCGAAACCTGATACCTGCCCTGACACCTGCAAGGCTGAGGCCCGCGACGGGGAGCGACGCCCATGGATATCCTAGAGCTGTTCGCGTCGGGAACCGTCATCCTTATCGGGACACTTCTGATCGCGGCACCGCTGATCGTCTACCGGGCGCTGTTCGACACCGCACGGCACTGGCATGCGTACGGCGCCGGCCGCGCCGGCATCGTCGAACTGTGCGGGTTCCTGATCGGCATCTGCTTCATCCTGACCACGCCGCTTCCGGGCGGCGGCCTGAATGCCGATCTGCTGTTCGGCGTCGGCGGCCCCTGGGATCTCGATCCTCCGGCGTTCGAGGCCCTGGTCGTCGACACGCTGGCCGAGGCTCCGGACCGGCTGGCGGCGTGGCTGGCGGAGCGGGACGACCGCCTCAACCTGACCCTGGTCGTCGGTTTCGCCTTTGCCTTGCTGGCCGGACGGGGAGCCTGGGGCTTCTACCGGACCTATTGGCGCGTGGCCCTGCTGACCCTGGCGATGGACCTGACGCTGGCGGCGCTGGCGTCGGTCGCGACGCTCTACGCCATGCTTCTCGGCCTCTGGCTGCTCAACCGCCTGAATTTCTGGGCTTTGGCGGTCGCGGTGCTGGTCATGCAGGAGTACCGCTACAACACGCTGGGCCTGTTCCAGAAGCAGCGCCATTTCCGCGCGCCCAAATCGATGCTGCCGCTGGGCGCACCGGTCAGCAGCGGCAGCGACAACAGCCGGCGGAAACGGGTCAGGGCGGAGGGGTCAGGACGTGCGACTGGCCGGAAATTCGGCGTTTGAAATGCGACCAGCACACACCGGACGCCAGCACCAGCCCCGCCAACACCAGCGCCAGATAGCTGCTCCACAACGGAGCGTCGGCATCGAGCACGCCGAGGTGCCGCAGCGACAGGTAGCCGCTGTAGAGGATCGTCACCGCGGTAAGAATCCCCGGCAGGCGCAGCGCGACCCAGGCGATCCGCAGATAGGCGGCATAGAGGGCGAGGAGCAGCAGGCCGACGGCGATCTTCACCGACAGACGGCTGCCGTCGTCGGTTCCGAGCCAGGCGGCATAGGAATAGCCGGACGGGTTCCAGGTGGCGAACAGCAGGAGGAAGCAGGTTACGGTGCGGATCAGATAGCCGAAGCTCTTCATGGTGACGTCCGGCCGGTCAGGCGATCAGGCGATCAGGTTCTGGGAATCGACCTGACCGCTCAGGCGATAGCGCACGAGCGACCAGGATTGCCCGGCCCCCAGCACGATGGCGACGGTGCTCAGAAGGCCAAGCGAACGGGTGGTGGGATCGGCCAGATCGATCACGCCGAAATCCCACAGGACCCAGCCGAACGACGACACGACCGAAAGCACCAGCAGAATGCCGATCAGCTTCATCGAACGCCACGTGGCCTGCGCATGGATGAAAAGCAGGAAAGCCAACACCGACGCGCCGAACAGCTTGACCGTCCAGTGCCCCTGATCGCCGACGAGCCAGTCGTAATAGGAATAGCCGGACGGATTGTAGATGCCGAAGACCAGCAGGACCGCGAAGATGATCCGGACGATGAAACCCGCTGTCGTCATCATGGCGGCGGCTCTGCACAAATTTTCGGTTTTTCCCGTCCGGAAACCGTACGCCGCCCCAATTGCCCGGTCAATGTCGGGAAGATCCCGCAATTGCCGCACCGTTTCCCCATCCCCCTCCCTGTGCCGGAATGACGCATCGCGATGGATCGGCTGACATGACGCCCGTGAACGCCCTTTTCGGCAAGCCCGCCGCCATCGCCGCAAGCCTGGCACTCGGCGCCCTCTTCCTGTCGGCGGGCTGGACGACGCTGCCGACCCGCCATGCCGCCGCCACCGTCAGCTATCAGTTGGCCACCCCGATGGACGGAACGCCGGCGGCGGCCGCTGCTGCGCCCGCCGCGGCGCCCATTCCGGTGCCGGTCTTCCTGATGCAGCCCGACCACGCGACCATGCGCAGCGGCACCGGCCTGCTGCGGCCGGACGGACGGGTGGATATCACGCTGTTCGATCCGTCCGACCCGCGGCTGATCCACGGCAGCGAGGCTCTGATGTTCAACACCGAGTTCCGCGTCCTCTGGCTGCTCGCCACCGACGAGGAGCGGGCCCGGCTGTGGCGCGGCATCGAGGAGGTGGGGCGCGGGCTGCGCACCGCCATGGACGGCATCCTCGAATCGCCGGAATTCACCGGCGAATACCGCGACGCCTTGCAGGAGATCGGCCGGATGGCGATCGAGGAGGCCTGGCGGGCCCCGTCGACCCGCGCCACCTACGAGGAGTTCCTGCGCAGCGCTGAACCGATGCTGCACGACACCGTCGGCCGCGACCTGAAGGCCATCGCGATGAAGCAGGTCGAGCCGCTGGTGTGGAACCTGATCGGCGCCAATGTCGGCATGGCGCTCGATCCGTTCCGCAGCCAGTCCTGGGATCTCGCCCCCGTCGATCAGGCCATCGACGCCATCCTGCGCGAAGCGCGGGAGGCCGGGCTGGTCAACCGCGCGGCACGGCAGCTTGCCGACAGCTGGCAGGCGAAGGCCTTCCTGAAGACCTTCGCCGGCAATGTCGTCGATGCGCTGGCCCGTCAGCAGCGCCTGCGCGACGTCGCCGGCCGGATGGTGAACGATCCCCGGCTGGGCGCCTATCTGAAGCCGGTTTCCGGCCCGGCCGGCGATCTGGCCCGGCTCGCCCCCGACCTGCTGTTCGGCGTCCAGGCCGGCGCCGATCTCAACGCGCTTGCCGCCCACACCTTCCAGGGCTTCCTGACCGGCCGCGGCGGTCCGCTCATCGTCATGATGAGCGCCCGCCAGCGCGAGGACATCCTCACGCTCGACCGCTACTCGCCCCGCATCCTCCTGCATGCCGTGCCGCAATGACCCAGACATCCCATGCCCTCGTCATCGATGGGTTGACCATTGACCGGCCGAACGGCCAGCCGCTCCTGCGGCACACCAGCTTCGCCATCGACCGGGCGGAGGTCGTGCTGCTGGTCGGGCCGAGCGGTTCCGGCAAATCCACCATCGTCAAGCTGCTCGGCGGTCTTCTGGAGAACGGCCCCGGGGAATGGCGGGTGTCGGGACGCCTGCATTGCGGCGGACAGCCGATGGATCTGGCGACGGAGCGCAGTCCGGTCGGCGGCATCGTCTTCCAGGACCATGCGCTGTTCAACGATCTGAGCGCCGTCGAGAATCTGCGCATCGCCGCCGACCATGCGGCGCACCCGCCGGATGCCGTGCTGATCGACGGCGCCACCGCCCTGCTGGACGGCATCGAGCCGACCCAGACCGTCAGCTCCTGCAGCGGCGGGCAGCGCCAGCGCCTCGCCATCGCCCGCACCCTGCTGGCCGACCGGCCGGTCCTGCTGTTCGACGAGCCGAACTCTGGCCTGGACGTCGCGATGGCCCGGCGGCTGGGCGAGTTGATCCGCGACCTGTGCCGGTCGATGAACAAGCCGGCGCTGGTGGTCGCCCACCACGTCAAGGATCTGCTTCCGGTGGCCGACCGCGTGCTGCTGTTCGATACGCGCAACCACCGGCTGGTCGAGGTGCCGCGCGACGCCGATGCCATCGAGGCTGCCCTGCTGGCCTTGGACGACAGCGTCCCACCCGCCAGCCAGCCGGCCGGGCTTACAGAAACCGGCCTGGCCGAAACGGGCTTGGCCGAAGCCGGAATTCTGCGGAGCGCCGGCAAGGGGCGCGACTGGAGGAAGGAAGTCGGACACCGCTCCCGCTTCCACTGGTTCCTGCGCTATCTCGCCGAATATTTCTGGGAGCTGTGCGTCTCGCCGCTCATGCTGATCTATATGGGGGCCGGCGCCCTGATTATGGGCTTCGTGTCGATGTGGTTCGGCTTCCACTACAACTCCTTCGGCGGCTACCTGAAATCCCTTCTGCACGACGAGACGCTGGTCGGGCTGGGGCTGGTCCAGGGCACCGTGGCGGTTCCGCTGATCAGCAGCATCCTGTTCGTGGCGCGCAACAACGCCATCATCGCCGCAGACATCGGAAACCGCGTCCTGTCGTCGCAGTTCAGCGCCATGCAGAACCTGCGCATCACCGCGCGCGGCTACATCTTTTCGGCCATCCTCATCAACATGGTGGTGGGATCGCTGATCCTGCTGGTCGTCTCGCTGGGAATGGCGAGCTGGGCGTCGATGCAGACCTGGCACATCCAGTTTCCGATGCAGAGCTTCGAGCTGTGGCGCAGCCATTTCTTCCGCAAGCTGCTGCCCGACGGCCTGCATCCCGCCTTCAGCATGGTCTGGGTTCTTTTGAAGGTGGCGCTCAGTTCACTGCTTGCCGGCGGCGCGGCGATTGTTATCGGCTGTGGAAAGAAAGAATCGGTTCTTGAAATAAACGCAGCGATTGCGCGTTCGATCATTGTTGGGGTGACCCTGACCTTGCTGGTCCACGCCGTCATTTCAATTCTGACACTCTGACACACATCCTCTTCGGATATTTCCCAATAGCGCGGGAACTCTTTTGGGGTAACATTGCGGCGAATGGACGCCGTGAAACGGGGAAGCGGATCATGATCACGGATGCGGACATCGAACAGCGGGCCGCGGCGCAGGATGCCAAGACCGCGGCCAGCCAACCGGAACCCTGGCAATCCGCCGGTCAGGCGATTCCACCGGCGCCCCCGCCCGACCTGCCGCCTTTGAAGGCGGCGGCTTCGGACGGGCGAAACTCGTCGCTGCCGCTGATCCTGTCCATCGCGGCGCTCATTGCCACAGTGTCCGCCCCCTACTGGTCGCCACCGCTCTACCGGCTTCTCCGGCTTCAGCCGGCCGGACTGGAATGGCAGGCGCGACAGGAGGTCGAAACCGGCCGTCTCGCCCGTTCCGTCGCGGAGTTGGACCGCAAGGTCAGCGATCTGTCGGCAACACTGGTCAGGACAACCGAACAGGGCCTGTCGGCCAATGCGGTGCTGGCCAATGCCGATGCCAGAATCCGGATGGTGGCGCTCCTGCAGCTGCGCGCGACCTTGCGCCGTCCGGTTCCCTTCGATGCGGAGCTGAAGGCCGTCCGTGCCCTCGGCGGCAAGATGGAAGAGTTGGAGCCGCTGCTGGCCGCGGTGGAGGCCTATGCCGCCAACGGCATTCCAGTGGAAAGCCAGCTCCGGCAGGATTTCGCGGCGGTCACCGAGGCCGCGGGGCGCACCGACCCCCGGCCGACGCCGATCAAGTGGCTGTCCAACGTCACGGGCTGGACACCGGTCGCGGTCGAACCTGAGGCGATCCGGCCGGTGACGATTGCCGAACAGGCCCAGGCGCTGCTGGCCGAAGGCAATCTGCCGGCCGCCATGGCGCAGCTGAGCGCCATCGACCTCGGCTCCACGTCTCCGGCCCGCGCCTGGATGGAGGATGCACGGGCACGGATCGCGGCGAACCAAGCGGTCGACCGCATCGCCGAGATGGTGGTGACGGCGGCAGGCCGGATGTCTCCGAAATCCTGACAGGACTGCATCGGGGTCCATGTGGGGTCCATGCGGGCCCCGTGCACGGCGGCGGTTTCGCGCTCCCGCCGTCAGGGTCGAACTGGCAAAATATGGCTGGCAAGGTATGGCTGGATGAGTTGCGACCTTCTCGTGTCTCGCCTGCTCGGCTCGGTGATCGCCGCGTCGCTCTGGACCGCTTCGGCCGCCTGCGCCAGCCCTCCGACGGCAACGTCGCCCCAGGGCACCGCCGCGCCAGCCGCGACGGCCGTGACACCGCCGGCCAAGGAAGCTGCTGAACAAGGGGGCTGGCTCGACAGCTACAGCCGCGCCGTCTTCGACTTCAATCGGCATCTTTACGACGGCATCGACACGGTGGGCGGCTGGATGCGGGGCGGGCCGCCGGCCACACCGCCGGATTCGGCGGCCGGAAGCGTGCAGAACATGGTCACCAATCTGGTGAACGAGCCGCTGACCGCCGTCACCAGCACGATGATCGGCGAGTTCGGCAACGCATGGCGGTCGGTGGAGCGCTTCGGCATCAACAGCACGGTGGGCGTTCTCGGCTATTACGACACCGCGAGCCAATGGGGATTCACCCCGACCCACACCGACCTCGGTCTAAGCCTGTGCCGCTCCGGCGTGGGTGAGATGGGCTATGTGGTCCTGCCGTTCATCGGTCCGCGCACGGGTCGCGACGCAATCGCCGACATCGTCCTGATGAACGCCGTGCTTTGGACCTTCGCCGGGGTGGCGGCGGGCACGGGCGCCAGCTTGCAGACCATCGTCATTGCCGAGTCGGTCGAGGTGGTGGCGGACATCACAGCGACCCGGCAATTCGACATCGAAGCGAAGAACATCCGCCTGCCGGACTACGATGCCACCCGCACGGCCTATTTGAAGCAGCGGCGGGAACGCTGCGCCCGGACGATCGAGACACCGCCCGCCAAGGGGCCGGTTTCCGCTCCCCCCTCGCTCGACCGGACGCCACCGGGCGGTGGGCGCTCGTCACCCGAGATGGCTTTCCCCGAAGAAGACCGCCCAGGTCCACGCAAAGCACTTTCCGTGCAGCGGGCGTACACGGTCGCAACCCGATAACCGGCTGCGCGCATCGAAGAGCAACCACCCCACCGCTCTTTCGCCTCCCTTCCGACAAGTTGCTCCGCCTTTCAAGGCTGCAAGGTCGATCAAATGCTGAAAGACCTTTCCATCAGCCCCGAACATTTTACTCAAGATCTTACATAACCATATTCGACAGCCGTTGCCGCCATCGCCGAATTGCCACAGCGCTATTTGGGACAGCCGGCAATTGTCCGCTTTTTTAAAATGTTCAATTCAAAGATTGAGTTTATCAAATAATTTAAAACTGAAGATTGGAAGTATGATAGGGGTTGCCCGAATTGACCTAACCTCTCTTTTATAAATAAAGTTTTCCCAATAGTCGTTTAATGACTTAAGCAATTTTTGAGCATTCAAATGAAGACTCTATAGAAATCTCATTTCTATTGGACATTATCTCTTTCAGTTCGCAATTTATTATCGGCGACCTCATTCAAAAATTTCTCCGCACGCTAAAAAAAGATGCCCTGAGGGAGAGGAAGCGCTGTGACAGAGCCTACAATGACGGGATCGGGTCGGAACGATCGATGCCGCGACCGTAGAAGCGGTGAGGCATGCGGCCGGCGGAACGGACTGGCCGGTGCGGTTCTGACCACGCTGCTGTTCATCGCCCTTGCCCAGTTCGCCTTGCCGTCCTGGGCGGCAACCGAAGCCCCCCCGTCCGGCACCGCCGCCTCGCCGCCGCCGGCCTCCGACGGCGCAACGCCGCCTTCCGCCGCACCGGCACGGCCGGACGGGCCGACTGAGGTCAAGGTGGGCATGTACCTGACCCAGCTGCTCGATTTCGACATGTCGAAGCGGTCCTACTACGCCTCGTTCTGGCTTTGGTACCTGCACGACAATCCCGACTACGATCCGCATGCAACGGTCGAAGTCGCGAACGCGAAGTCGGACAGCGTAAAATTCGCCTCGCTCGACACCAGCAAGGGAATCCGCTGGCATCAGGAAAAGCATGGCGCGGTGTTGGCGGAGGATTGGGAAATCACCCGCTTCCCGTTCGACCGGCAGAAGCTGGTGATCATGGTCGAGGACGGCCAGTCCGACACCGGCCGCATCCGCTTCGTCGCCGACGGCAAGAACAGCCGCATCGATCCGGCCGCGACCGTGCCGGGCTGGACAATCGAGGGCTTCGATCTCTCGGCCCAGGACGTCACCTACAACACCTCCTACGGTGATCCCACCCTGACGGAGGACAGCGTCTATTCGCGGGTGGTCGCAACCATCACGGTGAAGCGCCAGGGAATCCGCCTGCTGTGCAGCCTGTTTGTCGGCTTCGGCGTCGCGTTCCTGCTGGCCCTGCTCACCTTCTTCCTCGATTTCGAGTCGATGGCGGGATCGCGGATCGGCCTGTGCGCCGCGGCGGTTTTCGCTGCGGTCGGCAACAAATACGCGCTGGACGGCTATCTGCCGCCGGCCTCGACCTTCACCCTTGCCGATGTGATCGTCAGCACGACCTTCGCCTCCATCCTGCTGGCGGCGCTCGCCGTCGTCCTGATGCAGCTGACGCACAAGCGTGCGCCACGCTTCGCCCGCATCGCCAACCTGTTGCTGTGTCTGGCGACCTTCGCCGGATACATCGGCGTCAACGGCTATGCCGTCGCCTCGGCCGCTTGACGGAACGGTGGAGACGACGATGACCGCCCCGCTCCCGATTGCCGGCCCGACGGCGCCGCGGCCAGCCGCCCGGACGGCAACGGTGACCGTTCGCGTTACCGGGCGGCACCTCGCAGTGCCGGCAAGCCAGGTGGCGGCCGTCGATCTGGCGGTTTCGGCCGCACCGGTGCCGTTCGCTCCGCCCGGCTACGAAGGCGTCGTCTTCAGCCACGGCGTAGCCGCGGCGCAGATCGACCTGGGGGCCCGGAACGGCGGGCAACCGTGTGACGGGCGATGGAGCCTGCAACTGGACCACGCGGCAGGGCCACTGTCGCTGCGGGTCGATGAGGTGAAGGCCGCCGACGGGAACATGGCGGATCCGGCCCCCGGCCCTGTCCTTTCCCTCGATCCGGACGATCTGCTCAGCGGGCTCGCCCCCTGCGGGCCGCAGCCGGCACGGCCGGGACCGGACCATATGGACCGGACGACCGATGAGCTGGACGTGCTGTTGGTCGCCGGTGGCGGACACCGTGTCGCCATCCCCGCGACGCTGATCGACAGTGTCGGCCGTCCAGACGGCCTTCTGACCGCAAATTGCATCGCACCCCGTCAGGTGGTGATGCTGGACGGCGACCTGTTGCCGGCCCACTCCCTTGCCTCCTGGATGGGGACCGGATCGGCGGAGGACGACAGCTGGGCATTGCGCCTGCGCACGGCCGACGGGACCATCGCCCTGACGGTCGCCGAACTGTTCGGTCTGCACAGCCTGCCACGCCGGGATCTGGTGGCCGTCGATGCCGACGGCGAAACCTCCCTGTGGTGGCGGGACGATGCGGGCAACCGCCCGATCCAGGTGGTTCATCCGGGGGCGGGCGGGTTCCTGCCGATAGACCGGCCGGCGGCGCGCGAAGCGGTCTGCACGGCAGTCCGGCCCCTGCCCGCGCCTTCGTCGGGCCATACCCATGTCGCGATGGCGGCCGGCCCCGTGATCCTGGCCGCACCGGCCGCCATGGTGCGGGAGGTGAGGGGAATGCCCTGCCCCGGCGACTTTCACCGGTCGCGCCGCTCCGGATCGATCCCCGCCTTCGACATCGACGCGGCGTTCGGGGGCACGGCCGGGCCGGCCGGTTGCGTGGTTCTGAAGCGCGACGGCCGGCATCCCATCGCCCTGCTGACTGGGCGGATCGAAGCGGCGGATGGCGGCTTCGGCTGGCATGCGCCGCCGCCGCTGCCCCATGCGATGGCCGTGCTGGCCGGGGCGGTCCGTCCTGCGACCGGAAAACCGGCAAACGGCAAGCCTGTCCTTGAATGTCTGCTGCGGCCCGACGCCTTTCGCCGCCCGTGGCGTGCGGACCCCGGAGATGTCGTGCGGACGGCCATGCGGGCGTCATTCGCCGGCTGGCTTTCGAATTGGTGAGCGGACCCTGCAGGAGTGCCCTGGCGCAATGTTCAAGAACCTGAAAATCGGCAAGAAGCTGGCGGTCCTGGTGGTCGTCCTCAATGGCTTCACCGCCATCATCGGCCTCATCTCCCTGCATGGCATGAAGATGGGAAACGACGCGCTCGACACGGTTTACAATGACCGGGTGGTGCCACTGCGCGATCTGAAGGTGATCGCCGACCTCTATGCGGTCAACATCGTCGATATGGCGCACAAGGCCCGGAACGGGAATGTGCCCACCGAGGCCGCGCTCGCCGCCATCGACGACGCCCGGTCCGGAATCCGCGAAAAATGGCGTGGCTATCTGGCAACCTATCTGGTCGACGAGGAAAAGGCGCTGGTGGCGAAAGCCGAACCGCTGATGGCCGACGCCGACCGCGCCGCCGACCGGCTGCGCGGGATCCTCGCTGCCGGCCGTTCCGAACGGCTCGACCGTTTCGTCATCGACGAGCTGTATCCGGCAATCGAGCCGGTTTCCGACGTGATGTCGGCATTGATCGAATTGCAGCTGACGGTCGCCAGGTCGGTCTACCAGCAGAACGACGCCCTGTACGACCTCACGGTCCGCCGGACCATCGGGCTGCTGATCGGTGCGGTGCTGGTCGGCGTGGCGCTCGGGGTGGCGATCATCCGCTCCATCACCGTGCCGCTCGGCCAGGCCCGCGATGTGATCGACCGCATGGCGCGGGGCGATCTGAACGTCACCGTCGCCGACGACGGCCGCCGGGACGAGATCGGCCATATGCTGCGCGCCACCGCAGGCATCGCCGCGACACTGAAGGCGGTGGCCGGCGACCTGCGCGACCTGATCGAGGCGGCCCGCGGCGGCGCCCTGTCCGTGCGGGTGGAGCCGGAACGCCATGCCGGTGAATTCGCCGTTCTGGTGCGCGGCGCCAACGAGCTGGTGGAGGTGCTGACCACCCCGCTGTTCGAGGTGGCGTCGGTGATGGCGCGGCTGTCCTCCGGCGACATCCGCGGCCGCATGACCGGTTCCTATGACGGCGACCTGCGGGCGCTGAAGGGCAACGTCAACCGCAGCATCGACGCGCTGGCCCTGCTGCTCGACGAGATCTCGGGCTTCGCCGGGGCGCTGGCCCAGGGCGATGTGACCCGGACCGTCGACGGTGCGCACCAGGGCGACTTCGCGGCCATCAAGAACAACCTGAACAGCGCGGTCGAGCAGCTCGCCGCCGTGCTGCGCGCGGTGAACGGCTCCACCGAGCAGGTCGCCACGTCGGCGACGGAGACGGCAGCGGCGGCCATCGACGTGTCGCGTCAGGCGGCCGGTCAGATGATGACGCTGGCCGACGTGTCGGGCGCGATCGAGCAGACCGCCGGCGCCATCGGCGAGATCGCCCGCAATGCCGAACGCGGCAGTACCCTGGCGCGCGGTACGGCGGACCTTGCCGAGGACGGGCAGCGGACGCTGATCTCGCTCAGCCGGGCGGTCGACGGCATCGCCGAACGGACGGCGGGGATCGAGCGGATCAGCGCACTCATCGCCGGGATCGCCGACAAGACCTATGTGCTGGCGCTCAACGCCGGGCTGGAAGCGGTCCGGGCGGGGGAGAGCGGCCGCGGCTTCGGCCTGATCGCCGCCAAGATCTCGTCGCTGGCCGAGGATGTCACCGCCGCCACCCGCGACATCGGCACGCTGGTGCGTGAGGCGTCCGCGGGCGTGGAAACCGGTGTGCGGGCCGCCGGCGAGGCGGCGGAAGCGATCGGACGCATCGTCGAGGCCTCGCGCGACAGCGGCTCCACCGCCCAGTCCATCGCCGCCGCCATCGACGAGCAGAACGCCATGGCCAGCCTGCTGAAGGACCGGGTCGAGCAGCTTTCGATGACCGGGCAGGCGACGGCCGGCGCTGCGGAGGAGATCTCCGCCACCATGGCCGCGCTGACCGACATGGCGCAGCGCCTGAAGGCGGAAACCGCCCGCATCCGCACCGCCTGACCACAGCCGCACCGGAGAGGAGGCAACGGGACCGCCATGAAGGAAGGGTTGCGCCGCGCGGCCGGCAAACTGACCGCACCGTTCGTCATCACGCTGGTGGTGCTGTTCGGCTTCTACCTCGGGGGCGACAGCTTCCAGGGGTTCGGGCTGGCCGCGATGGACAGCACGCGCCGCGTGCTGAAATACGTTCTCGGCGTTGCCGCCTTCCTGTCACTGGCCGTGCTGGTGCAGCGGATCGTCCAATATGTGATCTTCGACGGCATCGTCGCGTCCGCCACCGGCTCGCCGGTGCCGAAGCTGCTGAGCCAGATGTCCGGTCTGGTGATCTTCGGCATCGCCGTGTCCGCCTGCGCCGGCATCGTGTTCGAACAGGATCTGACGGTGCTGTGGGCGGCGTCCGGCGTCGCCGGCCTCGTACTCGGCATGGCCCTGCGCGAGCTGCTGCAGGACGTGTTCGCCGGCATCGCGCTCAACATCGACCGTGCGATCCGCATCGGCGAATACATCCAGATCCACCGGTCGGGCGACAGCAAGATCAGCGGTCAGGTGCTGGAGATCAGCTGGCGCACCACCCGCGTGCGCGACTTCATGGGCGATCTGGTGATCTTCCCCAACAGCAAGTTCAGCGCCTTCACCATCACCAATTTCAGCCAGCCGGAGGCCAACAGCTTCCGCTTCGTGACCCTGACGCTCGACGCCCGCGTGCCGCTCGCCCGCGCCACCCGCATCCTCCAGGCGGCGGCGCTGGAGGCGATGACCGGACTTGCCGGCCCGGACACGCCGGTTCCCTGGGTCGAGGTCAAGGCGATCCGGCTGGAAGGCGTCGAATACGCCATCTTCTACAAGGCGGAATGGCGTCATCTGGGCAACGCATCGCCGATGATCCTTCAGACCGTGCTGACCCATCTCGCCTTCGCCGGGCTGGAGACCGCGACCATGCTGACGGACGGCCCATCGGTTGCTGACGGCGCGTTCCGGCAGGCCGGAGGCGCCGGCCCCGACACGGCCGGTCTGACCGCCCTGCTGCGCGCCGCCGCCCTGTTCCGTGGGGTGGGGGATGCACCGCTGCGTCTGCTGGCCTCCCACGCGGCGATGCGGGAGCTGCCGGCCGGTCAGGTGGCGATCCAGGCGGGAGAGGCCGGAACCTCGCTCTATCTCGTGCTGGAGGGGCTGCTGTCGGCGGATGCCGGGCGCAGGTCGGTCCGCGATCCGCTGCCGGCGACGCTGCGTCCCGGCGACCTGTTCGATCCCGCCATCCTGCGCGGCGAAGCCCATGGCAGCACCGTGCGCTGCCGCACGGCGGTCCTGCTGTGCGAATTCGGCCCCGACGCCCTGCAAGCCCTGTTCGGCGCCGGTGCCGGCACGATGGAGTTCGGCGCCGGTGCCGGCGCAATGGAGCGCGTGGCCCGCAACCTCGTCTCCGGCTCTGCCAGCCGCTCCGAGGAGGACGAGGAACGGGTCGCCGACACCCTGCGGCAGATGCGGCACCTGTTTCCCGCCCCCGTCGGTCGGCAGGGCTCAGGCATCGGCCCGGTCGCCAACACCGGCTGACACCACCGACACCCGGCACTGCCGGACAATTTCAACGAAAACGCCAAGGAAGAGGTGACACCATGGATCCCATTTCGCTCGCAGTCGCCTTCATGGCCGCCTTCGGCATCATCTCGACCGATGCCGTCCTGCATGCCGACAGCGTCGCCGTCAGCCTGTACATGCCCGACGAGTTGTCCAAGGGAACCGCCAAGGGCGACGTGATGGAGGACATGTTCATCGCCAAGATGCAGGAGATCGGCGATACCAAATCCTATTTCGGCAGCCCGAGCGTGCGCTCGACCAAGGCCAAGACCATGGGGGCGGTCCTGGCCAAGACGCTGAAGCTGGAGGATATGACCGCCGCCGTTCAGCACACCTTCGGCATGAAGACGGCGACGGTGAACGGCAGCTTCGCCAAGGACGAGAAGGAGGGCAAGCTCCAGCTCGTCGCCATGGTGCGCGACCCGGACGAGCCGCCCTTCCCCGTGATCGTCAAGCGCAAGGATGGAGAGTCGCTGCCCGACATGATGGGCCGCGCCGCACAGGAGGTGATGGAGCATCTCGCCCCCTATGTGACGGTGGTCTACGCGCTCCAGAGCGCCGACCGCCAGCACGACTACACCGAGGTCGACGATCTGATCGCCCGCGAACTGAAGACCTACGCCTCGAAGACCTACTACCGGGAGCGGGCCAGCATTCTGAACATGGCGGGCATCGTCGCCCTTCACAAGCAGAAGCTCGACGAGGCCGCCCGCCTGTTCGAGGAAGCCGACCAGACCGACCCTGCCCTGCTGTTCCCCCGCCTGAACCGCGCCTTCGTCATGCTGGTGAAGGACGACGAGAAGTCGGTGGAAACCTATCTGAAGCCGGCGATGGAGTCCGCCCGCTATCAGCGGGCCTACACGATCCTGGCCGCCGGGGATCTGCTGCGCGCTGGCGCCTTCATGGCAACGGGCCGCTACGATCAGGCGATCACGGCGCTCGACGATGCCGAATATTGGGACCCGACCAGCGCCCTGGTGCCTTCGCTGCGTGCCGAACTGTGCACGGAGCGGGGAGACGTGGTGTGCGCACAGCGCAACCAGACGAAAGCCCGCGCGAACCTCGACAATTTCGAAACCTACCCGGAGGTCGCGAGCCTTTACTACCGCATCTCCTGGCGCAAGGGTGAACCGCTGAAGCCCAGCGATCTGCGCCAGGATCTGGGGAAACCTTCAGCGGCGCAGCCGACACCGGTCAAAGTGTCCAACACCACCGTCAAGTAAGGGAACGGAGCGCCTCGATCAATCATGCGGGAGTCCATCCAGGCTCCCGCCGCCCCCGTGGCGACCGGCTTGCCGGTCTGCACAGCAAGAAAATGCGGAGTTCTGACAGTTTGAACTCCACTATGAATTGGTTTTAATTTTCCAGGATCCTCAAATCCCGCTAGATAACCGTGCCGGGCGTTGGCTTGGGGTCCGGAAACTTCATGAACTCGAATGGAATTCTTCTGTCGCGCTTTCTGCGCGGCGGAGACGCGTGGCGTCGAGATGCCAGTGCGGTCGCGGTGGTGGTCTGGTGTCTGTTCGTGGTGGCGATGGCGGTGCTTGCCGTTGTCCGGCCGGAGCGGCCGATCACCCACATCTACCGCGACGCGGTGGTCGACTGGTGGTCGTCGGTCCCCGTCTATACGCAGGGCATCCACGGCTTCCTCTATTTTCCGTCCAGCGCGGTTCTGCTGGGTCCGCTGGCGGCCCTGCCGCTCGGGCTCGGTGATCAGATCTGGCGGTTGGCGATGGTCGCCGTGTTCTCCGGCGCGGTATACCGGGTGGCGCTGCTGCTGCATCCCTACATGGGGCGGACGCTGGCCGCCTGGGTACTGGTGGCGGCCATTCCAACCGCCTCGATCAATGTCCTGCGCGGCCAGTGCGAACTGATGATGATGTCGGTGGTCCTGCATGCCGCCGTCGATCTGGCACACAGGCGGGATCGCCGGGGCGCGACGATGCTGGCGCTGGCCGTGGCGCTGAAGCCGCTGGCGCTGGTCCCCGCCCTGCTGTTCGCGGTGGTGCGGCCGGGCGTGCGCCGGCCGCTGGCGCTTGGATTGCTGATTGCCGCGGTTGCTCCCTTCCTGCATCCGGACCCCGGCTATGTCGCCGGGCAATATGCGGCGATGATCGGCAAGCTCGCCACCGCCGCGGCGCCTGACAGCGGCCGCTGGTTCGACCTGACCCGCATGCTGGCCGAAGCCGGAGTGCAGCCGGCCTATGCGACCATGACGGCGCTGCGGCTGGCCGGCGCGCTGCTGGTGGTCGGCATCGTGTGGACGGCGGGGCGCCGGCTCGACCATGTGACCGGAATGATCGTCACGGTGATGCTGGGGGCCTGGTATCTGGTGCTGTTCAACCCGAGGACCGAGGAGGGTTCCTATCTCAGCATCGCCGTGCTGACCACCCTGGCGGCGTTGGTGGAGCATCGCCGGCCACGGGCAGGGGCGGTGCCGATGCTGCTCGGTCTGGCCGTGACCGGGCTGGGTCTGCATTTTTATGGGGGCTGGTTCTACCGACCGACCCAGATGTGGCTCAAGCAATCGCTGACGCTCGCCCTGCTGATTTATCCTGTCTGGCTGGTGGTGTCCCGACGAAGCCTGCTTGCCCACCCCGTCCCGGCCGGCGGCCAAGTCCTCCATTGTTTTTCCGGTGAAGTGGAGGAATCATAGGTAAAACGAAGCCGCACCGGCAAAAGAGGGGACGCCACCATGACCGGAACCGACACCGACCCACCCGACATGTCCGCCGATCTGCCGGACACACCGGACCGTGAGCGGCGATACTCCGCCCCGGCTCTGGAAAAGGGGTTGGACATTCTGGAGTTCCTGTCCGAGTGCCGCGATCCCCAGTCGTTGCAGCAGATCGGCGATGGCGTGGGGCGGACCAAGGGTGAGATCTTCCGCATGGTCTCGGTCCTGGCGCAGCGCGGCTATATCGAGCGGTTGGAGGGCGACGACCGTTTCCGCGTCACCGACCGGCTGTTCCGCCTGGGGATGAACCGGCCGGTCAACCGCTCGCTGATCGAAATCGCCCTGCCCTTCATGAACGCCTTCGCCGAGAAGACCGGCTATTCCTGCCATCTCGCTGTTATGTCGGGCACGCAGATCGCGGTGGTGGCACGGGTGGAAAGCACCAGCCACATCGGCTTCACCGTCCGCATCGGCTACCGCCAGCCCCTGGTGCTGACCGGGTCCGGCCATTGCCTGATGGCCTTCATCGGCGCCCGCCGCCGCCACGGCCTGTATGAGGAGCTGCGGCGGGAGGATCCCTGGATCGACCTGGATGCGCTGGACCGCAATCTCGATGCCGTCCGCGCCGCCGGCCATGTCGCCCGCCCCAGCGGCATCACCGAAGCGGTGGTCGATCTCTCCTGTCCCGTGATCGACCGGCGGGAGGGCGGCGCCGTCGCCGCCCTGACCTGTCCCTATCTGCGCACCCGGCAGGTTCCGAAGGAACCGGCGGAGATCCTGGCCGCCCTGGACGAAGCCAGTCGGCGTATATCGGAAATCTTTTCGTTGGACTGACGGATCGATTTACAGGCGCAATGACGATGTGTATATAAAACATGCGATCCGCGCTGCGGATTGTGGCAACAGCGATGCAACCGGCGGATCTGCAACCGCACCCGACATCGCGCCTTAGGGAATAACGCCTGGGGAGAACACACCGCCATGACCGCCAGATTGCAGGGCAAGACCGCCATCGTCACCGCCGCGGCACAGGGAATGGGCCGCGCCGCCGCACTCGCCTTCGCGGAGGAGGGCGCCAGCGTGGTTGCGACCGACATCAATGACGGGCTGCTGGCGGAGCTGTCGGGCATTCCCGGCATCGTCACCCGCCGCCTGGACGTCTGCGATCCGGCGGCGATCCGCGCCTTCGCCGCGGAAGTGCCGGCTCCGTCGGTCCTGTTCAACTGCGCCGGCTTCGTCCATGCCGGCACGGTGCTGGAGTGCGACGAAGACGCCTTCGACTTCGCCGTCACGCTGAATGTCCGGTCGATGTACCGGATGATCCGCGCCTTCCTGCCGGGAATGCTGGAGGGCGGCGGCGGGTCCATCGTCAACATGTCGTCCGTCGCCTCGTCGATCATCGGGGCGCCCAACCGCTTCATCTACGGCACCACCAAGGCCGCGGTGATCGGCCTGACCAAGTCGGTCGCCGCCGATTACGTCACACGCGGCATCCGCGTCAACGCCATCTGCCCCGGAACGGTGGACAGCCCGTCGCTGCACGATCGCATGCGGGCGCTCGGCGATTACGACACCGCGCGCGCCGCCTTCATCGCCCGCCAGCCGATGGGCCGGCTGGGCACGGCGGAGGAGGTGGCGAAGCTCGCCGTCTACCTCGCGTCCGACGAATCCTCCTTCATGACCGGACAGCCCATCGCCATCGACGGCGGCTGGACGAATACCTGAAGGCATCGCACCTGACCGGCAGCGGCCCCGTTGGCCGGGCCGCGAAAACGACAAGAAACAATCTGGGGAAACGCTCGATGAAGCTTCTGCGCCATGGCCCGCGGGGGGCCGAGAAGCCGGGATTGCTGGATGCCCAGGGCCGTATCCGCGACCTGTCCGCCCATGTCGACGACATTGCCGGCCGCTGGCTGCTGCCGGATGGGCTGGCGGAGATCGCGGCCTTGCCGGTGGACAGCCTGCCGCTGGTCGATGCCTCCACCCGGCTGGGTCCTTGCGTGGCCGGCACCGGCAAGTTCGTCTGCATCGGCCTCAACTATTCCGACCATGCGGCGGAAACCGGGGCGACGGTCCCGTCGGAGCCGGTGATCTTCATGAAGGCGACCTCCACCATCCAGGGTCCGGACGACCCGGTGGAAATCCCGCGCGGTTCGACCAAGACCGACTGGGAGGTCGAACTCGGCGTCGTCATCGGCAAGACGGCGAAATATGTGTCGGAGGCCGAGGCGCTGGACCATGTCGCCGGTTATTGCGTCGTCAACGACCTGTCGGAACGCGAATTCCAGATCGAACGCCAGGGCCAGTGGACCAAGGGCAAGAGCTGCGACACCTTCGGCCCCATCGGCCCCTGGCTGGTGACCAGGGACGAGGTTCCCGACCCGCAGGCGCTGGACATGTGGCTGGAGGTCAACGGCCACCGCTACCAGAACGGCTCGACCCGGACGATGGTCTATGGCGTCGCCCACATCGTCTCCTACCTGTCGCAGTTCATGAGCCTGCATCCGGGCGACGTCATCTCCACCGGCACGCCGCCGGGCGTCGGTCTGGGGCTGAAGCCGCCGACCTATCTGAAGCCCGGCGACCGGATCGAACTCGAAATTCAGGGTCTCGGCCGCCAGCGCCAGCAGGTGTACGCGGCGGAGTGACGCCACCCCGGCCGTGACCGGAACAACGGCGCGGCCGGGATAAGCAGCGGTTTGCTCGACAAAGCAGCCAAACGGCGCGCCCCGGAACGAGGGGCCGCACCGGATGGGCCACACCCGATGGGGAGGTGCCATGCAGCAAGCGTCGCTCCACACGGCCCCCGGCCGGTTCCCCACAGCAGCGGCGGGGACCGAGCTGCTGCGGCTGGACAGCATCACCAAGCGGTTTCCCGGCGTGCTGGCGCTGGACGGCGTCGGTTTCGACCTGCGGTGCGGCGAGGTCCATGCGCTGTGCGGCGAGAACGGAGCCGGCAAATCGACGCTGATGAAGATCATCAGCGGCCAGTACCAGCCCGACGAGGGCAGCATCGTCTACAAGGGCGAGGTGCGGCGCTTCGCCTCCTCGCTCGACGCCGAGCGGGCCGGCATCGCCATCATCCACCAGGAACTGAACCTCGTCCCGCATCTGAGCGTGGCCGAGAACATCTTCCTGGCGCGGGAGCCGAAACGCGGGTGGTTCATTGATCGGAACGCATTGCGCCGGCAGGCCCAGGCCTGCCTCGACCGGCTCGGCGTCGACATCCGCCCCGACGCGCCGGTGAAGTCGCTGTCGGTCGCCCAATGCCAGATGGTGGAGATCGCCAAGGCGCTGTCGCTGAATGCCGAAATCGTCATCATGGACGAGCCGACCTCGTCCCTCACCGAATCCGAAACCGCCCTGCTGTTCCAGGTGATCCGGGAGTTGAGGGAGCAGGGGGTGGGGATCGTCTACATCTCCCACCGGCTGGACGAGATGGCGCTGATCGTCGACCGGGTCACGGTGCTGCGCGACGGCCGCTTCGTCGATACCCGCGCCTTCGCCGACACCTGCGTGGACGAGATCGTCGGATTGATGGTCGGCCGCTCGCTGGACGACAAGTTCCCGGAGCGCACCTCCGTTCCCACCGAAGACGTGTTGATGGAGGTGCGCGGCCTGACCCGCCGCGGCGTCTTCCACGATGTCGGCTTCGACCTCAGGCGCGGCGAGATCCTGGGCTTCGCCGGTCTGATGGGTGCGGGCCGCACCGAGGTGGCGCGGGCGATCTTCGGCGCCGACCCGCTGGATGCCGGAACCATCCGGCTCGGCGGCGGCGAGGTCACGGTGAAGACCCCGCGCGACGCCATCGCCCACGGCATCGCCTACCTGTCGGAAGACCGCAAGAGCCACGGGCTGGCGGTCAAGATGTCGGTCACCCAGAATTTGACGCTCGCCAACATGGCGGCGGTGTCCGGCGCACTCGGCTTCATCGACCGCAAGGCGGAGGAGCAGGCGGCGTGGCGCTACATCCAGATGCTGTCGATCCGCACGCCGTCGCCGCATCAGGTGGCGCG
This sequence comes from Azospirillum melinis, assembly GCF_013340935.1. Classification (GTDB taxonomy): domain Bacteria; phylum Pseudomonadota; class Alphaproteobacteria; order Azospirillales; family Azospirillaceae; genus Azospirillum; species Azospirillum melinis. The sequence continues at coordinate 28,808 of NZ_WHOS01000024.1, read as the reverse complement.
CCTGCTGTCGGGCGGCAACCAGCAGAAGATCGTCATCGCGAAGTGGCTGTTCCGCCAGTCGCGCATCCTGTTCTTCGACGAGCCGACACGCGGCATCGATGTCGGCGCCAAATTCGCCATCTACCAGCTTCTCGACCGGCTGGCGGCCGAGGGGATCGGCGTGGTGCTGATCAGCTCCGAACTGCCGGAGATCCTCGGCCTGACCGACCGCGTCGCCGTCTTCCATGAAGGCCGGATCACCGCCGTTCTGAACACGCGCTCGACCAGCCAGGAAGAGATCATGCATTTCGCCTCGGGCCATGGCCGCCCGGCGGCGCCGGGAGCCGAAACGCCATGAGCAATCCCACCACCAAGACCCTCGACGCCACGCCGTCCGCTGCCGCCGCACCGCGCCAGCCGGTGAGCGACGGTCCCCAGGCGATGAATGGCCCCATAAGCAGCCGCGTGACGAACGACCGGCGCAAGGATCTGATCCAGAAATTCGCGGCGCTGGCCGGACTGCTGGTGCTGGTCGCCGTTTTCTCCGCGACCAGCGACGCCTTCCTCAGCGTCGGCAACGGCATGACCATCGCGTTGCAGGTGACCTCCATCGCCTATCTCGGCATCGCCGCGACCTGCGTCATCATCACCGGCGGCATCGACCTCTCGGTCGGCTCCGTCCTGGCGCTGTCCGGCGTGGTGGCGGCGCTGGCGGTCAAGGCCGGCGCGCCGGTGCCGCTCGGCATGGGGCTGGGCATCCTGGTCGGTGCTTTCTGCGGCCTGCTGAACGGGCTGTGCGTGACGCGGCTGAAGCTGCCGCCCTTCATCGCCACGCTGGGCATGATGATGGTGGCGCGCGGCGTCGCCCTGCAGATCACCGGGGCGCGTGCCGTGTCGGGCCTCGGCGACTCCTTCGGCGAGCTCGGCAACGGTGCCATGTTCCGAATCGTCCGCATCGGCGAGGACGGCTTCCCCGACGTGGTCTTTCCCGGCATCCCCTATCCGGTGGTGCTGATGGTGGTGATCGCCATCGCCGTGGCGATCATGCTGAGCCGCACCACGCTGGGCCGCCACATCTATGCCGTGGGCTCGAACGCGGAGGCCGCCCGGCTGTCCGGCGTCAACGTCGCCGGCGTCACCCTGTTCACCTATGTGCTGTCCGGCACGCTGGCCGGGCTGACCGGCTGCGTCCTGATGTCCCGCCTCGTCACCGCACAGCCGAATGAGGGCGTGATGTACGAGCTGGACGCCATCGCCAGTGCGGTCATCGGCGGCACCTCTCTGATCGGCGGGGTGGGGACGATCTCGGGCACCGCCATCGGCGCCTTCGTGATCGGCATCCTGCGCAACGGGCTGAACATGAACGGCGTGTCGGCCTTCACCCAGCAGATCATCATCGGTCTGGTCATCCTGCTGACCGTCTGGATCGACCAGATCCGCAACCGGCGCTGACCGGCGTTTGCGACAAGTACGTGCCTGCCCAAAACAAACCAACAGGGAGTGAAACCATGAAGCGCTTCGTTTCAGCCTGTCTGGCATCCGCCATCGCTCTCGCCACCGGTTCGGCATTGGCTGCGGACAAGGAAATCGCGGTGGTGGTCAAGACGGTGAACTCCACCTTCTGGCAGAATGTGCAGAAGGGTGCCGCCACCGCCCAGAAGGAGGCGGACGGCTACACCATGACCTTCCAGGGTCCGGCGGCTGAATCGGCCATCGCCGATCAGGTCAACATGGTGGAGAACGCGGTGAACCGGAAGGTCGCCGGCATCGTGCTCGCCCCTTCCGACCCCGACGCGCTGGTCCCGGTTCTGAAGAAGGCGTGGGAGGCGAAGATCCCGGTGGTGCTGATCGACTCCCCTGTATCGGACGCCGGCAAGCAGTATTACCAGGCCATGCTGTCCACCGACAACGTCAAGGCGGGCGAGCTGTGCGCCAAGGCGCTGATCGACAAGGTCGGCACCACAGGCAAGATCGCCGTCATGTCCTATGTCGCCGGTGCGGGATCGGAGATCGGTCGGGTCGGCGGCTTCACCAAATACATCAAGGACCACTCCAAGCTTGAGATCGTCGGTCCCTTCTATTCCCAGTCGCAGATGGCGACCGCGCTGAACCAGACCACCGATGTGCTGGCCGCCAACCCCGACCTGAAGGGCATCTTCGGCGCCAACGAGCCGACCGCCATCGGCATGGGCCGCGCGCTGGCCCAGAGCGGCAAGGCCGGCCACATCGCCGCGGTCGGCTTCGACGGCAACCAGGATCTCCAGGGCTTCGTCAAGGACGGCACGCTGGAGGCCATCGCCGTCCAGGGCTCCTACCAGATGGGCTATCTGGGGGTGCAGACGGCGGTCAAGCTGACCAAGCGCGAGAAGGTCGAAAAGGCGCTCGACACCGGTGTTGTGCTGGTGACCAAGGCCAATCTGGCAACGCCGGAGGCCCAGAACGTTCTGTACTGAGCGGTTGCACCACTTCTTTTTCTCCTGGGCCCCTTCTCCTGACCTTGGGCGTGCGCGGCGCCCGGTCCCTCGCCGCGCACGCCATTTTCTTCGCCATCGAGTTTCCACAGTTGGTTTCCGCAGTCGAGGCGTCCCGCATGAACCTCATCGACCGCCGTACCCTGCCGCGTTCCGGCCTGTCGCTCCCGGTGATCGGGCTGGGCTGCGCGCAGCTCGGCGGGCTCTACCGCCCGACCGATCCGGCCGAGGCCGACCGTCTCGTCGCCGCGGCCTGGGATGCCGGCATCCGCTATTTCGACACCGCCCCCTATTACGGCTATGGCCGGTCGGAGCGGCGGCTGGGTGCCGCCCTGTGCGACCGGCCGCGCGACAGGTTCGTGCTGTCGACCAAGGTCGGCCGGCTGATCCGCCCGAATGCCGGCGGTGCGAGGACATCGGGCGTCGATGCCAACGGCTGGGCCGATCCCCTGCCCTTCCACCCGGTCTATGATTACTCCCGCGACGGCATCCTGCGCTCGGTGGAGGATTCGCTCCAGCGCCTCGGCCTTGCCCGCATCGACATCCTCTATGTCCACGACATCGGCCGGGTCACCCATGGCGACGCCCATGCCCATCACTGGGACGCGCTGACCCGCGGCGGCGGTTTCCGCGCGCTGGAGGAGTTGCGGCGCGATGGCGCGGTGTCGGCCATCGGCCTCGGCGTCAACGAATGGGAGGTGGCGCTGGACGCTATGGACGAGGTCGATCTCGACTGCACCATGCTGGCCGGCCGCTACACCCTGCTGGACCAGACCAGCCTGTCTCCCTTCCTGGAACGCTGCCTCGCCACCGGCACGCGGATCGTCGCCGCCGGTGTGTTCAATTCCGGCATCCTTGCCGGCAATGGCAAGTTCAACTACGCCGATGCCCCGCCGGAAACCGTCGCGCGGGTGGAGGCGCTCACCACCGCCTGCCGCGAGTTCGCGGTCGAGCTTCCCGCCGCGGCCTTGCAATTCCCGCTCGCCCATCCGGCGGTGGCCTCCTGCGTCACCGGCGTGCGCAGCGCCGGCCAGCTGGCGGCCAACCTCGCCTGGGCCCAAGCACCGATCCCCGCCGCCTTCTGGCAGGCGTTGAAGGCGCGCGGACTGCTGAACGAGACCGCTCCCACTCCGGCTCAAGTCACGGCGGAGGCCTGACCCCATGCGCATCGACGCTCACCAGCATTTCTGGCTCATGGCCGCCCGCCAAGGCGAATGGCCGCCACCGGAGCTTGGTCCCATCCACCGCGATTTCCTGCCGCCCGACCTGCTGCCGCTGCTGCTGGAGACCGGCATCGACGGCACCATCCTGGTTCAGACCCTGTCCAGCGCGGCCGACACCGACTTCATGCTCGACCTCGCAGCAAAGCACAGCTTTATCCGCGGCGTGGTCGGCTGGACCGACCTGAAGGCGCCGGACGCCCCGCAGCGGGTGCAGGCGCTGGCATCCCATCCCAAGTTGAAGGGGCTGCGACCGATGGTGCAGGCCGAAGCAGCCGACTGGCTGGACGATCCGGCCATCGATCCGGCCGCGGCCGCGATGGCCGAATGGGGCCTGAGCTTCGACGCGCTGGTCCTGCCGCCTCACCTGCCGTCGCTGCTGCGCTTCGCCCGTCGGCATCCGGCGCTGTCCATCGTCATCGATCATGCAGCCAAGCCGGACATCGCCCACGGCGGCACTCCCGGCTGGGCGGAGGACATGGCCGCCCTCGGCGGCTTGCCGAATGTCTGGTGCAAGCTGTCCGGCCTGCTGACCGAAGCGGGCGAGCGCACCGGGATCGACGACATCCGCCCCTATGTCGAGCGCCTGATCGCCCTGTTCGGCACCGACCGGCTGATCTGGGGCAGCGACTGGCCGGTCCTGCGGCTGGCCGGCGACTATCCCGGCTGGCTGGAGATGTGCCGCCAGCTGGTCCCCGCAGCGGCGCATGACGCGGTGTTCGGCGGCAATGCCGCAACCTTCTACCGGCTGGGCTGATCCCGCGTCCGCCTTCCCATTCTATCTTCAAGGACCAAGACCGATGCCGTCTTCCGTTCCCGAACTTCTCCTGCTGAACCCGTCGGACAGCGTGGCGGTCGCCACCCGCGAGATCCCGGCGGGCAGCCCGGTCGCCGTCGGCGGCTTCGCCGGCACCGCCGCAGCCACCATCCCCAGCGGCCACAAGATCGCCATCCGCGCCGTCGCGCCGGGCGAGCCGGTGGTCAAGTACGGGCAGGTGATCGGCACCGCCACCCAGCCGATCCAGCCCGGCCAGCATGTCCACGTCCACAATCTCGGCATGGGCGAAGCCCGGCTGGATCACGGCTCCACCCGCATTGTCGAGGCCGACCGCGGCGCCGAGGAGGCGACCTTCCTCGGCATCCGCCGGCCGTCGGGACAGGTCGCCACCCGCAACTACATCGGCGTCATCGCCAGCGTGAACTGCTCTGCCACCGTCTGCAAGCGCATCGCCGATGCCTTCACCGGCAACGCGCTGGCCGAGTACCCGAATGTCGACGGTGTGGTCGCCATCGTCCACGGCAGCGGCTGCGGCATGAACGGCACCGGCGAGGGCATGGCGATCCTGCGCCGCACGCTGCGCGGCTATGCCGACCACGCCAACTTCGCCGGGCTCCTGCTGGTCGGGTTGGGCTGTGAGATGAACCAGATCGCGCCGCTGGCCCAGACGCTGGCGCCGCGCCCTGACGGGCTGATCGGCACCCTGACCATCCAGGAGGAAGGCGGCACCCGCGAGACCATCGACCGCGGCGTCGCCCTGGTCCGCGCCATGCTGCCCATCGCCAACGATGTCCGGCGCGAGCCGGTACCGGCGAGCCACCTGACGGTCGGGCTGCAATGCGGCGGGTCGGACGGCTATTCCGGCATCACCGCCAACCCGGTGCTGGGTGCTGCGGTCGATCTGCTGGTCGCCCATGGCGGCACCGCCATCCTGTCCGAAACGCCGGAGATCTATGGCGCCGAGCATCTGCTGACCGCCCGCGCCGCCTCCCCCGCCGTCGCCGGCAAGCTGATGGACCGCATCCGCTGGTGGGAGGACTACACCCGCCTGCACAAGGGCGACATGAACAACAACCCGTCGCCCGGCAACAAGGCCGGCGGCATCACCACCATCCTGGAGAAATCGCTGGGTGCGGTCGCCAAGGGCGGCGGCACCCGCCTGAACGCGGTGGTCGATTATGCCGAGCCGGTGGCCGACCACGGCCTCGTCTTCATGGACACGCCCGGCTACGACCCGGTCTCGGCCACCGGACAGGTGGCGGGCGGCGCCAACCTGATCGCCTTCACCACCGGCCGAGGATCGACCTACGGCTGCAAGCCGACGCCGTCGCTGAAGATCGCCACCAACAGCGCGCTCTATGCCCGCATGGGCGACGACATGGACTTCAACGGCGGCGCGGTGTTGGACGGCGGCACCAGCGTGGCGGAGGCGGGTGCCGCCCTGTTCCGCCTGATGCTGGACACCGCGTCGGGACACCGCACCCGCAGCGAGGAGAACGGCATCGGCGACAACGAGTTCGTGCCCTGGCAGATCGGCGCCGTCATGTGACAGAAAGCCGGGAGGCCGGATCCGTTCAGCCTCCTATCGCTTGTGGTTGATTCCGGGCTTGCAATTTAACCATGCTGCGAAGTTGATCGTTCCGGTCACGTCCATGTAAGCTCCATAGGACGGTTATCAGGCGGAGCTTCGCGTCGTGGTTCGCATTAGAGTTTTGATCTTCTCGCTTGCAACCGTTGCCGCGATCGGATGCGCGCCTGCGTCTTCTAGCTTTGCCGCTGTTCCATCGGATGCGGATTATGTGGACGCCCTCGTCGAGGTCAATCGGATCCAGGCTGAACGCAAGGTGGCGGTGGAGCAATTGGAGAGGCTCCGCCGTGAAAGGGAGGTGGCACAGGCCGACCTGAACCGGCGTCAGGAGGAGGCTTCCAGCACGCTGAAGCAGGCGAAGGATGCGGCCATCGGCGCGTTGGATGCATTCCTGAAGGAACCGGACCCCGGCAATCCCGAGGCCGAGCTTCTGCAGTCGGACCTTCGCGCCGCGTTGCTTCAACAGCAATCTGCGGAAGCCGAGGTGAAACGGATCCGCGCGAATCAAGTCGAGGCCCAGAGCCAGATCGCTTTCATCAAGATCAATGCGGGGAAGATCAAAGAGAAGATCGTATCCGACAAGGGGGCCCTGTCGAAGGAGCAAGCCCGCCTGAAGCGGATCGAATCCGGAGACCAGGCCGAACTTGAAGACCTTGCGAAACAGGCCTTGCAGGAGAAAGAGGCTGTAACGGCGGCTCTGAAAATCTTCGGTCCTCCTTTCAAGGCCGCGCAAGTGACGTCACGTATCGCTATCGGCATCCATTTGCCTGATATATATCGGGCGAAACGGGATATCGACGCGATCAAGTCGTCGTTCTGTGGCGTCTACACGATGAAGGCCAGGAAACACATCGGCGATGGCCTGAAAGGGATTGAAACTTTTCTTGTAAGCAAGGAAAGCGACGCCATAATCATCCTCCAAGATGCCATCCGCAATGAGCCCACCGAACAAGAGAGCAATTGCAACAGGGGCATCGCCGATGCCGGGGCGGAGGAAGCTCGTCGGAACATCCGATCCCTTGAAGCCGCGATAGCCGGCCAGGAAGGCGAGATCCTGCATGGCGCATCCATGCTCGAGGCACTTGAAGAGACCATCGCCAAGGCCGGTCCGGAGATTGCCAGACAGGAGGATATCCAACGCGAAGGAAAGAGGCGTGTCGACCTCGTCAATTTGAAGCTGGTGGAGCGGGCGGTCGTTTGGGACGCAGCGGCGGCGGAACGGCACAAGAAGCGGCAGGAGCGCGAACAGGAACTTCGGCGGGATGTCGAGAATGCCGGTCGGGCCTATGAGGCGGCTCTGGCGCCATTTCTGACTGAACGGCAAGGTCTTCCGTCGACCAAAGAGGTAACGGATCGGGTCGTCAGCTTGACAACTGCCCTATTTAAAAAGGAAGAGGATGCGGAGAATAAACTGAATGTATTCACCAGAAATCTGGCCTCCCAAGAAGTGAGCTCAGGAACAAGATTAGAATTAGCGCATAGAGATACAAGCATAAGTCATGTGTGCGCAAGCATATATAATGAAACCTCTATAGCATTTTCGGAAATATATCTTGAAATCACTTACAATGGGCAAGAATTACCAGAAATATCGAAAAATCTAATAACATTCAACAAACCATTTAGCTTTTCATACCAGAAGGACTCATACATAACAAACTCAGAAATAAGTCACCAAGCAGGCAAAGTAACATTCAATAAGATAAATAGATATTCTGAGTCTATTCCGTACCTTCTTCCAAGGATGCGGTCTGAAGTTTTGTGCGCTAATATTGCAAATGCTCTAACGGGCGACAGTTTGAGGGGACTCGAAAAACTGGGGTTTAACGGCAACCTGCAGGCATTCGGTCTGCGTATCGCTGAATTCGAGCCCTACGACGGTTCGGTCTCGGAAGAGAGCAAGGCGGCGAAAGATCTGAGGCCCGTCAATTTCAAGGCCCGCTATCGTGCGCAGATCGATCGGGCCAAAGAAAAGGCGGCGGCTCGCACCAGGGCACAAGCCACGCCGTCGGGTCAGCCGGCTGCCCCCGGTGCTGTGGCAGACGTACCGGAAGCCGTCATTGATAGAAAGCAAGCCGCCATTATCCAGGCGGCATTGATCCAGACCGGCTTCCTAACGGGAACTGCCGATGGCGTTCTTGGTGAAAAGTCGAGAGACGCGATTCGCAAATGGCAGGCCGCTAACAGCCATCCCGTGACCGGTCAATTAACCGCCTCACAGGCAACCGGACTGGCCGCGACCAACCCTCCCGACAAGGCAGCCGATTCCGGAATGATTGCAAGGACCGTGGAAGGTTGGGTTTCCCAAGAAGAAATCAATAAAGTTTCAAGCAAAATAGCAACGCTAGTGTGGAGCGGAGGAAGAGACAGGATAATTCCTGAGGTCGAATCCTGTTACAGATCGGCTATGCCGTCAAAAAATTTTAAATCAAAAAGATATTGCCTTATTCTTGATATGGCTGCCACGATTTTTGACCGAATGATGACTCAGCAAGGATTGGTGGAATATCAGTTTTTCAATGACGATAATTTCGTTTCGAGATTCAACGCCGCCATCGATGACAGCGGTCTTGATCGCAGGCAGATCGACGAGGTATCGAAACGGCTCTCGGCCGATGTTGCCAGGAAGCTTGCGCAGGAGGTCGTGCGCCGACAGCCGAAATGACAAAAAGGACGGCTTCCTCCACACCATCATGCGGAGGAAGCGTGATCGTCGTCCCAGCAATCGTCATTCCATTGACGGTAATCCGGCGCGCGCCGCTCAGCCTTTCAGCGCCCCCCGCCGGACCAGCGAGCGCATCAGCTCGACGATGCCGGTGGTCCAAGGCTCGCAGGCGTCGCTCGGCCGCATGCGGTTGACGAGGGCACCCAGCTTGGGTGCGGCGATGGTGACGAGGTCGCCCTCCTTGTGGGTGAAGCCGCCGCCGGGATTGTCGCGGTCCTGGGTCGGCGCGAACATGGTGCCGAGGAACAGGGCGAAGCCGTCGGGATACTGGTGGACCGGGCCGACGGTCTGGGCGACGAGGTCCTCCGGATCGCGGCTGATCCGCGAGATGGAGGACATCCCCGCCAGTTGGAAGCCCTCCGGCCCCTCGACCGTCAGGGCGACGTCGGTGCTCCGCACGTCGTCCAGCGTGAAGGTCTTGTCGAAGAAGCGGATGAAGGGACCGATGGCGCAGGATGCGTTGTTGTCCTTCGCCTTCGACAGCAGCAGAGCGGACCGGCCTTCGAAATCGCGCAGATTAACGTCGTTGCCCAGCGTCGCCCCGGCGATGCGGCCATCGGGGGCGACGATCAGCACCACCTCCGGCTCCGGGTTGTTCCAGGTCGATTTCGGGTGCAGCCCGGCGTCCATCAGCGTGCCGACCGAGGACAAAACAGGGGCCTTGGTGAAGACCTCCGCATCCGGGCCGATGCCGACCTCCAGATACTGGCTCCAGGCGCCCTGGGCGATCAGCACCTCCTTCAGGCTCATCGCCGCCTCGGAGCCGGGCTTCAGCGCCGCCAGATCGTCGCCGACCAGCCGCTGCACCTCGGCGCGGATCGCCTCGGCGGCGTCGGGATTGCCGCGGGCGCGCTCCTCGATCACCCGCTCCAGCATCGAGACGGCGAAGGTGACGCCGGCCGCCTTCAGCACCTGCAGGTCGGTCGGCGCCAGCAGCCAGGGGGCGTTCGCATTGCGACCGTCCGGCGGCGTGTTGGCGAGAATGTCGGCCAGTGCGCCGATGCGCTCCCCCGCCGCAGCGGCAAGATCCGCCGCCGGATCGGGCCGGGCGGCCAGTTCGCTCATGGTCGGGAAGATCGCGGTCACGTCGTACACGCCATCGGCGCGCACGGCCACCACCGACGGGCCGATGCCCGGCCGCCAGACCCGCCCGGCCAGGGTGCCGGCATAGCCGTCGTTGGGAAGGGTTCGGGTCACATCCACGGGGAACTGGATCATGTCGGAGTCCGAATCTTGAAATTGGGTCGGGTTACGGCACGTCGCCGGCAATGACGCCCTTGCGCAACAGGAAACAGCCATAGGGCCGCGGATCGCCGACCTGCACAACGGCGAAGGCGCGGCGGGCGGCGTCGTAGAAGGCGAAACGCTCAATCCCCTGCAAGAGCTGCGGACGGCCCTCGGCACGGTCGATCTCCGCCTGCACCTCGCCCTGGACGGCGGGAAGCGCTGCGGGATCGCCCACCACCTCCATCCGGCGCACCGGGTCGGGCACGAAGCCGTCGAGCGGGAAGACGCTGAGGATGCCGCGGGCGGCGCGTGCCATCCTCACCCCCGGCAGCACGATCAGCCGGCCGGAAATGGTGGCGCGGGCGATGGTCTCCGCCGGATGGTTGGCATCGACCAGCGCCAGATCGTCGCCATGGCCCATGGCGGCCAGCACCCACAGCAGGTCGGGGGACAGAAGCGGGTCGAGTCCTTTCAGCATGACTCTTATCCTTATCGGTTCAGGCCGGCACCGGCACGTCCGCCGCCAGCAACCCTTCGCCCTTCAGGTCGGACCACAGCGCGCCCGGCACCGCTGCCGCCATGGCGGCGAGGTTGCGGTGCACCTCCCCGGCCGTCACCGCCCCCAGCACCACCGACGACACCGCCGGATGGCCGAGCGCGAAGCGCAGAGCCGCGGTGGCGAGCGGCACGCCATGGGCCCGGCAGACCGCCTCGATCCGCCCCACCCGCTCCAGGATGTGGGCCGGGGCCGGAACGTAATTGTACTTGGCGCCGGGAACGGCACCGCTGGCGAGAATACCTGAATTGAAGACTCCGCCCAGCATCACGCCGATGCCCTTGGCCTGGGCCAGCGGCAGGAACTCGTCCAGCGCCGGCTGTTCCAGCAGGGAATAGCGCCCGGCCAGCAGCATGGCGTCGAAGTCGCCGGCCTTGGCAAAGCGGACGCACATCTCCGCCTCGTTGACGCCGACGCCGATGGCCTTGACCGTGCCGTCGGCCCGCAGCCGGTCGAGCGCGCGATAGGCGCCGTCCATCGCCTCGGCGAAGCGGGCCTCGATGCGGTCGGCACCATGGGTCCAAACATCGACGTCATGGATCAGAAGCACGTCGATGCGGTCGGTGCCGAGCCGCAGCAGCGACTGCTCCACCGACCGCAGCGTCCCGTCATGGGAATAGTCGATCACCGCCCGGTGCGGGAAACCGCCGACATAGCCCGACCCGTCCCCCCTGCCCTGCCGCGGGTCCATCCAGCGCCCGACCTTGGTGCACAGCACGACGCCGTCGCGCCCGGCCTGACGCAGGGCGGCACCGCAGCGCGCCTCCGCCAGCCCATGGCCGTAGAGCGGCGAGGTGTCGAGCAGCGTCACGCCCGCCGACAGCGCGGCGACCGCGGCACCGATGGCGGTGGCCTCGTCGAGACGGCCGTAGAGGTCGCCCAGCGGCGCGGCGCCGAAGCCGATCTCCGAGACGGCGATGCCGGTGCGGCCCAAGCTTCTCATTGGCAGCGTCATCACAGGCGCAGCCCGGTGTCAGGATTGAACAGGTGGGCCAGCGCCGGATCGGGGGCGATCCGCACCACCTCGCCGGGCTTGGCGCCGGTCCGCTCGCGCAAAACCCAGGTCAGTTCGCGCTTGCGGTCTTCCCGCCCGGCCTTCGCTCCCAGCGGGCGCAGCACCATCTGGGTTTCCGACCCGGTCGGCTCGACCACCACCACCTCGGCGGCCATCCCGTCGTCGGCGAGGCGGAAATGCTCCGGCCGCACGCCATACACCGCCGGGCGCCCGTCGGAGGCCGCCGGCACGCGCCCGCCCAGCGGCAGGCGGTCGCCGCCCTCGGTGGTGAAGCCGTCGCCGCCGATGCTGCCGGGAATGAAGTTCATCGCCGGCGAGCCGATGAAACCGGCGACGAACATGTTGGCCGGATTGTCGTAGAGGTCGAGCGGTGCGCCGATCTGCTCGATGATGCCGTCATGCATCACCACGATCTTGTCGGCCATGGTCATGGCTTCGATCTGGTCATGGGTGACATAGACGGTCGTGGTCTTCAGCCGCTGGTGCATCTCCTTGATCTCGGTGCGCATCTGCACGCGCAGCTTGGCGTCGAGGTTGGACAGCGGCTCGTCGAACAGGAAGACCTTGGGGTCGCGGACGATGGCGCGGCCCATCGCCACGCGCTGGCGCTGGCCGCCGGAGAGCTGGCGCGGGAAACGGCCGAGCAGCGGCCCGAGGCCGAGGATGCCGGCCGCCCGCTCCACCTTGGCGGTGATCTCGCTCTTGGCGGTGTTCTTCAGCCGCAGCGCGAAGCTCATGTTGTCGGCGATGGTCATGTGCGGGTAGAGCGCATAGTTCTGGAACACCATCGCGATGTCGCGATCCTTCGGAGGCACGTCGTTGACGACGCGGTCGTCGATGGCGACGGTGCCGCCGCTGATCTCCTCCAGCCCGGCGATCATGCGCAGCAGGGTGGATTTGCCGCAGCCCGACGGGCCGACCAGGATGACGAACTCGCCGTCCTGGATGTCGATGGACACGCCCTTGATGATCTCGACCGTGCCGTAGGATTTGCGGACGTTCCGGATGCTGACGGAGGCCATGGGTCGTCTCTCTTTATGATGTCAGGGCGGGTGCCGGGCTCACCGGCAACCTGACTGTTAGCCTATCGACCGTCATTCCCGCGAAGGCGGGAATCCAGCCATCCCAAGTGCTTGGACCGGCAGCCTGGATCCCCGCCTTCGCGGGGATGACGGGTTTCATCGGATTGGGTCCTGCTCCGCATGTGCGATCACCCGGATGAATGGATCAGCCGCCCTTGACGGCGCCGGCGGTCAGGCCCGCCACGATCTGGCGCTGGGCGGCCACGGTCAGGATCAGCACGGGCAGCGTCACCACCAGGGCTGCGGCGGCCAGCGGTCCCCAGCTCACCTGCTCGAAGGACAGCATGTTGTAGACGGCGACCGGCAGGGTCCGCGTCTCGCGGCTGGCCAGCACGATGCCGAAGACGAAGTTGTTCCAGGAGAAGATCACTGACAGGATGAAGGCGACGACGATGCCGGGCTTGGCGATCGGCAGCGCCACCTTGGCGAAGATCTGCCAGCGTGTGGCGCCGTCGACCATCGCCGCCTCCTCCAGCTCCATCGGCGTCGTCTCGAAATAACCGATCATGATCCAGATCACGATGGGCACGGTGACGACCAGATGGATGATGATCTGCGGCCACAGCGTGCCGAGCAGCCCCAGCCACTGGAACAGCAGGAACAGCGGGATCAGGAAGGACAGGCCCGGCGTCATGCGGGCGATCATGATGACCACCGCCGACTTGTGCGCCTTCATCCGGGCGATGCCGTAGCCGGCCGGCACGCCGACCACCAGCGCGAACAGGGTGGCGGCGCCGGTGACGATCAGGCTGTTCCAGAAATAGAGCAGGAAGCTGTTGCCCTCGAAGATCGTCGTGTAGTTCTTCCAGGCGAAGCGGTCCGGGATCAGGATCGGCGGATAGGCACCGTTGTCGATCTCGAACTTCAGCGACAGCGACAGCATCCAGATGAAGAACAGCAGCGCCGGCGACACCAGCAGCAGGACGCAGACGGCCATGCCGGCCTTGTCCAGAAGCTTCCTCAGCGGCCGGCTCATTGCCCGTCTCCCGTATTCCAGGCGCTGCGCTGGCGCAGGTACAGCAGGATCAGCGACAGCATGATGATCAGCACGAAGAACACCACCGCGATGGCCGAGCCGTAGCCGATGTCGTAGTAGGTGAAGGCGACGCTGTAGAGATAGAGGTTGATCGTCTCCGACGCCGTGCCCGGTCCGCCCTGGGTGATGGTGTAGAGGATGTCGAAGCTCTTCAGCGCGTCGATGCTGCGGATGATGACCGCCACCATCAGGAAGGGCTTGATCATCGGCAGGGTCAGGTAGCGGAAGCGCTGCCAAGCGGTGGCGCCGTCGATCTGCGCGCTCTCGTACGGCTCGGTCGGCAGCGCCGCCAGACCGCCCAGCACGATCAGCATCACCAGCGGCGTCCACTGCCAGGTCTCCACCAGCACCAGCGACAGGATCACCGTGCTGGGGTGGTAGACCCATTGCAGCGGTCCGATTCCGACCAGCGACAGCAGGTAGTTCAGCACGCCCAGCTGCGGGTGGAACATCATCGTCCACACCAGCGCGATGGCGACCGGGGTCGCCATCATCGGCATGACAAAGATGCCGCGCAGCAGGCCTCTCGCCGGCAGCTTGGTGTTGAAGGCCAGCGCCGCCGCGGTGCCGAGCACCAGCGGGGCCAGGACCGACAGCGCGGTGTAGACCAGCGTGTGGAGCATCGCCTCCAGGAAGCGCACATCGGTGAACAGCCGGGCATAATTCTGCAAACCGACGAAACGCTGTTCCTCGCCGATGCGCCATTCCATGGCGCTCATCCACAGGGTGAAGACCCAGGGAAAGACGATGACCCCGATGACGACGATCAGCGCCGGCACCACGAAGGGCCAGTAGGAGGGCCGGAGCCGCTTCGTCCTGCCGACGGAAGCGGCGCCGACCACGCGGTCAGACGAGGTCAGAATGCTCACGTCTTCTCGCTGCGTTCGAGGATCGGCTTGAAGTCGGCGGTGGCGCGCTTCAACTCGGCCGCCGGATCGCTGCCGGAGATCATGTTGGTCAGCGCTCCCCCCAGCACGTCGCGGAACTCGGTGACCGGGATGATGACCGGCAGGGTGAGGCGGCTGATCTTGGCCGATTCGACCACGGCGTCGACCCAGGCCGCCGGCATCTTGACGCCCTTGCGCACCTCGGCGTCCGCCAGGACGGAGGTGCGGAACGGCACGCCGGCCCCGGCCTGCAACAGGCGGGCGCCCATCAGCTTGCCGGTCGCCCACTGGCAATAGAGATAGGCGGCCTCCTTGTTCTTCGACGCGGCGGTGACGCCGATGCCGTCGCCGGTGGTGGCCGCGGCATGCGCCTTCGGTCCCTTGGGCATCAGGCCGTAGCCGACCTTGCCGACGACGCGCGACTTCTCCGGGTCCTCCAGCGGCGGGGCGAAGCCGACGCCGTCGAACCACATGCCGACGCGGCCCTGCAGGAAGGCCGACTGGCATTCCGCCCAGTTGAAGCCGGTGACGCCCGGCGGCGCCGACTTGGTCATCAGCGTCTGATAGAGCTTCGCTGCCTCCACCGCTTCGGGTGTGTCGGTCAGCAGGTTGCGGTTGGCGTCGACGCTGTACTGGTCGTAGCCGAGCAGCAGGCTGGTCCACACCGGGGTGTTGGCGTTCTTCATGCCGCGGGCGACGAAGCCGTAGGTCTGGCTCGACGGGTCGGTCAGCGCGGCGGCGGCGGCCACCATCTCGTCGAAGGTCTTGGGGAAGGACAGGTTCTTCTTCGCGAAGAGATCCTTGTTCCAATAGACGATCCAGTAATCGACCGAGAAGGGCAAGGCGCCGATCCCGCCGTCGGGATTGCGGGCGAAGGTCACCCCGGCTTCCGAGAAATCGTCGAGGAAGCCGGCATCGGTCAGCGCCGGGTCCTTGATGAAGGGCGTCAGGTCGGCCAGCCACTTGCCCTTCTCGAACTGGCGCTTCTGGACGTGATAGCTGATGTGGACGACGTCGAAGCTCGGCCGGCCGGAGGTCAGCTCGATCACCGCCTTCTGGCGCTGCTGCTGCTCCGGCGTCTGTTCCGACACCACGGTGATGCCGGTCAGCTCCTCGAATTCCTTCTGGTGTTTGGTCAGGGTGTCGCCGCGCGGGCTCTTGATCAGGTTCACCTCGATCTTGGTGCCGGCATATTTGCGCCAGTTGACCCCATTGGTCTGGGCGAAGGCGGGAAGCCCCGGAAGACCGAGAGCACCGCTGAAGCCCAGCGCACCGGCCGCGGCGCCCGACGCCAGAAGCCGGCGGCGCGACAAAGACATTCCGTTCGACATCGACATGCACTCCTCCCCGTTATCGCCCGGGCCTTCGATGCCCGGCCTTGTCCTGACCGGCGAACACTGTGAGCGACACGGATCCGCGCCGCCACCGATTTGATTGCTTGGTCAACGTATAAATCCAGCGCAGCCCCCTTGCAAACGAAAAACATCCTAGTAACATGTTAGTCGTAACGCGGTGGCCGTTCGGCCGGCCGTCCAGCCGCCCCTGGGAGAAATGCAAAGTGAATCAATCCACTGGCCGCTTCGGCCTGTCCTGCGCGCTGACCACGCCCTACCATGAGGACGGCAGCGTGGATCTGGCCCGCCTGACCCGGCATGTTGCCTGGTGCCTCGCCAGCGGCTGCGACTCGGTCACGCTCTTCGGCACCACGGGAGAGGGTCCGCTGCTCGGCCATGTGGCGCGCGAGCAGATGATCGGCGCGCTGAAGGGCGCCGGCATCGATTTCCGCAGCCATGTGGTCGGCGGCGTCATCGCCGCGTCGCTGCACGACGCGCTGGCCCAGGCCAACCAACTGCTCGATGCGGACGCGCGGGCGCTGCTGGTCGCCCCGCCCTTCTACTTCAAGGGCGTGTCGGACGACGGGCTGTTCGCGTGGTTCTCCAGCTTCATCGCCAAGCTGGGCGACCGGGCGCGCGACATCATCCTGTACCATATCCCGTCGGTCACCGCGGTTCCGCTATCGATAGACCTGATCGGCCGGCTGAAGGCCGCCTTCCCGCAGGCAATCGCCGGGGTGAAGGATTCGGCCGGCGACTGGGGGTACAGCCAGCAGCTTCTCGCCGCCCACCGCGACAATCTCGCCGTGCTGATCGGCGACGAGCGGGTGCTGGCCCAGGCGGTGCGCGACGGCGGCCAGGGCGCCATTTCCGGCATGGCCAATCTGGTGCCGGGACGGCTGCGGACGGTGGTCCATCAGGGCCGCGACGATGCGGCCCTGGTCGAGCTGGTGGACGCCGTGCTGCGCTACCCGGTCACCCCGGCGGTCAAGGCGCTGGTGTCGCACGCCACCGGCGACAGCGCATGGTTGACGGTAAGGGCGCCTTTGCTGCCTATGTCGGTGGCGGACACCGCGACGCTCGGCCATCTCTTCGACCGGGTGTTCGCGGATAGGGCCGCCTGATGGGGCCCTCCTGACGGGACAGCACACGGATGACGACCTCCGCCAACAGCGACCGGGCCAAACGCGACCGGGACTCGGTCAACCTGCGCAGCCGGGCTTATGAGAGCTTCACGCAGCGGCTGCTGGCGGACGAGATCCGCCCCGGGCAGTTCATCTCGCAGCGCGAGCTGGTCGAGCTGACCGAACTGCCGCTGGGGGCGATCCGCGAACTGATCCCCCGGCTGGAGGCCGAAGGGCTGGTGAAGACCGTGCCGCAGCGGGGGATGCAGGTCGCCCATGTCGACCTCAACCTGATCCGCGACGCCTTCCAGTTCCGCCTGTTCCTGGAACGCGAAGCGGTGGCGGTCTTCGCCCAGGAGGCGCCGGAGGCGACGGTCCGCGCTCTGCTCGACGATCACGAGCGTATCATCGCCGCCTGCGCCGAAGCGGAGGCCGACACGGGTGGCGGCGGCATCCGGCCCGCCCTGTTGCAGGAGGCGCAGGACATAGACTGGGCGCTGCACCTGACGATCATCGACGCGCTGGGCAACGCCATCATCTCCGACGCCTACCGGGTCAACCAGATCAAGATCCGGCTGATCAAGCAGTCGAAGACCAAACTGAACACCACCGTGCTGGTGCCGACGATGCGCGAGCATCTGGCCGTCATCCACGCCATCCAGGCCCGCGACCCGGAGCGGGCCCAGGACGCCATCGGCACGCACATCCTCAGCGCCCGCGACCGCGCCATCGGTCTGCGCTGAGGCCATACCGGTTACGGGACGCCGCCCGCCGGCTGCGTCAGGCGGCGCAATGCCTCCACCGCCGCCGCGGGTGTGGTCAGCACCGGGACGGACAGCAGGGGCTGAAGCCTCGGCTGCGCCCGTGCCATCGAGAACTGGCCGAGAATGACGACATCGCAGCCGCGCAGCTGCTCCGCGGTCCCTGCGACGCGCTCGTCGTGCCCCTCTCCGTCACCGCTCTTGAGCGCGGCCAGCGCGCCGTCGGCGACCGCGACGGTGACCTCGATCCGGCGGCCGGCGGCGGCGGCCATCGCCAGCAGCTCGGTGCGCAGGGACAAGGCTGACGGGCCGAAGCTGACGACGATGCCGATCCGGTCGCCGACCGCCATCGCCGCCTCGAAGGCGGATTCGTTGGGCCGCAGCACCGGGATCGGCAGGTGCCGCTTGACCGCGTCGATGGCCGGGGCGAAAGCGGAACAGGTGAACAGGATGCCCGCCGTGCGCCCGCTGGCACCCGCTGTGCCGGCGGCATAGTCGGCCAACGTCCGGAACCGCCCCATCATCGCCTCGTCGAGCCGGCCTGCCTCCGCCAGATCGACGGCCAGCGAGGTGTCGAGCAGGTCGAAAATCCGCGCTTCCGGCCAATGCGCCCGGAAGGCGGCTCGTGCCGGCGCCACCGATTCCTCCAGCGCATGAATGAGCGCGATGCGCGGCCCCGGCAAGGCGGCACCCGTTTCGGCGGTCATGCATCCTCTCCCTGCTTTGCAGTCTGTCGGGCGGCCAAGGCCAGCATCAACCCGCGGTCGCGTTCGGCCTCCAGCGTGGATATCGAACGGCCAGCGGCTTCCTCTGCAATTCCATCGACCAGCAGTTGGCGAACCTCCGGCGTCAGGCTTGGGCTGCCGAGCGTCGCCCAGCGCCGTTCCTGGCTCGCTCCGAGATGGTCGAGGTAATGAGCGATGCCGCCGGGGCCGCCGCCCAGATGATAGGCCATGTGGGCGCCGATCACCGACCAGCGCAGTCCCGGACCATGCACCAGCGCCGCATCGACGTCGGCGACATCGGCAATGCCCTCCGCCACGATGTTGACCGCCTCGCGCCACAGGGCGGACGCTAGCCGGTTGGCGATGTGGCCAACCGCATCCTTCTTCAGCGCCACCGTCTCGCGGCCGAGACCGCGATAGAAGGCCTCTGCCCGCGCCAGAACCTGCGCGTCGGCGGCGAACAGTTCGACCAGCGGCATCAGGTGCGGCGGATTGAAGGGGTGGGCGGTGATGAGGCGCTCGCGCCGCACCACGCCCGCCGCCAGATCGCTCCAGGTCAGCGAGGAGGTGCTGCTGGCGATCACCGCATCCGGCCTTGCTGCCGCCTCTACTTCCGCATAGAGGCTGTGCTTGACCGCGGTCTTCTCCGGCGCGTTCTCCTGAATCCAGCCGGCATCCTCAACGGCCGCCGCTACCGATGGCGCGACGGACAGGCGGCCGGGCCGGGCGGCGGTCCCGAGCGCCTGCAACTGATCGAGCAGCCGCTCCACGCGCTGCGGCAAGGCGGCCAGCACGGCGCCGTCGGGGTCCCAGGCAACCACGTCCAGCCCGTGGGCAAGGAACAGGGCCGACCAGCTTTCGCCGATCAACCCGCAGCCAAGCACGGCAACGGGTGTGGTGGACGGCGGAGGTGGCGGCATTGCGGGAGCACTCCTGCACAAAGGGGTCGAAAAGAAGTCCGGGCACGGGGGTGCACGGCAGGGACAGCTTGACCTCCCTCCGCGACCGGGTCAATATGATGCATCATACAGCAAGGCAAGATGGCCGGGTGACGGGCAGACGATGAGCGGGTTCGACCTCAGCCTTCTTGAACACGACAATCTCGGCAGCACAATTTACCAGAAATTGTGCGAGGCGCTGATGCGGGGCGTGTTCAAGCCGAATGACCGGCTGAAGATCCGCGATCTAGCCGAACGGCTGGGGACCAGTGTCACCCCGGTGCGCGACGCCATCCTGCGTCTGGTGCAGGACCAAGCTCTGGTGCTGCGCTCGCCGCGCGACATCCGCGTCCCGATGCTGACCCGCGCCGCCTATCTGGAAATCCGGGACATCCGCGTCAATCTGGAGGGGTTGGCCGCCGCCCGTGCCGCCGAGCGGGCCACACCCGCCCAGATCGAGCAGCTGGAAGCCCTGCTGACGCAAAATGAGGACGCGATGGCCGCCGGCAACACCGCGCTGGCGACCGAACTCAACCAGATCTTCCACTTCAAGCTGGCCGAAATCGCGGACATGCCGGTGCTGGGCGACATTCTGCGGCGGCTCTGGCTCCAGATGGGGCCGTTGATCGCCGACGTCTATGGCGGAGCCGGCCGCACGATGATCGACCATCACTATCCGCTGATGGACGCCATCCGCCGTCATGACGGCCCGGCCGCCGCCCGCGCCATCCAGGACGACATCCAACTGGCGAGCGGTCCGATCCTGGAGAGGATCGATGCCGAACGCCGGGACGCCCAACCGCAAGCCCAAACCGGAATCCTGGTTTCCTGACCCCTTTCACCGGCGCCCGAAGCCGGCCCCTGCATGACGATGATGCATCAAATATTGACGTTTCGAATGACGAGGAGAGTGCGGCCATGACACAGGGTGATGTACTGACCACCGTCGCGCCGCCGATCTCCGGTGACGAGGCCGGCGCCATGATGCTGCGGCATTTCGGGCTGACCGGCGGCGTCCGTGAACTGAGCAGCGAACGCGACCGCAACTTCCACATCACCACGCCCGACGGGCACGGCTATGTGCTGAAGTTCACCAACCCGGCCGAACCGCAACCGGTCACCGCCTTCCAGACCGGCGCCATGCAGCATGTGGCCTCCCGCGACCCGACCCTGCCGGTGCCGCGCGTCGTGCCGACCCGGGATGGCGAGGCGCAGACGACGATTCTGATCGACGGCCATCCGATGATCCTGCGGCTGCTGACCTATCTCGACGGCACGCCGCTCCATGCGGCACCGGCCTCACCGGGACTGATGCGGGCACTGGGGGCCACGCTGGCCCGGCTCGACCTCGCGCTGGCCGACTACGAGCATCCGGGCTCGCAGCGCGACCTGCTGTGGGACATCACGCGCACCGCCAGCGTCGCCGACAAGCTGCATTATCTGGCCGAAGGTCCGCGCCGCCGGATGGTGGAGCGCTTCATCGCCCGTTTCACCGACCGGGTCGCCCCGCGTCTGCCCGCCCTGCGCCATCAGGTGATCCACAACGACCTCAACCCGCACAATGCGGTGGTCGATCCGGCCGGGCACCAGGCGGTCACCGGCATCATCGATTTCGGCGACGCGCTGAAGGCCCCGCTGATCAACGATCTGGCGACGGCGCTCGCCTACCACGTCACCAGCGGCGAGACACCCTTCGGCTCCATCGTCGAGATGACCCGCGCCTACAACGCCGTGCTGCCGCTGACGGCGGATGAGACGGAGTTGCTGCCCGACCTGATTGCGGCCCGCCTTGCCCTGACCATCTCCATCACCGGCTGGCGGGCGGCCGAATATCCCGAAAACGCCGCCTACATCCTGCGGAATGCCGAACGTGCCTTCGCCGGGCTGGAAAAGCTGACCGGCGACGAGGCCGCCACCGCACGCACTCTGCTCCACCTTGCCTGCCAGGAAGTGTGACCCGCCATGACCATGATCAACGCCTATGCCCCCGATGCCGCCGGTTCCCTGCCGGAGCGCGAGCGCGCCCTGATCGCCCGCCGCGAAAGGCTGCTCGGCCCGGCCTACCGGCTGTTCTACGCCGATCCGATCCATGTCGTGCGCGGCGAGGGCTCCTCCCTCTATGACGCCGACGGCAACCGCTATCTCGACGCCTACAACAATGTCGCCTCGGTCGGCCATTCGCGGCCCGAGGTGGTGGAGGCGATGGCAAAGCAGGCGGCGGTGCTGAACACCCACACGCGCTACCTGACCGACGGCATCCTCGATTTCGCCGAAGCCTTCCTGGCGGAATTCCCGTCTGAACTGTCGCACCTGATGCTGACCTGCACCGGCAGCGAGGCGAACGATCTGGCGCTGCGCGTCGCCCGCGTCCACACCGGCGGCACGGGCGTCGTCATCGCCCACAACGCCTATCACGGCGTCACCTCGGCGCTGGCGGAGATGTCGCCCTCGCTGGGCGCCGCGGTGAAGCTGGGGGACCATGTCCGGGTGGTGCCGTCGCCCGACAGCTACCGCATTCCGGCTTCGGAGGTCGGCGCCGCCTTCGCCCGGTCCGTCGAGGAGGCCATCGCCGACCTGCGCGAGAAGGGCATCGCCCCGGCGGCGCTGCTGGTCGACACCATCTTCTCCAGCAGCGGCGTCTTCACCGATCCGGCCGGCTTCCTGGCCCCGGCGGTCGAGGTCATGCGCAAGGCCGGCGGCATCTTCATCGCCGACGAGGTACAGCCCGGCTTCGGCCGGCTCGGCACCCACATGTGGGGCTTCGCGCGCCATGGGCTGGTGCCCGACGTCGTGACGGTCGGCAAGCCGATGGGCAACGGCCACCCGGTGGCCGGTGCCATCTTCCGTCCGGAGGTGATCGAGGCGTTCGGCCGCAGCCAGCGCTATTTCAACACCTTCGGCGGCAACCCGGTGTCCTGCGCCGTGGCGCATGCCGTGCTGCGCGTCATCAAGACGGAACGCCTGCAGGAAAACGCCCTGACCGTCGGCACGCAGATGATCGACGGCATCCGCGCGCTCGCCGCCAAGCATGACCTGATCGGCGACGTGCGCGGCAGCGGCCTGTTCATCGGCGTCGAAATGGTGCGCGACCGCAAGGCGAAGACCCCGGCGCCGGAGGAAACCGCCCGCGTGGTCAACGACATGCGGCGGCGCCGGGTGCTGATCAGCGCCACCGGCCAGGAAGGGCACATCCTGAAGATCCGCCCGCCGCTGGTCTTCTCGGCCGACGACGCCACCCTGTTCCTGAGCACGCTCGACGAGGTGCTGGCGGCGCTGTGACGGACGCGGCCGGAACGCCACCGTTCCGGCCGCACCCCATCCGTCAGCTGTGGCGGGAGAGCTTCACCCCGGGAAAGTCGACCGGCACATCGAGGGCGACGTTCACGTAGTTCGTAAAGAGGTTCAGGGCGACATGCGCCAGGATTTCGACGATGGCCTCATCGTCGAATCCGGCGTCGCGCAGGGCGGCGACATCGGCGGCATCGACCGCCGCACGATTCTCGACCAGCTTCACCGCGAAGGCGAGCGCTGCCGCCGTCCGGGGATCGGCCGAGCGGCCGTGCTGCGCCTCGGCCATTTCCGCTCCGCTCGCCCCCGCCTTCTGGCCGAGCAGAGTGTGGGCGGCGAGACAATAGGTGCAGTCGTTGCGGTCGGCGACCGCCACCGCGATCTGCTCGCCCAGCTTCGCGCCGAGCTTGCCCTGGCCGAGCGCGCCGAACGATCCCCACATGCTGGCGAGTGCCGCCGGCGAATTCGCAACGGCCTTGAACATGTTGGGGACGACGCCGAAGGCGCCCTTGATCCGGTCGAGCGTCGGCTTGACCGTCGCGGCAGACGAGGCTGGATCGACAAGATTGACGTGTGCCATGATGTTTTATCCTTCTCTGATGCTTGGAGGAGGGTATTCGGGCGGTCCGGCGATGGCAGTCGCCGGGCCGCTTTCACTTTTGCACGCTAATTCGCCAACGTTACTTGGCCGGAACGACCTTGCCCGGCAGCGACAGGGTGCCGGAGGCGACCTTGTGGATGTTGGTGACGCACAGCAGCGGCGCATGCAGGTTGGCATTGACCCGCAGCCCGGCGGTCACACCGTCGAAGGATGCGGTGGCGATCGCTCCGATCTTTTCGAGCGGGATGTGGACCTCGACCAGATCGGCCTTGAGATCGGTTCGGTAGTCCGGGCTGTCGATCAGGATCGGCGCGCCGGGCCAGGTTTCCGGCAGCCTAGGCTTCGTGCCCTCCGGAATGTCCTTGACCTTCAGTCCGCCGGGACAGGCCTTGTCCTCGTTGAGGACGACCCAGTGGGAGTGCCAGCGGTCGCGGTTCTTCCCACCATAGGCGGCATCGTCAAAATCGGGGTGGAAGGTCACCGCGAGCGCGACGATGCCCTGATCCTTCTCGAAGCCGACATCGGCGGAGTTGAGGGAGGTCGGCCAGACATAGGCGTAGACCTCCGAGCCTTCGAATTTGCCGGTGGCGGACGGCGTCGCCTTGCCGGCATCGGCGCGGACGCGGGTGCTGAAGACGGCATGGCCGTGATCGGTGACGATGCGCGTCTCGACGATGTCGAACGAGGCCATGACCGCCTGTTCGGGGGCGGTCTCGATCCCATGCGCGGCGGCCGCCGAGAGCCCGGAAACAAGGCCGGTCGTGAGGCAACAGAGCGCCGTTGCCACGAGGCCGATGCCCCGTGGAGTTCTGAAGGTCATGATGATGTTTTCCCTTTCTGAAGGCTTGCTTGGAGGGGGTGGCTATCCTTCGGCAAAGGCCATCCAGGTGGCAGCCTGGACGGCAGGATCAGCCTCTTCATGCTCACCGCAATCGAGCCGGAGATCCCGGTCGCCGATGGCGGCGTTCACAAAAGCGCAGTGATGGGGGGCGGCCTCGCCCGGATGGGCGTTCGGCCGGAAATGGCGGCAACTGACGCACAGGCGCTGGACCGGAATGGCCCCTGCCTGTTGCAGCGACCGGATGATCTTGATCTGCGCCCGCAGCAGCCCGGCCTGCTCGGCGGCGGTCAGCTGCACGAGCGCCGCCGCGATCTGGGAGGCGGAGGAGGCGAGGCCGCGGCCCAGTTCCAGCCCCTCGTCCGTCAGGCGGGCGATCTGCGCCCGCGCATCGCTGGGATCGGGCGCGCGCCGCAACAGCGACTTGCGCTCCAGCGCCGCCAGCGTGTCGGCCATGCTGGCGGCGGAAACCGCCAGATGCGCGGCGACCTCCTTGGGGCGAAGGCCGGCGGGCCGGGCCGCCAGCAGGGCCAGCACCTGCGCCTGGGTGGGGTTGAGCCCGGCCGTGCCGGCAGCCGACCAGAGATCGGCGCGCAGCACCAGCGCGATGCGCTCGAAGCCTTCCCGAAGGCGGTGCGGAACAGGGTCGGGGTGCGATGCGTGGTCCATGGGATTTAACTTAGGACTCCTATTTAAATTTGTCAATCGGTCGATTTCCGACCGTGCCATTTCGTGGACAGGATCCGGATCGACGGGTGCCGGATGGAGCCTGCCCCGCCGGGAACTCCGGTTCGCCGGGCGCGCCCAAAATCAGACGTCACGAGCGAAGTGGGTCTACACATTCGGACTATCGGACAGAGGAGGGGCATGTCCAGATTTGCAGCATTTTCGCAAGTGAAGACATGAACAATTCCGATCAACCCTTGTCGATTTGTGAATATTTCCTGGCATGGTTTTTTAATACCTAGGGATAGCTTTGAAAAATGCCTATTTCCGGTGCTCAATGCAGGCATCGGCATTCCGCGGCGCCAAGCGACCGGGTCCAGGCCGGCCAATCACCAACGCACTGACAGGGAGCATCACGATGCCATCCGAAGAAGCCCTGGCGCCGGGCGCCACCCGACGCAGCCTGATCGTCGGCGCGGCCGCTGCCGGCGCTGCGGTCGCCGGCGCAACCGTGATCGGGGCCGCCGATGCCACCGCGGCCGAACGTCGCCATGCCGGAGACGCTGCGGCCCACAAGAGCGAAGGGAAACGGACGATGACCAACGGCAAGACCGAAGACGGGTTCGTCACCGCCAAGGACGGCGCCTCGATCTATTACAAGGATTGGGGACCGCGCGACGCCCAGACCGTCATGTTCCACCATGGCTGGCCGCTCAGCGCCGACGACTGGGACGCCCAGATGCTGTTCTTCCTGAACCACGGCTACCGTGTCGTCGCCCACGACCGGCGCGGCCATGGCCGCTCGACCCAGACGGCGAACGGCAACGAGATGAACACCTACGCCGACGACGTGCTGGCGGTGGTTGCCGGGCTGGGGCTGAAGAACGTCTTCCATGTCGGCCATTCGACCGGCGGCGGCGAGGTCGCGCGCTATCTGGGCCGTCACGGCACCTCGCGCGCCGGCAAGGCGGCGCTGCTGGGCGCCGTTCCCCCGATCATGGTCAAGACGGAGGCCAATCCCGGCGGCCTGCCGCTGGAGGTGTTCGACGGCTTCCGCGCAGCACTCGCCGCCAACCGCGCCCAGTTCTTCCGCGACATCCCCTCCGGCCCCTTCTACGGCTTCAACCGGGACGGCGCCAAGGTCTCGCAGGGCGTCATCGACAACTGGTGGAGGCAGGGCATGATGGGCGGGACCAAGGCCCATTACGACTGCATCAAGGCCTTCTCCGAGACCGACTTCACCGAGGATCTGAAAAAGATCGACATTCCGGTCCTGGTGATGCACGGCGACGACGACCAGATCGTGCCGATCGCCGATTCCGCGCTGCTGTCGTCCAAGCTGCTGCCGAAGGGCACCCTGAAGGTCTACAAGGGCTTCCCGCACGGCATGGCGACCACCCATGCCGAAACGATCAACGCCGACCTGCTGGCCTTCTTCAAAGCCTGATCCCGCCCACGCCCCCGCAGGGCCGGGACGGCGCTACGGGGGCAACCCGCAGGCAGGTATGACTGGCGCAGTTCATCGCCGATCCCTGCATCGCCTCGTATCCGCAACAATCGCCACAACGGACCAGGCCGCCGGACGAAAGCCCGGCGGCCTGGTCTGCTTCGTGCCAGATCGGACAGGGCCAATCAAACCGGAATGGGATTCTCGGCGATGTAGCTGTTGAATCCCATGACCAGCGCATGCTCGTTCGGGCCGGCATTGTCGCGCATCGGACGGGCGCTTTCGACGATGGCCTCCTCGGCGTCGGTGCCCAGTGCCGCCATCGTCTGTTCGATGAAGGCGTCCAGCGGCATGGCGCGCGGATCGTCGCCCTTCTTGATCAGGTCGGTGTTGACCCAGGGCGGCGCGATCTCCTGCACGGTGACGCTGGTGTCGCGCAGCATGAAGCGCTGGGACAGCGTGTAGCTGTGCAGCGCCGCCTTGGTGGCGGAATAGACCGCGGTGGTGGCCAGCGGCGTGTAGGCGAGCACCGAGGTGTTGTTGACGATCACCGACCGCGGCTGCGCCTTCAGATGCTCGATCAGCGCCGAGGTCATGCGGATGGGTCCAAGCAGGTTGGTGGCGATGATCGCTTGCGCCTGCGCATCGTCGATGGCGCCGGAAGCGTCGTCGAACGGCATGATGCCGGCGTTGTTGATCAGGACGTTCAGCGTCGGATTCTCGGCAACCAGCCGCTCGGCAGCGGCCCGGATGCTGATCGGGTCGGCGATGTCCAGTTCGATGCCCGTCATGCCGGGATTTGCGGCGGTCACCTCGTCCAGCAGGGCCTTGCGCCGACCGGCGATGATGACCTGATTGCCCAGCTTGTGGAACGCCTCGGCCAGACCGCGGCCGATGCCGGAGGTCGAACCCGTGATGAAGATGGTGTTTCCGGTGAGCTGCATGACCTGATGTCCGTCCTTGTCTGAAGTTTTGCAAGTGAAGGCATTCGGGGAACGGAAGTATTCCCCGGAGAAACCCTGTGCTGGATGGTGTGGAAGACTAAGGAGCCCGCAGTGTCGGTGGAGCCGTATCTAGGTATCGATGGCCCCGGCAAAGGCGCGAACCACCGCCACCAACTACTCCAGCGCCGAGGCTCGGCCGGTTTCGACGGCGCGGCGGACCATTTGCGGCGGCTGGCCGTAGGCCCGCAGGAAGGCGCGGCGCATGCGCTCGCGGTCGGCGAAGCCGGTCTCGCGGGCAATGACATCCATCGGATGGCGCCCTTCCTCCATCATCACGCGCGCCGCCTCCAGCCGGAGATGCTCGACGGCCTTGGCCGGGGTCTGGCCGGTTTCTTGGCGGAACAGCCGGCTGAACTGGCGCGGGCTGAGATTGGCCGCCTCCGCCAGTTCCTCCACCGACAACTCGTTCGTCAGATTCTCCTTGGCATGGACCAGCGCCCGCCGGACGCGGTCGGAGCGCGGTTCCAGATCCAGGAGGGCGGAGAATTGCGACTGACCGCCCGGCCGGCGCAGATAGACCACCAGCTTGCGCGCCACCGCCTTGGCGACCTCCGCACCGAAATCATCCTCGACAAGCGCCATGGCGAGGTCGATGCCGGCGGTCATCCCGGCCGAAGTCCAGACATTGCCGTCGACGCTGAAGATGCGGTCCTCCTCCACCTTCACAGCCGGATAGAGCCGCTGGAGGTTGCGGGCATGGCTCCAATGGGTGGTGGCACGGCGGCCGTCGAGCAGCCCGGCCTCCGCCAGCACATAGGCGCCGGTGCAAATGCCGGCGACCCGGCGCGAGGCAACGGCGGCATCGCGCAGATAGCCCAGCAGCCCCGGCGTGCTCGGCTTGACCCGCAGCGACCTGATGGTGACGGTCGTGTCGAAGAAATCCTCGCCGAACGGGGCGGTGTCGATTGCGAAGCCCAGCGAGTTGCGCACCGGTCCACCCTGCTCCGACAGGACATGGACCCGGTAGGCAGGGCGGCCGAGCACAAGATTCGCCATCTCGAACGCCGACAGCGCGGCCATCCCCATCACCTGGAAATCGTCGAACACCACGAACCCGATGGTGAGCATGTTCTTCTCCGGCCCGACCTTGGTCTTGTTCCGCAGCCGGCGGGCCCGATGGCCCGCGGCTGGAACCAGACTATGCGGCGGCCGGCTTGTCTGGAATGTCAAAGATCCGACGATTCCAGACATCATGTTGGCCGCATCGCACTCTAAGCCCCGATGCGCCCAGGGGCTATGGCGGCTCGGCGCCGGCCGGCAGAAGAAGGGATCGATTTGCACCGGCGCGGCGGCATACCGGTGACTGGACGTCGTCGGTCCGGTCAGTGACCGACCGGCAGGGCGATGGCGTCGGCCGGTCCCCACTCCACCCCATAGCGGCCGCCCGGACGGACATGTTGGTGGTCGGCATTGTTGGGAATTTTCACGACCAGCCCGGCGGCCGGACCGTCCGCCAGATGCACGCGGATGTGATCGCCCAGATAGATCAGCTCGCAGACATGGCCGAACAGGCCCCGC
>NZ_WHOS01000023.1 GCF_013340935.1 Azospirillum melinis | reverse complement strand
TGCTCAAGAACGGGCTCGATCACCCGAGAGATCAAGAACGGGCTCGATCACCCGAGAGATGGGCGGGCTCCCGTCCGCCGCCAGCCTCGCCGGTGTCGTGTCAGCGGGCAAGGGAGAGATACAAGAGTTTGGCCCGTCTGGCAGGACCCGTCAGGCACCGTCAGATCCGAGGCAAAGGCGCGTTGGCTGCAAATGCGGGAATGATGCGCAAGGCCGAGATCACGGCAGCGACGCGCGGCCATTGCTCCAGCGCCAACCCCGCCCGCTCCGCGTTGATGGCCTGCGGGAAGAGAACGATGTCCGCGACCGATGGCGCGTTCCCGACAGCGAATTGTCCCTCCGGCTGCCGGGACAGCAGGGCGTCGATTGCAGTCAATCCTTCCTGAATCCAGTGGCGGTTCCAGTCCGCGACAATCGTGGACTGAGCGCCGGGAATAGTGCCCAGCCGCTTCGCCACCCGGGGTGGCAGAAGGGGATGGATGTCCGATGCGATGGCAAGGGCGATCGACCGGGCCAGGGCGCGCTGGGCCGGGTCGGCCGGCAGAAGCGCCGGCTCGGGGAAGCGTTCGTCGAGATATTCGACGATCGCCAGCGACTGCGTGATCAAAACGCCATCGTCGGTCAGCAGCGCCGGCACGAGGCCCTGCGGATTGACCGCCAGATACCCGGGGCTGCGGCTGCGCGCCTCGGCACCAAGGATGGAGATCGGGACGCTGTCGACCTCTACCCCTTTCAGGGCCAGCGCGATCCGCACACGGGCGACGGCCGACGAGATCCGATCTTCGAACAGCTTCATGTCTTGGTCCTCACTGACGGGGAATGGTCACCTGCACCGACGCTTCGGTGGGCCGGTGCGGAAGAACGGCGGCAGAAGAAGGAAGGGGCTGCGGCCGCGAGAGCAGCGCCAGGATGGACGGCGCCTCACGGGGATCGTCGTCCCAGGCGCAGGGGGCGGCGGCGAGCCCGATGGCCGCCGCCGCCGCAAGAAGGACACGCATGGTGCTGTCTCCTACTGTATGGGTGTGATAATCATTATGATCGTAATTACGTCACCACCCCGCACCGGCCGCCTGGACCGGCGGGTGCCGCGATGGTGATCAGGACAACCGATTTCCCGGTGACGACATGAGCCGCAAGACCGCCAGCACTCCCACCACCACCGCCACGCCGGCCGCCACCGCCA
Organism: Azospirillum melinis; assembly: GCF_013340935.1. GTDB lineage: Bacteria > Pseudomonadota > Alphaproteobacteria > Azospirillales > Azospirillaceae > Azospirillum > Azospirillum melinis. Next base: position 106,120 of record NZ_WHOS01000023.1, on the reverse strand, counting down.
CGCCGGCCGCCAGGTCGCAAACCGCCCGGCTGGCGGATTTCATGTGCTTCACGATCTATTCGGCCAACCTCGCCTATTCGCGGGCCTACAAGCCGGTGCTGGAGCAGCTTGGCGTCACCTATCCCCAGTACATCACCATCATCGCCCTGTGGGAGGAGGATCGGCAGACCGTCAAGAGCCTCAGCGAGAAGCTGTTCCTGGAACCCAGCACCATGACGCCGATGCTGCAGCGGCTGGAGGCCATGGGCTATGTCACGCGAGCCCGCGACGACGAGGACGAACGCAGCGTCCGCGTTTCCCTCACCGAAGCCGGCCGGCAGCTTCGCGAGAAGGGCCTGGGCTTCGGCGAGTTGACGGTGAAGGCTTCCGGACTTCCGCCCGACGAATTCCGCGCCCTCCAGAAAGCGGTCGCCCGGCTGCGCGACAACCTCCGGGAGGCCAGCAAGTGAAAGAGATCGAATGCGGAGGTTCAAGACCATGCGGGCTTCTCCTCAGCCGAAGGTGAAGGCGTAGGCGTCGACTCCGGGATCGAGAAAGCGCAGCTCGAACGTCCGCTCCCGCACCGCGCCCGCCTGCCGCACCAGCTGATAGAGCCTGGTTTCCGAAACGGTGCCATTACCCTCGGCGTCGATGTCCGTTCCGTGATCCGGCCCGGGCGCCATGCCGTCGACCAAGACCTGGAAGCGGACCGGCCGGCCGTCCCGGGCCGGACCGAGGATGAGGTGCAGGTCGCGGGCCCGGAAGCGGTAGACGATCGCCCCGCCCGCCCGGTTCAGCCGGGCCTGCTCGGGCCCGACCGTCCAGTTGCCCGAAAGCCCCCAGTGGTTCAGCCGCAGCGCGCCAACCGTGTAGTCCTGCGGCCGGTCGATGCCGTCCCGTTCCGGCGACGCGAAGTTCGCAGCCTGCCGGTAGCCGACATAGGTTTCACCGGAGCGGACTTCACCGAGGTCGGCGGGCGCCTGGGCGCCCTGCCCCGCCGGGCTGACCAGCCCGCCATCACCAGCCCGTCCTCCGACAGCCCGGCCTCCGGCTGCCTCCGCCAGCAAGTCCTGGATGACCCGTTCGGTCTGCTCATACCCGCCCTCGCCGAACTGATGATGGCGGATTCGGCCCGTGGCGTCGGCGATATAGAAGGCCGGCCAATAGCTGTTGCCGAACGCCCGCCAGATGCGGAAGTCGTTGTCGACCGCCACCGGGTAGGTGATGGCGAAATCCCGCAGCGCCTTCTGCACATTGCCGATCCGCTTTTCGAAGGCGAACTCCGGGGCATGGACACCGACCACAACCAGCCCCTGGTCCCGGTATTTCTCCGCCCATGCCCGCAGGTATGGCAGCGTGCGGATACAGTTGATGCAGGAGTAGGTCCAGAAATCGATCAGGACGACCTTTCCACGCAGCTCGTCCGTGGTGAGCGGCTTTGAGTTCAGCCAGTCCGTCGCACCGTCCAGGGACGGGAGAACGCCCTCGACCGGCAGGCTGCTGCGGTAGACCCGCCGGGCATCGGCGAGCACCAGACCCGTCGCGGACGTCTCCGGCGCACCCGACGTTGCGGCAGCCGCAGAGGCAGCGGCAGGGTCGAACCGGTCGATCAGCGACTGCTCGACGCCGGACGTTCCGGCATAGGACAGGCGGGCCAGCAGCCCGGTATCGAGCCCCAGGGCGATGACGCCGACACCGGCGAGGACGGCGATGCCGAGTCCCTGGCGGAGCCGCTCCCCAATGCCGAGCGACCGCTTCATCGCCGCCAGCAGCCGGCCGCCGGCAAGGACGGCGAGCGCCAAGGAAGTCGCGGCACCCGCCGCATAGGCCACCAGCAACAGCGTGGTTTGCAGGCTGGCGCCGTGAAGCGCAGCACCGGTGAGGACCAGCCCGAGGATCGGCCCGGCACACGGCGTCCAGAGCAGGCCGGTGGCGACACCCAGCAGAAGCGATCCGGCGACACCGCCCCGGCCGGACAGCCGGTTGCCGGCGGCGACCAGCGGGCGGCTGAGCAGCGTTGCGGCGCGGGGCGACAGGAGCGTCCATCCGAACACCGCCATCAGCGCGATGGCGGCAGCCCGCCCGGCACCATTGGCTTCCACCGCCCAGCCTCCGCCGACGGCGGACAGCGTGGCGACCCCGGCGAAGCTGGCCACCATGCCGAACAGCATTGGCAGGATACCACGGAACAGCGGCTGCCCCGCCCGGGAGAAGACGAAGGGCACGACCGGCAGGATGCAGGGGCTGACGATGGTCAGGGCGCCCGCCAGGAAGGAGACGAGAAAGAGGATCATGGCTGAACCCTTCGATAGGCCGGGCGCGGGTTGATGCCCGGCCCGGCAAATCAGTGGGAGACCGCCTCGGCCGCCTCGACGATCAGGGCGGCGACGGCCTCGGGCTTGGCTGCATAGACGGCATGGCTGGCCTCGACCGACCGGACATGGCTGCCGGCCCGGCGGGCCATTTCCAGTTCCAGCTCGGGGTTGATCGAGCGGTCGGCGGTCGCCACCAGCGCCCAGCTCGGCTTCGATTTCCATGCCGGATCTCCGGCCGGCGTCGTGAAGGCGGCCTTGGCCGCGAACACCTGGGAGCGGGCGAGGAAGGCCGCGTCGGCCGGCGGAAGGTCGGCGGCGAAGGCCCCGGCGAAGGCCGGGGGGTCGAGATAAAGGTAGCCGTCGGCGGTGGCCTTGACGGCACCCGGCGCGGCACCGGCCACCGGTTTGCTCTCGGCCAGTTTGGCGATGCTCTCACCCGTGTCGGGCTCGAAGGCGGCGACATAGACCAGGGCTGCGACATGGCTGTCGTTCCCGGCCTCGCTGATCACCATCCCGCCATAGCTGTGGCCGACGAGGACGGTCGGGCCCGGCTGAAGCGAAAGGACACGGCGGGTGGCCGCGACATCGTCGCCGAGCGAGGTCAGCGGCTGCTGGACGATCGACACGGCATAGCCCTTGGCGGTCAGGATGTCGGACACTGTGCGCCAGCCCGAGCCGTCGGCGAAGGCGCCGTGCACGATGACCACGGACTTCACCGGAGCGGCGGCGGCCGGCGACCAGGGAGCGGCCAACGACAAAGCCAGACCGAACAGGGCAGCCGGAAATTTGCACGGAAGCATGGAGGCATCCCCTCATGTGGTTTGTGTCATAATTATTATTTTGATAAGTATATTGATGGAAGGCAGGCTGTCCAGACGGAGCGATGCGGATGCCGGCTTGCGGCAGGGGGATTTTTGTACCGGCATGTATCGGCCGACGGGGCGGATACAGACCGACACAAACCGCCGGACGCAGGCAGCGCTCTGCCCGTCATAAGACCGCCGAACAGCATCGGGGTTCGACCGAATGGATCACATCGACCACGTCCTGATCGTCGACGACGACCGGGACATCAGGGAACTGGTGTCCGGCTATCTGAAGAGGAACGGCCTGCGCGTAACCCTCGCCGCGGACGGACGGCAGATGCGGTCGTTCCTGGAACGCGACCGGGTGGACCTCATCGTGCTCGACATCATGATGCCGGGCGACGACGGGCTGGTGCTGTGCCGGGAGCTTCGTGCCGGGCGGCATGCCGCGACGCCGGTCCTGATGCTGACCGCGCGCAACGACGAGATGGACCGCATCCTCGGCCTGGAGATGGGGGCCGACGACTATCTGGTGAAGCCGTTCGCCGCGCGCGAGCTGCTGGCCCGCATCAAGGCGATCCTGCGCCGGGCGCGCATGCTGCCGCCCAACCTGCAGATCAGCGAGGCTGGGCAGCTGCTGAGCTTCGGCAACTGGCGGCTCGACACCGTCGCCCGCCATCTGCTCGACCAGGACGGCACCGCCGTCGCGCTGAGCGGTGCCGAATACCGGCTGCTGCGCGTCTTCCTCGACCATCCGCAACGGGTCCTGTCACGCGACCAGCTCCTCAACCTGACGCAGGGGCGCGAGGCGGAGCTGTTCGAACGGTCGATCGACCTGCTGGTCAGCCGGCTCCGGCAGCGGCTGCGCGACGACGCGCGCGAGCCCAGCCACATCAAGACGGTCCGCAACGAAGGCTATGTGCTGGCGATGCCGGTGGAGATCACGAGGGCAAAGTCATGAGGGGCACGGTCATGACAGGGGCAATCCTCCGGTTCAGGCATGTCATGCATCCGCCGCGCACCCTGCGCTGGCGGCTGTTCCTCATTCTCCTGACCGGGCTCGTCTTGGCGCATGGCCTCTCCTTCGGCGCGCTGTTCCTGGAGCGCACCAGCGCCGCCAAGGCGATGATGCTCGGCACGCTGGAGCAGGATGTGGCGACCTCGGTCGCGCTGCTCGACCGCCTGCCACCGGAGGAGCGCGGCCGTTGGCTGGCGGTGCTGGAGCGGCGCACCTACCGCTATGAGCTTGGCCCCGGCCTGCCGGGCGTGCCGGACCTGGGCAGCCGCGGTACGGAGATCGCCCGTGCCATCAACGGCGGTGCCGGCTCCGGCTTCCCGGTGGTGGTCGAAACCATTCCGGGTGGCCGCCCGCATCTCCAGGCCCATGTCACGCTTCGCGACGGCTCACCGGTGACGATCGACGTGACACCGGCGCTCATGCCGCTCGCCGCCTGGCTCCCCCTTCTGCTGGCCGGCCAGCTCCTGCTGCTGGTCCTCTGCACCTGGCTTGCCGTGCGGCAGGCGATCCGCCCGCTGGCGCGCTTCGCCAAGGCTGCCGAGACGCTCGATCCCGGCGGCACGTCGGCACGGCTGGCGGAGGACGGCCCGAGCGAGGTCGCCCATGCCGCGACCGCCTTCAACGCCATGCGCGACAGGATCGCCCATTATCTGGAGGAGCGCGTGCGGATCCTCGCCGCCATTTCCCACGACCTCCAGACGCCGATCACCCGCATGGCGTTGCGGGTCGAGATGGCGGAGGACAGTCCGGAGAAGGAGCGGCTGCTCGGCGATCTGTCGCAGATCGAACGGCTGGTGCGCGAAGGGGTGGCCTATGCGCGCAGCGCCCATGGCGATGTCGAGCCCCCGGCCCGCATCGATGTCGGGTCTTTCGTCGAAAGCCTCGCCTTCGACTATCAGGATATGGGCAAGCCGGTGACCGTCCGCGGGCTTTCCGGTGCGGTCCTGACCACCCGGCCGCACGCGCTGCGCCGCATCCTGACCAACCTGATCGACAACGCCCTGAAATTTGCCGGAGAGGTCGAGATCACGGTGACCCGGGACGGCGCCGGCCGGATCGGCATCGCCGTTCAGGATACCGGCCCCGGCATTCCGGAACATCAGCTCACCGCCGTCCTCCAGCCCTTCTACCGGCTGGAACAGTCGCGCAACCGCGATTCCGGAGGAACCGGCCTGGGACTGGCCATCGCCCACCAGCTGACGCTGGCGATCGGCGGGTCGCTGACGCTGCGGAACCGACCGGTGGGCGGCCTCTGTGCCGAGGTGACGCTCGGCTGACGGGGGAGTCAGCCGCTTCCGAAGGCAGCGGTGAAGACCGCCCAGCGCTCCTCGAACAGACGCAAGAGGGACGGTCCGCCCGCCGTCTCATCATCGCCAAGCCGGATCCGGTTGTTGACGCCCTCCAGCAGGTCGATCAGGATCCCGCAGACCGAAGCTGGATCGCCCGACCGCAATTCGCCCGCCTCTTGCGCGGTGGAAACGAACCCGACCAGCGGTTCCAGCGCATCGCGCGACCAGGAGGCCAGCCGCTCCCGAAGCACCGGCGAGACCGCAGCCTCGGCGCTGACGGAAAGATAGAAGGCGGCATAGTCGCGCGACGACCCGATCTCGACGTAGCGGAACGCGGCACGGCGCAAGGCGCCGAGCGCTCCCTCTCCCTCCTTGCCGGCGGACAGCAGGGCGTCGCGGAAGCGACCGACGTCGCGCCCGACCACCGCTTCGAGAAGGGCGGCCTTGTTGGGGTAACGGCGGTAAAGCGTGTGCTTGGACACGCCGAGTTCGGTGGCAATCTCTTCCAAACCGCTGTTGGCGAAGCCCTTGCGGCAGAAGACGGCCCGTGCGCCATCCAGGATGCGCGCATCGATGGCCGCGGCCTGTTCTCTGGTCGGCCGTCCCCCTGGCTTGCGCCCGCCGGTGTCCACCTTCACGTCCCTTCCGCTCTCCATCCGCCGGCAAAACAGCACAGGTCCGTTGCGTTTTCCATCGCCATCTGTTATCAGCACGATTGCGTGCCGATATTATGAAATCAACAAGGGGCGACGCATGGCCTCCATTTCCCTGTCCCGGATCGGTTGGGCGACGCCTGACGGCCACAGCGTCCTGACCGGTGTCGACCTGAATTTCGGGCAAGAGCGCACCGGCCTCGTCGGGCGGAACGGCGTCGGCAAATCGACCCTGCTGAAACTCATCACTGGGGAACTTCAGCCGCTCGCCGGCACCGTCCGGGTCACCGGCACGCTCGGACTGCTGAAACAGGCGGTCCGACCCGGCGAACGGGAAACGGTGGCCGATCTGTTCGGCGTGACCGGGGCGCTCGCCCTCCTGCGCCGCGCCGAGGCCGGGGCGGCAGGCGTGGAGGAACTGACGGACGCCGACTGGACGCTGGCGGAGCGCATCGCCGCCGCCCTGGCCCGCGTCGGGCTCGATGCCGGTCCCGATACCCGGCTGGCCGAACTTTCGGGCGGCCAGCGGACACGCGCCAGCCTTGCTGCGGCGGTCTTCGCCGCACCGGATTTCCTGCTGCTCGACGAGCCGACCAACAATCTCGACCGCTCCGGCCGCGACGCGGTGATCGCCCTCCTCGCCGGCTGGCGCGCTGGAGCGATCGTGGTCAGCCATGACCGCGAGCTTCTCGACCGGATGGACGCCATCGTCGAACTGACCTCGCTGGGTGCCGCCCGCTTCGGCGGCAACTGGACGCACTATCGCGAACGCAAGGCGACGGAACTGGACGCCGCACAACAGGATCTGGCCCACGCGGAAAAGCAGGCGGCCGAGGTCCGGCGCAAGGCGCAACGCGCGGCGGAACGGCAGGACCGGCGCGATGCGGCGGGGTCACGGAAGGCGGCGCAAGGCGACATGCCGCGCATCCTGCTGGGCGCGCGCAAGAGCAACGCAGAGGCAAGCCGGGGGGCCGGCGCCAAACTGGCCGACCGCCAGCGCGCGGAGGCCGAAATGGCACTCACGTCGGCGCGGTCCCGTATCGAGATCCTGCAGGATCTCTCGCTGGCGCTGCTGCCCACCGGGCTTCCGGCCAACCGGACCGTCCTGCGGCTGGACGGGGTCACCGCCGGCTATGAAGCGGACCATCCGATCATCCGCGATCTGTCCTTCACCATGGAGGGGCCGGAACGCGTCGCCATCGTCGGACCGAACGGATCTGGCAAGACGACGCTGCTGACGCTGATCGCCGGTGGGCTCGCCCCGATCCGGGGGACGGTGTCGGTCGCCGTTGACTTCGCCATGCTGGACCAGCGCGTCGGCATCCTCGATCCCGCCGCGTCGATCCTCGACAACTTCCAGGGCCTCAATCCCGGCGCAACCGACAATGCCTGCCGGGCCGCACTCGCCCGCTTCCTGTTCCGGGCGGACGCCGCCCTGCAACAGATGGGGACGCTGAGCGGCGGACAGATGTTGCGCGCCGGCCTCGCCTGCACACTGGGCGGACCGCGGCCACCGGCGCTGCTGATCCTGGACGAGCCGACCAACCACTTGGACGTCGAATCGGTCGAAGCCATGGAGGCGGGGCTGAGATCCTATGACGGCGCCATCCTGCTGGTCAGCCATGACGAGACATTCATGACCAACATCGGCATCGGCCGGCGGTTGAGCCTCGGCGCAGCGGAAGGCGACGCCCCATAGCCTCCGCCGGCATGACCGATCCGGGACAGGGCCAGGACAGGGCCGGGACGATCTCACCTCCATCGGGACTTTGTATCCGACTGTATCCGATGGGCCGAACGGTACAGACGCTTTCACCATGCCCCATGGCCGGACATGCGGGGGATACATCGGCATCTCATGCTGCGGCCACGGATGAACACAGTTCGGGAGAGATAAATGGTACGGAAACTGGAGACGGAGACCACCGGCACGACCCCGGTCGATTATGGACGCCGCCACTTCATCGGCACGGCGACCCTTGCAGCCACGGCGGCCGGCCTTGGGCTGGGAATGGGGCGGGCGCAGGCAGCGGAACCGCCCGCAGCCAGACCGATGGCGGGCTCTTCGTCGCCCACGGGATTTAAATCCTTGAAGCAGATCGATGCCGGACCGCTCAACATCGGCTATGCCGAGGATGGTCCCGCCGATGGATCGGTGGTCCTCCTCCTGCACGGCTGGCCCTACGACATCCACAGCTATGTGGAGGTGGCCCCCATCCTGGCGGCGGCCGGCTACCGTGTCATCATCCCCCACCTGCGCGGCTACGGCACGACGCGCTTCCTGTCCGCCGAAACGCCGCGCAACGGCCAGCAGGCCGCCATCGCCGCCGACATGATCTCCCTGATGGATGCGCTGAAGATTCAGACGGCGATCCTCGCCGGCTACGATTGGGGCGCCAGGACGGCGAACATCATGGCGGCACTCTGGCCGGAGCGCTGCAAGGCCATGGTGTCGGTCAGCGGCTATCTGATCGGCAGCCAGGACCTCAACCGGGCACCGCTGCCTCCCAAGGCGGAACTGCAATGGTGGTATCAGTATTACTTTGCGACTGACCGCGGCCGCGCCGGTTATGCGAAGTATACGCATGACTTCGCCCGGCTCATCTGGCAACTGGCCTCCCCGAACTGGGCCTTCGACGACGCCACGTTCGAACGCTCCGCGGCCTCCCTCGACAATCCGGACCATGTCGACATCAGCATCCACAACTACCGCTGGCGGCTCGGCCTTGCGGAGGGGGAAGCGCAGTATGACGCGGTTGAACGGGCGCTGGCGGCCTTCCCGACCATCAAGGTTCCGACGATCACCATGGAAGGCGACGCCAATGGCGCGCCGCACCCCTCACCGGAAACGTACCGTGCGAAGTTCAGCGGCCGGTACGAGCATCGGCTGATCACCGGCGGCATCGGCCACAACCTGCCGCAGGAAGCGCCAAAGGCCTTCGCCCAGGCGGTGTTGGACATCGGCAAAGCCTGATCCGGCCTTGACCGCAAAGTGAAATGGGCCTTCCGGTAGACTGTCGATAAGGTTCCGGCAGCTTCGCGCCAGCTTGATCGAAACGGCGGGATGCACGTAGAGGGTTCACCTCGGTGTACAGGATGATCAATCCAGCGGCCGCGCCCGTCCGTCGACATTCGAATGCCGGCCGCGGTCAAGAGGCCGGTGAAGCGCGGGCTGGTGAACTGGCTGCCCTGATGGCTGGTTTCGGCGGCTTCCGCCTTGCCGGAGAACACCCCAGCCATCCCCGCCATCGCCTGCTTCTTCCAGGCGTCGATCAGCGTCTGGTGTACGCCGTGCTTGCCCACCGGCTGCGACCCCGTCAGCTCGCCCCGGATCGCCTCCAGCGCCACCTTCGCCTTGAATTCTGCCGAATACCGCTTCGGTTTCCCCGTCATCGGGTCTGTCCTTCATCCTGGACAAACCAAGCTTATCCGACTGTCCGGAAAATGGAGGCCATCTCGCTGTACCGCCCCAGTTCACGCCGCGCCGCCTGGACCGAATTGTCCAGCCAAGGGACCAGGTCGTCCCGGCTGGTTCAAACAGCCCCCAAAGGGCATCGGATACGAGAGATGCAGCCATATCCCTCTCAACGGCCCAAACGCCGTTCTGGCAGGCGTTCAAGCCGGATCAGAGGATTCCAAGCCGCTCCTTGATCTGCGGGAAGAAACGCCGGCTGACGGGAATGATCTGCCCGCGTCTCGTTCGAATCTCCGCCAAGCCATTCTCCAGAATATTGATCTTCCCAATGAAGTCGATGTTCACAAGATATTGCCGGTGGCAACGCAGCAGAGGCGTTCGATCCTGCAGGATATGCAGCGGCAGCTCGGTCGGCAGTTCGCTGCCGTCGGTGGTGACCACACAGACGCCGCTGACACCGGACGCCACATATTCGACCTCCTCCATCCTCACCAACTGGACATGGTGCTGTCCGAAACGTGGGATCTGGCGGAGTTGGTTGCACCCGGAATCGCGCTGCCCTCGCGCTCGGCGCAGGACGCCGATGGCATCAACTGGGCCGCTTGACGACGTGGGCGCCGCGCCTCTCCGCGCCCACCGTCAAACTTTGCAACGGAACCCGATCCGGCGCCGCGGGCCATGGCACAGCCTGGAGGCCGTCGAGTCCGCCGCCTTGGAATGGGTCGACTGTTTCGATGACCGGCGCATCCTCGAACTCGTCGACACCATTCCGCCCGCCGGAGCCGAAGCGCGCTATTCGGTCAAAACGGCACCACCGCTCCAGGCAGGGGCGGCAGACGCAAACTCGCCAGATAAGCGATCAGCGCCTGTTGGTCGCCAGGGTTCAAGGCGTAGAAGGCGTTGATCACCGGGTCCGCTTCGCTGCCGGCGCATTGGTAGGGGAACTCGGCTGCGATGCTGTCCGGGCGGGTGCCGCCATGGAAGCGGATCGCCTGGACCAGATCCAGCGCGCGTCCGTCATGCAGGTAAGGCCAGCTGTCGGCAACGCCCCACAGGGGCCGGGTCAGGAATTGCTGCGGGGGAACGGCGATGTCCGCCACGTCGGTGGCCTGTGGCGCGATGTCGGCGAGGCAGGGGCCCATGTCGTGCAGGCGCAGGTCGCTCAGCAGCGGCACGTCCAGGGGAGCGTCCGGCGTCTTGAAGGGCAGCCGGGCGCGGGCGTAGGCCGGCAGCGGCCCTGCCTGATCCTCGGCCCTTCCGCCGTCCAGATTTTGCCACGGCATCGTCGTGGCCGCCCGGCTCGCCAGCGTGTTCAGGTTGATCTCCAGCCCGCCGACCGCCACAGTGTCGGCATCGGCGACCGCCTTGGCGTAGAGGGCGGCGACCGCTGCATCCGGCGCGCCCTGGCGGACGGCCGCGCCGGCATCCGCCGACGCCTTGGCCAGCCGCGCCCGCGCCTCGCGCACCACCGGCAGATGGTCGGTGCCGGGCAGGGCGTTGACCAGGGTCGGCGAGGCGACGGTCCGCCTGCGCGTTTCCTCGGCGCGCCCCTGGACCCGCGAGGGCAGCGCTATCCCGGCGTCGGAGCCGGCCCGATCGGGATGTCCCAGCACGGTGCCCCACTCGATCGTCACCACCGGCCGGTCGAGCGTCTGCACCGGAACATGGCAGGACGCGCACATTCCGGCCGGAAGCCCGGCGTCGGCCGCCGTGCCGGCGAACAGCGCCGCACCGCGGGCCACCCTGTCCTTGGCGGCCGGATCGGTCGGCGTCTCGACCACTGGCGGCCGGGTCATCGCGACGAAGCTCGTCAGCGCCCCGACGTTGCCATAGCTCAGTTCGTTGATCACCCCGTCGGCGTCGTTGTCGTTGTTCTCCCCGACGATCTCCACCCCTTCCATGCTGAAGTGGAACTGGGTCGCGGAGGCTGCGAAGTGGCGGACCGACGAAGCGATGCCCTTCCACTGGAACGGGCGCACGACCAGATCAGGGGAGACCCCGGTCAGCCGGCTGTAATCATAGACGATCCGCTGCGCCTTGCTGTCGTAGGTGGCGCCCAGCCAGCCGAAGGACAGGGTCTTGGCCGCCAGCGGCAGCGTCACCGGCTTGTCGGGTGTGTAGCGGGCGTGGTCGGCGAGAAGGGCCTGCTGCCCGAGCAGCTGCCCGGTGATCTCGTTGGCCAGCGCCTGGGTGTAGCCGGTCCCGAACACGTGCGGCGGGTTGCGGACCAGCTGGGTCAGCGGGTTGGGAAACTGGCCGTTGATGAAGGCGGTGTTGGCGATGCCGGCGGCGCCGCCGATCGCCGGCTGGGTGCGGGTCGCCGGTCCGGGCGGGTTGGCGCCGGCGAGGTCGGGCTGGACGGTGGCGCCGATCGAGGTGTGACACTCGTAGCAGCTCTGGCTGTCAATGCCGTTCAGACGCAGGAAGGGGATCGGCGGCGGCACGGTCCCGTCCGCCGTCGCGTAGGGGCTGAACGGCGAATTCGGGTAGAGCGCCTTGCGCTGCCACGCGCGCGGGCCGTCCGCGCCCTCGCCCCAGCCATCCTGCGGGAAGTAGGGATAGCTGAAGAAATGCGCACCGGATTCTAGGATCCGCCGCAGGGGTACGCTACCCTTCATCACATCCTGCTGTTGGATCGTCACGCTTTCGGTGATGTTGGCCTGCTGGGCACCCGCCTTGGAGGTGAGAAGCACAGAAAGACCCATTATAACGATTGGCCATGCCGCGACGCGAACGCTTGCCATGCGCATGAACTCCCGATTTTTGCGTATCGCCCGATACTGTCGGAGCATTCTCGAAAATCAAACCAAATAATCCAGCTCAATATACTTAGAAATCTAATTTTCTGCGGGCTATGATGCCGGAAACATCAAAATTATTCGTGCTCGTTCAGATAAATTTCTGAGAAATAGGCGAACCGTCTGAACTCATATCATGGTATGTGTATGCTGAATTGGACATTGACTCGTTGATTATTTGAAATTTCTTCCCGATATTCGACGCACGCGACGCATCGACGCGCGCCGGAACGGCGGCGCGCGAGCGGCATCACCGAGCGGGAGGGACGCGGACCATGACTGAGCAACGTCTTCTGGAGCGGGCGCAGGGGAAGGCGGCGGCCCCGCTGTCGGTCGCCTACACGCCGATTTCGACCCTCGCGGATCTGCGCGCCGCCGCGCAGCTGGCGATCCAGGTCGAATTCACCACGGTGCCCGCCTATCTGACGGCGCTCTACTCAATCACCGACAAGAGCTCGGCCGCCTACCAGGCGCTGCGCAGCGTCGTGGTGGAGGAGATGTTCCACCTCAACCAGGCGGCCAACATCCTGGTCGGCATCGGCGGGCAGCCCAAACTGACCGGGAGCGTGGTGCCCGTCTACCCGGCCTATCTGCCCTCGGCCAGCACCACCGCCACACCCTATGTCGGGCTGTACCGGGCCTCGCAGGCGGTGTTCCGCAATGTCTTCATGGCGATCGAGACCCCCGCCCCCTTCACCGCGCCGCCGCAGGGCAGCGACTATCAGACCATCGGCCAGCTCTACAAGGCCCTGTCGGACGGCATCGAGCGCTGTGTCGAGCAGTACGGCCCGGCGGCGGTCTTCGCCGAGAATCCGGCGGCCGAGCAGCGCACCGACATCTACCTCGGCAAGTTCGGCGGCAAGGCCGTGAAGGTGACCGACGCGGACAGCGCCCAGCTCGGCATCCAGCAGATCGTCCAGCAGGGCGAGGGCGCGGTGAACCCGACCCACCCGCTGGTCCCCCAGCAGCCCTACGGCGCCTACGAGCACTACGGCGCCCGTACCGACGGCACCTACGGGCCGATCCTCGGCACGCCCTACGAGCTGTCGCACTATTACAAATTCCTGCGCGTGGCCGACGCGCCGGATTTCCCCGACACGCTTCCCATCGTCTCCAACCCGCGGGTGTCGGATTTCACCAACGCCACGGCCGTGCAGGCGGTCAAGGCGTTCAACATCGGCTACAGCGTGATGCTGCAGAGCCTGGAGGCCTCCTTCACCAAGGCGGGCGGCGCGGCGGACTCCTATTTCACGCTGGCCCTGCCGCTGATGCACAACCAGCTGCCGACCCTGGCCAATCTGCTGATGCAGCTTCCCGTCTTCCCCGACGGCGACCCGGCGGTCGGGCCCAACGCCGCCCCGACCTTCGAGTATGTCGAGGGCGCCAGCTTCGACGGCTTCCTCGCGGAGCTGCAGGCCCTCGACAAACTGCTGGCCGGCCAGGGTCTGCCCGCGCTGCTCGTCGCCCCGGTGGCGCCGCCCGCCCCTCCGGGCCCGACCCCAAAGCACCGGGAGGCGCTGCACGGGGTGATCGACGGCGTCCGGACGCTGAAGAACCGCTCCGACGCCATCGGACTCGGGCTGTAACCCGGCCGGCACCGCCCAAACGGCACCACCCAGCCCGGCCAGATCGGGACAGCGAGGGGAAAACCATGTCCAACACCGTCTATTCCATCGTTCCCGCCATCGGCATCGCCCGCGTCGGCAACGCGCCGACGGCCTTCTACATCGGCCCCGAGACGGAGGGCGGCCTGCCCACCCTGCCCGACGGCAGTCCCGTCGGGGAGCGGGATTTCCGCGACGACGAGGGCCGGCTGTGCCGGCAGGCGGCGCGCTTCCGCCTGATGCGCAGCGTCGACGGCGGGCCGCCCGAGGAGGTCACGCTGAAAAGCGAGGGCGTGGCCTCGATCCGCTGGTACGTCCATCTCGCCAACAAGAAGTCGAGCTGGTACGAGTTCCAGACCTCGAAGGGCGAGGACGGCTACGCGTCGAACCACCCGCTGCGCAACGCCGACCGGACTGGCGCGGAGGATCGGCGCGCCCTGATGATCGACGCCGGCCCCCGCTCGATCGAGGGAAGCGACGCCCCGGCCGAGCACTTCTCGCGCGACACCATCCCGCCGGGCTACGCCGGCAGCTTTCCGCCGGAGGGGCTGAAGCCCTACCCCATCGACACGCTGGGCGAGCTGCGCACCGACGAAGAGGGCCGCCTTCTGGTGCTGGGCGGGCTGGGGCATTCCGGATCGGACAGGCCGTCGCCCCACATCGGGCAATACGCCAACAACGACGGCTGGTGGGACGACACCTCGGACGGGCCGGTGTCGGTGAAGATCAGCCTGCTGGACGATGAGGACGGCCCCCCCGACGTGGAGGTCGGCGGCGCCTGGGTGATGGTCGGACCGCCCTCCTACGCGCCGCAGATCCCCAATCTGGTGACGCTGTACGACACCATCTTCGACGTCGTGGTGCGCAAGCAGGGGCTCCGCCCCGACCTGTTCGCGGACGGGATGTGGAAGACCGGGCCGACCGGTTACAAGCCCTTCTTCGAGACCGACATCAAGCCGATTTTCGAGCGGGTCGCCCGCTACCCCTGGGTCGCGGCGATCCCGCCGAAGCCGCACAGCTTCGATTTCGGCAGGCTCGGCGATCCAGATCCCAAGCTCAACGGCTTCCGCGCCTACATCCTCGACATCATCCGTCCCCCCGGCGCGGACAACGTCCTGGTGAACGCCAGCACCGGCGCCACCGCCATGCCCTATCTGGCCGGCGACGACGCGCTGGGCGCCTCGAAGCCCGGCACCGTCACCGCGGCGACCTCGAAGTACCTGCGCCTGACCGACACCCAGTATTTCCTCCTCCAGCAATGGGCCGACGGCTGGTTCGAGCCGGGGGCCGAACCGGCCGGGACCGCCGGCGATCCGGTCACCCGCGGTGTGCTGGCCAACTGCGTCGGCGGCGCCTTCTCGCCGGGCATCGAGATGACCTGGATCTCCCGCAACCCGGCCATCTACGACGGCCCCTTCCGCATCAAGGCGCGGCCGGACGTGTCCGGCCCGCTCAGCCTCGGCTTCGATCCGGCGGCGGGCATGGAGCCCGGCGACGTCAGCCGCTACATGGCCGTCCCCTGGCAGGCCGACTTCAACGAATGCTCGTCGCAGCCCATCGAGGGCCGGATCCTGTGGTGGTGGCCGGCGCAGCGGCCGGAATTCGTCTATCTGCCGCCCGAGCCCAACGCCCTCCTGGCCGAGCCCAGCCCGGCCCTGGGGCCGCAGGTGTCGTGGATCGGCACCGAGTATAACCAGAAGGCCGACGACTACATCCAGTTCGCCGACGACCTGGACATGGTGAGGCTGTGGGACCAGCTCGGCTTCGTCTTCAACATCGGCACCGACGGCGATCCCTATTTCGTCGAGGTGGCGCGCCGGCTTCCCCGCACGCCCGGCTCCCAGGGCGACACCGCGGGGATCGGCGAGCCGGCGCGGCCGCTGGTGGCCGATGTCCCCTGAAGCGTTGTCCCCTGAAGCGTTGTCCCCTGAAGCGTTGTCCCTTGAGGCGTTGTCGCATGAGGCGTTGCGTGACCCGGTTCCGGGCGCGCCTCCGGGCACGGACGCGGCGGACGTCCTGATCGTGGGGGCGGGGCCGGCCGGCTCCGCCACCGCGCTCGCCCTGCGCGCGGCCGGCGTGCCGCGCGTGGTCCTGGTCGACCGCGCCGCCCACGGCTCGCCGGAGCGGGCGGCGCTACGGGTCGGCGAATCGGCGACGCCGAACGTCGGACCGCTGCTGGCCCGGCTCGGCCTGCCGGACGATCTCGGGCGGCTCGGCCATCGCCCCTACCACGGCAATCTCAGCCTGTGGAGCGGCGACAGGGAGAGCGCCGACGATTTCCTGCGGCGGGGCAGCGGGCACGGCTGGCATCTCGACCGCACCCGCTTCGACCACTGGCTGCGCGAGGCGGCGGCGGGGCGGGGCGCCCACCTCCTGGCCCCCGCCACCCTCGCCGGGATCGAACGCCGGCCGGAGGGCGGCTGGACCGTCGGGCTGCGCGGCGCCGGCGGCCGGCGCAGCGTGACCGCCCGCGTGGTGGTGGATGCCGGCGGCCGGCGGGCGCCGCTGGCGACCGCGCTCGGCGCGCGGCGGCGGCGGCTCGACCGCCTGATCGCCCTGGCGGTCGAGGCCGCTCCGGCCGCTAGGCCAGCCGGCGCAGGTTTCCACGGCCGCTCCTTCGTGGAGGCGGTGGAGATCGGCTGGTGGTACGCGGCGGTGCTGCCGGGCGGGCGGGCCATCGTCACGCTGATGACCGACGACGACATCGCCCGTGCCGGCGGTCTGGCCGGCGCGGACGCCTTCCGCTCCGCCTGGGCGGCCACCGCGCGCCTGCGCGACCTGGTTCCGCCGCCGGAGGACGGCTCCGGCGCCGGAACGGCCCCGACGGTCTTCTCGGCCGCTTCGCAGCACGTCGACCGGGCGGTCGGCGCCGGCTGGATCGCCGTCGGCGACGCGCTGATCGGCTTCGATCCGCTGACCTCCTCCGGCATCGCCGGGGCGCTCGACGACGCGCTGGCCGCCGCCGACACCATCCTGCGCTGGTTCTCCGGCGACGGGGCCGCGGCGCGCGACGCCGCGATCGGCTACGCCCGGCGCGCTGAGGACACGCTGCGCCGCTATCTGGCCGAGCGGACCCGCCATTACACCGCCGGGGGCCGCTGGCCCGACGCCCCTTTCTGGAGCCGCCGGGCCGCGCAGTGAGCGTGGATGAGGTGAGCCTGGATCAGGCCGACGCCACCCGGTCGGCCACCCAGCTGTCGAAATCCACATGCAGGCTTTCCGGCAGCTTGGCCCGGACGGCACGGTCGTCCTGGGCGGCGTCCCGCAGAAGCTGGACCTGGATCTGGTAGTCGCCGACCACGATGCCATTGGCGATCATGGTCGTCGGCCCGGCCCCTTCGGGAACGAGCCACAGGTTGAACAGGCCGCCGTTGGTCTGGGTCTCCTGGCGGGTGGCGGTCACCGTCGTCGTGCCGTGGCGGGTCAGCACCGTGTCGCCGACCGCCAGCGCCCCCGCATGGACCGTGCCGGACGGCGTCACCACCGGGTGGGTGGCCGATCCGGCGAGTGTGGCGCCGTCGGCGAACTCCAGCACGGTGATCGGCCCGCTGTGCGGCTGCGCCAGGGTCGCCTGCACCGGCCGCGTTCCATCGCCGCTGACGACGACGTCCTCGGACGTGAAGTCCTCCACCGCCTTGGTCGTGCCGTCGGCGAGCGTGATCTGCGTGCCGGCGACCAGGCAGTGCCAGACAAAGACGATGGGCTTGATGAAGGCGACGCCGTCCTTCGAATCGGTGTCCGGAGACAGCGAGCTGACGATGCTCGACCAGCCCGATCCGTGCCTTTCATAGTCCTCGAAGGTCACGGAGACGCGGGCGCTGAAGAAGGCCCGCGTGTCCGCAACCCAATTTTTGGAAGGGAATTCGATGGCGTCGCCCGCATCGTTGTAGGGCGGCCTCAGCAGGAACTTCAGCGTCCGCCCTTCGGGGTCGGTATCGTCGATCCGAAAATGCGGCAGGTAGCGCGAAGAGTCGCCGCCGGTCAGTTCGGAGATGCCGCCCTCCTTGTGAGCCAGGTAGAACTCCAAGAACGGGGGGTAGCTGTCGAGCGGAGCCAGCTTGTAATCGAATTTCATGCTCCCGGACAGCGGAACAAGCAGAGGATTCGTACCAAGATCGTGCATATTTTGCCAATACCAGTAATCAACGTCGGTTTTATTTTTTGTACCTTGGTTGTTATCGTAGCCGCGCGCCAGACCGATGACGATGTCGTTCAGGTCGCCGGTCTTGCGGTCGCTGCGGATGGCGGGATCGACGACGATCGGGTCGCGCGACGCCTGGGAGGCCCAGGGAGCCGCGGTCGAGGACACCTCGACCGTGCCGTCCTGGTAGGTGATCGCGAAGGAGATGATGCCGGTCATCGTACCCGCCGGCAGCGGCGGCAGGGCGGTTTCCGGGTCGGTCTCCACGAAGATCGTCTGGGTGGCGAAGCTGACCGCGACACCGGAAGCCAGCGAGGTCTTGGTGCCGCCGTTCTCGTTGACGACGTTCAGCCAGACGATGGCCTGGGCCACCGGCCGGATCCGGCTCAAGACGGCGCGGGCGGTGACCGCCTTGTTGCTCTGACTGCTCGAAATGTACTCGACATACTGGCCGTCGGTAACGCCACTGCTCTCGGCCGCTCTGTCCGTCGCCGCGCCTCCGCTCCCGATGGCCTTGAACAGCCCCGGGTAGCGCGCGGGGGTCAGGCCGCTGCGTTCGGCGTTGTCCCGCAGGAACGCCGTGTGCGCCGGATCGCCCGCCGACGGGACGTTCCCGGCCTTCAGTCCCTCCAGGATATGAACCAGCCGGTCGTTCTGGAGTTGGGTCAATGCAGCGCTCATAAGTCAATATCTCCAATCAATGAATCGTTGATTTTTGAGCAAACAAAAATCATTACTTAGGATACAAAGGTATCGTGCGGCATCAAATCCAGGTACTCCGCCATGATTACCATTGTATGATTTTCGACAGCTCAGGATTTATATTTGACTATACTTTTTTTTATTTTTCAACGATGGGAAGGACGCTGATTAGAGCAGGGACGCTTGTTGCCGAACGCCCCCCTCACAGATCCGTGCATGCAGCTTTCCCGCGTACAGCCGCCACCATAACGGTTGCGCTGAAACAGCCGGCTCTGTTGCAAAGTTGGCGGCTCCCGCTCGCCAACCTGAAAACACCGGTCACATCAGGAAGCTATCAGATTTCGCCCACATACTGTCAGCAAGAGCTGCAATGCGCGGCATCAGCAAAACGACAGGCTGTGTTGGAGGAAACGATGAGCAGGACGTCGCAGACGGTCCGTCCCGCCCCTGTCAGCGTGTCGCACGGAGGTGATGAGGGCAGCGGTTGCCCCGGCGGTGCGGCTGATCAGGCGATGCGGACGGAGTGCGGGCGTCCGAGGTCGAGCATGCGGTTGAGGACCGCGACGGCGATGGCGACCTCGGTCGCCTGCGCCTGATCGGTGTGAAAGCGCAGGGCCGGTCCGACGACCTGTTTCCAGCGACCGATCTGTCCCTCGACTTTGGCCCGCTGATTGTACCGGCTGTCACGCTGCCAAGCCATGCGCCCGGTTTCGGCGATCGCCAGAATGTGGCGGTCGCGCTGGGTGGGCGTGGCTGCGGCGGTGTCGCTGAGCACCGCATCGAGCCGGGGTGGCGCCACCACGGCGGCGTCCGGATGGCGCTCGTGCACGGCCGCATAGACCGCGGTCCGGTCATAGGCGCCATCCCCCGTCAGCGAGGCCACCGGCTCGCCGATCCGATCAAGCAACGGGGCCACCTGGGCGGCGTCATCCACATCGCGGTCGGTGAGCGTGGCAGCGACGATCCGCCCGATCGCCGCGTCCACGCCAATGTGCAGCTTCTTCCACGAGCGGCGCTTCTTCGTGCCGTGCTTCTCGATCAGCCACTCGCCCGGCCCGCCCAGCTTCAGCCCCGTGCTGTCCACCAACAGGTGAAGCGGCCCGCTGGTCGAGCGTGGTGTGGCGGGCAGCGTGACCGTTCGAGCGCGCCGGGCGATGGTGGAATGATCGGGCACCGGCAGGTCGAGCCCGAGCAGGTGCAGGATGGAGCCGATCAGTCCTTCGGTCTGACGCAGGGCCAGATGGAACACCGCCCGAAGCATCAAGGCCGTCGTGATCGCGAGGTCGGAGTAGTTCGGCTGCCCGCCGGGTGTGGTCCGTGGCGCCGCTCGCCAACTCGCGATCGCCGCGTCGGTGAACCAGACGGTCAGACTGCCACGCTGGCGAAGGGCGGCATCATACGTCGCCCAATTCATCACGCGCCGCTTGGGCCGGCGAATGTGATGACGACGAGCGGCGTTGGCCTTACGCGGCATAGGAGGCAGTCGAACAGGAGACGGGGGCTCTGCCTACCCCAACACATCCCACATCGGCAACTCCGCCCATCCCAGCAACACGACGCCCGCCGGGCGATCTCCTCCTGCCCCCGCTCCCCGCCCAGGGCACGCGCCACTTCCGCCCGTTCCAGCTCGCCGAGCAGGATCGGTTTGAGAAGGGCGCGGAGCGCGCTGTTGTTGATGATGCCGGCCTGCATGACCTCGCCTAGGAGCCTGAGCACGGCATCGACGACAACGCTGAGACGCCGCCCTCGCTGCCGTGCGAGGTCGGCCATATTTGTCCGCAAGGAGAGACGTATCTCTCGATCGGCGCATTTTTCCGAAAAATTTTTGAGAGTGCCGTCCTCACCGGCGGCGCCCCCGCATGCCGGCAGGATCCGGCGCCACCAATAGACGGAACCGCGGCGATAGAGGTGAGGGGCAAGCGGCATTGGCGGCTCCGTCTTGAGGAGCGCCGCGCGCGCGTGAGGGCACAGGCCGCTGGCACAGTTGGGGGACTCACCGGGAAGGTCCCGGAGCAGCCGACCCTAAGCGCTTGATTTACAAGGGAAACAACTGGGAGTTGGTTGGGGGACTAGGATTCGAACCTAGGCTGGCGGAGTCAGAGTCCGCTGTCCTACCGCTAGACGATCCCCCAGACCGTCACCGGGAAAATCAGGCGGCTTGAACCGACCTGGCCCGGCTTCTTGCACTCTCCAGATAACCGCATCATTGCTGATGTGGGGCAGGGTTTTGCAGCGTTCGGGCAGCGACGTCAAGCCTCGGATTTCGATGTGCCGCTGCTTGGGGACCGAAGGCGTCTGCGGCGGGCTTGCGCTGGCTGTGCCGCCAAGGAAGCGGGATTGGCGCCGGAGGCAGTCCCAGCTGCCAAGAGGTGATGGGCGGCTTCGAAACGTATCCGATGTCGGTGCCGCCTCTATCGAGACTGCCCTTCCCAGTCTGGCGTTACCGACGGCCACCCTTGAAACTGGCAGGCCACCCTTTCCTGCCTCCGATCACGGTGCCCTTGCCGCGTGAGAGTGGCTGGGCAGGCGGCCTTCTTCTAGCTCCAGGTGAGAACAAACCCCTCGATGGCTCGGGCAGCTACGGCCCCGTCGATTGAATATCCGTAGTCGCCATCTCCGCAGTAGTTGCCGGAACGGTCGGTGATAGCGAACGCATCCGCCCAGCACCCTTCGCACCCGGTGATGATCCCCGCGACGACGCTGTTGGCCCTCACCAATACGAGATTATAGGGCGCATCCACCGAGACCGCCGTGATGCCGTGGGCCGCAAAGGCAGCCACAATTGCATCGAATTTCCGCAATTACGCCAGTTGGCTGATCGCAGTCACCTTTAATTAACCAACACCTTTCCGAAATTGATAATTTCTGACCGAAATTACTAAGTAATTTACGGGATAATTTTTGGAGATCGTTATCGAACTCTGCGTGAATTCCATGCGGGTTCATAAAGCATCTCTTCTTTATGCTTGCACATGCGACCCAGTACGTGTATCTTCATGATTGTCACCGTTTCGGGTAGCGCCGAGGCGGTTCGTGCGCTCCCCGCCCGCAGAAGCCCTGCGGTGGCACCAGATTTACGTGCTAGCGGGCGTCCCCACAGGGACGGAAGTCGGCTAGGCCGCCATGCCTGGCCCGTCGTTGAGCAAGGTAGGACGGACGCGGATCCGTCGCGGCCAACGCACGGTACTTTGTACGCGAGGCTCCGGTGGCAGGGGTCCTGGCTTCACGCCAGTAGACCGTCCCCAGCTACCCAAGGAGCCCGCCAGATGAAATCAGAAGCAGAAGTTCTCCTGCCCGCCTGCCAAGCTGGAGCCCAGCGACCGGCCGCGCATACCCGCGGGCCGATGATCCCGGGTGCCACTCCTGAGGAGGCGCTCCGCAAGAAACGCCGCAAGGGTGACGGGGCGCCCTACGTCCGGCTCTCAAGGGCGACCACGATTTGCCTCGCCAACGATGTCCGGGCGTACCTCACCTCCCACCGTGTCGCCATCAGCCTCGTCAGGCAGGAGGGCTGACCGATGCCGACCATTCTCCACTCCCGCCCGATGCCCGGCGGTCAGCAGGTTCTCGTCGTGGAGACCAGGCCGCCCGCCATCTGTCGCCGATACGAGCCCAGGCGGCTGGACATCGTGCTCACGAACGCCGGGCGCTACACGCGCATCAACGGCCGGAGCGTCATCCGCTGCCTCATGCGCGAGACCTTCGTCGACGTCCGCTCGAAGTCGGCCCGCGCCTTCTACGAGCACGCCATCGTCACGTTCACCAGGGCCGCCGAGACCTTCGCGTTGAAGATGACGGAGAACCCGCGACTGCCGCTGGCGGGCGCCCCGGCTGGCTCCCACGAACTCACCATCGACGACATCGACGCAATGGGCCTCGCCCGACGGAGCGCACCATGAAGAAGACCAGCAACGACAACCTCACCATCATCACCGACGAGCTCTTCTTCCACCTGCTCGGAAAGGGCTACGTCATCCAGGGATACCGGTTCGAGCGGGGCACATCGCGCAGCCGGTACTGGGGCATCGTGCCCGCTGGGCACTGGGGCTGGGAAGTCCAGCGCTGGCGCGACGAAGGGGGTCTGGGCCCCATCGCCCGTGGCACCGCCCCCACGATGGCCGAGGCGGCCGCTGCGGCCGAAGCCATCGCGGTCGCGGAGATGCGGAAAGCCCAGCGAGGTGCAGCATGAGTGCCCTTTCCCCAAAAGCAGCCTGGGAGCTCTGGCGCGCCGGGCTCAAGGGCCTCGACACGCTCGACTTGAGCAGGGCGCTAACCTTCGCCGCCGGGCGGGGATGGGTGCGAGGCGAACTGGTCCTTTCGGTGTCGTCGGACGAACCGAACGCGAATGACGTCCTACGAGCCCGAAGGCTCTTCATCGAATTGAAGAGTTCCTTCCCGTCGGGAATGACGGCCGCGGAGGTGTCGGAGGTCCGCGCGGCGATCGCGTTGGCCCCGCCCTCCTGGCAGACCAGAGCCGAGCACAGCAACCTGATGATCAACATGCCCCGCGAAGGTGCAGCATGAAGCTCCGCTACGACACCATACCCACCGTCCCCGTCTTCCGCTGGCACGGGGGGTACGACACCCGGCACATCCCCAAGGGTGCTGGGTTCGACTATGAGCCAGGCTCCCGCACCTGGTCGACGAGGCTGGCCAGCAAGGCCCGCGCGCTGGCGGAATACGCCGATGAGGCGACGCTTGAGCAGATCGAGCGCATCGCTCTGGCGCAGGAGGCTGCGACCCGGGCGGCCGAAATGGTGGCTGCGGCGACGATCGCGGCATCCAGGGCGGTTGATGCCGACATCGAGATCCCCGTGCCGCCCGGGCTGGCCTACCTGCCCTACCAGCGGGCCGGGATAGCCTACGCGATGCTGCGCAAGGACGTGCTGATCGCGGACCAGATGGGGCTCGGGAAGACGATCCAGGCCATCGGCGTCATCAACTCGGAGCTCGGCGACCGGCCATGCCTCCGCGTGCTCGTTGTCGCGCCGAAGATCGCGCTGACCAACTGGTGCCGTGAGCTCGCGAAGTGGCTGGTGCGGCCGCTGACCGTCGGCGTCGCGACGACGAAGGCGTGGCCGGAGGCGGACGTCATCGTGGTCAACTATGACATCCTCTCGAAACTCGGCGATCGTCTGCGGTCGGTGCAGTGGGACATCGCTGTCTTCGACGAGGCCCACGCGCTCAAGGACGGCAAGGCCGCTCGCACGAAGGCGGCGCTCGGTGCGAAGGGACAGCCGCCAATCCCGGCGCGCCGGAGGCTATTCATGACCGGCACCCCGATCCTCAACCGGCCGATCGAGCTCTACCCGATTCTGAACGCGATGGGCGTGCGCGAGGCCAGCCACTACTACAGGTTCGCGGCACGCTACTGCGACGGGCGCAACACCAAGTTCGGGTTCGACGCCAGCGGGGCCAGCAACCTCGACGAATTGCAGACCGTGCTGCGGAAGTCGGTAATGGTGCGTCGGCTGAAGGCGGACGTGCTGGCCGAGTTGCCGGAGAAGCAGATCTCGGTTGTCGAGATCCCTTGCGATAATCCCAGCCTCAACCGCGCCGTCGCAGCGGAGCGACGGGCCCTCGACACCGCTGAGCGTGAGACAGGGCGCCTGAAGGCGGCTGTCGAGGCCGCAAGAGCCGGAGGTCACGAGGCGGCTTATCGCGCGGCGGTCGCCAACCTCAGAGCCGGGCGCAGCGCGGCCTTCCAAGAAATGTCGCGCCTGCGGCACGCGACCGCAGTGGCCAAGGTCCCACAGGTCATCGAACACCTCCTCGGCGTTCTCGCATCGGCGAACGACGCCGTGTTGGTGTTCGCGCACCACTCCGACGTGATCGCGGGAATAGTGGACGGGCTGCATGAAGCAGGGCACGAGGCCGCCGTCATCACCGGTGACACCTCGGACAAGGACAGGCAGGACGCGCAGGACGACATCCAGCTGGGCCGCAAACGCATCTTCGTCGGCAGCATGCGAGCCTGCGGCGTCGCCATCACGCTGACAGCAGCTTCGACCGTCGTCTTCGCGGAGCAGGACTGGACACCGGGCATCATGCAGCAGGCCGAGGACCGGGCGCACCGGATCGGGCAGCGCAATGCCGTCCTCGTCCAGCACCTCGTCCTTGATGGGAGCTTCGACGCCACCATGGCCAAGACCGTCGCGGCCAAGGGCGGGGTGATCGAGAAAGCCTTGGACGCGGAAGCCGAACCCGGCGATGCGCCCGAGATGTCCCTCGCCGTCTAAGCGGATCGAATGCCGCCGTTCTGTCGGAACGGCGGCCTGCCAACGGAGAAAGATCATAACGACATACCACTACGATGACTCTGTGCTGAACCGCGTCAAAGCCTTCGGACCTCTCTCACGCGCGCAAGAGGAAGATCTAATGGTCGCGATGACGAACGTCAGCAACCGCCCCGAAGAGTGGGACACCGAGGACGATGACGAAGCTCATCAAGGATACATCGAAGCAGTCCGGACAGAACTCGAGATGTTTTCAGAAAACGCATCGGAGTTCGGCGAAGGCTCCGAGAGTGAGACAGCGCTCATCGAATTGTTCAACAGGGCGTGCCCCGAACCAGACGAATAAGGTTGGAGCTTTATAGGAATTGCTCTCAAGAACGAGTGGCTTGAGCAATTTCGATGCCGTTGAGGAGATCCCTATCTCAACGGCATCGACCTGTCTGCATCTTCAGGTCCCGCCAGAAGATCTCACCGCCCTCTGGCCTCATCGTGGATGCTGTCGAACCGATCCCACGACGGCAGCCCAGCCCTCTCGGCGGCCGCCGCAAGTTCCTCGACGGACGTAAGCCCGACCTGCCGGACGGCGTCCTCGGACCCTAGCTGACCGGAGCACAGCCCGCTCCATGCCTCGTGGAGTTCGAGGAGCCATTCCTCGCTCGGGTGCTCCACCGGTGGCCTGGGCAGCGGCACGCCAAGGGCGCCGCCCGGCCCCGCTGGATCGACCTCGAGGTTGGCCGGTTCGAACAGCGCGAGCCGCTCCCGGGCTGCCGCCAGGGTCACCGGCGTGTAGCCCCAGCTGTCGACACCAACGTCCAGGCTTGCTCGACAGCAAGGCAAGCGCCCGTGCGAGTGACCGAAAAGTTGCAGGGCCCCGTACCTCATCCCGTTCCACACACGCATCCCGTAGTGGAGCAGGATGATCCGCTGTTTCTCCACGGAGATCTCACGGTAGTGAGCGGGCTGCGACGACCAGGCGAGCGCGATGGTGGCGCCGCTGTCGTGGTTGCCGATGATCAGGTGCTTGCGGCCATTCAGGCGCCTGAAGATGTTGACCATCTTCTTCGGATCGCACCGGACCGCGAAGTCGCCGAGGTGGAAGACGTCGTCCTTCGGGCCGACGACCGCGTTCCAGTTCGCGATCATGGCTTCGTCCATCTCTTCGGCATCGGCGAATGGACGGTTGCAGAAGCGGATAACGTTCGTGTGGCCAAAATGAGTGTCGGCCGTAAAATAGGTCTGCGGCATCTTGGAAATCCGGGTCGGTGAGCACGGCTTCAGGCCGCCGCCCCGGTGCGGATCGGGCGACCTCAGGGCGCGTCTCGTGCCTCGCGTATGTCGTCTATTCGAGTCATCTCGCCCCCCTGCCCGGCCTGCTTGCCGGTATGCGCCCGCGGATATTGCCAAGCCCGGCGGCCGGAGCCCAGCGGATTTTCCATCGACCCGCCCCGGTACAGTGACCCTTGGAGCCTTTCGATCCTCCACGCCTGCATCCCGAACCACATCGACCCAGAAAGGCATCGTCGCACCGGCCGCCAGCGAGAACCCGGCGTGGGAAGAGTTCCTTCAGCGGCGGGCCGGGCGGTGACCGGCAGCAGCAACGGAGCGGCTTCGGACCTCAGCAATTTTCACGTGCACCGGAGCTATTTTCCTATTGCAGTAAGAACAAAAAGTGAACATACTTTCGCTTGGCCCGACACTCCCATCGACAGGTGGACAACCACTATGATCAACGGCGACGATCCGACTCAGACACCGGCGAAACTCCCCACGTCGCCCTTCCCTCGCGTGCAGCTTGACTGGCCGACCGATGCCGAACTGGCGTCCTTGGCCGGTGAGATGGCCGCAGATCGGGAACCAGTGGCCCGACTGGACGATTGGGTGCCAGTCGTCCAGCGTTATGCTTTCGGCTCCGATGCCTTCGAGATCGTCCTTGTCGGCAGGTCGAAACAGTATGGGGTGCAGGTCACCAAGCCCCTCAGCCTTTTGGACCTTGGCCGCGGCTGTGCGATTGCCTTCGATGGCATCTATGCGCTGGGCAAGCAGGGCACCGGCAGCCTGCCTAAGGAATATTTGGAGCACCTCATCTTCGGCCTTGAGGAATGCGGCTGGGAGGCCTGGGCCGGTGGCGGGAACGATCACGGGCTGACTCTCGGCGTCGAACTGGGCGCTGCCGACGAGAACTGCGACGACGGCGAGATCGCGGTGACGGTGTCCTACGGCGACCGCGCAATCTTCAAGGACGACGCCGACGAGCTCCGGGACGCACTCGAGGAGCTCGCGCGCGACGCCATCACCCAGGCCATCGAGAACCGTAACAACCGCTGACGCAACCAGGACCGGGGCGGGGCCCGCCGGGGCGCCCGCCTCCTCCTGAGCCAAGGAGAGACCGCAGTGACCATGGAAGCCGGGAAGAGCAAGATGGGCCGCCCTCGCGAACTGGGGACCGAACAGGTCGGGCTAGACGTGCGGGTGGAGCCCTTGGATTTGGCCATCGTTGACGCCCGCAGCACCGGGGAGAAGAAGCGCTCGGACGCCCTGCGCGACATCCTGCGTCGCTACGACGGTCTGATCGCCGCGGCCACGCCGCGCCTGCCGGAGATCGCCTGGAGGCTGGCTCTGAGCGCCCTCCGGGGATCCTTGGAAGAAGCCACCCTCGACGACGCGATGCCTGGCCGGGTCCATGAGACGAGCGCCATCTCGATCCGGACGGCCCTGCGCTACGAGGTCGAGGATGTGGTGGCGTCGGAGAAGGTGGAGCAGACCTGGGCCGTCTACGCCGCCCAGAGCGATGTCGCCCTGCTCGCGATGGGCGATGTCGCTCAGCGGTTTTGGGCGCAGTCGGAGGAGGGGCGCACCCTTGAGCGCGTGCTGGACTGGCGCCACGTGTCGGATTGGGCGGCTCCTGGAGAGCCGGACGGCCCTCCGTTGCCGATCGGCACGTTCGGCGGCCCGATGCCGCGCAGCGCCAAGGGTTGCAACCGTCCCTGGGGACTCCTGGCCGATGCTCTGTACCGCAACGACACCGTTCCGAAGGTCGTAGACCGCTGGCTGATGCACGGTGTCTGGAAACGCCTCCAGGCTACGGGCGGAGAGTGTCTGGTCACCGTGGCCGAGCCGACGCCAGCCGACACCGGGGCTCCCATCCTCGGCCAACTGCTGCACTACCGGCTGGACAACAACCGCCCGACGGTCGTCGAGTGGGAGCGCGCCGACGGTGGAACGGCCGGTGCCCTGGTGCTCCGCCTAAACCGACGGGACGCCCATCTGGTCGTCCCCGTCGATGTCGAGCCTGGAGTGGACGGCCGGGTGATCGTCGGCCCGGCGATGGCGGTGGTCACTCGGGTCGGTGCGATCACTCCGGTCTCACTCCAGTTCGGCGGCGTCGAAAACACCCTCCTTGTGCCGGATTTTGACAACGAGGACGTGGCAACCGATCCGGTGGATCTCGTCGCCCTCGGTCTGCCGGGTTTGAGCTTCAACGGCCAAGCTCACCCGGTCAGCAGCGAAGGGGGATGTCTTGCCCTCCAGTGGGGCGGTGTGCCTCCAAGCCTGGACCGACGCCTGCGGGAACTGATCGAGGCGCTCGCCTGAATCGATCTGGGACGCATGCGCCCCCTTTAGAGCGATCTTTACCGTAAACGTATCCAGAGCGGCGTGCCGGATGTCGGTTCTGTCGTCTCGCTCGGAAGCGATCACCTCCCGGCAGGATGCAGGATGGGCACCTATCCTCGCTGCGGATGCCCCGCACGTCGCGGCCGCCGCGCGGGTCAAACGGCAGCGGTCGACCACATCATCCACGCTGTGGTCGCCGGTCTGCTGGATGTCGCCATGCTGTCGGCGCTAGCGTGGAAACTCCGGGCGGTCGGCGGGACGCTGGGCGAGGACGTCAACCTCTTGGCCCACGCCGCTATGAAAGATGCCGGGCGCCCTGGTGAAAGCCCAGGCCCGCGGCCCGCACCGGCCGTTGCCATCGCCGAGGCCAGGAGAGCTGTGGAGGCCACTGGAGGCACTGTTAAGGCTGTCGCGGACCCGGTGGTGCAGGAAGCCTCCCGCGGCTACCAAGCGCCTCACGCGCCGAAATAAGGCCTGAGCCGGTCGATCCCTCGGCCCGCAGCATGGCTTCGGCAGACAGGGCGCTGGCCGCAGGCAGAGGCTTGCCTGTTCGGGACGTCGCCGGGGCGACGGACGCCAGCGAATCCAGTGTTCCTGGATCCTCAGGATCGATTGCCAGCGCTCCCTCTCCGTCCACTCGCGCCAGCCAACGGCAACGTAGAGCAGGGCGAATCATCGGCTCGTTTAGGGGAGCCAAGGTTTCCAGCCTGGCTCCCCGGACCGGCTCAGGAGGACGGCGCGCAGCGCCGTTCCGGTCCCCCGTAGTGCCCCACCGACATGGCGCACGTGCCGGTCTCGGGTGTGGAAGGCAGGCAGACGAAAGGCCGTGCCCTTTATTCGCAGGCGATGTCGCCACAGCCACGCCGCACTTGCGTGCACTCATCCCCCTCAACACGTAACGCATTGAGGCAATCATGCACCCGATTGAACACTCTCAAGGCCAGTGTAGAGCCACGAAAAAACCATCAAGTGCCTAAGAAATCAGGCCTCTCTAAGCTCTGAACAGGCTGCAAAAACGCCGTGCGGTCATACCCCCCAGCGATGTAACGCTATCAACGAATCAGGCCCCACAGGCGACGTATCCGCCTGCACGGGCCTCATTCAGCGGCGCGGGGTACGCCGCTGATGTCGGCGACCACTGCCCAGTGATGCGGCGTTAAACTTGCTCTTCCTGGTCACGGTGCAGCATGGAGGGGAGGCGGCTGGCGCGTTACGGCATCGACAAGACATATCGTGCCGGTTTCTGGTCGACCCCACACGCTCAGGGAGTCCCTTCCCGCCCGACCTCGATGAGCGCCAGCGCCTGTCCTCGGCTCAGGGGCTGGAATCCTTCCTCGGCGGCCAAGTCGTCGAGCGCCCGAATAATGCCGTCGTCGCTCCGGTCGCGGCCGAACTTCAGGAGCAGCGGCAGAACTTGGCGGCACCGCCCCTCGGCGAGGGCGGCCTCGGGCGCCTTGGCGATCGCGGTGAGGGCCGCCGCCAGGTCGCCATCCCAGCCGCCAGCGGGTTCGAAAGCACCGGTAGTCGCATCCCAAAACATAGTGACCTTGTTCACGCGCAGCCCGTCGATGGAGGTGACGCGATCAACGTAGACGCGGGTTTTTCCCGCCTTCTCCCAGGCATGGGCGCTTTTCACCAGCGGATGCGTGGCAAAGGCGGCGGCGAGCAGTTTGAGCGATGGCGTGGACATGAGTACCCCTGGAGGTCCGATGGTCTGACACCGCCAGATGGCCGGTGCCGCGGCCCGTAGGCCAACCCCTCGAGGGGAACTGGAACATAGATGCAGTATGAGGGAAGCCCGCACAATTTGACATGTCAAATTGGCGGTTAAATTTTTGCGGCCGGTTCTTCGACCGGGGCTGTGTACTACCAACGTTCGAAACGTGGAGGAGACCGCGACGCCGTAGATCCGTCGTCGGTAATGTGAAGCACATGCTGAAGAACATGATCCGGTCCACCCTTGTCGGCATCGGCCTGATGCCGCGCCCGGATTTGCTTGGAACCCTATCTTTCGATCATGTCGCGCGATCCATCGACGACGATCTGAAGTCCGCTGGATCCGGGGTAGTGGCTCTGGGGACGCGGCAGTGCTGCGGTTGCCCCGGAGGATGTCGATCAGTTGGCTGGTGCGCTGCCGGATGCCAAATGATGCTTAGTTGAATCATGGGTGGTAGGGGTGCCCGGATTCGAACCGGGATCGTACGCTGATCTGGCGCTCCGCGGTGTATAAAGCCGCCTGCTCTACCGTTAAGCTACACCCCCATCACGCCCGGCGAAGACCGGGTGAAGAACGTCGTCAGCGACGGCGTATGAGGGTAAGGTGAACCATGCCGCAGATCATACCGCCACCGCTGCCGTTGGCAAGAGCTTCAGTCCGGGAGATGACGCGTGATCGAAGTGAACGCGCACGACGTGACAGAGAGATTCAAAGTGTTTCTCCGGCGCCTCCGGACACGAGCCGAGAGGAACGGTATCCAGTTGGACCTCACCGACATCGCGTTGCGTCGACGAATCCACCGCGCGGCCAGACGCATTGAGGTAGCTCGCGCTCGGCGGGGCGATACCCGCCCATTTCTTGCCGACAACTACTAAACCGGCTGCGCACCATCCTACTGAGGCAGAGCTCGCGCACGAAGTCCGAGAGGTCGGGCACACTCGGCGGAGGGGGCGGCACCGCAGGGTCGCGGTTCCACACGGCGTCCTCGAGCATGACGGCGCCCGGCAGCCGGTCCCGCTGACCACGCCAAGCGGCCACCAGGTCGCGGCCGTCCGGCACTGCGATCTCGATGTCCTTGGCCGTGAGCGACTTCAGGACTGCGGACTTGCCCTTGGTGAATAACGAGCGGACGCGATTCACGCCGGTGTGCTGAACGGTGACGGCCGCGCGTGTGCGGGCTTGCATAGTCTTGGCGACGCTCTCGCGGAAGCGCACGCGGCACCCGTGAACGACTTCTCCGATCATGGTGGAACTCCTGACAGGTGGCTCCTGGAATCATCGGCGGGGCCCGGGGCCCGGCGCAAGGATCACCACGGGATCGGCATGTCGTCGGGATCGGCGGCGCGCGGCGCTTTGCGCTTCGGCCCGGCGGCCACCCGCTCCTGGTCGACCTCCGGCAGATACAGGTAGAGCGGCGTGTTGTAGGCCGTGGTGCCCTCGGCGACGATGCGGCAGTGCTCCGGATTCATGCCTCGGGCCTCGATGTCGTTCCGGCGCAGCCAGGGCAGGTACGGCTCCACGCCCCGCGAGAACGCCACCGGCCTGCCCGTCTCGTTGAAGCGGGCGACCAAGCGGGCCGCCTCGGCGCGGCGCCCGGCCTCCCGCCTCTCCGCGGCCCGCTGGCGGCGCCGCTCCCGCGCCTCTTCCTTACGTGCGATCTCCGCGTCGATGATCGGCTGGAAGGCGGCGGTGGCGGCCGCCCGGCGCGGCGCCCGCATGGCCTCGTCGGCCCGACGCACCTGCTCGCCGGTCCACCAATCCTGTCTCGCCCTGGGCGTCCAGGCGGTGTCGGTCGCACGGTGCGGGCGGCCGCGGTGATCCGTCCACGACTTCTCGAGCTCGACCAGGACGCCATCCCACCCGAGGAATCGGCGGCTCACGCGGTCCAGCCCCTCGTTGATCTCGTTGCGCAGCTTCTCGACGGCACGCACCGCGGCGGCCTCGGCCTGGGCGTCGGCGGCACGGGCGGCGCGCACCGGCGCGACGACGTCGATCGCGGCGCCCTCCAGGCGCACGGCCAAGGACCAGGCGCCGTCCTTGGTGCCGCCGTGCACGAACACGTCCATGCCGTGCCCCTCGTCTAGCAACGGCGCCAAGTCGGCGGCAAGGCCGCGTGGAATGTGACCGATCTGCCAAGTCTCGCATGGCTCGTTGGCGGGGATGAGCTCCAGGATCTCCCACGCCACAGCCTCGGCCCGGTCGAGCCAGAGCGAGGTTGCGTTGCGGTCGCTCCAGTTGTCAGGGTCGCGCTGCCAACGCAGTCGGATGCCCTGTTGCAAGGACTCGGCCACAAGCGGCAGCTGGTAGAATTGGAGCCCGGCGACGGACTCGATGAGCTCAGCCACGATCGTTCTCCTTCTTCTAGGGGCGGCGGCCGCAGGGGCGCGGCGCCGGAGCAGGCTTGTCCGGCCCAATTTCGGAACACGCTCACGCGACAGGCATCTCGAGCACCGGGTTGACGGCCGCCGCCCGACGGCCCGGCCGAGCGATCGGGTTCGCGTACAGCACCTCGAGAAAGTGGCGGACGTCCTCGCCCAGCCGCTCTGCCGACTGCCTGTCGCCAGCGATCAGCGCCTGCTCGAAGGCCTCTGAAGCCCTGCGCAGCCGACGCACGACGCCGTGCCGGAGCGCCGCCTTCCTCCAAACTGCGGCCGCCCGGGTCTGCGGCGGCCAGATGTCACGGCCGCTCATGCGGGATTCGTAAAACCTCATGTATTTTTCAGAAGTCGATGGGCTCGGCTGATAAGTGTCGCCCTCAATCCGCAGCATGGCCCGAGCTTCACCAAACATCGTCAACAAATTATCCATCGCGGACCTCTGGAAGAAGAATTGTATTCTTCATTATTGACTTATGAAAACACCCCGATCAACGCTGGGATATGCGAATTTTTCGCTGTCAAATATTTTGTTCGTGCATCGCAGAGGGCGCCATGAGGCTAAAAATGTTGACAAAATACTTGTCAGGCGTCTGGCGCGATACCGCGACGGCCGCGTTGATCATCGTCATCGCGTTCACCGTGTTCCTGCTAGACCACGGCGATGTCTATCTGCGAATTTTCGCGGCGCAGATCGGCGGCGCTGAGATGCCGCCGGAAGCTCTACGGCTCGCCCTCGTCGGAGCCCACGCCCTGTTCATCGCGACCATCCTGCCGGTGATCGCGGCCCTCTCGGCCGTGATTCGGGGGGCGGTGATTGCCGCGACCGCCATCCGCCGGACCATCCGGGTTCGCCGCGGGCTGCCGCCGGACCCGGTGGCTCCGGCGCCGGTAGCGGCTCATTGGCGGGAAGCCGCCAATGATGCCGCGCTCACCGTGATGTTTGGCGGCATCCTGGTCGTCGGCCTCGCCCAGGCGCTCACCAGCCGCCTTGCGATGCCGTGGGACTCCGCTCTGGAGCTCGCCGTCCTGCTCGCCGTCCTGACCGCCGCGGGCGGCCGCGCCACCTTCCGCCACGTCCGAGCCGCCCGCAGCTTCAAGGAGAGCACGCCATGCAAATGAACGCCCAGCGGGCCAAGCAGGCGCTCGGTCTGCTCGTGCGACCGACCGTCGGCCGACGGTCGGTCGAGATCGCGGCCCATCAAGTCGCCGTGGACACGAAGACGGTCGCGCGGCTGGCTGACAGCGCCTTCGAGCGCGAGGCTGCGGATCCGGGATTCGAGCCGGTGGCCAAGGCCGACCCGCACATTCTGTTCAATGCCGTGGCGCAGGCATACGAGACCGACCTGAACGTGGTCGAGAGGGCAGCACAGGCGCGGTTCACATCATGGTTTGCGCTCGCGCTAATCTACATGATGTACCTGATCATCGCGCCCAACTCGTGGTTTCTGCTCGATATTCCGCTGGTAGCCCCCGGGCAGCCGCGCTGGATAGCCGCTCTGCCCTTCCTCGGCTGGCTGCCTGTCATCACGGTTGGCACCCTGATCCTGGCCCGGCTGGCCCGAGCCTCGTTCTGGCTCTACCAAGTCAAATCCCGCGCTTTGGTGCCGTTCAGCGCCTGGTTGCAGGATCCGGCAGCATGGTTGGGCGCGCCGCCGTCGGCGTTGCTAACCGCCCTTGCTTTGGCCGGGACCGGGGCTTGGTTGCTGGATCCAGGCACGGCCACGGCTCAGACACCACCGCCCGGTTCCGGCTCGGCGTCCGGCAGCATCGGGACCGCGGTGACCTGGCTCCAAACGGCCATCCACGCGAACGACTTGAGCATGCGGTGGCTGAGCAAGCTATTCCCCGATGCGATCAGCGTCCTAGGCAGCAATCCGGCGTCCACCGGCAGCAGCACGGTTGGGACCGACAGCTTGCGTCCTCTGTTCCAGATGTTCAACTCGGTCATCCTGTTCATCGCCGCCGCCATGATGAGCGTCCACACCATCATCGGCACGGCGGCGACGGCCCACGAAGGCAAAGTCCTGGGCGGCCGCTGGAACACGATGTGGGCGCCGATCCGCATCAGCCTCGGCGTGGCCTCGCTGGCGCCGGTCAAAGGGTATTGCATGGCGCAACTGCTGGCCGTCCAGGTCCTGATGGGCGGCTACGCATTCGCGGACGGCTTGTGGTCGATCTACGTTGCCAACTTAGTAGCGCCGACCAGCGCCGTTGTGGCCACTCCCAGCGTCGACTTGGGCGACCGAGTCATGGCCCAGATCCTGACCAACGAGGTCTGCGCAAAGTTCGTGGTGGCAAAAAAAATTAATGTCGAGAGTAGCGGCCTGACCTTCTGGCTCTACAAGGTCAACCCGTTTTCTGAGGACCGCCCGGCGGCCGCGGTTCCCATCCAGTCCAAGCCAACCGCCGACGGTGGCGCGCTCTGGGACTATGGAACCCTCTGCGGCGCAGTCAAACTGCCGGTTAGCCCTGACGCCGTGCCTCCGGTCGGCGAGCAGGGCATGGTCGACTACACTGTCGTTGCTCCGGCGATCAAGGCGTTCGACGCGGCGCGCGCGCAGCTGCTCGGCCAGCTGATTTCCTCAATCCGCTCCTCCGGCCTAGTCGAGAACATCGTCAGCGCGAAGATGATCGGATCCTTCATCGCGCCGGACCTGGGTGCGATGAAGGATCAGTACAGCAAAGTCCGGGAGGCGGCGACGAAGTACAACGCTGACCTGATCGCGGCCGCCAAGACCATGGCGGACGCCCTGGACACCAAGACTCGGGCGCAGTTCATCGCGCAGTCGGTGCAGCTGGGATGGGCCTCGGCAGGTGCTATCAACGCCGCCCTGGTCCAGCTGTCGGCCTCGGCGTTCGATCACGCGCAGTCCGGTCTGCCGGAATACCACGGCCCCGACCTGCGGCGGCTCGGGAACTCTGACAAGGAGCTCCAAGGCGCCATCGACTTGACTCAAGTGCTGATCGGCGCCATGGGATCTGCTGGCGCACTCGAGAACGGCAATGCCGCCGCGGCGTTTGGCATGACGGAGTCCGGCGACATCGTGGAGCGGGTCTTCAAAAGCCCAATCAACGGCTTGGCCAGGTGGGTGTCCGGGAGATTCCCGCTCGACGAGACGAACCCGATGGCGACGATTCAGAGCGAGGGGCAAGCGATCCTCATCGCCGGTGAAGCCGCTCTCCTGACGTATGGCGGCATCCGCGCAGCCTTGGCGACGGCCGAGAAGGCTGGCGAGAACGGGATCTCGAACGTCACCGCGGCTCCTCAGTCGGGCTTCTTGGAGCTCGCTCGTGTCGGCTCGCCGATAATCATGACTATCATCGGCGGCATGCTGATCTTGGGGACCGTCGAGGCCTACATCGTTCCAATGATCCCGTTCGTGTCCTGGTTCTTCGCCATCATCGGCTGCGCGTCATTCGCGGTCGAGTTCGTCATCGCAGCGCCCTTGGCGGCCTTCATGCACGTGCGCATGGACGGGGACGAGCTCATTGGGCCGCAGCAGAAGCCGTTCTATTCAATGCTGCTCGGCGGGGCTATGCGGCCGACGCTGCTACTGTTCGGTCTATTTTTGTCGACGATGGTGTTCAGCGTGATGGCGGGGTTCCTGAACTCGACGTTCGGCTTGGCGATGTCGTCAGCCCAGGGCAACCACATCACCGGCGTCGCGGGCATCTTGGGCCTGATGTGCCTGCTCATGTACCTGCACTACCAGCTAGCGATGCGCACAATGGAGCTCGTGCACCGCGTGCCAGCGATGGTGAGCCGGTTGACCGGTGTCGACGACCTCGACCAGGACACGCACCGCAACTCGACGAGTATCGCTGGTGCTGTGGTCGGCATGGTTCAGCGCGGCGGCGCCCACGTTACCAACGCCGCGTTTACCGCGGGCGGACCCGGCGGCAATGGTGACGGGCGCGACGGCGGTGGGAAGCCAAACCGCCGCGGAGGCGGCGAAGGCGGTGACCCGTCAACGCCAGCAGCATCCGTGTCGGGCGCCTCGAAGCTCGCCGAGGGCTCGTTTGCAGCGGCAGACAAGCGCCCATCGGCGAACGCAGAGGGCGGAACCTCGTCGGCTGGGGATGGCAGCAGCATTGCCGAGGTTGAGAGCACCAACACTGATCGAGACCGGTGAGCTTGGCTTACGGCTGACGCCAAAACATGAACGGGGGCGCGCACTCGCCCCCGTTTCGTGACTAACTTCGGGACCCGGCGGATCTCAGTCTACTCGACGGTCCGCCGGGTTCGAAATGCCGAGCTTGTTCCGGCCATGAGCATCGAAAGCCGCCTCGTATATCAAGCGAGCCTTCGTCTTAATCTTGCCCGATTTGAAGCGCTTGCCACTGTCGGCCATCAGCGGACTGTCCGGATGCTGCGCGGCAAAAGCGTCAAACTGGGCCAAGCGGCCTTCAGCCTCCATTTGGGAATCTTGGGCAACCTTAGACAGCCGGGCAACCTCGGCCTCCAACGCGGCGATTCGAGCATCACGCTCGGCGATCATAATGTTGGCTTTCGCGATCTCTGAGTTGGCCTTTTTGGTCTCGTTCTCCTGCCAGTCGAGCTTGCCCTCGAGTTCGGCGGCGTAATCGCGCCACTCCGCCAAGTTCGCCTGCGCGCGCACCGCGGCACGCCGGTTCGCCTCAGAAACGTGGTAGTTGCGGATCATGCCGCCCAAATAGATGCCGCTATTGTTGCCCTCGAACATTGAGTCAACCTCCAATACGTAGCGGCCGGGCGGGGTAGCATACAACCCAGACACTGTCTTTCGTGAGCTCCGACTTCAGCATGTGAAGTCTCGGTTTCCAATTTAGGAAGAAATCACGAGAATGCTACGGCTACATTTGGCTCCTGCTTCTGTTGCGTAGCATACAAATCATCAATTAGTTTTTGATGATGTCCTTTTATCTCGGAGAGGACGTCAAGCTGTGCCCGCTTGGCTCCGTCGGTCGACTTGCGACCTGAAAGCCGCAAATAGATGAGCGCCCCGAGAACAAGAACGCCCACTCCATAAACCAGCAGGAGGGCACAACCTACAAGCCAGTCATTTATGCTCACATAATTTGGCATCTTTACGGCCTCAGCAACACCATTGAGATGCCAGCATTTATTTACCGAAGAGTCAAAAACAGAGTATGCAGCGCTGAATTTCTTGTTTTCATTCAGGTCTCTGCCCGACAGAAAAATGCAATGGACGTGATGACCTTCTCTGAGAGGGATGTCCTGATTGAATCTAAAGTGATGCTCTTGGCCATTGTCGTCGCGTAGCCACAAGTCACGCACCACATCGATCTGCGAGTTGATGTTCGTTCTGCCACCGCCGGTGCCGTCGACAATGACCGTTCCACCACCGCCCCATACCTTTGTGTCGCTTCTCTGATCTGTTCCGAGCACTGTTCCGGAGGTAACGCTGAACTCGAAGTCAACGTCATTCACAGTGAATGTATAAGAGCGAGCCGTCATACCTATTTTTCTCCAGAAGACAGTGCTTTCAACCAAGTAAGCCATTGCCACTTATGCTCTGGCTCAGAACTACAGGTATGTTTTCAGTTATTCCATTCGGGACGGATACGAGGCCTGAGATCAGACTCGCGGACGTAGCCACTCTTCCCATCATGGTCGACGCGAACCCAGCCATGGGGAAGGCGGCAGGCCGGTTTCACCTCGAGCACTGCGACGGCCATTCCATTTTTCAGCCCGCTGATAATGCGAGCATCATCCCGCGGTTCGGTGCGTAGCTTGCCTCCAGGCACTCCGTCATAGACGGACGCGCCTTTGCCCACAGGGCATTCGAATGCCATGGCCGGTGATGTCGCCAACGTGATCGCGGCGATCGACATGAGGAGCGTCCGCATACATGCCTCGGGTTGAGTTGCCGTCAACGTTTCATACACAAGGAATCCTGTTTTGTCATCAAGGATGTCTTTATAGACCAAACGGCAAACCGCGGGCACACCGACCTCATGGAAGGATTCGGTGGAAGATTGCGGGCCTGTGCGCAGGCACTCGGGCTAAGCGATGCGGAAATTGCCCGAAGGGCTGGACTCAGCGAGCAGCGCTACGGCAACTACGTGCGAGATGTGCACGCCCCAGACCTGGACACCCTGGTCAGGATCGCACGCGTGCTTGGCACGACCACCGACAGCCTGCTGATCGGCGACAAAGGTTCAGAACCCGACCAAGTCAGGATCGCTCTTGAGGCGCGGCTTCTTTCTGCTGCGCATGTCTTGGAGACTGGTGATCTGAAGGTGTTGGTCGGACAGGCCGAGGTATTTGCGCAGCTTCGCCAAGAAGAAGGTCGCAGAGTGCCCTGAACCGAGAACGTATCCAAGGCGGCCCTGGCCCAGGCCGTCGGCCTCGGCGCCTCGGCCCAGAGGCCCCAGCAGCTGACCGTGGCAATGCCCTGGCCGATGCAGCCGACGCGCTGGCCCTTGCCGACGTCTTGGTGCACGTCACCGACAGATGAAACCTGCACCAGCAAAAGTATAGACGTCTATACTTTTGCCAGGGGCCAGGCTCGAGGTCCCAGGCCCTTGGTTCGCGCTCCGCGCCTTCGATAGCAGCGGCCTTTTCTGAGGCCACCACCACACCCTCGCCCTCTGCGGCTCGGACTTCGGCGCCGGTGTCCCTGGGACGGGCGGGGGTGTGCCTAGGCCTCCGCCGCCAGACAGGTGCGAGCCCCCCCCGCCCCCCGTGGTTCTTCCAGGGCGAGGCATTGCCCTTGCTTGGCTCGCGCCTCGCGCCTTCGA
The DNA here is from genome assembly GCF_013340935.1 of Azospirillum melinis. Lineage (GTDB taxonomy): Bacteria > Pseudomonadota > Alphaproteobacteria > Azospirillales > Azospirillaceae > Azospirillum > Azospirillum melinis. The sequence continues at coordinate 66,713 of NZ_WHOS01000023.1, read as the reverse complement.
TAGCGAGCACCGTTCCGAAAACAGCAACCACCAGCGGGTTTGGCCGGATTGTTCCAAATTTGACAATCGGGAGAGATGGCGGATTGCCCTGTTCCACCCCTTCGAAAAGCGCGCAAAACGGAGGGATACCAGGAAAAATGCCAGCCCCACCCCCATCGCAGGCCCGGAACATCCCCAAGCTGGTCAGCCAAGGGTATGGCAGACCAGCTGGGCGTTGACCGGCACACCGTCGGGGGCTCGGCTGTCCACGACGGCTGCCCCTGCGTCGGGCGCCGCGAGTTGCTGGCCAAGGCATCGCTGTGCCTGCTGCCCGGGCAAACGTTCGACATGCTGGCGCTCAAGTCAGGCCTCGAGCCAGTGGTCTGATGGCAGGGCAAAAGTGTAGACATCCACACTTTTGCGCCCGGGAAAACGACCCGGCCCAACGACGGACGAACAGGAGCGGATCAAGGCGCTGGAGCTCGAGAACCGGAAACTGCGCCAGGCGAACGAGATCCTGCGCAAGGCGTCGGCGTATTTCGCCCAGGCGGAGTTCGACCGCCCGTTTCGGAAATGATCGCCTTTATTGACGCACACCGCGCTGTCCACTGGGGCGAGCCGATCTGCCGAATGCTGCCGATCGCCCCGTCGACCTACCGCGCTCACGCCGCCCGGCAGGTCAATCCGTCCAGGGCGTCGGCCCGTTCGCGGAGCGACGCCGAGCTGAGTTTGGCAATCCGGCGGGTCTGGGATGAAAACTTCCGGATCTATGGGGCACGGAAGGTCTGGCGGTAGTTGCGGCGGGAGGGCCTCGACGTGGCGCGCTGCACGGTGGCCCGACTGATGAAGCAGAGGGGCCTGAAGGGCGCGACACGCGGCAAGACGGTGCGCACCGCGATCAGCAACCGGGCAGCACCCTGTCCGCTGGACCGGGTGAAGCGGCAGTTCCAGGAATTCCGTGCTTGGCAGGGCTTCGTTTACGTCGCCTTCGTCATTGACGCCTTCGCCCGCCGCATCGTAGCTGCGCTGGCCCTTCGGGCTCGGTTGGCGGGTGTCGCGCACCGCCCACGCCAGCTTCGTTCTGGACGCCTTGGAGCAGGCGCTCCACGACTGCCGACCGGCAAAGGGCAGCGGCCTCATCCATCACTCCGAGCCCGAAGGGCCACCGCCGCCGCCCTTGCCCTCATTGTTGCCGTTGGGAGCGGGACCGCCGCTGCACAGACCGCGCTGCCGATGAACCACGCCGCTCATCATGCCGAGGCGCCCATGTCGCCGCCCAGCGCGGTCCCAACGATGCCGGGCCAGGATGCATTCGGCACCATCCAGGAGATCGTCCGCATTCTGGAGGCTGACCCGGGCACGGACTGGTCCCAGGTGGACATCGAGGCGTTGCGCCAGCACCTCGTCGACATGAATGAGCTCACGCTCAACGCGAAGGCTGTTGCGACGCCGCTCGACGGCGGAGCCACGTATGCGGTCACCGGCGACGGGCGGACCCTGGAGGCGATCCGGCGCATGGTCCCGGCGCACGCCCACGAGATCAACGGCGTGAACGGCTGGACCGCCAAGACGGAGCCGACGACGAACGGCGTCGTCCTGACCGTCACCGCGGCGGCCCCGAAGGAGACAGCGCGCATCCGCGGACTCGGGTTCATCGGCGTCATGGCCCAGGGCAGTCACCACCAGGCGCACCACCTCGCCATGGCGAGGGGTGAGTTCAGCCACTGACGCCGGAACTGCAATCCGCTCAGACCAAGGTCTGCGCGATGGCGTTGATGGCCTTCATGCCGGAGCTGAACCGCGCGATCGACTTCCGATGGGACTCCAATTCGCCGTACGGCAGGTAACGCACCTGGAGGTCGGCCACGCGGCTGAACGCCGGTCGGGCCAGTTGGGCACGCACCTCGTCCTCCCGGCCATTCGGCGCCACCAGGAACATCCCTTCGAGGGCGTGGGCCTGGGTGCCGAGCGCCAGGTCGAGCATGCGGACAATGCCCGAGTAGATCGAAGTGGAGTGCTCGACCTCGAAGGCGGCGGCAACATGCGCCTTGCCCCGGTCGAGCCACAGCACGTCGATGAGCCGGACGGCGTCGGCGCCGGGCGCCTTCTCGATGGTCTCGGGCAGCCGCTCGAGGCAACCCTCCCCGAGCTTGCCGCCGTCGTACGGACGCCCGCGGTCGTTCGACGCGATCCACACGTCGTAGCCCAACGCTTGGCCAAGGTCGCGCAGCCAGCCCTGGATCTCGGTGTGGGTGCGGTCCCCTTCCCGCTCCGCCGCCGCGGCCTTGGAGGCCTTGGCGCTCTCCTCGCGCACCTTGGCAAAGTCGGCTTCCCAGGCGGCGCGAGCGGCCGCGTCATCTTCCCGCGGCGGGGGGGTGTACCGGCCGGAGCCAACATCGAACAGCAGGCCGCCGATGGCGCCCAGGTCGTTCGACAGCAGGGGGCGGTATTCGGCGTTGAGCGCCAGGATGCCCCGGCGCATGGCCAGGAACTCGTCCCACTTCCCGAGCTTCACCTTGGCGCCGGTGAGCGCGTTGTAGCCGTTCACGATGGCGGTGTTGAACGGCGGCACGATGGTCGGGTGCAGAAAATACAACAGGTTGGCGACGGCCGGACCGAGGCCTTTGACCTGCTTGGCATCCAGCTGCTGAATGGCGGCGAGGACCTGGGCCTCGGCGTTGCAGCAGACGCAGGTGTCGAGCAAACGGCCGAAGGCGCGCTGGTTGTCGGCGTTCTCGTAGATGTCCGGGATGCGCAGCTTGGGCTTCCAGAAAAGGGCGTGGTCGGCGCCTTTGAAGACTTGGCGTTGCTCGGCGATGGAGTGGACCACGGTCTCCAGCGACGAGCCCTGGTAGGCGTTACCGAAGGTGCCCGCCTCGATGTCGGTGACGACCTGCTGGATGCCGCGGCGGATCGAGCGGAAATTTTTGACGCGCTCTTCCCAGAGAAATCAGCTGCGGTAGGTGGCATTGGGATCCTCCCGCCACCGCTGGATCAGAGTGCGCATCGCGTCCGACAAGGCCGTTCCCCGGAGAAAGTCCACACTCGGCCGAGGTAGATCACCGGACCGCCGAGGCGCAATCGTCGAGGTGTGGATTACCCGGCAGCTGCAACTTGGACAGCACGTACCCCTCTCCCATCAGCACAAAACGATACATGGCAATCACAACAGATCAGGCAGGATCCGCGGCTGATCGCCTCCGCCCAACGAGCGCAGGGTGGCTGAAGAGGGCCTCGTGTATAGGGAGTTTAGTCCAGTTTTCTAAAATCTCGAAAACTCCAGAAAACTCGGCTGCCAATGAGCCCAGGACCTGCGGATCCTAGCCATGGCCATGGCTATGGCGGCCCCGATTCCCTCGGACACGCCCCATGGAATCGTTGGCTGGCACAGATTGGCCGCAAGCTGGCAAGAGCACTGCCCCTCGGACAAGGTTTGGACGCAGCGCTGGTTGCCTTGCGCAGTCTCAATCCGGCATCGGTCAGGTTAACCGCATACGAGCGCTTGGTCCTGGATCCCGTGAAAAGCAGCATTTAAGGTCGCTGCTGGGACGCCAAATTAGAGATGTCCGGGATGGCCCAGCGTCTGCATCGAGGAGGTCTCGTCGCCATGAGCTTCCCCGGCCGACAGAAGGCCTCACGATGTCGGGGCGGACCCAGGGTAGACCGGTGCGCACGCTGCGGTCGTCGGCCGGACCAGGTATGGTTCGGACCCAATGCTCTGGATGGACGGGACTGGTGGTCGATATATGAGATCGTCACGCTCTGCCCGGATTGCGTGGCCCGCTTGTGGCGCAGAGCGCCTGAGATGACGGACTGGGGTGACTATGAACTAGCCTGGGCGATGCTGCTACGCCATGCCGATCTACTGGATGACCGACAGCGACGTCCTCCGGGCACGCCGACCATGCTCGAGTAAGACCACCTTCTGCTCACGGTGGGAAGGCCTCCTCCGGAGTGGCGTGTCTGTGCATCGACGAATGGGCTGGAACCCGACACATTGTGATGTCCAAAGCCCTCGTCGGCCCGTTGCATGAAGCTCGCTGGATAGGGGGAAAGGTGGCCGCAGAACAGAATGCTGCGGTGCGGTATAAATTTTCTTCGTTTATATCAACGGTTTATCTTGGGAAAACCGGTAGAATCATAGACTCTAAAGAGGGGCCGTTGACGGTTAGGCAACTCCCGAGTTGTCCGCGCTTGACGCACCCGATGCCCCCTTTGCTCCCACGGATTCAAGGCCTGTGCCGCAAGGCGATGTATCGACCGGCAGGTGACAACGCATGTGCTGCCAACAGCTTCAACTTCGCACCGGTCATAATAGGGTCGGCCAGAGCTTCCGCTTCCATGACCATTGCGAACGCGCATTCCAAGTCAGAGAGCCGGAACGGCTTTTTCAGGAAGTCTATGGCACCGGCAGTCCGCGCATCCTGGGCGGCTGCATGCCCGCTGCACACGATCACGGGAATGCCGTTCCGGTCGGTCAAATGCCGCACGGCGGTCAGGCCACTCGAACCATGAGCCAGCCAGACGTCAATCAACCGCAGCCTTGATGTCTGCGGCGCTCGATCAAGGTCATCGCAACCATCCCGTACCGATATAAGATGCACCGCCTGCTCAATGACCCAGGGGATGCTGCCAGCAAGCGAGCTTACCGACAGTGCTGGAAGGTCGAAACCGTTATGTCGATTGCGAGGCGGAGGCGGGGCGAGGCCCTATCCGGCCGCACCGACTTCATGTAACGATCTCAGGCTGTACTCCGGGGTTTCGCATACAGCGACAATTGCCTTGTTCTCCTTGGTATTTCCGCATGAGTCTTTCGACACAACAAGACACTCTAGGCGTTGCTTACCGGAACGATTTTTTCTTCCAAAACCAAGTCCTATATCTGCCATCACTTCCTTCGAGCTTAACTCTTTCACTATTTATTCGACGCTGATCGACGGCGTCGGCAAACCTCACAGTGCTCCTGTAATTCTCGCGTCGAAACGGAATAACTTGTGCGAGGGGTGTTCCCCGTTTGAGCATCCATTTACCGCGCCCATACTGCCGGAACATTGCAAGTACATTTGCAACATGGAACGAATCGTGGTCGACAATCCCTGGAACAATTTGAAGTGGAGAGGTTGGATCCGAGTAGAATGGAGCAACTAGCAATGAACTGTATCCCGTTGGCAAGATGATACGCCACGGGCTCTCGAACTTCAGCACACCACGGTAAGGGCGTATCATCTCCGCCATTGGCTTTGCCCCCTCCAGTTGCTCTGGCGAATGGAAGCTGATTTGCGCCCATGGTGATGGAGATGACCAATTCAATGTGCCTAGATCGCTATCGTACTCAATAATATAATCGGCCCAGGCCGGAATGATGTAGCCTGCACTCATCATGTCATGAATGCCTGGGCACTTTTTGATTGTTCCTATTCCATGTGCTAAACGCTCGATTGGACAGTCACTTTTTTTCGAAGAAACCACAGAATCCATAGATTTGAACCACGATGGAATGAATTCCTGCGCTGGGCGCGGCGGGGCTACTTCCTCAACGCCGTCCACAGTGGTGACAAATTGGATCTCTGGACCTGAATTATCAGTATCCTGATTCGGCCTTTTATTCAGAAACGAAAGCATGGCTGAGCCTGTTGGGCGAGTTCAAGGTAGTCGGTTGGAAGTACTCTTGAGTCGGATACGGTATAGTGCATGAATGTTCCGGCATACCATCGCCCATTCAGAGGAGCTTTACGGAAATGATTTAAGCGCACACCCTCGTATAATAGCATGTGCCCCTTTTCGATATTAACTTCTTTCTTAATACCCCCGCTTTCAACTGAGATATTCCAGGGCTCATCTAAATCAGAGTCCACATGCATTGAGGCGCTGATGATGTGCGATAAAGGACGATCAATGTGCTCGTGCAGGATCGCTCCGCGTTGGTACAAGCGAGGGCCATACCAATAAGTTGGCTTTAGACTGCACCCACAGAAATCTTCCAGAATTTGGATCAGTTGAGGGCTTTCGTGTATAAGTGATGGCCTATTGTCACCAAATCCAGTTCCACCAAGGACAAGAGTTGGCGCTCGGTCAGCACTTTCGACAATGCCGTGTGGTTTCTCCGGCAAAAACGCATCGAACATGTACCGGCCCTCTATGAAAATCTCCAGCAGAGTAGAATAGAGATTTTCTGGGACCGGTACGACTGCATAGCCTCGCTCTGAGAAATGGGGAACCATTTCTTGGAGACGGAGAGAGAGATTATCAAGGGTCATCGGAAAGGCGGGCCAACAACCCAGTTCACCAGCGATCTGCGTTCACCGTTCGTAACCTCTGTCACGCGATGTGGCAGCCAACTTGGGAAAACGATGACGGAGCCTCGGCTTTTTGCTTCTAGTGCAGGTACAATTCTCGGCTCGTCGGTCTCTTCACCGAGCTTGAACTCAACAGTTCCCCCTTCATAAGTCGAAGGATCAGACAGCTGAAGAATGACGCTGATCTTACGAACCATGCGAGCTTGCGGTGGTTCGCCTCCACTATCTCGATGCCAATTGTAGAACTGTCCGGCGCCATACCGTGTAAGCTGAACAGGGCTGGGGGCCGCAATATCATAACGCCACGCTTGCGCGTTGGCGACTGCTGCGAAATGGTAAAGCAACCCCATTGTCCAATGACCTTCCGGAAGGAAGGCAATATCCGAGTTTCGGTAACTCTCGTTCAAATCCCCTTGCCCAGCGCCAACAGTCCCCTTCATGAGCCGTTGACGATTACAGATAGCTTCAATCGCATCAAGAAGTTCTGGCTCAATCTGTCCAGAATAGACTTGATATGGAGTGTTACTTGTCATCATTCTTTGTCAACCATTCAGGATGTGGCGTATATCCAATAAGCAACGCCTTCGTAACGGTAAGTGGCAGTCGTCTTCGAAACCGTACTCATCTCTGCCTCGGATGCCGTATAGAAGTGCGCTCCAGTTGCGGTATTAAAAAGCCTGTAGAGCGGACTTGTTCCAGGGGAAGAATTGTTAAATGCTTTGTAAGCTACCCCTTCATAACTAAATGTCGATAGCTTTTGGACTGCTTCCTTCTCAACATCTGACGACGTATAAAAATGGGTTCCTGTGGATGTATTAAGAAATCTATAAACATTTGCCGTACCTGTCTCGCTTTCGCTGGCTTGGAAAGATACGCCCTCATATCGAAGATCCGAATCCTTTGCTTCCTTTAATGTAGTAGCTTCATCAATTGATGCGGTATAAAAATGCACCCCAGTCTTCTTGTTGAAGAAGCGGTGGATTGCATCATGGCCATATATTAAATCATCTACATCATAGTTTTTGCCATTCAACAAAACATGCTCGATGTTTTGAAGATTTGTGACATTGAACAGGGGGTCAGTTAATGTAAATCCCAAAGAGCTATCGCGCGATACGTTGATAATATTAACCTTGCTCCTATCGACAGAGAAATATGCATAGTCGATACCAGCGCCACCGTCCATGGTATCGTTACCAACGCTACCAACGAGGGTGTCGTTTCCAAGTTTACCTGTAATGTAATCATTGGAATATGTTCCAACGAGGTAATCGTTACCATCTGTACCAGCCAAGGGGTTGGGCGTGCTTGGCGTATATGATGGAATATAATAGGAAGGAGTGTAATAAGAGGGGATGTACGATGGAGTATAAGAAGACACATAGTAAGAAGATGGAATGTACGACGGATAGTAATATGAGGAAACGTATGAATACGAAGGCATGTAAGATGGATAGTAATAACCAGGCACATAAATACCAGGCACGTACATGCCAGGGACGTACCCATAGCTATACGCATAAAATCCAGGAGAGTAAAATCCTGGAGAATAGAACCCTGGAACGTATGTCATTTCTCGCGCCTTACTTAAAAGATTCCGCTCGTAGTATGAATTTACTCAAACTAGTGCCGCACTTTTCTTTCTTCAGCAAAAAAGACCACAGCGGACACACTGGATCCCAACCCTCTGGTTGACTATTTCATAATCTATGTAACATTTTATCGTCAAGTATCGCTGCTTAGATAGGCTTGGAATTGTCATCTCTGCGGACCATTCGCGGGCGATGGTGAGACGGCAGCGGATGATCGCGGAATTGACCACCAAGGCGGCGCGCCCCGGTGGATGCCTCATCGATCATGCAGCGGTCGCACGTGATACCCCCGCGGCCGCATAGATGCGGTTCGAGCCGCTCTCTTGGATTCGGAGATTATGCTGGCGTCGGACGGTCCGGGAGCCTTGCCTCAGGCGACCAGATCCGGTGCGAGCGAATTTGCGTGAACACGGCCTGCACGCAGGAGGTGACAGATATGGAAAGGCGGCAGCTTCATGGTTCCTCAAGCTTGGACAGGGTCACTCTCGAGTTCGAGGGTCACCTGATCACGACAGAGGCACGCGAGTGCCCCCCACTCCCTGAAGCAAGCCCTTCCGGAGCGGACGTGGCCCCTTGGGCCAGAGGAAGACATTCCCGCCGCTGTCAGGCCGATTTTGTCAGAAGCCATTCCTTCAGCTTCGACCACCGGCGACCCTCCTGCCGTGCCCGCACCGCCATCCCGAGCGCCTTCCGCTGGCCCACGACGACGACCAGCCGCTTCCCGCGGGTGACGCCGGTGTAGACGAGATTGCGCCTCAGCATCGTCCAATGTTGCATCGCCAGCGGGATGACGACAGCCGGGTACTCGGACCCCTGGCTCTTGTGGATCGTCGTCGCGTAGGCCAGTGACACCCGGTCCAGTTCGCCGAAGTCGTAGGCCACCTCACGGCCGTCGAAGTCGATCAGCAGTTCGCTGTTCTCCGGGTCCATTGCGGTGATGACGCCCAGGTCGCCATTATAGACCTCCTTCTCGTAGTCGTTCTCGGTCTGCATCACCTTGTCGCCGACGCAGTAGGTCCAGCCGAAGCGCTCAACCCGGACATCGCCCGGCGGGTTCAGGACCGCCTGGAGTTCCACGTTCAACGACCGGGCACCGAGACCCCCGCGGTTCATCGGACAGAGCACCTGGACGTCGCGCACGGGGTCCAGGCCGAAGCGCTTCGGAATGCGGTTCCGAACAACTTCGATGAGCTTGCGAACGCCGTCCTCAGGCTCCGCCGCCTCGACGAAGTAGAAGTCCGAGCCTTCTACGGGCGTCAGGTCCGGCATCTGGCCCTGGTTGATGCGGTGCGCGTTGACGATGATGCGGCTGGCCGCCGCCTGTCGGAACACTTCGGTCAAGCGCACCAAGGGTACGGCGCCGGATGCGATCACGTCGGCCAGCACCTGCCCCGGTCCCACCGACGGCAACTGGTCGACATCGCCGACCAGGATCAGGGCCGATCTGTCAGGGGTCGCCTTCAGCAGCGCGTTCATCAGCGGCACGTCCACCATGGACGTCTCGTCGACGACGAGCAGATCGCATTCCAACCGGTTCTCCTCGCTGTGCTTGAAGCCTCCGGCAGCCGGGTCGAAGGCGAGCATCCGGTGGATGGTCCTGGCCTCCAGCCCGGTGCTCTCGGAGAGCCGCTTGGCCGCCCGGCCGGTCGGGGCGCACAGCAGGATCCGGATGTGCTTGGCGGCCAGGATCTTCAGGATGGAGTTGACCAGGGTCGTCTTACCGACACCCGGGCCGCCGGTGATGACCATGACCTTGGAGGCCAGGGCAAGGCGGACAGCCTCCCGCTGGCTCGGCGCCAGCGTCAATCCCGTCTTTCCCTCCACCCACTCCAGCGCCTTCTCCATGTCGACGGCGGGCCAGGGCAGCGTCCCGGCCGCAAGCCCCCGCAGACGGGCGGCGATGGCCTGCTCGGCCCGGTACAGCCCGGCCAGGAAGACGCACTCCCTGCCCTCCAGCTGGTCGGCTATGACGGCGCCGTCACGAAGCTCGTCCGCCAGCGCCTCGGCCACCAAGTCGGTGCCGACCTCCAGGAGTTCGCTGGCCAGCTTCTCCAGCTCCTCCACCGGCAGGCCGCAGTGCCCCTCGTCCATAGCTTCGGCCAGCGCATAGCCGATGCCTGCCCGGACGCGGACCATGGCCGTCTTCTCGATGCCCAGCTTGGCGGCGATGGCATCAGCGGTCTTGAAGCCTATGCCGCGGATGTCCCTGGCCAGCCGGTATGGGTTCTCAGTGATGAGTTGGATGGCCTCCTGCCCGTAGGTCTTGTAGATCCTGACGGCCCTGGAGGTCCCGACGCCGTTGGCGTGCAGGAACAGCATGATCTCCCCGATCGCCCGCTGGTCGGCCCATCCTTTGACGATGCGGTCGGCCCGCCTGGGCCCGATGCCCGTGACCTCGCGCAGGCGACCGGGTTCGGCCTCGATGACGTCGAACACGGCCTCGCCGAACGCCTTCACCAGCTTCTTGGCGTAGACCGGGCCGATGCCCTTGATCATGCCGGAGCCCAGGTACTTCTCGATGCCCTCCAGCGTCGTCGGCTGCGTCGCCTTCAGGAAGGCGGCCTTGAACTGGAGGCCATGGGTGCGATCGTTGACCCAGCTGCCGCTCGCCTGGATCCATTCCCCGGCCGAGATCATCGCCGCGTGGCCGACCACAACAACAAGATCCCGATGCCCCCGGACCTTCACCCGGAGCACGCAAAAGCCGGTCTCGGCGCTGTGAAAGGTCACGCGCTCCACCAGCCCTGCCAGGGACTCCGTCGATGACGCGATGGCTTGCCCGCTCATGCCGGGATTGTGCTGGATTCCCGACTGCCGGGCCAGTCGCACTTGCGAAGACGGTCCGCTGCCGAGGTTGGGAGCTTGGGCGTCCACGTCGCCGATCCCATCGGTGCCGTCCCCACACCCTGATCCGTGCGCTGGTCACGACCCGCCTCGGCAAGCAGGACATCGACAGCTTGGTCAGGACGGCCACTGGACTTGCTGGCGTTTGGGGTCGGGTCGCTTGCTTGGCTCGGCTTGTGCTTCTGGCGCCAGCGACGGACCCGATCCGGCAGACGCCAAGCTGTGTCTAGTCTAGGCCTCTAAGCAGCCCTTTGATCACCGCCTTGCATGACGAGGTAACGGCGACGCGAGATGCCGTTGGCTTCCGACCCCCGCCAGTGCGGCCGAACAAACTCCAGCTTGCCCATCCGGTACCGCCAGAACGCCCTGACCTGGTGGCGAGGCATCGTTCCGCTCTGGACTGGGCCACCTCCCGTGCGCGCGCCCGATCCGCTGGACGGAGGTTCGTCGATGAGCAATCGGATCTCCCGAACGGTTCCGAGGGGAGCGAGGCGGCGTTCCGCGCGCACCCGGTTCGAGCGCACGCGCTCCGGATGCTCCCTGACGCGGGTCTCCGTCATCCGTGGCTGGGTCAGAAAGGTGAGGACCGCCAGGATGAACCTGCCGAAGAGGTGCTGGTCGATGGAAGCGGGATCCACGCCAGCCGGAAGGTAAGCCTCCGGGAAGCTGACGATCGGTTCATCCGGGTTGGAGATTCGCAGAAGGAAACAGAACCCCTTCAACCTAGTGATGTCTTCCCATTCAAGGCGCTCCAGCAGGCGTGCTGGGAAGATGATGCCGCGAGCATCCCCCCGGACGTTCTCATCGAGAGCTTCGATGAACATGCCCCAGCGCTGGCCTGGGAGGCCGCACTCGACACCCTGCCACTCCAACCAGGCTCTCGGGAAAGGTAGGGCAAGCTGTCGGCGCGCCTCCTCCATCCCAGTGCGCTCCTCAGCCGCAACGATGGCGGCACTCTCTGCCACCGAGGCTCCGAGGACGAAGGGCTCTGCGGCCTTCAGCATATCCCGACGCCCAGCGGTGACCTCCAACGCGCGGAGGCGCTCTTCAGCGCTGTTGAACAAGCTGCGGCCAGACCAGATCAGCCCCTCGTTCAGATCGAATGAATCCATGAGCTCGTCGTAGAGGAGCCCCGAGCGCACGGCCCGCGGCAACATCGGAACCCCATTCCGATCGAGATCCGTCCATGGTGACGCCATCCTGTATTCCCGCAGACGCGTTAGCCCACCACGCCTATCCAGTTTCGCATCAACGATCTCCGTAAGCCTCGGCGCACCCAGAACGGCCAGGAGAGACAGGATCCCGGCGCCAAGTTCCGGCACAGCTGCCTTCTCTTCGGGTGACAACTTGGTCGAGTCCAGCACCGGATCGACAACGACCCCATACCTCACACCCAACTGTCGGACGATACGGATTATGAAGCGCTCAGCTTCGAAAGCCGTTTCACGCTCGCCGAAACGACATGCTGTAAAGCTGACGTTCGAACCGCTTCCGACCTCCTTCGTGATCAGCCACCCCTCACGCAGAAGCCGTCCACCTGGCTGGCTGACGGTTTCCCCTGCCTCGGAAGCATCGCAACCATTTGGCATGTCGAATTCGAGCCACAAAGCCCCGTCGATCAGCGCCGCGAGGTCGATGGCGTCGAAGACGATCTGGCGAGGCTGCTCGCCCAGCTGGAGAATGCAGTTTGCAGCCGTGAGGACGGACGGCGCCACGGAGAGCGACTTGAACAATGCAGAGTGAGCGGCATCAGAAAGCAACATGAGGCTGCGGTTATAGGAACCCGGTGCCAGTGGATCGATGCCGTTGGCGAGTAGCTCGACCAGGAGGGGCGCATTATGACGGCGGGCCATATCAATCCCTCCTCGGTTCCAGATCGGCTGCCTGTGCCTCCGCCTCGGGTGATCCCATCCGCGGGTTCGCGTGGGTCTCCGACATATAGCGGGCGAGCTTCTCGAAATGTTCGGCGGGCATGATGGCGATGGCCTCGGCCAGAGCATCGGTGAGGCGGCTCAACTTCGCAGTCAGGAAAGCCACCTCCTGCTTTGCGGCGCTGAGTTCGCCTTCGACTTCTCTCAGTCGGTCGTTGAGCGCTTCGGACGCCGCCTTACGGCGCGCGTTGTGCAGCCTCCACCGCTCCTTGTCGCTTGCATGGGTCTTCGGGCGCCCGCGACCGGCCCGAGGCTTTTCGTCCTGGCAATCCATGCTACGCCCCGCGCGCTATTTACGTGTTACACGAAAATAACGCGCGTTCAGCGTCACGTCAACCGGCATGCGTGAACGGGCAATGTGCAACGGGGCGAACCCTGGCCTGCCTCCGCTCGGCTACCTGGAATCGGATCCAGTGCGCGACCGCATCATTCCTGGTACTTTGCGGCACGACCGAACAGGAACTGACATGGCGAAGCTGTTCATCTCCTACTCGCACAAGGACGAGGCGCTCCGGCAGGAGCTCGAGGTCCAGCTTTCGATGCTCCGGCGCCAGGGGCTCATCGAGGTCTGGAACGACCGGAGGATCCTCGCGGGTGACGCCGTGGATGGCACGATCAGCAGGCATCTGGAGGAGGCGGACGTCGTCCTCCTGTTGGTCAGCGCGGATTTCCTCGCCTCGAACTACTGCTACGAGCGGGAAATGACCCGCGCCATGGAGCGCCAAGCAGCCGGTGAGGCCAGGGTCATCCCGGTCATCCTCCGGCCCTGCGACTGGATGCACCCTCCGCTGAGCAGCCTGATGGCGACGCCCACGGACGGAAAGCCGGTCACCAAGTGGCCGGACAAGGACGACGCCATGGTGGACGTCGCCCGCGCCATCAGGTCGGCCGTGGAGGCAATGGCGCCTTCACCGGTAAGGCGAACCCCGTCCGCGAGACCCCCGGCGCCGTCAGGGCCGGTGCCGGAGCGCCCCAGGTCCAGCAATCTCCGGATCCGGCAGGAGTTCTCGGATCATGACCGGCACGTCTTCCTGGAGGATGCGTACGGCTTCATCGCAAACTACTTCGAGGGCTCGCTGGAGGAACTCGAGCGACGGAATCCCGGGATTCAAACGTCGTTCCGGCGCATCGACGCCGACCACTTCTCGGCAACCATCTTCCGCCACGGCAGCCGAATGTCGGGATGCCGGATCTGGCTGGGGGGCTTCGGTAGCAGCCGCAACACGCTTTTCTATTCGGCTAAAGAAAACGGAGCCGACAATTCCTGGAACGAGAGCATCTCCGTCGATGCTGATAGCCAGAGCCTCTACCTGAGGTCGACGGGCATGGCCTCCTATGCTGGCGCCGACCGTGAGGGGAAACTGACGGCCGAAGGCGGAGCAGAACTCTTCTGGACGATGCTGATCCAGCCGTTGCAGGGCTAGGCAGCCCACGGGCTGCGGCGACAAGAAGCCAGTGCCCAAGAGCCTGATGAGAGGTCATGGGGGCGGGAAAGCATCTGGGGCGGCACTGGCCTGAGCACAGGTGTGCATCCTTGATTCTGCCGGGGCGCCGACATCCTGTTCGTCGGGCAGGACTCCGACTACGCCTACGGCAAACTGGCGGCGGACGCGGTGTACGGGAACCTCGGGAACGACGCGCTCTACGGCGGCCAGGGAGCGGACGACCTCCTCGGCAACTTCGACGACGACGTGCTGAACGGGGACACGGGCGACGACAGCCTGTCGGGCGGCGCTGGTCCTGACCTGTTCGTGTTCCGCCCCGGCGCCGGGAACGACTGGATCTACGACTTCAACCCGTCCCAGGGCGACCTGCTGGACACTGGCGACCGCGGGGCATGGTGCGAAGCGGGTACGAACGGCATCCTCGTCTACCTGTCCGGCGGGACCGACGCGATCAACATGTGGGGCCTTTGCGTCAGCGACTTCAGCACCATCTGGCTCAAGCCCCTGTGACCCGGCCGGGTCGGCTCCATCAGGCTGGCCCGATCGCCGGTGGACCACGCAGACCGCCTGCCGGTGCTCAGAAGACGGCCCCCAGCAGTTGAAGGTCTGAGGCGGCTCTGCCGGGAGCGGGCTACCAGGAGGTTCATCGTCCATCTGCCGTGGCGTCGGACCAGGATGCCCGTAGCGCCCCTCGGTCCAAGGACCATCACCTGGAGGACGGCATCCCACCATTAGCCTGCCCAAGGGTCGACGGCCTGCCTGACGGATGCGCCCGCCGAGCCATGGACCCGATGCACCGATCGCCGCGGCCACCCTGCGTGGCCACGATCTCCGAGCCCGCGGCCCGGCCACAGCCTATGGCCTCGCTCCCCTGAGAACTTTGGGACCATGTCTCCGGACGGACCCCGCCCGCCGACAGGCATGCGCCGGGGTGTCGGGTCGGCCCGGACCGGTGCTTACCGCCCACATCAGCCGCGCCGAGCAACCGTCCACTGCCTTCCTGCGTCGGGAGAATCAGCCGACGTGACCCGATCACCGGCTGCATGGCCGCCGCCACCGTCTCCAGGTCACCTCCGGCTGCCCTCATCGACTTGTCTGCGGCATTTTCTGGGCCTGCCGCTGGGATGACCTTTTTATCTAAAGGAGCGAGTGTCGAGACCTCGACAGCAGGCTCCGCGTCAGCCAGAGCGACCGCCTGTACGACCTCGTCCCACCGGCGTTCGGCCGTCCGCCCGCACAAGCCCGCCTCCAGGGCGACGGCCGCACGCGAAGGTTCCGTGCCCACCGCCACCAGGCGACGGTACGCTGCCACCAGCTTCTCCACCGACGCCTCGCGCCGCCGCGCCGCCGCGTATCGGCCACCGACCGCCTTCGCCTCAGCCTCCGTCAGCCCCTTGGTCTGCGCGGCGCAGACGCCCCAATTCTGCTTCATCTTCCATCGTCCTCCATCGAAATGCTCCCAAGCGTACGTGGCCACCTTCATCGCCGTCGCCCTGGCCTGCTTCTCCGAGGCGCCGCATGCGTCCACAATCTCGTAGGCGTGGCCGACCACCTCCTGCTCGAACTCGCCGCGGCTGCCCACCCCCTCGCCGTCCGGATGGTGGCTGGCGACCGCGCCGAAGGCAAAGGCCCGAAGCCGCCGGAACAAGCTGTTCGATCCCCCGGCCTCCGCCGCATCATCCTTCCCAGCCGCCTCGGCGACAGTCACGTCTCTGGCGTCCGGCAGCCCGGCACTGACGGCGGCCAGGGACCCGTACGGCTCCTCGCCCCAGACCGCCCGGCTCCAGCGAGGCGAAAGCGGATTCTTCATTTTCAGAGCGTTGGACCGCCCACCCTGATCGGCACCGGCGGTCGCCAGCGCCATGGTCAACCGCTGCAAGGCTGACCGGAATGCCGCCTGTGGCCCGGCCCGTCCGCGGCCGGTGAAGCAGACGCTGTTCTCGAGCAACCAGATTAGGTGCGGCGCCTGGACGGCACCGGTGACCTCATGGATGTGGGCCACCACGATGTTCGGCGTCGGCACGCCACAGGTCAGGACGGCTTGGCGGAGTTGGTCCCAGGATGCGAAATCGCGATCGAGCTCCACCCGGAGCACGCCGCGCATGTCCGAATTGGCATGCACATAAGCATCGTCCAGCGCCAACACCTTGGTCCCGCCCGCCGTCACCGCACCCTTGTCGTTGCCCGTCAGCAGGCGCCGGGCCTTGTGCAATTTGGTCACGAACAACCGCAGGATTGGGTGCTCGGTGCTGATCAGCCCCTGATGGATGAATGCCGACCGCCAGTAGCCTCGGCCACCACGCCCGGGCTTGCCGCTGACATAGCCGCCGAACCAGCGGAAGCCGATCCGGAACCGGGCATCGACGCGAACTGCGGTGTCGCGTGCGCGCTCGACGAACTGCCGCCGGTCCGCGATCGCCGCCGGGTCCGCCTGCTCAAGCCAGCTGTCGCCCCGGCCCGCCCGGCCCCGACGGGCCAAACGTCCGGCGGCATTGAGCTCACGGTGGACGTCGTAGCGCTCCAGGAAGCGTTCGGCCCATGGCGCCGATGCCGGAGAGGAGAGCAGCAGAACATCTGCCACCGCGCGCCGCTTAAATGAAGCCGCCCGGCGTGAAGATGTTTGCGGAGACGAGGCAAATTTGTTGACAGGGTTGGCTTCGAGTGGCCCGCGGCTGGATCGGGGATCCGGCCGCCGGGCCATCGGCTACCGCCTACCCAGGCGGTAGCCCGTTTGTCTTTCGCCTCGGCGAGACATCTGGGCCTACCTATGGAAGAGACCGCCTGGGCATCATCGCCCAAGCCAACTCCGTCCCTCCATGATGCGCACGGGCTCCTGATTCCCGTCAAGCGCATCACCGGTTCGCGCCGCCGGTTGTTTTTCAGGTTGATGGCGACCGCGCCCCTTGGCCGCCGATTGTCCGGAGCGCGCCGCCTTTCCAGGTCCGCCCGTCTCTACAAGACCGGGTCGAGGCGGTTGGAAGTCGCAGCGCTTCAGCGAGATGCGACGAAGCGTTCCAGCTTGCCAAGAGTTTGCTGTCCCAGTTCCTCGGCACCGAAACCCTTCGCGTCCTGGAACTCGGCAACCGTGGTGAACACCATCCCCAGTGTTACCTTCGTTGCCCCATCCAGATCCTCGAACAAGGCCCAGGCGTCGGCATGCTTCGGCCCATTCTCGCCCCAAAGAAGTGTGTAGCCGATTCTCTCCTCAGGCCGGACCTCACCGTAACGATGGTGGTTCGGGAAGACCGTTCCATCCGGCGCAATCATGTCGAAGACCCACTCTCCGCCCGTCCGCAGATCAATCCGCGTCGTCCGGCAGGAGAAGCCGTCCGGCCCCCACCACTGCGGCAGAGTCTCGGGGTTCATCCACGCCCCCCAGACCAGGGTCCGAGGTGCCTGTATCACGCGCTCGAGCACCATGGTCCGCTCGGCCACGCCCGCGAGATTGTCCAGCCCCGCGCCAAAGCCTTGCCGGTACCCGGCCTCCATGTTCTCGGCCAGCGAGGAAAGCTGCACCGTCACGGCCAACCGGCTGCGCTTGTCCGTGCCGGAGAAGTCCGCCGTCACCAACGCAGCCGACTGCGTCACGCCCTCGGACGAAATCACCTCGTAGTTCACGCTGCGCAGCGCAGGCTGCAATTCCAGCCAGCCAACCTCGCATCGGATGTCCGGCTGCCCCGCCACCTTGCAGAGCGAGACTTCACGTCCTCCCACCCTGCTGTCGGCCTCAAGAAACTCCACGGTGACCGAAGGCGTGGGGGCGGCCCATACCATCCGAGCGGCCGGGGCCGTCCACGCATGCCACAGCACCGATAGGGGCGCGGCCACATCCCGCTCGAAGGTCAGCATCGCAAAGCGATCCTTCCTGTTTTCCGGCGCCGTACTGGTCGTATCCCCGTTCGACATCATTCTTTGCGCTCCTTCATGGCGTTCATCACAAATGCATCCAGCCGGTCGAGGCGGGCCTCCCATATGGCCCGGTGTTCGTCCAGCCATGTCCGCACCGGATCCAGGGCCTCCGGCACGATGGCGCAGGTCCGCGTCCGCCCATCCTTGGAGGTGGAAATCAACCCGGCCTCCTCCAGCACCGAAAGGTGCCGCATCACCGTGGGCAGACTCAGCCCGGTGGGACCGGCCAAATCCGTTACGCGCGCGGGTTCTCCGGCGAGCCGGGTCAGGATCGACCGGCGCGTCGGATCCGAGAGCGCGTGGAAGAGCAGCGAGAGATCAGGTTCATACTTAGTCATATTGCTAAGTATCGTTGGAGCGTCGCAGGTGCAAGCGAAAACTTCGTCAGATGGCTAAGTTTTACCCAACTGAACCGCGCCTCCTGGAGCACCGGCTTCCGCTCCAGCGCGAAGCAGGGACCATCGTCCTGTCAGCACACCTTGACGCGGACACAAGATTAGGAAGCCGCTTGAGGCGATGGAGGCCAACCGTAGAATGGGCGGATGGCTTCCAGCACGCGCGGGCGAGAACCCGGTCGACGTTGCCCGGCTGCCCCGATGCATTGAAGCTCATGTCAATGCGCCGGTCCGGCCCTGCCTTCCTGAAGCCGGATATTGGCCGGGAACTGCATGCTGCTCAATTCCCACCGGTCCTTCCGAACCAGATCCCGACGAGCGCGCTGAAGGCAACAAGCATCAGAAACCCATTCACTCCGATGAGCAGCGCTGGCGGAATGCGGGGCGTGTCAGGGTGCGGTGGCGGTGGCCCTGCGAACAGTTGGCGCCATACGGCCGCACCGAAACAGAACGCGCTGAAGGCGACGAGGATGGAGCCGGTTCCCCAGATCATCCATTCAGGAACGACTCCTTCCAGCAGCTTCTTGGCTCCGACGCCGCTGGCCAAGCCTGCCAGACCCGTGCGGACCCACGCAGCGTAGGTCCGCTCCGCCGCGAAGACGGTTCGGTCGGCAGCCAACTGGGTTCGGCGATCGGCACTGTCCACCGAAGGCGCGGGCGAGTTCAGGTCTGTCTGCACTCATGCTCTCCTGAGCCGGACCGGGACCTATAGAACGCTTGGGCCGTGTGCCCGGTTCAACCAACGGCGGGATTTGATCCGCACCGGCCCCCTGTAGACGTGCTCGATCCCAAGCAGACGAGATCCGGCCCTGGTTCGACCGGCGTCCAATCAGCGATACACCTGAGACTTGACTACCGACCGGCAGGCGACAGCGCGTGGCCTGCCAGCATCCTTGCCCTCGCAGCGGTCGCCGTGGCATCCGCCAGCGCACCGGACCCCATCGCCAGTTCCAACGCGCGCTCCAGGTCGGCGATCCGGAACGGCTTCTCCAGAAAGGCGATGGCACCGGCGCCCAGGGCGTCCTGGGCGGCCGCATGCCCGCTGCACACAATCACGGGAATGCCGTTTCGGCCGGTCAAATGCCGCACAGCGGTCAGGCCGTTGGAGCCATGGGCCAGCCAGACGTCGATCACCGCCACATCAACAGCTTTACCGGCGGTGAGGTCGATCGCAGCCTCGGCGGTGTCCACGACACCGACGACGCGATGACCCAGTTCATCCAGAATATCGGCCAACATCGCGGCGATGCGGGGATCGTCCTCGGCAACCAGGATGTCCAGACAATCGGCCATTCCTCCCTCCCGTCTATGCGATCCCGTCATACATGGCGGCTCGATGACAGAATTGCCTCCGCTCCGTAGGAGACGACGACACACTGTGTCATTTCAGCCTCCCTACTCCACCATGGCAGTTGCACCTTCTTCGCGCGAACGCGCGTCATAGTATGTAGATCTGACAAAGCACTGGCCATCAGGGACAGGATCCGAGTCGTTCAGCATCCAGCAACCGGTCCGGGATGAACTATCCGGCCTCTCCCCTTTACTTCACTGCGTTCGGTCACTCTCCTGCCTTCGCCGTGGATGCCCCGCCCTTAACGACCTACTCAAGATCCGGCTGTTTGCGCCGGATTTCCGCTTGTGACACTGAGTCCATGATCACGTCAGCGACGTGGAGAAACGTGACGCCACTGCCCTGACCTTGGCCGGAATAGGCTTGGTCTTGACTTATGTCCGGCTTCTGAGGAACAAAAAGGGAACATAA
This sequence comes from Azospirillum melinis, assembly GCF_013340935.1. Taxonomy (GTDB): domain Bacteria; phylum Pseudomonadota; class Alphaproteobacteria; order Azospirillales; family Azospirillaceae; genus Azospirillum; species Azospirillum melinis. The sequence continues at coordinate 46,560 of NZ_WHOS01000023.1, read as the reverse complement.
TCCTTCCCGGCCTGTCTCAAGAGACATGTATCCTGACCAGTCCCCTCGACCTGCCCTTCAGGACCTACGCAACCGCATCCGTCAGCTGGAACGCGGCGAGCAGCGCGTCATGCGCGTGCTGCCGTTCGGGCTCGCTGCGGTCGACGATCGGCTGCCAAGCGGCGGACTGGCGTTGGGGGCCGTGCACGAGGTGGCCGAGGGCGGCGACCTGGGAGTGATCCACGCTGCGGCGGCCACCTTGTTCGTCGCGGGCATCCTGTCCAGGATGACGGGGCCGGTGCTCTGGTGCCTGCGGGCGTCGGACTTGTTCGCCCCGGCGCTCTCCCAGGTCGGCCTGAACCCAAACCGGGTTATCTACGCCGAGGCGCCGGACGAGAAGACGCTGCCTCTGCTGATCGAGGAAGGCCTGCGCCACCGCGGGCTGGCAGCCGTGGTCGGCGAGCTCGCCAAGTTGCCGATGGTTGCTTCCAGGCGCATGCAGATCGCCGCCGAGCACTCCGGCGTCACCGCCATCATCCTGCGCCGGTGGCGCAGCCCGGCCGCGGCCGCCGCCGAGGTCGGCCAGCCCACGGCCGCCGTCACACGTTGGCGGGTCTCGGCCCGGCCGTCCAGCCCGCTGCCAGCGTCGGGGATCGGCCGAAGGCGATGGCGGGTGGAACTGGTGCGGTGTCGTGGCGGTGGGACCGGTGAGTGGGACATGGAGGGCTGCGATGAGGAGGGTCGTCTCGGTCTACTTGCCAACCTGGCCGACGGATCGTCTTCGCGCCAGGGCACGCTCGTCGAAGAACCGCCGCGGCAGGCCGGGCTCCGGATCGGCGCCTGACGCCGACGAGCCGACCGACAAACCCTTCGTCGTCGCGTCGACCGGCGCTCAGCGTGTCATCACGGCCGTAGACATGGCCGCCCACAGGATCGGCCTGCGACGGGGCATCCCGCTCGCCCATGGGCGAGCAATGGTGCCGGACCTGACGGTTGCCGATGCGGATCTCGATGCCGACGCCGAAGGGCTGCACCGGCTGGCTCTGTGGGCGCTCCGCTACAGCCCGATGGTGGCCGTGGACCCACCAGATGGCCTGTGGATCGACATTACCGGTGCCAGCCATCTGATGGGCGGCGAACGCCAGCTGCTTGACGACCTGGTCGGGCGCCTTGCTGGAATAGGCGTTGCCGCGCGGGCTGCGGCCGCCGGTACGCCGGGCGCCGCCAACGCCATCGCGCGCTTCGGCCACCGGCCCGTCGTTGTCGTCGATGACGCGATGGAGCTCGTCTCCACGCTGCCGCTCGCCGCCCTGCGGCTGCCGCCAGAGATGACGACGGAACTCCGACGCCTGGGCTTCGAGACCATCGGTGACCTGAAGGCAACACCTCGCGCGCCGCTGGCCCATCGGTTCGGCTCGCTGCTTGGCCGACGGCTGGACCAAGTCTTCGGCCGCATCGCTGAACCGATTGTGCCTGTCGTCCCGACCGAAGCCGTCCAGGCGCGCCGTAGCCTGGTCGAGCCCGTCAGCACGGCTGAGGCTCTCCAGGCCGTTATCAGGGCACTGGTGACGGACCTCTGCGGACAGCTGGAACAACGTGGGCTGGGCGCCAGAACGCTGGACCTGCTCTGGCATCGGGTCGATGGAACGATGCAGGCCATCCGGGTCGGGACGGCCAAGCCGGTCCGTAGCGCGGCGCACCTCATCCGTCTGTTGGTCGAGCGTGTCGATAAGGTCGACCCTGGGTTCGGCATTGAGGCCGCCATCTTGACGGCCACGCTTGCCGAGCCCCTGACGGCCGAGGAGGTCGGCCGCCTGGTCGGCGCTGGAACCGACCTTGCCGCCCACGATGACGCGGCCACTATCGCCGGACTGGTCGATGTCCTGGGCAACCGGATCGGCCATGACCGGCTCTATCGGTGCGCACCCTTGGAAAGCGATGTCCCCGAGAGGTCGGTCACGCGCATCCCGGCCCTGGCGCCACCGGTCCCAGCCGGTTGGCCATCCCAGTGGCCGCGGCCGGGAAGGCTGCTGACGCCGCCGGAACCCATCGAGACGCTGGCCCTGATGCCTGACCACCCGCCGATGGCTTTCACATGGCGGGGAGTTCGGCGGCTCGTGAAGCGCGCCGATGGTCCGGAGCGCATCCATGGCGAATGGTGGCGGCGCGACCGCGAGATGGCGGCGGCGCGCGACTACTACGCCGTCGAAGACCATGCAGGCGAGCGCTTCTGGCTCTACAGGTCTTGGGAGGGCTCGCCGGAGACCGGCCCGGTGCGCTGGTTCATCCATGGGCTATTTGGATGACGGCGGGGGACAAGGAGCCGATCACTGCGAGCGTGGCCTACGCAGAGCTCCAGGTGACCACCCACTTCAGCTTCCTGCGCGGCGCCTCATCCCCGGAGGAGTTGTTCGCGCAGGCCTCGGCTTTGGGCATCCCGGCATTGGGTATCGTCGACCGGCACTCGCTGGCGGGCATTGTGCGCGGCTACGAGGCGTCCCGGCAGACCGGCGTGCGGCTGGTGGTCGGCTGCCGGGTCGATCTGACCGACAGCACGGCCCTGCTGCTGTTCCCAATGAACAGGGCGGGCTACGGGCGGCTTTGCCGCCTGCTGACCATCGGCAAGGCCCGGGCTGGCAAAGGAGGCTGCGAGCTCACCTGGGAGGACTTGGCAGACTGGGCTGAGGGACTGCTCGCCATCCTGGTGCCGGGAGAAGTGGATGAGCACTGTGCTCGGCAGCTGGAGCGCCTGCACCGGATCTATCCCGGCCGCTGCTATGTGGCGTTGACGCTCCGGCGACGTCCGGGCGATGCCATGCGCCTGCATCGGCTGACGGCAATGGCGGCCGCGCTACGCGTGCCGACGGTGGCGACCAACGACGTCCTGTATCATGCGCCGGAGCGCCGGATCATGCAGGATGTCGTCACATGCATCCGCGAGGGCTGCACCATCGACAGCGTGGGCTTCCGGCGGGAGCGCTTCGCCGACCGCCATCTCAAGCCTCCGGCGGAGATGACGCGCTTGTTCGCGAAGTACCCGGAGGCGGTGGCCCGCACGCTGGAGATCGTCGACCGCTGCCACTTCTGCCTGTCCGAACTCCAGTACCAATATCCTGAGGAGGTGGTAATTCCAGGCCTGACGGCGCAGCAGTCGTTGGAGCAGTTGACCTGGTCGGCCGTTGCCGACCGCTATCCCGATGGCGTGCCGGAGAAGGTTCAGGCGGTGCTCAAGCATGAGTTGAGGCTCATCGACCAGTTGGGCTACGCGCCCTACTTCCTGACCGTCCACAGCATCGTTCGCTTCGCCTGTTCCCGCGGGATCCTATGCCAGGGTCGGGGTTCGGCGGCGAACTCGGCAGTCTGTTATGTGCTCGGAATCACCAGCATTGATCCCGAGCGCCACAACCTGTTGTTCGAACGCTTCGTATCGGCCGAACGCAGAGAGCCGCCCGACATCGACGTCGACTTCGAGCATGACCGGCGCGAGATCGTGATCCAATGGATTTACGAGACCTATGGGCGCCATCGCGCGGCCTTGACCGCCGTGGTCAGCCGGTACCGAGCGCGCGGGGCAATCAGGGACGTCGGAAAGGTCATGGGGCTCACCGAGGACGTCACGGCCGCGCTGGCCGGACAAATATGGGCTTGGTCCGACGAGGGTGTCGATGAGCAGCATGCAGCCGAACTGAAGCTCAACCTGGGAGACCGGCGTCTCAGGCTGACGCTGGAGCTTGCCCGACAGCTGATGGGCACGCCGAGGCATCTATCTCAGCACCCGGGTGGTTTTGTGCTGACGCAAGACAGGCTCGACGAACTCGTCCCCATTGAACCCGCTGCTATGGAAGACCGACAGGTCATCGAGTGGGACAAGGACGACATCGACGTCCTCCGCATCATGAAGGTCGATGTCCTCGGCCTCGGCATGCTCGGCTGCATGCGCAGAGCCTTCGAATTCCTCAATGAACACAAAGGCATCTGCTTGAGCTTGGCGAGCATCCCGGCCGAGGACCCGGCGACCTATGCGATGATCCGGAGGGCGGACACCCTGGGGGTCTTTCAAATCGAATCCCGGGCGCAGATGGCCATGCTGCCGCGGATCAAGCCGCAGACCTTCTACGACCTGGTCATCGAGGTGGCCATCGTCCGCCCCGGCCCGATCCAGGGCGACATGGTGCATCCGTACCTGCGGCGCCGGGAGGGACTGGAGCCGGTGGAATACCCGAAGCCCGAGCTCGAAGCCGTGCTGGGGCCGACCCTGGGGGTGCCCCTGTTCCAGGAGCAAGCCATGAAGGTCTCGATTGTTTGCGCGGGCTTCACACCCGGCGAGGCCGACCAGTTGCGGAAGTCGATGGCCACCTTCAAGTTCACTGGCGGAGTCAGCCGATTCCGCGACAAGCTGGTCAACGGCATGGTGGCGCGCGGGTACAGCCAGGATTTCGCTGAGGGGACCTTCAAGCAGTTGGAAGGCTTCGGCAGCTACGGTTTCCCGGAAAGCCATGCGGCGTCCTTCGCCCTGATCGCCTACGCCAGCAGCTGGATGAAATGCCACCATCCCGAAGTGTTCTGTGCCGCCCTGCTGAATGCGCAGCCGATGGGCTTCTACGCACCCGCCCAGATCGTCCGGGATGCGCGGGAGCACGGCGTCGAGGTACGGCCGGTCGACGTCAACGCCTCGCGATGGGACTGCACCTTGGAGCCGATGGCGGACGGCAGGCTGGCTGTCCGGCTTGGCTTCCGGCTGGTCAAGGGGCTGGCCAACGCCGCCGCGGCCGGGATCGTTGCCGCCCGCGAGGACCGGCCTTATGGCGGCGTCGAAGACTTGTGGTGCCGGGCGGGCGTGCCGGTGGCGGCTCTTCGCCAGTTGGCGGCCGCGGATGGCTTCGCAGGCCTTGGCCTGAGGCGCCGGGAGGCAGTCTGGGCCATCCGGGCGCTCCGAGATGAGGCCCTGCCGCTTTTCGCCGCCGCCAGGGCCGAGCGGGAGGCTGATGAGCCGGAGGTCGCCCTCAGGCCCATGAGCGCGGGCAGCGAGGTGGTCGAGGACTACTCGACGACGGGCTTGAGCCTGCGCAGCCATCCGATGTCGTTCCTGCGCAGGGATCTCCGACGCCAGGGCATCATCCCCTGCACCGACCTCGCCCACACCCGAGACGGACTCAGGGTGACCGTATCCGGCTTGGTGCTGGTCAGGCAGCGGCCGGGAAGCGCCAATGGGGTGCTGTTCATCACGCTTGAGGACGAAACCGGCATCGCTAACGTCATCGTCTGGAAGAAGCTCTTCGAGCAGCAGCGCCGCGTCGTCCTGGGCGCCAGCATGATGGCGGTGAAGGGCCGCGTGCAGGTCGAGGGCGAGGTCATCCACCTGATCGCTGAGCGGTTGACCGACCAGACGGACCTACTGCGGTCGCTTGGTGGCCGAGGGGAGCCGATGCCGCTGCGGTCGTGCCGGTCCGATGAGGTCGGAACAGGGTTAGCCGGGCGGCAGATGCCGCAGGCAAAGGAGATGTACGACCCTGATCTGCGGCTCGGGGCCGGTATCAAGCCGCAGACGCGGGACTTTCGATAAGCAGCCTGAACCGAAATCCGCCGTGTCGAGGTCGGGCAAGCGCGCCGCTCGCGTTCAGTATGACGACGCCGGGAAGAGGGCTGAGTCCTTTCAGGGTTCAAGCGCTTCACAGCTGGGCCCGGCGCCATGGCCGCACAAGACCGCGCTGTTCGGTTTATGGCGCGGGGACAAAAGGGACGGCGGTCAATGCCAAAGCCCGGACGCACGCCAGCGTGGTCGATGGACGGGCGGCGCGAGGTGACTAGGAAGCGCGATCGACCGCGCCTCATAAGCCGGTCGCAGGGATGCGACCTGACGGAGCGCAAGAAGGCGCTCGATGCGCTCTTCGGTAGCCGGATGGGTGCGCAGCACGGACGGGTGGGGATTCCGCCGACCAGGGAACAGCACGCGCTCCCAGAAGCCGGGATCGTACCGCTGGAGCTTGGCCAGGGCGGAGGCCAGGCCCGCAGGGTCCCCGGTGATCGCGGCCGCGTCCAGGTCGGCGTCGAACTCCCGCGTTCGGGACAGGGTGAGTTGGATGAGCGTGTTGACGGTGGGTGCCCCGAGGAGCAGGGCAATCAACAGCCAGGGGAACCCGACCTGCTCCGCCAGCATCAACGGCAGGCTGAAGAACAGCAGGATGATGCCGGTAGTTGCCATGGCTCCCGTGACCCGGCTGATGATGTCGGCCAGCCCCATGATGAACAGGTCATGGTTCCGGACGTGGCTCACCTCATGGGCCAGGACGCCGACGAGTTCACGCAGGTTCATGACCCTCAAGAGGCCGTCCGTCAGGACGATGGCGCTACTGCTCGCGGAGCCTACGGCGAACGCATTCGGCATCGGCGTCGCCAGATAATGCAGTTCGGGGATGCTGGGCAGCCCGGCCTGCCGGGCCAATACCGCGAGGCTCTCCTGGACCTCTGGAATCTCGGTTCGACGAAGGCGGCGGGCACCGTAGAGCCTCAGGATGACCTGGGGCGAGATCGATGGGGTGAATGCCAGCGCCGCTCCTATGAGGATGATGACCCACAGGATCCCTGCCGGTCCAAAGAGCAACCAGCCGATGGCAGCGGCGAGAAGAGTCAGGCCTCCAACCAACAGGATGGACTGCACCACGTTGCGGAGCTTGTGTCGACGAAGCTCCTGTTCATTGAGGTGGAGCGCGTACATGGTTGCCCGTCTTCCGGGTTTGCTATGCATGCAGATTTTGGAAAGGCCTGCCATCCGATCAAGACAGCATGGCACCGTCGCGGCCTGTTCCACGAACGAGGCTTCGGCCCAAGTTACCCCTGGAGTCGTCACGTCGCTGGAAAATCGGAGGACATCGCCAGGAGGACGTCTGCGCGCCCCATTTAGCCGCCCTGTGCTGAGCAAGGCACCATGGTGGCAAGCGGCGGCCGCGCATCAGTACGACCGCCGCCGACCGGTCACGCCGCCTTGAAGGCACGCTGATTGACCTCGCCCTCGGCAAGCTGGGTCAGCTTCTCATCGGTTGCCTTCTCCTCGCTGAGTGTCTCATCGAGCAGCTTGGCGACGTCCGTCATCCCGCACGTCTCCGCCAGCGTCCTGAGGGAGCCGTAGCTGGCGATCTCGTAATGCTCGACCTTCTGGGCGGCCATGATCAGGGCGACATCGAGAACCTCCGGCGAGAGGCCCTGGTCCATGATCTCCTCGGCTTCCTCGATCAGCCCCTGGGTTGCCTCGCAGGTGTTGCCCGCGGGATCGGCCTGGAGGATCTGGAAGATCTGTTCCAGACGCTTTACCTGCCCATCCGTCTCCTGAAGGTGGGTCTGAAATGCCTGCTTCAGCTGAGGAGATGACGCCGCGTCCGCCATCGCGGGCAGCGCCTCGAGGATCTGGGTCTCGGAACTGTATGCGTCCTGAAGCTCCTCGATGAGGAGATCCTTCAATGCTTCTTTGGACATGGGGGTGCTCCTGACGACTGTTTTCGGTAAAGGCGGTTGGCGAGAGCGCCCCAACCTCAACAGGGATGCAGCGCTTTCCTTGCGGGCAGATCCTCAGATCGACCATCGGTACAGCAAGCGTCAGTTGATCGCCGTAATTGGACTGTGGGCTTCGGTGACCACCGGTGCGCTGCTGTTGGCGGTCGGAGAGCATCCGCACTGGACGCCCATCGCAGAGTCTGGCCTGTACGCCGCTCCGACGCAGAGCGCCTCAGGAGCCCTCCGGGACCTCAGACGGGCATCGGATTGAGCCGGGCGAAGCCCTCCTGCGTGCGGTACGGGTAATAGGGGTAGGCGGGCATCACGTCGCTGGCCGCGTCGAGACGAGCGATCTGACCGGGTTCGAGCGTCCAGCCGACGGCCCCCAGATTGTCGCGCAGCTGCGCCTCGTTGCGGGCGCCGATGATCACCGAGGAAACGGTCGGCCGCGCGAGCAGCCAAGCGATGGCGACTTGGGGAACGCTGCGCCCGGTCTCGGCCGCCACGGCGTCCAGCGCGTCGACGATCCGGTAGAGACGCTCCTCTTCGACAGGCGGCCCCCACTGTGCGGTATCGTGGAGGCGGCTGCCCTGGGGGATCGGCTGACCACGGCGGATCTTACCGGTCAGCCTGCCCCAGCCGAGCGGGCTCCAAACCAGCGCACCGACCTTCTGGTCGAGGCCAAGGGGCATCAACTCCCATTCGTAGTCACGCCCGGTCAGCGAATAGTAGACCTGATGCGCGACATGGCGCGGCCACCCTTGGCGGTCGGCGACGGCGAGCGACTTCATCAGCTGCCAGCCAGCGAAGTTCGAGGCACCGACATGGCGGACCTTCCCGGCGCGGACGAGCGTGTCCAGCGTGTGCAGCACCTCCTCCACCGGCGTGAAGGCATCGAAGGCGTGCAGCTGGAGCAGGTCGATGTAATCCGTCCCGAGCCGCCGGAGCGCTGCTTCCACGGCGCCAATCAGCCGATGACGGGAAAGACCGGCATCGTTCGGCCCGTCGCCCATGGGCAACCCGGTCTTGGTCGAGATCAGCACTTTGTCGCGCCGCCCACGGATGGCGGCGCCGAGCACCTCTTCCGAGCCGCCATCCGAATAGACATCGGCGGTGTCGAAGAGTGTGATACCGGCGTCGAGGCAGATGTCGATCAACCGCCGGGCGTCATCGACGTCGCTGTTCCCCCAAGCCGAAAACAGCGGCCCCTTGCCACCGAAGGTGCCGGTCCCAAAGCTGAGCGCGGGCACCTTGAGGCCCGAGGCACCCAGGGCCCAGTACTCCAAGTCTTTTCCTTTAATCCTGCTGGAAGCAATGTAGCCGATCCCTCGGACGTGAATTAGAGTGCCGACGCTCTCAGCTTTTGTGACCTGATGTCAAAAATATGTCACGCTTCGAGGTTAACTAAGCGGCGGAGATGATGGAGCGCCAAGTGGCGGCGTGATGTGAGGCCGACACGTAGAAGGCTCGCCGGATTTCGACAAGCCTTCTTTCAGGAGCTAAGCAGCAGGGTGTCAGGCTGCTGGTGGCAGCTGATAATTACAGCGATGATAGCGAACAATCCATCCTCTAGGCGTGAGGTTGATGGTCTTCCGACGGCGATCCACATCATCCGTTGCGCTGTGAATTAGCTGTGCCTGTTCAAGGTTACGAAGGTGTGGCTGCATTGCTGGACCGCTGTTAAAATCAAATTCGGCATAGTCTCCGGGAGAACATCCCTCCGGTTTCTCCGCAATTTGATCGAATAGCCTCCATGCCCTTGGTGTGACATCCATCGTGTTGATATGAAGGTCCTCGGCAATCTGCGAGAACCATGCGTCAATCAATCCGAACTTGTCCTCACTTGTCTGAGGAAGATTATCATTGAGTGCGCACCATAAGACAAAATCCTCGCAATATTTTAGTGAGATGCGGAGGTTATGATTGCCGATCTGATAAATCTTACGAAATCCATCTGCCTCGACCGGCGTATAAGCATCAGGGCGGATTTTGTAGAGTTCAAGCCTTGTCCTGATGACCTCAGTAACCGCGCTCGGCCCAAGAGGATAGAGTTCAACCGGATCGGCTAACTTTCCCTGAAGTCTTGGCGTTGATACAACGCTGCGCAATATACCGCGTGCACCACATAGGATCCACTTGACGCCTGGGAGCGACAGGACTCCATCGCGGAGCTCTTCAAGCGTAGCTCGGGCTTTTGTTGAAGTATCCAACAGCTCAAGGTTATCCAAAACGCATATGAAACTTCCGGAGCGTGCATTCGGGAATATGGCTTGAAGCATTTCTCTAAGATGCGCTTCTACGCCCCCGTTTGCGAAACCTTGACTGCTATTAGCACTTCGCGCGATATTGCCTGAAGCTCCTGTTCCAAGAATATTGAGGCCACCTCCGCCGCTGGTAAGGACTGGATCATTAAGCCATGTATCAAGATCGTCCAGATTTCTCAAGCCACTGTGATGCTGAGCAATTAGATCCCGGCGATTGGAAATTTCTCGGGCGAGGGTGTACAGGAATGTTGCCGAGAAGTCGGCTGCCGATTCTGTCGAGGAAATCTGAAACGGGCGATTGACCGGAATGTACAACGGCCGCTTCCGATCACGCAGATGATCTTGAAAAAGTGTATAGGATGCAATACCGACAAGGCTGGATTTACCCACGCCGTTGGCGCCCTCGATTGTCGTATGGTTTGCCGACGAGGTGAGGGACATCCGCAGTCTGGCGAGTTCTCTATCCCTACCGACGAGAAGGTGCGTGCCTTCGTCGTTCGGTGGGACAGGATCCGTGCTGAAGGGATTGTCACGAAATCCGAACATTTCCCAGACCGACATTCCAAATCCTCGCTATCATAGCAGTCATTTGATGCACGAGAAAAACTAGCACGTATTATTATTCAATGGTTGCGCTATTTTGCGAGAGGCTAGTTGATTTCACCCCGTGATGCCCAGCTTACCCAATGTCGCGTTATCCATCACCCCCGTGACCACCAGCCCCTCAGCCCGCTGGAATGCTCGCAACGCCTCCTTGGTTCCCGGTCCCATTTTCCCATCAATTTTGCCCTTGTAGTAGCCGAGCCTCATGAGTTCGACTTGGACCCGCATCGTCATCGCGATGGCGTCCTGCTGGCTTGCTCGAGGCGCTGCTGTGGTTCCTGAAGAAGCCGAACCGGACGCCGGTGCAGGCGGCTGGTAAGGAGCGGTCGTCGTCTTCGACGGGCTGGACCAGGACGGTGTCGTCACCGTCGAGGGCGCGTTGTAGACCGGCGCCGGGGGTGGAGGCGGCGGGGGCGAATAGACGGGTGCCGAATAGGACGGCGACGTGTAACCGCCCGCGCTCGAATAATGCGATCGATGGCTGCTGTGGCTCCGATGGCTGGAATGGCTGCGGTGACCGATGTAGATCTCCGGGCCTTCCATCCTGTTCGGCATCACGAAGGTCAGCGGCTGAAGCCGGGTGTTCGCCGGGTGCGCCTCGGGCAATAGGACCGGCAGCGGCCCGGCCTGCGCAGGCGACCAGATGCTCGACAAGGTGGCCGCCGTCGGGGCCGTCCAGCCCAGCACCTGCTTCAGGTAGTCGGTCCAGTTCTTCTTCATTCTGCTGCCTCATCGAACCTGAATGCCTTGATGCCTCGGCTTCGCCATGCCGGGCCATGCGACGCGAAGAACCCGCAGCAGCGCGGCCGCATCGAGCACCCCTCGCAAGCCGGGTCGTAGATGTTCTTCCAATCGGAGATGCTCTGACGCGCCAGCGGCCAAGCGGCCTCGGGCAGGACGCAGAGCGGGACGTTGTAGATCGACGTCGTGATGCCGCGGTCCTGGAGGTGCCAAGCCGCCTCGGCCAGCGCCGGACCATAGTCCACCGGGTCGACCCACAGCAGGTCCCGGTTCACCTTCGCGAAGCCCATCGGCTCCAACCCCATGAAGGCGACGTGGCTGACGAACGGCATGTTCCGCCAGATGAACTCGGCGAACCGTTGCATGCGCGGCAAGGTCTGCGCATGCACGACGAAGCGGATCTCAATCGCGTGTCCGCGTTCAGCCAGATTGTAGATGCCGTTGACCGTCGCGTCGAACGCGCCCGCGGCTTGGACGACATGATCGTGTCGGGAGGGCACGTCGGCATAGAGTGGGATCGCCCAGGTCGTGCACCCGGCTGCCTCATGGACGCTGTCGGCCAAGACCGGCTCGGCGAAGTTGCGCCCGTTGGTCAGGATGTGCAGGCCGGTTCGCGGCAGCGCCGCCTTACAGGCGCGGATGAGCTCCGGCAGCAGCGGGCCGAGCAGCGTCGGCTCACCGCCGGTGAAACCCAGCTGCGGCAGATCCCGGTCGATGAGCGGGATGAGCTCCAGGAGTTCACTGACCCGCCAGAGGTCGTCCTCGTCGCGCGGCGGCTGGCTGCACATCAGGCAGCGGCTGTTGCATTGCTCGGTCAGGAACAGGGAATTCGCGTTCGCCCCGCGTCGGTAGAGCACGCTCAGCTGCCCGCTATCGTGCCGCACCCGGATGACGTCGCCGGGATTTACGACGTCGGTGTTGCTCAGCCCGCAGATGACCGGCAGGGCATCGTCTGGGCGAATGTCGGTGGCACCCGGCCGCATCACCGCGGCGAAGCCTAGGTCGCGCAGAACGCCGGTGTCAACGTCGATACCGTCATCCAGCTGCACGGCGACCTGCTCATGAGGCACGTCTCCCCGCAACGCCTCAGCGAGGTCGAGGACCTTCAGCAACGGCCGGGAGAGGTCGCCCGAGATCACCGCCCGTGTGTGAAGGGGAAGCATCAGGCAGCTTCCGCGTCCGGCAGGCGTTGGACCGGCCGCTGGGTCACCCAGGAGGTGAAGGTCCTCATGACGTGCGGGTCGGCCTCGGCCAGATAGCGGAACAGGATCCGGAACAAGCCGGTGTGCTTGGTGCAGTGGGCATTCGTCGGCCGATGGCCGACGGGGTCACCCTCGCGCGCCAGGTTGAAGACCGGGTCGGCGCCGCAGTATGGCAGGAAGGCGCAATCGGAGCAGCCGGGCAGCGCCTCGGCGACGCCGGTGGCGAGCAGCAGCTGCATGCCCTCGGACTGCATCAGGTCGGCATGGCTGTCGTGGACAGTGCCGAGCCGCAGGCTATGGTCGCCCATCTCCGCCAGCATCCGCCCTTCATCGGAGGCGTAGACGCCGCCGTCATAATTGTAGACCCGGGCGCCCAGACCGGCGCCGGTCGGCGACCGTAGGTCGACGTAGCCGGTCGGAAACGGCGTCAGGATATGGCTGAGGAGGAAGCCCGTGTACGCCTCCTGGATCGCAACGCCCTTGCGGTTGAGCTCGAGGATGTAGGCAAGCGCTCGCTCATAGAAGGGCAGGAACTCCTCCATCCCGTAGCCGATCCGCTGCGCCGCCTTGGCCGCGAAACCGAACGGGCTCAGAGGCCGCAAGAAGATGGAAGGGAACCCAAGGCGGACATATTCATCCACGATGGCCTCGGGGTGCTTCAGGCTCTCACGTGTGAGCGTCGTCAGGGCCGAGAGGCTGCGCTCGCCCAGAACCGCCCGGACACGGCCGATACCCTCCACGGTGCGCCGGTGGGACTCCCGGCCAGGCTGGGGCCGGTTGGCATCGTGCAAGGTCTCGGGACCGTCCAGCGAGGTGGAAAGCTGGAAATCGTGGCGGCGGAGGAACTCCAGCACCTCGCCGTCGGCCTGATGCAGGGTCGACGTCATCGAGAAGGTGATGGCGCGACCCTTGACCCGATTGCGCTCCTCGATCGCTTCCACGATCTGCCGGATGCGCGGGAACGCAAGAAGGGGTTCGCCACCTTGGAACTCGACCGTCAGGGACGGCGACGGCGTCTGGAACATCAGGTCGATGGCCGCGGCGACCGTCTCGGTCGACATGTCGAAGCGTGCCTGGTCGGCTGTCTGCCTGGAGACCTGGCAATAACGGCAGCTGTGGTCGCACCGGAGGGTCACCACGAACACGTGAAGGGCCGGTCCGCCCTTCAGGAAGGACTTCCGGGTTCGGTACTTCGCGGCGACCATCCTGAGGGTGGTCGAGGGATCGCCCTCGACCAGGAAATGCTTCCCCTGAAGATCCGCGTAGGCATCGGTGGCCGGACTCAGCGTACCGGCCTCGAAAGCCCTGAAGTCGGTCTCGTCCAGAAACTCGAACTCGCCGACCTCGGACGTAACCAGCACCTTTCCGTCGACGCCAGGGATGCGCGCGAACCGGAAGGGCATCGGTTGGTAGCCCGGTTCCTTCGGACGAAAGTCAGCCAGCGGTGCAAAGGGGAGACGCCCTGCCAACCCGGCCCCCTATCGCTTCACGGGCGCGGGTGCGTTGGCCTCGGCCAGGGCCGCGGAGACGATGGCTTCACGGACGGCTCGTGTCTTCTCCTCGATGCTGGCGCGTAGGCCGAAGTCGATCAGCGCGTTCCCGAACTCGCCCCTGATGGCATCCGGGTCAGCCGATGGGGCCTTGAGCCTGAAGCCAACCAAGATGCGCGCGCCCTCCTCTGACTCGAGCCAGCAGTGGCACCGGTCGGTGAAGGCGTAGCAGGTGCGGAGCACGACTTCACTGGGGAAGATCGCCGTGTCTACCGACACCGTAAAATCGAACGGGAACGCCGCACCTCGCGGGACATCCGATGGTTGGGTGGCGGCTGAGGCTGGCATGGCTGAGAACCGTAGCTGGCGTACTATCCATTAGAGGTAGTCCAGCCTGTCAAAGCACAGACCCAGTTTCAACCTATTTTTGAGAGACAGCCTGCGTCCATGTAACTCATGCGAGCATACGGTAGTATGCACAGAACTCAACCTTCAACCGGCTGGAGGGGAGCGCACCTCTGCCAGAAGCTCGTCGAAGAACTCGGCATGTGGCTCCGGCAAGGTGCCCGCGACCCAGTAGGCGAAGGCATCGCAGTACCATTCCTCGGCAATGGCATTGTGGTTGGACAGGAGCTTTCGCGATACCGGATCGGCGAGCCACCCGAGATGGTTCATCCGGCGCAGAAAATCAGCGTGTCCAGCCTCGATACGTCGGCGCGTCGCGCCGGGGCTGGCTTCCCGGGCTTCCAGAAGTTCGAGGACGAAATGGGCGTATTCATGCAGGATAACGAAGGCGACCTCCCACTCGGGGGCGGTCTCTCGCTGCGCCAGTTCGGCAAGCCAAGCCAAGTTCAGCCGGACGTTGGCCGTGCCCTTGCTGTGCAGACCGATCGCAGCACCCGGCCGATGAAGCTCCTCAATGAAGTAGCTGACGCTGCACGGCGGCAGGCCGCCCAGGCCCTTGGCGTCCAACAGGCGATTGGCCAGCGCCGCCGCGGACGCGACGAACTCGTCGGCCACCTGCGACTGCTCGATGAACTGCGCCGACGGCAAGAACCGCATGTTACCCTCCGCTTTCTGTAGAAGCAGATGGGGATGGGCCATGGCTGGCACCATCTCGGAGTCGAGCGACGGGCCGAGAGGCGATCACGAAGCTGTACTCCGCATTCCCGGCGACCGACAATCGGGAACGCATCGTAGCCGTGATTGGGAGGCAGCTTGACTGGCATGATGGACCTCCTGCGCCAAGACGCCGCTGAGATGGCGGACATCTTGCGGTCGGCGCGGTGCGTCGAGCGGCACTTGGCAATCTCGCATCACCGGCTTGCGGAAATCCTTACGGCACTGGTCACCGGCGGTGAACTGACCTCCAGCAACTCCCGGGGGCACGACGTTTTGTCTCCGACCTTCGGCCGGATCGAAGTCAAGTCTCGCATCCTCGGGACCGATGGCCCCTTCCCGCGCGTGACCCTCAAGGCCGCCAACATCGAGAAATCGGACTTCTTCATCGGGGTGCGCTGGACCCGCGATATGCGGTTACACGAAGCTCTCGGTCTTCCGAAATCCGCAGTGGTGCCCCTCTACACAGCGAAGCGCCAGAGCACTGGCTCCGCTCATCTGTCATGGGCCGATTGGACCGCTGCCCCTGGCGCCAGGAGCTTCCTCAATGACATGCGGGCGCTTCTCGAATAGCCCAGGGCGGAGATGAACCGGAGGTGGATGCTGTTGCAACGCTCACGCTTGCGTGTAAACCTATATGCGAGTTCCACGGACGCGGGTTAGGAGACAACAATGGCGCGTCGGTTCGGTGTGGTTCTGGCGCTGGCATGTTTCGTCTCGCCTTCGGTGGCCTTTGCTGCCGGATGTAATGACTACAAGGATAAGATGCTGGTGTCCCAGCCGTTCACCGAGGCCGCGACCCTGCTACCGAAAATCGAACCGAAGAGCGAATTCGAGACGACGGCCGCTTATAACGCAAGGGTCGCCGAGGCCGCCAAGAAGGCGCCGCGAACTTTGCTGATCGAGCGGGAACCGAACATCCAATACCTGAAGTATGACGCAGATAAAGGCGTACTGGTCGTCAGCACCTACGCCTTCAGCAACGAGGCATTTGCGTGGTGGTCGGCGTTAAGTGGCTATAAAGACCCTGCCGGGAAAGAAGTGAGTTACGGTGGCGCAATCGCCGCCGTCGTGACACAGAAGCAGCGCGTGGTAGGCGAGTACGAGGCCACGTCGAAGATGGGGGCGAAGGTTTCCGTCGCGAACATCGACTCGGAAACCACCGCGATCTTCGACCGTGTCCGTGCCTGCAAGTCATACGGATGCGATTCGCTGTTTCCGAAGAACAAGGAACCGAATCCCTACAAGATGGGCGACAGCATGAAGTCGGTGGAACATGAGGGGATCATCGGCCGTATTCCCATGACCCCGGATACCGCCAAGGCGTTCAAGGCCAACGCCAAACTCGTCTTCGTAGTCCACCCACGTCCACCGTATCTGATCTCCGGCACGCACCGACCCTTTAAGACCACCGTCGACAACCCCCGTGACATTACGGACCGGTACGAAGTAATGACCGGCGACATCGAGTGCGGTCTCGTCGCTGATCGCTCGGGCAAGGTCTACGGGGCATACTCGACCAAGTGAACGACCGCGCCCATGCCCGTGAGCGGTGTATTTCCTGCAACAGCGATCTCTTGGCGCTTCAACTTTTGCATCAGGAACATGGTCCGGCAACCGTACACAAGACACGAGAACGAGTCAGTGGGAGACGCGGCAACTACATCCAACGCCTATCGAGATGCGCACTCGCCCACAGACCTCCCGGATTCAGACAACCGCAGGTTCGTCACCTATGCGATCCGCTGCCCGAATACCGGTGCTGCCTTCTACGTTGGCCAGACAGAGGATTTCGCTAAACGACAGCAAACTCACCTCAAAGGACTCCGAGTCCGGCCACGTGGAACGGGCGTGCGAAGCTGGCTTCATACTGTGGTTTCGGCCGGAGACATGCCGGTGTTTGAGGCGCTGGACGAGGTGGGTAGTTTGGAGGCGTCCATCGCATCCGAGAACCGGTGGATTGGGATCTTGGCAGCGCGCGGCGAGCCACTGCTCAACAAACATCGCTGGCATCGCGAAATCATTACACAGGCGATGGCCGGGGCGGAGGCGACCATGGGCGATGGGGCGAATGGGGGCGGGGTTCTGGACGCAGCGGAAGAGGCCGACCGCTGGACGGTCTACGGCATCGTCGACCCCGCCGACCACCGGGTCTTCTACGTCGGTACAGTGCGTGGCGCTCGCGCATACAAGGCCGGTGAGCACCCGAAGGTGGACGAGCGCATCCGGCACATTCGCAGTGGCGGGGGGATGCCAATGTTCGTCGTTTTCGAAGTGACGGCTGGAACTGACGCTGCGGAGCGCGCGCAGATTTTCTGGGTTGAGGTTCTCAAAGGCCGCGGAAACAAGCTGCTGAGCGAAGGCGGCTACCGGCCACTCCCCAAGACAACGAAACCGAAACTATCTCCAGAGGAGCGGCGTGAGGCGGCCCGCCAGCGCGCCATCGAGCACAACCTGCCCGAAAACACTGGGCAAGCCTGGACGGAGGAGGAAGACAGCGAGTTGACATGCCTGTACCGGGACGAGGGGAAAGGCGGGGTGGAACTGGCCGATCACTTCGGGCGGACACGTGGTGCGGTCGGATCTCGTCTGGTGAGGCTTGGGCTACTGGAGGACCGATGCGACTTGCGAGACTGAGAGGAGCACGCCCGAACCCATCCAGAAGAGAGCATCGGGTGGTCCGGCAATGCCTCCTAGTTGGCAGCAATATCAAGAAGCCCAAGATCATTTGCCACGAGCTCACGGCCTGACCATCCTGGTCCCTTGCCTGCGGCCGAGCAACGCTTTCCCATCTGCTGAGGATGGAGATGGCGATGAACGGCCTGAACGAGATCATGGATTGGGTGGCGAGCCGGTCGAGAGGGCATGCGACAGGCGCCTTGGCCTTCAGCGCCATCGAGGCCATCGGTGAGGTTGGCCTGCTCTCGCTGCATCCCCGACACGCCGACCCGCTCGTGCAAGACACCGTCTACCATCTGGCCGCAAGCGGCCATCTCCCTGACGAGCGGAGGGCATCCAGGGTCGTGGCAGCGGTCGTGAGGTGGATGGAAGGGAGTAGGCGGTTTCCCTGGGGCGACGACCCGGCCCGATACCTCGATGACTGGAGGGCTTCCTCTGCGCTCCGGGCGCTGGCCGCAGAGTTGCCGGGCACAGGGCTGATGGCCGAGGAGGTGTACGGCGTCTTGGAAAGCGGTACATGCTGGCTGGCTTATCAGGCCGTGAAGTCGGATACGACGCTCTGGTCCACGCTCTCGCCGGATGCGGTGGACGCGATTTCCTTCGATGCCGCCTGGTACCTCGCCTCCGCCGGGAGCGGCAGCGGCATGTCTCCGAGGCAGCGCCTGAACGCCTTGATGCTGCTTTCGAGCCTCAATCCGAAGATTCTCCCCCTCGCGGACTCCGTCAGGCAGGAGACGACGCTGGCGGCTCCTCAGCGACCTGCCGAGGAGCCAGCTGCCCATTCCACTCAGGCAGTTGCTGTGTCGCTTTGAGCATCAACCGCTTGGCGGCCACCGCCTCCAGGACCGGTTTCAAGCCGACCAAGCCATCAAGTACCGCATCCACCGGCAGTGACGCCGCCGCCTCGCGGCCGAACCGGCGCGCCAGGACATCGCCGCCTCGCAGATACGCCCGCTCCCACCAGTCCGTAATCCGGTCGCCGCAGCGGTCCAGCAGATCGGCCGAGACGAGGCGGTCTGCTTTCCGGTGCCGGTTCACGCGCGCATCGGCAGGCATCAGGTTCCAGAGGTCGGCATTCGGCCATGCGGAGAACGGCAGGCAGTGGTCGATGTCCAGGCCTTCCTGCCGCAGCTTCCGACCCGTCCAGACGCAGAAGACCGGCTGCCCCGCATCGAACATGGCGGCGGTGAGGCGCCGAACCTCGGCCGTGCCGCGCTGGGGATCAAGCCAAGCGAGGGCCTCGGCGATATGGCCTTCGGGGACGGAGCGACCTTGGCGGGCCAGATACTGCTGCATCAGCCGCGTCCACTCCATGGTGAGCGCGGGCTCGATCCAAGTGTTCAGGCGCGTCAAGGCGTGCCAGACGTTCAGCGGAATCCGGAAGTCGCCAACCGACCACAGATAGAGCGCGTCCAACACCAGCCGCTCGCCGGTGCGCGGACCGCGCCGGGTCACGGCATCGAACACCTGCCGGTCGCTGCCCGGGTACGTGATGTAGTGCGCGGGCATGTCGGTGATCGTCCTCGCCGCGTCCCGGATGGCTCCGGCCAGCGCCTGGCCAGCATCGCCCAGGAACTCTGCGCCGACCCGCAGTTCGGGTGGCGCGGTACCAGCAAGGCGTCGGAATGGTTCCTTGACGAAGCCCAGCCCACCCCCGCTCCGGCTGGTCGGCGTTTGCGGCAGGTCGGCCGCGACCAGCGGCAGGAACATCCTGATCCAGTAGAGGGCGATCAGCCCGAGCGGGAGAACCACACCGTCATCGCCGTCGGCCATGGCAAGGCCGGGGGAGGCATCCGCGGCCCGCGCGACGACGCGCAGCAGGGCCAGCTTATAGCTGCTGGATTTCGCGTCATTGAGGACGATATGCCGGATCAGCGGCAACGCGCCGGTGCCATCGTCCGCTAACTGGACAACGACGGTCTCCCAGCTGACGTCCGACCGGCCGAGGCGGTCTCGCGTCTTGATGAACCGGCTGATCATGGCGCCATGCTCGGCCGCGAGGCGCTCGATCTCGGCGTGGCTGACGGGGAGCATCGGCCGTTCCGGATCGCTCGGCCCATGACGCAGGCTGATAATCATGCGGCCGCCCGGTTTCAGCAGCGTCGCCAATTTCCGGAAGGCACGTCGCCGGTCGGCCGGTGACACGTGCATCCACACGGCGGCCAGCAGGATCAGGTCGAACACAATGCCGGTGCGGTGGACCCGCTCCAGTCCGGGCAGTCGGTCATCCATCCACCGGATTCCGGCAGACGGATGCTTCCGGGCAGCTTCCTCACGCATTCCAGCCGCCGGTTCGACGGCGACGACGGAATGACCACGACCTGCCAACCAAGCCGCGTCGCGGCCGGACCCAGCCCCGACATCCAGCACCGCTGACGGCTGGTACGGAATCAGGTCGAGGACGTCGGCGTAGAGCTCCTCGAAGGCGACGGTCTCGTACTGGGCGACGAACTCCTGGGCGCGCCGTGAGTATGCCGCCACGGTGTCCCCGTCCGGCGTCGTATCGAGATGCTCCGGTGCTGTCGGATGAAGATCGGTCATGACCAAACACTGCCGTGCTGGCAGGGAAGATAGGAGCCGCCTCGACACCATTGCCGAGACGCGGGACCATCCAGCTCGCCTCGGCCGACGGAAAGCAGTTGCCGAATCATGCCGCCTTGGCCCTCGCCGAAGACAGCCTCGAGCGGAACCCCCGCCATAGGCGCATCGCCGATCTCACCTTGATGAAGAGGCCGATCAGGAACGACATCGCGCCGAGGATGGCGGCGATCAGGGCCAATATCAGCTTTGCGGTGAACTTCACTATATGAGCCATCGCCGAAAACACACGCTTCCCGGCAAGGCGGAATGCACCGCTTACCGGCTTTCCCAGGGCTTTTGCCGCACGCTCTGCATCTTGCAGTTCCTTGACGTTGTCGACATGGCGCAGGATGGCAAGCGTCTTGGAAGGCGATGTCACCTTGCTGACCTGGGTTACCGACGCAAGTACGCCCTGGACCTCCCTCGTGTCGACACGGGCGGCGTGGCTGCGGGCGGCTCTCGCCAGATCGTCGACCCGGTACCAGGGGATCCCAGCCACCGATTGCCGAAACGCCGAGGTGTTGACCGCGCGGGCGACGATCCAGGAAAGCTCATCCTGGAACCGGGCGGTCAGCTTGCCGGTCTTCCTTGCCAGCTTGGCCAGGGAGATGCCCGTCTTGATTGGCAGGGCACCTCCCGCCGTCACCGCGGTCGCCGCTGACATCGACACCCCAGCTATCGACAGCCCCAGCACTAAATCATCGACCGGCTCGTTCCGCACAATGCGCGAGGCCTGCTCTGTCAGGTCGCGAATGTCGCCGACCACCGTGAAATCCGAGGCGATCGCGGCAGCCATTCCGACAGTCCCCTCCCCTTCGCCGGTCACGAACCCCATCGCGGCCCGCCGGATGTTCCTTTCCGCAGCCCGCAGGCCCGAGTTCTCGTCCGCGAAACGGGTGCGCAGCGCGGGGTCGACCGGCACCTGGAGGAGTTCGGCGACGTCGAGATAGTCTTCAGCCTCCTCGGGTGCGTCACGGTCCAACGCCGACACGATCTGCTGCTCGAGGCGCTCCTTGGGAGCGACCTGCTTCAGCATGGTGATGAGAGCGTCCCTTACATCGGCATCGGTCGGAACGGTATCGGTCAGCGAGACGGTAAACGGCGTCACGACTATGGCGACCGAAAGCCCGGCGACCATCATTCGACGCGCCAGCCGGGCCGTGGCCGCCAAGCCCATTTGCGAGCGGCCATCTGGGTTGGCGGGAACTGAGGATGGAAACCGATTCACTGGACGATCGCCGTGGAACGCTGGCGGGCAGATGTCATGGTTAGGCTGCCTTCCTGAACCGCTCGAAGCGGACCGCAAGCCGGTCAGGGTCGGGCTTCATTAGGTCCTCGCGCGGCATCCGGATCAGCTGTCCTTTCAGTGCCTTCAGGCCGAGCTCCAGCATCGGTCCGTCATGCTGCTCGAGCAGGCGTTCGGAGATGTGGATGCGATGGTCGGGGTCAATACTGATTAAATCCGCGTCGTATGCAGCGTGATGCAGCCTGCTCATGCAGATGCCATTGCGGATGTCGGGCTGCCCACGCTCGACGTCGCCGTCGGGGATGATGTGGGCAGCATCCACCAATCGCACCTCAGGCAACCCGGTCAGCGCACACCGGCCGCCATAGGCCGCCACCACGCGCTCCCGGAACGCCGACTGGTGCAGCCGCTGCTTGACTTGCCTCAGAGCATACCGGCGCTCGTCCGGATTTGGCGGCGTCCAGAGGGTGACGGTGTCTGCGAGAGGCTTCGGGGCGAGCTTCACCGACAGGGCCTTCGGATCCCACTCCACGACGTAAGCCGGGAAGATCGGCTCGTATATCGCTGGGGCGACGCCAAAGAAGTAGATGATCGGCAGTTGCCTGTCCCTGGCGTCGCGAAGAAGCCTGTTTTGCCTGCTGTCGGGATCGGTGCCGTTGAAGGCATAGGACAACCCATCCGCCGCCATCGCCAGCTTGGCTTCGGATTCAAGCTGGTCATGGTACCAGGCCCGCCGCCCGGCGCGCGGGACCACCGTTGTAACGCTCAGCACGCCTGTCATCGAAGCCGGTTTGAAGATTCCCTCGGCCTTCGTAGCGAAATGAATTCGCGCACCCTCGTGGACGAAGCCCTCGTTGACCACGCTCCATGGCAACGAACCGCCATGCAGCTGCACCAACAGCCTCAGGCGCTCGAAGGCGGCGAGCCGGATAGAGGCGTCGGGATCGTTCATCGGTCCATGGGCGTCATTTCAGACGTCGAAGGGTAGCAGCTTCCTCGCCGCCGTACAGGCGGATTGTACTCTCTCGAGAGGGCTCCCGCATCGGATGTGAACCGCTCCCACATCAGCGATGTATCGCAGCCCATGGCTGACCGTATGACCGAACGCTTGGCTGGCCTTTTCAACGGAACGTGCGCTGCTGAAGGAGCCCATTAGCCTCGAACAGCGCTCTTGAAGGCTGCCGACAGGGCAGCGAGCGCGGCACGCGGTTGTCCATCTCTGACCCTGGTGTGCAGGATCACGGGCAGGCGCGGCAAGGCCGGAAGCCCCAGCCGCGGGCCGACGTCGACGGCGCCGAACGGTACCATGCGCGGCGACAATGCCGCGATGCCGAGACCGGCCATCACGGCTGCCGCCACAGCGGTCACGCCGCCGCCGACGAAAATCTCCGTCCACGGCATGCCTGCGGCGTCGAGGAGCTCCCCCGCCAACGCCCGCACTCCACAAGGTTCGGCCATGGTGGCGATCGGCAGCGGTTCGTCCGCTCGATGCTGCCAGCTTGGTGCCGCGAACCAGCCGAACTGCTCCTCGGTAATGAGCTCCCCGTCGTTGCGCTCCGCATGCAAGCGGACGATCACCGTGTCGAGCTCCCGTCGGTCGAAGCTCTGGAGCAGGTCACCCGATGATCCAATCCGGATCTCGATCACCAACTGCGGATCCTGTGCGTTCATCCGGGCGATCAGCGCGGGGAGCTCCGGTCCCGCCACATGGTCGCTGATGCCGATGGCGATGCGCTGGCGCCCCCGCGTCAGCGAGGCAAGCGCACGATCATTCGCCTCCAACAAGTCGCGGGCATGATCCAAGAAGGCGGCGCCGCGTGCCGACAGCTGAACATAACGCGGCGTCCGCTCGAACAGGCGGCAGCCGAGCCGCTCTTCGAGGCGCTTCAGCTTCAAGCTAACCGCGGCCTGCGTCGTCCCGGTGGCCTCTGCCGCGCGAGTGAAGCTCTCCAGTTCGGCGATGCGTACGAAAGCCCGCACCGCATCAAGGTCGAGAGGCGGCCCAATCATTTCAAAACGTTATCTCAGATATTGAAACTCATAGCATATGAAAATGACTGACCCATGGCTATTGTCAAGGCGGACATAGCGGAAAGGACTTACAATGCCACTCGTTCACATCTCACTGTGCGCCGGAAAATCGGAAGCGTATCGGCAGGCAATCTTCGATGGTTTGTACCGCGCCATGCACGAGACCTTCAACGTGCCAGAAGACGATCAGTTCATGACCATCACTGAGCATAATGCTACGAACTTCCGTTACAGCGCATCTTATCTTGGGGTCAACCGAGGCGACGATCTCGTTTATATCCAGATCACCGCGAACAACACTCGGACCGTGGAGCAGAAGAAGGCGCTGTTCCAGCGGATTATGGAACTGCTCGGCGAGGACCCCGGCATCCGGCCACAGGATGTCTTCGTGAACATCGTCGAAGTGGCAAAGGAGAATTGGTCGCTCGGGAACGGCGTCGCGCAATATGCTTGAAGCAGCGAACCTATTCCCATCACAAGGCTGATAAAATCGAGCGCTTCGAAGACGGCCGCATCCCTGCCGGTAGCGGTGGCTAATCCTGCCCGAGGTGGCCAAACGTCGGGCGGCTGCCGTAGGCGGTGAGAAGTGCCATCGGTCGAGGCCATCAAGCCCAGGTTGGCCTCCACACTCGAGGCTGCTCGCGAGCCAGTCCCGAGCCGGAACGGGCCAGCTTGGTGCTTGTTCTGGGAAACGGCATCCTTTTCCCCACACCGTTTTCCGCCGGAGACGTCGATGTTCGAAGGCTTCCGTCTTGAGATGGTGGATCTGCCGGAGGCTACCTTACGTGTGCGCCATGGCGGGAATGGCCCGCCGGTATTGCTTCTCCATGGGCATCCCCGTACCCACGCCACCTGGCACCGCGTCGCCCCGCTGCTCGCTGCGCATCACACCGTCGTCTGCCCGGACCTTCGCGGCTTCGGGCAGTCGTCGAAACCCGCCGATACGCCGGATCATGAAGGGTCGTCCAAGCGAGCCAAGGCCCGTGACTGCGTCGCACTGATGCACCGCCTCTGCTTCGACCGCTTCGCCATCGTCGGGCATGACCGGGGTTCCTACACGGCCTTCCGCACGGCGATGGACCATCCCCAGGCGATCACGCATTTGGCGGTGCTGGACGGCGTTCCCATCGCAGAGGCCCTGGGACGTTGCAATGCCCGCTTCGCCCAGGCCTGGTGGCATTGGTTCTTCTACGGCCAGCCGGATAAGCCGGAGCGGGCGATCCTGACCGATCCGGACGCTTGGTACGGCGGCTCGTCTGACATGATGGGTGCCGAGGCCTATGTCGACTACCGGGCGGCAATCCACGACCCGGACACGATCCACGGCATGATGGAGGACTACCGCGCTGGCCTCGGCATAGACCGGGACCATGACGAGGCGGACCGGCGGGCGGGGCGGACCCTCGCCTGCCCGACGCTCGCCCTATGGTCGCTGCGCGATGACCTCGAAGCGCTCTATGGCGATGTCCTCTCGGTCTGGCGGCCGTGGGCGCCAGATCTGCGTGGTCGAGGCCTGGACTGCGGGCACCATATGGCCGAGGAGGCGCCGGAGGAGCTTGCTCGGGAGCTCTTGGCGTTCCTGACGACTGAGAGTGAAAGATGAGAGACAGGCCCAAGCAGCAGACGAATACGCCTCGAAGAACCACGAATAGGGCACTCCGGCACGCTTGACGTCGGATAAAGCGCCTGGGAGTCCGATGGAACGTGCCGAAGCGGTCGAAACTGCGTGGCTTTGGCGCACATTACCGGCACAAACGGCGAAAATCCGCGTCCATGAGCGCATTTAGGCCGAATGCATACAGGTATATTCGCTCAACCTATCAAGCAGACCCACCGTGCTGCCTGCCGAGGGGGCTTTGACACGATAGCTGGTTTAAGTGTCTGCCCGGTCGTCCTTCGCCTCATGGTGCCGCGCCGGTGGCTCGGCGGGAAGGGTGCGCCAAGAGGCGATGGCCCTGACTGCCTGCAAGGCGCTGGCATTGTCGGCGATGTGGACATGACGGCGCAGTTCTGCCACGGCGGGCCATTCGCCCTGCTCGTAGAAAGCCTGCTGCACGGCTTCCGCCATCTCCTTGCTCACGACGAACACCAGCAGACCTCGCTATATTAAACGCCTGGAAAATGGACAGATCCCGGCAGCCAAGCAAGCGACCTTTCGGCGGGCGCTTGGTGGGAAGGGGAAAAATTCCCGCATGACGAGAGCATGGCCGTTCGGTAGCATAAGGCCATCGCCGTTCCCTCATGAGTAGGCGCATGCCCCAGCCAGCCGCAGCGCTACGCGGATTTCACCGAATTGCTCTGGCGGCCCTGCTGATGCCTTTTGTCGGTCATACAGCGATGGCCGCGGAGGTCTCCGTGATCGCCGGAGATCGGATCGAAGTGCAGGGGCGAGAAATCCATCTCTGGGGCGTCCGGGCACCAGAGGCCGATGCCCTATGCTATGGAAATGGCCAAGGGGAGCCGTGCGCTAGGGTGTCCCGCCGTCTGCTCGAGGCGCTGATCGGCAAGGACGAGGTCATCTGCATCGTCAAGGACGGCAGCCCGGACAAGTTGGTCAGCGCCCAATGCTCGGTCGACGGCGCCGACCTCGGCCACCTGATGATCACCTCGGGATGGGCGACGGACGACCGGGCCGAGAGCGCGGGGTTCTACGAACTCCAGGAACAGGCCGCTCGGACCGAACGGGTGGGGATGTGGAAGTACCGGTGAGGCCAGCGCCCGATCAGACGTCGATCGGGATCCTGGTCTCGTACTTGACCCGGCTGATGACCGTGAGAGTGATGAACCGCTTGATCAATGGGTTGGTGTAGAGCGTCGCCCGGGCGAATTTCTCGAACTCGCTCATGTTCCTGACGCAGACCATCAGGACATAGTCGGTCGATCCGGTGACCAAGTAGCACTGCATCACGCAATCCTGGGTGTGGATGGTCTTCTCGAACGCATCCATCAGCACCCGGTCGTCGCCCTTGAGCTCGACGGTCACGATCAGCTGGATGTGGCTGCCGAGCTTGCTGGGGTCGACGATCGAGACATCTTTGGCGATGACCCCGGCCTCGCGTAACCGGCGGACCCGACGCAGACAGGTCGGCGGAGACACGGCAACCGCGTCGGCGAGTTCCAGGTTGGTGATCTGGCTGTCCCCTTGAAGCAGATTGATGATCTTCCGGTCGATCTGGTCGAGTTCGATGTTAGGCATGGGGCAACTGCTCGTTTAAGGCGATTTCACACTTATGAGTGTCGCGCACTGCGTCGTCAATTTTTCCATCGTGACAAACCAAGTGGCAGAATTAGAAATTTCATACCGCCCAGATGGCGCTACAGTCTGCTCATCACGACGCAATGAACTGCGCTGCGGCGCAAACATCTTCCCAATAGTAGCTAATTATCCCCGTTAGGCCGGGGACACTCACCTAAACACCAACAATAGAAACTGACCCATTCAGCGAAGAGGTTTCGAATGCCCGGAGATGTGATCTCTCGGTTTGCCTCCGTGCGCCTTGGCACCAGGGGAAATCAGCGAAAAGAGCACGGTTTCGGCCAAGTCAACGGCCATCACGGCGAGATCCTCCAGGGAATCTTCCCGGACGACGCAGGACGTCTGCACCGCGGTCTCGTCACGCTCCCGTGCAACATCGTTTCATCCACCGCCGTCTTCCGCCCGGCGCCGGGAAATCTGGTCACCGTCCCGGACGACAAGCTGAAGGCGGCCGAGGCCGCGCGGCTGACGCTGGACAGCCTGGGCCTGCATGACCAGGGCGGCCACCTGACGGTGGAGAGCACTATCCCGGTCGGCCTCGGCATGGGGTCCTCGACCGCTGACGTCGTGGCCGCGATCCGCGCCGTCGCCCACGCCCACGGCGCGGCCCTCGCCGCCGACGAGGTCGCCCGGCTGGCGGTTCGAGCGGAGACGGCGAGTGACAGCATCATGCACGGCGACCTCGCCATCCTCTTCGCCCAGCGCGAGGGCATTGTGCTGGAGCATCTCGGCCCTGCCCTGCCGCCACTGGAGGTCCTCAGCGTCAACACGGCTCCCGGCACCGGCGTGGACACCGTGAAGCAACCTCCAGCCGACTACGACGACTGGGAGGTCCAGGCCTTCCGGCCACTGCGCGGAATGCTACGGCGGGCGATCCGCACCGGCGACGCGGCTCTGCTCGGCCGGGTCGCCACAGCCAGCGCCCGCATCTCCCAGCGCCACCTGCCCAAGCCCGCCTTCGAGGAGATCAACGCCATCGCGGCCTCCGCCGGGGCGCTGGGCATCCAGGTCGCCCACAGCGGCACCGTCGTCGGCCTGCTCTTCGACCCCCGCAACCCGGCCACGGCCCGGCGGGTTGCCGAGGCGACCTCCCGCCTCGACACCATCGGCCTGCCCCCCGCCCTCCATTTCCGCACCGATGCCGTCGAGGTCCGCCATGTCGCTTGAGATGACGATGTCCCAGCCCCTGTCCCGCGAGTCCCGTGGCTTTCCCGACTATGAACTCCCCCGATTGGTGCGGCTGACGGACAACCTGCATGGCGCCGCCTTCTTCCTGATGAAGCTGCTCCCGGCCCGGCACATGCTGGACCGTGCGGCAGCCGACGGCCGCCTGAAGCCCGGCGGCACCATCTGCGAGACGACGTCGGGGACTTTCGGACTGGCGCTCGCCATGCTGGCAGCGGTGCGCGGCTACAAGCTCATCCTGGTCAGCGACCCGGCCATCGACGAGCACCTGCACAAGCGCCTGCTCGAACTGGGTGTCACCCTGGAGATCGTCGAGAAGCCCTACGAAATCGGCGGCTTCCAGACCGCTCGCCTCGACCGGCTGCGCGCCGCGCTGGAGGCCAACCCGGGCAGCTTCTGCCCCTCGCAATACGGCAACGCCGACAACCCGCGTGCCTACGCCGAGGTGGCCGAGCAGATCGCCGAACGCCTCGGTCATGTCGACTGCCTCGTCGGCACCGTCGGTTCCGGCGGCTCGATGTCGGGCATCGCCCGCTTCCTGCGCCACCTCAACCCAGACCTTCACGTCATCGGCGTCGATACCCCCAACAGCGTCGTCTTCGGCCAGCCCGACGGCAAGCGTCTGCTGCGCGGCCTCGGCAACAGCCTGGTGCCGCCGAACGTCGACCACCGCCAGTTCGACGAGATCCACTGGGTGGGTGCCGCCGAGGCGTTCCTGGCCACCCGCCGCCTGCATCAGCACCACGCGCTCTATCAGGGCGGCACCAGCGGGGCGGCCTACCTGGTGGCCGACTGGTGGGCGCGCACCCATCCCGACCGCAAGGTGGTGACGCTGTTCCCGGACGAAGGCCACCGCTACGTCGCCACCATCTACAACGACGACTGGCTCGCAGCGCTGCCGGGCTGGACCGGCGTGCTGCCCGAGGCCCCGCAGCCGGTGGCGCATCCCAGCGACGTCCGGCCCAGCTGGAGCAGCTACCGCTGGGACCGCCAGACGCTGGACGAGGTGCTGGCGGCGGCCAACCCGGCGGCGCGCGACCTTGCGGAGGCCGCATAATGCCGCGCCTCCTGCTGTTCATCGAGAGCAACACGTCCGGCACCGGCCGCCTGTTCGCCCAAACCGCCCGTGCCCTCGGCTTCGAGCCGGTGCTGATCAGCCACCAGCCCGGCCGCTATCCCTATGTCGCCGAGGACGCCGTCCGAAGCATCGAGGCCAATACCGCCGACCTGACCGTCCTGCGCTCGCTGGTGCGCCAGCTGGCGCACAGCGAGGGGCTGGCCGGGATCACCTCCAGTTCGGAGTATTTCATCGCCACCGCCGCCCGCCTGGCCGCCGAACTCGGCCTGCCGGGGCCGGATGCCGACGCAGTGGCCGCCTGCCGCAACAAGGCGACCCAGCGCCGCCGCCTGGACGAAGCCGGTATCGACCGCGTGCGCCATGCCGAGGTCACCGACGCCGCCGATGCCGTCCAGGCCGCCATCGGCATCGGATTGCCGGTCGTCCTGAAACCGGTGGCCGGATCGGGCAGTGTCGGCGTCCGGCTCTGCGCAACGATGGCCGAGGTGGCCGCTCACGCCAGATCGCTGCTCGCCGACCCGACCTGTGGCGCACTGCTGGTCGAGGAGGTCGTCCGGGGCGACGAGTATTCGGTGGAAATCTTCCACGACACGGTCATCGGCGTGACCCGCAAGCACCTAGGTGCCCTGCCGCACTTCGTTGAGATGGGCCACGATTTCCCGGCCCCTCTCGCCTCGACAGTGGCAGATCGGATCGCGGGCTTCGCGCTGGCCGCAACGCGAGCACTCGGCCTCACCTGGGGGCCGCTGCATGTCGAGCTTCGCCTTGGCGAGGACGGCCCGCATTTGATGGAGGTCAACCCGCGGCTGGCCGGAGGATTCATCCCGGAGCTCGTCCGCCAGGCCACCGGCATCGACCTCATCCGGGCGACCGTCGAACTGGCCGTCGGCCGGACGCCGGTGGTGACGCCGATCCGGCAGGAGCACGCGGCGATCCGCTTCCTCACGCCCCCCGACGACGGACTGTGGTTCGCCACCGAGGGTCTGGAGGCGGCACGGGGTGCGCCCTTCCTGCGCGACCTGCGGCTTTACCGCGCATCCCCGCTGCTAATAGCCCGCCGCGGCGATTTCCAGGACCGTCTCGGCCACGCGCTCACCAGCGCCCCCACCCTGGAGGCAGCCGTGGCCGCCGCCGAACTGGCGCGCTGCGCCATCCGCTTCCGTGTCGCGGCCGACGGCACCGGAACCCTTGCCACCGTCGCCTGACCGGAACAGCAGCAGGAGCCCCCTTCCATGTCCTCAACCTCTATTGCGGCCGCCGGACCGTCGCGAGCCGGGGCGAACCCGGCGCTGCTCTCCCTGCTGGCGGGCGCGCTCGCCATTGCGCTCGCCCCCATCCTGGTGCGGGTCAGCGAACTCGAACCGATCGCCACCGCCTTCTACCGGCTGGTCATCGCGCTGCCCTTCTTCTGGCTCGGCATGCTTGCCGAACGGAAGGCGCCTCAGGCTGCCAGCGCGCGCGTCACCGCCGCCGACATGGCGCTGATGGGGATGGCCGGGCTGATGCTGGCGGGGGATTTGGCACTTTGGCATCTCAGCATCACGATGACCTCGGTGGCCAAGGCGACGCTGTTCAACAACTGCGCACCGGTCTTCGTCGCCCTGCTCGGCTGGCTGCTGTTCGGCGAGCGGATCGGCCTCGGCCTGATCGTCGCCCTGGCGGTGTCGCTGTCGGGCATGGCGCTGCTGATCGGCGACGGGCTGTTCGCGTCGGTGGGAAGCGGGGCGGAGGGGCAATGGCAGGGTGACGCCATCGCAGTCAGCACCGCCGCCTTCTACGCCGTCTACCTGATGGCGGTGAAACGCCTGCGGGCCAGCCACTCGACCAGCGTCATCATGGCGGGATCGAGCGCTGCGGCCGCCCTGGTGCTGGCGGTGGCCGCCTGGATTGAGGGCGGCCCGCTGCTGCCCGCAACCGCTTGGGGCTGGGCCGTGGTGCTGGCGCTGGGCGTCGCCTGCCATGTCATCGGCCAAGGCCTCATCACCCATGCGCTGGCACACCTTCCGGTCACCTTTTCGTCCATCGGCCTGCTCATCCAGCCAGTCGCGGCGGCGGCGCTGGCCTGGATGCTATTCGGCGAGGCCCTGGGGCCGCTCCAGTGGCTCGGCGGTGCGCTGGCGCTGGTCGGCATCACGCTGGCCCGCCGGACCTCCAGCCGCTGACCCGGCGACCAGCCACGTTCCGACCAGCCATACACTAGAAACCCCTTCTCACCGGGAGCCACCCTCATGGTGATCAGCAACGCCCAGATCCTGGCCCACCTCGGCGACACCGGCCGGGTGGCCGGGACGCTCAACCCGACGGCCCAGTCCATCCTGTTCGGCGACGTCGCCGACGACGCCATCGACCGCGACCTGCCCTGGATCACCCAGGTCGACCGGGCGCACCTGGTGATGATGGCTGAGACCGGCCTGCTGCCGGTGGCGCAGGTCTCCCCCCTGCTCCGGCGCATCGACGAGATGGAAGGGTCGGGTTTCGCCGTCCTGCGCGGCCGGTCGGCCCCGCGCGGCGTCTACCTGCTCTACGAGACCTATCTCATCGCCGACCTCGGCGAGGAGATCGGCGGCGTCCTCCAGACGGCGCGCTCGCGCAACGATCTGGGCGCCACCGTGCTGCGCCTGCGGTTGCGCAACGTCGTCGCCGACCTGCTGACCGGCCTGACCCGTCTCCAGGCCACGCTCCTGCGCCGGGCAGAGGCCTGCACCGACGCCGTGTTCCCAATCTACACCCACTACCAGCCAGCCCAGCCGGTGACGCTGGCCCATTATTACGCCGGGGTCGCCGCAGCGCTGGACCGCGACGCCGAATCCTTGCACGCCGTGCTGGCCGATCTCGACCGCTGCCCGCTCGGCGCCGGTGCTGTGGGAGGCACGGGGCTTCCCATCGACACTCGACGGACGGCCGCCCTCCTCGGCTTCTCGGGCCCCTGGACGCACTCTATCGACGCCGTGGCCTCGCGCGACGCCGTCCTGCGCCTGCTGGCGGCGCTGGGCATCCTCGGCGTAACGCTCAGCCGCCTTGCTCATGACCTCCAGCTGTGGACCACCGGCGAGTTCGGCTTCCTGACGGTGGCCGACGATCTGGTCGGCACCAGTTCGATGATGCCGCAAAAGCGCAACGTCTACATGCTGGAGCACGTCAAGGGTCTGGCGGCAGCGCCGATGGGAGCGCTGACGTCGGCAGCGATGGCGATGCACGCTACCCCCTTCTCCAACTCCATCGCCGTCGGCACCGAGGGCGTCAAGCCGGTATGGTCGGCGGCCTCGGGAATGCTGGATGCGCTGACGCTGGTCCGGCTGATCGTGGCCGGGGCGGAGCCGAATCAGGGAGCCATGCGCCTCAGGGCGGTGTCCGGCCAGACCAACGCCACCGCGCTGGCCGACTGGCTGGTCCGAGAGCATGGCATACCCTTCCGCCGCGCCCACCATGAGGTCGGGGACATCATCCGCTCGATGATGGTCCAGGGGGTGGTCGATCTGGAGACCGCCGCGCGCGAGGCCCGGCCCGAGTGGTTCCGCGGCACCCGGTCGCCCGTGCTGCGGCCGGTCGACATCGCCGCTGCACAGGAGCATGGCGGCGGCCCCGGGCGCGAATCCACCGCCAGCGAGATCGAACGGGTGCGGGACTCGCTTCGCAGCCGCCGTGGCGCGCTGGTGGAGCAGCGGCGGCGCTGGCGTCAGGCACGCCGGTCGCTGCGTGGAGCGGTCGACGGCGTCCTCGGCATCGCCGTCCTCGACCGGACGGGCCGCGGCCGCTCCGGCCAAGCGTAAGCGGGAATGAGAGGTCGACCATGCCAAGCACGGCCAAGGCCTCGCCCCGGGCGAAGACCGGGAGACTGGCAGCCGCCGACATTCCCCGGCCGTTCCCAGTGATGAGGGACCCGAAGATCGGCGGCAGCCTGGAGGGGATGCCGGACGAAACCCTGCTGTCCTCTTTGCTCGCGATGGCAGCCCCGGAAGCCGATGGCGATCTCCTGGCCCTGCGCCTGTTGGCCGGACATGGTTCGCTGGAGACGGCGATTGCGGCGGCATCAGCGGGAAAGCTGCCTGGCGGCATGCCGTGGGACGATCATGCTGCCCTCCGCTTCCGGGCCGTCATCGAACTGGCGGCACGGTTGGTGCGCCCTACGCTGGAGCAACGCCCGCTCCTGTCCTCTCACGAGGATCTGGTCACCTACGCTCGCCTTCGTGCCGCCTGCTCGGCGGTCCAGACGCTGCGCCTGCTGTTCCTCGACCGCCAGCGCCAGTTGATTGCCGATGAACTCCACCGGACCGGGTCAGTTGGTGACGTCGCCTTGTATGTCCGGGAAATCATGGGCCGTGCGCTCACCATGGACGCCAGTGGTTTGGTGATCGTCCACAGCTGCCCCAGCGATGAACCACCGAGCCCGGCCAGCGTCAGGGTTTCCTGCGCGGACATCCAGAAAGCCGGGAGCTTGCTCGGGGTTGAATTGGTCGAGTACCTGCTCATCGGCAGGCGCTCCTATGTCACCCTGCTGGGCGAGCCTGTCGTGAAGCGGCTGGCCCGCCTCGTCGCGGCGGAACGGGACGGTGCCACGGCGTCGCCCGAAGGCGCCCTTGGCTAGGCATCGGTGGCGGACGTTGGGACATCCACCGCGACGCCTCCTGCCCCGACCGCCTGGAAGCAGGTCCAGATGCATTCACTTCGCGGCTCAGTACCTTCCGTCCCTTCAATGCATCGCCGCCCTCAGCTTGGCGAAGCTCTCGGCGTTGTTCCCATCGGCACCCAGGGCCTGCCTGTCGATGGCGATGCGAGCCGCCTGGGACAAACGCCATCCCAGCGGCGGGTCCTTGGCGGCGATCTCTCCCGACTGCTCCTTGGCCTGGTTGAAGATGCGAAACTCGATGAAGACGCCGAGTGGTTCCGATTGCGCCTCATTTGTCCTGAGGCGCACCTTGGTCTCCACGAGGGTGCGCTCGAGCGCCTTCACCGCGTATCGGCCGCGCGCCCCCCGGGTCTCCGCGAATGCTAGCAGCGGGTCCTTCGTCTCATGGAGATAGTTCTCCGGCGCATCGCGGTTGTCGCCCTTCTTTATGCGCCGCCACCGCTCCTCCTCGGAGTCCACGCCTTGGTAGCCGGAATCGTTGCTGATCTGAACGACGATCGGCCGGTAGCGGTGGTCGAACTCCTTCACGCCGGAGCGTAGAGTCCGAAGGATGTCGAAGGCGGTGGTCGCCCCGAAGTTCTCGAAGTACCCGCCATCGACAATGCGGTCCCACGGTTCGCCTTTGGCACCAGGCAGCACACCGGCGGGCTCGACATAGGGAAACCGGGTGCTCATGTCGACCGCCGTGCTAAGCCGGACATCCCGCGGCAAGAGTCCCATCATGTCCAGGGAGTCCGGGAGTTCGTGCCCTTCGAATTGCGCTTGCGAGGCGATGATCCGGCTCCCGGTCGCCACCGAGGTGCCGTTCAGAAACAGCAGCGGCATCCAGTTGGCCGACGTGAGCAGCGCCTCCGGCCTCCCGCGGATCTCCGTGAAGGCGTCGGTAAGCCGGACTGGTGCCTTGGAGCCCATCACCCGGACCCAGGCATCCTCCCAGGCCCGTTCGATCGCCGCGGCGCGGTCCGGCAGCACGGGGAACGGCAGGAATCGCTGGACGAGGTCCGGGTAGAGCAGACCGGCGAGCGTCGGGCCAAGGAAGTCCTGCTGGAGGATCAATTGCGCGCACCGTGCGAACCCACTCTCCTGACGGTCGGGGCCTTGGCACATGGGGCTGCCATCCGGCGAAGCGGCGACCAGTGCCTGGAACACGGCCGCCCCCAGGGAGCCGCCGGAAACACCGCTGATGGCGAAGACCTGCCGCGCGAACGCCGGGTTCTCGTCCTGCATCATCCCCAGAACCGTCGCCGTCAAGTAGGCCGCGCGGCTGGCGCCACCGGCGGTCGCCACGATGAGGACGGGGCTGCGTTGCCCTTCCGCAGGAATAGGCCTGCCCTGAGCCCACTGGGCCTCAAACGCGAACTGGATGTTCCTGCGGGGGGCAGGCTCGCGATCGAGGAGGCGGACCTCGTGGTTGTTGTTCCACAGGCTGAAGAGCACGACAAGCAAGGCGATGACGGTCAGAATCGGCAGGTCCCTGTTCCTGGAAAGGGAAACCAGTGGCGTGCCGAAAGGTATGAGCGTCGCAGCCGCAACGATCAGGATGAACCCCGGGCCGACCGCGCGCGCCATCCCCACCGGCCACAAGGTGGCCGCCGTGAAAGCTAGGATCGCCGCTGCGATGGTCAGCCCGAGATAGAGCCTCGCGTTGGACGGCAGCGCCAGGAAGCCACCGTAGTCCCGGGTGGCGTCCGGCTCGACGGCGAACAAGCGTTCCACCAGCCGCATTCCTGGCCGCCGCTTCGGCAGCACTTCGCGGCGCACCCGGATGGCCCAATGGAACGCGGCGGCACCGATGGCGAAAACAGCCATGAGGGCCCAGAGACGGATCCTGGTTTTCGGCGTAACAGCTTCGCCATCGAGCCAGAGGACAATGGCGTAAGCAATCGCCAAAAGGACGAAGGCGGAGACACCCAGCAGTCGAGGCACCGCCTTTTCCAATGCGTGAAGCCGACAGGCGCCAGTGATTTGCTCCGCGGAATCGTCCGTGTGCACGGGCTTGGCCCGGGCGTCGATCTGGAGCGCCACGCGTGCCCAGAACCAGGCGAAGGTCGCCCAGATGAGCACGGCGACGAACAGCATCGCGCTATCGAGCCAATCGCCCTCGGCCGTGGCCAGGAGCACCTCGCGTCCCTGCCCGGACGCGATAAGCGCCAGGATTCCCACGATCACAGTGAGCAGGCTGAAGCGGACTGGCTTCAACGTCCACCAAAGGTCCTGCACCGCGTCCCAACGGCGCGCCATCCACCACAGGAACCCCCGCGGCGGCCCCCCGGACGTGCCTCGCATCCTCTGAATGCCCGCCATGATCCCCTCCTCCGTCCCCAGTCCAGGTTGCGGTTGCCCACCTCGCCGGAGCGCGTTCCAAGCCGCCGAATGGCTTCATGGCCGAGTGGACGGCGACGATTCGTCACCGGGCGCATCGACGGACCCGTCACAGAGGGCACGTAATGGTGTTCAGCGCCGTCCCGTCACCGCCGCCCGGACTGCCAGGCGGGGCCCATGGTTCCTTGCGGGAAGGCCTCGTCGGCACCATCCGGGACTTCGGCGGCGGCCTTCGGCAAATCAGCCATGCCGAACCTGCCTTCGGCACCGCAGAGCAAGCCCCTTGATGGGGTGCCCCAAGCGCCAAGTCCGGGACTAGGAGAGGAGGCTCCCCGGGTACCTCCCCCCGCATTACCTGCATGCGGAGGCTGATGCCCGCGCAGCGCGTCATCATGGAAGCCGGTCCCAGACTTCGCCATGCCGTCATATCCGCCTACATTAGACGGAAAGAATGGAACAGATAATCGAAAAATATGAACACAAATTCTCGTATCAGTAGGCTGATTCGAGACACACGCTTGGTTTCGGCGTGAGCAATCACGCCTACGCGCGCCATTCGTCATGGGTACCACCTGCACGCAGGGTGGTCGTAGCCGTGCCCGATGGAGCCGGGGACGTTCGGAAACTCCTGGCGGAGCGCCTATGCCGGTCGTGGAGCTTTCGGCCCGGCCATGGCGGCCGTCGGGATCGACGCCGATCCCGTGGTCAGGTTCTTGGGTGACCCGGAAAAGCAAACGACACAAGGAACAGATCCTCGGTCTGCAATGCGTGCCGGACCACCATGATAAGCCTTGGGGCGACGTTCTCCGGAGCATTGAACGAAGGACTGCGTCCGACCGCCAGGAGGCGCGCAACCTCCTGGTCCATTTTGCGATCGTGGTTTCCCTCCGTGCCATTTCAGGCGACTTGGTACAGAGAATGAGGAATTTCGGCATGCAAGTAGAAATCGACAGAAGTGAGTTGCTGAAGGACATGTTCGATAGCACCGTGACTCAAGGCGCGGAACGCGGGCACTCCGAGCACGCCATCGAAATGCTGCGGGAAGAACTCGACTTCGCTGGCGTCGCCTTGAGTGATGAGGACCAGGATTTCGTCGAGCAGCTTTCCGCCAGTGACGCGGACACGCTCCGACGCCAGGTCAGAAACGGTGAGGACTGGCCTGTTTTGGTGTCGACCGCCGCCAACGCATCCAGCCGACCTGAACAATGGGAGGGCTGCGTGGAGCATAGGATGCTGAGGGAGACACACTTTGCCGGTGCGATACGCGGCGCGAGCTTTCCCTCACACCCTACAGCCCATGCCTCCTCATCAAGCCTTCGATGCGGTTCAGGTGCGTCAGGATGCTGGCCTTCGTCCGCGCTACATCCCCGACCTCGGTGTGGTGTGCCGGGGTTGGTGCGGAACAGCTTCGGCAGGTCGGTGGGCCGAGCGCTTTCGTAGGCGGCCGGAGCCAGTTTGCCGAGATCCTTGGCGTAGAGCTCGCGGACGAACTGCTCGATCCGCACGCGCAGCCGGTCGACGGCGAAGAGCCGGTTTGGTCTCGTTGCCGTCGGCCAGCCCCTTTGAGCTTCCTGAGCGTCACCTGCGCGGTGATGGGCGGCCCGGCGAGGTGCCGGAATTCAGGGGCAAGATCGAGCGGCACTTCCGGACCATGAATGACGCCGTTGCTCACCCTGTCCCCGGCGCATCCAATCCGCAGATCAAGACCCGCAGCGATGCCGAGGCCGCCGGTACTCCCCGCATGCCCTTTCCCGGTTCACCGATCACTGAAACGGATTATCAACCGTATCCGTCGGCTTCGGCGGAGGAAGCTGGTCGGGAAGATCGGCCTCAGCCTCCAGGGATTGCACGACGGCGGCCAGCAGGTCGCGGAGCCTGCGGGCATGCTCCAGTCCCTGCTTGTCGCGCGTGAGATCGATCGACCCATAGAGCGCCACCCGGTCGGTGCCGTTCTCGACCTCGATGTCCCCGATCTTCATGGTTCCGGCGTCATCGGCATACGGCTTGATCATTGCACCAACCCCTTCAGGAACTTCAGGACGTCGCGTTCAGAGAAACCGGGCTCATCCTTCTTCCGTCCCCGCCCCGGCGCCTGGGGTTCCGGAAGAGCCAACACCGTCGACCTGGCCGCGGCCGGGATGCCCGGGAAGACCGAGATGCCGGTGACCTCTTCCAGCTGTGCAATGGGGATGCGCTGGTAATCGTTCCCTGGCGCGTTGGGCACGAGATAGGCGGCAGCCTCCCGGCGGCGCGGATCGTAGATGGCCTTGAAGACGTGCGTCGGCACGAGAACCCGGCCGCCGATGCGTTGGAGGTTGGTACCCTGGAACACCGGACCGGTCACGACGTAGACCTCGCCGCGGGTGTTGGCGAGATGCCGGGTTGCCCCTTCAATTGCGCTCCAGATCCCACGGTTGCTCTCGCCGACCTGGGGGATCATGTTGGCAAGGGTGAAGCTCTCCTGCTGGGCCTTCGGGGTCGGCATGTCGCCGTTCGGCGCCATGTGCCCCCTATCATAGCCGGAGCGCTTGAAGTCGGCCAATTCGGAGCGCTCGTCCGGCGGCAGCCTGGGTTCGGCATGGAATGCGCTGGCTTCCGGACGCTGGAGGCCCTTGGCGGCCGCGACGCTGTCCCGGGTCAGGTGCTCGACCGCATAGAGCGGGGTGCGCGTCACGCCGGAATGCAGAACGGCGAACGCCGAGTAGCAGAGCTCCCGCGTCTTGGCAGCCAGCTTCGGGTTGATCAGGTCCGGCGCCACAGCCCCGGCGTAATGGTCAGGGCAAGCAGTCGAGGCGGCAACGGCAACCACCGGAAAGCCGAGCAGCAGAAGAGCCGGAAGCATGTGGGCGGCCGCCCATTGGGCAACGGCACGTGGTCCGCGAGGCATGTTTTCTCCAGTCCCAGGGCAGGCCAAAGCTACGACAGCTTGCGGACGGATGTCACCATCGTGGAGCACGACGACGGGCACGCAAGGCGCATCGCCCGATGGTCCTCGCCGATCTCCTCACAGAAGGTCACCCAGGGCGCAACAAATATGTCGGAGGCGGACCTTAGCTATCCAAGGTGACCGCCTCCTGCTCGTGAACGCCTCGTTGGACGAGGTCGTTGGGTGGTTCGATTGATACCTATGAAGCACACTGCCCACCGTCAAGCAGGCCGGTATCTCAGAGGCTTTGCAACCTAGCTGGCAAACTCTGGTCTTTTTGCATTTGATCGACCTTTGGTAGAGATTTCGCTATCCTTTAGATCGGCTGTGTGCCGGTGTTGCCATCGGAAAGCGAGTGGAGATGGGCAGGGATGTGGGCAGACGTTGACGCGAGGCAGGACTTTTTAAATTTCTCTGAGGTCGCGGACTTGGTGGTGGACGTAGTCGGATCCCCGACCATGCGGCCGGTGTCAGTCGGCGTGTTCGGCACCTGGGGCACCGGTAAGTCCACGCTGCTGAACCTGATCGACACCGGGCTCTCCACCGAGGACCGGAAAGGGCAGTTCATCGTCGTCCGCTTCGACGCTTGGCTCTACCAGGGATTCGACGATGCCCGCGCGGCGCTGATGGAGGTCATCGCCACCACGCTCCTGAAAGCGGCCAAGGACGACGAGGGCCTGGTCGTTAAAGCAAGGAGCCTTCTTGGGCGCGTGAACAAGATGCGCGCATTCGGGCTGGCTGCCGAGGCCGTTGCGCTCGCCCACGGCGTGCCGACTATGGGCTGGCTGAGCAAGGGATTCGACGCCGTCGACAACCTTATCTCGGGGGAAGGTGACGCGGAGGACATCGAAGCGGCGCAGGAGGCCGGAAAGAAGGCCAAGGAGCGCGGCAAGGGCCTGCTGGAGCCTGAGAAAAAGAGGACACCACCCAAGGAGATCGCCGCCTTCCACAGGGAGTTCGAGGAGGTCCTTCGCGGCATCGGGAAGACCTTGGTGGTTTTCGTCGACAACCTTGACCGCTGCCTACCGCCGCAGACCATCCACACGCTGGAGGCCCTGCGCCTATTCCTGTTCATGGACCACACCGCCTTCGTCGTCGCCGCCGACGAGGACATGGTCCGACACTCGGTTTCCACGTTCTTCAACGATCCCGGCGACCGGCACGTTACTGACTACCTTGACAAGCTGATCCAGGTGCCGGTGCGCGTCCCGGCGCTCGGCGTGCAGGAGATCCGTGCCTATCTGTTTCTGCTGTTCGCGTCGGCGGATCCCGGCGTGCCTCCCGAACAGCTCGAGGCCCTGCGTATCCGGCTTGAGGACAACCTGCGCAGAGCCTGGGAGGATGAGCCGATCAGTACGGAGGACGCGCTTGCCCTGCTCGGCCAAGCCTCAGCCGACCTCGCGCGCGGCTTCGGCATCGCCGATCGCATGGCGCCGATGCTGGTAAACTCGGACCAAGTCCGCGGCAACCCGCGCATCGTCAAGCGCATGCTGAACGTTGTGCGCATGCGCGCGAAGATCGCTGAACGTCGCAAGATGCCGGTCGACGAGGCGCTCGTCGCCAAGCTGGCGCTGTTCGAGCGCTGCACCGACTCCACCGCCGCGACCTACTTGTACAGAGAGATCAACGCCGCTCCCGACGGCAAGCCCGAGGTGCTAGCGAAGCTGGCGCTACACCTCGACGACGAGCGAGCGTTCGACGAGGCCTGCCCGAAGGAGTGGAAGCCGAACGCGAAAATCCTGAGCTTCGTCCGCGAATGGCTGGCGCTCGACCCGCCCCTGGCGGGCATCAACCTGCGGCCGCTCGTCTACCTGAGCCGCGAGACCATCCCGCTGCGCAGCCTGAAAGGTGGGCTGTCGGCCACGGCCACCGAGGGACTGAGGGTGCTGCTCCGCACCACAAAGATGTCGTCCAAGTCGGCGATCGCCGCCGCCAATTCCATCGCCGAGTCCGAGCGTGCCGCCGTGATGAAGGCAATGATCGAGACCTTCCGCCCCCACGGAGACTGGCTCAACTCGCCGACGGGGTTCCATGGAGCCCTCATTCTGGCAGATCGGTCGACCGAGGCTGCCGCGGATCTCGTCGCCTTCATCAAACTCACCAACCCGCAGGGGCCGCCGCCCTGGCTCGGCCAATACGTTCGCGAAAAGTCGTGGTTCAAGGCCGGGGAGGTGAAGTGATGGGAACGTCGTCATCAAGCAGCGGGCCGGGGGGCAATTCGCCCCTAGTGCCGCCCTGGGCCGACAGCGAGCCGAATGCACCACTTCCCGAGTCGGAGGGGCAGCGATTCCGGGAGTTCCGCACCCACCTGGGCAAGTTCGTTTCTGGCGGTGGTAGCGATGGTGAACGACTTCGGACGGCGTTGGGCAGCTACGCCCGTAAGGCCACCGGCGGCGGGAGCGTCGGCTCTCGCCGATTCGGTGCG
Organism: Azospirillum melinis; assembly: GCF_013340935.1. GTDB lineage: Bacteria > Pseudomonadota > Alphaproteobacteria > Azospirillales > Azospirillaceae > Azospirillum > Azospirillum melinis. The sequence continues at coordinate 5,319 of NZ_WHOS01000023.1, read as the reverse complement.
ATGGCCAGCGCCGGTGGCGCCCTGTTCGATGCGATGGCCGCGCTCCGGGACGGCCAGGATCCGGGCATTCCTGACATCGACCTCGGCATGTTGGAAGGGCGCCCAACCCAGGTCGCCATTGATCTGCTGGTGAATGCACTGGTCCCACTTAACGGCGACGCCGACCGCATCAGGGTCGCGCTAAACGACGCCCTGTCCGAAGCCCTGGAAGGACAGGCAGACTTCGACTTCAACAACATCACCGATGACATCATCGCGGATATGATGATCGCCTACTTGGCCGAGTGCATCTACGAGCAGGTAGTCCTAGACTCCAACGATGCCTTCGCGAAGGCGACGGACCCCGCTCAGTACGACAGGGCCGAGAAGGCAATGCGGGGCCTCATCCGTGCTGCCGCCGACAAGCACATGGCGCCACTGCTCACCGGTAACGTCCGTACGCTGAACGGCCGAATGGTGCGGGGCGCCCAGTTGCGCGCCATCAAGGACATCTGGGCCGAATGGGAGGCGTACGAGAAGTGACCGACTTCATCTTTCACCATGATGGCCAGCGCCTCCCCCAAGGTGGCCCCGGGACTATCCCGGTGCTCATGTACGGCGCGGCGCCACTCCGCCGCCGGACCGGCTCCATCGGCGGTCCTGTCCGCTCGACCGTACGCCGCCTCGGCGTTCCTGTCCCGGAGCGCGCCCACGATCTCTTGACCGTCGCCATGGCGGTGACCGCCGCGGATACCTTCGCTAGCCGTGAGACACCCGATGGTCAGAAGGAGGCTGCTGATGGCTGGACCCGGAATCTCCGCCTGCGAATCCCGCTCGCCAACCCGACTCCCTGGCATCCGCTACGGCCGCTTCTCGAGGAAGCGCTCCATTTCCTTAGCGGCGACCTGTGGACCTTGGAATTCCTTCCCGATGGACCGCAACGCCCCGCGCCCCAGCGCCGAGGCGCTCGTATCCGCCTCCATGGGCACGACGGCGTTTGTCTATTCTCCGGCGGACTCGACAGCGCTATTGGTGTCCTCGACCTGCTCGCCGACGGGCGCAAGCCGATCCTGGTCAGTCACTCATACCGCGGCGACGCCGAAAAGCAGGAATCGGTCTGGGGGAGCCTGCCCATCAAGGTATCCCGGTTCGCCGCGAACGCATACCCAGAGTCCAGGCTCGGCTACCCGAACGACGTGCAGATGCGCACGCGGAGCTTCAACTTCCTCGCCTTCGGAGCGCTGGTGGCTGCTACCCTCGCCCAACGTGAGCTCGTGCCGGAGCCGGTCGACCTCATCGTGCCGGAGAACGGCCTCATCGCGCTGAACCCGCCGCTAACAGCCCGGCGCATCGGCGCGTTGAGCACCCGTACCACGCACCCCCACTTTCTTGGCTTGGTGCAGCGCCTGTTTGACGAGCTCGGCCTGCCGGTCCGGATCACCAACCCCTACGCCAAGAAAACAAAGGGTGAGATGCTCCGAGGATGCGCCGACCAGGCGACGTTGGTGCGGATCGCGCGGGAGACCGTCTCCTGCGGCAAGTGGAAGCGGACGGGCAAACAGTGCGGCAAGTGTGTCCCCTGCCTCATTCGGCGCGCCTCCTTCCATGCCGCCGGGATGCGAGACCCGACACCCTACGAGCCGACCAACCGGGATCTCGCGGCTGTCCTGCCTCGAGAGGAGGCGGCCGACGATTTGATGGCGCTGGTGCTGGCCGCTGGGCGGCTTCCGACGACCGACGTCGCACGCTGGGTGGGGCGCACCGGCCCGCTGCCGACGGACATGGCCGAACGGCAGGCGCTGCTGGACGTCGCCCAGCGCGGCATGGCAGAGGTTGAGGACTATCTGAACAGCCTCGGCCTGATCCCGTGAGTGCCCCCGCAGTCGACCTCCACTGCCACCTCGACCTTTACCCGGACCCCGCTGGCGTCGCCCGCCGCTGCGCGGAGTCTGGAGCCTACATCCTCTCGGTGACGACGACGCCCAAGGCGTGGCGCGGCACGATGGCGCTCGCTAAGGGCCATGACCGCATCCGGACGGCGCTTGGCTTGCACCCGCAGATCGCCCACGAGCGCATCGGAGAGTTGCCGCTGTTTGACGCCCTGCTGCCCGAGACTCGTTATGTGGGCGAGATTGGTTTGGACGGCAGTCCAGAGTGCAAACCGCACTGGCGGGAGCAGATCAGCGTCCTCGACCACGTCCTGGCCGCCTCGGCCCGTGCGGGCGGGCGTATCTTGTCTCTCCACAGCCGCCGCGCCGCCACCGAGGTCCTGGACGTGCTGGCCCGCTACCCCGACGCCGGTGTCCCAGTGCTGCACTGGTTCTCTGGCACCAAGGCCGAGCTCCAGCGCGCCGTCGCCATGGGTTGCTGGTTCTCGGTCGGCCCGGCCATGGTAACGGGCAAGCGCGGACGCGACCTGCTTGCGGCCATGCCCCGAGACCGCGTGCTGACTGAAACGGACGGGCCGTTCGCCGCGATAGATGGCAGACCACTTGCCCCTGGCGAGGTTGCCCCCGCCTGCACGGCGCTGGCGACCAGTTGGAGCGTCGGTGTCGACGAGGCCGCCGCCATCATCCTCGGCGCGTTCCGCAGACTGGCCTCGTCGCCGGTCGGAGGTCCAATAGCCAAGGTATGAGTGATGGCGGGGCTACCCTCGGTGCCAGCTGATGTTGCCAAACGCTTCCCCAGGTAAAACCATGGCCCAACATCACTTCACCCGCCTCATCCACGAGATCCTCCACGTCCCGACCGGCGAGCGCAGGCGGACCGACGACGGCTGGCTGGACGCCATGCCCGACGACGAGTTCGTCCGCGCCCGGCGCCGCGCCACCACGGCCCGGAACTCCGGCGCCTCCGAATGGGCTTGTGCGGCATGCGGGCACCCGGCCTACCCGTCCCGGCACCACCTGACGGGGCTGCGCCACTTCCGCCATTTCTCCGGGGCGCCAGCCAACTGCCCGTGGCACCAGGACGACGGCTTCGACCTCGCCGAACTCGACACGCTGCGCTTCGGCGGGAAAGGTGAGGGCGCCCGCCACCGGGAGGTGAAGCGCTTCCTCTTACACATGACCTCCGTCGACCCCCGGTTCTCCCCGCCCGACGTGGCGAACTACGATCCCTACAAGGAGCATTGGGTGACGGCCGCCAACGGGGAACGCCGCAGACCGGACGTCTACCGGCGTCTGCACGGAGTCCCCGTCGTCTTCGAGATCCAGTTGGCCCGGACCTACCTGCGGACCATCCAGGGGCGGGAAACCTTCTACCAGGACCAGGGCATCCGGCTCGCCTGGGTGTTCTGGGAGTTCGAGAAGGTCCGCGATCATCTGAGCGCGCAGGACATCTACCACTTCAACCGCTCCAACGCCCTGTCGCTCGACCCGGAGGCGGTCGAGCAGTCGCTCAGCACCGGCAGGCTGCAATTCCGGCTCTGGTGGTGGGAGCACGTCCTCAATTCCTGGGGGAAGCCTGGGCGGGCGTGGCGGGAGCGGTTCGTCGACGTGGACGAGCTAATCTGGGACCCAGAGAGCGGGCTGCCCTACCTGGAAGACCCCGAGGCCCGACGTCTGGCCGCCGCGGAGGAGCGCAAGGCGGCCGAGGCCCGGCGCGTCGCCGCGCTGGCCGATGGCGTCGCGAACATCTGGGGCGTCGAGGCGGACCGCCGCCGCTGGAGCCTGCCGAACCGCGGGTTCGACCACGAGATGTACGATCGCTTCGCCGGGCCTGCCTGGGCGGCACTGGCCAGCGCCGTCGGCTGCACGGTCTCCTGGGACGCGGCGACCCGGAACCTGGGTTGCTCCAGCGTCCTGCCGCTGCTCTACGCCCTCCGCGACGGCCGAGGCTATGGCGGAATGAATTTGGCCGCGGTGGTGATGAACCTGTTGGAGGACCCGCGCTGGGCCACCCACGCGGTGGTCGCGGTGGCCCGCGCCTACGGCCGCCGGGATGCCCTGGACGGACGACCAAACGCCGTTAGCAAGGTCCGCCGCAACATGCGAGAGGCGTTCCGGGGGGCGCCCGGCAGCGCGCCGGTGCGCCAGTTGGACGAGGTGCTGGCCACACTGTTCCCTGAGGCCGCGGCGGCCATCAAGCAGCCCTGGCCTTCCCAGGCCGCACTGGAACGCCTTCGCGCGCATAACGCGCATCCCACGGGCTCAGCCTGAACGAGTTCACCACTCTCACGAGCGAGAAGAAGGAATGCTGCGTTTTTTGACCGAGGAACAGGTTCCAGGCGCTGTCGAAGATCTGCTCAACGATGCTGACGAAGCATGCTTTGCTGTCGCTTTCTGGGGCAAGGGCGCGATGAAAGCGCTTGGCATCAAGGCGGGGATGAAGGAGCACCTTAAGGTTATCTGCAACATGGACAGCGGCGCGTGCAATCCCGATGAGGTCAGGGCGCTCATGTGCCGCGCAGAGGTAAAGATTCACCCGCGGCTCCACGCGAAGATCTACTGGACGCCCGGCGGCGCCGTTGTGGGGTCCTCTAACGCCTCCACCAATGGCTTGGTCGTGGAAGGGGCAGGTCTCAAAGGATGGCTTGAAGGAAACCTGCTTACGGACGACGACGGCGTTCTCAGCGACATCAAGGCGCACCTCAAAGCCATGTGGAAAGAAGCCAAGACGATAACCTCCGACGACCTCGCGATTGCCCAAGAGCGGTGGGACGCGCGCGTCAAGTTGCGCCCTCCGCTCCAGGCGGTGTCGCGCCGGAGCTTGCTGGCAGCCTATCGGGAAGTGCCCAGCGACCCGCGCTGGAACAAGGTCAAGCTGGTGGTTTACCGCCATGGTCTAGATGCCCAGTCTCGGCAAACCCTAAACGCCTTCAAGAAGGCTCCTCCGAAGAAAACAGTTGAAACGATCGATGACAGACGCATTCAAGGCGCCTGGGGTTACCAGGGATGGGAAGGGGAATTTGATGATGAAGATTGGATCGTTGATGTAAACGCACGCAATCCAGACAAGCCGCGAGTTGTCGGCTGCGCGGAAATCGGGAGCAGGCTAATCAAAATCCAGCAGGCGAACGGCGATGTCCTGCACATAGCGTTCCGCTCTCCAAAGATCTCGCTGCCAGGGCTTGGAGCCTTCAAACTAACCGCTATCGAAAAGGACGAGGTGTGCAGTCATGTTCATCACTTCCTCAACGGCGATGAAGCGGAAGCTTACCCTGATGGGCGCGTCCTTTGTCTGCCGGAGGCCATGCAAATCATCGACGCCTAGCCCGAATAATTCATCAGGGCTGGCGCAAGGGGCGGCGGGCGCAAGGCTAATCCACTGAATTCGTGTATGATTCTGGTGCTGAAGCAGTCTCACCACGGATCACCGGAGTTCACGCCCGCCATGACC
>NZ_WHOS01000022.1 GCF_013340935.1 Azospirillum melinis | reverse complement strand
CCCCTCCCCCGCCGCCCCGCCGCCCGACCAAGCCGACCAAGGGCTCCAAGGAACGGCGGCTGGAGGGCAAGGCCAAGCGGTCGGAGGTGAAGAAGATGCGCGGGAACGTTCACGACTGATCCGGATTTTCACCCGGCATGCCCGCCATGAGGCAGGCGCATTGGACGGTTCAACCATCCCGTGCCAGCCTTATCCTTCGCTTGCCTGCAAAACATTCCCCCGCGAGGACAAATCCGGGGCCGGAGACGTTCGATGAACCACCCATCCGCCAGCGCCGCCCTGCCGTCGCCGACTTCGGCCCGGCTGTCCGTCGGCTTCGCCTGGGTCGGGCATTCGCTGATGCACATCGTGTCGGCGCTGTTCCTGACCATCGTGCTGGCGTTGGAGACCGAATGGAAGCTCTCCTATGACGAACTGATCCGGCTATGGACGCTGGGCGCCTTCATGATCGGGCTGGGCGCGCCGCTGGCCGGCTGGCTGGGCGACCGCTGGAGTTCGGCCGGTATGATCGCCGTCTTCTATCTGATGACAGGCGCCGGGGCGGTTCTGGCCGGGCTGTCGGACGGGCCGGAGATGCTGATGTGGTCGCTGGCCCTGCTGGGGCTGGGGGCGTCGATCTACCACCCTGTCGGCATGGCCTGGATGATGGCCAATGCCGAGAACCGCGGCAAGGCGATGGGCTGGCTCGGCCTGTTCGGTACCTTCGGCGTCGCCACCGCCGCGGTGGTCGCCGGCAGCCTGACGCAATGGCTGAACTGGCGCATGGCCTTCATCATCCCCGGTGCGATCTGCCTCGTGCTGGGCGTTGTGCTGGCCCTGCTGATGATGACTGGCGTGGTTCAGGACCGTCATGCCGACGTGAAGCCGCAGCCCAAGCCGTCGCGCGGCGACGTGGTGCGCGCCTTCTTCGTGCTGTCGCTGACCATGGTCTGCGCCGGGCTGATCTTCAACGCCATGCAGGTGGTGCTGCCCAAGCTGTTCGAGGCGCGTCTCGGCGGCTGGCTCGGCAGCGGCACGCTGGGCGTCGGCGGGCTGGTAACGGCGGTCTACCTGATTTCCGCCCTGCCGCAGATGATCGGCGGCGTGCTGGCCGACCGTCATTCGCTGAAGCGGGTCTATGTCCTTTGCCTGCTGGCCCAGATTCCGCTGATGGCCGCGGTGGCCGTCCTGGCCGAGCTGCCGCTGGTGGCCGCCGCCGCTTTCGTCGTCATCGCCTCGCAGACGCAGATCCCGGCGGAGAACATGCTGCTGGCCCGCTACACCCCGGACAAGCATCGCGGGCTGGCCTATGGTGCCAAATACATCCTGTCCTTCGGCGCGGGTCCGCTGGCGGTGCAACTGGTGGCCTGGGTCTATGAGCGCACCGGCGACTTCACCATGCTCTACCTGACCCTGTCGGTGCTGGCGGCCATGGCCTTCGCCGCTGCCCTGCTGCTGCCGGACGACCGCCGCAAGGCTGAGGCGGTGGCGGAACCGCTGCCGGCGGCGGAATAACCCGCCGCCGGTTTTTCGAAGCTTACGCCAGCGTCTTGTTCAGCGCCCGATCGAGGTCGGTGATGATGTCCTCCGGCGTCTCCAGCCCGATGGACAGGCGGATCACGTCGGGGCCGGCGCCGGCCGAGGCCTGGGCCTCCGCCGACAGCTGGCGGTGGGTGGTCGAGGACGGGTGGATGATCAGCGAGCGGGCATCGCCGATGTTGGCGAGGTGGCTGAACAGCTCCACGCTCTCCACCACCTTCACGCCGGCCTCGAAGCCGCCCTTGACGCCGAAGGTCAGCACCGCACCGGCGCCGCGCGGCAGGTACTTCTTCGCGAGATCGCGGTACTTCGACGAGTCCAGCCCGGCATAGCTGACCCAGCCGACCGCCGGATGGCTTTCCAGGAACTGCGCCACCTTCAGCGCGCTGTCGGCGTGGCGCTGCATGCGCAGCGGCAGGGTCTCGATGCCGTTCAGCGTCAGGAAGGCGTTCATCGGCGCCTGGCTCGGCCCGAGGTCGCGCAGGCCAACGGCATGGCCATGGATGGTGAAGGCCAGATGGCCGAAGGTCTCGTGGAAGCGCAGGCCGTGGTAACCGGGATCGGGCTCGCTCAACGCCGGGAACCTGCCGGACTTGCTCCAGTCGAACTTGCCGCTGTCCACCACCACGCCGCCGACCGAGGTGCCGTTGCCGGACAGGAACTTGGTGGTCGAATGCACAACCAACGTGGCGCCCCACTGGATCGGGTTGATCAGGTAGGGAGTCGCCAGCGTGTTGTCGACGATCAGCGGGATGCCGGCCTCGTCGGCGATCCTGGCGATGGCCTCGATGTCGGTCACCACGCCGCCGGGGTTGGCGAGACTTTCCACGAAGATCGCCTTGGTCTTCTCGGTCAGCGCCGCTTTGACGTTGTCCACCGTATCGGTGTCGACGAAGCTGGGCTGCCAGCCGAAGGCGCGCGGGAAGCTGATGCCCAGCTGGTTCAGCGAGCCGCCATAGAGCTTATTCGACGCGACGATGTGGTCGCCCGGCGCCATCAGCGGGAACAGGGCCAACAGCTGCGCGGCATGGCCCGACGAGGTCGCGGTGGCGCCGGCGCCGCCTTCCAGGTTGGCGAGACGCTCTTCCAGCACCGCCACCGTCGGGTTGGTCAGGCGGGAATAGATGAAGCCGACCTTCTGCAGGTTGAACAGCGAGGCGGCATCGTCGACATTCTCGAAGACGAAGCTGGTGGTCTGATAGATCGGCGTCTGGCGGGCGCCGGTCGCCGGGTCGGGAGCGGCGCCGGCATGGATGGCGCGGGTCTCGAAGCCGAAGCTCTTCTGCTCAGTCATCTTGTGTGATTCCCCCAGTTTTCAGATCAGTTTTTTGAAGGATTTTGTCGGCGCCCTGCGGCGCGTCACCAGCACGTTGGAATTGACCCCGATCCGACCGATCTCTCCATAGAGGCGCTGGATTTCCATTTTCGGACAGCGGTCCATCACCACGGTCAGGCCGGCGGCCTGGGCACGTGCCGCCGCCTCGTCGTTGCGCACGCCGAGTTGCATCCACACCACCTTGGCCCCGGCGGCAATCGCCTCGTCCGTCACCCCGCCGGCGGCGGCGGAGTTGCGGAAGATGTCCACCATGTCCGGCGGCTCCGGCAAATCCCTCAGGCTGGCGTAGACGGCCAAGCCGAGGATGGTCTGCCCCGCCATCTTCGGGTTGACCGGGATGACGGTGTAGCCCTTGTCGCGCAGGTACTTCATCACGAAGAAGCTGGCCTTCACCGGATCGGCGCTGGCGCCGACCACGGCGATGCTCTTCGCGCTTTCCAGAACGCCGCGCAGGAAGGCGTCGGTGTAGTCCGCCGGTTCGGTGATTGTCTGGTCGCTCGTCCTGGAGCCGCTCATTGCCCGCACCAGACCGGCGTGCGCTTGCCGAGGAAGGCATCGATGCCTTCGGCGGCGTCCTGCGCCATCATGTTCTCGGTCATCACCTTGGCCGCGTAGGCATAGGCGCCTTCCACGTCCAGATCGATCTGGCGATAGAAGGCTTCCTTGCCGGTGGCGAGCGTCAGCGGCGACTTGGACGCGATCTTGGCGGCGACGCCGGCCACCACCTCGTCCAACTGGTCGGCCGGCACCGCGCGGTTGACGAGGCCGATGCGCTCCGCTTCCTCGGCATCAATTAGGTCGCCCAGCAGCAGCATCTCCATCGCCGCCTTGCGCCCGACCGCGCGGGTCAGCGCCACCATCGGCGTCGAGCAGAACAGCCCGATGTTCACGCCCGGAGTCGCGAAGCGCGCGTCCTCCTCGCAATAGGCCAGATCGCAGGTCGCCACCAGCTGGCAGCCTGCGGCGGTCGCCACGCCGCGCACCTTGGCGATCACCGGCTGGCGGATGCGGTTGATCGTCAGCATCAGGCGCGAGCACTGGGTGAACAGCGCCTCGTACAGTTCACGCGACGGGGCGGCGCGCATCTCCTTCAGGTCGTGCCCGGCACAGAAGGCCCCACCGGCCCCGGTCATCACCACGGCCCGCACGGAGCGATCCCCGTCGATGGCGTCCAGCGCGTCCTGCAATGCCGCCATCAGCCCGACCGACAGAGCATTGCGCGCCTTCGGCCGGTTCAGCGTCAGCGTGGCGACCCCGTCGCAGTCCTCTCGCAGGACCAGCGGCTGATTGGGATCGTGGGTGGTGACTGCGGCGCTCATGGTTGTTGTCCTCCCGTGCGTCTTCGGCTTCCGGATTTCGGTTGCGCACCGCGGGCAGCTTACCGCGCCGGGCCTGCGGGCAACACGGGGAACCTGCAAGGCAGGATGGATGAGACGACATGCAGCGGAGGGTTCCGACGATTACTTTTGTGAGACGAGAATGAAAATATTCTGTTTTAGTAGGAAATTTGCACAAAAAAGTCGTGTCGCCGCTTTCATCCAACGAGCGCCCCCTACTCCTCGTCGCCGTCGCCGAGCAGATAGTCGATGTCGCCGCCGTCCAGCGCGCTGACCAGACCCTTGCCTTCGATGGTGGCATCGGACAGGCTGCCCTTGCGACGCTGGAGGTCGAGGATGCGCTCCTCCACCGTGTTGGCGGCGATCAGCTTGTAGACGAAGACCGGCTTGTCCTGGCCGATGCGATAGGCACGGTCGGTCGCCTGATCCTCGGCGGCCGGGTTCCACCAGGGATCGTAGTGGATCACCGTGTCGGCGGCGGTCAGGTTCAGGCCGCGGCCGCCGGCCTTGAGGCTGATCAGGAAGACCGGAACCTCGCGGTTCTGGAAGCGGTTCACCGGCTCGGCGCGGTCCAGGGTACGGCCGGTCAGTTCGACATAGGGAATGGCGGCCTTCTCCAGCTCCAGCTTGATCAGGTCGAGCATGGTGGTGAACTGCGAGAAGATCAGGATGCGCCGGCCTTCCGGCACCATCTCCTTCACCATTTCGGTCAGGGCGTGCAGCTTGGCGCTCGGCCGCGCCTTGCCGCCGAGCGCCGCAATGGATTTCAGCAGGCGCGGATCGCAGCAGACCTGCCGCAGTTTCAGAAGCGCGTCGATCACCGCGATGGCGTTCTGGCCCAGCCCCTTGCCGCTCGCGGCCAGCGCCGCGCGCACCGTCTCGTTCACCGACAGGCGGATGGTCTCGTAGAGGTCGCGCTGGTCGCGTTCCAGGTCGATGCGTACCACCACCTCGGTCTTCGGCGGCAGTTCCTTCGCCACCGCCTCCTTGGTGCGGCGAAGCAGGAAGGGGCGGATGCGGCGCATCAGCAGGTTGGCGCGGGTGTTGTCGCCGCGCTTCTCGATGGGCACGCGGTAACGCTTGCCGAACTCCTTGCGGTCGCCCAGCAGGCCCGGCATCAGGAAGGCGAACTGGCTCCACAGCTCGCCCAGATTGTTCTCCACCGGCGTGCCGGACAGGCAGAGCCGGTGCCGCGCCGGCAGCGCCGCCACGGCGCGGGTCGCCTTGCCGTCGGGATTCTTGATCGCCTGCGCCTCGTCCAGCACGATCATGTGCCAGGTCAGGCGCTTCAGCAGATCGACATCACGCGCCACCACGCCATAGGTGGTCACCACGATGTGGGCGCGGTCGATCTCCGACAGCTTGCCGTGACGGTCGATGCCATGCAGCACGACGACGCGCAGATGCGGGGTGAAGCGTTCCGATTCCGCCACCCAGTTCGGCACGAGGCTGGTCGGCACCACCACCAGGCAGGGCTCGGTCAGCCGGCCCTCATGCTCTTCCATGGCGATGTGGGCCAGCGTCTGGGCGGTCTTGCCGAGGCCCATGTCGTCGGCCAGGATCCCGGCGACGTTGTTGGCGCGCAGGCTCTGCATCCAGGCGAGGCCGCCGCGCTGGTAGTCGCGCAGCTCGCCCTTGAAGCCCGGCGGCGGAGTCATGTCGCCCGGCATCTCGTCAGCACGCAGGCGCTGGAGATAGCCGTCGATCTGCGCCGTCTCGTCGCCGCGCCGGGCGATCAGGTCGTCGATGTCCAGCAGCGAGTCGGCCTCGGCCAGCGGCACCTTCAGCCGGTCGCCGCTGCTGCGCCCGCTGTTCAGCATCGCTTCCAGAACGCTGAGCAGCCGCTCGATCCGCTCGGCTGGCAGGGCCAGGACGTTGCCGTCGTCGAGAACGATGTGGGCGCGGCCGTCGATGATCCGGGTGGTCGACAGGCCGCCCTTCTCCACCAGCCGGGCCAGGATCGGCAGCAGCGGCTGACGCTCGCCGTCGATCTCGACACCGACATCCAGGTCGAACCAGCCGTCGCCGGCATCGCGAACCGCCACCTCAACCTCGGCCCCCGGCTCGATCACCTTGGTGCCGAAATCGGCGCCGACCTCCATGATCCAGCCGGCCTTGGTCAGGGCGGGGACCTCGTTGGTCAGGAAATGCTGCCAGCGCTCCTCGACGTCCCGCCCGGTCAGCCAATGGACGCGCGAGCCGCGGGCGTTCAAGGCACCCTTGGGCGGCTCGATCCGCGCCTGGGCGAAGCCGAGGCCGGACAGCCGGTCCAGCGCCGCCTGCTCGTCGGCCTTGTCGCGGCGGACGAAGGTGACCTCGTTGAACTCATCCTCGTAGCGGGCGAACTGGCGCTGGTCGTCGGGCTCAATCTCCACCGCGTTGCCGGGTTCGCCATAGTCGAAGGACAGGCGCAGCACGTCGACCAGCCCATCGGCCGGCGTCACCACGCGGCCAAGGCGGGCGATGATGCGGGGGGACCGCTCGACGATGGCCGCGGCATCCGCCGCCCCGCTGCGCACACCGGGAATGCCGCTGTCGCGGAAGCTGGGCGTGGAAATTGACGGAGGTGGAGGAGTGATGCGCGGCATCGACGCGACACCAGTGCGCGACGGACCGAACAGGCGCGACGGGGTCGCCTTCGACGGTACCGGCGGCGGTGGCGGGGCGGGCGGCACAGGTTTGGCTTTCGGCACCTCCACCACTTGGAGATCGACCGGGAAGACGGTGCCGGTGGCGCTGTCGACGCACCAGTAGGACTGGCCCTTCACCAGCACGCTGCGTTCGGGCAGGCCGGTCGGGCGCAGCTTGCGCGTGGCCGGATCGCGGAAGGTGCGGACGGTGCGGCCCGATGCCTCGGCCAGCGGGGTGCCGTCGCGCCAGCGCAGGCGGCCGGTGGAGAGCAGGCGGCGCAACAGGCGGTCCACCGCCTCGCCCCGGCTCTTGGCGACGGGGGTGCGCTCGGTGCCGCCGCCGCCGAGTAGCCGGGCGATGGCGCGGTCGGCATCGCCGTCCAGCGAGCGCGGAGCCTTGGCCAGCACGTCGCGCGGGGTGGCGGGGCTGCTGTCGGCTGACCCGTCGGCCACGAACTCCGCCAGGATGTAGCAGGCGACATCGCCCTGCCCCGGCTCCAGCGTCCAGCGCAGGCTGCGCACCGGCTCCGGCTTGGCGGCGGCGGGTGGCGGCGGGGGTGGCGCCACGCTGCGGACCGGCGGCGGAGCCGGCGGGCGGACCAGGGCGAGCGGGGGTTTGGGAGCAGCCGGCGGCACAGGAGGAAGCGCCGATGGCTGCACGGTGGTGGCAGCGGCCGGCGGGGATGCGACCGGAACCGGCGGAGGAGGAGGCGGGGCAAGCGGCGCCTTCACGTCGGCCACGTCGAACAGAGAGGCGCGGCGCCATTCCGGACGGCTTTCCAGCGCCAGCATCGCCGCCGCCGCCATATGGGCGCAGGCGTTGCGGCCACAGGAACAGGTGCGGTCAAGCACCACGCTGCGCTTGCCCTGCACCGGGGTCACCGTCACCGACAGCCGGCGGCCGAGGTCGCTGACCTCCGCCTCGATCCGGTCGCTGCCGGACGCACCCAGCGTCACCGCACCCGTCATCATCAGCGTGCGGCCGCGCTGCAGCGTCTTGGCATCGAAGACGCGCGTCAGGTCATCCTGACCGAAGGGGACGGCGGCGCCACCCGACGAAGGGCCACGCGGCAAGGCATCGAAGAGCGACATGCGGTGCGGGGGTGACCAGGGCAGTTTGGATGGATTGGGCGCGGAAATGGAACGGAACGGAAACGGGGCGTCGGTATAGGATCTTACGCGGTGCAGCGCAAGCCTTTGGCTTAAGCATTGACGTGAACGGCGCCGTGTTGGCGGGACCGTGCGCGGCCGTCCGTCATAACACAGGATGCCGCCGGCTTCACCCCGGTTGGTGACTTATCCGCGGCTGCCGGGGAACACACGGCCCGCCAGTTCGCACAGGCCGGCCCCGCTGCCGAGCTGATGGGCGGCCCAGCGGATGGTCCCTTCGACGAAGGACGGGTCGCCGGCATGGACCAGCAGGGCGAGCCCCAGCACCATCGCACCTGCCAGCCAGGGAGAGGGGCGCAGCCGCGGGGCGCCGTCCTTGCGGCTGCTCCACAGGAACAGCAGGGCCGACAGCCCGCCGATGGTCAGGCCGGCCACCACCTCCGCCCCGGAGTGGGCCGAGACGGCGACGCGCGAGGCCCCGATGGCCAGCACCAGCGCCACCGCCGCGAGCGGCAGGCCGATGCGCAGCCAGCGCGATTCAGCATTGCGTGCCGCCAGCGCCGACACCGACCCGTAGAAGACGGCGGAAAAGGCGGCGTGGCCGCTGGGGCTGATGAAGCGGTCGCCGGCGAACAGCGAGGGAAACAGCGGAAAGTCCGGCAGGCCGCAGCCATGCCCGATCAGCTTCAGCACGACCATTGCGCCAAGGCAAAGCGCCAGGGCCAGCAGCCAGCGCAGCGCCAGCGGCGCCGAGTGGTGCCGCCACAGCGCGGTCGCATAGAGGGCGGACAGTGGAACGAGAAGGCTGCTGCTGCCCAGATGGGTGATGGCGCCGCTGGCGGTGGCGAGCATCGGATCCCCAATGATGCCGGTGGAAAGGAACGGCTTTGCCACATGGTGCGGCGCAGCAGAGACAGCAAGGGGACGAAAAAGGGGTGCGGGCGCCCGGTCCGCCCCTTACCCCTCCAGCTGGTCGGCGCGGGCGTCGGCGATCACGCAGTTGCGGCCCGAACGCTTGGCCTCGTACAGCGCCTCGTCGGCCCGGCGGACCAGACCTTCAGCGGTATCGCCCAGCCGGCCGCCGATGGAGATGCCGATCGACACCGTCACGTTGATCTCGCCGCGGTCGGCCGAGACGGCGAAGGGGAAATCGGCGATGCGCGAGCGCAGGCGCTCGGCCACGATCAGCGCCGCTTCGCCATCGGTGTCCGGCAGGATGACGATGAACTCCTCGCCGCCCAGCCGCGCGACGAGGTCGAAGGTGCGCAGGTTGCGGCTGGCGCGGGCGGAAACCTCGCGCAGCACCTCGTCGCCGATGGCGTGGCCGTAGGTGTCGTTGACCACCTTGAAGTGGTCGATGTCGAACATCAGCACCGACACCGGCTTGTGGCTGTCGATGGCGCGCTCCAGCAGCCGGGGCAGATGGGCGTTGACGTAGCGGCGGTTGAAGACGCCTGTCAGGCTGTCGGTCAGCGCCATCGACAGGCTCTGCTCGTAATTGGAGCGCAGCCGTTCCTGATAGCGCTTGCGCCGGATCTGGGTGCGGGCGCGGGCCAGCAGTTCGTTCCGGTCGACCGGCTTGATGACGTAATCGTTGGCGCCGAGTTCCAGCCCCTTCGCCACCTGTCCGAGGTCGCCGTCGTCGACCATCAGCAGGATTGGCACCTGCCGTGTGCGCTCATGCGAGCGCAGTTGCGAACAGAGCCGCAGCCCATCCTCGTTCAGTAGGGTCAGGCTGACGACCACCAGATCGAGCGGGCTGCCCAGCGCACGCTCCAGCGCCTTGGCGCAGGTGTCGGCGGAGGTCACCGTGTTGTGGTCGCGCTCCAGCGTGTCCGTGATCTTTTCGAGGTCGAGCGCGGAATCCTCCAGCACCAGCACGTTTGCGCGCTCGAAGGACTCGCTCAGCATGGTGCCGCTGCGCTCGATGACGCCGAACTGGCCCGACGTGGTTTCGCGCAGACGCCACTCGTCCATCATCATCTTCAGCCTCACCAGCGAGCGGACGCGCGCGAACAGCGCGATGTCGTTCACCGGCTTGGTCAGGAAATCGTCGGCACCCGCTTCCAGCCCGCGGACGCGGTCGGCGATGTCGGACAGCGCCGTGACCATCACCACCGGGATGTGCATGGTGGCGGGGTCGGAGCGGATCTTCTCGCAGACCTCGAACCCGTCCATGCCCGGCATCATGACGTCCAGCAGGACGATGTCGGGCGATTCCTTCCGCACCATCTCCAGCGCGTCGGGTCCGTTGAAGGCGGTCAGCACATTGAAGTATTCGCGCGTCAGCTTTGCCGCGAGCAGCTTCACATTGGGCAGAACGTCATCGACAACAAGGACACGCGCGGACATCGGAAGGGAAATCCTGCAGAATTGGTACAGATGAAGGCGACTTATCCGAGAAACTTTTTGACTGTTTCAAGGAATTTCACGACCGAAATGGGCTTCGCTACATAATCCTCGCAGCCGCCCTGACGGATTTTCTCTTCGTCGCCCTTCATGGCAAAGGCGGTGACTGCGACGACCGGGATGCTCTTCAACTCCGGATCGTCCTTGATCCAGCGGGTGACCTCCAGCCCCGACACTTCGGGCAGCTGGATGTCCATCAGGATCAGGTCGGGACGATGCAGGCGCGCCAGACGCATCGCCTCCATGCCTTCGCGGGTCTGCAGCGTGCCATAGCCGTGCGCCTCGAGCAGGTCATGAAAGAGCTTCATGTTCAGCTCGTTGTCCTCGACGATGAGGACGGTCTTGGTCGGCTTACCACCGGTCTCCAATGGTCCGCACGGCTCCGCTGGCATGCATCCTCCCTGCGTGTGACCCCCGCGTTCACGCTGTCCCGTTCACGCGGTCCGATGCCGCACCTTGCGCACCGCGGACGCGCTTCCCCCGGCCGGCAGGCCGAAGGCGCGGTTGCGGGACCGCAGATCCGGTATACCCCCTTTCTGATTAGGTCGCGACGGTTAAATAGTCGTTACCGAACCGCTGGCCGGCATCCCTTATCGGACTGCGATCGCCCTGTCGGAAAACGGAAAACCGCCCGCGGCGGACGCGGGCGGCCTCGATTGTCCGGAACGGCAATAACGGGCGGCGTCCGGCCTCCTCACGCCGCCCGCTTCGCCTTGCGCTTGGCGTCGCGGCGGCGGGCGCCCTTGGCGCCATACATCATGGCGTCGGCGCGGCGCATCACCTCGTCCTCGCTGTCCTCGGCACCATAGGGCTGGGTGCCGACGGAGAAGCGGACCGGCAGGCTCTGGCCACCCCATTCCACATGGGTTGCGTCGGCGATGGCGGCCAGCTGGCGGGCGCGGGCGAGGCCGTTGGCGGTGTCGGTGTTGGTCAGCAGCACGGCGAACTCGTCGCCGCCCAGCCGGGCGACGACATCCTCCTGCCGGACATTGCCGACGATCATGCGGGCCACCTGCCGCAGATAGGCATCGCCGGCGACATGGCCGTGGGTGTCGTTGATGGCCTTGAAGCCATCCAGGTCGATCATGACCAACAGCCCGCCAGCAGTGCCGTTGCGCCGGGCCGAGGCCAGTTCGCGCCGGAAGTGGCTGTAGAAGCCGCGCCGATTCAGGAGACCGGTCAGCTCGTCCGTCATCGTCAGGCTTTCCAGGTAGGCGATGCGCTCCTGCAACTCGGCGATCGTATCTTTTGCTTCGGCGAGCAGCGCGATCGTCTCGTCCAGCGTCTGGCGCTCGGTCCCCCGCAGAAGCCCGACGCGCGAGGCCAGCGCGACCGGCGACCAGCCTGCCGGCACGTCGAAACGGTCGGCGGCGTGATGCTTCAGGTCCAGGGCGGCGACGATGGCGTTCATGGGGTCGGCTCCTCTGATGAAGGTCGGAACACTTCGCCTTCCTCCAAGCAACCCCCGTGCCAACCCGTCGCACCCCGGAGATACCAAGCATTTTATGCATTTCCGGCAGATTGCGCCGGTGGATCATTCCGCAGGGGTGGAGCCTCTTTCCCACCAGACCGGCATCTTCTGCCCACTTCAATCGTTCGGGGCAGGAAATCCCTGCCGGGGATGCCGGGCAGACGATCCCAGGCAGCGGAGGGCGGCCGGCAAAAGGCTCCACCCTCCCTTCACACCACCCGGTCCGGCGCCGGCCGGCCCGCCGTCACCGCGTCGACATTGTCCAGCGCCTTGAACCCCATGGCGTTCCGCGTCTCCACCGTGGCGCTGCCCAGATGCGGCAGCAGGAAGGAGTTGGGCAGGTCGCGATAGCCGGGATGCAGGTTCGGCTCGTTCTCGAACACGTCGAGCCCGGCCGCCGCGAGACGCCCCCGCTTCAGCGCGTCGATCACCGCGCCGTCGTCCACCACGCTGCCGCGCGCGGTGTTGATCAGGATGGCGCCGGGCGGGAGCCGCTCGATCCGTTCGGCGTTCAGCCAATGTCGGGTTTCCGCCGTGGCCGGGAAATGAAGCGACAGGACATCGCACACCGGCAGCATCGCCTCGGGATCGGCATGGTAGGTGGCACCCAGTTCCAGCTCCGGGGCCAAGCGGCGGCGGTTGCTGTAATGGATGGTCATGCCGAAGGCTCGGGCGCGGGCCGCCACCGCCTGCCCGATGCGGCCCATGCCGACGATGCCCAGCCGCTTGGCCCCGACATGGGTACCCATCAGCTGGGTCGGGGTCCAGCCGGTCCAGGCGTTGGCCCGGATCATCCGCTCGCCCTCCGAGGCGCGGCGCGCCGCACCCAGCAGCAGGAGCAGGGCGATGTCGGCGGTGGCGTCGGTCAGCACGTCAGGCGTGTTGGTGACGGTCAGGCCGCGGGCGCGCGCCGCCTCCAGGTCGATGTGGTCGGTGCCGACCGAAAAGGTCGCCAGCACCCGGACGCTCCGCGGCAGGGCGGCGATGGTGGCGGCATCCAGCCGGTCGCCGGCACAGCAGAGCACGGCATCGGCTCCGACCTCCGCGGCGCGGGCGGCGATCTCCTGTCCGCTGAAGGCGCGGTCCTCCGGGTTGAGCACCGCCCGGTAGTCGCGCGACGCCCGCGCCTCCACCGCATCTGGAAGGCGGCGGGTCAGCAGCAGCACGGGCCGGGCGGAGGAGTCGGAGACGGGACTGTCCGACTGCGTCACGGGCTGCACCTCGGCAGGGCTTGTCATTCCGGCGGTTCCCTTCCATTGATAGGACATTCGGGTGGCGGGCCTTTCGGACCGCGGCAAAAACACCCATACTCCACCAAGAGCCGTCAATCACCTGTGGATCCCGTCTTGCTCGACCGTCTCTCTGCCCTTCCGGCAACCGTTGGTGCGGTCTTCGCAGCCGCCGTTTCCGCCGGTGCGCTTTTCGCGGCCTCCCCTGTCCTGGCTCAGCCGGCCGCGACCTCGCTGGCGGCGGTGGCGGCCAAGATCCAGCCCCACCGGGCGATCTACGCCATGTCGCTGGGGTCGGCGCGCAACGGCTCGAAGGTCAGCGACGTCCGCGGCCGCATGATGTTCGAATGGGCCGACGCCTGCGACGGCTGGACGACGGAGCAGCGCTTCCAGTTGCGCTTCGTCTACAGCGAGGGCGAGGACATGGCGATGAACACCAACTACACGACGTGGGAGGCGAAGAACGGTCTGCGCTACCGCTTCAACGTCCGCAAGCTGGTGAACGGCGAGGTCGACGAGGAGGTGCGCGGCGAGGCGAACCTGAGCGAAGGCGGCGCCGGCAGTGCCCAGTTCACCAAGCCCGATCCGCAGGAGATGGATTTGGCGGCCGGCACCATGTTCCCGACCGCCCACACGCTGGCGATCCTGGATCATGCCGAACGCAAGGAGCCCTTCTTCACCCGCACCATCTTCGACGGCTCCGACGCGGAGGGCCCGACCGAGGTGTCGACCGTCGTCGGCAAGCCCGGTGCGCCGAAGGATGCCGGCAAGGATCCGCTGCTGAAGGTGGGCAAGGCCTGGCCGGTCCGCATGGCCTTCTTCCCGGTCCAGAGCGATTCGGCCCAGCCGGAATATGAGATGAGCCTGCATCTGCTGGAAAACGGCATCGCTGAGTCCATGCAGATCGACTATGGCGATTTCACCGTCAACGCCGTGCTGGAAAAGATCGAGGCTCTGCCGAAATCGGGCTGCTGATACGCCGGCGGGCCGTGACATTTCACCGTGCGTTTACCGGCCTGTGGGATGGTCGACGGTTTCCCTGTTGATCGCGACATGTTGCTGCGCTTAACTGTCGGTTGAGTTTTGCGCAACAGGCCGACTCACCCATGGGTGACCGGCCGTCCGAGGGTTTTCCGTCATGAGCAAGAAGCATGTCCAGATCGGGCAGGTTTTCCAACCGGTCGGCAGTGCCGGCGGCCGCGGTTGGCGGGTGACGGCAACGGTCAACCTGCTGGGCATCCCCCACGCCCGCGTCGTCAGCACCGAGGACGAGGGCGTCTCGAAGACCCTGAGCTGTTCGGTCCTCGCCGACACCAGCCATTACCGGCTGATCGCCTCCTCCCCGGCCGATGGGATGGCGGCGTAAGAACCGCTTGTTTCCGGGCAAGTCATTCGCCCTGTCCCGCGCGTCGGCGTAGGACGGGGCGAAATCTTTTTGCCTATTCCTCTCCCCGTCGCTCGCGCAGCTTGGCCCAATAGTCCAGCCGCTTGCGCAGATCGCGCTCGAAACCGCGCTCCACCGGCTGGTAGAACTCGCGCCGCGCCATCCCGTCGGGGAAATAATTCTGGCCGGAGAAGCCCTCCGCCGTGTCGTGGTCGTACTCGTAACCCTTGCCGTAGCCGATGGTCTTCATCAGCTTTGTCGGCGCATTCAGGATATGCTTTGGCGGCATCAGCGAGCCGGTCTCCTTGGCCGCCCGCACCGACGCCTTGTAGGCCGTATATCCCGCGTTCGACTTCGGCGCCGTCCCCAGATAGATGACCAGCTGTGCCAGGGCCAGTTCACCCTCCGGGCTGCCCAGCCGTTCATAGGCCTCCCATGCGGCAACCGCCTGGGTCAGTGCGTTGGGATCGGCCAGCCCGATATCCTCCACCGCAAAGCGGGTCAGACGCCGTGCGATGTAACGCGGGTCCTCGCCGCCGTCCAGCATGCGGCTGTACCAATAGAGGGCAGCGTCGGTATCCGACCCGCGCAGCGACTTGTGCAGGGCGCTGATGAGGTTGTAGTGCCCTTCCTGCGACTTGTCGTAGAGCGGGGCGCGGCGCTGGATGGTGGCGGCAAGCGCATTGGTGTCCAGCACCGTGTCGCCCGGCAGCGCGAACAGCTCCTCGCACAGGTTCAGACAGAAGCGGCCGTCGCCATCGGCCATCGCCTTCACCGCGGCGCGCGCATCGGCGTCCAGCGGCAGCGGGCGGCCCATCTCCGCCTCGGCCCGTGACAGCAGCTTTTCCAGCGCCGCATCGTCCAGCCGGCTCAACACGAAGACCTGCGCCCGCGACAGCAGGGCGGCGTTCAGTTCGAAGGACGGATTCTCGGTGGTGGCGCCGACCAGCGTGACAGTGCCGTCCTCGACGAAGGGCAGGAAGCCATCCTGCTGGGACCGGTTGAAGCGGTGGATCTCGTCGATGAACAGCAGCGTCCCCTGCCCCGCCACCCGGCGCGCGCGCGCGGCGTCGAAGACCTTGCGCAGGTCGGCGACACCGGAGAACACCGCCGACAGCGGTTCGAAATGCAGGTCGGTGCTGTGGGCCAGCAGGCGGGCAATGGTGGTCTTGCCGCAGCCGGGCGGCCCCCACAGGATCATGGAGGCCAGCCGCCGCGCCGCGACCATGCGGCCCAGCGGGCCGTCGGGCTTCAGCAGATGGTCCTGCCCGACGACCTCGTCCAGGGTGCGCGGGCGCAGCCGGTCGGCGAGCGGACGGGGAGCCGCCGCAGAGAACAGCCCGGCATCCCCGCCCGACTCGCCGCGTTTTGCCATGACCGCCGCCTCAGCGCACCGAGGTGCAGCGCTGGTAGCACTGCTTCAGCTGGTAGCTGCAATTGTCGGTCGGGCTGAAGGGAGTCGAGTCGGTGCGGTCGATGCCACCCTGGTTGCGGGCCGCGACCGAGTCCATGCAGGAATTGTGGCTGCGCTCGCACTGGGCCTGGCAGGACGCGCCGGCACCGGTGCCCCCGTCGATCCGCAGCGACTGGTCGTCGGCCCCGGCGCGCGGGGTGGACGGTCCCGGGACCACGGTAACGGTGGGCGCCGGGCCGGCGGCGGGGCGCGAGGCCGGATCGGCGCAGGCCGACAGACCGAGCAGAGCCACGGCCACGAGCGGGGCAACGAGACGGACCGGACGGAACATAGCCACGACGGCTCCTATTGTTCTTGTTGTGGGACTGGTCTTTGGCATGACGGAATGCCACACCCCTCTGGACCATCCCCCATTCGGTCTCCACTATGCCGATATCAGTAGCAAGAAGGGAATGACTGAAATGACACCGGAATCGGACGGCAGATCGACACGCAACCCGCCGCGCCACCGGTCCTTGCGGCTGCTGCTTGCGCTGCTCGTCCTCGGCCTCGTCATGCTGGCCTCGCGCGTGCTGGCGCTGCCCAACATCGGCATGGGCGAGATGATCGTGCCGCTGCTGGGCGGTCTGTTCGTGGCGGTCGCCATCGTGATGATCGTGCGCCGCGACCGCGCCGATCGCGACGCTCTGCCCCCGTCCCGGCGCGACCGTCAGGACCAGGGCATGCCGGACTGAACAGAGGGAACCGTGTGATTCACGCTTCGGGCATTTCCGCTCGAAGCGATCGCTCTCCAGAGCGTTCAGACGAACTTGAAGCTGAGGAGGCCGCCGACCACCACGACCAGCAGGACGGTGGCCACCAGCATCAGGCGCTTTTCGATGATGTGCTGAACCTGCGGGCCGTAGAAGTGCAGCAGGATGGCAATCATGTAGAAGCGGGAAAAGCGTGCGACGATGGAACAGAGGATGAAGACCGTCAGGTCGAGATGGGCGAAGCCGGCGGTGATCGTCAGCAGCTTGTAGGGGATCGGCGTCACCCCCTTAAGGATCAGGAACCAGGGGCCGAACTCGGAGAACATCTCCTGGAAATGCTGGAACGACTCCTGCGCGTTGTAGAAGTCGATGATCATCCGCCCGACGCTCTCGAACAGATAGAAGCCCAGCGCATAGCCCAGCATTCCGCCGAGCAGCGACGCGAAGGCGCAGATGTTGGTGTAGAACCACAGCCTCTTCGGCTTCTCCAGACACATCGGCACCAGCATCACGTCCGGCGGCAATGGGAAGAAGGAGCTTTCGGCGAAGGAGATCGCCGACATCCACCAGACGGCATCGTCGCGGGCGGACAGGCGCTGGAGGCGTGTGTAAAGAGAACGCAACATTTGACCGGCCACAAATGAGAAAACCCTTCCTCCGGTGAACCGGAGGAAGGGTCTAATATATCACCAATATCGGCGATCCCGTCCTGTGCGATACGGGGCCCTGGGACCCGATGCCGCACAGGGCGTGAGACCGGCGCGATTGCCGGTCATGTTACTCGGCGGTCTCGCCTTCGGCCTCGGCGACGTCCTGCGTCGGGCCGGAGTTCTGACCCTTGGCCGAAACGTCACGCTCGACCAGTTCGAACACCGCCATGTCGGCGGCGTCGCCGTAGCGGAAGCCGGCCTTCAGGACGCGGCTGTAGCCACCCTGACGGTCCTTGTAGCGGTCGGCCAGGACGGTGAACAGCTTGGTCACCGTCTCGTTGTCGCGCAGCTGGGCGAAAGCCAGACGACGGTTGGCCAGGCCACCCTTCTTGCCGAGCGTGATCAGCTTGTCGACGATCGGACGCAGGTCCTTCGCCTTCGGCAGGGTGGTGGTGATCTGCTCGTGCTTGATCACCGCGTTCGCCATGTTCGAGAACATGGCCTTGCGGTGGCTGCTGGTCTTGCTGAACTTACGTCCCGAAACGCCGTGACGCATGGCGGTCCTCCTTCATGGCATGGCCCCCCTCGGGGAGCCGATCGTGTACCCCGCCGCCCAGTCATAGCGCTGGTACGGCTGCCGGGTCGGGCCGTGGCGGCCCTGGGAAATGCGCCCCTCCCGTCCGAAGACGGAAAGGGCGCGGCAAAAAACCGAGATGCTTAGTACGGCTCTTCCAGACGCTTGGCCAGCTCTTCGATGTTCTCCGGCGGCCAGTTCGGGATTTCCATACCGAGGTGCAGGCCCATCTGGGACAGCACTTCCTTGATCTCGTTCAGCGACTTGCGGCCGAAGTTCGGGGTGCGGAGCATTTCCGCCTCCGTCTTCTGCACCAGATCGCCGATGTAGACGATGTTGTCGTTCTTGAGGCAGTTGGCCGAACGGACCGACAGTTCCAGCTCGTCCACCTTGCGGAGCAGGTTCTTGTTGAACGGAACCTCCTCGTGCTTCTCCTCGGAGACGGCGTGCGTCGGCTCCTCGAAGTTGATGAACAGCTGCAGCTGGTCCTGCAGGATGCGGGCGGCGAGAGCCACCGCGTCGTCCGGCTTGACCGAACCGTTGGTCTCCACCGTCATCGACAGGCGGTCATAGTCGGTGACCTGCCCGACGCGGGCATTGTCGACCTTATAAGACACCTTGCGCACGGGCGAGAACAGGGCGTCGATCGGAATCAGGCCGATGGGCGCGTCTTCCGGACGGTTCTGGCTGGCCGGAACATAGCCCTTGCCGGTCTCGACCGTCAGTTCCATGTTCAGCCGCGCGCCGTTGTCCAGCGTGCAGATGACCAGTTCCGGATCCATGACCTGGATGTCAGGGCCGGTCTCGATCATGCCGGCCTTGACCTCGCCCGGGCCTTCGGCGCGCAGGCGCATGCGCTTCGGGCCGTCGCCGCCCATGCGCAGACCCATCGTCTTGATGTTCAGGACGATGTCGGTCACGTCCTCGCGGACGCCGGGGATCGACGAGAACTCGTGCAGCACGCCGTCGATGTGGATCGCCGTGACGGCGGCACCCTGCAGCGAGGAGAGCAGGATGCGGCGCAGCGCGTTGCCGAGCGTCAGACCAAAGCCGCGTTCCAGCGGCTCGGCGACCACGGTCGCGAAGCGGTCGGCATCGTCACCGGGCTGGATGTCCAGCTTGCTCGGCTTAATCAGTTCCTGCCAGTTCTTCTGAAGCACGGATCGACCTCAAGATGCCATCGGGTGAACACGAACCCGCGAGGCCCGAACCGTTCCCATGCTGAGGGGGCCGCGATGGCTGCGGCCCCCTGTCCCGGAACGGTCGGTCCCCGCGGGTGCGGAAACAAAAGCTAAATCAGACGCGACGCTTCTTCGGCGGGCGAACGCCGTTGTGCGGGATCGGCGTGACGTCGCGGATCGACGTGATCTGGAAGCCGATCGACTGCAGGGCGCGGAGCGCGGACTCACGCCCCGAACCCGGACCCTTCACTTCGACTTCCAGGGTCTTCATGCCGTGTTCCTGAGCCTTGCGGCCAGCGTCCTCGGCAGCGACCTGGGCGGCGTAGGGCGTCGACTTGCGCGAACCCTTGAAGCCCATGGTGCCCGACGACGACCAGGCAATGGTGTTGCCCTGCGCGTCGGTGATGGTGATCATCGTGTTGTTGAACGAGGCGTTCACGTGAGCGACGCCGGCGGTGATGTTCTTGCGCTCGCGACGACGCAGGCGCTGAGAAGCGGCGGAGGGCTTGGCCATTTTGCGTTCGTCCTCTTACTTCTTCTTGCCGGCGATCGGCTTGGCCGGACCCTTGCGGGTGCGGGCATTCGTGTGGGTGCGCTGGCCGCGGACCGGCAGGCCCTTGCGGTGACGCAGGCCACGGTAGCAGCCCAGGTCCATCAGACGCTTGATGTTCATGGCGACTTCACGACGAAGGTCGCCCTCGACGCGGTAGTCGGCGTCGATGGTCTCGCGGATCTTCAGGACTTCGTCGTCCGTCAGCTCGTTCACGCGACGCTCGGCCGGGATTTCCAGCTTCGCGCAGATTTCCTTGGCCTTGAAGGGGCCGATGCCATGGATGTAGGTCAACCCGATCTCCACGCGCTTCTGCGCGGGGATGTTGACGCCAGCAATACGCGCCACGCTACTCTCCTCAGTCTCGATATCTCAACGGCAGCCCGTCGGGCCGCCTACACACCGAGCAAATCCCGCCCGACACAAGACCGGGTGCGGGAACGCACAATGTTACCCGCCACCCATGCAGGGCGGCGAGAGGGTGCGACTATAGGAAAACCCTGGAACTTGTCAAGGCCGATTACCGGCAGCACTCCGACCGCCGGTCATTCGGCGGGAACCGGCACCCGAACGGCAGCCGGTGCCGGCTCCTGGCCGGTGCCTGCCTCCCCGACTGCGACATCTGCGACCGCGACAGGCCGCACCGGCGCCCGACCGGCATTCAGCAGGGCACGGTCGCGCAGCACCTGCGGCAGGTCCATGCTCAACTTCAATTCGATGTTCCGCCAAATCTGGCGCAGGCGCTGGACGTGCAGATCCTCGCCGATGGACAGCACCACCGATTCGAGATTCTCCATCGTGATACCGCGCTCGGCCAGCAGCACCCCACCCTTCCCGTCCGTCTTGGGACAGTTCAATGCCTGGACCAGCCGCGGCCGCGACTCCGGGCGGCTCATGAAGCGTTCCACGTCGAAGATGGTGCGGATGTTGACGACGCGCAGCGCCTCGATCTGGTCGAGGTCGAGCGCCAGGATCAGCTGCGCCTGCGCCACCCAGTCCATCGTCTCGTAGATGCCGTAAGGCGTTTCGACGAACAGCAGGATCGGGTTGGCCGTGGCGAGATTCTGCACGTCCTCGATCTCGAACTCCGCCAGCCGGAACTTGATGGCCGAGTCGATGCCCAGGATCATGTCGATGGGATACTCGCGGATGAAGCTCTGCGCCCGGGGATCGATTCGCCGGATCTGCAACTGCGGCACCCGGCTCAGCAGGGTTTGCAGACCCAGCTTGGGAAAGAAGCCGACCAGAAAGGCAACCAGCAGTTCCGGCACGCGGTCGCCAACCGCCTGCTCCGGCACCATCTGCGCCAGGTCCATATAGGCGTGATGCAGTGTGACCGCTGTGATGCAGGCCAGAATGATGTGCCCCGTCACCCGCAGGAAGGAGATCGGCGACAGATCGTAGTTGGAGATTCGGCGGATCAGATAATCGATCGACCAGACATAGGCGCCGAAGAAGGAGAAGGACAGCACCGCCACCGTCTGGAGCTGGTAATGCACCATGTCGATCCGCGATACGCCGTCGACTCCATACAAGGTCATGCCGCTGAACAGGGGCTGGAAATGGTCCAGCCGGTCCTTGCCCAGCAACATGCCACTGGAGGTCAGGAAACCGCTGAAGGAGACCATGATGAAGACAAGAACCGGGAAGAAATAGGCCCGCCATTCCGACGGCTGCGTCCAATCCGGCCCCTGCGGCAGCGCCCGGTATTTGTAGGCGGCGAATTCGAAGGATGGGATCAGCTGGTCGTGATCCTGCCCTTCGACGCGAAAGACAGATTCGAGATCGGAAATGATCTTCTGACGCACGTTCTTGATGTTGCTGCGGCCGATGAAAATCGTCAGCGGCAGGATGAAGGACAGGCAGAGGAGGCCGAGCGCGCTCAGCACCCGCAACTCACCGATCATCTGGATCGCATGGTCGAACATCCCGCCTCCACCCGCGACGACGGCACATCCATACGTCACGGACGTGCGGTCATGACACATCGACCGCATGGCGGTCGCGGCGTCGGATGTTATACCTCTATCGCGGGTTTTTCATGACAGTTTTACGCGTGACGGTCGGCGGGGCGATTGGGAGTGTCGGTCGGCGGCCTACAGTTCGGTTCCCGCTCGGCGATTGCGGATCGCATCGGCCTGGGCCCGAACCCGCGTCAGATGCGGATTGATCTTCAACGCCGCGTCAAAGGCACGCAAAGCAGGCTTCTCGTCGCCCAACGCCAGATAGACCAACCCCAACTCCACCAGCGCCCCGAAATGGCGGGGCTCCAGCGACAGCGCGTGATGCAGATCCAACATGGCGCCGCGGTAGTCGCCCAGCATGTAGTGGGTGGCGGCGCGCTTGTTCCAACCTTCCGCATAGGACGGATCACGGGCGACCACGGCGTCGAAGGCGTGCAGGGCCGAATCGTAATCGTCGCCGTTCAGGCTGTTCACCCCGGCGCGCATGTCGCGCACCATCACCGGGTCGGGATGATCGAGCCAGAAATCCCAGATATGCTCCTCTACCGATTCGGCATAGGTCGCGTCGGTGGTGGTGTTCAAAGCCTGGAAAAGACTGTCCAGACGCATGTTCCCCTGCCCTGCCCCGGCCGGCACCCCGAGGGTCAGCGTCAAAAGCACAGTCAAGGAAAAGAAGCGTCGAATCGTCATGCTCCAAATTTGGGCACGGATTCGACGAACTGCCAACTATTTTTTGGTTGCAAAACGATAATGAATTGGTCATTGGCCGCCGTCCCGGTGCCTTAGGCCGCCGACCTATGTCCCTTATGCCATCGGTGCAGACGACGGGCCTGCCTGGAACGAAAGGCCTTATGCCCCTGTTTCCATCCTCCGTCCCCTGAAACGGCGAACGGCCGGCGGATCGCTCCGCCGGCCGTCTGCTTTACCGGATGTCTCCCGATTGCCAGCTCCGAAAAGTCGGGGCCAAGCGATCAGGCGGCCTTGTTGCGGCCGGCCACGATTTCGTCGGTGACGTTGCGCGGCACCGGCTCGTAGTGGCTGAACTCCATCGTGTAGGACGCACGGCCCGAGGTCATGCCGCGCAGCTGGCCGATGTAGCCGAACATTTCGTTCAGCGGGACATTGGCCTCGACGGCGATGTTCGAACCACGCTCCAGCTGGCCCAGGACGGTGCCGCGACGACGGTTCACGTCGCCGATGACGTCGCCCAGGTAATCGTCGGGGGTGACGATCTCGACCTTCATAACCGGCTCGAGCAGGATCGGACCGGCCTTCGGCAGAGCCTCGCGGAAGCAGGCCTTGGCGGCGATTTCGAACGTCAAGGCATTCGAGTCGACGTCGTGGTACTTGCCGTCCACCAGGCGGGCGCTAAAGTCCACAGTCGGGTAGCCGGCGAGGACGCCGTCTTCCTTCTGCATCTCCAGACCCTTCTTGACCGACGGAACGTATTCGCGCGGAACCGTGCCGCCGACCGTCTCGTCGAGGAACTCGAAGCCCTCACCCCGCTCGCGCGGCGCGAAGACGATCTTCACCTCGGCGAACTGACCCGAACCACCGGTCTGCTTCTTGTGGGTGTAGGTGTATTCGACCGGCTTGGTGATCGTCTCGCGGTAGGCGACCTGGGGCTTGCCCATGTTGCCTTCCACGCCGAACTCCGTGCGCATACGGTCGAGCGTCACTTCCAGGTGCAGCTCGCCCATGCCGCGCAGGATGGTCTGGCCGGTTTCACGGTCGGTCTCCAGGCGGAGCGACGGATCGGCGCGGACCATCTTGCCGAGCGCGATCGAGAACTTCTCCTGCTCGCCCTTGGTCTTCGGCTCGACCGAGACGCTGATGACGGGGTCGGGGAAGCGCATGCGCTCCAGGATCACCGGCGCGGAGGCGTCGCACAGCGTGTCACCGGTCTCGGTCTCCTGCAGGGAGACGAGCGCGATGATGTCGCCGGCGCGGGCTTCCTCGATCGGGTTTGCGTCCTTCGCGTACATCTCGACCATGCGGCCGATCTTCTCGCGCTTGCCGCGGGTCGAGTTCAGGATCGACATGCCCTTGGTCAGCACGCCCGAATAGACGCGGACGAAGGTCATCGAGCCGTAGGTGTCGTTCAGCACCTTGAAGGCCAGCGCCGAGAAGGGCGCGTCGTCGGAGCTGAGACGCTCGCCGTTCGGGTTGCCGTCCTCGTCCACCGTCTTGATCGCCTCGACGTCGGTCGGGGCCGGCAGCAGATCGACGACCGCATCCAGAACCTGGCAGACGCCCTTGTTCTTGTAGGACGAGCCGCAGAGCACGGGGGTGAAGGCGCTGGTGATCGTGCCCTTGCGCAGGCAGGCGCGCAGCACGGCGGCCGACGGCTCCTCACCGCTCTCCAGATAGGCCTCCATCGCCGCGTCGTCCTGCTCCAGGGCAGTGTCGACGAGTTCGGCGCGCAGAGCCGGAATGCTGGCGACGTTGTCCAGGTCTTCCTTGACGGTCAGGTTGAGCTTCTGGGCGAGATCGTCGGTGATCTCCCAGGTCTCCCACTTGGCGTCCTTGTCGTCGGAGAACCAGACATAGGCCTTCATCTCGACCAGATCGACCATGCCGCGGAAGTTGTCTTCCGAGCCGAGCGGAACCTGGATGCAGACCGGACGCGCGTTGAGGCGGGTCTTGATCATGCTGACGCAACGTTGGAAGTTCGCGCCCGAACGGTCCATCTTGTTGACGTAGCAGATACGCGGAACGTTGTAGTTGTCCGCCAGACGCCAGTTGGTCTCCGACTGCGGCTCCACGCCGGCGACGCCGTCGAACACCACGACCGCACCGTCGAGCACGCGCAGCGAACGGTTCACCTCGATGGTGAAGTCGACGTGGCCCGGGGTGTCGATGACGTTGATCTTCTTCTCACGCCAGAAAGCGGAGACAGCGGCCGACTGAATGGTGATGCCGCGCTTCTGCTCCTGCTCCATGTAGTCGGTCGTCGTCGACGTCTTCAGATCCTTCGTCTCGTGGACGTCGATGATCGTGTGCTTGCGACCGGTGTAGTACAGAATGCGCTCGGTGGTCGTCGTCTTGCCCGCGTCGACGTGGGCGATGATGCCGATGTTCCGAATGTCAGACAGTGGCGTTTGGCGCGGCATGTTGCGGTTCCATTGCAGTAACGCGACAACCGAAGCGCGACCGTCAGGGGTCGTCCGCTTCGGCGGCAGAGGTTGGTCGGGGTTTTACGGGCGATCTGTTAAGGCGTCATTAACATTCCGTAAACCGACAAGCAATTTGTCGGAATATTGAAGCGCGCGGCCCTCACAGCGTTCGGGCCACGCCGGCACACCCCAACCGAGGCTGCCGGGTCGCCCCGTTTCCGCCGCCTTATTTAGCAGCGGTGACCTGAATTTCAACGAGATACTGGGGAGCGGCCAGCTTGGCTTCCACCGTGGCGCGGGCCGGCGGATTGGCCGGATCGACCCAGGCGTCCCAGGCCTTGTTCATCGCGCCGAAGCTGGCGATGTCGGCCAGATAGATGGTGGCCGACAGCAGCTTGCTCTTGTCGCTGCCCGCTTCCGCCAGCAGGGCGTCGATCTGGGCCAGGATCTGGATGGTCTGACGTTCGACGTCGGGCGTCGGCTCGTCGGCGACCTGACCGGCGAGATAGACCGTGTCCTTGTGGACGACCATCTGGCTCATGCGCGGTCCGGTGTGGAAGCGCTGGATCGACATGACGGAAAGACTCCGGGTTCCGGGGGCTGAAAAAGATGCGGGTACGTCTATGCCATTCGGGGCCGCGCGCGAAGAAAAAAATGCGCATCCGCCGCTCAGGGCTGACCCGCGGCGGTATCCTTCGCCAAAAGTGCGGCGAAATGCGCGGCCGGGACCGCAAAATTGCGCACGGCCGGTGCGTTTCCGGCGGCGACGCCGACTCCGGCGACCGCCCAACCCCCGCCGCTCGCCCCGATGCCATCAGTTCCGGCGCCGCCCGCCGTCCGCACCAGCAGCGGCCCGCCGCTGGTCCCGCGCGTGGCGTCGCAGTCGTGCACAAGAAGCCCGCCGTTTTCTCCCAGCAGACGGCAGGCGCTGTCGGCCATCAGGATCTGTGCCCGGTCCTGGCTGTAGCCGCCGAGCATCAGCGGGGTGCCGGGCCGCAGCGGCGCCACGCTGACGGGAAGCGGCGGCACCTGATCCGGCGCCGGCTCCGCCAGGGTCAGAATCGCCCAGTCGCCGCCAAGCATGGGCGTCGCCGCCGCCGGGTCGTAAGCGGGGTCGGTCGCCACCCGTGCCACCGTGACATGGCGGGTGTACTCGCCACGGTCATAGCCGAACAGGACATGCAGCGACGATGCCTGGAGAAAGCGCCGGGTGCGCGGATTGAACAGGCAATGGCCGGCTGTCACCACCGTGCGCCGGCCGACCAGCGCCCCGGTGCAGCGTCCAGCCAGATTGGTCTGCACCCGCACCACGCTGCGCCAGGGGTCTGCGGCGGCATCGACCGGCGTCCGCCGGTCGCCCAGGCCAACGCCGGGCAGCAGCGGCCGCTCGGCATGGGCCGCGGGCACGCCGGCCAGGATCGTCAGGCCGGCCAAGGCTGCGGCAACAGCGCCATGCCGAAAGCCATGCTGGTCGCGCGCATGTTCTTGCTCCGTTTCCTTCAATCCCGTATCCTCCGGCGCATGGCGACGCTGATCATCACCGAGAAATCCAGCCAGGCGAAAGACCTGCGCGCGGCCCTGGGCGACCGTTACGGCCGCATCCTGCCGGCCGAGGGCCATCTGCTGCGGCTTGCCGAGCCTGACGAGGTCGATCCCGCCTGGAAGCGCTGGTCGCCGACCCTGCTGAAACCGGACGGTCTTTATCCGACCCGGCCCGACCAGGGCGGCAACAAGGCGGCGAAGCTGCAGGCGATCGCCGCCGCGTTGCGCGGCTGCGACGAGGTGATCCTCGCCACCGACTGCGACCGCGAGGGCCAGCTGATCGGCCAGGAAATCCTGGAGCATGTCGGCTATCGCGGCAAGGTGCGGCGCGCGCTTTTCACAGCCCAGGACCCCAAGACCCTGCGCGACGCCTTCGCCACGCTGAAGCCGAACGACAGCATGCGGCCGCTCTACGAGGCCGCGGTGGCGCGCCAGCAGGCTGACCAGATCTACAACCTGTCGCTGACCCGCACGGCGACCAAGACCCTGCTGGCCCCCGGCACCCGCGGCGTCATCGGCATCGGCCGGGTGAAGACCCCGACGCTGGCCATCGTCTGCCTGCGCGAGCTGGAGATCCGCAACTTCAAGCCGGAGGATTATTTCGAGGTGGTGGCGACCGCCACCGTGGCGGAAGGCAGCTTCCAGATGCGCCATGCCCCGGCGCCGAAGGACCGCATCAAGGACCGCGCCGCCGCCGAAGCCATCGCGCGTGCCGCCGACAACCACCGCGGTCCGCTGACCGTGACGGTGGAGGAGAAGCGACAGGCGCCGCCCAAGCTGTACGACCTTCCGTCGCTGCAAAAGACCTGCGGCCAGCGCTGGGGCTGGACCGCCGACCGCACGCTGGCGGTGGCGCAGGAGCTGTATGACGGCGAAGGCAAGAAGCTCATCACCTATCCCCGCGCCGAGGCGCGATACCTGTCGGAGAACCAGATCGCCGATGCGCCGGCCATCGTCGGGGCGCTGACCCGGCTGCGCGGCTTCGCGCATCTGGACATTTCCCGGCCGGTGATCCGCAAGGGCAAATCCGGCCATTTCTGCGACAAGGCTCTGGAAGGCGTGTCGCACCATGCGGTGATCCCCAACGTCAATGTGCTGGACGATTTGGAATCGCGGCTCTTCCGACTGAGCGATGACGAGAAGCGGCTGTTCGCGCTGATCTGCCGGTCTTACCTTGCGGCGGTGATGCCGGATTACGAGTATCGCCAGACCAGCGTGACCATGCCGGTACCGGTGCCGACACCCGAAGGCATCAAGCCGGTCGCCTTCCGCGCCGTTGGCCGCATCCCGTTGAAGTTGGGCTGGAAGGCCGCCTTCGGCTCGGCTGAATCCGATGGCAAGCCGGAGGAGGAGACCGAACAGACCCTGCCGCCCCTGAACGACGGCGAAACGGCGACCCTGAGCGATCCCAAGGTGGAGGCCAAGCGCACCCAGGCGCCGCCGCGCTACAACGAAGGCACGCTGGTCGATGCCATGCAGAACGCCTGGAGGTTCGTCGAGGACCCGCCTCTGCGCGACCGGCTGAAGGAGGCCAAGGGCATCGGCACCCCGGCCACCCGCGCCGAGGTGATCAAGGGTCTGCGCAAGCAGAATCTGCTGGGGGCGGACGGCAAGTGGCTGGTGCCGACCCCGGCCGGCCTGCATCTGTTCGAGACCCTGCGCGCCGCCGCCCCGACCCTGGTCGATCCCGGTACCACCGCACTGTGGGAAATGAAGCTAGACGAGGTGGTGACCGGCCGCGCCGATTTCCGCCGCGTGATCGATGCCATCGCCAGCGAGGCCGACCGGCTGATCGGTGCGCTGGTCGGACAACGCGGCACCGCGCTCGATCTCGGCCTGCCTGCCCCCAAGGCGCGATTCGCCCGTCGGGGCACAACCGCTAGGGGGAAAACAGCCCGCGGCGCTCCGGCGGCACCCGGTGACGCGGCGAAGCCGGTGCGTCGGCGAACGCGCAAAGCCACGGCTTCCACCAACGGAGAATCCATGGCGCCGAAGCCACGGCGCACCCGCAAAACAAAGGCCGATGGCAGTGCCCCGCCGGCTGCCGCCGCTGCGGAAAGCACTCCGGTTGCCGATGCGCCCGGCTCCGACGCACGGCGTCGGCGCGAACCGACCGAGCGCATGGTCGCCTTCGCCCGCAGTCTCGCCGAGCGCAAGGGCATCGCCCTGCCCGACCCGTGCCTGCGCGATTTCGACCAATGCCGCAGCTTCTTGGATCAGCACGCCCGCTGACCGCCCTTCGATGGCCACGTCAGCGGTTGCGCCATCGCCTGGAATTGCGCGTTTTCGGCAATATTGGTTGCTGGATTTTATCGACCTTTCGGATAATTCTCACAGGGGACTCAATCATTGCTGAGCGCTTCCATGAGATTTTACGGTCGGGCTTCGCGCCCTGTCACAGCCGCCGCGCTGACGCTGGTTGCAGCAGTCCCTGCGCTGGCCCAGAGCCAGCCGAGCTACGGCGGCGCCAGCGTGACGCAATGCATTCCCTTTGCGCATTTCCAGCCGGTGTCATTCACCGACCCGCCGAAGCTGAATTTCAGCATTGCCGGCGACAGCACCATCCACACAGTGACGATGGACACCGGATCGGTCGGTGTCGCCATGTCGGCCACCAATATCCCGAACTATGAGGCGCTGAAGACGGCGCCCGGTGCCAAGCCGGGAACCCAGTTCCTGTCGAGCAGCAAGGTTCTGTGGGTCGGCACCTGGGTGCCGATGACGGTGACCCTGTATGACCGCGCCGCCAACAAGGTCGCGACTTCCGAGGTCTTCATTCTCGGCGTGGAGAAAGCCGGCACCTGCGACAGCTACCAGCATGACCAGCAGATCTGCCCTGGTCTGCCGGCGCCGGCCAAGCCGGTGCTTTACATGGGTGTCGGCTTCGGCCAGGAGGCGGATTTCCAACCGCAGGGCACGCCAGACAAGAACGTTCTGTTGAATCTGCGCAGCGTGAACGGTCAACCCATCGCCAACGGTACTCTGAACGCGGGCTACATCATCGGCCGGCAGGGCATACAGGTCGGACTGACCGCCGAGAACACGTCGGGCTTCCGCTTCACCAAGCTGGCCCCCTATGCGCAATATCCCGGCGACTGGATGATGCCTCAAGGCTGCATCACCGTGAATCCGGAGGTGAACCGCGACGCCAACGGCCCGATCTGCACATCGGTCAACATCCTGGTGGACACAGGCATCCCGCAAAGTTACGTGACGCTGCCACCGACGATCCAATTCGACACGGTGGAGCAGACCGATCTGAGCGAGCCGACGAAGACGGTGAAGGTGCTGGCTCCCAGGACTTCCGTGGCCGTCAACATTCCGAACGCCGCCGATCCGATCGCCATCTACGCCTTCCTCGTCGGTACCGGAGCGCCGAACGAACCGGCGCAGGTGATCCCCTCCAGCACCGAACCGCCCCCACCTGCTCCCAAGAAGGCGCCCTTCATCAACACCGGCCGCCACGTCCTGCGGCAGTACCAGTTCCTCTACGACGCCAAGCAGGGCTATGTCGGCATGAAGGACCAGCCGAACCCCTGTGGCGAACAGTAACCGTAACAAGGGGGGCCGACCCGGCGCATTCGTAGCGTGGCCGGTATCGCGGGACCTTATGGCCGCTGCTCAGCACAACGGCCTCCCAAGCGCGCCCAAGTTCGAAGAGACCGGAACATCCATGCCTCTCCATGACGCGGGCGCGATGGCATTCCACCGTCTTGACGCTGATGCCGAGGTCGGAGGCGATGGCTTGGTGCAGGCAGGCCGCACTTTGCGCCTGCCCGCAGGTCACCCAGGCCACGCTCGAGCACACCGCCGATGCGCAGACGGCGCACCATGAGCGAAGAGCTGTCAACGAGCCGGGCATCGGCGGTTACGACCGCCGATGCCACCCCCATCCGGTCCAGCAAGGCCGCAATCGTCGCCTGAGCCCGGTTGCCCATCGAAAGCGGCTGCAGACTTGGCACGGGCTAGGCCGTGTCGGCAAAGTTCAGAGCCATAGCAAGGATCGCCGCGATGGTGATCATGGCGAGATAGTTGGCGGCTCGCTTCTCATACCGGGTGGCGATCCGTCGGAACTGTTTCAACCGATTGATTAGGCGCTCGACGCGATTGCGTTCCCGATAGGCATCGCGGTCGAAAGCCGGGTCGGGCCGTTCGTTGCTCTTGGTCGGGATCACCGGCGTAATGCTCCGCCGTCGCAGGGCGGAGCGGATGACACCGCTGCAGTAGGCCTTGTCGGCGGCCAGCCGGTCGGGCTTGAGGCGCGGTCGCCCGCGGCCCAACCGCCTGATCCAGCCGGTCCCCATCAGAGTGGCGAATGCCTTGCTGTCGTGGACTTCGCCACCGGTCAAAGTGAAGGTTACCGGCTTGCCGAGGCCCTCGGCGCGGATGTGGATCTTGGTCGAGAAGCCGCCGCGCGAGCGGCCCAGCGCCTCGCCGTCGATCCCCCTTTTTCGCCGCTGGCCTTCCGGGCGCCAGCCGCGTGCTGATGAGCGCGGACCACGGTGCTGTCCACGAAGTGCAGGCTCCAGTCCACCCGGCCTTGGCGGTCGGCACGGGCCTGCAGGGCTTCCAGGATACGCTGCCAGATGCCGGCGCGGCGCCAGCGGTAGAACCGGCTCGACACCGCGCCGAACGTTCCATAACGCTCCGGCAAATCCCGCCATGGGGCTCCGCTGCGGGCGATCCACAACATGCCGTTGATCATCCGGCGGTGAGAGTGGTTCGGCCGTCCAGTGCGAGGTTTTTCGGGAGGAAGGTGCGGCTCCAGCCGCTCCCATTGTGCATCAGTCAGATCGTAACGTCCCATCCAGACCAAATGGGGAACATTCCTTCAACCCGCTACCCCTTTGCCGACACGGCCTAGCACTACTTTGGCAGTTCCACCGTGATGGCGCGAGGTGAGGGCTGTTGTACAGCCCAAGGGGGGTGACCTGGGCTGGAGGCGATCATGCTGGAGGTGCGGACATGGGAAGCCCAGCTGGACGCTTGGCTGGAGCCGTTTCTTGACGCTCTGGGTCACAAGGCTCGACGTCGCTGGGCTCCGGTGTACATCCGCGGTCTGTACGGCCGTACGGAACGCAAGAGCATTCAGCCGATCGCCGCCGAGCTGACACCCGGCGACTACGACCAACTCCACAACTTCATCGCCAGCCGCTCCTGGGACACGGCTCCGCTCGAACCGATCCTGGTGCGCACGGCTGATCAGCTGGTCGGCGGTCCCGATGCGATCCTCGCCATTGACGACACCGCCGTGCTGAAGAAGGGCGAGCATTCCGTCGGTGCCGCTCCCCAATATGCCGGGGTGGTGGGCAAGAACGCCAACTGCCAAGTTCTGGTCACTCTGACCCTGGTCCGCCGCGAGGTACCGGTCCCGATGGCCATGCGCCTGTTCCTGCCTGAGGAATGGACGAACAATCCCGATCGCTGCCGGCGCGCGCAGGTGCCGGAGGCGCAGCAGAAACCACGGACAAAGCCGGAGCTGGCGATCGAGGAAGTGGATCGGGTTCTGGCCGCCGGCGTGCGCTTTGGCTGCGTTGTCGCCGACGCCGGCTACGGCACCAGCGCAGCTTTCCGGCGCGCGCTGAGTGAGCGGGGACTACGGTGGGCGGTTGGAACGGTGTGCGTCCAGAACGTCTACACGCCAGACGTCACCCTCTCCTGGCCGAAAGCGGCTACGGGGCGCCCCCGCAAGCACCCGGTGCCCAGCGAGGATCCGGTCTCCGCAGCAGCCATGCTCAAAAACGCCTCCTGGCGACAACTCACATGGCGCACCGGCACCAAAGGAGCGCTGAGTGCCCGATTTGCTGCAGTTCGGGTGCGCGTGGCCGATGGGCCAGCGATGCGCACGGGCAAGCACCAGCCGGGCGCTGAGGTCTGGCTGGTCGGCGAACGCCGCAGTTCCGGCGAGACCAAATATTACCTGAGCAACTTGCCCCCGGACACGCCGCTCCGCACCCTGGCGTCCTGGATCAAGGCGCGCTGGGTCTGCGAACAAGGGCACCAGCAGATGAAGGAGGAGTTGGGGCTTGATCACTTCGAAGGCCGTAGCTGGCCCGGCCTTCACCATCATGTGCTCTTGGTGATGATCGCCTTGGCATTTCTCCAGCACCTTCGGCTCGCCGCCGCGCCGGAGCGGGGGAAAAAGGCGCAACAGCGGGCCGCCGCCGCAACCGACGCTACCCGCTGTACGCCGAGCCATTCTCGCGCATATTCATCAGACCGCGCTGATCCGATGTCCCTGTTGTCGGTGCTGACTCGTCCCGCACAGGCGCCAGTAGAACTGCCAAAGTAGTGCTAATCAGAGATTCAAAGTTCAGCCATCATGATTTTGATGGTGACATGGGAAACCTACCCTAGCCACCGCCAACGACCGCAGGAGCGCGCCGACCGTCTCCAGGCCAATTAAGCGTGTCGCATGAATGCCCTCTGGCGCCCCCCTCGAACTCCTGGAATAGCCTGATCTCCAGATCGATCAGGCTGGCGGCCTCCCCTGCCGAGGCGATGGCCGGCGCCGACCGAACAGCCACGTCCAGCTCGGCATAGAGCCGCTCGATCTCGCGCCGGTACGCGGCATCGAATCGGTATCCGACATAGCGTTCGTGCAGGGATGCATACTCGCTTTGGAACTTCGCTACGTCGGCGGCAAGAGTGCGCTTGCCATCGCCGCTTTGAGGGGTATCCTCTCGGTCGATCTTCATGGGTTTTCCAAGGCTCCGTGTGGATCGCGTCGCGATCAGGTTTCTGTTTCGGTTTCCAGATCCGACAAAGCGCCCAGCTGTTCGTAGCAGCTGGGCGCTCATCGTTTCGGCCAGGGAATCAGGCTGCTGGACAGTTGGTCGGCCGCCGCGGCAAAGGCGTTACTGCCGTCACGCGCTCCAACACCTTCGCCCGCTGCTCGCACCGCTCAGCGTCATTGAGCAACATGGCGGCCACAGCAACCGAGCCATTTCGAATGGCGCGCTGGGCGTCCTCCCGATCATCATGAGCACGGTCGCGGAGCTGCGGCGGCGTCAGGTGGTCGATCTGAGGCAGGTGGCTCGAATCCGACGACTGACCGAAGGCGTCAACGGTAGCGAGCGCAGCCCGCAGCGCGACACTGCCTCGTGGGTGGTCGGCGCCTTCGAGTGATGACGACTCCGCCGACGCAAGCCCCCAGAGCCGCCCCAGATCGAACAGCGTCCGACATCCTGTCTTGCGCATGACCTGGGCGCGGTGGCACTCGACGGTCTTGGGGCTGATGGCCAAATCGCCGGCAATCGCCTTGGTCGATTGGTTGCGAGCAATGCGATGCAACACCTCCGTTTCACGCGGCGAGAGCTTTGCTATGCACGCAGCCGCTTGGACGCTGTCGGAGATCCCGGCGGCGTGACACCGCTCCTGGCCGGGCGTCTCGGTACTTAGGGTGCAAGGGTCCTTGCCACCGCCACATGTGGCGGTATGCTCTTTGGTGATCATCGTTGCTTCCTAGGGCTACGGGTGATCGTCTGGGCTGGGTAACCGACCTGGGCAGGGCGCCCACCTGTTGGAGCAGGCGGGCGCCCATCAACTGCGATCAGGCGGCCTGGAGTTCGGCGACCACGCTCGGCATCACGAGGCAATTCGCTGCTGAGCGGAAGCTGCCGCGATCCGAGCGGTAGTCGGCCGGCAGATCGACGCCATGCTTCGCGAAGGCAGCGCGCGTGTTCTCCCAGGTCGCGTCGAACTCGGGAGTGCCGTAGGCGCGCGGGTCATGGGCCAGGACCCGGCCGGCGCCGAGGATCGCCGCGCTGACACGCAGCAAGCCGGCGGTGTCGCTTACCAGCTCGTGCAGCGCCCTGTCGGCACCTTCCGTCATCGCATACGCGAGGCCGGTATCTTCCGTGGCTTGCAGCAGCACCAGCAGGTCGGCCCAACAGGCGTCGACCTCGGTCTGAGAGAAGCCCTTATCGAGCATAGCTTGCTTGTAGGGGGAGAAATCGATGTTCGCGACGCCGATACCCATGAAATTGTCCTCAGTGTTTGCGCCCGTTCGGGGCGCGGGTTACTGCGGCGATTCCGGTAACGAGACTGACAATACCCGGCAAATCG
Organism: Azospirillum melinis; assembly: GCF_013340935.1. GTDB lineage: Bacteria > Pseudomonadota > Alphaproteobacteria > Azospirillales > Azospirillaceae > Azospirillum > Azospirillum melinis. The sequence continues at coordinate 76,729 of NZ_WHOS01000022.1, read as the reverse complement.
ACCGCAGAAGAATGTTTCTCAGCAAGGCGCTTTTTTGCCCTGTCGATGTATTTGTAGGCAGAATTCATCGATAATCTTCGACTCCCGGCATATTCCGCCAGCGTTTGACCAGAACCAACCCCGGCCATGACTTCCGCTTCTGTAGACGACACCCCAAAAGCTTCACGCAACGCCGCGCATATCTCTCCCATGTCCTCACCGAAGCGCGCGGCGGCAATGATGGCAGTTCCCGGGCCAGTACCTGCGCTGACCGCCAGTACAAGCGGATCGCCTGAATGCCGCCGGATGGGGGTATAGGCACGCGGCACCAACCCGTCGGCGACATGACCGAGAGATTGATGCAGAACCATGTCGTCGAGTTGATCCGTCGCGGAAATGAGGGTTCCGGTCAAATTCACCAGCCCATCCTGCGCATCCAATAAATCGTGGAAGCTTGCATTGGCGTGCAGCAGGCCACCGTTGCGATCTACCAATGCAACGGCCAAGCCCAGACTATCGAGAATACCTTCGAGCGCTCGGATTTCCCGCCGCAAACGGATTGCTCGGGTAACTCCAAGATAAGCTTCAGGACCTTGAAAATAGTTCTCAAGCCCAGCAGCAGTCATGTTCAGTCGAGCCTGTACTGATGTCCCGTCATCGCATCGATAGTGCGACACCAGCATCTTTCCCCATGGATAGTTGTTGACAAAATCCATGTTCGCGGAATTAAGGCGGGCGCCAATGGCGCGCTGAAGCCATAATTTTGGGTCGCTCTTTGCGACGGGGTTTCCATTCAATCCTTTTTCAAGGAGCGACCAGAACAGAGAAGAATAGGTATCTGTTCTCCGATACTCGCAGCATGGCATAATTTTTCGCTGCTCATTATTCGCGAAAATCACACAATCATCTTTGTCGAACACGATTACAGACCCGCCGGCAGCATCAGCAGCGCGAGCCACTTCCGATATCGGCGCGGGCAAATCATGCAAGCTGGTGAGTGTGGACATAGCGTGCTCACAATCTTTGAATAAGGGCACGGTAACATAGCGTCCACAAAGGAAGTACCAAATTTTGTACAATCTCAATGTTGATGGGAAACGCAGCGCGCATACCCCGATATTCATGCCTTTCTGTCTTGTCACTACTCAAGAGTTTGTCCTGAGAATTTTCGCGTACTCCATAGATTGGCCTTTCAGGCTGCGCAGATATCTCTTCAGTTTCTGTGCAACCATTCGCGGGCACGGTCTACACATCCAAAAAATGTTATTTCCGAATCACTCGCATCACCGGTTGTTGACCGACTGTCATCTATCGCTTCGGAAGCATCCAACTACAACCCGATACACGAATTCTCGACAATTTCACTCCCGTAGCGAGAGCAGAAATTTGTGACGACAATCGCCGTTGTTGGGTTATCGCGACACTGATATGGGTTGTGCATCCCTCAAGCCCTGCCGACTCGGAGCGAAATGCTTCCCTCCTCCGCCCAAGCTGCCCTCTGGGCTTTCGCCTCAGCCGTGACCTTCTCCGCCTCGTCGGCGGCGGCCAAATTCCTCGGCACGAAGCTGCCCACAGCCGAGCTGGCTTTCTTCCGTGCGGCTGCCGGGGCCGTGGTGCTGGTGACGTTATGGCGGCTCGTCGCCGATATGGGCAAGACGAAGGACCCGGTCGGCTATGTGCTGCGGTGTGGTCTAGGCGTTTTGGCCCTCTACGCCTTCATGTATGCCCTGGGCGCGGCACCGCTGGCCCTGGTGTTCCTGATCTTCCTCACCCGAGCCCTGATGCTCCCAGTCGCCGCCCGGCTGATGCTGGGCGAGATGTCGCCCCCGGTCGTGTGGATGGCCGTGTTGATCGGATTCATCGGCGCAGCCATCCCCCTGGTGCCAGCCCTGCAAGAGCCGGAACAGGTCTGGGGCGTGCTGGCGGCCATGGTCGCGGCGGTAGCCACTGCGGGCAGCCAGACTGCCGTCCGTCGTCTGACGGAGGCCGGCAATGCCCCTGGCATGATCGTGCTGATCTACTCGGCCGTCTCGGTGCTGGGCACCCTGCCTGCAGCTCTGCCGAGTTGGGTGACGCCGCCTGCCGCTGACTGGCCCATCCTGGCCGTCCTAGGCCTGTGCGGGCTAGCGGCGCAGTACACCGCAGCCAAGGCCTTCAGCAAGGCCACCGTCGGCTTCCTGGCGCCGCTGGACTTCCTGGCTGTGCCAGCCGCTGCCGGGTTAGGCTGGCTGCTGTTCGGTGAGGTACCGAACATGTTGACCGGGATCGGTGCGGTGATCGTACTGGTGGCTGCTGCCGTGGTGGTTTCCGCCAGCAACGCCGGACGGCTCCGCCAACCGGTGAAGCGCTTCGCGGAAGTGTGAAATGCACATCACCCGAATGACTCGGGTTAGCGGCGACTCGCCTCGGTCCATATCGACCTGAGACACTAGCCCGAATAATTCACCGGAGCTGAAGCTGGGGCGGCGGGCGCGAGGCTAATCCACTGAATTTGTGTATGATTCTGGTGCTGAAACAGTCTCACCACGGATCAACGGAGTTCACGCCCGCCATGACCGAGAGTACCGGGGTTCTGACCGGTTTGTCACCGGTTGCCGGCAAGCTGGTTCACGCCGCCTTCGATGGCGGCCGTCTCACCTCCGACGCCGGCGTCCTGCTGTTGGCCGAGATTGATCGGCGTCTGGGCGTCTGCGAGCGCCTGGCAGACTGCATCGAAGAAACGCGCGCTCCCGAGCGCATCCAGCACACGCTGGCGGAGATGATCCGCTTCCGCGCCCTGCTGATCGCCGCCGGGTACGCCGACGCCAACAACTGTGACGCCCTGCGCAGCGATCCCGCCTTCAGATGGCGGTCGGCCGGCTGCCGGAGAGCGGGGGTGACCTCTGCCCGCAGCCGACCATCAGCCGGCTGGAGAACCTGCCCGGTCCAGTGGCGCTCAAGCGCATGATGGCGGCCATGGATCTCGTTCGCCTGGCGCAGTTCCCGCACCTCACGCTCCAGTGCCTTGATCCGTTCCTGCTCGTCCGTCGTTGGGCCGGGTCGTTTGCCTTGGTCACGCTCAGCCTGGCGGACCCAGTTCCGCAGTGTCTCGGGATTGCAGCCGATCTTCGCCGCAATTGAACTAATCGCCGCCCACTGCGAGGCGTGTTCGCCTTCGTGCTCGAACACCATCCAAACCGCACGCTCGCGCACTTCAGGGGCGTATTTGGGGGATGCCTGTTTCGTCATGATGACCCCAGTTTCTCAGGAAAACGGAGCCTCCGACAAACCCGGTGCGGTTCATAGCTGTGCGGCCATCTGCCTGGACCCTGCCCCATTCATCGCTGACGGATCGGCTACCCGTCATCGCTATGCCGCAGACCCGATATGCCTCTGCGCCGATTCGTCTAGCAGGTCGCGGGAAAACGAACATATTGCGGCTTTTTGCCTCCGCTGAGGCTTGAAAATGGCGTTTCCGACGCCTGTTTTTGTCAGAATGGAGCGCGTTTTCGCGCTGCGAGACGCCCGGAGCCGCTGTCGAGGCTGAGTCCGGGCGTGATTATGCCGCCGCCAGCAGCTTGGGCAGGCGGATCAGGCTGTAGGCGGCGGCGGTCAGCGTGAACATCCAGCCGAACACCTCCTCGATCCGCTTCCGGATTCGAAGGCTGATTGCGTAGCCAGGGTGGCGGGTGGTCCGGCCGTCGATCGCCGAGCGGCGGTTGCTCGTGTTCTGCGCGACATGCGCAGCGGCATCCAACTCGCGCATGTTCGCCACGAAATCCTTGGTATCGTAAGCCTTGTCAGCGCCCACCGTGATTCGGTGTCGGCCGGGGATGGCCTCGACCATGGAAACCGCCGCTTCGCGTTCAGCCAGACCGGTGGCCAGGAACTTGGTTGCCACATCGCCGGCCAGCAGGCGCTCACGGTTCTTGGTGAACACGGTAACGTCCCACACCGGGGCGTCCATCGACAAGCCGACGAACCAGCGGAACAGCAGGTTGTAATCGAGCTGCTCCATAAGCTGGCGTTCCGAGCGCACCGAGTAGAAGGCCTGGAGCAGCAGCGCCCGCAGCAGCTTCTCCGGCGGGATCGACGGCCGCCCGATCTTGGAGTACAGCCCCTCGAACGCCGGCGATATCACCTCCAGCGACCTCCAGCGCTTCATCAACGATGGCATGGATCGGTCGTAGAGGGTGGCTCGCCGGAACACGGGCCTCACAGCTCACATAGCTGAACAGGCCCTCGCTGTGTTCGTCCGATCCCCGCATCGTCCCCTCGCAGCCCGCATTCCCTTCGACCGCAGAGAATCACGGCCGGCAGGCCGGGCATAGCCTTTTTCCGCGGCCTGTTAGAGCAGATTCCGATCATTCTGGTTCGTAACCGGCGGCAGTGAAGAAGGCTCTGCTGTCGGTTGGCGTCACGTTGTCGATTGCATCGCGGATGGCGTCCCACAGTTCGGGGAGCGTCCTTGCAGCGGCTTTCCTGAGGTTCGCCTTGATCTTCGAGAATGCCATTTCGATGGGGTTGAAGTCGGGGCTGTAGGGCGGCAGGAGCTTCAGGACGGCACCTTTCCGCTCGATTGCCGCCCGCACGGCCGGAAGCTTGTGGGCGGGCAAGTTGTCCATCACGATGACGTCTCCGTCGCTCAGCGTCGGCCCCAGAACCTGTTCGACATAAGCGAGGAAGGTCGCACCGCCCATGGCACCGTCGAGCGTCATCGGAGCGGTGACGCCCGACAACCGAAGAGCGCCGACGAAGGTTGTCGTCTTCCAATGCCCATGGGGAACCGCAGCGCGGCAGCGTTCTCCTCGCGGCGCACGACTGTACATCCGCGCCATCTTGGTGGAGGTGCCGCATTCATCGATGAACACCAGCCGCTCCGGGTCCAGGTCCGGCTGGGCATCGAACCAGGCTTGGCGGCTGTCGGCTATATCCGCTCGATCTTGTTCGGCAGCATGCGCTGTCTTTTTTTCCGCGTCACGCCGTGACGTTGGAAGAACCAGCACACGATGCTGGGCAATGGCCGATACCCCACCGTCTCGTCCAGGCGCTCGGCTACCTCTGCCAAGGTCAGGTCGGGCTTCTCCTCGATCCAGCCAAGGATGAGGTCCTGATGCTCGTCGATCCGATGCGAGCGGACATTGCCACCGCGTTTGTCCGGGGTTAGGTCGCCCCGCGTTCGTGCACGGGCAACCCAGCGGATCGCCGAGGAAACCCCGACCTCGAAACGCGCAGCTGCCGCCCGGCAAGAGGTTCCAGCCGCAACCGCCTCCACCACGCGCCGACGAAGATCGACCGACAGTGCTTTCGCCATCCAGACTGGCCCCCTTCAACCAGTCCGAACCTTGAATCACAACTGTCCGTCTATGGGAATCAACGATTCAGATGCCCCGCAATCCGCTCTAGATATGGCAAAGGCCCCTCGGAGGGGCCTTGGAATTACCGTTAAGTCATTGAAAAGATTGGTGGGCGATGAGGGGATCGAACCCCCGACATTCTCGGTGTAAACGAGACGCTCTACCGCTGAGCTAATCGCCCGAACTGGACAAGCCTTCGCATTCAAAGGCAAGCCGACCGGGTGGTTGCCCGGTCGGCCGCACTATGCCCTGAGCGGGCCAAAAACTTCAAGCGCTGATAAGCGCTTAGTTCAAGGCGTCCTTCAGAGTCTTGCCAGCCTTGAACTTCGGCTGCTTGGACGCCGGGATGTCGATCTTCTCGCCGGTGCGCGGATTGCGGCCTTCGGTCGCAGGACGCTCAGCGACCGCGAAAGTGCCGAAGCCGACCAGACGAACCTCATCACCGTTCTTCAAGGATTCGGCAATGCTGTCGAACACGGCGTCGACGGCCTTCGTGGCGTCGGTCTTGGACAAACCGGACGCTTCGGCAACATGCGCCACGAGATCGTTCTTGTTCACGCAATCCCCCTTCGAAATTCAGCAAATACTGAAAGACAAAAGCCGCCCCAGGACTTTTCGTCCACGACTTTTTGGAAGCAAAGGATAAGCACAGCGCTTGCCGCCCGTCAATTCCCGACGGGCGGCAAAGCGGCTCTTGTCCTAAAAGTCACGCCAACAGGTGGCGGTCACGATCCGATCGCGACCGCCGGTCCCGGATCAGTGACGCAGAGCCTCGCCGTCGGCACCCTTCTCCTGGGCCTTCGCAGCGGCCGCATCGACCTCCTGCTCGGTCCACTCGATGGGTTCCAGCGGACGGACGAGCGCGTTGCGCAGCACCTCGTCCACCGTGCCGACGGGCATGATCTCCAGCCCGCGCTTCACGTTGTCCGGGATGTCGGCAAGGTCCTTCTCGTTGTCCTTCGGGATCAGCACATGCTTGATGCCGCCGCGCAGGGCGGCCAGCAGCTTCTCCTTCAGGCCACCGATCGGCAGCACCCGGCCGCGCAGCGTGATCTCGCCAGTCATCGCCACGTCCTTGCGCACCGGAATACCGGTCAGCACCGAGACTATGGAGGTGGCCATGGCGACACCGGCCGACGGGCCGTCCTTCGGCGTGGCGCCTTCGGGAACGTGGACGTGGATGTCCTTCTTCTCGAACAGCGTCGGCTTGATGCCGAAGGCGGTGGCGCGCGACTTGACGTAGCTCTCGGCCGCCTGAACCGATTCCTTCATCACGTCGCCCAGCTTGCCGGTGGTGGTGACGCGGCCCTTGCCGGGCAGGCCGACGGCCTCGATCGACAGCAGCTCGCCGCCGACTTCGGTCCAGGCCAGACCGGTGGTGACGCCCACCAGATCCTCCAGCTCCGCTTCGCCATAATGGAAGCGGCGGACGCCGGCATACTTGTCGAGGTTGCGGCGGGTGACCGCGACCTTGGCGTTGCCGCCCGACTTCAGCAGGATCTCCTTCACCGCCTTGCGGCAGAGGTTGGCGATCTCGCGTTCCAGCGAACGGACACCGGCTTCCCGCGTGTAGTAGCGGACCAGATCGCGCAGCGCGTCGTCGGAGATGGTGAACTCGCCCTTCTTCAGGCCGTTCGCCTCGATCTGCTTCTCGATCAGGTGGCGCTTGGAGATTTCGACCTTCTCGTCCTCGGTGTAACCGGCAACGCGGATGATCTCCATGCGGTCCAGCAGCGGCTGCGGCATGCGCATCGTGTTGGCGGTGCAGACGAACATCACGTCGGACAGGTCGTAATCGACTTCCAGGTAATGGTCGTTGAAGGTGCCGTTCTGCTCCGGATCCAGCACCTCCAGCAAGGCAGACGACGGGTCGCCGCGCCAGTCGGCGCCGAGCTTGTCAATCTCATCCAGCAGGAAGAGCGGGTTGGAGGACTTGGCCTTCTTCATGCCCTGGATGACCTTGCCGGGCATCGAGCCGATATAGGTGCGGCGGTGGCCACGGACCTCGGCCTCGTCACGAACGCCGCCCAGCGACATACGGACGAAGTTGCGGCCGGTGGCCTTGCCGATCGACTTGCCGAGCGAGGTCTTGCCGACGCCGGGCGGTCCGACGAGGCAGAGGATCGGACCCTTGACCTTGTTCATGCGGTTCTGGACGGCGAGATACTCAAGGATGCGCTCCTTGACCTTCTCCAGACCGTAATGATCGTCGTCCAGCACCTTCTGGGCCAGCTTCAGGTCGCGCTTCACCTTGGTGCGCTTCTTCCACGGAATGGACAGCATCCAGTCAAGGTAGTTGCGGACCACGGTCGCCTCGGCCGACATCGGGCTCATCGACCGCAGCTTCTTAAGCTCGGCGAGCGCCTTTTCGCGGGCTTCCTTGGAGAAGCGGGTCTTGTTGATCTTCTCTTCCAGTTCCGCCGATTCGTCGCGGCCGTCCTCGGTCTCGCCGAGTTCCTTCTGGATCGCCTTCAGCTGCTCGTTCAGGTAGTACTCGCGCTGGGTCTTCTCCATCTGCCGCTTGACGCGGTTGCGGATGCGCTTTTCCACCTGCAGCACGCCGATCTCGCCTTCCATGAAGGCATAGACCCGCTCCAGACGCTCCGACACGGTGGCGCATTCCAGCAGCTGCTGTTTTTCCGGAATCTTCAGCGCCAGATGCGACGCGACGGTGTCGGCCAGCTTGCCGGCTTCCTCGATCTGGTTGATCGAGACCAGCACTTCCGGCGGAATCTTCTTGTTCAGCTTGATGTACTGCTCGAACTGGGAGACGACGGCGCGGCTCAGCGCCTCCAGCTCCTGGTTCTCGCCGGTCTTTTCCTCGACCAGCTCGGCCTGGGCCTGGAAGAACTCCTCATTGTCGGCGAACTTGGTGATGGCGGCCCGCTGGCCGCCTTCCACCAGCACCTTGACGGTCCCGTCCGGCAGCTTGAGCAGCTGCAACACGGTGCCGACGGTGCCGACGCTGTAGATGTCGGCCGGAGTCGGATCGTCCTGCGCGGCGTTCTTCTGGGTGACGAGCAGGATCTGCTTGTCATCCTTCATCACGTCTTCCAACGCGCGCACGGACTTCTCGCGCCCGACGAACAGCGGCACGATCATGTGGGGGAAGACCACGATGTCGCGCAACGGCAGGACCGGGTAGAGGGCACCACGGGAGAGTTCGATCATGGGCAGGGCCTCAATGAATGGATCGCCGCCAGCCCGGAATGGGCCTGACACAGCCCCCGCCTCGGGTTGAGCGCGGGGATCGCCTACGGCACCCGACTAACGTGGCACACGGCCCTGCGGCCTTCAAGGGGCTGACAACCCCCAAGGGCGGTTTCCAAGCCGCAACCTGGCACGAAACCGCCGCTTCCCTCCCCGTTTTTGCCGGATCAAGCGGTTTTGAGGCGGTTCACATAGCCATCGACGGTCGTACGCAGGGTTCCGGCCTCATGCGACAGGCCGCGCGAGGCGGTCAGCAGCTCCCCGGACGCGACGCGCGTACTTTCGGCGGTGGAAGCGACCTGTCCGATGCTGCCGGACACCTCCACGGTGCCCTGGGCGGCGGCCTGGATGTTTCGGGCGATCTCGCGGGTGGCGGCATTCTGCTGCTCCACCGCGGCGGCGACGGCCGACGCAGCCTCGCTGATCGCGGCGACGGTGCGGCTGATGGCGTCGATGGCGGTCACGGCACTGCCGCTGACGTCACGAATCTCCCCGACGCGAAGCTGGATGTCGTCCGTGGCCTTCGCGGTTTGACCGGCCAGATTCTTCACTTCGCTGGCGACGACGGCGAATCCCTTGCCCGCTTCGCCGGCACGGGCGGCCTCGATGGTGGCGTTCAGCGCCAGAAGATTGGTCTGGGAGGCGATGGAGCTGATCATATCGACCACCGAGCCGATGCCCGCGGCACGGTCGGCCAAGGTCGCGACGATCCCGGCCGTGCTGCCGGCCTCGCGCACCGCGTCCTGGGCGATCCGGGACGCATCGTCGATCCGGCGGCTGATTTCGCCGATGGAGGATTGCAACTGCTCAGCGGCGGTCGCCACCGTCTGGATGTTGCCGTTCGCCAGTTCCGATGCGGATGCCACGGAGGACGAGAGGGACGAGGCGCTTTCCGCGGCCGACGACAGGCGTTCGGAGTTGCTGCGCACGGAGTCCGCCGTGGCGGACAGATGTCCGACCACCGATTCGAGCTGCGCCACGAAATCCTGCGTCGCCCGTTCCATGCCACGCCGGTTCTCCTCGCGCTGCTCCAGTTCCGTCCGGCGGCGGGCTTCGGCGGCGTCGGCCTCGCGGGCGCTGGTTTGCAGCACGTCGATTGCCGCGGCCATCTCGCCGATTTCATCCGAGCGGTTCCGGTGGAGAACGTCGAGGTCACGCCGCCCGCCGGCAATCGCACCGACGATCCGGGCCAGTTCGACAATCGGGCGCGAGGCCCGGCGCGTGATCGCAACCGCGACACCCAGCAACGCGCCGAGCCCGGCAACGATGATTCCGACCGCCAGCATCAGATGACGCAAAGCCGAGGCATGATGGCTGTCGGCCAGTTCCCGCCCGACGGTGAAGCCGGCGTCGCGGATCACCAGGAGGTCCTGCAGCAGGGGCGAGGCCGAGCGGCGCCACTCCGCACCGTCCAGGTCATAGGGCCTGCCGGCCCGCGATGCGGTCAGCACGCGGGTTTTGAAGCCGCCGAAACCCTGAATGTAGCCTTTCCGGGCAGCCTCCAGCGCCGTGCGCAGGGCCGGCTCCATATCTCCGGCGACGATATCGTCCTCGACCGACTCCCAACTGGCCGAGATCCTCCCCTCCAGCGTCATCGCCTCCGCTTCGGCTTCCGGGGTCATCGGCTTGCCGGTTCCCAGTGCGCGCAGATAAAGGACCGACTGCTGGCCGGCCATCTCGCGCAGTTGGGCGGCGCGAACCGCGATATCGGCCCGGTCGCCGACGGTCGCATCGAGGTCGTTCAAGCGATGGCCGAGGCGGTTCATCGTCACCCCGACCTGGCTCGTGACCTTGACCATGCCGGCAAAGAACTGCGCCGAGGCGTCCGCCGGGCGGCCCGACCGGTCCTTCACCAGCCAGCCGTCGACCTGGGCGCGGACGGTCGCCAGACTGCTGCCCAAGGTGGCGGTCTCGTCGGCGGACTTGGGGTCGCCCAGCGCCCTGGCGGCGGCAACGTAGCGGGCGAGCGCAGCGTCGGACTGCGCACGGGCCTTCTTGAGGGAGTCGCGGCCAGCGTCGTCGATCGCCGTCCCTGCCGTTAGCGGCAGGTTGACAACACCGCGCTCGAGCGCCATCGCCTCGTTCACAGCGGTGGCGGCACCGAGCACGTCCACGACGTCCCTGGCGGCTGACGCCCGGCCGGCCGAGTTGACTTCCTGCACCGCAAGCCAAGTGGCCGGAACCGAAGCGACCACTCCAACGCACGCCAAGCAAACGTAAAGGAAACTGCGTATTTTCATTTCCCGCCCACCGCAATATTCGTGCGCAAACAATGGATAGCGGAGATGCCGAGCCTGGAATGAAGGCAGATCACCCACTCTACCCGATGTCTCGACACCGACATTAAGGCTTTATCTTTTTACATTCGTTAAATTCTCTGAATTGATTCTTTTTTTTGACGGGTTACATCGGTCACGCCCAGTGCAGAGAATGGTTTTATTGGGATATGCCGCAACAATCGAAAAAAGAAAAAGGGACGCCGAAGCGTCCCTTTTTTGATTTCCGCACCGGAAAAACCCAGACGGTTATGCACCAGGCGCTTCACTGCGCCGTTCCGCATGGACGTAGAGCGGTTTGGCCCGCCCTTCGACCACTTCCTTGTTGACCAGGATGCTCTCGATGCCGGTCAGACCCGGCAGATCGAACATCGGGTCGAGCAGGATGGCTTCCATGATCGACCGCAGGCCACGGGCGCCGGTCTTGCGGGCAATCGCCTTGTGGGCGATGGCGCGCATGGCGTCCTCGGAGAACTCCAGATGGACGTCCTCCATCTCGAACAGCCGCTGGTACTGCTTGACCAGGGCATTCTTCGGCTTGCTGAGGATCTCGACCAGCGCCGCCTCGTCCAGATCGGACAGGGTGGCCAGAACCGGCAGGCGGCCGATGAATTCCGGGATCAGGCCGAACTTCAGCAGATCCTCGGGCTCGACCTCGTGCAGGATCTCACCGGTGGCGCGCTCGTCGGCGGAGCGCACATCGGCGCCGAAGCCGATGCTGGTGCCCTTGCCGCGCTGGGCGATGATCTTGTCCAGGCCGGCGAAGGCGCCACCGCAGATGAACAGGATGTTGCTGGTATCGACCTGCAGGAATTCCTGCTGCGGATGCTTGCGCCCGCCCTGCGGCGGCACGGAGGCGACGGTGCCTTCCATGATCTTCAGCAGGGCCTGCTGCACGCCCTCGCCCGACACGTCACGGGTGATCGACGGGTTGTCGGACTTGCGGCTGATCTTGTCGACCTCGTCGATGTAGACGATGCCGCGCTGCGCCCGCTCGACATTGTAGTCGGCTGCCTGGAGCAGCTTGAGGATGATGTTCTCGACATCCTCGCCGACGTAACCGGCTTCGGTCAGCGTCGTCGCATCGGCCATGGTGAAGGGAACGTCGATGATGCGGGCCAGGGTCTGGGCCAGCAGCGTCTTGCCGCAGCCGGTCGGGCCGATCAGCAGGATGTTCGACTTCGCCAGTTCGACGTCGTTGTGCTTCGTCCCGTGGGCGAGGCGCTTGTAGTGGTTGTGGACCGCCACCGACAGCACGCGCTTGGCGTAGGACTGTCCGATGACGTAATCGTCGAGCACCGCATGAATGTCGCGCGGAGTCGGAACCCCGTCGCGGGACTTCACGAGGGTCGTCTTGTTCTCCTCGCGAATGATGTCCATGCACAGTTCGACGCATTCATCGCAGATGAATACCGTCGGACCGGCAATCAGCTTGCGGACCTCGTGCTGGCTCTTGCCGCAGAAGGAGCAGTAGAGCGTATTCTTCGAATCGCCGCTGCTGGACTTGCTCATCGGTACTCCGTCATCTCGCGGGAGGCGTGGCCCCTGGGGCCATGCCCGTTCGCGGCGCCCCCCGACGCCGGTCCTACTCAGGTTATCGCGGACGGCGTCCGCGACAAGGTCATGCGCCGTTTTGGCGACGCATCACGATCCGCATAGCCGGGTCCCTTGCGAGACTCTCCCCATTCGGGACCGGTTCCTTATCGGAACCGGTCCATGACCGGATCGTGTCACTGCCATTCAACAACAGCGTCACGACCCGATCAACCCTTTGTTGGGAGGGCCGAGGACCCGCGGCTCACGAATGGTGGTCGACGCCCGGGCGCTTCTCCACCACCTCGTCGATCAGACCGAAGGCTTTCGCCTCTTCCGGCGACATGAACTTGTCACGCTCCATGGCGGTCTCGATGGTGTCGAGGTCCTGCCCGGTGTGCTTGACATAGATGTCGTTCAGACGTGAGCGCAGCTTCAGGATTTCCTGGGCCTGGATTTCGATGTCCGAGGCCTGGCCCTGGGCGCCGCCCGACGGCTGGTGGATCATGATGCGGCTGTTGGGCAGCGAAAAGCGCTTGCCCGGCGCGCCGGCGGCCAGCAGAAGCGAGCCCATCGAGGCGGCCTGGCCCATGCAGACCGTCGACACCTGCGGACGGATGTACTGCATGGTGTCGTAGATGGCGAGGCCGGCCGAGACGTAGCCGCCCGGCGAATTGATGTAGATCGCAATGTCCTTGTTCGGGTTCTCCGACTCAAGGAACAGCAGCTGCGAGCAGATCAGGCTGGCGACGGCGTCGTTCACTCCGCCGATCAGGAAGATGATCCGCTCCTTCAGCAGGCGCGAATAGATGTCGTACGCGCGCTCACCCCGGTTGGTCTGTTCGATGACCATCGGGACCAGAGCATTCATCTTCGGCTCGAAGTCGTACATGTGTTCTTCCCTGCCCCCGCAGTTGGCTGAACCGGTGATCGTTGCCGGCACGGAACCACATATAGGAACCTTTGGGGGCGGATGGTAGTCCGCCCCCACTCCTTTTGGGGAGTTAGGCGGCCGCAGACTCGTTGCCTGCCTCGTCCTCGTCCTTCGTCAGCTCTTCGACGCTGACGGTCGTCTCGGTGACCTTGGCCTGATCCAGGATGTGGTCGACGACCTTGTCCTCGAAGATCGGGGCGCGGAGGTTCTCGAGCGCCTGCTGGTTCTGCTTGAAGAACTCGAACACCTGACGCTCCTGACCGGGGAAGCGGCGGGCTTCGTTGATCAGGGCGCGGTTGACCTCGTCCTGGGTGACCTGGATGTTGTTGCGGCGGCCGACTTCCGACAGCAGCAGACCCAGGCGGACGCGGCGCTCGGCGATCGAGCGGTACTCGGCCTTCAGCTCATCCTCGGACTTGTTGGCGTCCTCGCCGGCCGTGCCGTTCTTCAGCTCTTCCTGCAGGCGGGCCCAGATGCCCTCGAACTCGATGTCGACCATGCCGGCCGGCACTTCGAAGGAATGGGCCTCGGCCAGCTTGTCGAGCAGTTGGCGCTTCACGCGCAGGCGCGACAGACCGTCATACTCGCCCTTAATGCGGTCGCGGATCGCTTCGCGCATCTTCTCCAGGCTCTCCATGCCGAACTCCTTGGCGAGCTCGTCATTGACCTCGGCCGGGACGTTCTTGCGCAGCTCCTTCACGTCGACCTCGAAGACGGTCGCAGCACCCTTCAGGCGCTCGTGCGGGTAGTCTTCCGGGAAGGTGACGTTGACGGTGCGGTGCTCGCCGGCCTTGACGCCGACCAGCTGCTCCTCGAAGCCCGGAACGAAACGGCCGGCACCCAGCTCCAGCGGGTAGTCCTTGCCGTCCATGCCTTCCAGCGCCTCGCCGTCGACCGTGCCGGCGAAGTCGATCACGGCGATGTCGCCGGTCTCGGCAGCGCGGTCCTCGGTGACCGGGGCCTGGGTCGAATGGGCGGAAGCCAGACGGGTAACCGCCTCGTCGACCGCCTCTTCGCTCACCTCGGCAACCGGCTTCTCCAGCTCCAGGCCGGTGAAGTCACCCGGCTCGACGTCCGGCAGCAGCTCGACCGCCATCTTGTAGGTGAGGTCGCCGCCGTCCTCGTACTTCTCGACCTCGATCTTCGGCTGCAGGGCGACGCGCAGGCCGCGCTCGCTCAGCGCCTGGCGCGAGCTGTCGGAGATGGCGTCTTCCAGCACCTCGGACAGCACGCCGCCGAAATAGCGCTGCTTGATCACGGTGACCGGCACCTTGCCCGGACGGAAGCCCGGCAGCTGGACCGTACGGCGCAGCTCTTCCAGCTTGCCGTTCACCTTCTCTTCGATGTCCTTGGCGGAAATGACGACCTGAAATTCGCGCTTGAGGCCGTCGGTGCTGGTCTCGGTGATGTTCATCGGAACGAAAGCCTATCTCGTTGGTCCGGCCCGGCGGCGCCCGTCCGGGCGGCCCGAATCCGTGTTGTCCATGCGGTCCAAGGTGTTGCCATGGTGCGGGCGAAGGGACTTGAACCCATACGACCGAAGTCACTGGAACCTAAATCCAGCGCGTCTACCAATTCCGCCACGCCCGCGTTCATGGCAAAGGCAGCCGCGACGGGTGCGCAAACACCCGCCGGACCGCCGGCGAAGTCCGGTCTATAGCACAGCGCGGCGGAAGCAAACAGGCAAATTGGACCCGTCCGAGAGAGTGAGGCCCGGTCTTTTCGCGTCAGCCACCGGCCTTGCCCCCCGCCTTGCTCCCTGCCCTGTCCAGCGACCGTACGGCGGACGATGTGATGATGCGCCCCTCGCCGGTGTAGGCCTCGTGGTTGGCATCGATCTCGCCCAGCCGGTACCGGTAGTTGATCATCATCCCCAGCGACTGTTTCAGCCCTTTGGCCGACCTGTCGGCCAGCCAGTTCAGCCGCTCCATCCGGGCACCGTTGGTCAGGTGGAAATGCGCCACCGGATCGAGCGCGCGGGCGCGGCCATGGCCCTTCGCCTCCTGCACCGTCGTCAGGTAATGGACGCCCAGCCGCATCAGCGGGCCGCGCAGGCGCTTCTGCAACTCCTCGTCCTCCGCCCAGCCGGGACTGGCGAGCGCGCGGACGAGGAGCGGCGATTCGTCGGTCCCGACACCGCCTTCGGTGGCGGCGTCCGCATCGTCCGCCCGGTCAAGTTCGGCCAGCCGCTCGGCGATGCGCTCGGCTTCCGTGTTGGTCAGCAGGGCGTCGCCGTCACGGTCGAGCGCACGGTCGAACCAGCGGCGGAAGCCGGGAATCGGCGACAGGGTGGCGTAGCACTTGATGTTGGGGAACTCGGTCGCCAGCCCGTCGACCACGCGCTTGATCAGGAAATTGCCGAAGCTGATGCCGGCCAGCCCGACCTGGGCGTTGGAGATCGAATAGAAGATGGCGCTGTCGGCGCTCCTGGGATCGCAGACCGGGGCGGTCGGGTCGAGCAGCGCCTGCACATTGTCCGACATGCCCTGGACCAGGGCCACCTCGACGAAGATCAGCGGCTCGTGCGGCATGCGCGGGTGGAAGAAGGCGAAGCAGCGCCGGTCCGAATCGAGCCGGTCCTTCAGATCCTGCCAGCCGCTGATCTCGTGCACCGCCTCGTACTTGATCAGCTTTTCCAGCAGCGAGGCCGGGCTGTCCCAGGTGATGCGGTGCATCTCCAGAAAGCCGACGTCGAACCAGGCGCGCAGCAGATTCTTCAGATCGTCTTCCAGCGCCTGAAGCAGCGGTTCGCCGCGCGCCATCTCCATCAGCTCGGCGCGCAGGTCGACCAGGAACTTCACCCCCTCCGGCAGGGCGTTGAACTGGGTCAGCAGCCGGAGACGCGGCGGTTCCAGCGCGCGGCGCAAGGCCCGCTCGGCATGGCCGCGGGCAACCGGGTCGGCCGCCGCCTGGAAGGTCGCCATCGCGTCCATCACCGCATCGCGGTCGACATCGAAGTCGCGCGCGAGCATCAGGAGGAAATTGCGCCGCCCCTGCGGATCGAGCGCCAGATAGGTGCGGCCGAGCTGGGCGGCGCGGGCACGGGCGGAAACCTCGCCACCCCGCGATTCCAGGCAGGCCTCGATCTGCTCCTTCAGGCGCTCGGCGTCTTCCTTGGGCAAATGGGTGCGCGGCGGCGCGCCGACAGCGCCACGGGCCGAGGCTGCGATCTCGCGCCAGCGGGTGCGCAGGTTGTCCAGCGCGCGGTCGAGGAAATTGGGCTGTGCGGCCTCGGATGGCGGCACAGGCTCCAGGATGGTGGTGTCGGGTGCGTCGCTCATACCCCGGAGTCTGGCCCTGCCGGCGCTCTACCGCAAGGGGGCGCGCGGACGCCGCCGTCAGGGGTACCGCCAACGTCGCCTCCGGACCGCCCCCGGCCCATCCTTGGCAGGGGTTATCCCTGCGCTTTCAACGCCTTCAGCACGTCGGGCAGCGCACCCGGCAGATCGTCCGAGATCAGGCCGGGACCGAGCGCGCGCCCGGCCTCGCCATGCAGCCAGACCGCGGTGCAGGCGGCCTCGAACCCGTCCATCCCCTGCGCCAGCAGCCCCAGCACGATGCCGGCCAGCACGTCGCCGGTTCCCGCGGTGGCCAGATCGGGCGGCGCGTTGACGTTGACCACGGCACGTCCGTCCGGAGCGGCGACCACGGTGTCGGCCCCCTTCAGCACGACGACAGCGCCGGACCGCGCGGCGGCGGCGC
Organism: Azospirillum melinis; assembly: GCF_013340935.1. GTDB lineage: Bacteria > Pseudomonadota > Alphaproteobacteria > Azospirillales > Azospirillaceae > Azospirillum > Azospirillum melinis. Next base: position 59,759 of record NZ_WHOS01000022.1, on the reverse strand, counting down.
GCACACGCGACAGCTTGTCGCCGTCCATGCCCACCGAATCGCCGAACAGCCGGGCGAATTCCCCTTCATGCGGGGTGAGGACACAGCGCTGGTCAAGTCGGTCGAGCAGCTCGTCTGCCGACTCGGCAAAGCTGGTCAGCGCGTCGGCATCCAGCACGCAAGCGCGGCGGGCGTCCAGCGCGGCCATCACCGCGGCGCGGGTCTGCGCACCCCGGCCAGCCCCCGGCCCGACCAGCACCGCATTTCTGCGCGGGTCCTGCAACAGCCGGGCGAAGGCGCCGGCGTCCTCCAGCGGATCGACGATCACGCTGGCGCAGCCGGCGGCATAAACCGGGAAAGCTTCGGGCGGGCAGGCGATGGTGACCAGCCCTGCGCCGGCACGGAGAGCGGCGACCGAGGCCAGCCGCGCAGCACCCGTCATCCGCGCGCCGCCCAGCACCATCGCGTGGCCGCGCGCATATTTGTGGCCGTCCAGCGCCGGCCAGGGAAAGCGGTGGCTCCACAGCGACGGCTCGTTGACCGCGGTCTGCGGCGCGATGCCGTCCAGCACCCGATCCGGAATGCCGATGTCGGCGACCACCACTTCGCCGCACAGGGTGCGTCCGGGCAGCAGCACATGGCCGGGCTTGCGGCGGAAGAAGGTGACGGTCAGCGCAGCCTGCGGTGCGGCGCCGAGCACCCGCCCGCTGTCGCCATGCAGGCCGCTCGGCACGTCGACGGCGACGACGGTGCGGCCCTCCATCGCCTCGACGATGGCGCGGGCGAGGCCGTCGAGCGGCCGGGTCAGGCCGGCACCGAACAGCGCGTCGATGACCAGAGGATTGCCCTTCAGGATATAGGGATCGGCCGCCTCGATCGGGCCGGGCCAGCGCTCCGCCGCCACCGCGGCATCGCCGGCCAGGGCCGAGCGGGTGCCGAGCAGCGCCAGTCGCACCGGCCAACCGGCCTCCAACAGCAGCCGGGCGATGACGAAGCCGTCGCCCCCATTGTTGCCGGGTCCGCAGAGCACGGCGGTCGGATGCGGCGCCCACCGCTCGCACACCGCCCGTACCACGGCGGCGCCGGCGGCCTCCATCAAGGCCGGACCGGGCACTCCGGCGGCAATCGTCAGCTGGTCGGCCCGATACATCTCCGCGACGGACAGAAGCTCATCCATCCCCCACTCCCCCCACCCCTGGCCAACCCCGGCTTGCCTTGCCGTTTCCCGGGCGGGCGAAGATGCACACGCCCGCTCTACCCGTAGGCGATGTCTTCACCCGGGAAAATCCACGCCGACATGCACAAACGTCCGCGACGGCGGTTAAGCCGTGCGGACGTTTATAGAACAGAATTTTTCCAAGACGCGAAGAAGAAGATGGGGCGATGGATGGGACTCGAACCCACGACCGCTCGGACCACAACCGAGAGCTCTACCAACTGAGCTACCACCGCCGCCGTCAGCGTTTCCGCCGTCGGGAGCCGCGTTATGCTCCACCGCGGCTGGCCGGTCAAGCGGCTTTTTCACGAAAAGCGAAAAAACTTCTTTCGGAGCGGAACGGCACCCCTTTCTCCCGTTCGATGGGACCTTCGAACGCCGGTTGTCGCGGAGCGCTTGCGCCATTTGCACAAATATTGTTCACTCCGCTGAATCCTTCGGCAGCACCCTGCCCCATCGGACGGCATCCGACCGTCTTATGACCAGCGTCGATGCCGCCGGACCGGATCGGCCGAATGTGGCACGCTCCATGCTTACCGTCGTCGCTGTCGGCAGTGCCGTGGACGGTGCCTGCCGGCGTTGGCACCTCGTACACGAGAGACCCATGAAGAAGATCGAAGCCATCATCAAGCCGTTCAAACTCGACGAGGTGAAGGAAGCCCTTCACGAAGTCGGGATCAAGGGGATCACCGTCACCGAAGCCAAGGGCTTCGGCCGCCAGAAAGGCCACACGGAGCTTTACCGCGGCGCGGAATACGTCGTGGACTTCCTGCCGAAGGTGAAGATCGAGGTGGTGATGGAAGACTCCCTGGTGGAACGGGCGATCGAGGCGATCCAGCAGGCCGCGCATACCGGCCGCATCGGCGACGGCAAGATCTTCGTCACGCCCGTGGAGGAAGTTGTCCGCATCCGCACCGGTGAGAAGGGCGCCGACGCGATCTGATCGCGCGACGTCCTCGCCTCGACCGTTCCGACCGGCCTCCCTCCGAGCAGCATCCGCCAACATGCGCCGCTTTCCCCTCCCCCTCATGCCGGCCCCGGCCGCACACCTCGCCGAACGGCCGAAGGCCGCCTATGGCGAACGTGCGACTTTTTGGGTTGGCGCGTTGTGCGGGGAAGAAAGGCGTGAGATAACGTCCGCCGCGAGCGCCGCCCTCCGCCGCCAAAGCCCCGTAGGGGCTTCGACAGCGGCTTGACGCAGCGGGATCCAACCCTCTTAAAGCGTGGAAAAAGAGACATGTCCGACATCAGCAAGGTCTTCGACCTGATCAAGGAACACGACGTCAAGTACGTGGACCTGCGCTTCACCGACCCGCGCGGCAAGCTGCACCACACCGCTCAGCACGTCTCCACCATCGACGAGGACGTGTTCGAAGACGGCATCATGTTCGACGGTTCCTCGATCGCCGGCTGGAAGGGCATCGAAGAGTCGGACATGATCCTGAAGCTGGACCCGACGACGGCCGTGATGGATCCGTTCGCCGCCCAGCCGACGCTGAACATCCTCTGCGACGTGTACGATCCGGGCACCGGCGGTTCCTATGCCCGCTGCCCGCGCGGCATCGCCAAGGCCGCCGAGCGCTACACCGCTTCGGCCGGCATCGGCGACACCGTCTTCTTCGGTCCGGAAGCCGAATTCTTCGTGTTCGACGACGTGAAGTATTCCGTCGACATGAACAAGGTGTCGTACGAGTTCGCCTCGGACGAGGGTTCCTACTCGTCGGGCAAGGACTATGAGGACGGCAACCTGGGCCACCGCCCGGGCACCAAGGGCGGCTATTTCCCGGTCGCTCCGGTCGACAGCTGCAACGACCTGCGCGCCGAGATGCTGAGCGTCCTGGCCGAGATGGGCGTTCCGGTCGAGAAGCACCACCACGAGGTGGCCGCCGCCCAGCACGAGCTGGGCATCAAGTTCGACACGCTGGTCCGCACCGGCGACAACATGCAGTACTACAAGTACGTGGTGCACAACGTCGCCCACGCCTACGGCAAGTCGGCCACCTTCATGCCGAAGCCGGTGTTCGGCGACAACGGCTCGGGCATGCACTGCCACCAGTCGATCTGGAAGGACGGCCAGCCGCTGTTCGCCGGCAACCAGTATGCCGACCTGTCGGAGCTGGCGCTGTACTACATCGGCGGCATCATCAAGCATGCCAAGTCGCTGAACGCCTTCACCAACCCGTCGACCAACAGCTACAAGCGCCTGGTCCCGGGCTATGAGGCTCCGGTCCTGCTGGCCTACTCGGCCCGCAACCGTTCGGCGTCCTGCCGCATCCCGTACGTCGCCTCGCCGAAGGGCAAGCGCGTCGAGGTCCGCTTCCCGGATCCGTCGGCCAACCCGTACCTGGCCTTCGCCGCCATGCTGATGGCCGGCCTGGACGGCATCCAGAACAAGATCCACCCCGGCGACGCGATGGACAAGAACCTGTACGACCTGCCGCCGGACGAACTGGCCAAGGTTCCGACGGTTTGCGGCTCGCTGCGCGAGGCGCTCACCGCGCTGCGCGAGGACAACGAGTACCTGCGCAAGGGCGATGTCTTCTCGGCCGACATGATCGACGGCTACATCGACCTCCGCACGGAAGAGATGATGGCCTTCGAGACCATGCCGCACCCGATCGAGTACAAGATGTACTACTCGGTCTGATTTGGTCCTTGGAAACACTGGGCCTTTCATCACTTCGGAAACGGAGGGTGTACCGGCCCGGTGTACCCAGTCAAGAGGCTCCCTGGGAAACCGGGGGGCCTTTTTTCTTTGCGGTTACTGGCGCCTCTCCCTGTGACCCTAGGAAGCCTTCGGACGGGCGCCCTGGTGCGGGTTGCCCTGACCACTACCGATGCAGCCCACACCAGCCCGAACGAATCAGCGGGCGTTACTGCGGGTCCCTGTAGGCGATGGATCAGCGGGAGGGAGGTGTGGGACTCCAGATGGAACCAACGCCCCCGGCCCTCTTGGAAAAGGCACTTCGCAAATGGGGGCTAAAGGTCGGCGTGGTTGATGTTGTTGGCCCCTGCCCCTTGGCGCCCCCTCAGCCCATAGCGGTGCAGCCCTTCTCGCAGCTTTCCCACCGCCCCAAGGCCCACTTGGCCGAAGTCAGTCTACCAGAGCGTCGGTAAGGAACCCGGACGCCGTTGGAAGCCAACGCCATTGCGCCTCCAATCTGGATTTCGTCAATTATTTCATATCTCTAAGTGACCTTCGGGCCTAATCCAACCACCCTTAGAGAGCATCGCGGACACAGCCGATCCGCCGGCTCGCTGCAATTCACCCACCCTTAGGAGAAAAGCACGGACCGTGGCCTGCCTGTGGTTGCCCGCCTGCGTCTTCCTGCGTAATCCAACCACCCTTAGAGCGAAGCCGGCGAACACAGCCGATCCGCGGTTCTGAGCTTATTCCCCCACCCTTAGGAGAAAGCGCGGACCACAGACCGCCCGCGTCTCCGTGCCTAAATCAACCACCCTTAGAGAGAACAGCCGCGACCACGGTTCGGCTGCGCTTGTCCTATTCACCCACCCTTAGAGAGCGACGCAATCCGCACCGCTCCGATCAACCACGCATCTGAAGAGAACCTAACCATGACCAACTACGCCCACACCCACACGAACGCCAATACCGACACGGAATATCAGTCCATGATTGCTCATCTGGAAGCCGCACAGCGCAAGCTCCTCGCCAAGTATGGAATGACCCTTGAGGATACGCCTACTCTGCTGCGCGGTTTGGCGAAATCATTCGATGGGAGCTGTCCCGAGATGGACCGCACCGATGAACGGTTGTTGCTTATTTATATCGGCATGATGGAAACGCATAAATACATTGAGGTCGCCGAAGAGCTTTCGCAAGCAAAGCAGACAATAAATGAACTGAATGAAGACATTGATGGGATCTGCGAATATGTTCGATACCTTCATAATAAGGTGCCGTTTGATGACGAAGAAGGCGAGGATGGCGAATTTCTGAATATCGAGACTGTCGAATTTGCCGATGAAAATTGATAAACGCTTTGAGCAGAAAACTGCTCCCCTCAGGCCCGAACTTCTTTAGCTCGCAATTCTCTTGCGTGAGCAATAATCTTTCTGGACATCTACGGTAGAAAAGAAAGAGGCGGCAAGAGAATTATGCGCTCTGTTTATTCAGACACGACAAAATTTCTTGAAAATGAATGTACGCAAGAGTGCGGTAAGCCTAAGGGAAAATCATAATTCACAACAAGGGGGATGCCTCTATTAGATAAGTAGAGAAGCTTCCCCTTTAATCTTATCTACCAATCCCTAACAGGAAAACCATGAAACTTACCGACCTCCCGGCCGCTACGGCTGCGGACAATGCACCCCTATGTCCTGTGGATCATGAATGTGGTTCGCTTTCTACTATCACGATTGATTGTTTGAAGGAATATTTCACTTCGGTGGGCCATAGCCCTAGCCCCTCGATGTGGGAAGCTCTGTCCGATCAGGCAAAGGCTATGGAGGCGATGGCAAACGGCACAGCCCGTCCGACCCTCTACCTGTCATCCCTGGACCCAGGGGTAGGCAAGACCCAAACCCTCTATGCCTTTGTCCGCAACCTTGTCCGTTCCCCTGCCCATGCCGGTGTTGGGGTGCTGATCTGCCTTGGTCGGTTAGAGGAGGTCCGTAGCTTCGTACAGGGTATGAGCGCCTTCGGATCACTGCCGCCTACCGCCGTCGCCGTCATGACTGGAGATAAGGAGTTGAACGCCCTTGGTCATCCGGTGCCCCAAGAGGCCCAGGTGCTGGTAACGACCCACCAGCGTATGGAGCGGATGCGTGGGCGTCGGTTGTCTGAAGCAGTTGCCTTCTTCTACCAAGGCAGACCAAGGACCGTTCGGGTGTGGGATGAGTCGTTCCTCCCCGCTCGTGCCGTCGTGCTGAACACCAACACCATTGCCAGCCTGCTGGAAACTCTGTCCACTATCAACCCGGACCTACGCGCCCGGATCATGGCGACGGTGAATGAGGTCGAGGGGCTACCCGACAATAGCACCTACTCCGTTCCCGACTTCGCGGCGGAGTTCAGCATCGGCCTTCCGAAGGTGATTCGGGCAATGGGGCGGAGGGCGCCCACAAGGCTGAAGGATGCAGCGGCCGATCTATGGCACCTGTCGGGGCGAACAGTCAGCGTCCGATGCGGCAACAGGGACGGATGGGCCTTGGTGGATTACCGGGACAGCCTTCCGTCCGATATGGCCCCCATGCTCATTCTGGATGCGTCGGGGCGTGTCCGGGCCACCTATGACGACATGGAAGCCCGTGGCTTGCTGGTGAGGCTCCAATCGGCCGTGAAGCGGTACGACAACCTCACCGTCCATCTATGGGACAAAGGGGGCGGGAAATCCTCCTTCGCCCTGCATGGTGATGAACTGTGCAAGGAGGTTGCCCGCATGGTCCTGACAAAGCCGCAGGAACCTTGGTTGGTCATCGTCCATAAGCCCCATCCAACCGGCGGCGATTATGAGCGGCTGATTCGCCAGAATCTACAGGGGGCCGACGTGGATGTAGCCTTCCTGACGTGGGGCAACCACATGGCAACCAACGCCTATGTGGATCGGTCGAACGTGATCCTTGCCGGGACGCTGTTCTATGGCACAGCACAGTATGAGGCCCTGAAGCGATCCGTTGCCGACCAGCGGGCATCCGACGCCTGTGTAAGCGCTGAGGCGCTGGCGCGGGTGAAGATAGGGGAAACGATGCACCGTCTCCTACAGGCCCTCTGCCGGGCTTCTGTGCGTCGCTGTGAGGGTGACAGTTGCCCGCCTACCAACGCCTATGTCATCGGCAACAGCCGCCATGACTTCAAAGGGGCGCTTGCGGAGGCGTTCCCAGGTGCGAAGGTGAAGGCATGGCGGCCAGAAGGGTTGAAGTTGACCGGGTATGTCGCAAAGGCGATTGTCTATCTATCGGAAATGGCACCCGTACAGGCAGGCGCCAAGGTGAGGTTCAAGCAAGTCGCACAGGAAATTGGTATGAAGCCTGACAGCTTCAACAAGGATGTGCGGGTGCATCCCATCTTTCGAGAGGCATTGTCAGAACTTATGATTATTGAAGTTGGAGGAAATTCACGAGCTACGTCTTTTCAATTCGGCCAACCATAATAATACAGTGCAGAGCCTCGATATGTAAAAAATCCCAGTCACTCTATACCACTCAGGAAGTTTTCACTAATATGGTAAACTTCCCTTCCCTCCAACTCAAAATCACAATGGAAAACATGACAATACATAATCACGCAACGTCCGCGCCGATGATAGCAGCAGAAGTCGCTTTCTCTGTTGCCCTCAATGAACCTACGATCCCTGACTTACAACTTGCGGAAGCCCTAGGTTACGAACGGCTGACTGACATTCGTAGCTTGATAAAGCGGCACTTGCCAAGCTTAGAAGCTATGGGATTGGTGCGGCAGGCTACGGTTCCAATCATTTCTGGTAAAGGGCGCATCTCAACCGTCACCGAGTACCATCTCAGCCGCGCCCAGACTGCTTTCATCATCGGCAAAGCAAAGACCAAGCGGGCTGCAAGCGTGGCGGTTCTCATGGCCGAAGTGTTTGCTATGTTCACCGAAGGCAGGTTGGTCGCAGTGGATCAGGTAGCTGATACTGAACTACGAGCGGCTGAAGACCGTGAGCGAGAGCGGAGACGGTTGATTCATGAAGAAGAGAAGGAGGCACGATATATCGCGCTGAGGGCAATGCGGCGAAGTTAGTCTACGTACACATGATGGAGATCCTTAGTGCGTCCTAAAGAGCCCAAGGGCTTGGATTGGGCGCCTAGGGACCAACCAACGATCAACATTATTGGTGCTTGAACTGCCCCGATAGATCATTCTCTACCCAAGCAATAATCAATCTTTGTTCAATGAAGAGGAATTACATACTTGAATATGCATTGATGTTTCTGACGATTTTGATTGAAATTTATGTGTTCCTCCCATTATGCAAGCGCTCAACTTGGTACGACTGCGATTGGACCGTTTCAATGATTCCGGCATTCGCGAGTAACGGTGTTCTGCCGCCGTATGTTATGGGCAATCCGACAAACCCGGATAATATGAGTCCATATCAGGCAGATATTCTTACGTTCTGCCGTAGATTTTGTACGTCTCCGAAGCGACTAGAGATCCTCAAAGGGTTTTTACGCTACAGAAAATCACTTCATGACATTGGAATACCTGGAGGGTTTCAGTGGATCGATGGCAGCTTTTCTGAAGATATCGAGAGCATTGAAGGCAGAAACCCAAACGATGTTGACGTTGTAACATTTTTTGATCGCCCACATAATTGCGATACTTCCGCAAAGTGGAGGGACTTTTTCGACAGCCATATCATGTTTTTTGATCCTTCTACTTCCAAGGAAGCATTTTTGTGTGACGCTTATCCTGTTGATCTGGGTATGGCGCCACTGAAACTGGTTAGCACCACCAGATACTGGTTTGGCCTCTTTTCTCACCGTAGAGTCAGCAACATCTGGAAGGGTATGGTGCAGTTGCCCTTAGGCAACGCAGGGTATGATCAAGCTGCGTCTGATTACCTCGATCAAGTGGTGTTCCCATGAGCAAGAGACTAGAGCTTGAGGCATTACGAGCAGACCTTGCGGCAGTTGAATCGATAATTGCCAACCTCGACGCAGAAGATTTTGTTGCTAAATTGTCCTTTGAGGCAAGACGAGATGAGCTACTCCATGAGATAAAGAAGATAGATCATAGAGCAGACACTCTTGCAAGTGTCGCTATATTCTTTCAAGGAAAGCCGGTTCTTGGTTCCCGAGCAATCGATGCGGAATTTGCTTCCAACGCTGTTGCAATGTATCAGGATATTGTATCGAAAAAGCTTGCTGTCAAAGAGACGGGAGGCTTAGCCCAGCGTGGGCCAATACCCGTAAGGAATGCCTCTAAGCTAAACATTGTGGACATTGTTCATGGTTCTTTTGGTTTCGTTCTCGAAGAGGATGACGAGAACGGCGTTCCTCTTTTTAACTCTTCGCTTCGTGATGTAGTTTCTGAAGCGGGAACAGTGGTAGAGAAATTCTCATCGAACAACGATGAAGACTTTTCTAGGGAGCTAGAGGAAATAGATCAAAGACTATTTTCTTCGGTCAAAAAATTTTATAGGCATCTTCATGATAACGAGGCCAGTATCCGGCTAGTTGAAAATGACTCAGAGAGAAAAATTGATAAATATGGGGTTGAGAGAGCATACCGGCGGGTTATGGAAGCTGATGTGTCAGAAGACGTGGTGCAAATCGATGGCGTTCTTCTTGGAGTCACACCAATAAGCCGCAGATTTGATATGAGAAGAATTGATGTTAAAGATGTAATTACAGGTAAAGTTGGCCCTCTATTCAGCTTGGAGTACCTCAGAAGAATTGAAAAAGATGAACAATTCATCGGGCGAATGTGGAGGGCAACCTTAAACCGCAAGACTGTTGTCAGGCCGGGAGGTCGAGAGACGCATAGCTATACCCTTGTCAGCCTCGACCAAATTTGAGTTTTGTCTGTCACAAGCCTTCGGTAACTCCGTCTTCACTAGATAAGATGCCGAAGGCTTTTCTATTCAATATGTATTTCTCAACGGTGCTCTTTTTAGACGCAACACTCGTACTTCTAAACCGGGTTGGAGCTCGCCCCGAAGTTCAGACGGATCAGCGGCTTGTGATCGCCAGAGCAGGGCTTCGATAAATCTTCTTAGGTGTCCCAATAGGCCGTGCCCTAGCGAGTCGTCTCACGCCCACGCCCAAGCCGTCCCATTGAAATCCCCCTTGCCATTTTGGGACGGTGGGGCGATAACGTCTAAGGGTTCATTGAGACGCCAAGGACGGAACAGGCCATGTTGATCGGCTACGCTCGCACCAGCACCCTCGACCAGATGGCCGGCATTGAGGCACAGGTCCGTGACCTTCAGGCCGTGGGGTGCGAGAGGCTGTTTCAGGAACAGGTGTCGTCGGTGGACGTAGCGAACCGGGAACAGCTTGCCATTGCCCTCGACTTCATCCGGGAGGGGGATGCCCTGGTGGTGACGAAGCTTGACCGTTTGGCCCGCTCTGTCGCCCACCTGATGACGATCCTCGACGCTCTGAAGGCCAAGGGCGCATCCCTGCGCATCCTGAACATGGGCATCGACACCAGCACCCCCACGGGCAAGCTGATGCTGACCGTCCTTAGCGGCGTGGCGGAGTTTGAGCGGGACATTATGCTTGAACGCCAGCGCGAGGGTATCGCCAAGGCCAAGGCTGAGGGAAAATACAAGGGCAGGAAGCCCACGGCACAAGCCAAGGCGGAAGACGTAATGGCTCTGAAGGCGCAGGGCGTGGGCGCCAGTGAGATAGCCAAGCGACTCGGGATCGGCCGCGCCAGCGTCTACCGTATCTTAAGCGAGTAAAATCATACCGCCGACCAAATCTTAGTATTTCTCACGGATAAACTGGTTCAAACGTGAAACATGTCTTTTGATCTGCCCCTTGATAGCAGCCTCCCCAATAGTTTCACATGCATTGGCAACATACGCCGGAAAGTTATGCTTCTTCCCAAAGTGAGTAAACTTCTTTAGAAGTGTACCTTTATATATACGCTCAGATTTCCCCAGTTTCGCCGCACTTCTAATGCAAAATTTTCTTTTTTTGACGTTAAGCTTCATCTTACGCCAGTAGCGGGCCAATGAACTTGGTCGCAGAAGAATACGGTTCCCATCGAATATAAATCCCAGGTACTGGATGGGCTTCTCTAATATTTTCCCAGAATGATACTCCGTTCTAATGCATTTTCCTCCGTCGTGGAGGACTAAAAGATGCTCTTCGATAAGTGAATTTAGGGCCGTGAGGATAGCTTCCTCTTGCTCTGGTTCGCACACAACCAAGATATCGTCTGAATACCTTCTGTAGTATGCGCCAATGCGCAGGCAAAACTGAACCATAGACCTGTCAAAATGCATCATATAAATGTTAGATGCACATGCACTTAACGGAGATCCTTGCACAATCCCCTTTGAACTTCCATTTTTCTCGATATTTACGCGAGGCCGTACTTGTTTTCTGAAATCTTTGATGGAACAAATGCGCGGAAAAACTCTCTTTTGCCGACGCTTTCCGTAACCCAGCACTTCAAAGACGTCATCACGCAAGATGCACGAGTGCTTCGCAAGCGCCTTGAAAACAGCATAGTGATCTGGAGGCAGATCTCCTCTACCCAAGAGTTCAGACCAACGGCTTTTTAATATACTATGGTCCAGACTTCCGAAGAAATCTTTCAGATCGAGTGCATGGACTATGCATCTCTCCCGAGATTTTATATAATTGAAAGCATCAAGAGCGAAATCGATGTTTGTCTTTCCAATTGCTCTATAAGCAATAACACTCTCACCAACTAAAGAATCAATCCATCCCTCATACATCCAGCAAAGAAAAGAGGAGTAAATCTGAAATATTGCTGCATCTACGTGCGAGGCATATGCAACCTTACGTCTCTTCTCTGACTTTTTCTTCTTTTCCTTATCCCATCGCGCCGACATGATTTCGTATGAAATAAACGGTAAGAAAGAATGATGAGCAATGAAGTTACTGTCACAGAACCTGAAATTAGGATCTATGACCTTCTCAAATACAGTCAGCGCGTCGTTTGGCAGATCAAAATGAGGATAACCACGCCTATCAACTGCAAAAGTGATGGGCAAATCTTCGAGGGTAAGTGGCAGAGCCGGAGGAGACACGATTGGGGTGGTCAAAATCTCCTCCGGCATACGCCCACTCTACCGTGCAATGTATACACGATGAATAGCTCTACAGGGTTGCCCCTGCCCCCGAAGCTTAACGCAGTGTGCTATGTTAGCACTGGAGCGAAGATGACGATTACCCTGTCTGCCGCCATGGTTATGGCGAGCATCCTACAGATCACCGTGCACATGTCAGCCACGATTGTGGTTGACGTGTTCAACACCCCACCCCCGGCGGCTATCCACCAGGGCAAACAGAGAATGCCAAGCTAGAGCTTAACAGTCAAGTCGCTACCCCTATCGATATGTGCCGAGCGCATCTCAACACTTCAGACTAGTATTCGCAAGCGTAAGAGACTCCCGCCACCCCCGGCCCCTACCCGAAACTCAATCTCGAAAATAGGGTTAAAGGTCAATTGCTTGGTTGTTGTTTCGACCTTGATCAAGTCCGAGTCGCTCTAAATTTCCCCCTTCGCATGTCACCCGGCGGGTTCCAGATGCGAGAGGTCAACGCCGAAATCCAGCCTCTCGATCAGGGCCAAGCGTTCGGGTGCCGAGAGTAGCTTTCCGCCATAGACTCCGTAGGTGATGCCGACGTTGACCACATGACCGGCAAGCTGCCCGCTGAGTGTTTCCGGCACCCCGGCAACCTGCAAACTGGAAATGAAGGTGTGGCGGAAGCTGTGGAACTTCAGACCGGAGCGTCCAAGCCCGACCAAGTGCCTGAAGTGGGACCACCAAGCACAGAACTTCTCGCTATAGCGCCCATCGGTACTCGGCTTTATCTCGGGCCACAGGGGACCGACGCCCTTCTTGGACACCTGTTCGTGGTGGGATAACAGGCCGAGCCGGATCAGCCGCGGATGCACAGGGACGATGCGTGTTCCTGCCGCCGTCTTCGTGTCTTCCACTGAGAAGCACCAGACGCCCTCGATCTGCCTCAGGTCCGTCACCTTCAGCTTCGCCGCCTCTTCAGCCCGCAAACCCGAATGCAGGGCAATCAGAGGCAGCCAGAACTTATGGTCCTTCACCAGAACGCCGCCGGGCCTCTCCCGCCGATCCGCCCGCCAATGGCCGGTGTAGAGCGGACAGTGAAACAGCACCTTCAGGTCTGCGGGGGTGTAGGCGTCACGGTCAGCGTCATCCGCCTTGGGCGCCAGTCCCTTCAACGGGCTGTCGATGGTGCATTTCCCTTCGATCTTCGCCCAATTGAGCATAGCGTTCACGTACTTGAAGTTCTGGATGATGGTGTTGTTCGACAACTCCATATCGGCCAGCGCATCGCGCCAGTCACGGACATCATCCCGAGTGAGGTCATCAACCGCCTTGTTGCTCAGGATTTCGGCAAACCGGGTCAGCTTCGGCTTCGTGTTGGTGAGGGTGCGGCCCTTCCATTCCCCATCCCTGACCTTCGCTTCGGCGTAGACTTCCACCAACTCCGCCAGCGCCATGGATTGGGGTGTGCGATCAACCGGCGGGGCTGCGGCAATCGCCGCGGGCGGCAGGGCGAACAGCGGATCACGGGCGGGGTGCCCGTAGTCGCCCACCCGCCGGGCCTTGGTCTGGTTCAGCAACTCCACCTGTGCCCGAAGGAGGGTGCGGCAAAACCGCCCATAGGCATCGCTTGCCCGATCCACCGACAGCCCGCCTGCGGCCAAGAGTTCATCGGCCACAACCTCAATCTGCCTGTAGTCGTTGACGGCCAGCGCCTCCCGGCTGTCCCCGATCAGGTCGGACAAGAGCGTCAAATCGGCCTGGATCGGCTCAATCTCGGGATCGGGGGCGGCATAGAGGGTTTCCCCTGCCCTGACCTTCTCCAAGTCGCGTTCCGCCGAGTCGAGTTCCTTTGCCAGCCAATCGCGGGCAATGGCGTTGATCCTGTCAGTGGTGAGGGCGGTATCGGTCATGGCGCTGGCGAACAACCTGTCGGCAACCGCGGTCAGCCTCCGTCCCCTGACGATGGCCGTGGCGCGATCCTTGGTCCGCAGGGACACCACCAGTTCCCGCTTAACAAACCGCGAACGCAGGCCCTCTGGCACCTTGCGCCGCCACCTGAACCCATCGCCCCGACGTTGGACATGAAGCACTGGATGCCCTCACTCACGGGCGCCGACAGGCCGTTCCGGTGTACCTCCCCGGTGTACCTGCGGGCGCGGCTTAAGCCGTGAAGTGAGAAAAATCCAATGATTTCAGGACCATGCCGCACCCGATCGAGTACAAGATGTACTACTCGGTCTGATGTTGCCTCGCGGCGTCCGGCAACGGGCGCCGCGGTTGGTCACGCATCATTCGAAAGCCGCTCCCGGTTCGCGCCGGGGGCGGTTTTGTTTTTGGGCCTGCTCGGTCCAGGCGCCGACATCCGGTGGCGCGCACCCCCTGCGCTCCGCGCAGTCCGCCTTCGCACAGGTGCAGGCGGGGAACTGGCAGCCGTCGCCGTTCAGGTCGGTTGCCCGCACCGCAAGGTCATAGCGCACACCGCGCATGATGGCCGGTCCGGCGGTGCTGTGGCGCTCGTAATGCTCCACAACATGGCGGACGCGGGTGAGCAGTTCGCGCCGTTGATCGTGTCCTGGATCCATGCTTCCGCCCCCAATCGCCATGATTGCCGACATCTACAGGGACGCTGGAAAGCCCTCTCCTGTTCCGCCATCCAAGCGCAGTACGGCGCATGGGCGAGGAGAGAGGGCAGGAATGATGCAGCCGTCCGGCTGTTGCCACTGCAGTGATCAAGTTGGCTGACCAAGACGGGAGAGCATGATGGACCGCGATAAGCTGCGCCGTGTCGCCAAGGCGCTGGGCGACGTCCGCCTTTACGAAAAGCATCACACCGGCGAACTCATCACCATGCGCCTGCGCGACTCCCTGGCCGACAACCCCGGCTATGACGAGGAGGAGGTGGACAGGAAACTGCTGGAACTGGCGCGGGTGGCGCTGGAGGCTGCGGAATAGCGGGACCGGGGGGGGTGACGATGCGACGGATGGCCTGTTGGTGGGGATGAACCGAGCCGACAGAAGGAGCAAGCCAGCATGGCCGACGAGAAGACGTCCGATATACCGCAGAATGACCGGTCCGGCAGCGACCGTCCGGCAAACAAGCCGGTCCCGGTGAAGCCGGCGGTCGAACCGATGAGCGACAAGGACGAAGCGCCGCCGGGCACGCCGGGGACGGGCGAGAACATCGATCCGAAAACCGGCGAGACCTATGTGCAGGGTATCGGCGGCGCATAAGGGCCTCAGCCACCCCCATTCCAAACGAAAAGGGCCGGCTCGCAGGAGCCGGCCCTTTCGCTGTCAAGACGCCCGCGTCACGCCACGAAGGGCGGAACGGCGCTAAAGTTGGCGGCCTTCTCGACGACCTGACCAACGCGCAGCAGCGTCTCCTCGTCGAACGGGCGGCCGATCAGCTGGAGGCCGAGCGGCAGACCGTCGGCACCGAGACCGGCCGGGACCGACATCGCCGGCAGGCCGGCGAGGTTGATCGGAACGGTGAAGACGTCGTTCAGGTACATCTGCACCGGATCGTCCATCTTCTCGCCGATGGCGAAGGGCGTGCTGGGGGCGGTCGGCGTCAGGATAACGTCGCAGCTCTTGAACGCCTCGTCGAAGTCCCACTTGATGCGCGTGCGCACCTGACGGGCCTTGTTGTAGTAGGCGTCGTAATAGCCGGCCGACAGCACATAGGTGCCGATCAGGATGCGGCGCTGCACTTCCTTGCCGAAGCCGGCGCCGCGGGTGTTCTCGTACATTTCCTTGAGGTTGCCGCCCTCGACCCGCAGGCCGTAGCGCACGCCGTCATAGCGCGCGAGGTTGGACGACGCCTCGGCCGGAGCGATGATGTAATAGGCGGCCAGCGCGTATTTGGTGTGCGGCAGGCTGACCTCGACCGGCTCGGCGCCGGCCTCCTTCAGCCAGGCGATGCCCTGCTCCCACAGCGCGGCGATCTCGGCCGACAGGCCCTCGACACGGTATTCCTTGGGAATGCCGACGCGCAGGCCGCGGATGTCGCCGGTCAGGGCGGCGCGGAAGTCCGGCACCGGCATATCGACCGAGGTGGAGTCCTTCGGATCGAACCCGCACATGGAGCGCAGCATGATCGCCGCATCCTCGACCGTGCGGGTCATCGGCCCGGCCTGGTCCAGCGAGGAGGCGTAGGCGACGATGCCCCAACGCGAGCAGCGGCCGTAGGTCGGCTTGATGCCGACGGTGCCGGTGTAGCCGGCCGGCTGGCGGATCGAGCCGCCGGTGTCGGTGCCGGTGGCACCCAGCGCTGCACGCGCGGCGATCACCGCGGCGGACCCGCCCGATGAACCGCCGGCGACGATCTTCTTTTCCCAGGCACCCGGCGCGCCGGGGCTCCACGGGCTGACCGTCTCGCCCTGATGGGCGGTGATGGTGGCGGAGCCCATGGCGAACTCGTCCAGGTTCACCTTGCCCAGCATGACGGCGCCGTCGCGCCACAGCTGGGAGGTCACCGTGGACTCATATTCCGGCTTGAAGCCGTCCAGGATGTGGCTGCCGGCGGTGGTGGCAACGCCCTTGGTGCAGAACAGATCCTTCACCGCGATGGGCAAGCCGTCCATCGGACCGGCGGCACCCTGCGCACGGCGCTCGTCGCTGGCCTTCGCCATCGACAGGGCGGCGTCGGGGGTCTCGGTGATGAAGATGTTGAAGGGGCGCACGGCCTCGACCGCGCGCACATGCGCCTCGGTCAGCTCGACCGCGGTGAACTCCTTCTTGGCGAGGCCGTCCAGGGCCTCGGCCATCGTCAGATGCGTGAGCGCCGTCATCACTCGACCACCTTGGGCACGACAAAGAAGCCTTCGGCCGTTTCCGGACCGTTCGACAGGACCTGCGCGGCATAGCCGCCGTCGGTGACCTCGTCCTTGCGGCGGCGCAGCTTCTGCGCGGCGACGCTGGTCATCGGCGGCACGTCCTTCGTGTCGACCTCGTTGAGCTGTTCCACGAAGGTCAGAATCTGGCTCAGTTCCCCAGCCAGGGCTTCCAGTTCCTCGTCCGGCACCTTGATGCGGGCCAGATGCGCGATCTTGGCCACCGTGGCCTTGTCGAGCGACATGCCTCTACTCTCTTCCAAAACATTGGAAATCGGCCGCGAAGCTAGCACCCGCCGGCTTCATCCGCAACGATTGCGGCCATTCCGCCGCTCAGAAGGCGCCGGCATCGCCTTTCGCAAGCCCGGCGGCCAGCGCCAGCGGGCATCCGCAGGATGGGCATTGGGTGCGCTGCAACGCCTCCACCACCCGCGCGTCAGGGAAAAGAACCCCCAGCGTCGTCTCCACCGCGGCGATCTGACGCTTGTGGTCGGCGCTGGCGCCGCAGGCGGCATCCAGCATGGCGCCGTAATCCGAACTGGATTGCGCGGTGATCGCCTTCGCCCCACCGGCGGCAAACAGCCCGGCACCGCCGGCGACAAGTCCGGCCAGCACCGCACGCCGGTTCGCATCCGCGCCCAATTTGCTCATCCGTCCGCTCCGTCGATGGTTCGGGCCGCGCGTCCGATGAGGCAGCCGCGTCCACAGGCGACCGACTATACGCCTGATGTCCCGTCCCGCCAGCGGCCGTATCATTAAATATCAGGAAGGTCAGGCGGCGATGGGGGCGGCCGAACGCCAGCTGGCGTGATCCATACGCAGCTTGAACAGCGCGATCGGCTGGCCCGACGGCATCACCCGCGTCTCCAGCGCGACGGGCATCATGCCCAGCTTGGCATAGAGCAGAAGGGCCGGCGTGTTGGTGTTGAAGCAGTAGAGCGTCAGTTCAGGCAGGCGGTGATGGTCGAAAGCGCGATCGATCATCGTCCGCACCAGATATTCGGCGATGCCGCGCCGGCGCAGGGCCGGATCGACACTGACATTGCCGATGCTGGCGGTGCGGCCATCCTCGAAGGTGGCGTAGTTGGCATAGCCGACCACACGCTCCCGCCCGTTCTCCGCCAGGGTGGCGACCGTGGGATCGCGGCGGATGCCCAGCGTCGCCCGGATCTGATCCGGGGTCAACGGCCAGACCGCTCGCGGGAACAGGAAATACAGTTCCTCGGCCGTGCGGGGGAAACCGCAGATCGTGGGGATGTCGGCGTCGGCAAGCGGCCGGTGCGACAGGAGGGCATGGGAGAGAGGGCTGCTCATACTTAGAAGAGTAAGTATCTTTAACAACAACTCAAGCGATCTTGCGGTGACAAGGCTGCGGCCCTATGGTCGGGCGATGATCCACACTCTCTCCGAACTCGCGGCCCGGCTGGGCAAAAACCAACGATTGCTTGGCCTTGACGTAGGCACCAAGACCGTCGGGCTGGCGGTGGCCGATCCCGGGCTGATCGTCGCATCCCCCATCGGCACGCTGAAGCGCACGAAATTCACCCAGGACGCACGCGAGCTGGGCAAGACCATCCGCGATTACAGCATCGGCGGGCTGGTGGTCGGATTGCCGCTGAACATGGACGGGACGGAAGGACCGCGTGCCGAGTCGGTGCGCGCCTTCGCCAAGAACCTGCTGGAACGCCCAGACCTGCTGGGCTGGGAGGCGGAGATCGCCTTCTGGGACGAGCGTCTGTCGACCTCGGCCGTCGAACGCTTCATGATCGGCGAGGCCGACATGACCCGGAAGCGCCGCGACGAGGTGGTGGACAAGATGGCCGCCGCCTACATCCTGCAGGGCGCGCTCGACATGCTGGCCAACCAGCGCCGTCTCGCCGCCGAAGCGGACGAGGACGAGCGGGACGACGAAGACTACGACGACCGCGACTGACCGCGGCCCCGGCAACGGTCCGGTCAGGCTTGGCGTTCGGGCTGAAGCAGTGCGGCACGACGCAGCAGCTTGGACGGGTCGACGCCCTGCACCAACATCAGGGCGCTTGCCTTGACGAAAGCAGCCGGCGTGCCGGGGGCGAGCGCAAGCGCGCGGCAGTAACAGCCCTCCGCCAGATCGGCATGGCCGGCAGCGGCCAGCGTCTCCGCCGCTGCCAGCAGGCCATTCATCGCCATGGCGAGATCGCCATCGAGGTTCAGCGCTCCGGCGAATGCCTGAACCGCCCCCGGCAAGTCCCCCTGGCTTTCCAGAACCAGCCCGTAGGTGGCCCACCAGACGGGAACGCCCGGACGGGCGGAGATGGCTTGGGCGATCAGCTCCTGCGCCTCGACCCAGCGGCCGGCCTGCGCGGCGATCAGGCCTTGGCGATAGATGCTTTCGGCCTGATCCGGCGTCATCGTCCTGGTTCCCCTCTTACGACTCGCTGCGGCCGAGCTGGTCCATCAGCTCGCGCCATTCGCGCTTGGACAGGCCGCTGGCCTCCTGGGTCACCGGCTCACCGGCCAGCAGGCGCTTCACCACGTCCAGGCCGGTCCGCGACAGGTGGGCGCCGCCCATGCGGTACTCGGTGAAGGACTCGTAGACCGCCGGGACCCAACGCTTCACCACGTCCAGCATCGCGTCGGCATAGACACGGATCTCATACTGGGCATGAGCATCGGCGCGCAGCGACAGGAAATGCAGGAGATTGTGGAGATCCACCTTCCAGTACCACTGCGTGTAATAGTTCAGCGACAGGTTCATCCGCGCCAGTTCGCGCGCCAGCCCCTGGCGGTTGGGATCGATGACCGTGCCGTCCTCGCGGTGGTTCAGCATCTCCTCATAATGGCTGTAGGCGCGTTCGGAATCCTCGCGCAACAGCCGCATGACGTTGGCGGCCTCCTCACCCTCCAGCACGTCGCCGCGGCCCTGGCGGTTCACCACGGCCTGGGCGCCCAGCTGCTCCGGCGCCGGCACGTAGAACTCGCGGTCGAGGATGGAATAGCGGGCCGAATATTCGTTCACGTTCGCGGTGCGGTGGCGGATCCACTGGCGGGCGACGAAGATCGGCAGCTTCACATGGAACTTGATCTCGCACATCTCGAACGGGGTCGAGTGGCGGTGGCGCATCAGATACTTGATGAGGCCGGAATCCTCGCTGACCTTCTTGGTGCCCTTGCCATAGGACACGCGCGCCGCCTGCACGACCGCAGCATCGTCGCCCATATAGTCGATGACGCGGACGAAGCCGTGGTCCAGCACCTCCAGCGGCTGATAGAGGATGTCCTCCAGGGCCGGGACGGTGGCGCGGCGGGTGGTGGCGGTGACGGCGCGCAGGCGATCGATTTCGTCGCGCTGCTCGGGCGTGATCGGCATGGTGACTCCGGGGCTGCAACGGCCGGACTCTTAAGCAGTGCGGGACGAGGGTGCAAGCCGCCTTTCTGGAATGCGTCCTACCCGCGTCACCGCAACGCATTTGGCGATTACGTCACACAAGCCCTTCCCTTGCCGGGCGGGAGTGCCTATATTCGCGACGTCGGTTCGCCGACTATGGCGATAAACGCCTTGTGGAATAAGCGTTGTGGACCCGGGGGCGGTACCCGGCGCCTCCACCAACCATACACCGGACTCGTTGACCGGGGTCGTTGGGGGCGAAACAGGATCGACACGCGTAGTAAAGGCATGGTTTTCGCTCGGCATGGTTCCGCCGTTATCGGGCCGTTGCAATAGTTGCCAACGACAACGTTGCTCAGGCTCGCCTCGCTGCCTAACGGCGGCTGGTAGCCTAAACCTAATCCCCGAGGGTTAGCGCCTAAGGGTGGGGCCGTGGGCCGCCTAGCAACAGAAGGCCCACACCTCTCTTCCCGGCGTTTCGTACCGGCCTTTGCCGCAGCGGGCCGCCAGACCGACCGCGTTACCAGGGACCCGCCCAAGCATGCCGAAAGAGCAGCTCCGCTATGACCGGATGGTCGAGACCGCGTTGCGCGGCGTTGTCCGCGACGCGCTGACCGAGGTTGCCGAGCGCGGCTTGCCGGGCAATCACCATTTCTACCTGACCTTCCGCACCGGCTTCCCCGGTGTCGAGATCCCGGATTACCTGTCCTCGCAGTATCCGAACGAAATGACCATCGTCCTCCAGTTCCAATATTACGGGCTGGACGTGACGGACGATCATTTCGAGGTCACGCTGAGCTTCAACAACGTGCATGAGCGGCTGGTGATCCCCTTCGCCGCCATCACCACCTTCGCCGACCCGTCGGTGAACTTCGCCCTCCAGTTCCAGCCGCTGGCCGCCGCCGAATCGGCGGAGGTCGCCACAATGCCGCCCCGCGCCGCCGCCGAGCGTGTGGAGGAGAAGGCAGAGGAAAGCGCCCCGGCCGAAGAGCCGAAGCGTGGCGAGGTCGTGGCCCTGGACGCTTTTCGTAAGAAGTAACTTTCCGAACAGATGCCCGCCCAGCCGCCCAGTGAGTATGTCGCGACACTCTGCGAGATGTTGGCGCCGCTGGGCGACGTGCGTGTGCGCCGCATGTTCGGCGGCTACGGCCTGTCCATCGACGGGCTGACCTTCGCGCTGATCGCCGACGAAATTCTCTATTTCAAGGCGGATGACGTGAACCGCGTGTCCTTTGCGGAGCTGGGCCTGGAGCCCTTCCGGCCGATGCCGGACAAACCCACCACCCTGTCCTACTACCCACCTCCCGATTCGGCGTTCGACGACCGCGATGAACTGCTGCCCTGGGCCCGGTCGGGGTTCGAGGCGGCGCTGCGGGCCGCGGCGAAGAAAGCCGCAAAGGCGAAGCGGACATAAGGCGCCCTCTCCCGCGTCGGGAGAGGGCGTATTCTCGTCAGATATTCTCGGCCATGTGGACCGTCGCGTTGCTCGCCTGGGCGCCGGTGGTGCGCTGGCGCATCTGGCGGGCGAAACGCAAGGGATTGGGAAGGAAGTTCAGCATCGAGCCGAGCTTGCCGACCGACGAGGTCGCCTTGCCCACCGCCATCACGTCGGCCAGACGGCGGTCGATGAAGGCGCGGGTCTCGGCATGGTCGTCCGACTTGTCGTCCAGCCAATAGAAGGTGGACGAGCTGACCACCGCCGCCAGCAGCGCCCGCTTGGTGTAGTGGTTGTAGTCGGTCGAACTGTCGCCGGCGGCGAACCACATGGCATCGACCGTGCGGTAAAGCAGCCGCAGGCCGAGCGCCACATTCTGCGGCATGGCCAGATAGGACAGCTGTCGGCGCTTGGCCTCGCGATACGGTTCCAGCACCTCGAAATAGGTGCGGACAGCCAGCGAGATGCGCTCGCGCACCTTCATTTCTGCCAGCGGCTGGGCCTCCAGTCGGTCGAGCATCTGGCGGTCGGACCAGTCGGCGAAATACTCCACCGCATCGGTGACGCCGCCGGGGAAGGCGCGCAGCAGCGCCGACGGCTCATGCCCCGCCATCTGGGTGCCGTCGCGCAGGGACTGCAGGCTCCAGCCGTCGAAAACGACGTTGGGCAGGCTCGCCACCAGGATTTCGTCGCGAAGCGTGTCGATGCTCATAGCCAACTCTCCCTGCGCCGGCCCTCAGGTCCGGGACGGCGCGTCGGTGTCAAGAGTCGCCGCGACCAGCGCGGCGTTGAGGTGATGCATCTCCTCGGTGCAGACCAGGAGCTGCAGATTTTCCATGCGATCAAGATAGAGCACACCGTCCAGGTGGTCGACCTCGTGCTGGACCACGCGGGCATGGAAACCCGACGCCTCCCGCTCGATCCGGGCGCCGTCGAGGCCATAGCCGCGGTAGCGGATGCGCTTGTAGCGCGGCACCAGCCCACGCAGGCCCGGAATCGACAGGCAGCCTTCCCAACCCAGAACCTTTTCGTCGGTCAGCGGCTCGATCACCGGATTGACCAGGACGGTGTTGGCCACCTCCTCCCCCTCGCCGCGGTCGGCGGGAACGCGAAAGACGATGATCCGGCGCGGCTCGGAGATCTGCGGAGCGGCGAGACCGACTCCGGGCGCGTCCAGCATGGTGGCGATCATGTCGGCCGCCAGCCGGGCGACTGCCGGATCGGTCGGGTCGGCGATGGGCTCCGCGATCTTGCGGAGTACGGGATTGCCCATCCGGGCGATTGGAAGCACTGGCATGCCGCTATATCTGGAGTGTGGGCACGGCCGGGGCAACCGTTTCCTGTGGTTCCCAACAGGGCTTATGGCCGGGCTTATGCTGGGGAACCGAAGACTCCCCCTTCACAAAGGCGGTGGAGCGTGCTACACACTGCGCCCACACAAGGGGTGCGCCCGCCGCGCATGCCTATTTGTTGCCTTGGCGCAACATGCTTCACTTGGAAGGGTGACGGTTAACGTGCAAGTTCTGGTCCGAGATAACAACGTCGATCAGGCCCTCCGCGCGCTCAAGAAGAAGATGCAGCGCGAGGGCATT
Source organism: Azospirillum melinis (assembly GCF_013340935.1). Taxonomy (GTDB): domain Bacteria; phylum Pseudomonadota; class Alphaproteobacteria; order Azospirillales; family Azospirillaceae; genus Azospirillum; species Azospirillum melinis. Next base: position 36,623 of record NZ_WHOS01000022.1, on the reverse strand, counting down.
TTCCGTGAAATGAAGCTCCGCCGTAACTACGAGAAGCCCTCGGAGAAGCGTGCGCGTGAGAAGGCTGAAGCGGTGCGTCGCACCCGCAAGCTGCTCCGCAAGCGGATGGAACGCGAGGGCTACTAATCGCCGGTCGCGCTTAGCGACTGCGAAGGGCGCGTGTGATGCGCGCCCAAGACCCCTTGTGTCTTGCACCCGACCGTCCCGCGAACCTCGCGTGGGCGGTTTTGGTGTATCTGCATCATTTTTCTTGGCTCGACTGTGCGTCGGCCAAGCGTATTGAATGGTCAGCGAGCTGGACTGCCCCCCCTTCGGCCCGCTACAGCCAGCCTTGGAAAGGCCCGATCATGAGCGCTTCCAACCTCACCACCCGCCATTCGGTTCCGGCGCTACGCGCCCGCAAGGGGGGCGAACCCATTGTCTGCCTGACCGCCTACACCGCCCCGGTGGCCCGGCTGCTCGATCCGCATGTCGACATCCTGCTGGTCGGCGATTCGCTAGGCATGGTGGTCTATGGGCTGGACAGCACGCTTCCGGTGACGCTGGACATGATGATCGCCCATGGCGCCGCCGTGGTGCGCGCGTCGGAGCGCGCCTGCGTGGTGGTCGACCTGCCCTTCGGCAGCTATCAGGAGAGCAAGGAGGCGGCCTTCCGCGCCTCCGCCCGCGTGATGGCGGAGACCGGCGCCCAGGCGGTCAAGCTGGAGGGCGGCATCGAGATGGCCGAGACGGTCGCCTTCCTGACCGCCCGCGGCATTCCGGTGATGGGTCATGTCGGTCTGACGCCGCAATCCGTGAACACGCTGGGTGGCTACAAGGCGGTCGGCCGCGATGCCGAGGCGGCGGAGCGGATCGTTGCCGACGCCCGCGCCATTTCCGAGGCCGGTGCCTTCACCCTGGTGATCGAAGGGACGATGGAGGCGCTGGCCCGCCGCATCACCGAAGAGGTGGCGGTCCCCACCATCGGCATCGGCGGCTCGCCGGCCTGCGACGGTCAGGTCCTGGTCACCGACGACATGCTGGGGCTGTTCGGCGCCTTTCAGCCGAAATTCGTCAAGCGCTACGCCAATCTGGGCGAGACGGTCAGCGAGGCCGCCGCGACCTACGCTGCCGAAGTGCGGGCCCGCGCCTTCCCCGGACCGGAGCATTGCTTCGGCATGAAGAAGGCGGCGGCGGTCTAACTCCCCCTACTTCGTTCTTTCTACGTTCCAGGCGTTCCGGTACAGTCCGGCCGCCATGGATGCATCTCCCCCCGCCTTGATCCCGCCCAACGTCGCCGCGTGGTTCCGGTCGCGCGGCTGGGCACCCCACCCGCATCAGGTCGCGATGGTGGAGGCAGCCGAACGGGGCGAAAGCGCGCTGCTGATCGCGCCGACCGGCGGGGGCAAGACGCTGGCCGGCTTCCTTCCCTCGCTGATCGAGCTGGCGGAACGGCCGCGCGAGGGGCTGCACACGCTCTATATCTCACCACTGAAGGCGCTGGCGGTCGACATCCAGCGCAATCTGGAACAGCCGATCGCCGAGATGCGGCTGCCGATCCGGGCGGAGAACCGCACCGGCGACACGCCGGAGGCCAAGCGTCGGCGCCAGCGCACCCATCCGCCACACATGCTGATGACGACACCGGAAAGCCTGGCGCTGCTGCTGTCCTATACCGACGCCGACAAGCTGTTCCGCAATCTCCGCTGCGTCATCATCGACGAACTGCACGCCCTGGCCGGCACCAAGCGCGGCGACCTGCTGGCGCTTGGGCTGGCGCGGCTGTCGCGGCTCGCCCCCGCCGCCCGCCGGGTCGGGCTGTCCGCCACGGTGGCGGAACCGAAGCGGCTGCTGGCCTGGCTGTCGCGCCGTGGCCGGCATGACGACAGCGATTCCGACGACGTGCGCCTCGTGCTGGGCCGCAGTGGCGCCCAAGCGGAGGTCGAGATCCTGACCTCGCAGGAACGGGTGCCCTGGGCCGGTCACATGGCGATGCACGCCATGAAGGAGATCTACGAACGCGTCCGCCGCCAGCGCACCACCCTGCTTTTCGTCAACACCCGTGCCCAGGCCGAACTGGTGTTCCAGGCGCTGTGGCGGGTCAACGACGACAATCTGCCCATCGCGCTGCACCACGGCTCGCTGGCGGTGGAGCAGCGCCGCAAGGTCGAGGGCGCCATGGCCCGTGGCGAGTTGCGGGCGGTGGTCGCGACCTCCTCGCTCGATCTCGGCATCGACTGGGCGGCGGTCGATCTGGTGGTGCAGATCGGCGCGCCAAAGGGGTCGAGCCGGCTGGTCCAGCGCATCGGCCGCGCCAACCACCGGCTGGACGAGCCGAGCCGCGCCCTGCTGGTCCCCGCCAACCGCTTCGAGGTGCTGGAGTGCCGCGCCGCGCTGGAGGCGGTGCACGACCATACGCTGGACGGCGAGGCGCCGCGGCCAGGCGGGCTCGACGTCCTGTCCCAGCATTTGCTCGGCATGGCCTGCGCCGCCCCCTTCATGCCCGACGAGCTGTATGAGGAGGTGGTCTCCGCCGCTCCCTATGCCGCGATGACGCGCGACGAGTTCGACGACGTGCTGGATTTCGTCACCACCGGCGGCTACGCGCTCGGCGCCTATGACCGGTTTCAGCGTCTGAAGCTGCGGGAGGATGGCCGGATGGCGGTGGCCGGCCCGGCGGTGGCGCGCCAGTACCGCATGAATGTCGGCACCATCACCCAGGAGGCGCTGCTGCGCGTCCGCCTGAACCGCGGTCCGGTGCTGGGTGAGGTGGAGGAGTATTTCATCCAGGGCCTGACGCCCAGCGACACCTTTCTCTTCGCCGGCCAGCTGTTGAAATTCCTCGGCGTGCGCGAGATGGAGGCCCAGGTCGCCAAGGGCGGGACCGGCGATCCGAAGGTTCCCGCCTATGCCGGCGGGCGGCTGCCGCTGTCCACCCATCTGGCCGAGCGCGTGCGCGCCATGCTGGCCGATCCGCGCCAGTGGGACGGCTTGCCGGAGGATGTGCAGGAATGGCTGCGGCTTCAGCGCTACCGCTCCGTCCTGCCCAACCGCGACGGGCTGCTGGTCGAAACCTTCCCCAAGGCGGGAAAGCAGTTCCTCGTCGCCTACGCCTTCGAGGGGCGCAATGCCCACCAGACGCTGGGCATGCTGCTGACCCGGCGGATGGAACGGTTCGGCCTTGGGCCGCTGGGCTTCGTCGCCACCGACTATGTGCTAGCGGTATGGTCCTTGCGCTCGCCGACGGATATGGACGCGCTGTTCGACCAGGACATGCTGGGCGACGATCTGGAAGCCTGGATGGACGAATCGTCGATGCTGCGGCGGACCTTCCGCAATGTGGCACTGATCGCCGGGGTGATCGACCGCCGCCATCCGGGACAGGAAAAGACCGGGCGGCAGGTCACTTTCTCCTCCGACCTGATCTATGACGTGCTGCGCAAGCACGACCCCGGCCATGTGCTGCTGCGGGCAACGCGGGCCGATGCCGCCGGCGGGCTGACCGACATCCGCCGCCTGTCCGATTTCCTGGCGCGGGTGCGCGGGCGCATCACCCACAAGGACCTCGACCGCATCTCGCCGCTGGCAGTGCCGGTGATCCTGGAGATCGGCCGCGAGCCCGTGGACGGCAGCGCCACCGACGAACTGCTCGCCGCCGCCGAGGCCGAACTGCTGGCCGAGGCGATGCCGGAACTGGCTCCGCCGCGGCCCGCGAAAGCGGAAACGGGGCGCCCGCAGCAGGGACGGTTGTCGTTGTGACACCGCCCCATGCCGACCGCAGGTTACTTGCGCAGTTCCGGCTCCACGCCCGGTTCGCCGCTGAACTCGACAAGGATGGTCTCGTCGCGGACGATGAACTGGCAGGCCAGGCGGTAGGGCGGCGGACGGTGGGCGTTCTCCGCCGCCTCCAACAGGTTCCGGTTCAGCTTGCCGTTGACGGACAGGGTGACTTTCTCCTTTTCGGCCAGGTCGATGGCCATCGGAGCCTTCCCGTCGAGATAACTCACCTTGACGAGGCAGGACCCGCACTCGCCGTCCTGGCACTGGAACGGGATCGGAATGTCGTGCTTCTTCGCCAGCGCCAGCAAAGTACCGGTATCGCCGGCGACCGCGTAAATGGTCATGTCCTTGGGCATGTTCAGGCCGGTAAACGTCACTGTGGCCATGGGTATCCTCCGGGTATGGTTGTGATCCGCCATGCCTCCACGGCGGCGGACCGTCCGGCTGCAAACATCATGCCCATAATTTTTCCATGGATATTGGCCGCTTCCGATGAACGCCGGTAAACGAATGTTGTCAGCTTCCTCCCAAGCTCACGGCTCCGGCTGTCAGGGCGATGACAGCCGCGCCGCAGTGACCTTCCGCGGTGCCGATCTGCTGGCCGATCCGTCGGGCGCGCTGCTGTGGCCGGCGGAGGGCATCCTCGCCGTCGCCGACCTGCATCTGGAGAAGGGGTCCGCCTTTGCCGCGCGCGGCCGAATGCTGCCGCCGTACGATACGCGGGCGACGCTGGACCGGCTGGCCGGGCTGATCGCAATGGTGCGGCCCGCGCGCGTGCTGTGCCTGGGCGACAGCTTCCACGACCGCCGGGCGGCGGACCGGATGGACCCGGCGGACGTCGGGCGGCTGCGTGCCCTGACCGACGCCGTTTCCGACTGGGTGTGGATCACCGGCAACCACGACCCCGAACCGCCGCAGGGCTTCGGCGGCCGGGTGGTGGAAGAACTGTCCATCGGCCCGCTGACCTTCCGGCACGAGGCCGAGCCGGGGGCCGTCGGCGAGCTGTCGGGCCACCTGCATCCGGCCGCCGCGGTGGCGCTCGCCGGGCGGCGGGTGCGCGAGCGCTGCTTCGCCCATGACGGGGCCAAGCTGATCCTGCCGGCCTTCGGCAGCTTCACCGGCGGGCTGAATGTGCTGGACGCCGCCTTCGACGGGCTGCTGGCGCCGGGGTTCGAAGTGCTGATGACGGCGCGCGGCCGGGTCTACCGCTTCCCCTGCGCCCGTTTGTCGCCGGACCGCGCGCGCTGACTCTGCCGAATGCTCTGGCCGAAGCATGAGCGCAGCCTATATCGGGTGGTCCGGAGACGTCCAACCGAGCGCTGTGCATGTCCGCCTCTCCCATCATCGTCTGGTTCCGCAACGACCTGCGCCTTGCCGACAACCCGGCGCTGACCGCCGCCGCCCAGGCTTCGGTGGAACGCGGCGCGCCGGTCATCCCGCTCTACATCCTGGAAGAGGATACCGGCGATCCCTGGCCGCTGGGCGGGGCGCAGCGCTGGTGGCTGCATGGCAGCCTGGAGCGGCTCGCCACCTGCTGCGCCCACCATGGCTCGCCATTGCTGCTGCGCCGGGGCGAGCCGGGGGCGGTGCTGGAAAAGCTGATCGCGGAAACCGGTGCGGAATGTGTGCTGTGGAACCGCCGCTACGCCCCCGCCCAGACCGCCCGCGACGCGACGATCAAGGAACGGCTGAAGGCACGCGGTGTCGATGCGCGCAGCTTCAATGCCGGCCTGCTGGCCGAACCCTGGACCGTCAAGAACAAGAGCGGCGGTCCGTTCAAGGTCTTCACCCCCTTCTGGCGCCACCTGTCGGCCACACTCGACCCGCCGCTGCCGACCCGCGCCCCCGCTGCGCTGAAGACACCGAAATCCGCGCCGGCCAGTGACACGCTCGAAAGCTGGGACCTGTTGCCGACCAAGCCCGACTGGGCCGCGGGCATGCGCAAGCGCTGGGTGCCGGGGGAGACGGCTGCGCGGTCGCGCCTCGCCGATTTCCTCGACGGGCCGGTCGGGGTCTATGGGACGGAGCGCGACCGGCCGGACCATCCCGGCACGTCCACCCTGTCGCCTTATCTCGCCTTCGGAGAGATCGGGCCACGGCAGGTCTGGCACGCCGCCCGCCATGCCGCCGACGCACGGCCGGAACTGGCGCCCGGCGTCGAGGTCTTCCTGCGCGAGATCGGCTGGCGCGAGTTCCAGCACCACCTGCTGCACCATGCGCCGGAGCTTCCCGACAGCCCGCTCGACCGCCGCTTCGCCGACTTCCCCTGGCGCGAGGACGCGGCCGGCCTGCGGGCCTGGCAACGCGGGCGTACCGGCTATCCCATCGTCGATGCCGGCATGCGCCAGCTGTGGGAAACCGGCTGGATGCACAACCGGGTGCGGATGATTGTCGCCTCCTTCCTGATCAAGGATCTGCTGCTGCCCTGGCAGGAGGGGGAGCGCTGGTTCTGGGACACGCTGGTCGACGGCGATCTGGCCCAGAATGCCGGCAACTGGCAGTGGGTGGCCGGCTGCGGCGCCGACGCCGCTCCCTTCTTCCGCGTCTTCAATCCCGTCCTGCAGGGCGAGAAATTCGATCCGGAGGGGGATTACGTGCGCCGCTACGTGCCCGAACTCAACCGGCTGCCGCCGCGCTGGATCCACCAGCCATGGGCGGCGCCGACCGAGGTTCTGCGGCAGGCCGGCGTCCGGTTGGACGACGATTACCCGCGCCCGATCCTCGACCATGCCGTTGCGCGCGACCGGGCGCTGGCCCTCTACAACGAGCGCAAGGGGAAGGTGGAGACGGCCGACTGACGGGCAATCTTCATCGAACGGTAACCGGCACGCCCGCAAACGGTCATGCCGGACCGCTATCGTACGAAAAGCGGCCCGGTGCGGCCGCCCTGCCCGTCCCCAATGGGTCAGCGAGAAGGACGGCGACCCCTGCCCCGCGGTCGCGTCACGTCCCGGCTCTTGAAAAAGACGGCCCCAAGAAAAACAATCGCCACTCGGCAAGGCGGCTCCTCCCCCGGGGCCGCCTTTTCCCTTGGCCGGGTTGCAACGGCCGGCAGAGCGTTATAAAGTAACACCCATGTCCGCGCTTCATGACCACACCCACTGTATCGCAGATGCCCTGACCCGTGCCGACGCGCTGTGCGCCGAACGGGGGGCGCGGCTGACCGCGCTGCGCCGCCGTGTGCTGGAGCTGGTATGGTCCAGCCACCGGCCGCGCGGCGCCTATGCGATCCTGGAGGATCTCAGCCAGCAGGAGGGCAAGGCGGCGGCACCGCTGACCGTCTACCGCGCGCTGGAGTTCCTGGTCGAACAGGGGCTGGTCCACCGCATCGAATCGCTGAACGCCTATGTCGGCTGTGCAGCACCAGGGGATGTCCATTCCGGGCAGTTCCTGGTGTGCGAGGCCTGCGGCGACGCCGCCGAGATCGACGATCCGGGTGTCGGCGCCGCCATTGACGCCGCGGCGGCCGGGCGCGGCTTCCGTGTCCAGCGCCCCACCGTCGAGGTGCGCGGCCTGTGCAAATCCTGTCAGGAGAATCCCCGTTGAGCGCTCCCGCCGCCCCTCCCGCCCGTCTTCCCGTCTCGGTGCTGACCGGCTTCCTCGGCAGCGGCAAGACCACGCTGCTCCAGGCCCTGCTGCGCAACCCGGCCATGGCCCGCACCGCCATCGTCATCAACGAGTTCGGCGAGGTCGGGCTCGACCATCTTCTGGTCGCCAAGGCGTCGGAGAATATGGTGCTGATGGACAGCGGCTGCCTGTGCTGCACCATCCGCGGTGATCTGGTCGACACGCTGCGCGACCTGTTCCTGAAGCGGGTGAAGGGAGAAATCCCCGATTTCGACCGGGTGGTGGTGGAGACGACCGGCCTCGCCGACCCGGCGCCGATCATCCACACCCTGATGTCGGACCCGCTACTGGCCGCCCGCTTCCGCCTGGACGGCGTCATCGCCACGGTCGATGCGGCGCACGGCTCGCTCCAGCTCGACCGCCAGCCGGAAAGCGTCAAGCAGGCCGCCGTCGCCGACCGCATCGTGCTGACCAAGACCGACGTCGCCACCCCGGCGGCGACCGTCGCCCTGATGCAGCGCCTCGCCGCCATCAACCCGGCCGCCCCGGTCATTCCCGCCGCCCATGGCGATATCGATCCGGCCAAGCTGTTCGACGCCGGTCTCTACAATCCGGAGACCAAGAGCCCTGACGTCGCCCGCTGGCTGCGCGAGGAAGCCTATCGCGACGAGCAGGCCAAGGCGCACGGGCATCATGACCATGGGCATCACGACCACGGGCACGAGCATCACGACCATGACCACCATGGGCACGATCACGGCCATCACCACGAACACGACCATGGCGACCATTGCGGTCCCGACTGCGGCCATGAGCATCATCACCATGACGCCAATCGCCATGACGACCACATCCGCGCCTTCTGCATGGTGATCGACCGGCCGATTCCCTGGAACGGCTTCGTCGATTTCATGGAGGCGCTGATCGCCCAGGCCGGCGAGAACCTGCTGCGGGTGAAGGGACTGCTGAACGTTCAGGAAAGCGATCTGCCCGTGGTCGTCCACGGCGTCCAGCACATGTTCCACCCGCCGGTCCGGCTGGAGGATTGGCCCAGCGACGACCACCGCACCAAGCTGGTCTTCATCACCCGCGACGTCGGTCAGACGGTGATCGAGCCGCTGTTCAACGGGCTGGTCTGGGGCGAAGGGAAAGAAGGCTAAGGTCGAAGGCGGGGCGCCACATTTGCCGCATGTGTGGCGTCCGCTCCCTCTACCGACCCACCACCCGGCGCAGCGGGCTGTCACCGGCAGCCCACACCCCGCGGTCCACCGCCTTCGCTCCCTCGAACACCAGCCAGCTTTGCCGTCCGTAATGCGGCAGCGGCCGGAGCAGCGCGCGCAGTGCCTCGGCATCGGCGCCCGACACCACCAGGGCCGTCCGCCCGTCCGCCGCACGCGACACCCACACCCTGGCACTGCCACGCCCAGCGAGTTCCGCTGGAACCGGGGACAGCCCCCGCCGCGCCAACTCCCGTGCCACCGCAGCGTCGGTCCCCACCAGTAGCACCGGTGCAGCCTTGTCGCCGCCCTCTTTCCCGGCACCGTCGATCAGCCGGCCGGTCAGCGCCCGTGCCGCCTCTGCCGCGTCACCATCCGCAGCGATCACCCGCTCGGCACCCGGCTGCAGGGTAACGTCGCGCAGGATCGGCGGCGCCTCTCCCGGCGCCAGACGGCGGAACAGGTCGAAGTCGGGATCGACCGACACAGCCCTTACCGCCGCTTTGGCGGGCAGCCGCAGCGTCGCCTGCCAGCCGTCGAGGCGGACGACGCGGTCCTCCACTCCGGCCGCCGTCTCCAGCCGCACCGGCACCGCCAGGGCATAGGGCGCATCGGCCTCCTGCCGCAGGGTCAGCAGCACACCGTCCCCATCGGCGTGGGCATCCGCCAGGGTCAGCATCGGCGCGCCCCGCCGCTCCACCCATTGGCCGAACAGCCCGCCGAGGTCGCGGCCGGACGCAGCCTCGAAGGATCGGCGCAGGTCGGACCAGCCGGCAGTGCGGAAGGCAAAGCCGCTCCAGAATTTCCGGATGCCGGCGTCGAAGGCCTCGCGGCCGATCTCCGCCTCCAGCATGTGGAACAGCATCGCCGCCTTGCCGTAGCCGACGATCTGCGAGGCATCGTGCGTCTTGGACAGGAAGTCGGTCAGCGGCCGGTCGCGCTCGGCCGGCAGAGCGGCATAGTCGCGCAGCCAGTCGAGCCGCATCGCCCGCGCCGCGTCGGCGCCGCGCGCCTGGGCCGCCGCATAGTCGGCCATATAGGTGGTCAGCCCCTCCGCCCAATTGCCGCCCTCGCCCACCCGGACACCGTTGCCCCACCAGTTGTGCATGATCTCGTGGGTCAGCGACTGGCTGCGGATGAAGGGCAGCGGCAGCACCGCCCGGCCGATCGTGGTCAGGCCGGGGAAGCCCAGCCCGACCGGGGGCGGAACCGAGACGATGCTGAAGCCGTCGAAGGGATAGGCACCGATGCGGGCCGCCCCCGCCGTGATCGCCTGCTCCGACAGGCCGAGATAGCCGTCGGCCAGCCCGGTCTGCTCCGGATGGCGGTAGAGTCGCAGGCGCAAGGGTCCGGCCGGCCGCTCCTCCACCGTCCAGGCGCCAGCGAAGACCGAGGGTTCCTCGACGCTGCGATCCTCCGCGAACACCGCGCGGTAGCCGCCGGCTTCGTTCCCCTCCTCCACCAGCCGGCCGGTGGCGACCGCGACATAGGGGGCCGGCACCCGCACCGACAGGCGCCAGCTCGGCGGCTCGTCGGCGGCCGAGGCCGGATCGGGCAGCCAGCCGCCCAGCCCCGGCAGGAAGGCGCCTTCGCCATCAAGCGCCAGACCGGTCCCGGCGGCAAAGCCCGGCAGCCGCCCGCCATAGCGGATGGTCACCGCCTCCGCTCCCTCCGGCACCACCAGCCGCAGACGGTCGCCGCGGCGGTCCACCGGAACCGGCCTGTCGCCGGCTCGGACCTCCTGCACCGTCAGCGCCGGGTCAAGCCGCAGGGACTGGGCACCGGCCGGCAGGGTCAGCCGGTCCACCGCCTCCATGCGTCCGGCAGCCGGATCGAGCGTCAGGTCGATGTCGTGATGCAGCGGTGCGGCGCCGGCCGGGGCGATCACGCCCAGGGCAAGTGCCGCTCCCGCGAAGGCCAGAGCCGGGATGCGCAGGATCGTCATGCCCATGAAGATGCTCGCCCCGACAACGGAGCGCCAGCGCGGCGTCACACCGCCCAAATGTTGTTGAAAATGCCGTCCGCCTTCCTGAACGACCGCCGGATCACCCCGGAACGCCACGCACCCGGTCATACAGCTTCGACAGCCGGGCGTCGCAGATGCCAAGCTCCTTCAAATGCTCGACCGTGTTGGCGAGGTAGTCGATGTTGGGGCCGCGCTGGCCGCAGCAGTCGGCGATGCGGCAGACGACCGACGCCTCGTCCAGACCGCGGCAATATTGCGGATGGCTGCGGTCGACGATGAAGCAGCAGGCACTGACCGACTTCCCCCCTTCAACAGCCCCGCCATCGCGCAGGCGCACACGCAGCATCCTCGGCAGATAGACGCGGTTGTCCATCTCCCGCTCCCACAGGTAATCGAGCGTAGCCGGCACATCGGCCGCCGCCACCCGGAAGACGATGCCGCGGCAGGATCCGCCGCGGTCCAGCCCCAGCACCAGCCCCGGCCGTTCCGGCGTCCCGCGGTAGCGGTGGGAGGCGACGCAGAAGCTGCGATGGTATCCCGGCAGGGTCGCCGCGTGCCGCTCCACAAAGGGGAAACCGGGGTTCCACATCAGCGAGCCATAACCGAAGACCCACAGGTCGGCGCCGGGCTCGACGGCGATGTCGTGTGTCCAGGCGGGATGCGGAAGCGATGAGTCGGGGGCCATTGAGGGTCGCTGAGGAAGATCGCTGGGGAAAATTCGCAGGAAAAACGAAACCGAACCGGCAGCCACCGAGCCTAGCATGCAGGTTCCCGGGTCGCTATAACGGTACGGAGATGGAACGGACATGCCACCGATGCAACCCAACGCCCTTTCTCCCACGCCACGCCGCCTGCTGACCGGCCGCCGGATCGCGACCATCCTCGCGCTGATGATGGTGCTGCTGCCGGCCGTGGCCTATTCGCTGTGGTGGTGGCAGGCGGCCCGCACCGTGCGCGACGGGCTGGAGAACTGGGTCGCCGACCAGCGCGCCAACGGCGCGGTGGTGGAGCATGGCGGACTGACCATCCATGGCTTCCCCCTCACCCTGCGGGCGGAACTGGACAAGCCTCATCTGGCCACGCGCGGCGCCGAGTGGCAGGGCGCGCGTCTGGTGGCGGAGGCCGCCCCCTGGAACCCCACCCGCATCGCGCTCACCTTTCCCGGCGAACATCGCCTGTCCGTCGTCCAGCCCGGCCAGCCACCGGTCGACATCCTGGCTCCGAATGGCGGAAGCGGCGACCTGACCATGCGGATGTCGGGCACGCTGGAACGGCTCGCCCTGCGCTTCACCGGCCTGACCGCACAGGTCGCGGGCCAGACGGTACCGGTCGCCGCGCTGGACATCGGCGCCGCCCAGCCGGAGCAGCCGCCGGCCGAACGCGGGACCGCCGGCCTGACCCTGACGCTGACCGCCGACGGGCTGACCCTGCCCGACGGCATGCCGCCGAACCTGGGCCGCGAGGTGAAGCGGACCGAGCTGACCCTGCGCGTCATGGGAACCCCACCGCGGCCGGAGCCGGCCAGCCTGTCGGCCTGGAGCCGCGACGGCGGCACGGTCGAGGTCGACCGGCTGGCGCTGGACTGGGGGCCGCTGGGGGCGGTGCTGTCGGGCACGCTGGCGCTGGACGCCCAGTTGCAGCCTCAGGCGGCGCTAACCGCGGAAATCCGCGGCGCCCCCGCGGTTCTCGATGCGGTGAAGCCGATGATGCGCCCGAACGAGGCGGCCATCGCCAGGACCGTCCTGACCATGCTGGCCCGTCCGACCGGCCCGAACGGCGAGCCGGTGGTCACCGCCCCGGTCACCGTACAGGACCGATCCCTGTTCGTCGGACCGCTGCGCGTCGCCGCCCTGCCCAAACTCGTCTGGTGACAAAAACGGGGCAGACCCTGTCCGAACGGCGGAAATGCAACACCTGCCGGGGCGCATGACGGTTCCGTGACCGGCGGATCTTGTTTCACACGGCGCATCGGGTCAAATTGACGCAGTCCTTGTCGCGGCTGCCATGGTGCGTCGGTCGATGTGTCGGTTTCTTGCCTATTGCGGCGAGCCTGTGTTCCTGGAAACGCTGGTCTGCACGCCCTGTCACTCCCTGATCGAACAGTCGATGCACGCCGCGGAGGCGAAGACCGAGACCAACGGCGACGGTTTCGGCGTCGGCTGGTACAGCGAGCGGACCGAGCCCGGCCGCTATTGCGAGATCCGCCCGGCCTGGTCGGACGAGAATCTGCAATCGATCTGCAGCCATGTCCGCTCCCATCTGTTCTTCGCCCATGTGCGGGCGGCGACCGGCACCGCGGTCAGCCGGGCCAACTGCCACCCCTTCAAGGCCGGGCGCTTCCTCTTCATGCACAACGGGCAGGTCGGCGACTGGCCGCGCCTGCGCCGCCGGGTGGAGGCGATGATCCCGGACGAGCTGTACAGCACCCGCACCGGCACCACCGACAGCGAGGCGATCTTCCTCGCCGCCCTCGGCCAGGGGTTGGAGCGCGATTCGGTCGGCGCCTTCCAGCGCGTGCTGCACGCCATCCGCGACGAGATGCGGGCGCTGGACATCACCTCTCCGCTGCGCTTCACCGCCACCTGGACCGACGGCGACCGGGTTTGGGCGGTGCGCTGGGCCTCCGACGACAAGCCCCCGAGCCTCTATTGGCGCCGCGGCGAGAATGGCCTGGTCGTTGTGTCGGAACCGGTCGATTCCCAGCGCGACCAGTGGCGTCCGGTGCCGCCCAGCGGCGGGCTGGTGGCGCGCGTCGGCGCCGCGCCGGAGATGTTCACCTTTCATTGAGCAGGCGGGATCGGGGAGGGAGGCGTCCGGCGCCCTCCCCTCGCATTAGAGCAGCCGGTCCTTCGGCAGCAGGATTGTCACCGCCGTTCCGCGGCCCGACACGCTGTCCAGTTCCACCCCGCCGCCATGCAGTTCGGCGAAGCGCCGCACGATGGGCAGGCCCAGACCGACCCCCTCATGCTGGCGCACCAGCGAGCGTTCGGCCTGGGTGAAGGGGTTGAAGATGCGGCCCATCAGTTCGGTCGGGATGCCCGGCCCGTCGTCGCGCACTGTCAGCCCGACGAACTCGCCGCGATCCTCCACCGCCACCCCTACATGGCCGCCGGACTGGGTGAACTTCACCGCATTGTCGAGCAGGTTCAGCACCATCTCGCGCAGCCGCCGGCGGTCGATGCGCATGCGGAAGGGCGGACAGGGCTGAACGGTGAGCGACAGCTGCTTGCCCACAGCCTTCGGCGCCAGCATGTCGGCGCAGCCGGCCAGCAGTTGCGGGATGTTGACGTCGCTTTCCTGGATCTCGATGGAGCCGGTGGAGCCGCGCGTATAGTCGAGAATGTTGTTGACCATGGTCAGCAGCGACCGGCCGCTTTCCTCGATCAGCTTCACATATTCCAAATAATCGGGATGGCCCAGCTTGCCCATCCCCTCGGCCGCCAGCACGTCGGCGAAGCCGATGATGGAGTTGAGTGGGGTGCGCAACTCGTGGCTCATCACCGCCAGGAAGTCCAGCTTGGCGCGGTCGGCCTTGCGCGCCGCCTCCAGCGCGTCCGACAGCTCCGCGGTGCGTTCCGACACCCGGTGTTCAAGCTCGCGGTTCTGTTCGGCGGCGCGGCGGTAGAGCTTGCGGATCTCCACCATGTTGCGGACACGGTGCAGCAGTTCCCAGGCGATGAATGGTTTGGTCAGGAAATCGTTGGCACCCAGTTCCAGCGACTTGCGCCGGGTTTCCTGATCGGTCTGGGCGGTCAGCACCAGGATCGGCACGTAATCGTCGCCGAAGACCGGCTTCAGCCGCTCCATCAGGTCGAAGCCGCTCATGTGCGGCATGCGGATGTCGATCAGCAGCAGGTCGAACGGCTCGGCCGCACAGAGATCAGGCACCTTGCGCGGATCGGTCTCGCCGCGGACCCGGCTGTACCCGTCATGGCTGAGGATTTCCCGCAGGAGTTCGACGTTGGACGGGTTGTCGTCCACGATCAGGATGCTCGCGTCCTTGACCTGCTGGGCGAGCGCCGGGTCGATCTGGCTCCTGTTCATCGGAGCATGCACCTTTGAACCGTCCGCATAGGCAATCAATTTTGCCTCTGAACGGATCGAATGCAATGGAAATGAACGGACACCGTCAAAGGCAGCCGCTCAGGCACGCTTTTCCCAACCGCCGCGGTCGGTCTGCTGCCAATAGGTCAGGCTGTGGCCGGCTGCCTTGCAGGCCTTCCAGCGCTGGCGGGCGGCCAGCACCGCCTCCTCGTCGTTGCCGTCGAACAGGTCGCAGACGAGGTCATAGCCATCCATCCGGTCGCTGACGCAGCCATCCACCGTGACCAGCACGGTGGCGCTGTTCGGATTCTCGTCGCTGTCGGTCAGCCACACCGGCTGGCGCTCGGCGAAGCCGTCGCGCGCAGCCCCGTGCGGCAGGAAGGAGCCGGGATCGTAGGTCCACAGATGCTGGTTCAGCATGTCCACCCGCTCGACCGAGCCGGCCAGCACGACGGCACGCCAGTTCCGCTCAAGAACCTTCTCCAGGATCTTGGGCAGCGCCTGTTCCATCGTGCGCCGTTGCAGGTGGTAGAAGCGGACTTCCGTCATGGCCCCTTCACGCACGCAGACATTTCCTTCCGCGGTCAGGCTTCGTGGAAGTCGGCCACGAAGCGGTCGAGCAGCCGCACGCCGAAGGCCGACGCCCCCTTCGGAACCGTGGCGCCGTCCTTCTTCGCCCAGGCGACGCCGGCGATGTCGATGTGCGCCCACGGCGTGTCGTTGACGAAGCGCTTCAGGAACTGCGCGCCGACGATGCTGCCGGCGCCGCCGCCCGAACCGGTGTTCTTCATGTCGGCGGCCGGCGACTCGATCTCCTTGTCATAGGCGTCGCCCATCGGCATGCGCCACACCGGCTGGCCCACCTTCAGCCCGGCGGCCGTCAGGTTCATGGCGAGATCGTCGTCGTTGCAGAACAGGCCGGCATGCTCGTGGCCCAGCGCCATGATGATGGCGCCGGTCAGGGTGGCGAGGTCGACCATCAGCTTGGGCTTGTAGACGTCCTGCGCGTACCACAGGCAGTCGGCCAGCACCAGGCGGCCTTCGGCGTCGGTGTTGATGACCTCGATGGTCTGGCCCGATGCCGAGGTGACGATGTCGCCCGGACGCTGCGCGGTGCCGGACGGCATGTTCTCCACCAGCCCGACGATGCCGACGGCATTGACCTTCGCCTTGCGGGCGGCCAGCGCGTACATGGTGCCGATCACGGTGGCGGAGCCGCCCATGTCCCACTTCATGTCTTCCATGCCGGCCGCACCCTTGATCGAGATGCCGCCGCTGTCGAAGGTCACGCCCTTGCCGATGAAGGCGACCGGACGCTTGTCGTCGGCCTCCGGGTTGCCGTTCCAGCGCATGACGACGACGCGCGGCTCGCAGGCGCTGCCCTGGGCGACGCCCAGCAGGGCGCCCATGCCGAGCTTGCGCAGCTTCTTCTGGTCGAGGATCTCGACCTCGACGCCGAACTGCTCCAGCTCCTTCGTCTTCTCGGCAAGGCTTTCCGGATAGATGACGTTGGCCGGCTCCGACACCAGATCGCGGGTGAAGCGGATGGCGTCGGCCAGCGTGTCCAGCTTCTTGAAGGCCGACTTGGCCGCGCCGTCATCCTCGACCAGCAGCGTCAGCTTGCGCAGGCTGGGCTTCGGCTCCTTCTTGTCGGACTTCCGGTCGTTGGTGCGGTACTTGTCGAACTTGTAGGAGCGCAGCTGCGCGCCGAAGGCGATCTCGGCCGCGGCGGCGGCCGGCGACAGGGCGGTCCCCTCCGGCAGTTCGACCAGCAGCGCCGCCTCGTCGGCGGCCTTGTCCAGCTGCACGGCGATGGCGCCGCCGGCGGACTGGAGAACCAGATCGGTCAGGTCGGCGCCCTTGCCGATGCCGACCAGCAGGATGCGGTCAAGCTCGGTCCCGGCCGGGGCGAGCAGCGTCAGCGTCTCGTCCTTCTTGCCGTTGAAGCGGGCGGCGGCCATGGCGCGGGCCAGCGCCCCGCCGGTCTTCTGATCCAGCTCGCGCCCGATCAGGCCGAGGCTGCGGTCGGCGGCGACGGTCACGGCGAGCACGCCGGAGGCCGGCAGGGACAGCTTGGCGAAGGAGAACTTCATCTGGTCCTCTTGAGGGGTTGGGCGAACGCGCCCGGATGGTCTCGACGGCGGAAAGCCTACCCCACCGATAAGGAGCGCGCCACCCCGGCTGTCAAGGGTGGGGAGAGGGAGACGCCCCCTCCCCCTCGCTCACGCATCGATCGCCTTGGCCAGCTCGACGGGATCGACCTCACCCTGCTCGATGCCGACGTCGGAAACGCTCTCCTCCGACACCGTCTCCTCGGCGCGGCGTTCCAGCACGGCGGCGAAGAAGCCGTCGGTGTCGTGGCGGGCAGGCGTCAGGCGCAGGTACGGACCGTCGACCGGCGGCGGCGCGCCGGCCTCCTCCTCCGCCCAGACCTCGGCGACCGGCTTCACGATGAAGTCGTGATGGGTCTGCAGGAAGGCCTCGACCTGCGCCTCGTTCTCGTCATGCAGCATGGAGCAGGTGGCGTAGATCAGCCGCCCGCCCGGCTTCACCAGACGCGCCGCGCTGTCGAGGATGTTGGCCTGAAGCGGCAGCAGCTGCTCCAGCCCCGGACCCAGCTGGCGCCAGCGGGCGTCGGGGTTGCGGCGCCAGGTGCCGGTGCCGGAGCACGGCGCATCGACGAGCACGCGGTCAAACTTGCGCTTGTGGCGCTTCACCCAGGGATCGCGCTCGCTGGTCAGCGGATGCGCCTCGATGTTGTGCAGGCCGGCGCGGCGGAACCGCTCGGCGGCGCGCTTCAGGCGCTTGTCCAGCACGTCGCAGGCGACGACGCGGCCTTTGTTCTTCATCAGCGCCGCCACGGCCAGCGTCTTGCCGCCGGCACCGGCGCAGAAATCCACCACCTGATGGCCGGGCTTCGGCGCGACGGCCAGCGCGACCAGCTGCGAGCCCTCGTCCTGGATCTCGACCAGGCCGTCCTTGAAGGCGTCGACGCTGCCGAGCGGCGGACGGCCCTTCACCCGCAGGCCCAGCGGCGACCACTGCGTGGTTTCCGCCGTGATCTGCGCCTTGGCCAGCGCCTTGATCGCGCTCTGCTGGTTGGCCTTCAGCGGGTTGATGCGCAGGTCGAGCGGGGCCGCCTCCAGCAGCTTCTCCATTTCGACCCCGAAGCGGTCGCCGAGCGAGGCGCGCATCGGCGCTTCCGCCCAATCCGGACATTCCACCCGCACCGTTTCCGGCATGTCGGGATGGTCCATCGTATGGCTTTCCAGCTTGCCGACCATCGCCAGCTCGTCGTCGGTCAGGCGGGCCGGGGCGAACTTGCCGCCGCTGAACATCTCCAGCACCACGCCGGCGTTGCGGTTCTCTTCGAGCAGCAGATAGGCCAGGACGCGGGCGCGCGGGGTGGCGCGCTCATAGCCGCCGCGCTCGATCCACCAGCCGAGCCGGGCATGGCGGCGCAGGATCGCGTAGGCCATCTGGGCGATGGCGGTGCGGTCCTTCGAGCCGATGTAGCGGCGGTTGCGGAAATAGGCGCTCATCACCGCGTCGGCGGGGCGAGGGGTCTCGTCGATCTCGGTCAGCAGATCGATGACCGCCTGGAGGCGGGCGGCGGGTGTCATGGCGTCTGGTCCCTTGGGGTGTCACATGGCGGCGAACAGGACCGGCCGCCCGCATGTTCCCCCCTTGCGGGTCGGGGACGGGATGCAAATTGCGGACGGTCCTTCACGTATGGGCTGTCGATACCGCGTTTGCCGCGTTCTGTCACGTCCTGCCGCCGCGCGGCAGCTCCGCTCGGCCCCCGAACCGTCCTGCCGCGCCCACGCCCGTGACAAGCGGACGCGACCTATCCGAAAGTGCAGGTTGGGGATTGACGACTCGGGGTAACCACCGGCACAAACGGTCGGGTGATGTGACCTTGTCGTGACCGGACCGCCAGGGGCGGGATACCGGTCGGGGGTCTTCGACGGACATATCGGATGCTGGTGGCGGAGTGCGCGATGGCGGCTGCGGCTGGGGTGGCGTGTGCGCGTGACGTGAGGAAAGCCGCAGGCCATGGCCTGCGGATGGCGCTGATGGGAGGGCTGCTGGCGACGCTGGCGGCCTGCGCCGGCACTGCCCCGACGGTGGACGGGCAGCGGCGGACCGCCCAGCGCCCGACCTGGGATCAGGTCTCGCCCGATTTCCGTCACCTCGCCGGCTGGATCGACGACGACCACGCCCAGGCGGTGCCGGCGGTGCAGCGGACCTGCGGCTGGGTGAAGAACCAGCCGCCGGGCAAGTCGCTGGGGCAACTGCGCGCCGCCGGCACCACCGACGACTGGCGCGCCATCTGCGCCGCCGCCCGCGACCTGCCCCCCGGCGACAGCGAGGCGGCCCGCCGCTTCTTCGAGACCTTCTTCACCCCACGCGACGTCAGCAACGGCGAGAACGGCCTCTTCACCGGCTATTACGAGATCGAGCTGCACGGCAGCTGGACCCGGACCGAGCGTTACAACGTTCCGCTCTACCGCATGCCGTCGCGCGGCAAGAACGGCCTGCCCAGCCGCGCCCGCATCGAAAACGGCGCCTTGAAGGGCAAGGGTCTGGAACTGATGTGGGTGGACGACCCGGTCGACGCCTTCTTCCTGGAAATACAGGGCTCCGGCCGGGCGGTCATGGCCGACGGCTCGGTGGTCGGCATCCATTACGCCGGCCAGAACGGTCACAGCTATTACCCGATCGGCCGCCATATCATCGACATCGGCGACGCCACGCCGGAACAGATGTCCTTGCAGACGATCCGGCGCTGGCTGAAGGAGCATCCGGCCGAGGCCCAGCGGGTGATGAACCTCAACCCCTCCTACGTCTTCTTCAAGGTGAAGCCCGAGGTCGGCGCCCGCGGTGCCCGCAACATGGAGCTGACCCCCGGCCGCAGCCTTGCGGTGGATGCCGAGCATATACCGCTGGGCGTGCCGCTGTGGCTGGAGGTGCGCGACGCCCCGGTTCCGGGCGGCGCCATCAACCGCCTGGTGATGGCGCAGGACACCGGCGGCGCCATCAAGGGCCCCGTGCGCGGCGACCTGTTCTGGGGCCATGGCCCGCAGGCGGAGGAAGGGGCCGGCGTGATGAAGGCGCGCGGTCACTACACCATGCTGGCGCCACGCAACCTGTCGGTCGAGACCGCCCAACGGAAATGACCGCAGAGGACCGCATCCGGCTGGAACGGCTGACCGCCCTGCCCGACCGCGGGGCGGCGCTGGCGGCGTTGGAGGAGATCTTCTTCGCCTCCACCACCCGGACGGAGTTCGCGTCCGCTGTCGATCGCGCCGCCTTCCTCGCCACCTGGACCGGCTGGTTCGTGGATGAGGCACCGCGGGACATCTGGATGGCGGTGGCGGCCGACGGACAGGTCGTCGGCTACCTCACCGGCTGCAAGGACAGCGCCGGCACGGTCGAACTGGCCCGGCGCGTCCCGAAATACGAGGCCTTCGCCGATCATTTCGCCGCCTACCCCGCCCATTTCCATGTGAATGTCCGGCCGGGCTGGCGGGAACACGGGCTGGGACGCCGGTTGGTCGACCGCTTCGCCGAGGATTGCCGGGACGACGGCTTGCCCGGCGTGCATCTGGTCACCGCCGTCTTCGCCCGCAATGTCGAGTTCTACCAGCGCGCCGGCTTCACCGACGCCTGCCAGCGCGGCCCCCTGCTGTTCCTCGGCCGCCGCCTCAACACCTGACTTCCGCGGCGCTGCTGTGCTAGGCAGGGGCATCTCCCTGCCGGAAAGCCTGCTGCCATGACCCGTCCGCCCCTGCTGATCGAAAGCCCGCAGAACCCGCAGTTCAAGCTGTGGGAATCGGCGCTGGAAAGCCGTGGGCTGAAGAAGAACGGTAAGTTCCTGCTGGCCGGCCTGAAGACCGTTCCGGAGGCGCTGCGCCACCATCCCGAGCGGTTCGAGCGCGTGCTGTTCAGCGACCCGGCGCAGATATCCTCCTGGCGCCTGCCGCCGGGGGTGGAGCCGGTTCAACTGGCTCCGGCGCTGTTCCGGATGCTGGATGTGTCGGGCACCGGCTTTCCGCTGCTGGTCGGCGCCGTGCCGAAGATGCCGGCCATCGATTTGTCGCAGCCGCCGCAGGGGCTGGAGCTGCTGTGCGCGCTCGGCGATCCCAGCAATCTCGGCGCCCTGCTGCGCAGCGCCGCGGCCTTCGGCGTGTCACGGATCGTCCTGCTGGAGGGGGCGGCGCATCCCTTCCACCCCAAATGCCTGCGTGCGGCGTCGAACGCGCAGTTCACGCTGACCCTGCTGCGCGGGCCGCGCTGGACGGCGGTGAACGAGGCGGCGGGGCCGCTCTATGCCCTGGACGGCGGGGGAGAGGATCTGACCCGCTTCGACTGGCCCGCTGACATGCGGCTGATCCTGGGCGAGGAGGGCCAGGGCGTGCCGGCCGACTGCCCGGCGATGCGGCTGTCGGTGCCGACCACCGGGGCGGTTGAGTCGCTGAACGCCACCGTGGCGGTCAGCGTGGCCCTGTTCGCACGGTACGCGGCGGTCAAAGGGTGAATGGGGCGGGGGTTGGGCGATGGTGGGCAGGTGACCGGACGCCCTACCCCATTACCGACGCCAGCACCTGCACCACCTGATCCGACCCGTAGGGTTTCTTCAGCACCGGCACATCGGCGAACCGCTCCGGCACCGCGGCGCTCTCGCCATAGCCGGTCGCGAACACGAAGGGGATGCCCAGCTCCCGCAGTCGCTCGGCGACCGCGACCGACGTCTCGTTGCCCAGATTGACATCCAGCACGCCGACCACCGGCGGATCCTCATCGATCAGGCGCAGGGCGTGGCGAACGCCGGCGGCAGTGTTGACGCGGCTGGCGTTGAAGCTGAGCAGCACGTCCTCCGTCGCCATGGCGATGATCATGTTGTCCTCCAGCAGCAGCACCGGGCCGCCGATGGAGAAATCGGCAGCCGGAACCGGCAGGCTGCGCCGGCTGCCGGTGGGCAGGCTGTCGGTGATGGTGACGAACTGCGCCGGGATCATGAAGCGGGCGCGCAGACCGGACAGGGCGTAGGTCACCTCCGCCTCGCCCTGAAGATCGTGGGGCACCGACCGCTCGATCACCGTGGTGCCAAAGCCGGTGCGCGATGGCGCCCGCACCGGCGGGCCGCCATTCTCCTGCCAGTCGATCAGCAGCCGCCCGCCCTCGTCGATCGACCAGTCGGCCTCGACCCAGCCGCTGCTGTCGCTGAGCGCGCCGTATTTGGCCGAATTGGTGGTCAGTTCATGCACCACCAGCGCGAAGACGGAGAAGGCCTGCGGCGCCAGCAGCACCTCCGGCCCGGTCAACCGCACCCGCTCGCTCCTGGCCGACAGATAGGCGCCGATCTCCGCCACGACCAGGGCCCGCAGCGAGGCCGGCCCCCAATTGTCGGCGGTGATCTGGTCATGGGCGCGGGCCAGCGCCTCGATGCGGCCGGCGACGATGGCGGCGAACTGCTGCACCGTTTCCGCTCCGGACTCGCTCTGCCGCACCAGGGCGCGGACGAGGCTGAGGATGTTGCGGACGCGGTGGTTCAACTCGGCGATCAGCAGTTCCTGCCGCTCGGCCGCCTCCTTGCGGGTACGCCCGGCGACGTCGGCCAGCCGCAGCACCACCTCCAGCAGGGTCACCCGCAGCGATTCGGCATTGCGCTCGTCAAGCTCGGTCCAGGGCTTGGACCGGCCATGCACCGTCTCCTTCCAGGCCTCGAAGCTCTTGCGCGGCGTGAGGCGCGGACCGTTGGGGCCGTACTGCGCCGGCTTGGTCGGGTCGCCGCCCCAGGTGACGGTGCGGACCAGTTCCTTGCGGAAGAAGACCAGATAGTCGCGCGGCGTCCGCGACACTGGAATCGCCAGCAGGCCGCAGGCCCGTTCGGTGAAGTCGCGGGCCGGCGGATGCACCGCCCCCAACTGATCGGTCAGGTAGATCTTGCTGGGCGGCGTCCGGTGCAGGAAGCGCATGACGCCCAGCGTCTCCTCCCTCGTCGGCGTCTCGCCTTCCATATGCAGCTGGCCGTCGATGCAGCAGGCGAAGCCGTCGCAGTCGATCAGCGCCCGCAGCTCCGTCGCGAAGGTGACCAGACTGTCCAGCGGCGATTCGCTGTCGGCCAGCATCGACATGATGCGGACATGGGCGCGGCGGGCCTGGGCCTCCTGCTGGCTTTCCTGCTCGCGCTCCCGCCCCTCCAGCAGCAGCGAGACCATCTGGCCGAACAGCTCGGCAGTGGTCCGGCGCTCGAAGGAGAGCGAGCGGGCATGGCGGTGGTGACAGGCGAACAGTCCCCACAGCTTGCCGTGCCGCAAGATCGACACCGACAGCGAGGCGTTTACCCCCATGTTGCGCAGATACTCGACATGGATCAGCGAGACGCTGCGCAGCAGGCTGAGCGACAGATCCAGCGGCTGGCCCATCGGATCGACCGTCGGCACGATCGGTACCGGCGACGCGTTCACGTCGGAAATGCAGCGCAGCCAGCTTCGCTCATACAGGCGCCGGGCCTGCTGCGGGATGTCGGAAGCAGGGTATCGCTGGCCGAGGAAGCTGCCGATGCCATGCACCGCCGACTCCGCGATCACCTCTCCCGACCCGTCGTCGGCGAAGCGGTAGACCATCACCCGGTCGAATCCGGTGAGCGCCCGCATCTGGCGCGCCGCCTCGCGGCAGAAGCCTTCGAAGCCGCGGGTGTTCTGGACCCGCGCGATCATCGAGCGCAGCAGGGAGCCCGAATCCTGTGGTCCTTCGCCCTCGCTCGGCTCCGCTTCGATGACGATTGTGGAGCCGGACAGATGGACCGCCACGTCGCAGATCGGGGTGATGTCGGACAGATGGACGCTGAAGGCGCGCTCGACGCTGCCGTTGATGTGGGCGACCTGCAACCGGCCGCGGATGGTGTGCAACGCCTCGCCCGCGATGAAGGAGGCCAGCGGATGCCCCAGCAGATCGTCGGGTTCGGCCCCCAGCCAGCGCCCGATGTTGGCGGAGACATGGACGATGATCCAATCGGCCGTGACGGCGATCAGGAAACCGGTCGGTTGGATCAGGCCCAGCTGGTGGATGGGCTCCCGGTCACAATCGGTGAGGTCGACAGACCCCGTAGGAACCGGGCCACTCATCGAACGAAGACTTCAGACAAACGCGACCTCTGGCGGAAGCTGGACCGGCGTCGTTTGTCACGCGCAGCCAAGGGAATTCATCAACAATCTAGGCAGGAGTCCGGAACGCTGCAACGCTCCAAAATGGCTATTCCTACGTTCTAATTAAGGTTTGTTAACTTAACATAGGATAAGATTTGGAACGTGCTTGCGTATGATAATGACTATCAGACCTTGGCTGCATCGGCAGCGCTTTCGCTTCATAAGGACTTTTCTTCAACTGTGAATAAGCATTGTTGCCGAAGGTCGGCAGCAGCCACAAATTTCCGCAAGGCACCCTTTCATCTTCGGCGGGCTGCCCGCAAGCCGCTCATGACGCAGGGTAACGGCCGTTCCATGACCATCGGGATGCGCCATGACAATCCTTTCCCCAACCGACGATTCCATTGCCTCGGACGAGCGTATCCGCATCCGCGACGTCACGCTGCTGTCCGACGACTGGTATGTTCTGAAGAAGACCACCTTCGACTATCGGCGGAGTGACGGCAACTGGCAGACCCTAAGCCGGGAGACGTATGACCGTGGCAATGGGGCGGCCCTGCTGCTCTACGATCCGACCCGCGGTACCGTGCTGCTGACCCGGCAATTCCGCTTCCCGGCTTACGTCAACGGCCATCCGGAACCGCTGCTGGAGGTGTGCGCCGGCCTGCTCGACGACCGCAGCCCGGAGGAAGCGATCCGGGCCGAGGCGGCCGAGGAGCTGGGCGTGACCGTCCAGGCGCCGCGCCGGGTGTTCGACGCCTTCATGAGCCCCGGCTCGGTGACGGAGCGGCTGGCCTTCTTCGTGGCCGAATACCGCGCCGCCGACCGCAGCGAGGGGGGCGGGCTTGCCGAGGAGGGCGAGGACATCGAGGTGGTCGAGTTGACCTTCGCCGATGCCCTTGCCATGGTCGGCAGCGGGGCGATCCTGGACGGCAAGACCATCATGCTGTTGCAGTATGCCGCGCTTCACGGCCTGCTGCCGCGGTGACGGTCTCCGCCCGCCCCGCTGGACCGGGTGATTCGGACGGGGATTGGATGATCGACGACGCGGATTTGGGCAGCGGGCATTTGGACTGGGAGGACATCCGCGCCTTCCTGGCCACGGCACGCTGCGGCAGCCTGACCGGTGCCGCCCAGCGGCTGAGATTGAGTTCGCCGACCCTGGGCCGCCGGCTGAAACGGCTGGAGGACGCGTTGGGCGGTCCGCTGTTCGACCGGCTGCCCAACCGGCTGGCGCTGACGGCGCTCGGCCGCTCCGTGCTGGACAACGCCGCGGCCATGGGCGATGCCGCCGCGGCCTTCGCCCGCAATGCCGACCGGCTGTCCGCGACGGTACAGCCGGTGCGGGTGACGGCGACAACCTCCGTCTCCGCCTTTCTCACCCTGCATCTGGCCGACCTGCTGGCCGAAACCGGGGCCGACCTGACCATCCTCAGCACCCGCAACGCCCTGAACCTGGCCCAGCGCGAAGCCGACATCGCGTTGCGCATGGACCGGGTGCCGGCCGAAGGCGATCTCGTCACCCGCCGGCTGGGAAGCTTCGGCTTCACCCTCTACGCGATGCGGGGGCTGCGCGACGACTGGTCCGGACGCTGGGACGGCGCAGCCGTAGTCGGGCTGCCGGAAACACGGCGGCGGCCATCGCAATCGGGATGGGTGGACGATACGGTCCGCGACCGCGGTGCCCGCATCGTCGCCCGGCTCAGCGAACTGCCGATGCGGCTCGACGCCGCCCGGCGCGGGATGGGGCTGACGCTGCTTCCCTGCGTGCTGGGCGATGCCGACCCGGCGCTGGTGCGCGTCGTCGATCCGCCGGCCGCCCTGCGTGAGGATGTCCATCTGCTGGTCCACCGCGACCGGCGCGATGCACCGGCGGTGGCCGCGGTGGTGGATGCTTTGGTCCGGCTGTTCCGCCGCCATGCCGAGGCGCTGGCGGCGGAATAGCATTTCTTTTCGGAGCATACGCTCCGAGGGGTCAGCCGCGGCCGGCGATCAGGCTGTCGGCCGCCGCGCGGGCCTCGGCGGTGACGGTGGCGCCGGACAGCATGCGGGCGATCTCCTCGCGCCGCTCGTCGCCATCCAGTTCGGCGACGCCGGTGGTGACCTGCTCGCCCTTCTGCGACTTCTGCACCTTCAGATGGACGGCACCGCGCGCCGCGACCTGCGGGCTGTGGGTGACGACCAGCACCTGCAAACCATGGCCCAGCGTTTCCAGCCGTTCGCCCACCGCGGCGGCGACGGCGCCGCCGATGCCGGTGTCGACCTCGTCGAACACCAGCGTGCCGACGGTGGAGGTCTGGGCCAGCACCACCTTCAGCGCCAGCATGAAGCGCGCCAGTTCACCGCCCGACGCGATCTTGTTGAGCGCGCCCGGCGGCGAGCCGGGGTTGGTTGCGACCTGGAAGGCAACGCGGTCGATGCCCGACGCGCTCCATTCCGACTCGTCCACCGGCTCGACCAACGTGCGGAACTTCGCCTTCTCCATCTTCAGCGGCGCCAGTTCGCCGGCGACCGCCACGTCCAGCCGGCCGGCAGCCTCGCGGCGGGCGGCGCCCAGCGCTTCGGCGGCCTTGTGGAAGACGGCGCGGGCCTGTTCGGCCTCCTTCGCCAGCTTGGCCAGCAGGTCGCCCTGATCCTCGATCAGCAGCAGGCGGCCGGCCATCTCCTCGCGCAGGGCGGCAAGCGCATCGACATCGACGCCATGCTTGCGGGCGGCGGCGCGCAGCGCGAAGAGCCGCTCCTCCAGCTTTTCCAGCGCTCGCGGGTCCATGTCGACACTGCTGGAGACGGCCTGGAGGGCGGCAATCGCCTCCCCCGCCTCGGTCGCGGCCCGGTCAAGGGCGGCGATCACCGGATCCAGCGTGCCGCCGGCCCGGTCGGCGATGCGGCTGAGCGTGCGGATGGCCGAGGACAGGGCGCGCTCGACGCCGCGGTCGCCCGACAGTTCGGCATAGGCGGCGTTCATGCCGTCGACCAGCTTTTCGCGATGCATCAGCACCGCGCGGGTCTCCGACAGTTCCTCCTCCTCGCCGGCCTTGGGGGCGAGGGCGTCCAGCTCGGCCACGGCGTGGCGGAGATATTCCTCTTCGGAGCGGGCGCGGGCGATGTCGGCGGCGGCGGAGTGGCGCGCATCCTCCACCTGCCTCCAGGCACGGTGGGACGCGGCGACCTGCGCCGCCTGGGCCGACAGGCCGGCATAGGCATCGAGCACGCCGCGGTGGGTCTGCGGGTTCAGCAGCCCGTGGGTGTCGAACTGTCCATGCACCTCGACCAGTTCGGCGCCCAGCGTCTTCAACAGGCCCACGCCGACCGGCTGGTCGTTCACCCAGGCGCGGCTGCGCCCATCGGTGTTGACGGTGCGGCGGATCACCAGTGCACCATCGCCGGAATCGGGGTCGAGACCCTGTTCCTTGAGGATGGCGAAGGCCGGGTGGTCGCCCGAAAGCTCGAACTCCGCGGTGACGGAGGCCTGATCGGCGCCGTGGCGCACCAGGCCCGAATCCGCGCGTGCACCGAGGGCCAGCCCCAGCGCGTCGAGCAGGATCGACTTGCCGGCGCCGGTCTCACCGGTCAGGGCGCACAGGCCCTTGCGGAAGGACAGGCTCAGCCGCTCGATCAGGACGACGTCCCGGATCGTCAGCGACACGAGCATGGAGCGTCCTAGAACAGGGAGTTCCAGGCTCGATTGAGCCACGACTTCTCGTTTCGCTCGGGACGCAGATTGGCGTCCACCAGCAGTGCGTAGCTGTCCGTGTACCATTCGCTGCCGGGGAAGTTGTGGCCGAGCACGGCCGCGGCGGCCTTCGCCTCGTCGGTCACGCCCAGCGCCAGATAGCACTCCACCAGGCGGTGCAGCGCCTCAGGCACATGGGACGTGGTCTGGTAGTTTTCAACGACGGCGCGGAACCGGTTGATCGCGGCGGTATACTGATGCTGACGCAGATAGAAGCGCCCGACCTCCATCTCCTTGCCGGCAAGGTGATCGTTGGTCAGGTCGATCTTCAGCTTCGCGTCGCGGGCATATTTGCTGTCGGGGAAGCGGCGAACCACCTCCTGCAGAGCGTCGAGCGACCGGCGCGTCATCCGCTGGTCGCGGCGCACGTCAGTGATCTGCTCGTAATAGCACAGCGCCCGCATGTAATAGGCGTAGTCGACGTCCGGGCTGCCCGGATGAAGCTGGATGAAGCGGTCGAGCGCCAGGATGGCGTCGTCGTACTTCAGATCCTGGTATTGGGCGTAGGCGGCAAGAAGCTGCGCCTTGCTGGCCGCATCCGCATAGGGATGCTGGCGCTCCACCTCGTCGTAGAGCTTCGCGGCCTTCTTGTAGGATTCCTCGCGCATCGCCGCGTCGGCTTCCGACATGAGCTGGTCGGCCGGACGCTCGACATACGCGTCCTCCTTGGTGGAGGAGCAGGCGGAGAGGGCGGCGGACAGGAGGATGGCCGTCAGCGGCAGGCGGTACGGGCGAGGAAGCATCGTCGTCTTGGGCGCTTTCGAAGTTGCCCCTGTATAGCACGCCGGGGTAAGGGCGCCGCAAGCGGTAACGCGGGGGTGGGCGATATGCCCCTCCCCGCCCGCGGCGGAAATTGGATCGAAAGCACCTTATCCGAACAGCGCGTCGATGTCGGCCTGGCTGATGTTGCCGCTGTCGGGCGTGGCCTCGGCCGGACCGTGCAGGTCCAGGTTCTCGTCCTTCTTGGTGACGGACGGCGGCAGCGGCATCGCCTCGAACTCGCGCCTGTTCCACAGGCCCATCATGGCGTCGACCCGCTCCTCGATGAAGGACATGGCGCGGACGACCTTGGTGATGCGCTGGCCGGTCAGATCCTGGAAGTTGCAGGCTTCATAGATGCGGACGATCACATCGACCATGTCGTTGACGCGGTCGTTGTGATAGCCCTCCGGCAGCGACGACTTCAGCTCCGACACCACCTCTTCCAGCTCTTCGGCACAGGCCATGATGGTGTTGGTCGCGGCCTCCGTCGCGGAAACGACGGCGCTCAATTCCTGGCTGGCCTGCTGGAACTTGTCGTCGCCGGCCAGCGGGTGGCGGATGGCGGCCATTTCCACCTTGGTCGCCTTGATCCGGCCTGAGATGTCGGCGATCTCCACCTGGATCTGGTCGATCTGCGCCGCATCCATGGTCAGGAAGCGGTCGAGCTTGGCGCCGAGATCGCCGATGGCGCGCAGCACCTCGGTGTTGTCGGCCTGAACCACCTGCGTCGGCGCCGGAAGCGCCGCCGCGGCGGCGCCATCTTCGATCAGTGCCTGGAACGGGTGCCCGGATTTGCGGGCTTTCTGAAGCTCGGCCATGAAGGGCTTGGTCATCTGCTTCATCCTCGGTCCCGCCTCTCGGAAACGGCCGCCTTGTGGCCTGTGGTGGTGGATGTCTGGTCGCGCGTCGATTCTGCGTTCTGATCGGCTGACCCCTTGCCCCATCCGGCCATCGGCGGGCCGGGGCGGTCAATCCGGGAAACCCATGAGGTTCTGTCGGCTCGGCTTTGTCGGCTCAGCTGTCGGTTCGGAGTCCGCCGGCTTGCGGCCGGCCCCTACCCGAACAGGGCGTCGATGGCCGCCTGATCCAGCGGGACCGGCGGTTCCGCCGCTGCGGGCGGCGGTGGCGGCGGTGCGGGCTTGGAGGCGGCCTTGGCCTTCGGGGCGGCGCCCTGCGGCTTCGGAACCGGCTTCTTCGCGGGGGCGGGCGCATCGAACATGCTGTCGATGTCGGACTGGCTCGCCACCGCGGGGGCGGCTGCCGGTGCCGGGGCATCGAACATGCTGTCGATATCCGCCTGGCTGGCCTTGACCGGAGCGGCCACGGGGGCCGCAGCGGGCATTGGCGCGTCGAACATGCTGTCGATGTCGGCCTGGCTCGACTGCACCGGCGGCGGAGGAGGCGGAGCGGCAGGGGCGGCCGGAGCCGGACTGTCGAACATGCTGTCGACATCGGCCTGGCTGACGCCATGGCCATCCAGTTGTGGACCGTTCAGCAGATGGGCATCCGGACGGGTGTCCGTCTGCTCTTCCTTGACCATGATGCCGGCCAGCCCGTCCTCGCCCCAGATGCTGATCATGGCCATGACGCGCTGTTCGATGTAGCGGAGCGCGTTGACGACCTTGCTGGTGCGCTGGCCGGTCAGATCCTGGAACGAACAGGCGGTGAAGATGTCGTTCACCTGGGTGTCGATATCGCTGCAGATCGCCGGATCGGCGCCGCCGGCCCGCAGCTTCCCCGACAGATCCATCAGCCGCTCGGCGGCGTTCAGGATTTCGAAGGACGCGCGTTCGGTGGAGATGACGATGGCGTCCAGCTCGTTGGTCGCCGACAAAATCTTGTCGCCCGACCCGTCGGGGGGACGCAGCGCCGCCACTTCCCGCCTCGCCTGCTCGATCGAGGCGGCCATTTCCATCAGCTCGCGGCGCAGAACGCCGACATGCTTGCCGGCCTCCACCGCTTCGTTCTGCCGGCTCCAGGAGTCGCGGAACTCCTGAAGCATGGCGCGCACTTCCTCCGTCGCGGCCCCGAGGGACCGCCGGTGGAGCCGCCGCAGGAATGCCCTGCCCTTCGCCGATCGGGCAATGGCGTCCTCGATCTGCTCGAACTCTTCATCGGACAGCTGCGGAAGCTGCTCCAAACCGGTCCACTCCCCAAACTGGATCAGCCGGCCGCCCCGCTGACCCGGGCGGCCGAACCGGGCGCCGGACGGCGGGTGCCGTCCTTGCTGCCCCCACATCGCAAGCCCGAAGATCAGCCGCCGATGACGGCCTGGATCTTCTGCTTCAGCGTGTCGGCGTTGAAGGGCTTGACGATGTAGTTGTTCACGCCGGCCTGCTTGGCGGCGATGACGTTCTCGGTCTTGCTCTCGGCGGTGACCATGATGAAGGGCGTCGCCGCCAGCTTCGCGTCCGCACGGATTTCCTTCAGGAGCTGCAAGCCGGTCATCGGCTCCATGTTCCAGTCGGAGATGATGAGGCCGAACTTGCTCTCACGCAGCTTCGCCAGCGCCGACACGCCGTCGCCGGCCTCGTCGATGTCGGTGTAGCCGATCTGGGTCAACAGGTTCCGCACGATGCGCCGCATGGTGGCGTAATCATCGACGACGAGGATCTTCATCTAGACGTCTCCGCAATAATCCGTTGCCGGTGTCTGACCGGCCGTTACGCCCACCCGGCGCGGGGGCTGCGCCGTAATCCGGGAAGTGATGCCGACTGTAGTGCCCTAACTGCCGCCAAAAGTCATCCCCTTGGGTCACACTGAAGCAGCTGGGTAAAGAACGTGTTACCACGGGCGGCAACATCTTGCGGAATCAGGGGCGCCCCCAGCCTCCGGCCGACAATTGATACAGCCGCCCGCTCCGCTCACAGGGAGGCGGTCGCCTGCTCCAGCCAGCGGCGGGCCGCATCGTCGAGCAGCGGCGACAGCGACTCGCGCACCATTGCATGATATGCGTCGACCCAGGCGGCCTCCGCGTCGCTCAGCAGCGCCCGCTCGATCAGCCCGCGGTCGATCGGCACCAGGGTCAGCGGTTCGAACCCCAGCATCGGGCGTTCGGCCCCGGCCAGCTCACCCGACAGCTCCTCAACCGGCTGGACGACGATCAGATTCTCGATGCGGATGCCATAGGCGCCGGTCTTGTAATAGCCGGGCTCGTTGGACAGGATCATGCCCGGCTGCAAAGCGACGGTGTTGCCGACTTTCGACACCCGCTGCGGCCCCTCATGCACCGACAGGAAGCTGCCGACGCCGTGGCCGGTGCCGTGGTCATAGTCCAGCCCCGCCTGCCACAGCGGCAGACGCGCCAGCACGTCCAGCTGCGAGCCGGTGGTGCCGCGCGGAAAGCGCGCGGTGGACAGGGCGATGTGGCCCTTCAGAACG
This sequence comes from Azospirillum melinis, assembly GCF_013340935.1. Taxonomy (GTDB): domain Bacteria; phylum Pseudomonadota; class Alphaproteobacteria; order Azospirillales; family Azospirillaceae; genus Azospirillum; species Azospirillum melinis. Next base: position 5,039 of record NZ_WHOS01000022.1, on the reverse strand, counting down.
CGGGTGAAGCGGTCGCGCATCTCCGCCGCCATCGCCGGGTCCGGCTCGCCGACCGCCAGCGTGCGGGTGACGTCGGTGGTGCCGTCCAGATACTGGGCGCCGCTGTCCAGCAGGAACAGGCTGCCCGGCTCCAGCCGGCGGTCGGTCTCCGCCGTCACCCGGTAATGGACGATGGCGCCGTTCGGCCCGGCCCCGGCGATGGTGTCGAAGCTAACGCCGCGGAAGCGTTCGTTCTCCCGCCGGCAGGCCAGCAGCCGCTCCACCACCGCCAGCTCGGTCAGGGTGCCGGTCGGCGCCTCTTCGGAGAACCAGTGCAGGAAGCGGACGAGGGCGGCGCCGTCGCGGACATGGGCGGCACGGGTGCCGGCCAGCTCCGCCGCGTTCTTGCAGGCCTTGGGCAGGGCGCAGGGGTCGCCGTCGCGCTCCACCCTGGCGCCGGCCAGATGCAGCCGGTCGACAATCCAGGCCGAGGTGCAGCCCGGGTCGGCCAGCACGCGGGCGGAACCGCGGGCGACGGCGTCGAGCGCGGCTCCGAACTCCTCGACCGGCCGCACCCGCACCCGATTGCCGAGATGGGCGCGGGTCTGCGGCGCCAGCTTGCGCGGGTCGAGGAACAGCTCCACCGACGCATCGGCGGACAGGATGGCGAAGGACAGCGGCAGCGGCGTGCAGGGCACGTCGGCGCCGCGGATGTTCAGCAGCCAGGCGATGCTGTCCGGCTGGGTCAGCACCGCGGCGGCAATGCCCTTCTGCCCCAGCTCGTCGGCAAGCCGGGCCCGCTTGTCGGCGGAGCTTTCGCCGGCGAATGCCTCGTCCTGCGGCACCACGGGAGTGAGCGGCGCCGGCGGCTGGCCCTGCCATACCGAATCGAGCGGGTTGTCCTCGCACGCCACCAGCAGGATGCCGGCGCGCTCCAGGGCGGCGCGGGTCTTCTCCACCCAGCCGATGGTGTGCAGCCAGGGATCGAAGCCGAAGCGTCCGCCTTCGGGCAGCGCCGCGACGATCCAGTCGGCCAGAGGGTCCTCGATCAGATGCCTGTACTCGTACAGGTCGGCCGGCACCTCGCTGCGGACCTGGAGGGTGTAGCGGCCATCGACGAAGATTGCGGCCTGCCGGGCGGTGACCACGGCATTGCCGGCCGAGCCGGTGAAGCCGGTCAGCCAGCCGAGCCGCTGGGCGCGCGGCGGCACATATTCACCCTGATGCTCGTCCCCGCGCGGCACGACGAAGCCGTCGAGGTCGCGGCGCTTCAGCGCGGCGCGCAGATCGTCCAGCCGCTGCGCCGGACCGGGATTGGCCGTCGGCGCCTCGGCGGCGAGCTGCGCTTTCAGCGCCTGGAGCTGTTCGGTCAGGGCCGGCGGGAGGTTTTCGCCAACCAGGACGGTCCAGGCGGCGGGCTCCTCTCCCTCCGGCGCCGCCAGCACGCCGGCCAGCAGCGCGCGGACATCGGCGGGAGACCGGCCGGTCCCGGCCTCGGTCAGCAGGGTCGCAAGGGCGTCGTCGCCACGATAGGCAGCGGAGGGAATCGCGCTGGGCACGGAACCTGTTCCTCGGAAGAGTGAATCCTGTAGACACAGGCTAGGCACCCCGCCGGCCCTGCGCAAGCGGCGGGGTGGTGGCTATGCCGGTTGAGGTGGGGCCGGTTGGGGTGGGGCACGGTCGAGATGGGGCACGGCTCCGGCCCCCACCCGATCCGTCACACCGGCAGCCCGGCGTCGTCCGGCAGCCCCAGACGCGCCAACACGCGCTTGCGGGCCTCGCCGCGCTCGACGTCGGAGATGTGCAGCAGGCCGCCGATCCGCCGCAGCAGGCTCGATTCCAAATCGTTCAGCACGCCGTCGGCGTAGGCGACCTCCCACAGCATCTCGATGATCCAGAGGCGGTGGCCGGGCGGGCAGCGATCCATGATGACGCTGACGTAGCGGAGATAGGGCGAGACGTCCTCGGTGTCGAACACCGCGGCGGACAGCAGGTCCTGCGCCTCTTCCTCGCTCAGTTTGAAATGGCTGCGGACGACCGACAGGATGCGGTCGCGCTCCGCCTCGGAGATGGTGTCGTCGGTGCGCGCGGCCTCGACCATCAGGGCGGCGGCGGCGGCCTGCAGGGCATCCTCGCCCGGCTCGACGCCGTCGTCGCCCGTGAACAAGGACCGGATGCGGTTCAGCATGGTGGCTCCCCAGCAAGATTTCGGAACATCGTCCCTAGGGGAAGTCGCAAGCCGGCCTTTTTGTTTCAACGGCCCCTGAATTAACGCCCCTGGATCAACGCTTCACCACGAGAGTGGTCCACTCCCCGACCGGGATGCGCGCGACCAGACGCAGGCCCTGGTTGCGGTGGGCCTGGATGACGTGGCGTTCCTGCCGGTTCAGCAGGCCGGCCAGCACGGCATAGCCACCCTTCTTCAGGTGGCGGCGCAGCTGCGGCGCCATGCGCGACAGCGGGCGGGCCAGGATGTTGGCGGTGATCAGGGTGTAGGGCTTGTGCCGGCCGACGATGCGGGTGTGATAGCCGTCGCCGCCCTGGGCGCGGATCATGGTTTTCTGACCGTTCAGCGCCGCGTTGATGCGGGTGACGCGCACTGCTTCTGGGTCGATGTCGACCGCCGTCACCGGCACCCGCCAGCGCTTTGCCACCGCCAGCGCCAGGATGCCCGAGCCGCAGCCCATGTCGAGCGCACCGCCCCGGCCGCCGCGCGGAAGCTTCAGGTGGCGCGACAGCCGGTCGAGCGCCTGGAGGCAGCCGTTGGTCGAACCATGCTCGCCGGTGCCGAAGGCGGTGGCGGCGTCGACCAGCAGCGGGATGCTGCCGGCCGGCACGATGCCCTCGTGGTGGGAGCCATGGACGAAGAAGCGCCCGGCACGAATCGGCGGGAAGCCCTGGTAGCTATGCGACACCCAGTCGATCGGCGGCAGGTTCTCGACAGCCAGCCGCGGCTCCTCGATGCCCAGGGCCTTGGCCAGCACGGCGACGCGGGATTGCAGCCGCGCCTCGTCCGGGGCGCCGTACAGGGTCGCCTCCACCAGCCAGTTGCCGCCTTCCTCCAGTTCGAAGGTCGACACCGCATCGGCATGGTCGCCCACCGCCTCGGCAAAGGCGGGCGCATGGGCTTCGGGAACGACCAGCGCGATGCGCCAGAGCGGGGTTTGCGACATGACAGGGGCTTTCCGACGACGACGCGAGAACAGAAGCGGCGTTTTTAGCATCAAGCCCGAAAGAGACCAAGGATTCCGGAGACCGTCCCGTTTCGATGAAAACCCTTACCGGCCGTCCCCCTAACGACCTGCCAGCCGGTCGGCGATGTCGTGCATGCCCTGGGCACGCAGGACCGACTGGCGATGGCGCAGCAGACGGCGCTCCAGCGCCTTTTCCATGGCCGCCCCGCCGAGCGTCGCGCCGTCCGCCCCCTTCAACCGGGCGGCGAGATCATGGGTCAGCATCGCTTCCACCTTGGCGTCGCGGCGGTCGAGCGGCTGATCGCCGGCGATGCTCTGGCGCAGACGCTCCAGCAGGACAGCCCGGCTCTGCGGCACGCGTCCTTCCAGGGCAAGGCGACAGACCCGGCGCAGCGAGGGGGCCATCGACGCCAGCGCCGGATCGGGATCGCGGTCGAACAGGGCGTCGGCAAGGGTGCCGAGTCCCGCATGCAGGCTTGGCTGGGCGCCCAGCAATTCCTTCACCGTGTCGGCGGACCCCATGATGTCGGCGATCACGCCGTCGAGCAGGACCAGATGCCGCGGCTCGACATCGTCGCCCGTCAGCGCCAGCAGCATGTCCAGCTTCCCGGCGAGCGGTCCGCCGGCCTCCAGATGCTGGGACAGCAGCATGAGGAACAGCGCGTCATGGCCCTCATGCCCGACCGTTTCGTCGATGGCGCCGCTGGTGCCCGGCAGGTCGGCGGCGTCGAAACGCGGCAGCCGGCGCCGTTCGGCCAGGGCATCGCGGGCGGCCCCGGTGACCGCCTCCACCAGTTGGCGCAACTCGCGGGCGCGGGCGGCGTGGGAGACGCCATGGACATCGGTATGGTGACGGGCGGCGGCATGGATGGCGGCGCCCAGCAGCGCCCCCTGCTCCTCCAGCCGGCGGAACAGCGGCCAGGAATGCAACAGTTCGGTCGGGGTGATGCGCTGGGCGTCCAGATAGGGGCGCAGCAGCCGGCCGATCACCACCCGGCTTTCGAACCCGCGCAGGTCGTCCGGCGTGCGGCAGAAAGGCGCACCCTCCGCAGTGCCGCCCAAGGTCAGGCCCTTGCGCTGGGTCTGGGGCACCGTCTTGTGCAGGATCACCGTTTCCAGTGACAGGCCGGCGACGGTGCGGAACTTCACCACCTTCGCCTCTTCCACGCCTGTCGCCGCCAGTTGCGAGCGGGCGGCCGACAGCGCAGCCTCCTGGTCGGTATAGGCCCCCTCGATGCGCCAACGGCCTTCGCGGCGGCTCTGCACCTCGTAACTGACGCTGCCCGTTCCGAACACGGTGGTTGGCCTCCGGCTCCGTTGCACCGCTGCGATCTTGGGCGGCTGCGGCGGCCGCGGCTGTGACGGCCGTCACAGTGCGGCAAGCCGTCCAGTGCCGTGCCCCGGCATAGCGCACCTTGCCAGCGGGCGCAGCTTAGGATCGACCCGCCTTGTCGGCGGGCAATCCCTGACTACAGCCCGCCTTGTCGGCGGGCAGGTTTTGTGACTTAACCCGCCTTGTCGGCGGGCACGACGAAGCTGTCCATCACCTTCTTGCTGCCGGAATGGTCGAAGTCGATCTCCAGCTTGTCCTCCGAGACGCCGACCACGGTGCCGTAGCCGAATTTCTGGTGAAAGACCCGTGCCCCCTTGGCGAAGGGCGCATCGGGCCGCGGCCGCGGCGCCACCGCATAGGCGCCCTGGTCCAGCGTGATCGTCTTGGGCGCCGGCGCCTGACGGGTGGAGCCGCGGAACTGGAAGCCGCCGGCCCCATAGCACCCGTCTCTTCCGCACATCGCCCACGGCCGGCGAATAGCAAGGGGTGGCACCCGGTGGGGGCAGCAACCGTAAAACCAAAAGACAGAGAAA
>NZ_WHOS01000021.1 GCF_013340935.1 Azospirillum melinis | reverse complement strand
GGGCGGCAGGGTCGGACATATGAGCTCTCCGGCCTGTGTGGCGGCAAGGATTGAGGCCGGGTCGTTGGGCAGGGCGGCGGCGGGAAGGTCGATGGTGAAGACCGCCCCGCCATCCGGGCCGTTCGCCCCGGTCAGGGCGCCGCCGAAGTCACGCACGATCCCGGCCGAGATGGCAAGACCCAAGCCGAGCCCGCCGCTTCCCTCCTTCGTCCCATCCTTCACCGCCTCCTTGGTGGTGAAGAAGGGCTCGAACAGGCGGGGCAACACCTCGGCGGGCAGGCCGGGGCCATTGTCGGCGATCTCGATACGCACCCGGTCGCCCTCCGTCCGGGCGGTCAGCGTCAGCCTGCCTCCCGTCCGACCGGCCAGCGCATCCAGGCCGTTGGCGACCAGATTGACCAGCACCTGCTCCAGCCGGTTGGGATCGCAGAGTGCCGCGACATCCTCCGGCGCGTCGACCTGCATGGCGACACCGGAGCGCCGCAGCCGCTGGTCCAGCAGGAACAGCGCATTGTCGATGGGCCGTCGCACCGCGATGGGGCGGGGGGCGCCGGAGGATTTGCGGGCAAAGGATTTAAGCTGGCTCGTCAGCGCTCCCATGCTGTCCACCAGATGGGCGATGCGCTCCAGGTTGCCCTGCGCCGCCTCCAGATTGCCGCGCTGGAGGAACTTCACCGTGTTGCCCGACAGGGTGCGGAGCGCCGCCAGCGGCTGGTTCAGTTCATGCGCCAGACCGGCGGAGAGCTGGCCGATCACCGCCAGCTTGCCGGCATGGACCAGTTCGTCCTGGGCGGCGCGCAGGTTGCGGGTGCGCTCCTCCACCTTGCGTTCAAGCTCATGCAGGTGGCGGCGGCGCTGCACCCACATCAGCAGCAGGATGCCGGGGACGGCGCTGCCCATCGCGGCGAGGGCGGCGCGGGTCCAGGCCATGCCGGTCACCTGATCGACCGGCGACAGCACGGTCATCGTCCAGCCGGTGCCTTGCAGGGGGGCCGTCTGGGCCAGGAACCCGCCGGACACCGGGAAAACTGTCTCCTCCAACTGCCCGTCGGCCGGGCGGGAGAGGCGCACCAGTTCGGCGTCGGCGGCGATGCGATCCTGCCGCATCAGCCCCAGCGGCGAAAGCGGGCGGGCGTTGTATTGCAGGGTCTGGTCGAAATGGCGGCGGGTCGGCTCGTCCATCGGCCGCAGGGTGGTGAATTTCCAGGAGGGTACGGAGGCAAGGATCACCACGCCGTTCTCGTCGGCGACCAGCACCGGCGCCTCGACCGTCGACCAGGATTGCTCCAGCTGCTCCAGGCTGACCTTCACCACGGCGACGCCGACGATGGCGCCATCCTCGGTCAGCGGCGAGGAGAGGTAATAGCCGGCTTCCCCCCGCGTGGTGCCGACCCCGAAGAACCGGCCCTGGCGGCCGGCGGCGGCCTCGATGAAATAGGGGCGGTAGGACAGATCCTCGTTGATGAAGCTGTCCGGGCGGTTCCAGTTGCTGGCGGCCAGCACCCGGCCCCGGCGGTTCAGCACATAGATCGACAGGGTGCCGGCCCGCTCGTTCAGCCGTTCCAGATAGCGGTTCAGCCCCCAGGCCAGTGGCGCCCGTCCGGTGACGAGGTCGAGGACGTCGCGCTCCAGCCCCAGAGTCGCCGGGAAATAGGCGTATTTGTCGATCTCGCGCTCAAGGCTCTCGGCATAGAGGTCGAGCCGGTGGTGCCCGGTCTCCTGCAACGCGGCGAGGCCCATCCCCTCGCTGATGCGGAAGCCCACGACGCCGGCAAGCAGGGCCAGACCGGCGAGCGCCGGCAGGAGAAGGCCGATGGTGCGGAGGCGTCTGGCGGCGGGCATGAAAAAGGCGGGCAGGGAGAGGGGCCTCCGCATCATAGCAGAAGCCCCGTTCCATTGCCCGCCTGTCTTCTGTACCGCTCCGTCAGGGTATCGGCCCGTTACTCGGCAGCGGCCGGGGAGGGCAGGGCGGCACCGGCCTCCTCGTCCTCCTCAGTGCCGATGGCGTTCTCCCACTTGGCGACCACCGTGGTGGCGATGCCGTTGCCCAGCACGTTGGTGGCGGTGCGGCCCATGTCGAGGAAATGGTCGATGCCCATGATCAGCAGCACGCCGGCCTCCGGCAGGTGGAACATCGGCAGCACCGCGGCCACCACCACCAGCGAGGAGCGCGGAACGCCGGCGATGCCCTTGCTCGACACCATCAGCACCAGCAGCATGACGATCTGCTGTTCCAGCGTCAGCGGGATGCCATAGGCCTGGGCGATGAACAGCGACGCGAAGGCCGTGTAGATCATCGAGCCGTCGAGGTTGAAGGAATAGCCGAGCGGCAGCACGAAGCCGATCACCCGTTCGCGCACGCCCAGCGTCTTCAACTCCTCCATCACGCGGGGATAGGCGGATTCGCTGGACGCGGTGGAGAAGCCCAGCAGCATCGGCTGGCGCATCGCCTTGACCACGCGGAACACGTCGCCCTTCAGAACGACGAAGCCGGCGAAGACCAGCACCGCCCACAGCACCGCGAGCGCCACGTAGAAGCTGCCCATGAACTTGCCGTAGACCAGCAGCACGCCCAGCCCCTGGGTGGTCACCACGTTGGCGACGGCGGCGAAGACGCCGATGGGAGCGAAGCGCATCACATAGTCGGTGACCTTCAGCATCACCGGCACGACCTCTTCGATCGAGCGGGCGAGCAGGCCGGCCTTGGTGTCGCGCAGCTGGCCGATGGCGAGGCCGACGAAGACCGAGAAGATCAGGATCTGCAGGATCTCGTTGTTCGCCATCGCCTCGAAGAAGTTGCGCGGGAAGACGTGGGTCAGGAAATCCTTCAGGTTCAGGGCGGAGGTCTTCAGGCCGGCGCTGGCCGCCACGTCGGGCAGCGGCACGCCCACATTGGCGCCCGGATGCAGCAGGTTGGCGAAGATCAGCCCGATGAACAGCGACACGAAGGACGCCATCAGGAACCAGCCGACCGCCTTGCCGCCGATGCGGCCGACGGTGCGGGCGTCGCCCATGCCGGCCATGCCGGCGACCAGGGTGGCGAAGATCAGGGGCGCGATGATCATCTTGATCAGGCGCAGGAAGATGTCCGTCACCATCGCGAAATAGCCCGCGATCTCCTTGGCGGTGGCCGCATCGAACAGGCTGTTGCAGACATAGCCGGTGACGATGCCCAGCAGCATGGCGACGATGATCAGCGTCGTCTGTTTGTTCATGGTCCTGTTACCTCACCTTGTCCCGCCCGCCTCTACGCGCCGGCCGGGTTGCGGTCGATGGGAGCCGGCCCCCTGGTCCGCCGTCCATGTCTGGAGAGAGGACCGGAAACGGGGCCGGGTGGCGGAGAAGGTCAGCCGGCGGTCGCCAGCAGCCGCGGCTGGGTCAGCACCTCCGGCCGCAGAACCTCGGCCAGGGCGGCGGCGGTCATCAGGCCGCGCGCCTCCACCAGTTCGGCGACGCCCTTGCCGGTGCGGTGGGCCTCGGCGGCCACCTCGGTGGCGTTGGCGTAGCCGATGTAGGGGTTCAGCGCGGTGACGATGCCGATGGAGTTGCGCACGCCCGCTTCCAGATGGTCGCGGTTGGCGGTGATGCCGTCGACGCAGCGGTCGGCCAGCACCAGGCAGCCCTGGCGCAGGTGGTTGATGCTCTTGAACAGGCTGTGCGCGATGATCGGCTCGAAGGCGTTCAGCTGGAGCTGACCGGCTTCGGCGGCGAAGGTGACGGTCATGTCGTTGCCGATCACCTCGAAGGCGATCTGGTTGACCACCTCCGGGATCACCGGGTTGACCTTGCCCGGCATGATCGACGAGCCGGCCTGACGCGCCGGCAGGTTGATCTCGCCGAAACCGGCGCGCGGGCCGCTGGACAGCAGGCGCAGGTCGTTGCAGGTCTTGGACAGCTTCACCGCCACCCGCTTCAGCACGCCCGACAGCTGGACGAAGCTGCCGCAATCCTGCGTCGCCTCCACCAGATTGGGGGCGGTGACCACCGGCACGCCGCTGATTTCGGCCAGACGGCGGCAGACCAGCGCGGCATACTGGGGATGGGCGTTGATGCCGGTGCCGATGGCGGTGGCGCCCAGGTTGATCTCGCGGATCAGCAGGGCGGCCTCCTTCAGCCGCTCCTCATCCTCGGCCAGCATGACGGCGTAGGTGGAAAATTCCTGCCCCAGCGTCATCGGGACGGCATCCTGCAACTGGGTGCGGCCCATCTTCAGGATGTCGCGGAACTCGTCGGCCTTGCGCTGGAAGGCGGCGCGCAGATGGCCCATCGCCTCCACCAGCCGGAAGATGCCGGTGTAGGTCGCCAGCTTCAGCGCCGTCGGATAGACGTCGTTGGTCGACTGGCTCATGTTGACATGCTCGTTGGGGTGCAGATGGGCATAGTCGCCCCGGCCATGCCCCAGGATCTCCAGCGCCAGATTGGCGATCACCTCGTTGGCGTTCATGTTGGTCGAGGTGCCGGCGCCGCCCTGGATAACGTCGACGACGAACTGGTCGTGCAGCCTGCCCGCGCGGATTTCGCGGCAGGCGGCGGCGATGGCGTCGGCCCGCTCGGCGTTCAGCAGCCCGAGTTCATGGTTGGCGCGGGATGCTGCCATCTTGATCTCGGCAAGCGCGCGGACCAGATCGGGGTAATGGGAAATCGGCGTGCCGGTGATCGGGAAATTCTCGACAGCGCGCAGGGTGTGGACGCCGTAATAGGCATCGGCCGGGACTTCGCGGTCGCCCAGCAGGTCGTGTTCGGTGCGCGTTGTGGCAGGCATCGTACGTTTCGCTCCCTTGATTGAGACCGTCCCGTCTGCGCGGGACGCAACCAATCAGGAGCAACCGCCATGCCAGCGCGGGCTGACAGGACGTCGCGGCCTAAGCCATTGATCTTTTTGGATAGGATTGCTGGTCAGAACCGCTGATGTTCGGATTTCCGAACGCGGCCCGCCTCTGGGCGTTCGGAAATCCGAACGGGCCGGGCGGGCTGCCCGCGCCGGATTACTCGCCGAGGCGGTTGGACCAGTCCTCCACCCTGCCGCTCTCCACCCGGCGTCGGGCAAGCGTGCGCCAGCCGGTGGCGAGCGGCTCCAATTCCGCGATGCCAGCGAGCGTGGAGAGGTCGCCGGTGTCGTGGTAGAAGGCGCGCAGGATGCGGGCCAGCGGCCAGTCCGGCAGCGGACGCCCGAGCAAAGTGATCCCGTCTCCGGCGGCGACGGTGCCCGGCTCAAGCACGCGATAATACCAGCCGGTCCGGCCGGTGGATTGCACCCGTCGCGCCATGTCCTTCACGCCGAAGCGGTGGTTCAGCTTCCAGCAGGGTTGGCGCCCCTGGCTGACCTGCACCGTCGCCGTGCCGATGCGGAAGATGTCGCCGACGCAGACCGTTTCCTCCGTCAGGCCGAGCGTCGAAAGGTTCTCGCCAAAGGCACCGACGGACTCCAGCAGCGGGCAGGGGGCGGGCAGGTCACCGCGCCATGCCGCGTAATGGTCGAAGGGATAATGGTGGATCGCCTTGTCCGGCCCGCCATGGTTGCGGCGGTCGGCCTGTTCGTCGCCCTCGAGCCCGGCCGGACCGATGGCGATGGCGGCATCGACCGGATGCTTGCCGATGGCGCTGAGTGTGTCCGGCCGGCCGAACGGAACCGCCTTGCCGGTCAGGACTGCGTTCAGCATGGTGGACTTGGTCATCGGCCCTTCTCCGCTTTTGTGGCTGTCGCCCGGCTGGGGCTTTTTGCAAGACCCCCCTTATCGCTGCCCAGCCGGCGCCAGCCAAGGCGCCGCCTTGGCAGGTCAGCATTGCGGTGCGCACGCGTAAGACAACGGAGAGGCTGTCCGGCGGAAAGCCGGCGGTTGCCCGGAGGTTGCCGGATGATGCAGGCTCCCGACACCGCCAGCAGCCTGTGGGAGTTCACCGCCGCCATGCCCGCCTTCGCCGCGAACCTGACGATGATGTTCACGGAGTGGCCGTTCCTGGACCGCTTCGCCGCCGCCGCCGATGCCGGGTTTCGGGCGGTCGAATATCTCTTTCCCTACGAGCATGCGCCGGACGCGGTGGCGCAGCGGCTGGAGCGCAATGGCCTGACCCAGGCGCTGTTCAACATGCCGCCCGGCGACTGGGCAGCCGGGGAGCGCGGGCTTGCCGCACTGCCGGACCGGTTCGACGAGTTCCGTGCTGCGGTCGCCACGGCGCTGGACTATGCCGGGGCAACCGGCTGCCGGCGCCTCCACATGATGGCCGGGCTGGCCGATTCCGCCGATCCGGTGGCGCTCGACGCCTACCGGCGGGCCGTCCGCCACGCCGGAGAGGTGCTGGCGGAACGCGGGATCGAGCTGCTGCTGGAGCCGATCAACGGTCGCGACATGCCCGGTTATTTCCTGAACGATTTCGGCCTTGCCGAACGGCTGATCGCCGAGGCCGGGCTGCCCAACGTCCGGCTCCAGTTCGACCTCTACCACCGGCAGATCCTGCATGGCGACGTGACCGTGGCGCTGCGCCGGCTGATGCCGCTGGTTGGGCATGTGCAGGTCGCCTCCGTCCCGTCGCGCAACGAACCGGACGGCGAGGAACTGAACTGGCCCTTCCTGCTTGCCGAGTTGGACCGGCTCGGCTACGGCGGTTTCGTCGGCTGCGAATACCGGCCGCGCGCCGCCACGCTCGACGGGCTCGGCTGGTTCGCCCCGTATCGCGCAGCGGCCCGGTGACGGTCCCGCGGGCTTAGAGTCTGTCTGATGCCTATTGAAGCATCAGACAGACTCTAAGCATTTGATTTTCCGTGTGATTCACGCTTCAAGCGATTCCGCTTGAACCGATCACACTCTAGCCCAGCTTGTGCACGAAGTGGTGGCAGGCGATCTGGTAGCGCTTGCCCATATAGACGCGATGGGCGCTGCTGCGCTCCGGACCGACGGCGGAGTCGAGATGCAGCGCCGTGCAGTCCAGCCGTTCGGCCTCCGCCTTCACCCAGTCGAGGATGAGGGCGGCATAGCCGCGGCCGCGATAGTCCGGCAGAGTCGCCATGTCGACGATGTAGAGGGACTTACCCAGCCACAGCGAATGTTGCAGGCGGAAGCCCACGACACAGGCCGCCGGGCCGCCCGCCTCGGGAATAATGCCGGCGAGGCGGTAGCCGTTCGGCCGCAACTCCGTGTCGATGATGCGGGTCATCTCCGCCGCATCGTATTTCGGCCACAGAACCCGCAGGGCCGGCACGGCCACTTCTGTCAGTCCTTCGGAAATCTCAACAATCTCTGACTGCACGTCGCGTCCTCTCGGTGTCCGCTTTCCCATACCTGCTGCGGTCACAGAATGGTGCGTGTGTGAAGCAGGTTGCAAGCCTGGGCTTGAGCTTGGAGATTGATTGGTTTGGCTATGCGCATCCAGCGGGCAATGCGTGGCCGGATCGCCCGCTCAGACGGCGGTGAGCACGATCTTGCCTTGGACATGCCCCTTCGCGGCACGCTCGTGCGCCAGATGGGCTTCTGCGAGGGGGAAGACGCTGTCGATGACGACGCGGAGGGTGCCGTTGTCGAGGAGCCCGGCGATCTCCGTCAGTTGTGCGCCGTTGGAGCGGACCTGTGTCGCCGAAACCGTGACGCCCCGCTCTGCCGCCTCGGCCGCGGCGTCGAGGCCCAACGGGAAAATCGGAAACAGGGCGCCGCCGCGCTTCAGCGTCTTCAGGAACCGGGCGGAGGATGGACCGCCGACCGCATCGACGACGAGGTCGACCCCGCGCACCGTCTCCTCGGCCTTGACCTTGGTGTAATCGATGACCTCGTCGGCGCCGAGGTCGCGCAGAAGCGCCTCATGCCGGGTGGAGGCGACGGCGATGACGTGTGCGCCCCGCCATTTCGCAAGCTGAAGCGCAAGATGCCCGACACCGCCGGCGGCTCCGTTCACCAGCACGGCCCTGCCGTCGAGCGGCACCGGCCGGTGCCGGTGCGGCTGGAGCGGGCTCGGTTCGTCGTGGCCCAGATCGATCAGGAACTGCCATGCGGTCAGCAGCGACATCGGGGCGGCGGCAGCCTGCACATGGCCGATGCCGGCCGGCTTGCGGCCGACATCCGTCGCCGGTGCGGTGACATACTCCGCATAGGCCCGGCTGTCCCCGGCGAGACCGGTGGGAAAACGGATCATCGCATAGACCTCGTCGCCGGGCGCCAGCGTCCGCACATCGTCGGCGACGGCCTCGACAATGCCGGAAACATCCGTTCCGACGATGACGGGGAAGGACACCTGCGGCTGCCATTCGGGCGGAAGCATCCGATAGCCGTCGCGCAGATACCAGTCGGGAGGATTGACGCCGACCGCATGGACGCGGATCAGGATCTCGCCCGGCTTCGGTTCGGGCTTCGGCGCGTCTTCGTAAACCAGAACCTCCGGACCGCCGAAGGCGTGCAGCCGGACCGCTTTCATCGTCTCGCTCATCATGGTCTCCTTATCCAGGGTTTCTAAGACCGGATGACCATATGGCAGGCGGTTTTGGGATTGATAATCGGGGCTGATATCGCTTCACTTATGCCATGAAGGAACAAATTGCCCTGGAGCGGCTGACCGGCCTGATCGCTTTCGCCCGTGCCGGGACATTGGGCAGCTTCACCGCCGCCGCCCGTTCGCTGTCGGTCTCGCCCTCGGCTGTCAGCAAGAGCGTGCAGCGGCTGGAGCAGCGGTTCGGGGTGTCGCTGTTCACCCGGACGACGCGTTCGTTGACGCTGACGGCGGAGGGGAGGGACCTGCACGAGCGGGCGTTGAGGCTGCTGCGCGATGCGGAGGAGATCGAGCAGGCGGCGATGGCGGCCCGCTCGGAGCCTTCGGGCACGCTGCGGGTTGCAGCATCGTTGCCGATTGGCGTCCATGTCATCGCACCGGCACTGCCGGCGTTCCGGCGGCTCTATCCCAAGGTTTCGGTCGATCTGCGCCTGAGCGACCGGATGGTCGACCTCATCGAGGAGGGGATCGACGTCGCGGTGCGGATCGGCGAGCTTGCGGACTCACGGCTGCTGTCGCGCCGGCTGGCGTCGCACCGGCTCTGCTGCTTCGCCTCGCCCGCCTATCTGGCGGCCCGCGGCACGCCGGCGCACCCGGACGGGCTGGACGGGCACGACACCGTCAGCCTGCGCTTCCAGAGCACGGGGCAGACGCTGCGCTGGCCCTTCCGGATCGGCGAGCGTCTGGTCGAGGTCGTGCCGCCCTCCGGCATCGTCGTCGATGTCAGCGACGCGCTGGTCGCCGCACTGGCGGCCGGCGGCGGCATCGGCATCGCCGCCACCTTCATCACCGCCCCCTATGTGGTGCGCGGCGAACTGGTCCCGGTGCTGTCCGACTTCGCCGTCGAGCGGCACAACATCACCGCGCTCTGGCCGGAAAGCCGCCGCACCAACCCGGCGGTGCGCGCCTTCCTGGCCCTGTTGCAGGAGGCGTTTCAGGAACGGATGACAGCTGCGGCCCGCTTTTCGGCCCGCTTTCCGGAGTGACGGTGGCGGCGGGCGTTGATGAGGATGTCGGCGCCCAGCGCAACCGCCAGGGCGACGGCGCCGCACAGGAAGACGGCGGCATAGCTCTGCCCGCTGTGTGTGAAGAGATAGGAGTATCCGTAGCCGCCCAGCGCCTGGAACAGGGCGAAGGCGGTGGTGGCCCGGCTCCAGGCCGCCCGCTGTTCGGTCTGGCTGTGCGGCAGCAGTTCGTGGATGCGGCCCAGCACCAGGGGAACCACGCCCGGCGTCAGGGCGCCAAGGACCACCGTCGCAGCCCCGACCGCCACCGGATTGCCGCTGGCCGCCAGGGTGGCGACGGATACCGCCTGGAGCAGCAGGGCGATGCGGTAGGCCGCGGCATAGCCGACCCGATCGGCCAGCGATCCGGCGGCGACGGGCCCGGCCACCGACGCCACGCCATACAGGACCCAATAGAAAGCACCGGTGTCCGCGCCATTGCCCAGGCCGCGGGCGACGTAATCCACCAGCAGCAGCATCACCGGCACCAGACCGAGAGCGTTCAGCGCATATTCGCCGTAGAGGGTGCGTAGGATCCCTCCCTCATGCTTCGGGGCATGCTCGACCGCCGGGGCGGCGATTCCCTGCGGCGGCGCCGAGGCCGGCCAGCCGAACCAGGACAGGGCGGTCAGCAGCAGCGACAGCCCGCCCAGCCCGAGCCACGTCTCGTGCAGACCGAGCCGCATCAGCGCCGGCACGGCGGTGCCCGACGCGGCGATGCCAAGGCCGATACCGAGGAAGATCATCCCGCTGACGAAGCCGCGCCGCGAGGCGGGGATGTGGGGCAGGATGCTGGTCGCGACCAGCACCATGATTGCACCCCCGGCAAGGCCCGAGATGAAGCGCCATCCGAAGAACCAGGCCAGCGACAGCGGATAGGCGCAGGCGATGAAGGCAAGGGAGGTCGCCAGCATCAGCAGCCGGAGCAGCGCCCGGTTCGGCAGCAGCCCGGCCATCGGCCGGCCGAGCAGGGCGCCCGCCAGATATCCGGCGAAATTCGCCGCCCCCAGCGTCACGGCATCGCCGGCGGAGAACCAGTGCGCCTCGATCAGCGACGGAACCAGCGGGGAGTAGGCGAAGCGTGCCAAGCCGATGGCGACGAGACTGCCTGCCATGCCGGCAAACGTCGCCATCCAGGCGGAACTGTCGAGGCGATCCTTCGCACCAATGGAGGTCGTGCTCATGGGCGTGCGTCCCTGTTGACGGCGCCGCGGCTGCGGCCCGCCCGGTTGATCGGGAAATCTCGGGAATGAAGGTCGGAGGGTGGGGTCAGATGTCCGGCATCGGCGGCAGGCCGAGGGTGGCGAGGGCGGCGCGGGCCGCCCCCTCCAGCAGACTGCGTTCGGGGCGGACACGGGCCAGAACCCGGATTCCCAGGAGGTTGGAGAAGAGCAGGCGGGCGGCATCGTCGGCATCGATGCCGGCGGGGATCTCGCCGCTCTGCCGTCCCCTGACGATGCAGCGGCGGAAGAAATCCTCGATGGTCGCCAGTTCGGCGTTCAGGTAATCGCGCATCTCCGGATCGGCCGGCGTGACCTGCAGCGCCGAGTTGACCAGCAGGCAGCCGCGCCGGCAGCCGTCGCCGAGCGAGCGCTCGATGCTTTCCCGCAGGAAGCCGGCGATGGCCGCGGCCGGGGAGGGTGCCGCCTCGTGCCGGGCGATGCGGGCGCGCAGGGAACCGTTCAGGTAATGCTCCAGCGAGCGGCGGAACAGCGTCCGTTTGTCACCGAAGGCGTTGTGGATGCTGGCGAGAGTCATCTGCATGCTCTCCGCCAGTTCCCGGGTGGAGGTCGCCTCAAAGCCCTGGGTCCAGAAGCGGTCCACCGCCGCGTCCAGCACCGCCGTCTCGTCGAACTTCCGCGGCCGAGCCATCGCTTCCGCCTCCCGAACCCGTTTTAGATCGTATGATCTAAAATCAGGGTGGGACGGTCCGGGGTCAAGGAGTTTCGGTGTTGCGCAAACGCCGCCCTGCCTTGCGCCAGCGCAGTGGCGTCTGCCCGACCCTGGACCCGAACAGGCGTGTCAGGTGGGCCTGATCGGCAAAACCGCAGGCACAGGCGATCTGGCAGAGCGGCTCGTCGGTTTCCAGCATCAGGCGCTGGGCCAGATGCACGCGGCGCCCGATGACGTAGGAATGGGGCGTTTCGCCGGTGCTGGCCTTGAAGGCGGCGGTGAAATGCCCGCTGCTGAGCCCGACGAGGGCGGCCAGCGCCTCCACCCTGAGCGGCCGGGAGATGTTGGTCTCGATATGCCCGGTCACCCGGCGGAGCTGCAACGAGGTCAGGCCACCCTGGGATGGCGGCGGTGCGGCGACGGCCGCCGGCTCGTCCCGCCGGTCGGCGAACAGGGAGGCGAGCCGGTCGAGGCAGCGCCGCGCGCCGTCGGGGTCATGGTCCAGCACCGCAAGGGCGCGGGTCACCAGCGAGGCGACCATCCTGTCATCGGCGGTTGCGGGCTGAAGCATCGGGGGACTTCCTGCATGGCATGGCGTGCAGGAAGCTTCGCTTGTCTGGAGCACATGGCGGAATCGCACGCTGGGGTCGCCCGCATCGACCCATGGCTTTACGGCTGCTATCCCTTGGTATGATGCTCACTCCAGCATCGCGCCCAGCCGACGTCCGTAGGCGGCGATGGCAGCCCCGGCTGGGTGGCGTTCCTCGTTGTAGGCCTGGAGGGCGGTCTCGATGTCCCGATGGTTCGACAGCTGCCGGACGAGCGCCATCGCGTCCCCCGCCGCCTTGGCGACGCCCATCGCCGTGTGCGGACGGACCACGAAGGCGGCATCGCCCAGCAGAGCGACCCGACCGCGCGTCATCGCCGGCACCTCGTAATCGAAGATGGCCTGTAGGAAGGGGCGGGACTCCGCCGCGATGGCCGCGGCGAAGGGCGGCGGCAGCCGGTCCGCCGCGTCCTGCCGCAGCCGTGCCGCCACCGGCTCCGGCACCTGCCCCGGCGCCAGCGAGTGGGGGTGGTGGCGTCCCTTGGCGTCGGTCAGCAGCACCGGCAACTCGGCCGCCGCCACCCGTCTGTACCAGACCCAGTTGTAGCGCCGCTGGCCGACCGCCGTCTCCGCCGCCGGCCCGGTGACCAGATAGCCGAGCGTGTGCGACTGCGGCATGTCGAAGAAGGCGAACCGGTCCAGCAGGACGGCGGACTCCGCCGGCAGCTCGCGTTCCGGAAGCAGCCCGCGCCAGGCGACATAGCCGGCATACCCGTTGGCGGCGTGCCTGCCCACCACCGCACAGCGCACGATGGAGCCCAGCCCGTCGGCACCGATCACCAGATCGGCCTCCTCCCGGCTGCCATCGTCGAATTGCAGGGTCGCCGTGGCGCCATCCTGCTCCACCGCGAGGACGGCACGGCCCAGGACATAGCTGTCGTCGGGCACCTTGCTGCGCATCGTGGCGTACAGGTGGTCCCAGGAAATCTGCATCTGCGGCGTCGCCTGCCGTTGCCGGATTTCTCCGGCGCGGTCGAGGAAGATACGTTCATGGGCGACGACGCCGACCTGCGCCACACGCTCGCAGCCCACCGCCCGCAGCAGGGCGAACAGGTCGCGCTGACCGACCAGCCCGGCGCCGCGGCCGGCCAGCCCGCCGCTGGAGCGCTCATACAGGCGGACGTCGTGCCCGTCCTGCCGCAGCAGGGCGGCGGCGAACAGGCCGCCGACCGATCCGCCGACGATCCTCACACGCAGGGTCTTCATGGCTTTTCCTTCAAGCAGGGCCAATTCAAACAGGGCCAACTCAAACAGGACCGAGTGCGGCCTTGAGCCGATCCGGGCTGAGCGGCATGTCGCGCAGGCGCACGCCGGTGGCATTGGCGATGGCGTTCGCCAGTGCCGCGGCGGACGGTCCCTGCGCCGCCTCGGCGGTGCCGAGGAAGGGGGCGCCGGGGCGGTCCATCACCACCACTTCGACGGACCCCGGCACATCGTCGAAGCGCAGGATCGGGTAGCTGCTCCAATCGAAGCTGGCACGGCGGTCGGGGGCGAAACGCACCGCTTCCCGGCCGGTCCAGCTGAGCGACTGCACCAGCCCGCCTTCGATCTGGTTGCGCACGCTGTCGGGGTTGGCGGGTTGGCCGCAATCCACCGCGGCGACCGCCCGGCGGACCATCGTCCGGCCCGTCTCTCGGTCGATCTCCACCTCCATCGCCACCGCGCAGTAGGCGCCGAGATTCTTGTAGCGGGCGAAGGCCATGCCACAGCCGTGCCGGCCGTCGCCCTTGACGCGCTTCGGCCAGCCGAAGCGGTCGGCCGCCGCCTGCATGACCTCGCGCGCCCGCTCGTCCCGCATATGGTCGAGCCGGATCGCCAGCGGGTCGATGCCTGCTGCTGCGGCCAGCTCGTCCAGCATGCTTTCGATGGAAAACACGTTCAGATGAGCGCCCAGGGACCGCAGGGCGGAGACGCGCGCCGGCATGTCCTTCAGGAAATGATAGACGACATGGGTGTTGGCGAAGCTGTAGAGCGGATTGGAATTGCGGCTGCCGTCGCCCTCCGGCATTGGGATCGGCTTGCCTTCGGGGGCGGGGAAGGGCGGATCGGCCTCGTTGCCGGCGAGAACGCCACCCGCCCCGACGGGGCGGTTGTTGTGCGGGTTGCTCCAGACTGCATGGCGCCAGGACACGATCCGGTTATCGGCGCCCAGTTCCGCCTCCAGTTCCGTCATCATGCCGGGGCCGAGCGGCTCCCACCCGAATTCCTGCTCGCGCATCCATTGCAGGCGGATCGGCCGGCCGGGCAGGGCCCTGGCGATCACCGCTGCGTCGGCCGCCACGTCGTCGGCGCCGTTCTGGCCGTAGCAGCCGGCACCCTCGGCATGGATGGCATGGACCTTCTCCGGCGGCAGGCCGACCAGTTCGGCGACGACGCGGCGGACGTCGAAGGTGCCCTGGCTGTGGGTCCACACCGTCATCGTGCCGTCCATATACTGGGCGATGGCGCAGGACGGGCCGATGGAGCCATGGCTGATCCAAGGGCGGGTGTAGCGCGCCTTGACGCTGCGGACCGCCGGTCCCACGGGATCGCTGGTGTCCATGATCGCGATGTCGCGGGCCGGCAGCGCCTTCAGCGTCGCTGCCACGGCGTCTCCGCTGCCGTCGGCGGGAAGGGGCGGCTGCGCGGCACGGGCATAGGCCGCCCGTTGCAGGTGACGCAGGGCCTGGATCGCCGTCCATTGCCGCTCCGCCACCACGGCCAGGAACCCGCCCTGCCGGACAATCTTCACCACGCCCGGCATGCGGGCGACGGTGTCCAGATCGGGCGATTGCAAACCGGTGCCGACGCTGGGGCCGCGGACGACGCGGGCGTGCAGCATGCCGGGCAGGCGCATGTCGTGCAGATAGGCGGCACCGCCGGTCAGCTTTGCCGGGATGTCCACCCGCGGCAGCGCGCGGCCCAGCGTGCGGTAGTCCGACGGCTTGCGCAAAGGCGCGTCCGGCACCGCCTGCACATGCAGCGACAGCCGCGCCGCCACCTCGCCATAGGACAGGGTCCGGCCATCCGGTGCGCGCAGCCTGCCGTCGCCGCCGGTGCTGACCTGCCCGACCGGCAGATCCCAGATCTTCGCCGCCTCGGCGGCCAGCAGCATGCGCACGTTGGCGGCGGCGTTCTGGATCGCCGTGCCGCTGTCCTGCATGGAATGGCTGCCGGCGGTCAGCCCCTCGTCCGGCGTGCGTTCGGTGTCGGCAGTGACCAGGGTGACAGCGGCGGGCGGGATGTCCAGCTCCTCCGCCGCGACCTGGATCAGGGCGGTGCGGATGCCCTGGCCCAGTTCGACCTTGCCGGTGAAGACGGTGGCCCGGCCATCGGCGTCGATGCGGATCCAGGCATCGAGCCAGGGCGCCGATTTCAGGCTTCCCTTCAAATCGGGCGCCACCACGGCCGGGCCGGCACCGCCCTCGCCGCCGCCGGCGAGCTGGGCGAAGGCCCTGGGCGCCAGGGCGAAGGAGACCACCAGGGCGCCGCCGGTCAGGAAGCCGCGGCGGGACAGGGGCGACAGGATCGGATTCATGGCCGAATCTCCTGAGCCGCCTGCACCCCTTTGCGCATGGCGACGGCACGGCGGATGGCGCGCAGGATGCGCATGTGGGTGCCGCAGCGGCAGAGATTGGTCTGCATGTGGGCGCGGATCTGCGCCTCGTCCGGATCGGGATTGCGGTCGAGCAGAGCCTGGGCCCGCATCAGCATTCCGGCGATGCAGTAGCCGCACTGGGCGGCCTGTTCCGTCTCGAAGGCCTGTTGCAGCAGGCCGGGAGCCTCGGCGCTGCCCAGCCCTTCCACCGTGCGGATGCGCCGTCCGGCGACCGCACCGACCGGCGTCAGGCAGGAGAAGGCCGGCTTGCCGTCGATGTGAACGGTGCAGGCGCCGCACTGGCCGAGCCCGCAGCCGTACTTCGCCCCGTTCAGTTCCAGGTCGTCGCGCAGCACATAGAGCAGTGGCGTGGCCGGGTCGACGTCAAGCGCATGGTCGGCGCCGTTGACGGTGATGGTGACGGTCATGGCTGGGACTCCTCCTTGCGGACGGTGGCGGCAGCGGTTTCCAGCGCGGTCCAGGCCGGCCGGTCGCTGAAACGGGACCGCAGATAGGCGGCGAGGTCGGCGACCTGCGTGTCGGTCAGGCTGGCGGCGAAGGGCGGCATCGCCGGTCCGGCCGGTCCGGTGGGGGCATGGATGCCTTGCAGGATGGCGCGGATCGCGTTGTCGGGCCGGTCGAGTTGCAAGGCAGTGACCGTCGACAGACCGGGACGCCCCTCAGTCATCATCGGTGCGCCGCCCTCGTGGCAACCGGCGCAGGCCCCGGCGAAGAGCGTGGCACCGGCCGGGTTGGTCCTGGCGGCCTCCGCCGCTCGGTCGGCAGCGGCCGGTGCTTTCGATGCCCGATCTGCCGACAACGAGGCGATGTAAGTGGCGATGGCGCGGACATCGGCTTCCGGTGCGCGGGACAGGCCATGCACCACCGGCCCCATCGGCCCGGCGGCGGCGCCGTGGCGGCCATCGACGCCGGTGCGCAGGTAGGTAAACAGGCTGTCGGCCGTCCAGGGCACCGCCGACGGGCTGGACCCGTTCAGTGCCGGCGCCATCCAGCCTTCCGCCACGCCGCCGGAATAGGCGTCGGAGCCCGTCTTCTCGGCCCCAGCGATGTTGCGCGGGCTGTGGCAGCCGCTGCAATGGCCGAGCCCTTCGGCCAGATAGGCGCCGCGGTTCCACTCCGCATCGCGGTCCGGCCGCGGCGCGAAATCCTCCTGATGCAGGAACAGCAGCTTCCAGCCGGCCAGCAGCGGGCGGAAGCCCAGCGGGAAGATCAGCTCGTTCGCCTTGGCCGGCGCAGAGGCTGCCGGCCGGGACATCAGGAAGACGTAGATCGCGTCGAGATCTCCGTCATGCACCTGCCGGTAATGGTCGTAGGGCAGCGCCGGGTAGAGATGGCGGCCGTCCCGCGATACCCCGTCGCGCATGGCCCGCTTGAACGCCTCCTTCGACCAGCCGCCGATCCCGGTTTCCGGATCGGGCGTGATGTTGGTCGAATAGAGCGTGCCGAACGGCGTCGCCAATGCCCGGCCGCCGGCATAGGCCACGCCCCCGTCGGCCGTGTGGCAGACGATGCAGTCGCCGATGGCGGCCAGTGCCGCGCCGCGGGTCAGCATCTCCGCCGGGAAATCGGCGGCTTTGGGCGGGGGAACGGCGGGCAGGCCGCTGCGGTGAGCCATGCCCAGGAACGCGCCGACACCGACAAGGCAGACCAGGGCGCCTCCGGCCGCCCATTTGCCTGCCGCCCATCCGGTCCATCGGGCTCGTTTCATCCTGCACCTCCTGTGGTCCGCCGCGGGAACTGCGGGCTGGCGGATAGTCCAGGGAGGGTGCCGGAAATTCCGGCCTCGCTATTGAAGATTGAAAGCGGGATTTTTTGAACAAAACCCGCTTTCGGCTCCTCCTATTCCAGCGGCTTCAGTTCGCCCAGCAGGGTCGGCAGCAGTTCGGCGACAGTGGGATGGATGTGGACGGCGCGTTGCAGGGTGGGGTAGGGCGCCTTGGCGTACATCATGTCGAGCACGCCGTGGATCGCCTCGTCGCCGCCGGGGCCGATGATGGCGGCCCCCAGAATCTCCTGGCTGTCGGCATCGACGACGATCCGCATGAAGCCCTGGGCCTCGCCCTTTTCCACCGCGCGGCCGACGCGGGTCATCGCCCGCTGGCCGACCAGCGCCCGCCGGCCGGAGCGGCGGACCGCCTCGTCGGTCATGCCGACGCGCGCCAGCGGCGGATCGGTGTAGAGCGCATAGGCCTGGATGCGGTCGTCCACGCTGCGCGGGTCGCCGTCCAGCAGGTTGGCCGCGACGATTTCGAAATCATTGTAGGCGGTGTGGGTGAAGGCGCCCCGCCCGTTGCAGTCGCCCATCGCCCAGATGCCCGGCACATTGGTGCGCAGCTTGTCGTCCACCGTGACGAAGCCGCGGGAATCCGTCACCACGCCGGCGCGGTCGAGGCAGAGATCGTCGGTGTTGGGCGTGCGGCCGACGGCCAGCAGCACATGGCTTCCCACCACCGACGGGGTGCCGGACGTGCAGTTCACCCCCACCTCCACCCCGTCGGCATGGCGGGCGAAGCGGATGCAGTTGGCCGACAGCCGGACGGTCACCCCCTCCTTCTCCAGCAACTCCCTGATCGCGTCGGACACGTCGGGGTCCTCGCGGCCGATCAGCCGCTCCCCCTTCTCCACCACCGTCACCTCGGCACCGAAGCGGCGGTACATCTGGGCGAATTCGAGGCCGATGTAGCTGCCGCCGACCACCACCAGATGACGGGGCACATGGTCGAGGTCCAGGATCGTGCCGCTGGTCAGGAGATCGACGTCGCGCACCCCCGGCATGTCCGGGATCGCGGCACGGGCGCCGACATTGAGGAAGATGCGCTCGGCCGTCAGCAATTCGTCGCCGACGCGCACGCTGCCCGGCGATTCGAAACGGGCATGGCCCTGCAACACCCGGCAGTTGGGCATGCCGCGCAGCCAGCGTTCGACATTCTGGCGCGAACGGCCGGAAACCTCGTCCTTGCGTGCCTTGACCCGGGCCATGTCGATGCGCACCGGCCCGTCCAGCACCACGCCGTATTCGGCGGCGCGCCGGGCCATCTGGGCGACGCGGGCGCTGGCGATCAGCGTCTTGGTTGGGGTGCAGCCGGTGTTGACGCAGGTGCCGCCGAACAGCTTGCGCTCGACCACCGCCACGCTCATGCCGGCGGCGGTTAGACGTTCGGCGAGCGGCGGCCCGGCCTGGCCGGCTCCGATGATGATGGCGTCGACCATGGCAGGCTCCTGCGGCCGGTTGCGTTCTTCGGGGAAATGGCGTGGGGCAGGATGGTAACGCCGGTGCCGGGCGTCTTCCAAGCAAACCAAGGTATGACTTGCGGCAAGCCGTGCCGATCGTCCACGTGATCGTCAGATCGTTCAAGAACCGGATGGCGCCCGCAGGCAAGCTGCCGGAACCGGAACCGGAACCGGAACCGGAACGGCGCGGGGTTGGAGACTGGCGGATGGTTGGCGCGGAAGGCGGTGCGAAGGGCGACGCGGCATGGGGCGGTTCGCCGGCCAACGGACGGCCGATGGAGCGCCGTCTCGGCCTTCTGTCGATTCCGCTCGCCCTGGCGGTGTTCTTCGTCGACACCTTCACCGACATCGAAAGCGCCATCGCCGTCCTCTATGTGCTGGTGCTGTTGCTGGCCGCAACCGCCCTGTCGCGGCGGGGCATCCTGCGGGTGGCCGCCGGCTGCGCGCTGCTGGCGGTGCTGTCCTTTTTCCTCTCGCACTGGCAGGACATGGACCTGTCTTCGGTCCTGCGCTGCGGCGTGTCGCTGGCGGCCATCCTGATCACCGGCGCGCTGCTGGTGCGGGACCATGATTCGCGCACGTTGCTGTTGCGGGCCAACGGTGCGCTGGCGCGCAGCGAAAAACGCTACCGCTGCATGTTCGAACAGGCGCGGATTTCCCTGTGGGAACAGGACTTCACCGCGGTGACGGCGGCGCTCGACGCCCTGCGGGCGCGCGGGGTGACTGACCTTGCCGCCCATGCGCAGGCCGATCCCGGCTGGGCGCGCGGGATGGGCGCGCTGATCCGCACCACCAACGTCAACGACGCCACCGTGGAACTGCTGGGTGCGGCCGGCCGGCCGGCGGTGCTGGGGCCGCTCGACCGCTATCTGCCGGCCGAGGATGCGGCGATGCTGCAGGTCCTGCTGGCGCTTTGGGAGAAGCGCGACCGCTTCGAAGGGCGGGCACAGCTGATCGCGGCGGACGGGCGCACCCTGACGGTGCTGCTTGGCATCAGCTTCCCCGACGACTGCGTCGGCTTCGATCAGGTGGTAGTCGGCGTCGTCGACATCACCCAGCGCGAACGCACGCAGGAGGCGCTGCTGGCGGCCCAGGCGGAGCTTGCGCGCGCCGCACGAGCCGCCACGCTGGGCGCGCTGTCCGCCTCCATCGCCCACGAGCTGAACCAGCCGCTGGGCGCCATCGTGCTGAACGCGCAGGCCTGCCTGCGCTGGCTGCGCCGCGACCAGCCCGACATCGAAACCGCTGCGAAGGCGGCCGACCGCATCGTCCGCGACGGGCGTCGCGCCGCCGACATCGTGCAGCGGACACGCGGCATGCTGGTCAAGGACACCCACTGCGACGAGACCATCGATCTGGCTCAACTGGTGACCGAGGTGGGGCTGTTGCTGGAGCGTGAACTGTCGGGGGGCGGGGCCGTTCTGGTCACCGACTTTGCCCCCGCCCCGCCGGTGCGGGGCAGCCGGGTCGGCCTGCAGCAGGTGCTGGTCAACCTCGTGACCAACGGTCTGCACGCCATGGCGGAGGCGGACAGCCCCCGGCGCGAACTGACCGTCGCCATCGGCAGCCTGGAAGGCGGGGCACAGGTCAGGGTTGCCGTGCGCGACCGCGGCAGGGGCATCGACGAGGCCAGCCATTCCCGCCTGTTCGATCCCTTCTTCACCACCCGGCCCGACGGGATGGGAATGGGCCTCGCCATCTGCCGGTCCACCATCGAGTCCTGCGGCGGCACGCTGACCGCCCACAACCATGCGGACGGCGGGGCGGTGTTCGAGTTCACCATACCGGCGGCTCTCCCGCCATCGCCCAAATCACTGATCGAAGAATTAATAGCCCAACCGCCAGCCGTCCCGCTGGCCGCGGCACGAGAGGACTGACCGCCATGGCCCAGAAAGCCGCCCCGTCGCCCGAGCCTGCCCCTGCCAAGGACGATCCGCTGGTTCTGATCGTCGATGACGACGCCGGCATGCGGGAGGCGGTGGTCGATCTTCTGCAATCGGTCGGCATCGAAGGCCGCGCCTTCGGCAGCACGGCGGAACTGCTGGCGGCGGCGGTTCCCGACCGGCCGGGTTGCCTGATCCTCGACGTGCGGCTTCCCGGCCTGGGCGGGCTGGAGTTCCAGACCAGGCTGGACAGCCTGGGCATCGCGCTGCCCATCGTCTTCATGACCGGCTTCGCCGACGTGCCGATGTCGGTCCGGGCGATGAAGGCCGGGGCGACGGATTTCCTGATCAAGCCCTTCCGCGACCAGGACATGCTGGACGCGGTCGATGCCGCGCTTGCCCGCGACCGGTCGCGGCGGAGCCAACGGGCCGCCACGATGACGGTGGAATCGCTGGCCGCGACGCTGACCCCGCGCGAGCGCGAGGTGATGGCGGAGGTGGTCAAGGGCCGGCTGAACAAGCAGATCGCCGGCGATCTCGGCATCAGCGAGGTGACGGTCAAGCTCCACCGCGGCAAGGTGATGCGGAAGATGCAGGTGCGCTCCGTCGCCGACCTCGTCCGCAAGGTGGAGGTGCTCGACCACGAGGAGTGACGGCTACGGTTCGCGCGCCTCTGTCCTGCGGCCGGCCCCACCGTCCGCTTCTAGACCTAGGTGTGGTATCTGCCACCCGCCCCATCCGGATAGGATGCGTGTAACGCCAGTGACTGGCGCTCCCATTCGATCCCCGATCCGGTCAAGGCATCACGACGTGTCCAACGCACCCCTGATAGCGGTGGTCGATGACGACGAGGCGATCCGCGAGGCGCTGGACGACCTGCTGCGGTCGGTCGGCTTCCGCTGCCGGCCCTTCGTCTCCGCCGAGGATTTCCTGGCGCTGGCCGACCGGACCGGGATCGCCTGCATCATCCTGGACGTGCGCATGCCCGGCCTGTCCGGGCTGGAGTTGCAGGACCGGCTCAATACCGAGGGCGGCGGACATCCGCCGATCCTGTTCATGACCTCCTACGCCGACGAGACCACACGGCTGCGCGCGCTGGGCGGCGGTGCCTGCGACGTGCTGGGCAAGCCGGTCGACGCCCATGTCCTGATCGCCTCCCTGAACCGCGCCATCGCCGCAGGGTAACGCCAGAGAGCGGCAGCAATCGGCCTCCCGAACGGTTATGTATGCAACAGGGCCGTTCGGGAGACGGGGCATGGCGGTCGCATCCCACAGAATTGTGGTCGGGCTCAGGACGTGGGCCGGGATCGGGAAGAGGGCGCCATGAGCTTCCTGACCCGGCTGTTGCTGCTCGTGACGCTGGCCCTGGTGCCAATCTGCGCGCTGGAGGTCTGGAACCAGATCGACCTGCGCCGCCAGCGCTCCGATGAGATCCACGAGCATGCGCAGCAGCTTCTCAGCTTGCTGGGCGGGGAGCAGCAGCGGCTGGTCGAAGGCGTGCGGCAGATGCTGGAACTGCTGTCGGAAACCACGTCGGCGCAGACCCTCGACGCGACGGGATGTCAGGCGCTGCTGACGCGCACCGCCACGCGGATCCCGGATTACCTGACGGTCAACCTGACGGCCGAGGACGGGGTCATTCTCTGTTCCACCAACCCGCTTCTGCGCGGGCGGACCATCGCCGACCGGATGCATGTGCGCTCCGCCCTGGAAAGCGGCGGCTTCACCGTCGGCGAGTTCATCCGGCAGCGGCACGACGACAAGCCGGCGATGCCGTTCGGCCTGCCGATCCGCCGCACCGGCGGCGACGGGCGGACCATCGGCGTGGTCACGGCGCTGATCGATCTCGGCTGGCTCGAACGCTACCTCTCGGAACATCCGCTTCCCGACAATGCCGCGCTGATGATCGCCGACGGCAACGGCATCGTCCTGGCCCATGCCCCTGCGAGACCGGGGGCCGTCGGCACTGCGCTCCCGCCGCGCTTCCGGCCTCTGCTCGATGCCGATGCGGTCGGGACCGCCCAGCTGATGGGGATCGACGGGGTGGAGCGGGTGTTCGCCTATGTTCCGCTGTCGGCCGGGGTCCGGCACATCTTCGTTGCGGTCGGCATCGACCATGACGCGGCGATGAGCGGCATCGATGCCGCGCTGACGCGGTCGCTGGTTTGGATCGCCGCCACGCTGCTGCTTGGCCTGCTGGCGGCGTTCCTGATCGCCAGGTGGCACCTCTATCGGCCGGTCGCGGCGTTGATCTCGGCGACCGAGCGCTGGCGTGCCGGCGACCGCACGGCCCGTGTGGGAGCAGTGGATGGCCCGGAGATGAGCCGGCTGGGGCTGGCCTTCGATGGGCTGGTCGAGGATCTCGACCGGCAGATGCGGGCCAATGAGGAAGCGTCCACCGCGCTGCGGGCCAGCGAGGAGCGGTCGCGCGCGCTGGTGGAGAACGCCCCGCACATGATGTGGGTGAACCGGCCCGACGGCACGTTGGAATACGTCAATGCGGCGTTCCGGGCCTACACCGGCCGCATGACGAACGAAGAGAACCGGATGGGAGATCTGCATCCGGAGGACGTCGAGCGCATTCAGGCGGTCCGGAGAGCGGCCATCCCCGCCGGTGCGGCGCATTCGTATGAACTGCGCCTGCGCCGGGCCGACGGAGCCTACAGATGGCATCTCAGCCGGACTCACCCGATCCACCATGGCGGACGGATCGTCGCGTGGTTCGGCGGGGCCGTCGATATCCACGACATCCATCGCGCCCGCGATACGGCGGAAGAGGCCGGGCGGTCCAAAAGCCGCTTCCTCGCCGCCGCCAGCCATGATCTGCGCCAGCCGATGCAGTCGATCCTGCTGTTCGCCGAGGTGCTCCGCCCGCATCTGGGCGAGGGCCCCGGTCTCGATGCACTCGGGCGGCTCCAGCACGGGCTGGAGATCCTCAAAGGTCTGCTGGACGGTCTGCTCGACATCTCCCGCCTCGACGCCGGCATCGTGGCGCCGCAGTTCGAGGAGTTCCGCATCTCGGACCTGCTGAGGAGCCTGGACGACGCCTATGCCCCCGTCGCGCATGAAAAGGGACTGGACTGGCGCGTGCAGCCCTGCCATGCCGTGATCCGCAGCGACCGGGTCCTGCTCGGCCGCATGCTGCGCAATCTGGTGGAGAACGCGATCCGCTACACCGACAGCGGCGGGATTTCGGTAGACTGCAGCGTGGCGGCCGACCGTCTGCTGATCGGTGTCCACGACACCGGCCGCGGCATCCCGGCCGACCAGATCGACCGGGTGTTCGAGGAACTCTATCAGGTCGACAATCCCGAGCGCGACCGTAACCAGGGCCTCGGCCTTGGGCTTGCCATCGTCCGCCGCCTGTCCGACCTGCTGGACCATCCCGTCACCGTACGCTCGCATCCGGGCCAGGGCTCGCTGTTCAGCATCGCGGTGCCGCTGGCGGCGGAGGTCCACCGCCCCGCCCCGTCATCCGTGGAGACGACCCCTGTGGAAATGGCGCCGGCACCGCCCGAGCGGGAGGGGCGGCGGCTGGCGGTGGTGGTGGACGACGACCCCATCGTGCTCGCCGGGATGGAAAGCCTGCTGCGCGCCTGGAAATTCGACGTGATCACCGCGGATTCGACCGACTTGGCGGTGGAGCGCCTGACGCTGGACGGCCGCCGGCCGGACATCCTCGTCGTCGATTACCGCCTGCGGGGCAAGCGCATCGGAACGGAGGCGATCCTCCGCATCTGGGACATGCACGATGCGGACATCCCCGGCCTGATCGTCACCGGGGAGATCGGCACGGAGCCGCAGAACGATGCGCTCACCCATGGCTTCGACCTGTTGCACAAGCCGGTCACCCCCCGAAGCCTCGCCGCGGCGCTCGGCCGCCGTCTGGCGATGGCGGAAGGGGAGGCCCGCATCCCGGTCGCCGATACCGCCGAGCCGCCCTCGGCGACCCTTTGATCCACACCAATTTTCAGGCCGCGCCCAAGCTCCGGCGGAACATTTCCGCTGCACCGTGTTTGTCTGATGACATGGACCTTAAGGAGCCTTTGGTGCCCAAGCCCCTCCCGATCGAGAAAGTGCAGACCGGAATCCCCGAATTCGATTTGGTTTTGCGCGGCGGGCTGCCGCGCGGTCGAATACATCTTCTGGAGGGCGCACCCGGCACAGGCAAGACCACCATTGCCCTGCAGCTTCTGATCCAGACGCGCGACGACGGCAAGAAGGGGCTGTACATCACCCTGTCGGAGAGCGCCAAGGAGCTGGAAGCGACCGCCGCCAGCCATGGCTGGTCGCTCGACGGCTTTGCGGTCTTCGACATCGTGCCCATCGAAGCCCAACTGGATCGCCAGCAGAGCGTGCTCTACCCCTCGGAGGTCGAGCTTGGCGAGACCGTGCGTCTGATCATCGACCGGATCGAGCGTGAAAATCCCGAAGTGCTGGTGATCGACACGGTGTCGGAACTGCGGCTGCTCGCCCAGGACCAGCTCGGCTACCGCCGTCAGATCCTGGCTTTGAAGCAGTTCCTGCAAGGGCGCCGCTGCACCACCCTGATCCTCGACGACCTGACCCATCAGGATGGAGCGAGCGATCTGCACAGCCTGGCTCACAGCGTGATCGTGCTGGAGCAGATCGAGCGCACCTATGGTGCTGCGCGGCGGCGGCTGCGCATCGCCAAGATGCGGGCGGCGGAATACCAGAGCGGCTGGCATGACTTCGCAATTACGAAGTCCAATGTCCTGGTCTTTCCCAGCCTGATCGCCGAAGAGCACAAAAGCGATTTCGAGCAGACCACCATGGAAAGCGGCCTGCCGACCCTGGACGAATTGATGGGCGGTGGACTGACGCACGGCACCACGACGATGCTGGTGGGGCCATCGGGGGTCGGCAAATCCTCGATTGCGCTCCAATACGTCACCGCCGCGGTCAAGCGCGGCGAGCATGCGGCGTATTTTTCCTTCGACGAGACTTTCAAGACGCTGCAGCTGCGCAGCATCGCACTCGGCATCGACATCCAAGAGGCGGTGGAAAAGAGCCGT
Organism: Azospirillum melinis; assembly: GCF_013340935.1. Lineage (GTDB taxonomy): Bacteria > Pseudomonadota > Alphaproteobacteria > Azospirillales > Azospirillaceae > Azospirillum > Azospirillum melinis. Next base: position 85,668 of record NZ_WHOS01000021.1, on the reverse strand, counting down.
GTCGGCTGGCACCGCGCCAATCCCTCGCGCCTGTCGCCCGGCCAGTTCGTCTGGCAGGTGCGTCGCGAAGTCGAGGACCGCAACGCCGGCATCGTGGTGATCGACAGCCTGAACTCCTATCTCAGCACCATGCCGGAAGAGAAGGCGCTCTCGCTCCAGATGCACGAGTTGCTGACTTACCTGAACAACAAGGGCGTGGTGACCATCCTGATCCTGGCGCAGCAGGGCATCATCGGCGACGTGCAGAATCCCATCGATTTGTCCTTTATGAGCGACACCGTTGTCCTGCTGCGCTTCTTCGAGGCCGGGGGCGAGGTGCGCAAGGCAATTTCGGTGGTGAAGAAGCGCACCGGCGTCCATGAACTGTCGATCCGCGAGTTCCGGCTGTTCCCGGACGGGATGCAGGTCGGGCCGCAGCTGATGGACTTCCGTGGCGTGCTGACGGGCGTGCCGGAATATGACGGCTCGGTGGAGACTCTCCTCAGTGGTCAGGGCGAAGCCGGGTGATCGATGCCGATGCACGGGTCCATCCTTGTCCTGGCCCCTGAAGGGCGGGATGCCGAGGTGATCGGCTCTGTCCTGGCGGAAATCGGTCTGGCGACGCAGCCCTGTGCCGATTTGCCGGAGCTTTGCCGCGGCCTTGGCGACGATGTCGGGGCGCTGGTCCTCTCCGAAGGGGTGCTGACCGACATCGAACCGCTGACCGCTTGGCTGGAGGCGCAGCCGCGCTGGTCGGACCTGCCCATCGTGATCCTGACGTCGCGGCGCAGCCGGCAGGCCGGACGGGGCAGGCAGGCGTTCTTCCAGTTGCTCGGCAACGTCACGTTGCTGGACCGGCCGCTGCATCGCGAGGCGCTGCAAAGCGCGGCGCAGGCGGCGCTGCGCAGCCGGGAACGCCAGTACCGGACCCGCAGCCATCTTCAGGAGATCACCCAGGCGTCCAGCCGGTTGGAAGAGCGTGTCGCCGAGCGGACGCAGGCCCTGCAAGCCGAAATGGCCGACCGCCGGCGGGCAGAGGAGCAACTGCATCAGGCGCAGAAGATGGAGGCGCTGGGGCAGCTGACCGGCGGCGTGGCGCATGACTTCAACAATCTGCTCCAGGGCATCGTCAGCTGCCTTGCCGTCCTGGCCCCCACCGTGCCCGACGGCACCCCGCGCGAGCTGTTCGAAGCGGCCAACCGCTCCATCGAGCGTGGTGCGCGGCTGACCCAGTCGCTGCTGTCCTTCGCACGGCGCCAGACGTTGATGCCGGAGCCGACAGACCTGGGAGAGCTGCTCACCGGGATGAGTTCCCTTCTGGAACGCTCCCTTGGCGGCCAGATCAGCGTCACGATCCAGGTGCCGCCCGGACTTCCGGCGGCGCTGATCGACCGGGCGCAGCTCGAATCCGCCATCCTTAATCTTGCGATCAATGCCCGCGATGCCATGCCGGGCGGCGGGCGGTTGTCCCTGACCGCCTCCGTTGCCCAAATCGGCGGCGGAGAAACGGGCCGCTCCGTGACCGGGCCGGCGGAGTTGCGGCCCGGGACCTATGTGGCGATCCGGGTGGCGGATACCGGCACCGGCATCGACCCGGCGGTTTTGCCGCATGTCTTCGAGCCCTTCTTCACCACCAAGCCGCTCGACAAGGGGTCGGGGCTGGGGCTGTCGATGGTCCAGGGCATGGCGACCCAGTCCGGCGGGGGCGTCCACATCGACAGCAGCCTCGGCGGCGGAACCGCGATCACTCTCTACCTGCCAAGCGTGGCGGCCGTCACCGGCCCGCCGGCACGGTTGACTGCCGACGTCGAGCGCGGCGAAGGCCGCACCGTTCTGCTGGTGGAGGACGATGCCATCGTGCGGATGGGGACGATGGCGCTTCTGGAAAGCCAGGGCCATCAGGTCATCGAGGCGGATAGCGGGGAAACTGCCCTGGCCCTGTTGCAGGACGGTGCGGAGATCGATGCCCTGGTCACCGACTTTGCCATGCCCGGCATGAACGGGGCCGAGGTGGTGCGCACCGTGCGAACCCTGCGTCCCGGATTGCCGGCGCTGATCGTCACCGGCTATGCCGATACGCCTGATCTGGGCGAGGCCGTGCGCCTGCTGCGCAAGCCCTTCTCGCCGAACCAGATCGCCGAGCAGCTGGCGGCCATGCTGGCGGAGTGACGGCTTGTCAGGCGATGGGATCGGTCCTGATGAAATCCAGAAAGGCCCGAAGCGGGGCCGGCACCAGGCGCCGGCCGGGGTAATAGAGGAATGGGCCGGAAAAGGACGGCCACCAGGATTCCAGGACGGGTTCAAGCGCGCCGCTGTCCAGATGCGGGCGCAGCCACTGCTCGAACAGTTGAAAGACCCCGACGCCCGCGACGGCCGCATCGATGGCGAGGTCCATGATGCCGCCGGGCCCCACGACCAGCGGTCCGGTCGGGTCGAGGCGGATCGCTTCGCCGTCGCGCTCGAATTCCCAGAGCGGCATCGCACCGCTGGCAAAGCGTCCGCGTATGCAGCTGTGGGCCATCAGGTCGCGTGGATGCTCCGGCCGCCCCCGGGCGTCGAGATAGGCGGGGGAGGCCGCGGTCGCGAAGCGCTGCCGGCGGGGACCGATGGGAACAGCGATCATGTCCTGCTCCAGCCGGTCGTCATAGCGGATGCCGGCGTCGCATCCGGCGGCAAGGACGTCGACGAAGCTGTCCTCTCCCATCACCTCCACCCGGATCTCGGGATAGGCGGCATGGAAGGCCGGCAGGATCGACGGCAGGACCAGCCGTGCCGCGCTGACCGGCACATTGAGCCTGAGGGTGCCCGCCACCCGGTCGCGGAAGCCGTTCACAACGTCGAGGGCTGCATCGACCTCGCGCAGGGCGGGCTCCAGCCGGGCCAGCAGGCGTTCGCCGGCCTCCGTCGGGACCACGCTGCGGGTGGTCCGGTTGAACAGCCTGACGCCGAGCTGTCCTTCCAGCCGCCGCACGGCTTCGCTGAGGGACGAGGCGCTGACCTTGCCGGCCTTCGCCGCTTCGCGGAAACCACGGGCGCGGGCCACCGCGACGAAGGCGTTCAGGTCCCCCAGCTCATGCTGCATTGTTCGGAAATCCGCACGGGTTGTCCTGATTGTGCAGACTAATCGGACAGGCGGGTGATGGCTAGATTGGTGAAGCCATCATGGAGTTCATCATGTCCGACACTGATCAGACCAAAATCGACAAATCCGGCAGCTTCACCCTCGGGGGCAAAGTCGTCCGCCGGCTCGGCTATGGCGCCATGCAGTTGGCCGGTCCCGGTGTCTTCGGTCCGCCGAAGGACCGCGACGCCGCCATCGCCGTGCTGCGCCATGCCATCGAGGCCGGTGTCAATCATATCGACACCAGCGACTTCTATGGCCCGCATGTCACCAACCAGCTGATCCGCGAGGCGCTGGCGCCCTATCCGGACGATCTGCTGATCGTGACCAAGGTCGGCGCCCGGCGCGGTGCGGATGCCTCCTGGCTCCAGGCATCCTCGGCGGAAGAGTTGCGGCAGGCGGTGCATGACAATCTGCGCAATCTCGGCCTCGACGTGCTCGACGTCGTCAATATGCGGCTGTGGGGCGACCATGGGCATGCACCGGCGGAAGGGCCGGTCGAGCGGGAACTCACCGTCCTTGCCGAACTCCAGCAGCGGGGGCTGATCCGCCACATCGGGCTCAGCAACGCCACGGCGCGGCAGGTCGAGGAAGGTCGCCGCGTCTGCGAGATCGTCTGCGTGCAGAACCACTACAATCTGGTGCATCGGGCGGACGATGCGCTGATCGACGATCTCGCCGCCAAGGGGATCGCCTATGTGCCCTTCTTCCCGCTCGGCGGCTTCTCGCCGATCCAGTCCGGCCTGCTGTCCGATGTCGCCAGCCGGCTCGGGGCGACGCCGATGCAGGTGGCACTCGCCTGGCTGCTGAACCGGGCACCCAACATCCTGCCGATCCCGGGAACCTCGTCGGTCAGGCATCTGCAGGAGAATCTGGCGGCGGCGGATCTGGTTCTGCCCGCCGATGCGCTGGAGGCGCTGGACAAGCTGGGGAAAGACGCCTGAGGGCCGAGATGGAAAAAGGGGATGGACAAAGGGGAGCCTGCGCTCCCCTCGTCCCGGTGCCGCGTCCCGGTGTTGGTTACCGGCGTTCCACATTCGGCAGGAAGATTGTCAGCAGGCCCAGCAGCGGCAGGAAGGAGCATGCGGTGTAGACGAAGCCGATGCCTTTCCAGTCCGCCACGACGCCCAGCCCCGCCGCGCCGATGCCGGCGACGCCGAAGGCCAGCCCGAAGAACAGGCCCGACACCATGCCGACCCGGCCGGGCAGCAGTTCCTGCGCATAGACCACGATGGCCGGGAAGGCCGAAGCCAGGGCCAGCCCGATCACCGCGCTGAGAATCACCGTCGTCGTTAGCCCGACATAGGGCAGGGCCAGGGTGAAGGGCAGGATGCCGAGGATTGAGACCCAGATCACCGTCTTGCGGCCGATGCGGTCGCCCACCGGGCCGCCGATCACCGTACCCGCTGCGACGGCAGCCAGGAAGACGAACAGGCAGAGCTGCGCGTCGCCGGTGGACAGGCCGAAGCGGTCGATCAGGTAGAAGATGTAATAGCTGGTGATGCTGGCCAGATAGACGTATTTCGACACGATCAGCGCGATCAGGATGGCGACGGCACGGGTGACCTGCCCCGTCGGCAGATCGGCATGGCGCGCCGTGGAGGGGCCACCGGCCTTGCGCGGCTTGGCGTTCCGGCGCTGCCAGCTTCCCAGCCGCACCATCACCACCATGCCGGCCAGAGCGGCGAAGGCGAACCAGCTGAGGCTGCCCTGACCGCGCGGCAGGATGATGAAGGCGGCCAGCAACGGGCCGAGCGCGGAGCCGAGATTGCCACCGACTTGGAACAGCGACTGGGCCAGCCCATGGGCGCCGCCGGAGGCCTGACGGGCGATGCGCGATGCCTCCGGATGGAAGACGGACGAGCCGAAGCCCAGCAGCATCCCGCCGGCCAGCAGGGCCGGAAAGCTTGGCGCCCAGGCCAGGGTTAGAAGGCCGAGCAGGGTGGAGCCCATGCCGAAGACCAGCGAATAGGGCATCGGCTTGCGGTCGGTGAAAAGTCCGACCAGCGGCTGAAGAAGCGATGCGGTCAGCTGATAGACGAAGGTCAGCAGACCGAGCTGGGCGAAGCTGAGGCCGAACTCGTCCTTCAGGATCGGATAGACCGCGGGCAGCAGCGACTGGATCATGTCGTTGAGCAGGTGGCAGGCGCTGATCGCGGCCAGGATGGAAAAGGCCGTCGAACCGGCGCTGGGCCGGCTCATGGTGGTGTCGGTCACGGGGGCATGCCCTCTTCTCTCCGCCTCAGGCGTCCGGACCGCATATCGGCGGCCCGGTTGGCCCGGCACTGTTGCGTTGACTGCACCGTAAGCCTACGGTCGACCGAGAAGGCCCGCCACCGCGGTCAGGCCAGTTTTCTACGAGTCTGGGCCATGGTCAGGAATGTCCGTGTCGACGAGATCGATGCCGTCGAGCGACCTTTGCTCGCCACCACCCACGACTATCCGGACGGCGGCACGCTGCCGCTGCACTGGCACCGGCGGGGACAGCTGATCTCCGGCATCACCGGGGTGCTGATCATGTCGACGCCGCAGGGCCGCTGGGTGGTGCCGCCCGATTTCGGCCTGTGGATCCCGCCCGGCATCATGCATGAGGTGCGCATGATCGGGGCGGTGACCACCCAAAGCCTTTACCTGGACCCGGATCTGACCGGCGGAATGCCGGACCGCTGTCAGGTCGTCGGCCTGTCCCCCTTCATCCGCAACCTGATCGCCCGCGCCGTGGATGTGCCGGCGGACTACGATCCGGACAGCCACGACGGCGCGGTGATGGCGCTGATCCGCTATGAGATGCTGCATCTGCCGGCCCAGCCGCTGACCGTCCCCTTCCCGACCAGTCCGGCCTTGGCCGAGCGCTGTCGGCGCTTTCTCCGCCAGCCGGCGGTGCATGAGACGATTGAACAATGGTGCGACGAGCTGGGCGTCAGCCGGCGCGCCTTCACCCGCCTGTTCCGGCGCGAGACCGGACTGAGCTTTCTGGAATGGCGCCAGCAGGCCTGTCTTGCCGCCGCCCTGCCGCGGCTGGTGGCGGGCGAAGCCGTCACCGTGGTCGCCATCGACCTCGGCTATGACAATCCCGCCGCCTTCACCGCGATGTTCAAGCGCGTGCTCGGCTCCTCGCCGCGCGCTTATCTGAAAGGCGCCGAATGACTTCCTGCCCGGTCAGGAGTAGCGCATCGCCTCCAGGTCGGCGATGAGGCCGGGACCTTCGGGATGCCAGCCGAGTGTCTGCTGGGTCAGGGCGCTGGACGCCGCCATGTCGATGCCCGCGAACATCGCCATCCAGCCGAAGTGTTCGGCAGCCTTGTCCTGCGGGATGGAGACCGCCGGAATTTTCAGGCCGCGGGCCAGCGTTTCGACGATCTCGCGGGTCCCGACGCCCTCCTCCCCAACCGCATGGTAGCGGGCGCCGGCCTCCGCCTTCTCGATGGCCAGACGGTAGAGGCGTGCGACATCCCCCAGATGGCCGGCGGACCAGCGGTTTCGCCCCTCGCCGATGTAGGCGGCGACACCCTTCGCGCGGAAGATTTCGATCAGCGGGGTGATCAGCCCCTGCTTCTCCGTGTTGTGGACCTGCGGCAGCCGCATCACCGCGACATTGATGCCGGCGTCCAACAGCTCGTTGCCGGCCCGCTCCGATGCGATGCGCGGGTTGGGGTGACCGTCGTCGAAGACATCTTCGCGGGCAAGCCGGCCATGACCGGCACCCCCAATGCCGACCCCGGACGTGATCAGCAGCGGACGGTTCGAGCCCTTCAGCGCCGCGCCCAAGGCACCGATCACCCGGCTGTCCTTTGCGCAATTCTCTGCGAAGCGCGAGAAGTCATGGTCGAAGGCGGTGTGGATTACGGCGTCGGCCTTTTCGGCGCCGCTGCGGATGCTCGCCAGATCCTCCAGCGTGCCCAAGTGCGGCTCGGCACCGGCGGACTCCAGCGCGCGGGCGCCGTCCTCGGAGCGGGTCATGCCGATGACCCGATGGCCGGCCTGGAGCAGTTCGGACAGCACGGCCCGGCCGATGAAACCGGTGGCGCCGGTGAGGAAAATACGCATGGGACAACCACCTTTCCAATTCAGTCGCCCCCACTCTGTCCCGCCGTGATATCCTGTTAAAGTAGTGACGTTTTCCTAGTATAGCGGCTACCAGGATCAGCCAATGCAGACCGACACCAGACAGACCAGTCCGGCCGGCACGCTCGCCGCCTTCCTGCGCGACCGCCGGACGCGGCTGGACCCGGCGGCCTTCGGGTTCTCGGGACGCCGCCGCACGCCGGGCCTGCGCCGGGAGGAGGTGGCGCAGCGCGCCAACATCAGCCCGACCTGGTACACGTGGCTGGAGCAGGGGCGGGGCGGGGCGCCGTCGGCCGACGTGCTGGACCGGATCGCCGGCAGCCTGATGCTGACCGATCTGGAGCGGGAGCATCTGTTCATCCTGGCGCTCGGCCGGCCGCCGGAGATGCGCTACAGGCCGGCGCAAGGGGTAAGCCCGCGGCTGCAACGGCTGCTGGAGTCCTTCGACGCCTGTCCGGCCTTCATCAAGACCGCGACCTGGGACGTGCTGGCCTGGAATCGCGCTGCCGCCGTGGTGCTGACCGATTACGGCACGCTGCCGCCCGATCAGCGGAACATCCTGCGGCTGGTGTTCGGCAATCCGGCGATCCGGGCCAAGCAAAGGGACTGGGAGGGCATGGCGCGGCATCTGGTGGGCGCCTTCCGCGTCGATGCGGCGCGGGCCGGGGCGGTGAAGGAGATCGCCAATTTCGTCGATGAGCTGTGCCGGACGAGCGCCGACTTCGCCCGGTTCTGGAACGAGAACGACGTGTACGCGCCGAGCGAGGGGTTCAAACGGCTCCAGCATCCGGAACTCGGCAGCGTCGAGATGGAATATTCGGCCTTCGCCGTCGATGGACGCCCCGATCTCGGTCTTCTGGTCTACAATCCGCTGGACGAACAGGTTAAAGAACGCATCCGTGCCCTGGCCGGTCGAAGGACCGCAGTGGCGTCTGGCGGATGAGCGGTGGCAGGAAGGAACAGCGCCGGTGAATCTCTTCTCCCTTCTCGATCAGGCGGCGGCCCGTTTCCCCGGTCGCGGAGCGGTGTTCCGCGGCACCGAGCAGTTTCACAGCTTTGCCGAACTTCGCTCCCGCGCGCTGCGCATCGCCGCCGGCCTGCGTGCTGTCGGCCGGCCGGGCGACCGCATCGCCATCGCGACGGAAAATGTGCCCGAATATGTCGAGCTGTTCTTCGCCATCTGGGCGGCCGGCATGGCGGCGACGCCGGTCAACGCCAAGCTGCATCCGCGCGAGCTGGTGCAGATCCTGGAGGATTCCGGAGCGTCCATCGTCTTCGTCTCGCCCAAGCTGGCCGGCGGGCTGGAGCAGGCGCTGGACGGGTCGACTGCGGCGTCCTGCCGCCGGATCATCATCGGCGGAGAGGACTACACGGCAATGGCGGCGGGCGACGAATGGGCCGGGCCGATCGATCCCGATCCGCAGGCGCTGGGCTGGCTGTTTTACACCAGCGGCACCACCGGTCGGTCGAAGGGAGCGATGCTGTCCCACCGCAATCTGCTGGCCATGACCGTCGCCCATCTGGCCGATGTCGAGGCGGTGGACGAGGATTGCAGCCTGCTGCACGCGGCGCCGATGTCGCACGGCTCCGGTCTCTACATGGCGGCCTATGTCGCCCGCGGCGCCCGGCAGGTGGTGCCGGCCTCCTCCGCATTTGAGCCGGCGGAGTTCCTCGATCTCTGCGACCGTCACCCCGGCTGCGGCGCCTTCCTGGCCCCGACGATGGTGCAGAGGCTGCGGCTGGAGGCGGAACGCGGCGGCCGGCGGCCGGCCAACCTGCGTTCCATCGTCTATGGCGGCGGCCCGATGTATGTGGAGGAACTGCGCCGCTCGCTGGCGGTTTTCGGGCCGGTCTTCGCCCAGATCTACGGCCAGGGCGAGGCGCCGATGACCATCGCGTCGCTGCGGCGCCGCGACCATGCAAGCGACGACGATGCGGTGCTGGGGTCGGTCGGCTTCGCCCGCAGCGGCGTCGAGGTGGCGGTGGTGGATGCCGACGGTCGGCCGCTGCCCACCGGCGAGGTGGGGGAGATCGTCTGCCGCGGCGACGTGGTGATGGCCGGATACTGGAACAATCCCAAGGCGACGGCCGAAGCCCTGCGCGGCGGCTGGCTGTTCACCGGCGACATGGGATCCTTCGACGGACGCGGCTACCTAACGCTGCGCGACCGGTCGAAGGACGTCATCATCAGCGGCGGCAGCAACATCTATCCGCGCGAGGTGGAGGAGGTGCTGCTGCGCCACCCCGACGTTGCCGAGGTCTGTGTCACCGGGCAACCCGATCCGGAATGGGGCGAGATCGTCGTCGCCTTCATCGTCGCCGAGCCGGGGCGCGAAATCTCCCCCGGCGGCCTCGACGAGCATTGCAACGCCAGCATCGCCCGGTTCAAGCGGCCCAAGCGTTACCTGTTCGTCGAGGACCTGCCGAAGAACAATTATGGCAAGGTGGTCAAGCGCGACCTGCGCGCCCGTCTGGCCGGCGGGTAGGGCCAGACGGGAAAGGGAGGTATCAGCGCCCGGTCGCCTGACGGCGCAGGGTCTTCAACTCCTCGAAGCGGGCTGACACGTCGCGCATGACGGAGGCCATCCCGAGCATGGCGCCGTCCGCGTCCTTCAAGGGCACGATGGTGAACTCCACCGAGATGCGGCTGCCGTCCTTGCGCAGCGCCGGAACCGACAGCAGGTCGCCGCTGCCATAGCGGCTCACCCCCGTCTTCATCACCTCGTCATAGCCATCCCAATGGCGCTGGCGCTGCCGTTCGGGGATGATGATGTCCAGCGATTGGCCCAACGCTTCTTCAGCGGTGAAGCCGAACACGCGTTCCGCCCCCGCATTCCAGAATCGGATGAGACCCTCCCGGTCGGAATAGACGATAGCCTCCGCCGGGCTGTTCAAAAGCGCCACTCCAAGTTGGCGCAGGTCTTCCTCGGTCATCAAATCCTCCCAATGGTCGTTTCGTGTTGAAGCGTCAGACATCCAAGACCAATCTTGTGCTGCGCGCCCGCGAGACACACAGCATCATCGTCTTGCCGGCAGCGCGCTCCGCGTCGGACAGGACGCTGTCACGGTGGTCGGGCTCGCCCTCCAGCACCGTCGTCTCGCAAGTGCCGCAGACGCCCTGTTCGCAGGACGAGTCGATTTCGACGCCTGCGGCGTAGAGCGCGTCCAGAATGCTGGTTCCCGCCGGAACCGTGACGGTGATGCCGGAGCGCGCGCAGACCACATCGAAGCTGTTGTCCGCAAAGTCCTGACGGGCTGGCTCCGGACGTGGGGTGAACCATTCGAAGCGGACATCCTGGTCCGGCCGGGCGGCGGCGGCCACCGCTTCCATCAGCCGCTGCGGACCGCAGCAATAGATCGGAACATCGACGGGGGTGGACGCCATCAACTCGTCAACCGCCAGCCGTTGGCCCTCGTCGGCGGCATGCAGGTCGACGTGGCCGTGGGGCAGGGCGCGGAGATCGTCGAGGAAAGGCGCCGCAGCAGCGCTGCGCACGCAATAATGCAGAACCCAATCTGCGCCCTTGTTTACCGCCCTGCGGATCATCGGCAACAGCGGCGTGATGCCGATGCCGCCGGCGACGAACAGATAGCGCGCCGCGTCGTCAAAGTGGAAATTGTTGCGGGGCGGGGAGATGGTCAGGTCGGCGCCAAGCGCCAGTTCGCCATGCACGAAGCCCGATCCCCGCCCGCCCGGCACGTTCAGGACGGCGATGCGGTAGGCTTGGCGGTCCGCCGGGTCGCCGCACAGCGAATAGGACCGTACCGCCCCGTCCGGCAGATGGAGGTCGATGTGGGCGCCCGGTTCGGCCGGCGGCAGTCCACGCCCGTCCGGATCGCGCAATTCGACCAGCCGGACCTGCGGTGTGATCCGGTCCAGGCGGTGCACGCGCAACGTCCATGGTGCCTTGGCTGAGGGCTGCGGCGTTTCAGGCTGCGTACTGCTCATCATCCTGCCTGCCAGTGTCATCGGCGGGTCTGGTATGCCAGATCCAATGCAGGCAGCCTAAAACCTCAAGTTAACTTCAGGTCAAGGGGAAATGTGGAATCCCGGTTCGGCGGATCATCCGGCGGTCGCCATGCGTTGTTCGCGAAACGGTGCGCGGGCACCCCCAACGGGAGGAACTGTCATGTCACGGTCGACGATCATGGTCCTAGTTGCAGCGCTTGGATTGGCGGGAACGCCGGCGCTGGCGGCGTCGGGCGACATCCATGCGGTGACGGGCGAGAAGGTCAATCTGCGTGCCGGTCCGTCCGACGACGCGGCGGTCCGCTCCACGATCATGCGCGGCGAGGACGTGGTCGAACTGCGGCGGGAGGGCAACTGGATGGGTGTCCGCGTCCTGCGCACCGGGGAGGAGGGCTGGCTGTTCTCCGACCTCGTCAAGCGCCAGAGCGCCAGCACGCTGGGCAGCGGCGAAAGCGCTCCGGCGCAGGCCGGGTTCGGCAAGCTTTCGCCCGGCTTCGACGGGCTGGTCGCCGGCATCGGCGAGCAACTCGGCTACCGCTTCGCCGACAAGGTGGAGCAGGGCGCCAATGGCACGCTGCGGGTCGTGCCGACCCAGGAATGGCTGTACAACACCAGCCGCGACGCCAAGATGTTCGCGGCGCTGGCCCTGTACCAGATGTGGAAGAACTACAACAACGGCAAGCCGGTGACGGTCACGCTGGGCGCGCAGGGGCCGGCCGCCATCACCATCGCCGACGCTGCGAAGGGGCCGGAACTTACCGGACCGGCCTTCAACCCGGCGCGCTGATGGGAGAAGGGCTACAAGTCCCCGGCGCGTTCACACCGGGGGCTTGCGGTCCTTGCGGATCGTCAGATTTCCCGCTTGCTCATCTGGTCGGCGATGTAATCGGCCTGCCGGATCGCCAGCGCGACGATGGTCAGGGTCGGGTTTTCCGACGCCCCGCTGGTGAACTGGCTGCCGTCTGACACGAACAGGTTCTTCACGTCATGCGCCTGGCCCCACTTGTTGACGACGCCGTCGCGGGCGTTGGCGCTCATCCGGTTGGTGCCGAGATTGTGGGTGGACGGGTAGGGCGGGGTGTGGATGGTCCTGACCGCGCCCACCGCGTCATAGACGGCAGACCCGCGGCCATAGGCGTGGGTGCGCATGGCGATGTCGTTGGGATGGTCATCGAAATTGACGTTGGGAATCGGCAGGCCGAACTTGTCCTTCTCCGTCGCGTGCAGGGTGACGCGGTTGGTCTCGCGCGGCATGTCCTCGCCGACCAGCCACATGCCGGCGATGTGGTCGTAGGCGTCCAGCGCCGAGCTGAAGTCACGCCCCCAGGCTCCCGGATCGAGGAAGGCCGCCATGAAGGGCACGCCGAGCGACAGCGTTTCCATCTCGTAGCCGCCGACGAAGCCGCGCCGCGGGTCGAAGCGGGATTCGTCGCGGATGATGCCGGCCATGGTGGTGCCGCGGTACATGTGCACCGGCCGGTCGAACAGCCCATAGACCGAGCCGGTCATGTGCCGCATGTAGTTGCGCCCGACCTGACCGGACGAGTTCGCCAGCCCGTCCGGAAACATCGTCGAGGCCGAGTTCAGCAGCAGGCGCGGGCTTTCGATCGAGTTGCCGGCGACCGCGACGATGCGGGCCTTCTGGCGGTGCATGGCGCCGGTGGCGTCGGCATAGAGCACGGCGTTGACCTTGCCCTTCGCGTCATGTTCGATCTTCAGGACCTGGGAGTTCGGCCGGACCTCCAGATTGCCGGTGGCCTCGCCCTTGGGGATCTCGGTGTAGAGGGTCGACCATTTCGCCCCCGACTTGCAGCCCTGGAAACAGAAGCCGATCTGCTGGCAGGCACCGCGGCCGTCGCGCGGCTTGCTGTTGATCGACATGTTGCCGGTGTGGAACTCAGCATAGCCCAGCTTCTTGGCACCGGCCGCCAGCACCTTGTAATTGTTGTTGCCGGGCAGGCGCGGGATGCCGTTGGTGCCGGTCGTCCCCATCTTGAACTCGGCCTTGTCGTAATAGGGCTCCATCTCCGCCAGCGTCACCGGCCAGTCGAGCAGGTTGGCGCCCTCCACGGCGCCGTAGGTCGTGCGCGTCTTGAACTCGTGCTCCTGGAAGCGGAGCGAGGCGCCGGCCCAATGGACGGTGGAGCCGCCGACCGCCTTGACGATCCAGGCCGGCAGGTTGGGGAAGTCCTTCGCCACCCGCCAGCTTCCCGAGGTGGTGCGCTTGTCCAGCCAGGAGATCTGCGAGAAGCTCTTCCACTCGTCGTTCACGAAATCCTGGATCTCGTGACGCCCGCCGGCCTCCAGGCAGACGACCTTGACGCCCTTCTGGGCCAGCTCGTTCGCCAGGGTGCCGCCGCCGGCCCCCGATCCGATCACCACCACGACGCTGTCGTCATCCATCGCGAATTTCGCAACCATGTCTCGGTCCTCCCCATTTTTTCGGGCATTCGGTGCGCGTTCGGTGCGGCAAGCATTGATGCGAGCCGGTGGGGCCGTCAGGCGTCCTTGATCCAGTCCAGATCGTCGAAGCCGCGGTGGATGTAGCCGCCATATTCGGCCGACGCCCCTTCGTAGCCGAGCTTCGCCCACACCTCCGGCTGGTTGTAGAGGGCGACCACCATGTCGCCGCGGACCTTGCGGAAGAAGGGCGTGGTCTCGATGGATTTCAGCACCGCGACGCGGTCCTCCTCCGCCTTGATCGCGGCATAGGGAGTGTTGCGCAGCTTGCGCGCGGCGGCATCCAGCGCCACCGCCCCTTCGTTGAGCTGGCCCGCCAGGGTCACGTCCTTCGCCGCTTCCTGGTCCATCGAGGCCAGCGCCTTCTCGTAATAGGCGTCGCCCAGCCGGTCGTGCGGATAGAGGTCGCGCACCATCACCAGCAGGGTCTTGGCCGCGTCGGGCTTGATGGCCGTCAGACCCTCGGCCCAGGCCGGCATCGCCGTCATCGACACCATGCCGCCGGAAACCGCACCGGCCGCCGCAACCGACGCGGCGGAGGTCTTCAGAAAATTCCGCCGGTTGAACCGTGTCCGTTTGTCGAGAACGCGCATGATCGACGTCTCCTTCCCATGGTTCGGTTATTGTTGGGTTGAGGTTTGGACTTACCGGTAGCGGCCGTGGCGTTGCAGAACCTCGGTCTTGTAGCCGTCCGGATCGGTGACGAAGAAGAAGCGGGCCAGCAGCGTGCCGCCGGGGGCGAACTCCTTCACCGGCGTCACCGGGAAGCCCAGGGCCGACAGCCGGGCGTGCTCGCCGTCCAGATTGTCCACCGCCACCGCCATGTGGCCGTAGCCGTCGCCGTGGGTGTAGGGTGCCGTCCGGTCGTGGTTGACGGTCAACTCCAGTTCCATGTCGTTTTCGGCGTTGCGCAGGTAGATCAGCGTGAAGCCGTCGAAGCCCAGCCGCTCGGCCGGCTCCAACCCGAAGGCCTTGACGTAGAAGTCCAGCGACCGCTGTTCGTCGAGGACGCGCACCATCATGTGGATGATCTTGGCCATGATGCTTCCCATGAGGTCGTTGAGGGAGGGCGTTACCGTTTGGCACTGCTTTCCAGGAACTGGACGATGCTCTTGCGGACGCTGTCGTCGTCCTGCCGGTAATTCATGTAGCTGCCGGGAACGAACTGGTTGGAGTTGGCCAGCCAATGCTCCAGATGGCCGGCGTCCCAGGCGAAGCCGGCACCGCGCAGGGCGTCCGAATACTCGAAGCCGTCAGCCGTGCCGGCCCTGCGGCCGATCACGCCGTACAGCGGCGGCCCGGCGCGCGGCCCGTCGTCCTTCTTCACGGAATGACAGGTCCCGCATTGCTGGCGGAACAGCGTCTCGCCGTCCGCCGCCGCGGATTTTTTCGTAAAGGGCGAGAACGGTATGGACAGAAGGAGCAGCAACATCACCCAGCGGTGCGGCGACACCCTCGCGTGCATCGCATGCCTCATCGTTTGAAAATCCTCCCGAAATCTTGGCCGAAATCCCGGCCGAAGCCTTTGGGCGCCGGCACGCCGGCCCAGCCGGCGCGGCGCCGTCGATGTGGATGGAGCAAGGGGCGTGCCACGCCACGCAAAGCCGCGTTCGATAAGGGGAAGGGCGGGTTTTGTGCGATGTCGCGGGGAATGGCTGTCCCAACTGTTTCATTATGGGACACCCATGGTGCGACAGATCGTCCCATGATGAGACAGTGCGCAATGCGAACATTCTTTAAAATCACTTATCCGGCTGCCTCCGGCGTTCTGGCACGTCGATTGCTTTATGGGGTGGGCGTTGCAGCCGCCCCGCTTCGGCGGTCGCAGAAAGCCTGAAGCTGCGGACCATCTTCGCCGCGCTGCTGTGCGGCCCCGGTCCGGCCGATGATCCCGCCCATAAGACTGCCGGTGTCCCGTCATCCGGCATAAGCGGCCGACGCAATCCTTCAGGCCCGGATCAACATCATCAAAATCATGGGGAGAGACGACATGCCGGATGGATTGACGCTGAACAAGATCACCAGTCAGAAAGGCATCGGCATCACCGAGGCGGCCCGCCGCGTCGCCGATCTCGGCTGGACACCGTCCTACGTCAAGGAGGCGATGAGCTTCCCGACCGATTACAAGATCTCCAAAGCTCCGCGCGACCCGATGAAACAGGTCCTGCGATCCTACTTCCCGATGCAGGAGGAGAAGGATAACCGCGTCTATGGCGCGCTGGACGCCGCGCTGCGCGGCGACATGTTCCGCAATGTCGAGCCGCGCTGGATCGAGTGGATGAAGCTGTTCCTGGCGATCATCCCCTTCCCGGAAATCTCGGCGGCGCGGTCGATGGCGACGCTGGGCCAGCTGGCGCCGGGCGACGACCTGCGCACCGGCTTCACCATGCAGATGATCGACGAGTTCCGGCACTCGACGATCCAGATGAATCTCAAGAAATGGTACATGGAGAACTACATCGACCCGGCTGGGTTCGACATCACCGAGAAGGCGTTCGGCAAATGCTACGCCACCACCATCGGCCGGCAGTTCGGTGAAGCCTTCCTGACCGGCGACGCCATCACCGCGTCGAACATCTATCTGCAGGTCGTGGCCGAGACCGCCTTCACCAACACCCTGTTCGTCGCCATGCCGTCGGAGGCGGCGCGCAACGGCGACTATGCCCTGCCCACCGTCTTCCTGTCGGTGCAGAGCGACGAGTCCCGCCACATCGGCAACGGCCATTCCATGCTGATGTCGGTGCTGAAGGAGCCGGACAACCATCTGCTGCTGGAACGCGACATCCGCTATTCCTTCTGGCAGAACCACATGATCGTCGACGCCGCGATCGGCACGATCATCGAATACGGCACCAAGCACCGCGACAAGAACAAGGAATCCTACGCCGAGCTGTGGCACCGCTGGATCTTCGAGGATTACTACCGCACCTATCTGCTGCCGCTGGAGAAGTACGGCATCAAGATCCACCACGACGACGTCCACGAGGCCTTCGACAGCATCGTCAAGAAGAACTACGTCCACAAGATCGCCCAGTTCTTCTCCGCCGGCTGGTGGGCCAATTTCTGGCGCATCGAGGCGATGACCGAACGCGACTTCGAATGGTTCGAGAGCAAGTATCCGGGCTGGTACGACGAGTTCGGCGTCTGGTGGGAGAATTACGCTAAGCTGAGCAAGCCCGGCAGCGTGCCGATCACCTTCGCCGACACCGGCTACGTCTATCCGCACCGCTGCTGGTCGAGCCTGGTGCCCTGCGTGATCCGCGAGGATTTCACAATCGATGAAGTCGACGGCGAGCTCTTCACCTACGCCTCCGAGGTCGACCGCTGGACCCACAAGGAGGCCTTCGCCGCCGAATACCAAGGCCGCCCGACCCCGGCGATGGGCCGCTTCTCCGGCCGGCGCCAGTGGGAGGAGGTCTATGACGGCTGGGACCTCGCGGACGCCATCCAGGACATGGGCTTCGTCCGTCCCGACGGGAAGACGCTGGTCGCCCAGCCCCATCTGTCCTTCGAGGAGAAGGACATGTGGACGCTGGACCATGTGCGCGGCCACACCATCCGCAGCCCGCTGCTGGCGCTCCGCGAGATGAGTCCGGACCAGCGCAAGGCCCATGTGGACGAGTACCGCAAGGGCTTCAAAATCCGCCGGGTCTGATCCCCAGCCTTACTCTTGGGGCCACCCCCTTTCCCACCGGAAAGGGGGATGGGGATCCCATGCGGACATCACCGCGGAGATCGACAGACCATGACCGCACAAGCGCTACAGAACAGCCCGGCCGTCCACACCGTCCGGCTGGAGCCGGTCGGCATCGAAATGGAGGTCGCGGAGGGGGAAACCATCCTCGATGCGGCCTTCCGCCAGGGCGTCTCGCTGATGCATGGCTGCAAGGAGGGGCAATGCTCCGCCTGCAAATGCCTGCTGATCGACGGCGACGTGGAGATGCTGAAATACTCCACCTTCGCGCTCTCCGATCCGGAGCGCGATAGCAACCACATCCTGCTCTGCCGCTCGCTGGCCTACAGCGACGTGGCGGTGGAACTGCTGAACTATGACGAGGATCTGCTGTCCCGATCCATACCGGTGAAGGATTTTAACGCCCGGCTGGCGGCGGTGGAGCCGCTGACCCACGACATCGTCGCCATCGCGCTGGACCTGGATCAGCCGATGAAGTTCTGGGCCGGCCAGTATGTCGACATCACGCTGCCCGGCATCGGCCTGACACGGTCCTTCTCGATGGGCAATCCGCCGGCGGACGGCAGCCGGCTGGAGTTCATCATCAAGAAGTACCCGGACGGCGCCTTCTCCCGCCAACTGGACGGCGGCCTGTCGGTCGGCGACCGGGTGAGCATCCGCGGTCCCTACGGCACCTGCTTCCGTCGCGAGGGGCGGGAAGGGCCGATGATCCTGGTCGGCGGTGGGTCGGGCATGGCGCCGCTGCTGTCGATCCTGCGCGATCAGGCCGCCAGCGGCGAGACCCGGCCGGTGCGTTTCTTCTATGGCGCCCGCAGCTGCAAGGACCTGTTCCACCTCGACCAGTTCGAGGAGTTCGCCCGCAGCCTGCCGGACTTCGCCTTCATCCCTGCCCTGTCGCATGCCGAGGAGGGCGACGGCTGGACCGGCGAGACCGGCTTCGTCCACGAGGTGCTGCGCCGGTACCTGTCGGGGATGAACGAGGTGGAGGAGGCCGACGTCTTCTCCTGCGGGCCGCCGCCGATGATCGACGCGGTGCTGCCGGTCCTGCAAATGGCCGGCGTCGATTCCGCGCGCGTCTATTTCGACAAATTCACCCCCGCGACCCGCTGAGACGGGCTCGTGTAAGCACGGGAGGAACGACGATGACCATGCAGGAAACCACATCCGCAGCCGCCGGGGCCAAAGCCTTTCCCGGCTCCGACAGCCGCCGCTACAATTACTTCGAACCGAAGGGCCGCAAGGCGACCCATTACGAGGACGTGACGGTCGACGTCCAGCCCGATCCGGAGCGCTATCTGCTCCAGAACTGGATCATCTCCTTCGGCGACGGCACGCCCACCTATTCCAAGGACTGGACCGCGCTGAAATGCACGGACTGGCACGGCTTCCGTGCGCCCGACCAGGAATGGGAACGCACCCATTACCAGCGCCAGTCCACCATCGTCGGCATGATCCAGAACGTGGTGGAGAATGCGCGCCGCGCCGGGGCGCCCCAGCGCTTCGACAAGGCCTGGGTCGCCGTGCTCCAGAACCATGTCGGCGCCTTCAAACATGCCGAATATGGCTTGGGCACAGCGCTGATGCGGGCGCAGCGCTACGGCTACACCCAGATGATCAACAACGCCATCCTGACCAACGCCTCCTACAAGCTGCGCTTCGCCCAGGACCTGACGCTCTATCTGGCGGAGGTCGGCAGCGATATCGGCGGGTTCGACTTGGATGCCGGCAAGGCGCACTGGCTGGACGATCCGATCTGGCAGCCCTGCCGCGAGGCGGTGGAGCATATCCGCGCCGCCACCGATTTCCTGGAGCAGTATTTCGCCGTCAACCTCGTCTTCGAACCGTTGGTGGGCGAACTGTTCCGCAGCGGCTTCGTCATGCAGGTGGCCGCGGCGCAGAACGATTTCTCCACCCCGTCGGTCATCTCGGCGGCCGAAGCCGACTATGAACGGAACCTCGCCAACGCGGTGGAGCTGTTCGCCCTGCTGCTGCGCGATCCGGCCCATGGCGAGGATAACCGGACCATGCTGCAAAGCTGGTTCACCCATCATGGCGGGCTGGCGGTGAAGGCGGCCTTGCAGCTTCAGCCGCTGTGGTCGCTGCCCAGGGTCAAGGCGGCCAACTTCGTCGAAGCGTTCGAGCGGGCGCGCGGGCGCGTCGCCGCCATCGGGCGCGAGATCGGCATCGACGCCGACCTGCCGGCCCTGCCGCCGGTCGAGGTCGGGCAGGCGGCAACTCCGGCTGCCGCTGCGGCCGCAGTCACCGACGCCGCGGCCGAGTGATCTTTCCCGCATCTCCGCCGGCTTCCGCCACAAGAGGACAAGACCATGAGCGTCACCACCGTGCAGCAGCTTTTCAAGCCGCTGAAGGACATCACCCAGGACGGCACCATCTCGCACCAGTGCGGCGTGACGATGAACGACAGCGTCGACGCGCGCTGCATCGCTGAGGTGATGGAGAGCAAGCCCAGCATCACCGTCACCTACCTGCCGGCGATGATCCGCATCGACGGCGAAGGCAAGATCGAGTTCAAGATGAGCGAGATCGGTGAAGCGCTGGGCCGCGAGATGACCCCGCACATCTTCGAGATCTCCACCTCCACCCACTATGGCCGCATGGTCATGATCGACGAGGACACCGTCGTCCTCTTCGGCAACATGGACGATGCGCTGGCTTATGAATGACCTGAGACGAGTGATCTTGGGCCAATGATCTTGGGCCAATGATCTCGGGAAGGCGGGGCCTGCTTCAGGTCCGGTGGGCTCCGCCTCTTTTTTCAAATCCGCAAAATCAAAAATGGGAGGGAAAGACGCCATGCCGAAGATGATGCTGCACCGTGCCGAGGCGCGGGCCGCGCTTGCCCGTGGGGTGGGCAAGCTGGCGCTGGCGGTGCGCGGCACGCTGGGGCCGAAGGGGACCAACGCGATCATCGACCGCCCCATCGGCACGCCAATGATCTCCCGCGACGGCGTCAGCATCGCCGCCGAGATCGAACTGCCCTGTCGCTTCGAAAACATGGGCGCCCAGGTGGTGCGTGAGGTGTCGAAACAGACCAACGATGTGGCCGGCGACGGCACCACCACCGCCACCGTGCTGGCCGATGCGCTGATCCAGGACGGTGTCGCCGTGCTTGCCGATGGGCATGGCTCGGTGGAGTTGGTGGAGGGGATGGAGCGGGCCTGCGGCTTCGTCGTCGACCGGCTCCGCCACATCGCCCGGCCGTTGGAAAGCCATGCCCAGCTGGAGCAGGTGGCGACCGTCGCGGCGACCGATCCGGTGCTCGGCCGGCTGGTGGCGGACGCGCTGCGCCGGGTCGGGGTGGAGGGGGTGATCGACATCGAATACGGCCAGCCGGGCGCGCCGACGGCGTTGCATGTGCTGGAGGGCATGGTGCTCGACCGCGGTTTCCTGTCCCATCACATGGCGACCGAACCGACCGGCCAGAGCGCGGTGCTGGAACGGCCCTACATCCTGATGACCGACCACAAGATCGTCGATCCGGAACCGGTCCTGCGTCTGGTAGACCGCATTGCCGCCGGGCACCGCCCGCTGCTGATCATAGCCGACAGCGTGGCGCCGGAGGTGGTGGCGGCGCTGATGGCGCTGCGCCGCGACGGGCGCGCCACGGTGGTGGCGATCAACCCCCCGGAATTCGGCCACTGGCGTCAGGCGACGATGGAGGACATCGCGATCCTGACCGGCGGGCGCATGATCGCCCGCGACCTGGGTGGACGCCTCGACAGCGTGGCGGCGGAGGATCTGGGGGGCGCCGACCGCATCGAGGTGTCTACCGGCCGGACCACCATCCTGCGCGGTCATGGCAATCCGGACGCGCTGGCGGCCCGCCGCGCCCTGGTGCAGCGCCAGTGGGAGGAGGCGCCGCCCAACATCGAGCGGGACAAGCTGTCCCAGCGGCTGGCGAAGCTGACGCACGGCACCGCCCTGATCGAGGTCGGCGGCGCCACCCCGGTGGAGCAGAAGCGCACCGCCCAGCTTCTGGAGGATTCGCTGGCTGCCGCCCGCGCCGCGTTGGCGGAGGGAGTGGTCCCCGGCGGCGGCACCGCGCTGGCCCGCGTCGCCCCGCTGCTCGACCGGCTGGCCGAGGATGTGGGGGAGGGCGAGAGGGCCGGGGTGCGGTTGGTGCGGCGGGCGATGCTGCAACCTTTGATCTGCATCGCGGAGAATGGCGGGCTGGACGGGGCCGGCGTCGCCGCACGCGTCGCCACGCTTCCCGACGGGTCCGGCTTCGACGCCCGCAGTGGCCTGTTCAGCGACCTGTTCGCGGCGGGCATCATCGATCCGGTCAAGGTCACCACGCTGGCATTGCTGAACGCCGTCTCGGTCGCCAAGCTCGTGCTGACCACCCACACCTTGATCGCAGACATCCCCGACGACGTCGATCCCACTGCCGGACCGGCCCGCGGCGGCGGAATGGAGCGGTACGGGCGGACCTGATCCCCTGTCCACCATACCCCCTCACCTCCCCCTTCGGAGAGAAAGGCAGGAAAAAAGCAATAGAGTAATCCACTACTACCGCTCCCGCTTCGGTTCGGCCTATGGTTTCCTGCACAAACAATCCTTGATGCGGAGTATGTCCGGGCGAGCCTCCGCATCCCGTATCCAGAGACAATCGGCGCATCGGACATCATCCGCGAAAGACGCCGGGAAGCAGGGAGGGGACTATGTTGGCCAACGAACAGGCTAGCGTCGGCCGTCTGGCCGTCGCTTCGCCGGCACCGGCGCTCCACGCTCTGGTGGATGGCGAAACGGCGACGATGAAGGCATGGGAGGATTTCGTTTCCGGCTCGCGCCGGGACAATCTGCCGGTGCGCGACGTGGTCATCCGATCCTGGGCGCGATGTCAAAGCTTCCTGGTCGATGCGCGGGCGGATGCCGCTCCGGTGATTGGCCGCGATCACATCGAGGCCCTGCGCCGCGACAACCGCGACCTGCTCCAGGCGGCGGCATCGACCCTGGCGGAGGCGGCGGACCTGCTGTCCGGCACCCGCACGGTGATGCTGATCACCGATGCCAACGGCGTGGTGCTGGAGGCTGCCGGCGACCGCGCCACCTTGAACGTGGCGCGTGACATCAGTCTGGCCTGCGGTGGCCAGTGGGGCGAAAATTGCGCCGGCACCAACGGCATCGGCACGGCATTGGCGTCCAAGCAGCCGGTGCTTGTCCAGGCGGCGGAGCATTATTGTGCCGGCATCAAGGGATGGAGCTGTGCCGGGGCGCCGATCCACGACCCCGTCGACGGATCGGTCGTCGGCCTGCTCGACATCTCCGGCCTGAAGCAGAGTTTCAGCGGGCAGGCGCTTGCCTTGGCCGTGGTTGCCGCCCGGCAGGTGGAATGGAACCTTGCCCGCCAGACCGAGGCCGAACATGTGCGGCTGCTGGAGGCCTGCCTGGAGGACAGCCAGAAATATGCCGGCGAGGGGCTGATCGCACTCGATGCCCGCGGGCGCCTGCTTTATGCCAGCCGCAAGGCGGCGCATCTGCTGAAGGCCAGTTTCGGATCGGATCTGCCGCAGCTGAACCGGGGGACGAGGCTGCCGATAGCTGGGATCGGGGGCGGACCCGGAGGTGGGGCGGAGGACCGCTTGCCGGTTCCGGCCGACTGGGTCCGGCCGTTGGTTCTGGATGGGGAGCGGCGGGGAACGCTGCTGGTCATCCCCGCTGCGGCATCGGGCCGCCCATCCGCCGGCCGTCGCGCGGTTCCGGACGAGTCCGACCACAACCGTTCGCGCTTCGCCGACATCGTCGGCGACAGCGACAGCCTTCGCATGGTGATCGGGCAGGGGGAGCGTTTGGCGCCGCTGCCGGTCCCCATCCTGATCGAGGGCGAGACCGGCGTCGGCAAGGAACTGTTCGCCCGCGCCGTCCACGGCCACAGTGCTGCGGCCGGCGGCCCCTTCGTGCCGTTCAACTGCGGTGCCGTCTCGCGCGAGATGCTGGGCAGCGAGCTGTTCGGCTATGTGCGCGGCGCCTTCACCGGTGCGGCAGCGGAAGGGCGCATCGGCCGCTTCGAACTGGCTGACGGCGGCACGCTGTGCCTCGACGAGATCGGCGAATTGCCGCTCGACCTTCAGCCCTATCTGCTGAGGGTTCTGGAGGAGGGCGTGCTGTACCGCATCGGCGACAACGTGCCGCGCCGGGTTTCGGTGCGGCTGCTCGCCATGACCAACCGGAACCTCCGGCAGGAGGTCGCTGCCGGCCGCTTCCGCCGCGACCTGTACCACCGCCTCGCCGTGACCGCCCTGCGCGTGCCGCCCCTGCGCGACCGGCATGGCGATGTTCCCCGCCTGATCTCCCACTTCAACGGCCTGCTGGCGGAGCGGCATGGCCGGGCACCCGTTCGCTTCACCGCGTCGGCGCTGGATCTCCTGCAACGCTACGACTGGCCGGGAAATGTCCGGGAGCTGCGCAATGCGGTCGAACGGGCGGTCCTGCTGTCCACCGGCGGCAGCATCGACATCGACGACCTGCCGGACGAGCTGCGCGACGCCTGCGGTTGCGTGGCTGCCGATGGGTGGCCATTGCTGGGTTCTCCGACCCCGCCCATCGTGGCGCCCGGTGCCATCGCATCACCTCCAGGGGCGGCCCCAACGGCAATGGCGCTGACGGAAACCGAACAGAGGACCATCAAGGACGTGATTGCGGCAACCGGCGGAAACCTGTCGGACGCGGCCGCCGTCCTCGGCATCTCGCGCAGCACGCTGTATCGGAAAATGAGCCAGCACGGCATTCAGCGCATATCCGCCGGAAAGGCGTAAAAGGCCGCTCCGTCCGAACCAACCGCAGCCGGGTTTGAAACCGCATTCAAGGAAGGATGGGCGCATGTGCCAGATCTTCGTCAACGCCGATCCGATCCTGTACGAGGCGCGGTCACGGTCGGTGCGCATCCACGGCATGGTCACCAGCATCCGGTTGGAAAACCTGTTCTGGAACGTCCTTGCCGACATCGCCGCTGAACAGGGGACGACGACGAACAGGCTGATCCTGTCGCTGTACGACGAGGTTCTGGAGGCCCATGGGGCCGTGCAGAATCTCGCCTCCTTCCTGCGGGTGAGCTGCGTGCGTTACCTGACCATGAAGCCGCAGATGCTTCTTCCCGGACAGGCCGGCGGCCTTCCGGAAGTTGTGGACACATCGTCCGGGGGTGACGGCGCGTCGGTCGTTTCGCTGCGGCGGGACGGGCGGCAGCAGGACAGGGCATGACGGCGGACTGCCGGTCACAGCCGCCAGGAGCCGAGCAGGACTTCGAGAAAGCGTGCGGCCATGGGTGAGAGGATGGCGCCATGCCGCCGGACGACGCCGATCGTCCGGGAGATCTTCGGATGGCCCAGGGGGAGGGTCAGGATGATGGGATGGCCGGACGACGGCGTGGCGAGTTTGGGGAGCACGGCGACGCCGAGCCCGGCCTCCACCAGACCGAGCGAACTTGCGAGATGCGTGATCTCGTAGGACCAGTTGAGCTTCAGGCCGTGCTGCGCCAGGGCGTTGTCGATCAGCGCCCGGTTGCCGCTGGTCCGGCCCACGGTGATGACCCGGTGGGCGGCCAGCTCGTCCCAGTTCACCACAGTGTGGGCCGCCAGCGGATGATCGTGCCGGCAGGCGACGACGAAGGGATCCTCGGCCAGCGGCGTGAATTCGATGTCCGGGTGCGAGGTGCCGATGAAGTTGATGCCGAAATCGGCCTCGCCGCGCGCCACCGCCTCCAGCCCTTCGTTGGCGCCGAGATCGAGGATGCGGATGCGGATCCGCGGGAACGCGATGCTGAAGCGGCTGATCGCGTTCGGCAGGAAATAGAACACCGCCGTCGGGACGGAGGCGATGGTGATCTGGCCACCGCTCCGTGCGCCGAGATCGCTGATCCCCAGCAGCGATGTTTCGAACTCATCCAGGAAGCGGCGGACCTTGGGCATGAAATCGCGCCCCACCATCGTCAGCGCGACATGGCGGGTGGAGCGTTCGAACAGCGCCACGCCCAGCGTGTCCTCCAGCTTCTGGATGCGGCGGCTGAGCGCCGGCTGCGACAGGTTCAAAAGCTCGGCGGCGCGGTTGAAGCTGCCCAGCTCCGCCACCGCTACGAACGCCTTCAGATCGACCAGTTCGAAATTCATGCCCAACTCCGTCAGCATCGCATTGATGCGTGAAATGGAATAATAGTGTGAATCAATGCATTTCACAAATATCGTTTGCGGTCAGAATATCGGCGCATCGGCTTTCTTCGCCCACTGGCGAACCCAAGAGAAACCAAGCGCCATGATAAATTCGATGAACCGCCAGATCGGCATTCCCTGCGTGATGATGCGCGGCGGGACCTCTCGCGGCCCCTTCTTTCTGGCGTCCGACCTTCCTGCCCGTCCGGCGGAGCGCGACGCCCTCCTGCTCTCGGTGATGGGGGCGGGGAACGATCTGGGGATCGACGGCATCGGCGGCGGCAACCCGCTGACCAGCAAGGTCGCCATCGTCGGCCCCGCCACCAGGGCGGGGGCGGATGTGGATTACCTGTTCGCCCAGGTGCGGGTGCAGGAGGGGGTGGTCGACACCTCGCCCAACTGCGGCAACATGCTGGCCGCGGTCGGCCCCTTCGCCATCGAGTCCGGACTTGTCCCGGCGGCGAATGGCGTCACGGTGGTGCGCATCCACAACGTCAACACCGGCAAGCTGATCGAGGCCCGCATCCAGACCCCCGGCGGTCAGGTGGCCTATGAGGGCGAGGCCGTCATCGACGGCGTGCCCGGCACCGCCGCCCCCATCCATCTTGCCTTTCTCGACGCCGCCGGCGCCAACACCGGCCGACTCCTGCCCACCGGATCGCCGGTCGACCTGATAGACGGGATCGCGGTGTCCTGCGTCGATGCCGCCATCCCGGTCATGCTGGTCCGCGCCGCCGACCTCGGCAAGACGGGGTACGAAGCGGTGGATAGCTTCCGGTCCGACCGGGAGTTCATGGCCCGGCTGGAGGCGCTGCGCGTCGAGGCCGGCCGCCGCATGGGCTTTCCCAACGCGGCCGGCATGGTGATCCCCAAGCCGGTCCTGCTGGCCCCGCCGACCCGCGGCGGCACGCTGACCGTCCGGTATTTCATGCCGCATGATTGTCATCGGGCGATGGCCATCACCGGCGCCGTCGCCACCGCGACTGCCTGCACCATTCCGGAAACCGTGGCCGCTGCCCTGGTGGGGCGGTTCACCATGCCCGGCGACATCACCTTCGAACATCCGGCCGGCCGGCTGACAGTACGTCTTGAGGCGGGTGACGGCCAATCCGCGCCGACCGCCGGCATCCTGCGCACCGCGCGGCGCCTGTTCGAGGGAACCGTGTTCGCCCGCCCGTCGACCCCGTCGCGGACCGCCATGGCGGCCTGACGCCACAGCATAAGAGAGGAGGAAACGCCATGCGTCCACAAACGGGGACCGATACCCTGACGCCGAGCAAGCCCAAGGCCATCTACAAGGCGCTCTATTTCCAGGTCGTCGTCGGCCTGACCCTGGGCATCCTGGCAGGCCATTTCTGGCCCGATTTCGGGGCTTCCCTGAAGCCGCTGGGCGATGGGTTTGTCAAGCTGGTCAAGATGATGATCGCGCCGGTGGTCTTCTGCACCATCGTCAGCGGCATCACCAGCCTGAACGACACCCGCGAGATCGGCAAGACGCTGGTCAAGTCGATGGCGCTGTTCTACGCGCTGACGGCGGCGGCGCTGCTCATCGGGCTGGCCGCGGTCATGATCATTGAGCCCGGCGTCGGCATGCATGTGTCGCCGTCGTCGCTCGACCCGGCGGTGGCCGCGCGCTATGCCAAGCAGGCCGCCCCGGTCGGCTTCACCGACTTCCTGCTGCACATCATCCCGCATTCCTTCTTCGGCGCCTTCGCCGAGGGCGAGGTGCTGCCGGTGCTGCTCATCTCCGTGCTGGTCGGCTTCGGCCTGACGCGGGTCGGCAAGGCCGGCGAACCGGTGGTGCAGGGCATCGAGTCCTTCTCCCACGTGCTGTTCGCCGCCTTCGGCTTCATCATGAAGCTGGCCCCCATCGGTGCCTTCGGCGCGATGGCCTTCACCGTCGGCAAATACGGCATCGACAGCATCGGCTCGCTCGGCCTGCTGATCCTGACATTCTATGTCGCCTGCGGCGTCTTCCTGGTGGCGATCATCGGCACGCTGGCCCGGCTGCATGGTTTCAGCCTGTGGAAGGTCCTGCGCTATTTCCGCGAGGAACTGCTGATCGTGCTCGGCACCTCCTCCTCCGAGCCGGTCCTGCCGCGCGTCTTGCAGAAGCTGGAAGCGCTGGGCTGCAAGAAGGGCGTCTCCGGCCTGGTTCTGCCGATGGGCTATTCCTTCAACCTCGACGGCACGGCGATCTACCTGACCCTCGCCTCGCTGTTCATCGCCCAGGCCTGCGACATCCACCTGTCGGCCGGTCAGATCGTCGCCATGCTCGGCGTCATGCTGCTGACCTCCAAGGGCGCCGCCGGCGTCACCGGCAGCGGCTTCGTCGCCCTGGTCGCCACGCTGACGGTGATGCCGGACCTGCCGGTTGCCGGTGTCGCGCTGCTGGTCGGCATCGACCGCTTCATGTCCGAAGCCCGCGCCCTGACCAGCATTATCAGCAACTGCGTCGCCAGCATCGTGGTCTCGATCTGGGAAGACGCCTGCGACCGCGAGGTTCTGCACCGCGAGTTGAACCAGAGCGGTGCCGCCACCGAGCGCGTCCTGGAAGGGATGGGCGACATCCCGGTCATGCCGCTGGCCGCCCGCGCGCCCGCCCATCCGTCTCACTGAACGTTTGATAGTGGCCCGACGATGGGTGCGGAGGACCGGTCCCGAACCGGCCTTCCGCACCCATCGAGCGGTTTCAAAGCGTGGCAAGGGCTGCGGAAAGGTCACGCAGATCGGCGATGGTCAGCGTTCCGTCGGGGAAGGGGTGGCGGCCGTCGGCATCGCGCACCCCGACGAAATGCAGGTCGAGAGCCTTCGCCGCCGCATAATCCTGAACGGCATCGCCGACGAAGGCAACGCGGTCGGGACGCAGGCCGTGACGGGCCATCAGCATGGCCGCTGTTTCCGCCTTGCTCGGCGGGCTGCCGTGGACGGACACGAACCGGTCGGTCATGCCCCGTCGCTCGGCGATGCGCAGCATTTCCTCATGCGGCGTCGCAGAAATGATGAACAGGGCGGGCCGGCCGGCATGGGTGGCCAGGAAGTCCGTCGCGCCTGGAATTTCGGCGCAGGCGATCACCGCCTCCTCCACCGCGGCGGCAAAACCGGCGACCATCCGGTCCAGCCGATCTTCGTCCAGAGCGCGGCCAAGGATATTGCGTTCGAAACGCGCAAGTTTTTCCCGCCGCGGCATGCCACCATTGTCCCTGTGATAGGCGCGGATGGCATCCTGAACCTCTGGCCCCTCATGGGCATACAGCGTGGCGAAGGTCTCACCCTTCAGGTCGTTGGAATCGCACAGAACGCCATCGAAATCGAAGATGACCGCGTCCCACCGTTCCTGCAGCCTGCCGTCCATCCCGTATTGTCTCCTGATCTCGATTGTTGAGAAGCGATGCCGGTCATGAGATGCCGGTCAAGGATCGGGCCACCTTGCGTCGCGGTTCCATACCCTCATGAAGCACGCGCAGGATGATCGTGCCGATTGTCCCATCGGGCAGCAGCCCGGTCGCGTAATAGAGGCAGTGCGCAGCAGCACCGCGCCGGCCTGCCGCCAGCTCCAGATGGAACAGACGAACGTCTGGACCCAGTTCCGGACGCGGCAGCATTCCCGGCCGGTCAGGGGCCTCGGCAACCATCTGGATCGCCTTTTCGATCAGCGCTGCATAGGTGCGCAGTTGGGCGGTTCCATACCGTGTCCGCGTCGTGCGCAGGATATCCAAGATGTCGCGCTCGGCTGGAGCGGTGAGCCGGTGGCTCATTCCCGAGCGACCTGCTCGGCAATATCCAGGGCCGATCGGGATGAGAAATCGCCTTGCGCCGCCGCCGCAAGTCCGGCAGCGACCTCGCGCCGCAGGATGGCTATCTTCTCCTGCTCCTGCGCGCGATCCCGTTGCAGCAGGCGCAATGCCTCACGCACCACTTCACTCGACGACGCATAACCACCCGTCGCCACTTCATGCTCGACGAAATCGACCATCTCGGACGGAAGACTCACATTCATCGTCGCCATGGATGGCTCCTCGTCATGACCGGTTGTCAATATGGGGAGCATGGCAAATTTTGTCAAAACATCCCCCTGTCTGAGGGCGGGGCGCCATATGCGAGGTTCCGTTGCAAAGTCCGACAGCAAGCCGGGGTAAATGTATCCGTTATCCTCAAAGCCACCGTCAAACTTTGCAACCGACCCGAATTTCGTGAGGCTTCAGGCCGCAACGAGCGCAGCGGCGAAGCTGCGGTAACTGTGCAGCGGGCGGCCCAGCAGCCCGGTCAGCCGTTCGACATCGCCGGCTTCTGGGATCATGCCGTCGCTGACGTAGCGCTCGGCCATCAGGCGCATCTCATAAGCGGTCCATTTCGGCATGAAGGAGGCCATGGTCCGCTCGAATCCGCTGGGATCGTCGCCGCCATAGACCACGGTGCGGCCCAGCAGATCGGACCAGATCGCGGCCACCTGCGGACCGGTCAGCGTGTCGGGGCCGACGAGGTTGATGATGTCTACCGGCAGTTTTCCCGGCGCCCGGTCACGACGGATCAGCTCGATGGCTGCGACCTCGGCGATGTCCCGTGCATCGACCATCGCCACGCCCTTGCTGCCGATCGGCATCGGGTAGACGCCGTGCCCGGTGATCACGTCCTTGATCATCAGTTCGTTGTCGATGAAGTAGGACGGGCGCAGGATGGTGGCGCTGAAGCCCATGCGGTCGAGCATGCGCTCGGCGCCGAACTTCACGGCAAAATGCGGCACATTCACCGCACGGTCGGCTTCGAACACCGACTGATAGACGACCCGTTCGACGCCGGCTTCCCGCGCGATGTTCAGGGTTACAAGCGCCTGGGTGAACTCGTCGCCGGTGACTGCGTTCAGCAGGAACAGGGTGCGAACGCCGCGGAAGGCGGCACGCAGGGCATCGATGTCCAGCATGTCGCCTTGGGCGACCTCCACGCCGGCGGGGAAAGCGGCTTTCGACGGGTCGCGGGTCAGCACGCGCACGTCGGCGCCGCGCTTGACCAGCTGGTCGACGACATGGCGGCCGACACGGCCGGTGGCTCCGGTCACGAGGATGGTCATGGGGTTCACTCCGCTTTGGGGTTCAGTTGACGCCCTTGACTTTACCGATCCATGTAGGGTCCGATAGGCGGTGAATTTGGACGGATCGTCTCGCTGGTGGAACGAATGGACCTGCTTGCTTTGGCCGATTTCAATCTGGTCGCCCGCCATGGCGGGTTCGGAAAGGCGGCGCGCGCGGCCGGCCGCCCAAAGGCAACCCTGTCGCGGCGCGTTGCAGAACTGGAGGCAAGCCTGGACCTTCGCCTGTTCGAGCGGGGCGCCCGGACACTCAAGCTGACTGCGGAGGGCCAAGCGCTGTTCGAGCGGACCGGCGCATTGCTGACCGAACTCGACGAGACGGCGAAGGCGATTGCATCCGGCGGCCACAGCCCCCGCGGACGGTTGCGGATCAGCGCACCGCTGCTGTTCTCGCAGACCGCCATTGGCAAACTGGCGGCCGGATTCCTGCGCAAATACCCGGAGGTCCGGCTTGAGATCGTCACGGAGGACCGCGCCGTCGACATGGTCGAGGAAGCCTATGATCTGGTCATCCGCGTCAATCCGGACCCGGACGCGGGCCTTGTCGGGCGTGTCTTCCTGCGGGACCGCCTCGTCGTGGTGGCAAGCCCGGACCTGCCGTTTTCCACCGGTAAAGACACTGTTCCGGTCGTCATCCGCGGATCGCCGGGACAAGCCGGAACCAAGCCCGGATCATGGGAGATTGCGACACCGGCGGGTCCATCGAGCATCGCGGTCGAACCGATACTCAGCCTCTCGTCCTTCGTCATGGTCCGCGATGCGGTTCGCATGGGTGTGGGGGCCGCCCGCCTGCCGCTGTCGCTCGCCAGCCCGGATCTGGCCGCTGGCAGGCTGGTGAGATGGGGCGATGTGGTCGGGTCCGAGACGGAGTTGTGGGTGCTCTACCCGACGCGACGGCTGCTCAATGCGCGCGTCTCCGCCTTCCTGGAGCATCTGAAGTCCGCGTTTCCGCAGGGAACCCCGGAAGAGCTTGCGGCCTATGTCGAGGGGTGACGGGACGGTTACCCGGATTTCGCTCCCTCGCGGTGGCGCCGCACATGGTCGATCAGGGCGCGGAGCTTGGGTGTCACCGTCCGCCGGCTCGGAAAATACAGGAAGAAGCCGGCGAAGGGCGGCAGCCAGTCGTCGAGGATCGCGACCAGGTCACCGCGCTCAAGATAGGGCTGGAACGTCTCCTCGATCCCGAAGGTGATGCCGGCGCCGGCGAGCGCCGTGCGAAGCATCAGCAGCATGTCGTTGGTGGTGATCTGCGGCTCGACCGACACGTCGAAAGCGTGTCCGTCCTTCTCGAACTCCCACCGGTAGGGGGCCGTGTCCGGTTGCGGCCGCCAGCCGATGCAGCGATGGCGGACGAGGTCGCGCGGGTGCTCCGGCGTCCCGTGGCGGGCTAGATAGCCGGGTGTCGCCACCGCGATCTGGCGTTGGTCGCCCGTCAGCGGCACCGCGATCATGTCGCGCTCGATGACCTCGCCGAGACGCACGCCCGCATCGAAGCCGGCAGCGACGATATCGAATTCCAGATCCGTCACCGTCACGTCGAGGGTGACGCCGGGATAGGCCTCGCTGAAGGAGGCGATCAGCGGCCCGGACAGGAAGCGCTCGGCAATCGAAGTGGCGGCGATCCGCAGCAGACCGCGGGGTTCCGCCGCTGAGCCGGACGCCACGTCGATCGCGCTCGCGATTTCGGCCAGCGGGGTGGAGACCTGCGTCAGGAACCGCTCTCCGGCTTCGGTCAACCGCACGCTGCGGGTGGTGCGCAGGAACAGCGCCTGTCCCAGCGCCGCCTCCAGGCGCTGGACGCCCTGGCTGACGGCCGAGCGCGTCACCCCGAGGCGGTCGGCCGCTGCACGGAAATTACCGGTTTCCGCCACCGCGGCGAACAGGGTCAGGAGGTTCAGGTCGATCTGCATTGGTTAGCTGTTCTAACCACAGCGTCCAACAATTGGCAAGTTATCTCGACAACGGTTCGGTGCCAACTTCTGGTCACGGACAGCGGCTGGGCGGCGCAGTGACCGCTGCTGACAACTGCTGCAACCATCGAGAGACAGGAAATCGTCATGACCATCGACCAAGTCGTTCTCATCACCGGTGCGTCCAGTGGCATCGGCGAGGCCACCGCGCGCATTCTCGCCGGGGCTGGCGCTACCCTGATGCTGGGGGCGCGGCGGACGGAGCGGCTCGACGCGCTCGTCCGGGAAATCCAGGCGAAGGGCGGAAAAGCTGCTGCCCGCGCCCTCGACGTGACCGACCGCGCGAGCATGGAAGGCTTCGTTGCCGAAGCCGGGGACCGCTTCGGCCGGATCGATGTCCTCGTCAACAATGCCGGCGTGATGCCGTTGTCCCCGCTCGCCTCCCTGAAGGTGGAGGAATGGGACCGGATGATCGACGTCAACATCCGCGGCGTCCTCCATGGCATCGCCGCCGTCCTGCCGGTTATGGAGGCGCAGGGAGGCGGGCATGTCGTCAACATCGGTTCGGTCGGCAGTTTCGAGGTGGTGCCGACCTCCGCCGTCTACAGCGCGACCAAATTCGCGGTGCGGGCCATCACCGATGGATTGCGGCAGGAAAGCGAGACGATCCGCACGACCTGCATCTATCCCGGCGTGACGCGCTCCGAACTCGCCGACACCATCACCGACGAGACGGCTGCTCGCGCGATGGTCGAATACCGCCGCAACGCAATCGAACCGGACGCCATCGGCCGGGCCGTGCTCTTCGCCATCGAACAGCCGCGGGATGTCGGGGTCAACGAGATCACCGTCCGTCCGGTCGCCCGCAGTTGATGGCAGGGCGCGCCGATCCGTCGGGAGTTGCCGGGGCTGTTCGCCCCGGCCGTCTGCTGCGCGTCACGCACAGGGCAGCCCCGTGAAAACGGGTGATCAACTTGACGATGCCTGCAATTTCTTCGTAAAAATTGCGTCATGAATACGTAAGAGGGAAGAAATGTCGGGCAAAGAGAAACTTTCTCTTAAACAAGCGCTTCTCATCGGCGCATGCATGTTCTTGCCGGTTCAGGCGAGTGCCGCGTCGCCATCCACGGATACGCTCGCGGCGAAGCACGCGTCTGCGAATTACAAGGAATTTGTCGAGCTTCTCGCCATTCCCAACGATGCGGTTGTTCCCGCTGACATTCAGAAGAACGTCGCATGGCTGGAGCAGGCCTTCCAGAAGCGCGGCTTCCAGGCGCGTGCGTTGGAGAACAACGGCAAGCCGATGCTGTTTGCGGAACTGCCCGGCGCCGACCCCGCCAAGAAGACCATCCTGTTCTACGCCCATCTGGACGGCCAGTCGGTTACTCCGCAGCAGTGGAAGCAGAAGAGCCCCTGGGACGCCACGCTGAAGCAGAAGACCGACAAGGGCGAGTGGGAAACGATCCCGCTGGAGAAGCTGTACGGTGAGCAGGTCGATCCGGACTGGCGGCTGTTCGCGCGGTCTTCGTCGGACGACAAGGGTCCGATCATGATGCTGCTGACGGCGTTCGACGCGCTGAAGGAGGCCGGCCAGAAGCCAAGCGTCAACGTCAAGATCATCCTAGATTCCGAAGAGGAGAAGGGCTCGCCGTCGCTCGGCGAGGTTATCCGGCAGAACGCCGAGCTGCTGAAGAATGACGCGCTGCTGGTGCTGGACGGCCCGATGCACCAGACCAATAAGCCGACGCTGGTGTTCGGCAACCGCGGCGTCGCCCAGGCGACCCTGACGGTCTTCGGCGCCAAGCAGGGCCTGCACAGCGGCCATTTCGGCAATTATTCGGCCAACCCGGCGATGCGGCTGGCGCAGCTGCTGGCATCGATGAAGGACGAGAACGGCCGGGTCACCATTCCCGGCTATTACGACTCCGTGAAGATCGGCGCGGCGGCGGAAAAGATCATGGCCGCCGTCCCCGACGACGAAGCGGCGCTGCGCAAGCGGCTGGGCATCGCGCAGGCGGAAAAGGTCGGCAAGAACTATCAGGAGGCGCTGCAATACCCATCGCTCAACGTCCGCGGCATGGCGGCGGGCGACGTGGGCGCCAAGGCGCGTACGATCATTCCGGAAAGCGCCGTCGCCGAACTCGACCTGCGCACGGTTCCGGAAACGCCGCCGGAACAGCTGATCGGCATGCTGAAGAAGCATATCGAGGCCCAGGGCTATCATCTGGTCCAGGGCAACCCGACGGACGAGGACCGGGCCAAGTACGACAAGCTGGCGTCCCTGGCTTCGGAGGAGGTTTCCGCCTCCAGTTCCGCGGCGCGGACCGACATGCAGGCGCCGGTCGGCGACTGGCTGTACCGCTCCTTCAAGGCGACCTACGGCGAGGAACCGGTGCGCATCCGCATGATGGGCGGCACCGTGCCCACCGGAGCGGCGGTCGAGGCGCTGAAGGTGCCCTTCGTCATCGTCCCGCTGGTGAATGCCGACAACAACCAGCACAGCTACGACGAAAACCTGCGCGTCGGGAATTTCGTATCGGGCGTGAAGGGCCTGATCGGACTGCTCCAGCAGCCGTTCTGATCCCCGAAGCGGCGCGCCCAGGCTTCCCGGTCCGGCGCGCCGCTTTCCGCATATGGCTCAGGTCTGGCGCGACACCTGACGGAGCCGTGCCCGACACTGTGGCGGGCTCAGCCTTCCATGGGCCGACGCGGGCAGGTCGTCAGTCGGCGGGGTTCGGCGTCGGTCACGAGGATGGTCTCGCTCACGGCAACGCCGCGCGCCGACGCGTACATGTGGAACACCTGCCCCGCTTCCAGACGGAAGTCGGCACCGGGGTGGAAGGACTGCGAGAAGTCACTCGGCCGCGGCGTGCGGGCATAGAGGCCCATGGCGTAGCCGGTCACGTTGCCGTAGTCGGCCCGCAACCCGGCGTCCAGCACCGCCGTCCGCAGCAGGGCATCGACATCGCGGGCCGCGGCACCCGGCCGCATGGCGGCGATCTGCCGGTCCTGAATCTCCGCCAGCTGCCGGAAGGTTTCCCGCGCTCCGGCCGGCGGGTCACCGACGAAGACCGGCCGCATCAGCCGGGCGCCGTAGTTGCCGACCCGCGGCGTCAGCTCGACATGCAGGATGTCGCCCGGCATCAGCGTCCGGTCGAGACCGCTGCCATGCAGGAAATCGACATGGCTTCCGCTTCCATGGCCACCCGACACCAGGATCGGCCCCGGTCCGCCGTCGTCGGCGCCGAGCCAGAGCTGCGCCGCTGCCGCCGCGGCCGCCACTTCCCGCACCGTCCGGCCGGGAGGCACATGGCCTTCCAACCCCAGCATGCACTGGTCGGCGATGGTCGCCGCCGCGGCAATGGCGTCGATCTCGTCGGCGAACTTGCAGGCGCGCAGACGGTCGCTTAGCCCCGGCAACGGGACGAAGCGGGCATCGGGGAGCCATTCGGCAAGGCGCTGCGCGGTGGCGACGGTGTGGCCGTAGGAGGCCGGATCGAAGCCGATCCGGCCGCCGGCGAGGCCACGAACCGCGAGCGCGTTCGCCACCACGCCCTGCGGGTCCTCGTGATCGTCGAAGGTCGCCACGTCGTCGAACCACACCCCGGAGCGGCAGGGGCCTGCATCGATGGAACGCAGGACGAAGCAGGGGTCGCCCTCAATCGGCACGATGACGGCGCGGTAGAGCGTTTCCGACACGGTGTAGCCACCGATCCAGGCGATCAGCTCGGCATGGTCGGCCAGGAAGGCGTCGCAGCCCCCGGCTGCCATCGCCTCGCGCAGCCGGGCCATCCGCGGAGCGAAGCGGGCGGCGATGGCTGCGGTCATTCGCGAGGCTCCACACCGCAGATCTCCAGGATGGTCAGCATGTAGACGCGGATCATGTCGAGATAGTCGTCGATGTCGACCCGCTCGTCCGGCATGGTGTTGTAGCGTCCTCCCGGACCGCAGACGACGCCCTCCATGCCGCCGGAATGCTGGAGATGGCCGGCGTCGGTGCCGTAGAAGCCGGGCGGCGTGATGGCGCCGGTCGGCTGGTCGGTGCCGCGCACCGCGCGATAGGCGCGGTTCACCGCCTGGACGATGGCGCTATCCTTTGCCACCTCGAAGGTCGGCATAGTCGGGGTGCCGCCGCGGTCCTCGGAGAAGACGCTGGCCTTCAGGCCGGGGAAGCGCGCTTCCAGCGCGTCCAGCTCGCGCCGCAGGTCGGCCAGCGCCCCGTCCTCGCTCTGGCCGGTGGCGTAGCGTGCGGACCCCTTGATCCGCACGAAGTCGGCGACCTGCGGCGAGCGCCACTCGTGCAGTTCCTTGCCCAGCGCGCCGTGGACAACGCCGACATGGACGCGGTTGATCGTCGCGTGCTCCGGCGACTTGGCGCCGGACAGGGCCAGGGCGTTCAGCCGCGGGATCAGGTCGCAGGCGGCGGCGATGGCGTCAACCGCCTCCTCGCGCTTGGACAGGTGGCGGGTGTCGCCGACCAGCTCGATGACGAAGCTCAGCGCCGCCGCGTGCATCGTCATCGCCTGGAGGTCGGTCGGCTCGCTGTTGATGAAGCAGTCGGCGCGCAGCCCCTGGTCCATCAGCGCCAGCGTGCCGACGCCGCCCTGAAGCTCGCCCACCACATAGGTCAGGATGACGTCGCCGCGCAGCTTCACCCCGGCGTCCATCAGGGTCTTCACCGCGCAGAAATAGGCGGCGTCGCCCGCCTTCATGTTGGAGCAGCCGATGCCGTAGATGAACTTGTCGTCGATCTTCCCGCCCCAGGGATCGACGGTCCAGCCCTCAGTCACCGGGTTGGTGTCGATGTGGCCGTTGAACAGCAGGCTCTTGCCGCCGCCGGTGCCGCGCCAGCGGCCGACGGCGTTGACCCGCCCGCCGGGCACCGGCGTCAGTTCCGCCTCCAGCCCCAGGGACGACATCGAGGCGGCCATGAAGCGGGCCAGCTCGCGCTCGCCCTCGGTCTGGCTGTAGCTCTTGTGCTGGACCATGCGGGCCAGGAAGGCGAGGGCCGCATCGGTGTCGAGACGGGCGAGAATCTCTGCGGTGTCCATGGGGAGTTCCTAAGGGGTCAGCCGACCGGGGTCGGCGAAGCGGCCATCAGGTCGCGCGTGTAGGGGTGGACATGGTCGGCGTCGACCGCGTCGATGGGCAGCAGGTCGACCAGCTCGCCCCGGCGCATCACGGCGATGCGGTGGGCGATCTGGCGGATCAGGTTGATGTCGTGGGTGATGAAGAGATAGGCGGCGCCGGTCTCGGCCCGCAGCGACAGCAGCAGCTCGATGATCGAGGCCTGGACCGAGACGTCGAGCGGGGCGGTGATCTCGTCGCAGATGACCAGCGAGGGCTTGGCGGCGAAGGCGCGGGCGATGGCGACGCGCTGCTTCTCTCCGCCGGAGAGCTGGTGCGGCCAGCGGGTGGCGTAGGCGGCCGGCAGGCGAACCTGCTCCAGCAGCCGGCCGATCTCGGCGGCTAGGTTTCCGGCGGGCAGGTCGGCCGGGCCGGTGCCGAACAGCTTCAGCGGGCGGGACAGGATCTCCCCCACCGTCTGGCGCGGGTTCAGCGAGCCGTCGGGATGCTGGAAGACGATCTGCACCGCGCGGCGATAGGCGCCGTCCATGTCGCGGACCGATCCGATCGGCCGGCCGTCGAAGCGGATGCCGCCGGAGAAATCGGCCAGCCCGGTCAGTGCCCGCGCGATGGAGGATTTGCCGGAGCCGGACTCGCCGACGATGCCCAGGATCTCGCCGGCCCTGATATCGAAGCCGACCGCGTGGGTCGCCGGCGGCGGGGGCGGACGGAACAGGCGCCGCCGGGCATAGCGGACCGAAACCGCCTCTGCGGCGAGCAGGACGCGGTCGCCCGGCCGGTCATGGACCAGCCGGTGCTCCGGGCGCGGCACCGCAGCCACCAGCTTGCGGGTTTCCTCGTGGGCGGGGCGGGCGAAGATCGAGGCGGCCGGCGCCTCCTCCACCAGCCGGCCCTTCTTCATCACCGCCACCCGGTCGGCGACGCGCGAGACCAGGGCGAGGTCGTGCGAGATATAGAGCGCCGCGACCCCGGTTTCGGCGCGCAGCCGGGCGAACAGGTCGAGGATGCGGGCGCCGGTGATGACGTCGAGTGCCGTGGTCGGCTCGTCGAAGACGATCAGTTCCGGCCGGCAGCCGAAGGCGGTGGCGATGAGGATGCGCTGCTTCTCGCCGCCGGAGATTTCGTGCGGATAGCGCCGCATCAGCGCCTCGGGGTCGCGCAGCTCGACATGGCCCAGCAGTTCGAGCGCCAAATCCCAGGCGGCGCGCCGGGTCAGGCCGCGGTTGTTGACCAGCGTCTCCGTCACCTGCCGGCCGATGGTCAGCGTCGGGTTCAGCGCGGTCGAGGGATCCTGGAACACCATGCCGATGCGCCGGCCGCGGATGCGGGTCAGCGCGCGCGGCGACAGGCCGCGCAGGTCGGTGTCGCCAAGCCGGATGCTGCCCGACAGTTCGCGGGCGTTCTTCGGCAGGTGCCGCATGATCGCCCAGGCCAGCGTGCTCTTGCCCGAGCCGGATTCGCCGACCAGCCCCAGCACCTCGCCGGGCGCGATGTCGAGGCTGATGTCCTGCAGGACCCGCAAAGGGCGGCTGCCGGTGAGATAGTCGAGCGTGTAGTCGCGCAATGAGAGGACTGCGGTCATCGTTCATCCCGCGGGTTCATGGCGTCGCGCAGTCCATCACCGAGCAGGTTGAAGGCGATGGCGGTCATCGCGATGGCCAGCGACGGCGCGATGATGATCCAGGGCGCCTGATGGACGTAATGGCGCGCCTCCGCCACCATCAGGCCCCATTCGGAGGCCGGCGGCTGGGCGCCGAGGCCGAGGAAGCTGAGGGTGGCGAACAGCATCACCGCGAAGGAGACGCGGATCGTCGCCTCGATCACCACCGGGGCCATCACGTTGGGCAGCATCTCGCGGAAGATGATCCAGGACGCGCTCTCGCCGCGCACCGTGGCCGACTTGACATAGTCCTGGCCGCGCACGGTCAACGCCACCGCGCGGGTGACGCGCGCCATGCCGGGGGCGAAGGTGACGGCGATGGCGATCATCGCGTTGCCGGCGCCGTTGCCGAGCGTGCTGACCAGCAGCAGGGCGAGCAGCAGGCCGGGCACCGCCATCACCGCGTCGATGGTGCGCATGATCGCCTCGTCCCAGCGCCCGCCGAGATAGGCCGACGCGGTGCCGACCACGGCGCCTGCGACGGTGCCGAGCAGGGTGGCGGCCAGCGCCATTGGCAGGGTGGAGCGGGCGCCGACCAGCAGGCGGCTCAGCACGTCGCGGCCGAACTGGTCGGCGCCGAACCAGTTCTGGGCGCCGAGCGGACGGAAGCGGCCGAGGAAGTCCATCTTCTCCGGGTCGTGGGGCGCCAGCCAGGGGCCGAACAGGCAGGCCGCGGTCAGCACCGCCAGCAGGATCAGGCCGATGGCGCCTTGCGGCGTGCGCATCAGCCGGCGCAGCAGGTCAGTCATAGCGGATCCTCTTGTCGAGGACGGCGTAGGCAACGTCGGCCAGCGTGTTGGCGACGGCGTAGGTCGCCGACATGATGAGGGCGCCGGCCTGGATCGAGGGCAGGTCGCGGGCGGTAACCGCCACCATCAACTGCCGGCCGATGCCGGGGATGGCGAAGATCTCCTCGATGACGATGATGCCGCCCAACAGATAGCCGACATCCAGCGCCACGATGGTGACCACCGGCAGCAGCGCGTTGCGCAGGGCGTGGCGGACCAGCACCGTGCGTTCCGGCAGCCCCTTCAGCCGGGCGGCGCGGATATAGTCGCTGTGCAGCACGTCGAGCGTTTCCGACCGCACCATGCGGGCGACATGCGCCACCAGGATCAGCGAGGCGGTCAGCACCGGCAGGGCCAAATGCCGCAGCGCCCCGCCAAAATCCTCCAGCGGCGAGACGTAGCCGGTGGCGGGCAGCCATTGCAGGGTGTCGGCCAGCAGCATGGCGAGCAGCGTCGCGGTGACGAATTCCGGGAAGGAGACCCCAAGATAGGAGATCAACCCGGTCGCCATGTCGGCCAGCTTGCCCTGGCGCACCGCCGCCAGCATGCCCAGCGGCACGGCGATCACCAGCATGACCAGGATGGCGGCGACGGCCAGCAGCAGCGAGCGGCCGAGCGCCGTCAGCATCTCCGGCCCCACCGGCTGGCCGGTGCGCATCGACAGGCCGAAATCGCCGGTCGCGGCGTGCCCGACCCAGCGCAGATACTGCCACCAGATCGGGTCGCCCAATCCGAGGCGCTCGCGGATCGCGTTCAGCGCCTCGGCGGTGGCGTTCTCGCCCAGCAGGGTGACGGCGGCGTCGGCGGGCAGCGCCTGGGTGATGCCGAAGACCAGCACCGACACGATGAAGACCGTGTAGAGGATCAGCGCCAGCCGCCGCAGGAGCCAGGATGCGCTCACGGCCTCAACCCCGCTTATCTGTGCGGCTTGGGGGCGCCGCCACCCCGAGCGAGACGAAGTCGAGGCGGAACACCGAGCCGCGCGGGTGCAGGTCGTAGCCCTCGACGTAATCGCGCCGCGCCGCCAGCAGGTCGAAGAAGACGGGAATGACCGACGGCACCTCGTCATGCATCAGCTGCTGCGCCTTGGCATAGAGGGCGGCGCGCTCGGTCTCGTCGGTCTTGGCCCGCGCCTCGGCGACCAGGGCGTCGAAATCCTTGTTGTTCCAGCGCGTCTCGTTCCAGGCGGCGTCGGAGGTGTAGAGCAGCGAGAAGACCGCGTCGGCGGTCGCCTGCATGTTGTAGAAGCCGACGTAGAAATTGCCCTTCTTCCACACCTGATCCAGGTAGGTGGCGTGCGGCATGGTCTGCACCTGGATGCGGAAGCCGGCGGGCTTCGCCATCTCGCGGATGGCGACCGCCAGTTCGGTACGGGTGCCCGGCTTGTCCGACGCGATCATGGTCAGGTCGACGCCATTGGGATAGCCGGCCTCGGCCAGCAGCTTCTTCGCCTGGGCGAGGTCGGCCTTGCGCAGCGGCTGCTCGCGGTAGAAGCGGTAGGCCGGGCTGATCGGCGTGTCGTTGCCGGGGGTGCCGTAGCCACCGGCGACGAAGCCCACCATCGCCTCGCGGTCGATGGACAGCGCCAGCGCCTTACGGACGCGCGGGTCGGAGAAGGGCTTCTGGTCGCAGCCCATGTTGACGTTCAGGAACTGGCCCGACGGCACGCGCAGCGCCTTGACGCCGGAGGACTTCTCCAGCCGCTGGTATTCGCCGGGGGCGGTGCCCAGCATCAGGTCGATGTCGCCGGAAATCAGCGCCGAGGCCTCGGCGGTGCGGTCGGGATAGACCAGCACCTCGACCCGGTCGAGATAGGGGCGCGCCGGGTCGTAATAGGCCGGGTTGCGCTCCACCACGATCTTGCGGTCGGGTTCGAAGGAGACCAGCTTGAACGGGCCGGTGCCGACCGCGCTGCGCGACAGGCTGTCGAGGTCGGTCTCGATCACCTTGGCCGGGACGATGCGGGCGTTGGTGTAGGCCAGCGCCACCGGCAGGTCGGCATAGGGCGAGGTCAGGCGGAACAGCACCGTCCGCTCGTCCTTGGCCGTCACCTCCTTGATCGGGCCGACATTGGTGCGGCCCGGCGAGGCGGTCTTGGGATCGAGGATGGCGGTGAAGGTCGCGACCACGTCGGCGGCGGTGCAGGGCGAGCCGTCATGGAAGGTCAGCCCCGGCCGCAGGACGAAGGTCCATTCGGTCAGAGTCTGGTCGGGCGCCCAGGATTCGGCGAGGTCAGGCTCCACCTTCATGCCGGCGGCCAGCCGCGTCAGGCCGGAATAGAGCAGCTCGGCCACCAGATATTCCGGGTTCACGCGGGTGCGCAGCGGGTGGATGACGCTGGCGGCCTGATCGACCGAGATGCGCAGCACGCCGCCGCGGCGCGCGGCGCTCTGCTGGGCGAAGGCCGGTGCCGCACCGGTCAGGCTGAAGGCGGACAGGGCGCCGAGGCCGGCGGCGGTTCCGGAGAGGAAGAGGCGGCGGGTCACGGAACTCATCGGTCGGACTCCTTCTGCGGGCCGCGGCCTGGGGTCGGCACGGCGTTCGGATCGGTGTTCTGGTCAGTGTTTTCGGGGATCATGTCGGGGGCGAAGCCGGCGGCCAGATAGGCCAGCACGCTCTGCGCCAATGCCACGATGTCGGTAACGGTGGTGTGTTCGTCGGGGGAATGGACGTTGCTCTCGGGCCGGCCGAGCCCGGTTAGCAGCACCTCCTGCATGCCGGTGCGCTGGACCCAGCCGAAGTCGGAGCAGCTTGCCGCCCCCCAGGCGCGGAATTCGTCCGGGCGGTAGCCGAAGCCGGCCGACAGCGCCGCCTGCCAGCGCGGCCAGTGCGGCCCGGTCGGATCGCCGGTGGGAGCGAGGTGGCCGACCAGCTGGATGTCCACCGCAATGTCGGGGCTGCCTGCCATCGCGCGGGCGATGGCCGTTTCGATCTCCGCCCGCGCCTCCTCATAGTCCTCTTCCGGCGCATAGCGGCGGCAGACCAGGATCTCGAACAGCGAGGGGACCTGCCCGCCGCAGATGCCGCCATGGGCGGCGGCGATGTCGAGCCGGGCGGCCAGCGGGCCGGAGGCGGTCGGTGGCGGCGGCAAGGCCGAGGTCCGTTGCGCCACCACCGGCTTGAGGTCGGTTAGCGCCTGAAGCAGCGGCAGCGCCGCCTCGATGGCGTTGACGCCGGAGCCGGAGCGGTTGCCCTCGCCGGCATGGACGGTGTGGCCGTGCAGCCGGATCTGCAGGTTGAACAGGCCGAAGCAGCCCGCCCAGATGCGCGGCGCGGCGCTGCCGTTGAAGTTCAGGACATGGCCCTCCAGCAGCCCCTGTTCGGCAAGGTACCGCACGCCGGGATAAAGCCCGCCCTCCT
Organism: Azospirillum melinis; assembly: GCF_013340935.1. GTDB lineage: Bacteria > Pseudomonadota > Alphaproteobacteria > Azospirillales > Azospirillaceae > Azospirillum > Azospirillum melinis. The sequence continues at coordinate 42,322 of NZ_WHOS01000021.1, read as the reverse complement.
CGTCGGTGCAGAACAGCAGCATCGGGTCGTAGGCCAGCGGCAGGCCGCAGGCCTCGGCGGCGCGCAGAGCCAGCAGCACGGCGGCGATGGTGCCCTTCATGTCGGCGGCGCCCAGCCCGTACAGCCGGTCGCCCTCGCGGGTCAGGCGGAGCGGGTCCTTGTCCCAACCGGCGGCGGCGGGCACGGTGTCGACATGGAAATAAAGCCCGAGAACCGGCTTGCCCGTCTCGCGTTCGCCGATGAGATTGGTGCGCCGGCCGGACGCCGGCCCGCCGGGCACCCGCCACAGGGCGTCGGGAACGACGACCCGGCTGGAGCGGAAACCCAGCGGGGCGATCAGCTCATCCATCAGGTCGGCGAAGGCGTCGTAGCCGGTGCCGGGAGGAAAGGACGTGTCGACAGCGATCATACGGGCGAGATCGGCCACGGCGGGTTCCGCCGACCGCGCGATCCAGGCCATCGCCGCATCGAGGGAGTCGTCGCCGGTAGGCTGGCCGCTTCCATGCCGATTGTCCATGACAGGCTCGCTGTTTTCTATATTCTATAAAGAAATGTGACCGGCGCACAAATCTTTGTCAATCGTCAAGATTCGAGCAATTTCTGACTATTTTCGAGGCGGCAGTGAACAAAAAGACGGCAAACATGGCGGGTGACCTGCCGATCCCGCTCTACGAGCACGTCAAGCGCCGCATGGCGGAAGCCATTCTGCTGGGCGAGTGGCCGCCCGGCATGGTGCTGCCGGGCGAAGTCGCGCTGGCCGCCGATTATGGGGTTGCGGTGGGAACGATGCGCCGCGCGCTGGCCGACCTGACCGCGGACGGCATGCTGATGCGCCGGCGCAAGACCGGGACGGTGGTCACCGGGCGCACGCCGCAGCACAGTCTGCGCTTCTTCTTCCAATATTACCGCCTGCATGGCGGCGACGGCCGGCTGCTGTCGTCCGAGGCGGTGGTGACGGATATCTCACGCAGCCCGGCCACCGCCGACGAGGCCGCCCTGCTGGGCGAGGAGCCGGGCGAGCCGCTGATCCGCATCCTGCGGCTGCGGCGGGTGGACGGGCGGGCGGTGATGCGCTCCCGCATCGCGCTGGTGGCCCGCCGGGTGCCCGATTTCCCGCTGGAACCGTCACTGGTGCCGCAGCGGCTCTACCTCCACCTGCTCGACGTTCACGGCATCCGCATTTCCGCCGTGCGCGAGCGGGTCTCGGCCGGGCTCGCCACTGCCGAGGATCGCGCCGACCTTGGCGTCCCCGACCCGACGCCGCTTCTGATCATCGACGAGGAGGCGTTCGACCAGACCGGCACCCTGACCATCGTCAGCCACCACAGGACGCTGACGGACGACCACCGCTATGTGAACGAAGTGCGCTGACGGACGGGAAGCCTTGGCACCGTCGACAGCGGCCGGCCGACACTCCGCGGGGCGGGGTGCCCGACGTTTCAGATGTGCAGGTAGGTTTCCTGAATATCGGCCGCCCGGCCGAGCTCCGCGCTGGTGCCGCTCCACACCGTGCGGCCTTTCTCGATCACCGCGCAGGTGTCGGCGAGGCGCAGAACCGCCGACAGGTTCTTGTCGACCAGAAGAATGGACTGGCCTTCGCGCTTCAGCGTCTCCAGCACCGCCCAGATCTCGGCGCGGATCACCGGGGCCAGCCCTTCGGTGGCCTCGTCCAGGATCAGCAGGCGCGGGTTGGTCATCAGCGCCCGCCCGATTGCCAGCATCTGCTGCTCGCCGCCCGACAGGCGGTTGCCCAAATTGCGGCGGCGCTCGCGCAGGCGGGGGAACAGCTCCCACACCGCCTCCAGCGTCCAGCGCGCAGCCCCGGTGCCTGGGCCATTCCTACGGGCGGCGGCGGTGGCGACGAGGTTTTCCTCCACCGTCAGGGTCGGGAAAATCTGGCGGCCTTCCGGAACCAGCCCCACCCCCAGCCGTGCCACCCGGTGCGGCGGCATGCGGCCGATGCCTTGGCCGTCGAAGCTGACGCTGCCGCCCCAGCGCGGGATCAGTCCCATCACGGCGGAGATGGTCGTCGTCTTGCCCATGCCGTTGCGCCCCATCAGCGCCAGCACCTGACCGGCCTCGATGGACAGCGACACGCCGAACAGCACCTGGCTCTGGCCATAGCCCGCCGTGAGATTGTCGATCTTCAGCATCACGCCAGCGCGTCCTCTCCAAGATAGGCGGTGCGAACCTCGGGGTGGCCGCGGATCTCGTCGACCGTGCCGGTGACGATGACGCGGCCATAGACCAGGACGGAGATGCGGTCGGCCAGGGCGAACACCGCCTGCATGTCATGCTCGACCAGCAGGATGCCGTAGCGGCTGCGCAGCTCGCGCAGGATGCCGATCAGCCGCTCGGTCTCCTCCGGCCCGGCCCCGGCCAGCGGCTCGTCGAGCAGCAGCAGGCGCGGATTCATCGCGATGGCGATGGCGAGTTCGAGCTGACGCTTCTCGCCATGCGACAGGGCGGCGGCGGTGCGGTCGGCGACCCGGCCCAGTCCGACGATGTCCAGCGCCGCCCGCGCCTCGTCGTTCAGCGCCGCCTCGCCCGCCACCGGGCGCAGGAAGCGGAAGGAGGAGCCGCTGCGTGCCTGCACCGCCAGCGCCACATTCTCCAGCGCGGTGAAGCCCGGCACGATGCTGGTGATCTGGAAGCTGCGCGCCAGCCCCAACCGGGCGCGGCGCTCGAAGGGCAGGGCGGTCACATCCTGGCCGGCGAAGCGGATGGTTCCGCGGTCCGGGCGCAGGGTGCCGCTGATCTGGTGGATCAGCGTGGTCTTGCCCGCCCCATTGGGGCCGATGATCGCATGGATCTCCCCCGGCAGGACGGTCAGCGATACGTCGGAGGTCACGGTCAGCGCGCCGAAATTCTTGCTCAGGCCGTGCAGTTCCAGCAACGGATCAGGCATCGGCGTTCCTCCGCTTGGGCGAGGCGAACCGGAAGGCGGCGCGCAGGCGCAGCGGCGCGCCGACCAGCCCGTCCGGCAGGAACAGCACCGACAGCACCAACAGCGGCCCGAACACCAGCCGCCAGTAGACCAGCAGGTGCGACAGCGTTTCCTCCAGCAGCACGATGGCGAGCGCCCCCAGGATCGCGCCGCCGAGCTGGCCGACGCCGCCGAGGATGACCATGAACAGCAGTTCCCCCGACCGGGTCCAGGACAGCAGGGCAGGGGACACGAACTCCGTCGCATTGGCGAGCAGTGCGCCCGACAGGCCGCCGACCGCCCCCGCCATCGCATAGGCGACCAGACGGTAGGGGTAGGGCTGGAAACCCACCGCCAGCGCCCGCTGCGGATTCTCCCGCGCCGCCCGCAGCACCCGGCCGAAGCGGCTGCCCAGCAGCAGGGTGCCGCCCACCCACACCAGGGCCAACAGGCCCAGGCACAGGAAATGGAAGCTCAGCCGGTTGTCCAGGATCCGGCTTCCCAGCCACTCGGTGCGGGCATAGAGCGTGTAGCCGTCGTCACCGCCCAGGCTGGAAAAGGAGGAGGTGGTGAAGAAGGCCATCTGCCCGAAGGCCAGCGTGATCATGATGAAATGCACGCCGCTGGTGCGCAGCGACACCGCTCCCGTGACGAGCGCATAGGCGGCCGCCGCGGCGATGGCGGCGGGGAAGACGATCAGCCCCTCGCTGACCCCGGCGGCGTCGAAGGCGACCACGGCATAGGCACCGATCCCCATCGTCGCGGCATGGCCCAGGCTGACCAGCCCGGCACCGCCGACCAGAAGGGACAGGCTGACCGCCGCCATGCCCAGGATCATCGCGCGGGCCAGCAGGCTGAGCGCGAAGCCGTCGCCGAAGCCGAGGAAGGGGGCCGCCGCCAGCGCCAGCAGCGTGGCGAGGGCGAGGGCATGTTTGCGGAGGGTTTTGCGGAACGGGGCCGTCATGCCGAACGTCCCCCCGGGAAAAGCCCGGCAGGACGGAAGAACAGGATGGCGGCCATGACGATGTAGACCAGCATGGAGGCCAGCGCCGCCCCGGTCTGCCGGGCCGACGACGGGTCGAGCACCAGCCGCAGCAGGTCCGGCAGCATCGCCCGCCCCACGCTGTCGAGCAGCCCGACCAGCAATGCTGCGATGAAGGCGCCGCGGATGGAGCCGACGCCGCCGATGACGATCACCACGAAGCACAGGATCAGTACGGTGTCGCCCATGCCCGGCGCCACCGGGAAGATCGGGCTGGCCAGCGCCCCGGCGAAGCCCGCCAGCATCGCGCCGAAGGCGAAGACGATTGTGAACAGGCGGCGGATGTCCACCCCCAGCGCCGACACCATGGCGGGATGGGTCGCCCCCGCCCGCACCAGCATGCCGGCCCGCGTCCGCTCCACCAGGAACCACAGCAGCAGGGGCACCAAGATGCCGACGCCGATGATGACCAGCCGGTAGGTCGGGTAGATCAGTCCGGCGACGATCTCCACCCCGCCCATCGGGCCGCCGGTCAGCCCGGACGGCTCCAGCACGGTCTGCGGGGCGCTGCCCCACAGTGCCCGCGTCGCCTCATCCACCGTCAGGATCACGCCGAAGGTGGCGAGCACCTGGCTCAGATGGTCGCGGCGGTAGAGATGGCGGAACACCAGCCATTCCAGCGCCAGCCCGACCAGCAGAGCCACCGGCAGAGCCAGCAGCGCCCCCAGCCAGAAGCTGCCGGTCCATACCCCCAGCGTGGCGGCGACATAGGCCCCCAGCATGTATTGTACGCCATGGGCCAGATTGATCAGATCCATGACGCCGAACACCAGACTGAGCCCGGCCGCCACCAGGAACAACAGCACCCCGAATTGCAGGCCGTTGAGGGCCTGCACCAGAAGCATGGACATCGCGAAAGCCCCCCGTCAGCCCGTCCCGCCCGTCATCCCATCTTGCAGGAGGCGGCGTAGCCGTCGGCATCGGCGCTCAGCACCTTGCGCACGGTTTCCGTCTGGAACTTGCCGTCGGCGCGCTTGGCGACCTTGCACAGCCAGAAATCCTGGATCGGGAAATGGTTGGGCCCCAGACGCAGCGCGCCCCGCACCGACGGGAAGTCGCCGGCCTCCAGCGCCGTCCGCAGCGCCGCCTTGTTGGCGACGTCGCCGCCTGTCCGGCGGATCGCCGCGTCCAGCATGTGGGCGGCGTCATAGGCATGGGCGGCGAAGTTCGACGGGACATAGCCGTAGGCCGCCTCGAACTCCTGCACGAAGCGGCGGCTCTGCGGGGTGTCGAAATTGGGCGCCCAGGTGGCGGCGGTGTAGAAATCGAGAGCCGACTCGCCCTGGGCCGGCAGGGTCGATTCGTCCACGGTGAAGGTGGACAGGAAGGGAATGTTGGCGAGCCCGGCCTGCCGGTACTGCCGCACCAGATTGACGCCCAGCGCGCCCGGCATGAAGGTGAAGATGGCGTCCGGCTTGGCGGCGGCGATCTTGGTGACTTCGGTCGAGAAGTCGAGCTGGCTCAGCGGCACATAGATCTCGTCCACCACCTCGCCCTTGTAGCGGCTGCGGAAGCCGGCCACCGCGTCCTTGCCGGCCTGATAGTTCGGTACCAGGATGAACACGCGCTTGTAGCCCAGATCCTGCGCCGCCTGCCCCATGGTCGCGTGCGGCTGGTCGTTCTGGTAGGCGCTGCTGAACAGGAAGGGGCTGCATCCCTTGCCGGCGAGGGTGGAGGGGCCGGCGTTGGCGGTGATCAGGAAGGTGTTGCTCTCCGTCACCGGGCGGACGATGGCCTGCAGCATGTTGCTGAACACGACGCCGACTACGAAATCGACCTTGTCGCGCTCCAGTGCGGCGCGGACCTTGGACACCGCCACATCGGGCTTCAGCTCGTCGTCGATCACCAGCGTCTCGACCGCCCGGCCGCCGAGCTGGTTGTTCAGCCGCGTCACCCCCGCCAGCCAGCCGTCGCGCAGATGCGTGCCCAGCGCCGCCCCCGGACCGGACAGCGTACCGACGAACGCCACCTTCACCGCTTGGTTCTGCGCCCGCGCGATGGACGGCGCGAACGCGAATCCCCCGGTGGCGGCGACGGTTGCGGCTGATGCGGTCGTGGTGAGAAAGCTGCGACGGTTCATTGGTGGATTTCCCTGTTCTTGATGTGTCGGAAGCATACCCTCGCAGTCCGGCTTTTGGCATCCGTGTCTGTGCGGTGCGCCGGTTGTCCGTGGTGAGGGGCGAACTGTCCAGATCCGAAATCCGGTTCTTCCGAACCGGACCGGACTGTCTGGAGGGACGCCTGATGGCGGCGTTGGCCTGATTTCGGGGGGCGGATGCTTCGCCCCGGCCAGTGCGCCTTCATGCCGACACTGAAGAGAACGCGGTGGGAATCCGTTCCAATTGTCCCTTGACGGAAGGGACAGCGGATTGGGAGGCTACCGTCCGGCCTCCTCCGCCAGAACGGGGCGGGCTCCGATCTGGTTCATCCAGCCGAACCAGTCTTCGAGATGCCAGGTATGGGTCAGCTTGCCGTCGGCGATGCGGTGGAATTCATGGATCGCCACCCGGAAGGGCCGGCCGGTCGGCGCGATCCCGAACCAGTCGCCGCTGTGCGTTCCGGTCATCACCGCCCGCACGGCGGCACGGCCGGGCGCGCCAATGATGTCCAGGACCTCGATTTTGGTGTCGGGGAACGCGGCGAGAAATCCGCGGATCAGCGGCTTCATCCCCTCGCGGCCTGGCTGCTGGCCGGGATTGAGGGGAATGTCCTGCCAATCCTCGGTCACCGCCTCGTCGAGAAGGTCCGGGTTGCCTTCGCTGAAGGCGCGGTAGAGCGTCTCGACGGCGCGGAGTTCCTGCGGCGTGAGCCCGGTTCCGGTCACTGTGTCGTCCTTCGGTGCCATGGGGCTTTTCCTTTCGGAGATGCGATGAGGAGACGCTACCCGATGGTCGGACATGCTTGAAATCGATCCTCGATATATGAAAACATCCATGGCATGGATTTACATGGCATCGACCTGAACCTGCTCGTCGCCTTCGATGCCCTGATGGCCGAGCGCAGCGTCACGCGGGCCGGGACTCGCATCGGCCGCACCCAACCGGCCATGAGCGCCGCGCTTGCCCGTCTGCGTGGGTTGCTGAAGGACGAACTGTTCGTCCGCGGGCCGAATGGGCTGCAGCCGACCCCGCTGGCGCTCGATCTGGCTCAACCGATCGGCCGGGCCCTGACCGAACTCCAGCAGGCACTGGCGTTCACGCAGAGCTTCGACCCGTCGACCTCGACCGCCAGCTTTACCCTGGGCCTGTCGGACCACCCAACCTTTGCCCTGCTGCCGGCCCTGCTGGAAATCCTGCGCGAACAGGCGCCGGGCGTCACCCTGCGCATCCGCAACTTCATCGCACGGGACGATGCCATCGGCATGCTGGATTCCGGCGAGGTCGACCTGACGGTTGGTGTGCCGCCGACCTCCACCGGCAGGATTCTCAGCAGGAACCTGTTCGAGGAGCGCTTCGTCTGCGTCGTCCGCAGGGGGCATCCGACCGTGCGCCCACCGCTCGAACTGAACGGCTTCCTGGAGCAGTCGCACCTTCTGGTGTCGCCTGAGAATGAGAGTTACGGGGTGGTCGATGCGGCCCTGGCCAAGCAGGGATTGAAGCGCCGGCTGGCCCTGACGCTGCCGCAACTCTATGCCGCCCCGGCCCTGGTGGCGCAAACGGACCTGATCGCCACCCTGATGGAAGGCGTGGTCGCGGCCTCAGGCCATGCGGAGCGGCTTTGCATCATGCCGGTCCCGCTCGACCTTCCGCCGATCCTCTTCGCCCTCTCCTGGCATCGCCGCAACGACGTCCACCCGGCACAGCGGTGGTTCCGCGACCTGCTGGCGTCGGTTCCGCACCGTGCCGGACTTCGTCCCCCTGCCAAGATGGCTATCTGATGGGACGGTGAGCCTGTTCAGCGAGGCCGGTTCAAGTGCCCGCCGCTTCCGTCTTGAGCAGGCTGACGATGGCATCTGCGATCATCCGCTTGTGCCGGGTGCGCGTGTCGGTGGCGGCGAGATTCTGATGAAAGATCAGGTTGAAGGTGTGGCGGTTCGACACCCGGAAGAAACAGAAGGCGCTGATCATCAGATGCAAATCGATGGGCTGGATGTCGGCCTTGAACACACCCGCCGCCCGGCCGCGTTCCAGAATGCGGGCCAGCGTGTCGATGACCGTGATGTTCAGATTGGCGATGGCCTTGGACTTCTTCATGTGTTCGGCGCGGTGGATGTTCTCGATGCTGACCAGCCGGATGAAGTCCTCGTGCTGTTCCTGATAGTCGAAGGTGAAGTCGATCAGGGCGCGGATCGCCGCCTCAGGGTCCAGATTCTGGAGGTTCAGCCGGTTCTCGATGGCGCGGATGTCGCCATAGACCTTCTCCAGAACGGCAAGATACAGCTCCTCCTTGCCGCCGAAGTAATAGTAGATCATGCGCTTGGTGGTGCGGGTGCGTGCGGCGATGGCATCGACCCGGCCGCCGCTGAAGCCCAGCGAGGCGAACTCCTCCGTCGCCACCTCAAGGATGTCCTGGCGGGTGCCTTCCGGATCGTTCTTGCGGCTCGGCTTGGCTTTTGGAGTTGTTCCGGTCGCGTCGTCCGCCGTCATGCCCTGTTCCATTTTCATGCGGCGCAACGCGCCTTCAACGGAGGTAATGGACGAACAGGATAAAAAGCTCAATGCCGGAGTGGTGGAGCGTGCGGACACGCTCCACCTTCGAACTCGTCGGTCAGTTCGACGCGCGCTTCTTTTCGATGGTCGCATAGGCCTGGGTGACCAGTGCATCGCCGATCTCGGCCTTGTACTTGTCGACCACCGGCTTGACCTTCTCGCGAATCTTGGCGAGTTCGTCGGCTGGCAGTTCGTCGATGGTCATGCCCTTCGCCTTCAGCGACGCCAGCGCATCGGCCTCCTGCTCGCGCGACAGCTTGCGCTGGAAGACGGTGGCTTCGGCCGCAGCGCTCTGGAACAGGGCCTTTTCGTCGGAATTCAGCGTGTCCCAGAACTTCTTGGAGATGATCAGCGACTGCGGATTGTAGATGTGTCGCGTGATCGTCATGTATTTCTGGACTTCGTTGAACTTGGTCAGTTCGATGGTCTTGGCCGGATTCTCCTGCCCGTCGACGGTGCCGGTCTCAAGCGCGCTGTAGAGTTCGGGGAAGGCCAGCGGCACCGGGTTGGCGCCCAGCGCCTTGAAGATGTCGATGTAGATCGGCGTCTGGATGACACGGATTTTCAGGCCGGCGATGTCGGCGGCGGTCTTCACCGGCCGGCGGTTGTTGGTCAGGTTGCGGAAACCGAGGTCCCAGAAGCCGAGCCCGACCAAGCCCTTTTCCGGCAGCTTCGCCATCAGCTGCTCGCCCACCGGACCGTCCAGCAGGGCGTCGGCCTCGGACGCGCTGTTGAACAGGAAGGGCAGGTCGACCAGCGCGAATTCCTTGGCCTGGGATACCAGGATGCCAGCATTCATCACCGACATCTCGACGATGCCGCCCTGCATCGCCGAAACGGTCTGCACGTCGCCGCCCAGCGTGCCGCCGGGGAACAGCTTCACCTTGATCTTGCCGCCGCTCTTCGCCTCGACGATGTCGGCGAATTTCTGCGCGCCCTGACCCTGGGGGTGCTCCTTGACGTTCTGGAAGGCGAATTTGACCGAACGGTCCTTGTATTCCGCGGCGGCGGCGGCACCGGCGAACAGCAGGCCGGGCAGCAGCAGGCCGGCGAGCAGGGACTTCATGTGTGTCTTCATTGGGTTTCCTCCGGGTTTTTTCTTGCAGAGCGGGATCAGTGGCTGAGCCAGGCCGCCGGAACCATCACCAGCGACGGGAACAGGGTGAGCAGGAAGAGGACGAACAACTGGACCAGCATGAAGGGCCAGACGCCACGGATGACGCCCTCCATGCTGACCTTCGACACGCCGCAGACCACGTTCAGCACGGTGCCGACGGGCGGGGTGATCAGGCCGATGGCGTTGTTGATGATGAACAGCACGCCGAAATAGACGGGATCGATGCCGGCCTGCTTGCACACCGGAACCAGGATCGGCGTCAGGATCAGGATGGTCGGCGTCATGTCCATCGCGGTGCCGATCGCCACCACCAGCGCCATCATCGCCAGCAGCAGCAGGGTCTGGTTGCCCATCAGCGGCTCCAGCAGATCGGTCACCATCCCCGGCAGGTTGGCGACGGTGATCAGCCAGGACGACACCAGCGCCGCCGCGACCAGGAACATGACGACGCTGGTCGTCTTCGCCGCCCCCAGCAGGGCCGGGTAGATGTCGGCAACCGACATCTCGCGATAGACGCAGACGGCGACGAACAGCGAATAGACGGCGGCGACCACCGCGGCCTCGGTCGGGGTGAAGACGCCGAACTTCAGCCCGACGATGATGATCACCGGCAGCATCAGCGCCCACACGCCCTCGCGCAGGATCGCCAGAATCTCGTGCAACGAACGGCGGGGTGGAGGGGCGAGATTCTCCTTGCGCGACACGTACCACCAGGCGCCGCACAGGCCGACGGCCAGCAGGATGCCGGGGAAGATGCCGGCCAGGAACAGCTTGGTGACCGAGACGTTGCCGGCGACGCCGTAGATGACGAAGCCGATGGAGGGCGGGATGATCGGCGCGATGATGGCACTGGCGGAGACCAGACCGGCCGACCGGTTGCGGTCATGGCCGGCCGCCACCATCATCGGCACCAGCAGGGTGGCGAGTGCGGCCGCATCCGCCACGGCGGAGCCGGACAGGCTGGCCATCACCGTCGCCGCCAGAATGGTGACGTAGCCGAGCCCACCGCGGATATGGCCGACCATCGCCATGGCGAGGTTGACGATGCGCTTGGCAAGGCCACCCGTGTTCATGATCTCACCGGCCAGCATGAAGAAGGGCACGGCCATCAGGGGAAAGCTGTCGGCACCGTTGATCAGGTTCTGCGCCACGATCTGCGCGTCGAACAGGTCGAGCTGGATCATCAGCGCCACGCCGCACAGCAGCAGCGCATAGGCGATGGGCATGCCGATGGCCATGGCACCCAGCAGGGAGCCGAGGAAGATGGTGATGGTCATGGTCCGGCGTCCTCAGCGGCTGGAGGCGGTGCGGGATGGCAGCGGCGACGCCTCCGCCCGGTTAATGCTCTGGTGCGTGCGGTGGCCGCCGGTGTGGGCGCCATGGGCGGTGGCCTCCGGCAGATCCTCCGATTCAGAGACCATCACGAGGTCGTCGTCGGAGATCTTTCCGGTCAGCAGCAAATACATCTCATGCAGCAGGATGGCGCCGGTCGACAGGCCGAATACCACGCCGATGCCGTAGAGCAGACCCATCGACAGGCCGGTGGCCGGTGCCTGCGCGCTCCAATTGATGAGGGTCTGGGTCCAGCTTCCCTGCAGCACCAGCCAGGTGACCCACAGCATCAGGCCGCAGCTGAGCACCGCGCAGGCCATCCTGCCGCTCCGTGGCAGCCGCGCCACCAGTGCATCGACGCCGAGGTGAGCCCGTTCGCGCAGCCCCAGGATGGCGCCGAGGAAGCACATCCAAACGAAGAGCAGGCGCGACATCTCCTCCGAAACGGTGATGCCGCTGTTGAAGGCGTAGCGCAGAACGACGTTGCCGAACACCAGCACCACCATGCCGGCCATGCACAGCGCCATCAGGATCTTGATGAGGGTGAAATAGGCCTCGACCAGCTGTCTCATGCGGTCCTCCCGGTGCCGGCGCCCCGCCGGCTTATCTCTATTCGATTGGGGCCAGTATCAGACGGCGGATCGGCCGGCGTCCATCGATGCGAAATGGGCGCGTATGCGTTCGGCATCGGGGGAAACCCCAGTGAACAGCCGGAAGGCGTCCACCGCCTGGAACACCGCCATGCCGCCGCCATCCAGCGTCCGGCAGCCGATGGACCGCGCGGTGCGCAACAGCTCGGTCTCCAGCGGGAAATAGACGATCTCCGCCACCCAAAGCCGCGGGTGCAGCATCTCTGCCGGAAGCGGCAGGCCGGGGAACTTTGCCATGCCGGTGGGCGTGGCATGGATCAGCCCGTCCGCCGCCGCCACGGCGGCGCGCAAGATCTCCCGGTCGGGAATCGCCATGGCCCGTCCGCCGCCGAAGCGCGCGTTGATCTGGTCTGCCAGCAACGCCGCCCGCGCCGGGTCGGCATCGAAGATGTCCAGCCGGCCGGTGCCGAGATGGAAGGCGGCGTGGGCGACCGCCGCTCCGGCCCCGCCGGCGCCGAGAAGCACCACGCGGTCCATCGGCACGCCGGCCAGCCCGCGGCGGAAGCCCTCGGCGAAGCCCGAACAGTCGGTGTTGTGGCCGACCCGCCGGCCGTCCTTCAGCACGACGGTGTTGACCGCCCCAATGGCGCGGGCGTCGTCCGAAAGCTCGTCCAGCAGCGGAATGATCGCCTGCTTGCACGGGTAGGTGACGTTCAGCCCGGTGTAGCCCATGCGCTCGGCGCCCGACAGTAGCTCCGGCAGGGCAGCGGGGCCGAGGCCGAGGCGGTCGAGGTCGATCAGCCGGTAGATGCAGCGCAGGCCGAGCGCGTCAGCCTCCCGCTCATGCATCGCCGGAGTCCGTGAGGCCTGAATGCCGGCGCCGATCAGGCCGACGAGGATGGAGGTGCCGACGGCGGGTGCCGGCCGGGACAGGGCGTTCATTTCGCGGCACTTTCCAGCAGCCGGGCCATGCGCTGGAGGGCCAGCGTGTAACCCTGGGTGCCGAAGCCGCAGATCACCCCGGCGGCGACGCGTGACACGTAGGAGAAATGGCGGAATTCCTCGCGCCGGTGGATATTGGAGATGTGGACTTCCAGGATGGGGAAGGCGCAGGCCGACAGCGCATCCATCAGCGATACCGAGGTGTGGCTCAGGCCGGCCGGGTTGATGACCAGCCCGGCCACCGTCTCCCGCGCCTCATGGATCCAGTCGATCAGCACATGTTCGGCGTTGGACTGCCGGAAATCGACGGCGAGGCCCAGCGCCTCGCCGGTACGGCGGCAGTCGGCCTCGACATCGGCCAGCGTCTCGTGGCCATAGATGTGCGGCTCGCGCTTGCCCAGCAGGTTGAGATTCGGTCCGTTGAGGACGAGGATGGGGCGGCTCATGGTGGGGCGTCTCCAAACAAACGCACTGTTTCGTTCATTTTCAGTCGAGGTAAAGCTCAGGCCGGGCGCCTTCGCGCAGCTGGGCCTGCACCGCCATGCGCACGGCGGCGTTCACCGCTCCGAACTGCCGGTAGCCGCCACGCCGCTCCACCACCTCGAAGAAGAAGCGGTCGTCGAAGCTGTCGGTGTAGGCGTGCAGGAACTCGCCCTGCTCATCGCGGTCATACAGCAACTCGCGGTCCTTCAGCGTCGCCAGCGTCGCATCGTCCAGCGGGTGCTTGACCGCCAGATCGTCGTAATAGTTGGCGGGGATCGGCAGGAAGGGGGCGCCGGCGGCAAGGCGGTCCGTCACCAGCGCGTCGGCATCGGCGGTGGCGAAGGCGATGTGGTGGACACCAGCACCGGAGGTGGCGCTGACGAAGCGGCCGGTGGCGGTCCGCCGGCTTTCGGAGATGTTCAGCGGCAGCCGCACGCCCCGGCCGGGCTCGGCATCGGGGCTGACCAGTGCCCGGCTGCGGATCAGGCCGTAGGGATCGGGCAATTCCCACAGGCTTTCCGGCACGAAGCCGAAGACCGTGCGGTAGAACAGCACGAAGCTGTCCATCCGCCCGAAGGGCAGGGCCTGTGCGACATGGTCGATGCCGAGCAGAGGGGGGCCATGTGGGGGCTGTGGGGCAGCTTCCTGCCCAGCCGGCTCTTCCGCGAACAGGTGGAAGTCGTCCTCCCAGATGCTGCGGCGGGCTTCCTTGCCATCGACCAGATAGATCAGCGTGCCGTCGGGTGCCCGCAGCGCCGGGATCTTGCGTTCGCCGTCGCCGACCCGCTCGCGCCACAACACACAGCGCAACGCCTCGGCACGGGCAATGGTGCGGGCGGCGTCATCGACCGTGAAGGCCATGGCGCAGACCGAGGGGCCATGCATCTGGAAATGCTCCGACGCCGCGGAATCCTCCTCGCTGTTCAGCACCAGATTGACGCCGCCCTGGCGGTAGAGGTCGACATCCTTGGAGCGGTGGCGCCCGGCATGGCGGAAACCCAGGCTCCCGAGCAGGGCCGACAGCTTGTCGCGTGCCGCCGCATCGACGGCGAATTCGAGAAACTCCACGCCATGACAGACCGGCGGAGCCGGCAGGCCGGGACCGAAGCCGGCCTCGGCCTCCACATGAATGAGCGACCGCAAGCCGTCGAGAGCGGTCAGGCGGGCAGGGGCGGCGCGGAATTCGTCGTTGAAGATCTCCAGCGACAGCGGGCCGCGATAGCCCGACGCCAGTACCGCATCGAGAAAGCGCCGGACCGGCAACTGGCCCTGACCGGGGAAATTGCGGAAATGGCGGCTCCAGGACAGCACGTCCATCGACAGCGTCGGGGCATCGGCCAACTGCACGAAGAAGATGCGGTCGCCCGGCAGGTCGGCGATGCCGGACGGGTCGTCGTTCAGGGCTAACGTGTGGAAGCTGTCAACGATCAGCCCCAGCGCCGGATGGTCGGCGCGTTGCACGATGTTCCAGGCTTGGCGCCAACGGTTGACATGCCGGCCCCAGGCCAGCGCCTCGTAGCCGACGCGCAGGTTCCGGCGCTGCGCCCGCTCCGCCATTTCCGCGAGGTCGGCGGCGGCACGGGCCGGATCGTCGATGGCTGAAGGCTGGACGTTGGAACAGACCAGCACGAGGTCGGTGCCCAGTTCCTGCATCACGTCGAACTTGCGCTCCGCGCGGTCGAGGTTGCGGGCACGGATCGGATCCGGCATCGCCTCGAAATCGCGGAATGGCTGGAAGATGGTGATTTCCAGACCCAAGCCCTCGGCGATGCGGCGGACATCGGCCGGCGACCCGTCGAACGTCAGCAGGTCGTTCTCAAAAATCTCGACCCCGTCAAAGCCGATGGCCGCCGCCGCCTCGAGCTTCTCCGGCAGGGTGCCGCTCAGCGAAACGGTGGCGATCGACTTTTTGAAGGTAAAGGCGCTGGACGGCATGGGAGCCCCTTCGGCAGCGGCATGGTTCGTTGACATCAACAAACGTACCAGTTCGTACATTTTGGTGCAAGATGCTTTGATTGCCAATGATCGGTATATAGAACAACGTCTCTGGTTTGGGCCGGCTGACAGACCAGTATCCACCGCCTGTGGATATGCGACGTCGCATGGCAGCTAGTTTGATTTCCATAACACTCCTTATGTGTTTTTTTGCTTTTTTGGCGCAAAGCTAAAATGTCAGTCCCTCGCAACATAGAAGTGTCAGTGTTCCCTCAGCTTCAAAGCGCCGGCCATAACAATGGCAACGAGGCCGCCACGGTGGACGGCCTCGTTGCATCTGGGGTCAGTTGCCTTTCCCTATCGAAGTTCCGCGTCGTAAAGCCCGGCTTCAGAAACCGAAATGGCTGAGACCGGGATGGTCGTCGGGCCGGCGGCCGAGCGGCCAATGGAACTTGCGGTCAGCCTCGGCGATCGGGTGTTCATTGATGCTGGCATGCCGGGCGCGCATCAGCCCGTCATCGGCAAATTCCCAATTCTCGTTGCCGTAGGCGCGATACCATTGGCCGCTGTCGTCGCGGTATTCGTAGGCGTAACGCACGGCGATGCGGTTTCCGGCAAAGGCCCAGAGTTCCTTGATCAGACGGTATTCAAGCTCCTTGTTCCATTTGCGGGTGAGGAATGCCTGGATTTCAGCGCGGCCGGTCGCGAATTCGGCGCGGTTGCGCCAGCGGCTGTCCTCGCTATAGGCGAGCGTGACCTTCGCCGGATCGCGGCTGTTCCAGCCATCTTCGGCGAGCCGGACCTTCTCGACGGCGGACTCTGCGGTGAAGGGGGGAAGCGGCGGACGGGACATGGCATGCTCCTTCTTGGGGATGAAACGATACAGGCAGTGATGTGAGAGCGTGGCGCGGCGCGATCCGCACCCGGTCGACGTGGTTGGTGCAAGGCTCAAAGGGCGAGTTGGATGCGGTTTTCCTCATCCGGGGCGGTTTCGGCAGGCACGGCACTGCAAATCAGGACCTCGTCCGGGCCGACGCTGGCACCCGGTTCGCGGATATAGGTCACGGCACCCTTCAGCAGCTTGGTCCGGCAGGTTCCGCAGGTGCCTTCTCGGCAACTGTATTCGGGCTCAAGTCCGCGCGCTTCCGCCAACTCCAGCAACGTGCCGGACGCCGGCGTCCAGCGATCCTCCTTCAGCGAGGTCATGAAGGCCACCGGCACCGGCTTGCTCGACGGGAGGGGACGGACCGGCGGGGGTGCTGCCCCGACGTCTGCCGTGCGCTGCAAGGACGACGGCCCGAATGCTTCGGCGTGGATCCGCCCGTCGGCGATGTTGCGGCTCCGCAATCCGTCATAGAGCGCCTGCGTGAATGCCGGCGGGCCGCACAGGTAGAAATCATAGTCGTCGAACGGCAGGAAGCGGGTCAGCAGGGCGATGTCGATGCGGCCGGCCGCCTCATAGTCGACGCCCTCCTTGGCCGTGCCGGGCTCGCTGAGCACCCGGATCCATCTGACGGCGCCCTGCCCCGCCGCCGCCTGCGCCGCATTCACCAGTTCGGCGATCTCCCGGTCGAAAGGACGCTCGGATATCGAACGGGCTGCCTGGATGAGGATGGTCGGCCGCATCCGCTGTTTGCGCAGCCCCTCGTAGACGATGTGGCGCAGCATCGCCAGCAGCGGCGTGATCCCGATGCCGCCGGCCAGCAGCACCGCCGGCCTTGTCCCGTAAGGGTCGATGGTGAAGGCGCCGTCGGGTGCGCGCGCTTCGATGATGTCGCCGGCACGGATGCGGTCGTGCAGGTGGCGCGACACCAGCCCCTCCCGCTTGACGCTGATCCGGTAGTGGCCGTCAGACGGCGCGGCCGACAGCGTGTAGGTGCGGATGACCGGCTTGTCGGACCCTGGAACCGTCACGCGGACTGGCAGATGCTGACCGGCGGCATGGGGAAGAAGGCCCGCTCCGTCGGCCGGTTGGAGATGGAAGGAACGGATCGCCGGGGTTTCGTCGACGATCTTCGTCACCCGGTACGGGCGCCAGCGTGTCGCCAGCTCGCCGGCCTGCATACGGGCCGCCGCCTGCGCCCAATCCCCTGTCATCAGCGAACTGGGCGACCAGCCCTCCTTGCGGAACGACCAGCGCAGCGCCAGTGCGCCGGCCCGGCGCAGGATGCGGCGCGGCTTGAAGGTCCACAGCCGCTCGGCTCCCTGGAAGGCTGCAATCTCCGGCGATTCCAGGATCACCTCCGCATCGCCGGTCATCTGCAGCATGTCGCCGCTGCCGTAATCGACGAAGACGAGCCCGGCCTTGCCGTTGAGAACGATGTTCCCGAGGGTCGAGAAGAAGAGGTTGCCATTGAAGTCGGGCACCGTGAGGGTGCCGTCCTCCGTGACACGGACGAAGCCGGCCTTGCCGCCGCGATGGGACACGTCGACCTGACGACGCTCGGCCCGGTCCGCATAGGTGGCGACGAAGAAGGCATCCGCCTCCCCGATCATGGTCCGCGCCTGTTCGTCCAACTGCGGCAGGATCTCCACCACGCCGGTGAACGGTTCCGCCGGATCCCGTGCATAGTCGACATCGCGAAGCTGGATGTAGCGCGGGCAGTTCCCGAAGCTCTGGTCGACATCGACCCGAAATCCGGCGCCGATGGCGGTGACGAAGCCGTTCATGCGGTTGCGGCGCCGGGTGTGCATCTCGATTCCGAGAAGGCCGATGGGATCGCCGTCCCGCATGCCCTCCCCCGCCGGATCGCCGGGATCGGCATGGGTGGCGATGTCGAGCCTCGTCGGCGTTGGCGACGACAGGAAGCCCGGTTTGCCGACGAGGAGCGTGGCCCACGGGTCGCCCGCGGGATCGACGCTGCCCAACACGATGAAGGGAAGCTGGGCATAGAAGTCGCGATGCTGGTCGGGCATGTGGTCGCGGATCACCCGCTGACCGACGGTCTCCATCCGTTCGGCCACCCCCAGCTTCCGCTGGATGAACGTCTCACCCTCATGCCAGGGCGGCAATGTCTTCAGTGTCGCGGTCATCGTCGGTGTCCCGTGCTTGGGGGGGGCGGTCGGACGGTGTGTCCGGAAGCGGGATGTGGCCGTGGGGTAGCGCCCCGGCTCTCCCGGTCGATCAGGCAGCCAGCCCGACCGGCGTCTGTACGAAGGGAACGAATCCCGGCAGTTGCTCGATGCGGCCGAGGAAGGCCTTGACGGAGGGATAGCCGGAGAGATCGACATTGCCTTCCGGCGCCTGTGCGACGTAGCTGTAGATCGCGACGTCCGCGATTGTCGGGTGATCGCCGACCAGCCAATCCTGCGTGCTCAGGTGATTTTCGAGCCGGGCCAGCAGGACATGGGCCCGGCCGATGACCTCTTCCGCATTGAATTTCGCCCCGAACACCGTGATGAGCCGGGCGGCAGCCGGGCCGTAGGCCACCTCGCCGGCCGCCACGGAAAGCCAGCGCTGAACCGCCGCCGCACCGACGGGGTCTTCCGGCAGCCAGTCGCCCCGCCCTGCCCGCTTGGCGAGATAGACCAGGATCGCATTGGAGTCGGCGACGATGACGCCCGCATCGTCCAGGACCGGCACCTGACCGAAGGGATTGAGCTTCAGGAAATCGGGGCTCTTGTGCGCACCCGCCTTGAGGTCGACCTCCACCAGCTCATGCGGCAGGCCAAGAAGCGAGACGAGCAGACGGGCGCGATGCGAGTGGCCCGACAGGGGATGATGATACAGCTTCATGTCCAGCTCCGGTGATTTGCCGGACGGGGGCATTCCCGTTCCGCATCACCAGAGTGCTGGATCATCCCCGCTGAGAGAATGCCCGGCTTTCGCAGTTCATTCTTTCCTGTAGTGAAATAATCCTCGACCCGACCCGACCCGACCCGACCCGACCCGCTCCTGCGAGCGTTCCTTCACAGGCGGAACGATGCCGTCAGGCGGCATTCGCCAGTTCGGGAGCGAGACGGCGTGCGTCGGCGATCAGGGCCGCAGTCAGCGGCGGCTGCGGATCGCGCCGGCAAACCACAAGGCCGATCAGCGTCGACAGTTCCGGCGCCACGATGGGGATGGCGCGGATCGATGGGGGGAGCAGCAGCGAATCCGCCATGATCCGCGGCATGATCGTCGACCACATGCCGGTGCAGAGATGATTGGTCAGCACGACGATGGAGTTGGATTCGAGCATCGGTTCGGCATGCACCCCCGCTTCGGCGAAGGCGCGGTCGATGATCCGGCGGTTCTGCATGGTGGTGTTCAGCAGGCAGAGCGGCAGGGTCGCCGCCTCTTCCCAGGTCACGCTGTCGCGCGTGCCGAACGGGCTGTCCGCCGAGGTGATCAGGTGGTAGCGCTCGTGATAGAGCGGCACCTCGTCGACATTGCCGAGCGGTTCGTTGTCGAGATAGGTGATCCCGGCCTCCGCCTCCAGATTTTCCAGCCTGGACAGGATCTCGGTGGAGCTGTGGGAGGCGATGGTGATCTTGATGCCGGGATGCATCGACCAGACGGTGGCGGTCAGCCGCTGGACCATCGGCAGCGCCGTCGGCACCACCACCAGCCGCAGCGTGCCGGTCAGCCCCTGCTTCATCGTCTCGACATCGGCGCGCATCGCCTTGTAGTCGCCGACGATGCGCCGCGCCCACTCCAGCACCCGCTCCCCTTCCGGCGTGAAGCCGATGAAGCGTGCGCCGCGGTCGACCAGCGGCACGCCCATGGTCGATTCCAGCTGCTTGATCGCGGCGGACAGATTGGGCTGCGACACCCCGCAGACCTGTGCCGCACGGCCGAAATGCTTTTCCGTCGCCAGCGCGATCAGAAATTCGAGTTTTTCCTGCATGCCGGGTCTCCTCCCACCACGTCTTGCGCAGCGTGGATCGGGAACGTTTCGATCACGACCCGAGCAACATCATTGATCCCAAACATGTGTCCGCGTCTCCGCGCGGGCTGCCGCAGCGGCAATGCGACGCATCGTAGACCCACGAAGCTTTATCCTCACGACACCTCCATCTCGACGAGCCGGAACGCCTCGCCCGGCGGACGGTCGATCCGCAGATCGGCCCCCTCCAGGAAGGTGTCGCGGCTGAGCAGGTCGAAGGCATGACGCAAGGCATCGGGCTGCACCCGGCTGGCGCAACCGACCGACACGATGACGCGAACCACCCGGTCGAAGGGATTGGCCTCGCGCGCCCTCATCGCCTGTTCAAGCAAGGATTGGCAGAGAGCGATCTCGTGCATGGGGATGGGTCCTATAAATGCCCTCTCCCGCCCCGGGAGAGGGAGGGGACCCGCCAAAGGCGGGGAGGGTGAGGGGTGAAGCAAGAAACCCGAACCGCACGGCTTCGTGCCTAACCCCTCACCCTTCCCACCGCTTCGCGGCGGGCCCCTTCCCTCTCCCGGGACGGGAGAGGGAAGAACGTCACGCGTAGGCGGGTGCCTTGTTCGTCGCACCGGTCACCGCATTGCTGAGGCCACCCTTCAGCTTCGCGTATTCCTGCTGGACGTAATTCTCGGCCCAGACCTGATCGGCAATCGCCTCCACCCGGACGGCGGCGTATTTGTATTCCGGAGTCTTGGCGATGGGATCGACGGCGTGGATGGTCAGCTCGTTGCAGGCGCCGATCCACCACTGGTAGGTCATGTAGACGGCCCCCTTGTTCGTGCGGTCGGTGACGCTGGCCCGGCTGATCACCTTGCCGCGGCGCGACGACACCCAGACCAGCTCCTGGTCGCGGATGCCCAAGGCCTTGGCGTCCTTCGGGTTGATGGTGACATAGCCCGGCTCGTCGGCCAGCGTCTGCAGGGCGGCGCAGTTGCCGGTCATCGACCGGCAGGAGTAATGGCCGACCTCGCGCACGGTGCAAAGGATCAGCGGGAACTCCTCGGTCAGCTGGTCCCGCGGCGGACGCCATTCGGTGGCGAACAACAGGCCCTTGCCACCCGGCCGCTGGAAGACGTTGCCCTCGTAGAGATACTTGGAACCGGCCGAGTCGAGGTCGCGGCACGGCCACGGAACGGCCCCCAGCCCCTCCATCTTCTCGTAGGTGACGCCGTAGAAGATCGGGCAAAGCTCGCGCAGCTCGTCCCAGATCTCCCTGGTGTTGTCGTAATGCATGGGATAGCCCATCGCCGTGGCGAGCAGGCTGATGATCTCCCAGTCATGCTTGACGTCGCCCTTGGCGTCCACCGCCTTGGTGAAACGCTGGAAGCTGCGGTCGGCGGCGCTGAACACGCCCTCATGCTCGCCCCAGGAGGTCGCCGGCAGGATCAGGTCGGCGAACATCGCCGTCTTGGTCATGAAGATGTCCTGGACGATGACGAACTCCATCGCCTCGAAGCCCTTGCGCACCTGGGTCAGGTCCGGCTCGGTCTGGGCCGGATCCTCGCCCATCACATACATCGCCTTCAGCTTGCCGGTCTCGGCCAGATGCGGCACGTCGGTCAGGCGATAGCCGATCTGGTCGGGCAGCGACGGGACGCCCCAGGCCTTGGCGAACTTCTCGCGAATCTCCGGGTCGGTGACCTTCTGGTAGCCCGGGAACTCGGTCGGCAGCACGCCCATGTCGCAGCTGCCCTGCACGTTGTTCTGGCCGCGCACCGGGCCGACACCGACATTCGGGCGGCCGAGATTGCCGGTCAGCAGCGCCAGCCCCGACAGCCCCTTCACCACGTCGACGCCCTGGCCCCACTGGGTGACGCCCATGCCCCACAGGATGGTGGCGGAGGGAGCGGCGGCATAGATGCGCATCGCCTCCCGGATGTCTTCGGCCGGCAGGCCGGTGATCGCCTCGGCGTATTCGGGGGTGTATTTGTCGACGATCTTCCTGTACTCGTCGAAGCCCTCGGTGTGATTGGCGACATACTCCTTGTCGTAGAGCCCTTCATTGATCAGGACATTGGCGAAGGCATTGACCAGCGCCATATTGGAGCCGTTGTTCAGCGGCAGCCACAGATCGGCCAGACGCGCCGTCTCGATCTTGCGCGGATCGCACACGATGATCTTGGCGCCGCGCTCCTTGGCCTTGATGATGCGCTTGGCGATCACCGGATGGCTGTCGGCGACGTTGTAACCGAAGACCAGGACGCATTTGGTGTGCTCGATCTCGGGGATCGAGTTGCTCATGGCGCCGTTGCCCAGCGTTACCTGCAATCCGGCGACCGACGGTCCGTGGCAGACGCGCGCGCAATTGTCGACATTGTTGGTGCCAAGGACCGCGCGGGTGAATTTCTGCATCACATAGTTGGTCTCGTTGCCGGTGCCGCGCGACGAGCCGGTGGTCATGATCGAATCGGGACCGTATTTGGCCTTGATCTCACTCAGCTTCTTGGCCGCGTACTGGATCGCCTCGTCCCACGACACCGCTTCGAAGGCCGCATCGCGGCTGCGGCGCAGCATCGGGTTGCGCAGCCGCGGCGTCAGGATCTTGGTGTCGTTGATGAAGTCGTAACCGAAATAGCCCTTGAGGCAGAGTTCTCCTTCATTGGTGACGCCGTTGAGGGGTTCGGCACCGACGACCTTCCCGCCCTCGACCAGCAGATTCAGTTTGCAGCCCGTACCGCAATACGGGCAGACCGCCATATGCTTTTCCATCTCGACCTCGATGTTCGCTCGATTGTGCCGGCTGTGCGTCAGCCGCAGTGATGGGGGTGATGGGAGTCAGGCCGCGACTTCAGCGGCTTCCAGGGCGGCGCGCTCGCGCCGGCGGCGCAGGGTCTCGTCCATCGCGTCCCGGTCCATCAGGGTCAGGGCGTTGGTCGGACAGACTGAAACGCAGGCCGGGCCGGCATCTCGGCCGATGCACAGGTCGCATTTGTGCGCCTGCGCCTTGACGCCGAGGCTCAGCGTCATGACGGCGAACTGCCGGACCGCCGGCACCGTCACCACGTCCATGACGCCGAACGGGCAGGCCAGCACGCAGTTCTTGCAGCCCAGGCAGCGCTCCTGCTCCACCTGCACGCTGTGCTGGCGGTAGACGATGGCGTTGTTTGGGCAGGAGTTGACGCAGGGCGCGTCCTCGCAATGGTGGCACATCACCGCGGTGCTGACGTCGGCCGTCTTCACCATGCGGATGCGCGGCTTGAAGCTTTCCGGCCCCAGTCCTTCGACGCCGGCCCCGTCGGAATGGGCAAGCGCACAGGCGACCTCGCATGTGCGGCAACCGATGCACTTGCTCGGGTTGGCAGTGACGAATCTGTTCATTCCCGTCGTCCTTGTTGGCAGCCGGAGGGGGCCGTCGAGCGGCCCCGCCCCGGCATCGCTTCACTGTTCCCTGGCGTTGCGCGCCGGTTGGCCGCTGTGGGCACCGGTGGCTTCACGTCCGATTGAAATCGCTTATCGCCCGATCTTTAAAAGTAATCGACGCCGATAAGTCGATCCTATCGAGTATATTCTCTTTCTTATCAGAATTTCCGGAACGCCGTTTGACAGTCAATATGCCATCAGGCTCCCGGTATTTGTGTCGCGCACCTTATACCCACTTTTTTTATGTGTCTAGTTGACATCGCGTCACCCAGAGGAATAGCGTAGAGAAGTCAACGGCGATCCAAAGCAAGACCGCCATCCTGACAAAAATCGCAACAGCTGGCTCTCATTCTGCCGCACCGCCCGTGAAGACAGGCGGCGTGGGGTCGTGCGCGAGCCAATACTGTCTTCTTATTGGCCGATCAGGTTTTCTTATCGGGAATTCCAACAAACAAACCTGATCGGCCAATTCGACGCACCCGCCCGGGAAGCCGGAGGTTTGGACATGAATCGCTTCGTTATCGCGGAACCGAGAAAATGCATCGGGTGCAACACCTGCATGGCGGCCTGCACCGAGGCACACAAGAAACAGGGGCTGCAGGCGCATCCCCGCCTGACCGTCATGCGGATCGGCGACGACACCGGCCCCGTCCTCTGCCACCAGTGCGAGGACGCGCCCTGTGCCCGCGTCTGTCCGATCGACGCCATCACCTTCGGGGCCGACGCCATCCTGCTGAATGAGCAGACCTGCATCGGCTGCAAGATGTGCGCGCTGGCCTGCCCCTTCGGCGCCATCACACCCAGCGGCACCGGCATCGCCGGAGTCGCCGGCATCGCCGTCGCGACACCCAGCCATTCGGCGGCGCTCGACCCGCTGCTGGCCTGGGACATCGGCGTGCGCAGCGTGGCGGTGAAATGCGACCTTTGCGCCTTTTCCGGCGACGGCCCGGCCTGCGTGCGCGTGTGCCCGACCGCTGCCCTTTACGCGGCAGACGCCGATGCCACCCGCCAGGCTGCCGCCGTCAAGCGCACGCTGGCCGCCGCGGCGCCGGTCAGTCCTGAAACGCCGCTCGCCTCGCTGGAGGGGCTGGACCCATGATTCCACTCTCCCTGCTCATCATGTCGCTGCTGCTGTCCTGCGGCGGCGCCATCCTCTGCCTCCTCCTGAAGCATCGGGAGGAGGACATCCGTCTTGGCGGCAGCGGCGTCGGCATCGCCGCGGCGCTCGCCGGGCTCGGCGCCGGACTGACCGCCATCGGCGCCGGGCAGCCGGTCGTGCTGGACGCCGCCGGCCCCTACCCCTTCGCCCATTTCGTCCTGCGGCTCGACCCGCTGGCCGGCCTGATGATCGCGGTCATCTCGCTGCTGTCGCTGGTCGCCTGGATCTACGGCTTCGCCTATGTGCGCGAATATGCCGGGCGCGGCGTCGGGGCGATGGGCTTCTTCATGAACGCCTTCATCGCCTCGATGATGCTGGTGGTGGCGGCCGACAACGCCTTCTGGTTTCTCATCTTCTTCGAGATGATGTCGCTGGCCTCCTACTTCCTGGTCATCTTCGACCAGGACGACGAGGCGGTGGGTGCCGGCTTCCTCTATTTCCTGGTCGCCCATGGCGGCTCGGTGCTGATCATGGCCGCCTTCTTCCTGATGGCGAACCGGGCCGGCAGCTTCGATTTCGCCGCGTTCCGCGCCCATCCGCTGCCGGCCCCGCTGGACAGCGTCGCCTTCCTGCTGGCCTTCATCGGCTTCGGCGCCAAGGCCGGCATGATCCCGCTGCACATCTGGCTGCCGCGCGCCCATCCGGCCGCCCCGTCGCACGCCTCGGCGCTGATGTCGGGCGTGATGATCAAGATCGGCGTCTTCGGCATCGTCAAGGTCGGCATCGACCTGCTGGGCGCCAGCGCCGGGCCGGCGATGCTGGGCTGGGGCCTGCTGGTGCTGGCCTTCGGCGCGGTGTCGTCGGTGCTGGGCGTGGTCTATGCGCTCGCCGAGCACGACATTAAGAAGCTGCTTGCCTACCACTCGGTCGAGAATATCGGAATCATCCTGCTGGGCGTCGGCACCGGCATGATCGGCATGGCGCTGCACCAGCCGGTGCTGGCGGTGCTGGGGCTGATGGCCGGCCTCTATCACCTGCTGAACCACGCGGTGTTCAAGGGGCTGCTGTTCCTCGGCGCCGGTTCCACCATCTTCCGCATGCACACCAAGGACATGGAGGAGATGGGCGGGTTGGCCCGTACCATGCCATGGACCGCCCTGTCCTTCCTGGTCGGCGCGCTGGCCATCTCGGCGATCCCGCCGCTCAACGGCTTCGTGTCGGAATGGTACACCTATCAGGCGCTGTTCGCCGCGGCGCTGGACGGCACCCCGCTGGTGAAGTTCGCTGCCCCCATCGCCGCCGTCATGCTGGCGCTGACCGGCGCGCTGGCGGTGATGTGCTTCGTCAAGGCCTACGGCATCATGTTCGCCGGCGCACCGCGCAGCCACCATGCGGAGGAGGCGCGCGAGGCGCCGGCCGCGATGGTCGCCGGCATGGCGGTGCTGGCCGTCGCCTGCGTGGCGCTCGGCCTGCTGGCTCCGCTGATGGCGCCGGTGATGGGCCGCATCGCGGCGGCGACCATCGGCACCGCTCCGGTGACGCTGGCGGTCGGCACCACCCTGCTGCCGGGCGACGCCCAGCAGGCGACGCTGTCCACCCCGCTGATCGCCATCCTGCTGATCGCCATGGCCTTCCTGCCCATCGCGCTGAAGACTGCCTTCGCCGCCAAGCGCGGCGGCGACCGCAAGGTGGCGGCCCCCTGGGCGGCCGGCTACCTGCCGGACCACCACATGCCCGCCAGCGCCGGCAGCTTCGCCCAGCCGATCCGCATGTTCTTCGCCCCGCTCTACACCATGCGCCGCTCGATTGCCGGGCGCTGGACCGGCATCGCCCTCGGCTTCGAGCGGGTGGTCACGCTGGCGCGGCGCACCGAACCGCTGGCCGACCGCAGCATCGTCGCCCCGATCGCCGGCGCCGTCGATGCCAGCGGCAAATGGCTGCAAATCATCCAGGCGGGCGATTTCCGGATCTACTGCCTCTACATCGTCGCGGCGCTGATCGCGCTGCTGGCGCTGGCCGTCTGACGGGAGGACGCCATGCTGACCTTCTCACACCTGATCCTGGGACTGTTCCAGGCGCTCCTCCTGCTCGCCGCGGCCCCGCTGGTCTCCGGCCTGTCGCGCATGGTCCGGGCGAAGCTGCACACCCGCCACGGGCCGGGCCTGCTGCAGGACTATCGCGACATCGCCAAGCTGCTGACCCGCCAGGATCTGACCCCGCCGAACAGCGGTTTCGCCTTCCGATTGATGCCGGCGGTGATGCTGACGACGGTGCTGGTCATCGCCATGGGCATCCCGATGCTGACCCGCTTCACCCCGGTGGCGCCCATCGGCGACCTGATCACGGTCATCTACCTGTTCGCGCTCGCCCGCTTCTTCTTCTCGCTGTCGGGCATCGACAGCGGCAGCTCCTTCTCCGGCATCGGCGGCAGCCGCGAGCTGACCATGGGCGTGCTGGTGGAGCCGGTGATGCTGCTGTCGCTGTTCGTGGCGGCGCTGCTGGCCGGCTCGACCAACCTCGGCGCCATCGGCAGCGCCATCGCCGACGGCCATGTGCGGTCGGCGACCGCGACGGTGATCGCTGCCCTGTCCTTCGCCTACGCCATCTACATCGAGCTGGGCAAGCTGCCCTACGACATGGCGGAGGCGGAGCAGGAACTGCAGGAAGGCCCGCTGACCGAATATTCGGGCCCGTCGCTGGCGCTGATCAAATGGGCGATGGCGCTGAAGCAGACGGTCGTCGTCGCCTGGTTCGTCGGCGTCTTCCTGCCCTTCGGCAGCGCGTCCGGGATGAGTTTCTTCGGGCTGCTGTTCGGGTTGATCGCCTTCGCCATCAAGCTGGTCCTGATCTTCGCCGCCGTCGGTGTGGTCGAGAACAGCGTCGCGCGCGTCCGCTTCCGCCTGACCCCCCAGCACAGCTGGGTCGGGGTCGGCGCCGCCTCGCTCGCCTTCGTCTTCTATCTGGTCGGCCTGTGAGCCGGCGAGGGGCAGCATCATGATAACATTCCCCACGGAACCGCTCGGGCTGCTGGCGCTGGCCGCCATCCTCGTCCCCTTCGGCGGCGCGGCGGCCATCGCGGCATCGGAGCGGGCATCGGCCAAATGGCTGTGCCAGGGCTTCGCCGCCGCCACCGTCGCAGTGATCGCCATCCTCGCGATGTCGCTGCTCGGCGACGGCAAGGTCGGCGGCACCTT
Organism: Azospirillum melinis; assembly: GCF_013340935.1. Taxonomy (GTDB): domain Bacteria; phylum Pseudomonadota; class Alphaproteobacteria; order Azospirillales; family Azospirillaceae; genus Azospirillum; species Azospirillum melinis. The sequence goes on along the minus strand of NZ_WHOS01000021.1, from coordinate 14,782 downwards.
CGAGCTGATCTCCTTCGGATCGGTCTCGATCCTCGGGCTGGTGGTGGACGGCGTCAGCGTGCTGATCGCGCTGGCGGTGATTTCCATCGGCCTCCTGGTGGCGATCTACTCCGCCGCCTACCTGAATGCCGGCAACCGCGAGCATCCCGACATCGGCCGGCGGCGTTTCTACGCCTTCCTGCTGGTGTTCATCGGCGCCATGACCGGGCTGGTCTTCAGCTCCACCGTGGTCGGCCAGCTCGCCTTCTTCGAGCTGACCGGCGCCTGCTCCTGGGCATTGATCGGCTATTACGAATCGCCCAAGGCGCTGCGCTCGGCGGCCAAGGCGCTGCTGGTCACCCATGTCGCCTCGCTCGGCCTCTATGTCGGGGCGGCGCTGCTGTTCCTGTCGACCGGCACCTTCGCGCTGACCGCCATCGCCGATCTGGCACCGGGGATGAAGGCGGCCGTGCTGCTGGCGATCCTGGTGGCGGCTTGGGGCAAGTCGGCCCAGCTGCCCTTCCACATGTGGCTGCCCGACGCCATGGATGCCCCGACCCCGGTCAGCGCCTACCTGCATGCGGCCTCGATGGTGAAGGTTGGCGTCTACATCTTCGCCCGCGGGCTGATGTCGGCCGGCGGCGCGCCGGAGATCGTCGGCTGGGTCGGCTCGATCATGGCGGTGCTGACGCTGGTCTACGGCTTCTTCATGTATCTGCCACAAGTCGACCTGAAGCGCCTGCTGGCCTATTCGACCATCACGCAGCTGGCCTACATCCTCCTGGCGCTGTCGCTGTCGGTCTTCGGCTCCGACCTCGCCTTCAAGGGCGCCATCGCCCACATCTTCAACCACGCCTTCGCCAAGACGCTGTTCTTCCTGGTCGCCGGTGCGCTGAGCTACACCGCCGGCACCCGGCTGCTGCCGTCGCTGCGCGGCATCTTCACCAAATCGCCGCTGCTCGGCATCGCCTTCGTCTGCGCCGCCCTGGCGATCACCGGCGTGCCGCCCTTCAACGGCTTCTTCAGCAAGTTCGCCATCTTCGCCGGCGGGTTCGAGGTCGGGGCGCATCATTGGGCGCTGATGCTGCTGGTCGTCATCGCGCTGGCGGAATCGGTCGGCTCCTTCGCCTGGTTCCTGAAATGGCTGGGCCATTCGGTGCCCGGCAAACCGTCTCCCACCATGGCGGCGGCAGCGCCGCTGCCGGCCGGCATGAAGTTCGTGCTGGCGGCCCTGGTGGTGATGACGGTGGTCTCAAGCTCCATCGCCGCCTCATGGCTCGGCTGAGGGAGGGAACGGTCATGAACGGATTTCTCATCGTAAACGGCCTGTCGGGCCTGCTGATCGTCAGCTCCCTTCTGGTCACGCTCGCCGGCAATCCGGCCAACTCCGCCCGCTTCTACGCATTGCAAAGCTTCATCCTGGTGATGCTGTTCGTGGCGCTGGCGGGGGCAACCGGGTCGGGCGAGCTGTATCTCTGGTCCTTCACCGCGCTGCTGACCAAGGTGATCCTGGTCCCGGCGATCATGTACCGCGCCTTCCGCCGGCTGAGCGATCCCGCCATCGGCACCGGTGCGGTGATGCCGACGGCGCTGTCCATCGTCGGTGCGGCGGTCGCCCTCATCCTCTGTTTCGTCGTGGCGTCCAAGGTGACGCTGCCGGCGGCGGATGCCATCAAGCCGGCGCTGGCGGTGTCGCTCGCCCTGTTCTTCATCGGCCTCGCCTGCATCGTGGCGCAGCGGAACATCCTGAAGCAGGTGTTCGGCTATTGCCTGATGGAGAACGGGTCGCACCTGACCCTGGCCCTGCTGGCCCCCAACGCACCGGAACTGGTGGAGATCGGCATCGCCACCGACGCCATCTTCGCGGTGGTGGTGATGGCGGCGCTGGGATCGCGGATCTTCGACACGCTGCACACGCTCGACGCGCGCCAGCTCACGAGCCTGAAGGGATGACCGCCATGGTACCCTCGATCCTTCCCCCACTTCTGCTGATCGGTCCGTTGGCGGTGGCGCTGTTCCTGCTGACCCTGCCCCGGTTCCGGGACTCGCTGCCCGAATCGCTGGCGACCGACAAGGGCAGCGTGGCGCTGCTGGAGCGCATCCATCTGGGCTCCGTCGGCTATGTCTTCCTGCTGAGCGTCGCGGTGCTGATCCAGGTGCTGTCGAGCGGCGCCATCTCCGCCTTCGGCGACTGGCTGTTCGTCGACGCGCTCGGCGCCGTCTTCATGATGCTGATCGGCGTGGTCGGCCTGATGACCGGCCTCTATTCCATCGCCTACCTCCGCCACGATCTGGAGTCCGGCGCCATCGACGCCGGCAAGGTCCGGATCTACTACGGCTTCTTCAGCCTGTTCCTGTTCACCATGCTGCTGGCGGTCACCGCCAACAACATCATCATGATGTGGGCGGCCATCGAAGCGACGACGCTGGGATCGGCTTTCCTGGTCGGGCTGTACGGTCAGAAATCCTCGCTGGAGGCCGCCTGGAAATACGTCATCATCTGCACGGTCGGCGTCGCCTTCGGCCTCTACGGCACGGTGCTGGTCTTCTCCAACGCCGCCGACGTGCTGGCCGACCCGCATCAGGCGGTGCTGTGGACGGCCCTGGTCGGCCATGCCGCAGAGCTGGACCCGATGCTGGTCAAGCTGGCCTTCGTCTTCGCCCTGATCGGCTTCGGCACCAAGGCCGGCATTTTCCCGATGCATGCCTGGCTGCCCGACGCCCATTCGGAAGCACCGAGCCCGGTGTCGGGCCTGCTGTCGGGCGTGCTGCTGAAATGCGCACTGCTGATCGTCATCCGCTTCTATGTCATCACCGTCGGCACGGTCGGCACCGCTTTCCCGCAGATGCTGCTGCTGACGCTGGGCCTGCTGTCGGTCGGCGTGTCGTCCCTGCTGTTCTTCGTGCAGCAGGATCTGAAACGCAAGCTGGCCTATTCCAGTATCGAGAATGTCGGGCTGATCGTCGTGGCGCTCGGCGTCGGCGGGCCGCTCGGCATCGCCGCGGCCCTGCTGCACGCCATCAACCACAGCGTCACCAAGGCCCTGTTCTTCTGCAGCGCCGGCAATGTCCTGATCAAGTACGGCACCCGCGACCTGCGGGCGGTGAAGGGCGTGCTGCGGGTGGCCCCGGCCACCGGCCTCCTCATGATGGGCTGCGCCCTGGCGCTGGCCGGCTTCCCGCCCTTCAACATCTTCGTCAGCGAATTCATGGTCTTCATGGCCGGGCTGAACGAAGGCTATGGCTGGATCATGGCGCTGTGCGCGCTCTTCCTGTGCATCACCATCGCCGGTCTGGTGAAGATCGTCGCCGACAGCGTGCTGGGCAAGAGCCCGGAGACGATGGCCAAGGGTGACGTCGGCTGGAAGGCGCTGGCCCCGCTGGGCGTGTTGGCGGTGCTGGTGCTGACGCTGGGCTTCGCTGTGCCGCAGCCGCTGTCCAATCTGGTGCAGCAGGCGACCGCGGTGGTGATGAACGGTGACAGCCGCCCGGTGGTGGCCGCCCCCTGGCAAAAATACGACGGGCAAACATACGACACGGTCCGCGCCGGCGGGCAACTGGTGACCGGCAGCCTCTCGCAGACGGAGATTTCCAAATGAACCTCATCACTCCGGTCCGGGTCGGGAGCGGCACTATCGCCTCCCTGCGCGAGAGTCTGCCCCATGCGATCCTCGATGAATCCTGGCAGACCGAGGCCCAGGTCACCATCACGGTCAAGCCGCAATCGTTGCCCGATGTGGTCGCCAGCCTCTATTACGACCACAATGGCTGGCTGTCGGTGGTCGTCGGCAACGACGAACGGCCGCTGAACGGCGCCTACGCCGTCTACTATGTCCTGTCCATGGAAGGCGCCGACAAGTGCCACGTGGTGGTGCGCTGCGAGGTGCCGGCCGATACACTGGAATACCCCTCCGTCACCCCGCGGGTGCCCGCCTGCGTCTGGGGCGAGCGCGAGGTACGCGACATGTTCGGCCTGCGCCCGGTCGGTCTGCCGGACGAACGCCGCCTCGTCCTGCCCGACGACTGGCCGGACGAGCTGTATCCGCTGCGCAAGGATTCGATGGACTACCGGCTGCGGCCGGCGCCGACCAGCGACGACGAGACCTACCAGTTCATCAACGAGGCCAAGCAGGAGACCCGCGTCGTCCCGCTGGGGCCGCTGCACATCACCTCCGACGAGCCCGGCCATTTCCGCCTGTTCGTCGACGGCGAGGACATCATCGACGCCGATTACCGCATGTTCTACGTCCACCGTGGCATGGAGAAGGTGGCCGAGACGCGGATGGGCTACAATGACGTGATCTTCCTGGCCGACCGCGTCTGCGGCATCTGCGGCTACGCCCACAGCGTCGCCTATGCCAATTCGGTGGAGAACGCGCTGGGCATCACGGTGCCGCCGCGAGCCCAGGCCATCCGCTCCATCCTGCTGGAGACGGAGCGGATGCACAGCCATCTGCTGAATCTCGGCCTCGTCTGCCATTTCATCGGCTTCGACACCGGCTTCATGCAGTTCTTCCGCGTGCGCGAGAAGGCGATGACGCTGGCCGAACTGCTGACCGGCGCGCGCAAGACCTACGCGCTGAACCTGATCGGCGGCGTGCGCCGCGACATCCTGGGCGACCAGCAGGCCAGGACCCGCGAACTGGTCGCCGAGCTGCGCGACGACGTGACCCGGCTGGTCGACGTGCTGCTGTCCACCGCCAACGTCAGCGGCCGCGTCAAGGGTGTCGGCCGGCTCGACCCGCAGGTCGCCCGCGACTACAGCCCGGTCGGGCCGGTGGTGCGCGGTAGCGGCCACCGCCGCGACACCCGCGCCGACCATGCCTTCGCCGGCTACAAGCTGCTCGACATGCCGGTGCATGTCGAACAGGGCTGCGACGTGCTGTCCCGCACGCTGGTACGGGTGGCGGAGTTCTTCGACAGCCTGTGGATCATCGAACAGCTGCTGGACAAGGCTCCGGCCGGGCCGGTGCTGACCGAGGATTTCACCTATGTTCCGCACAAGTTCGCGCTCGGCTTCACCGAGGCGCCGCGCGGCGAGGACATCCACTGGTCGATGACCGGCGACAACCAGAAACTCTACCGCTGGCGCTGCCGCGCCTCGACCTACAACAACTGGCCGGTGCTGCGCTACATGCTGCGCGGCAATACGGTGTCGGACGCCCCGCTGATCGTGGGCAGCATCGACCCCTGCTATTCCTGCACCGACCGCGTGACCGTGGTGGACGTGCGCAAAAAGCGCTCCAAGACCATCGCCTACAAGGAGATGGAGCGCTACTGCCGCGAACGCACGGATTCACCGCTGAAGTGACGGGGGCCAGAGATGCTCAAGCTACTCAAGGAAATCTTCCGCACGGGCGAGGCGACGGTCAAATACCCCTTCGCCCCGATGCCGGTCTGCAAGGACTTCCGCGGCAAGCCGGAACACAAGGCGGAGGATTGCATCGCCTGCGCGGCCTGCACCGTCGCCTGTCCGGCCAACGCCATCGGGATGGAGACTGACACCGCCGCCGGCAGCCGCACCTGGGCGATCAATTACGGCCGCTGCGTCTTCTGCGGCCGCTGCGAGGAATCCTGCCCGACCGGCGCCATCCGTCTGTCCGACGATTTCGAGCTGGCGGTCGGCAGCAAGGCCGACCTGACGCGCAAGGCGGTCTTTACGCTGGCCGACTGCGCCTGCTGCGGCAAGCCCTTCGCTCCGGCCAAGGAGGTCGATTACGTCGCCCGCCTGCTGAGCCAGTCGGCCCGCAGTGCGGAAGAGGCGGACCGGTTGCGCCTGACCGTCTCGACCTGCCCGGCCTGCAAGCGCGCCCAGGATGTCCACCAGATCGCCGGCATGGGGATCGCCCTGCAGATGGAAGCCGGAAAACCGGTCAAGGAACTGGAGACCACGCCATGAACGTCCCCGTAGACCCCAAGACCCTGGTGGCGGAGATGTCTCCGGTCTCCACCAGCGAACAGATCGCGTCGATGAAGAAGGCGCTGCTGAAGACCATCCAGCGCTCCGCCTACGTCTATCGCGTCGATTGCGGCGGCTGCAACGGGTGCGAGATCGAGATCTTCTCGTCCATCACCCCGGTGTTCGATGCCGAGCGCTTCGGCATCAAGGTGGTGGCCTCGCCGCGCCATGCCGACATCCTGCTGTTCACCGGGGCGGTGACCCGCTCCATGCGGATGCCGGCGCTGCGCGCCTTTGAGGCGGCTCCCGACCCTAAGATCGTGGTGTCCTACGGCGCTTGCGGCTGCACCGGCGGAATCTTCCACGACCTCTACTGCGTCTGGGGCGGCACCGACAACATTGTGCCGGTGGACGTCTACATCCCCGGCTGCCCGCCGACGCCGGCTGCGACCATCCACGGTTTCGCCGTGGCGCTGGGCCTGCTGGAGCAGAAGCTGAAGGCCGAGACCCATGTCGAGCTCGCCGGTGAGGCCGCCGCCCTGCCCCATCCCGACATCCCCTATGCGCTCCGCGTCCGGCTGGAGCGCGAGGCGCGGCGGATGGCCGGCTACCGCCAGGGCCGCGACATCGCCGAGGAGTTCATGGCCCTGCTGGAGGGGCGGGCCCACACGCCCGGTTCCTTCACCCTGCTCGAATGCATGATGGAAGCCATCGCCGAGGAGCGCGATCCGCGCCGTGCCGAAATCATCGGCCGTCTGGCCGAGGTGGTGCAGCAGGCCATCCGGGGAGAGGCACCATGACCATGCCCGCACAGGCCGATCCCGCCTCCATCCCCGGCCTGTGCGCCGGCCGGGGTGCGGCGCCGGAGGTGGTCTTCTATCAGCTGAACGCCAAGGTGCTGGAGCGGAAGGATGACATTCCCGAAGATGCGAAGCAGGTGGTCTATTATTCGCTGGCCATCGGGCATCACATCGGCGTGTTCGACTGTTTCAAGCCGGCCTTCCGCTGCACCACCACGGTGTTCGACCGCGTTCTCGACGCGCTGAAGGACAGCGAGGAGGCGCATCGCAAGTTGTCGGGCCTGCTGCGCTTCGGCGAGATCACGGTGGACAGCACCCACATCCGGCCGCTGATGACGGCGGTCGAGGCGGCGCTGCCCACCGCGCCGCCCGACGTGGCGGCGTGGCTCGACCGGCTGCGCACGGCGCTGGACGCCATCCGGCGCGAACCCGCGATCTATCTGATGGGGAGACGGCTGTCATGACCGATGTCGTATTTACGGTTGGCAATGTCCTGCGCGGCGACGACGGCGCCGGCCCGCTGCTGGCCCAGCTGCTCGACGAGCAGCCGGCCCCCGGCTGGATCGTGGTGGACGGCGAGGATGTCCCGGAGAACCACACCCACCACATCCGCTCGCTGGCGCCGCACCGGGTGCTGATCGTCGATGCCGCCGACATGGAGTTGCCGCCGGGCGAGGTCCGCCTGATCGAGGAGGACAGCGTCGCCGAGCAGTTCATGGTCACCACCCACGCCATCCCGCTGAACTTCCTGATCGACAGCCTGCGGGAGACCGTGCCGGAGATCCTGTTTCTCGGCATCCAGCCGCAGGACACCAGCTTCTTCGCGCCGGTCACACCCACCATCCGCAACTCCGTGGAGGCGGTTCACGAACGGCTCGTCCGCGGCGAGGGATTCGAGGCCTACGAGACGGTGGGCTGACCGGTCAGGGTGATCCGGCATTCTCGGCAACTCAAGATTCGCAATTCAAGACAGGTGGAGGAATTTCGCCATGGGTGATCCTGCATCGAAAGACACACCGGTTCTCGGCATGGATGCCTACTCGCCCGCCGAGATTCAGGACAAGGTCGAAAAGCTGGGGGTAAAAAAGGCGACGATGCCCTTCCTGCCCAGCTTCATGCTGGCGGTGGTCGCCGGCGGCGGCATCGGGTTGGGCGGCATGTTCTTCGTCATCGTGCTGGCCGACACCGCGCTGAGCTTTGCCGTCCAGCGCATATTGGGCGGGCTGGTCTTCTCGCTCGGCCTTGCCATCGTCATGGTCGGCGGGGCGGAGCTGTTCACCGGCAATTGCCTGATCGTGATGGCGCGGGCCAACGGCCAGATCAACACGGCGCAGGTGCTGCGCAACTGGGCGACGATCTGGATCGGCAATGCGGTCGGGTCGATGGGCCTCGTGTTCCTCATCTACATGTCGCATCACACCGAGATGAACAATGGTGCGGTCGGAGCCGCGGTGCTGAAGCTCGCCATCGGCAAGATCGCGCCGGATGCGGTGACGATCTTCTTCAAGGGCATCCTGTGCAACCTGCTGGTCTGCCTCGCCGTGTGGCTCGCCTATGCCGGCCGGACGGTGACCGACAAGATCGTGGCGCTGACCCTGCCTGTTGCCGCCTTTGTCGCCGCCGGCTTCGAGCACTGCATCGCCAACCTGTATTTCCTGCCGCTGGCCTATCTGCTGAAGATGACGGGCCATGTGCCGGCCGGGCTGGACGTGTCGACGATCACGGCGGGTGGAATCCTGCACAACCTGCTGTTCGCCACGCTGGGCAATATCGTCGGCGGCTCGGTGTTCGTCGGCGGCATCTATTGGCTGATCTACCGCAAGGGCCTTGGCGGTCTGACCCCGCTGCCGTCGCAAAAGCCGCTGCCGTCGATGGGGCAGCCGGCGGCGACCCACTGAAAATATGGCACACGCAAAAGAAAAGCCTGCGGGCCGGCGATAAACCGGCCCGCAGGCTTTTCGGTTCGGATCAGACGGTCGTCACAACCCGCGACGGAACGGCGTAGACGGTGAGGCGGCCTTGCCGCACGAAGGCGACGACACCCACTCCCACCGCTTCGGCGAAGCCGATGCACAGCGAGGTCGGGGCGGAGATGGCGGCGATCAGTGGAATGCCGGCCGCAGCCGTCTTGTGGACCATTTCGAAGGAACAGCGGCTCGACACCACGACGAAGCCGCCGGTGGAATCGATCCGGTCACGGGCGAGCGCGCCGATCAGCTTGTCGAGCGCATTGTGCCGGCCGACATCCTCACGCACCGCCACCAACTCGCCATCGGGGCGGGCAAAGCCGGCGGCATGGACGGCCCCGGTCTCCCGGTTCAGGCTCTGGCCCGCCGGCAACGCCGCCATGGCGCGGCTGATCGCGTCCGGTTCGATGCAGGCGGCGGAGCGGACCGGATCGAGCGGTCTCAGGGTTTCGGCGAAACTGTCGGTGCCGCAACGGCCGCAGCCGGACCCGCCCATCAGGTTCCGCTTGCGACGAAGCAGGGCGGCCAGCCGCTCCACCGGCAACTGCATGCGGATGCGGACGCCGTCCGCCAGCTCATCAATGGCGGTGACGGCCAATTCGTCGGCGCTGCCGACGATCCCCTCGCTGAGGGAAAAGCCGGTGGCGAAATCCTCCAGGTCGGTGGGTGTCGCCAGCATGACGGCGAAAAGATCGTCGGCGTAGACGAGCCCGACCGGCACCTCGTCGACGATCTTCTCTTCCCGTCGGTCGAAGCCGGACTCCGTGCGGACAATCGCCTGCACATGCCGGATTCCCCGGTGGGAAAGCGGTTGAGCCAGGGAAAGTGTGGCGAACGGCGGGGCGGTACAGGCGGTTGCATGTTCCATGATATGGCCCGAACCCTGGCTGTGGCGAGTTTGTGGACGATGGAGTGCGGGCGCCGGCTGGACGGTCCGTCATGGTCTGCCGTCGGCGCGGCCGGCCCTGGAGCATCGAACCCGGCCGCAAGGTCAGCCAAGCACCCGCTGCCCGATTCTGTATCAAGTCGCCGCAGAACGACATGCGGCATTCCGGCTCATTGGAAATATTTGACAATCATCTTTGAATAAATTCTGGTTATCGCACCATAGAATTCCTTTATCGATCAGTCTTATTCTATGAAACAGGTATTTCCTGATTTATAGTTTGCAGCGGTCAATTGGCGGTGATATGCCTTGGAGGTCTCTTGAACCGATGCGTTTTCCGCTCGGCACTTCCGGCTCCCATCGTGGAGAAGGACGATGCATGAACTCTCATTGTGCGAACGCTTGATCGAGTTGCTGCAGGAGGAATCGCAGCGCCACGCCTTTCATCGGGTCACGCGGATCCGGTTGGCGGTGGGGCGGTTCGCCTGCGTCGATCCGGAGGCCCTTCGCTTCGCCTTCGACGTGGTCAGGCGCGAGACCTTGGCCGAGGGAGCGACGGTGGACATTCAACAGCCGCCCGGTTTGGTCTGGTGTGAAGACTGCTCCAGCGAGAGAGAGGTTCCGACGCGCCTCTCCCCCTGCCCGATCTGCGGCGGCCTGCGCCTGTCCCCCCGCGGCGGCGACGACCTGACGCTGGTCGAACTGGAAGTGGCGTAACCGCGGCGAGAAGGAGCCCGACCATGTGCCTGGGAGTACCGGCCAGAATCATCGCCATCGCCGATGCGCGGCGGATGCTCGCTGTCGCCGAGATCCTGGGCGAAAGACGGGAAATCAACCTGTCCTGCATCGCAGAAGCGGGCGACGACATGAACGGTCAGATCGGCCAATGGGTCCTGGTCCATCTTGGCTTCGCACTTTCCCGCGTCGAGGAAGCAGACGCACTGGTCACCCTCGATCTGCTTCGCCAGGTCGATGAGGCAGAGGCCGGGCGAGGGCACCTGAAGGCCTCCCTGCTCGCCTGACCCGGGCGACGTGGCCGGCCGAACCCCACGAGGAGATCGTTCCGATGAACAGGTTGCTATCCGCCGGCCTCGCCGGCGTTCTGGCGGCGACGCTGGCTCTGCCGGCCGCTGCACACACCGGCAATGCCGGCGACGCGATGTTCCTTCAGGGGGTGCTTCATCCGCTGACCGGCATCGACCATTTGCTGACGATGGTGGCGGTCGGCATCTGGGCGGCGCAGAACGGTGGCCGCGCGATCTGGATACTGCCGGCCGCCTTCATCGCCATGCTGTCCGGCGGTGCCGCGCTTGGGATCGCGGGGATCGAACTGCCAGCGGTGGAGGCCGGAATCGCCGCCTCGGTGGCGGTGCTCGGACTGCTGGTGCTGCTGAACAGGCAGGTGCCGGTCGCCGTCGCCGCGATCCTGGTCGGCGCTTTCGCGGTCCTGCATGGCCATGCCCATGGCACCGAGATGCCGCAGACCGCTGAGCCGCTCCTTTACGGGCTTGGCTTCGTTCTTTCCACCGGGATGCTGCACGGTGCCGGCATCGCCATGGGTCTGGCTCGCCATATTCCACGCAGGCTGCTGGCATCGTGGATGCGGCGGCAGCCGGACTCGTCAACGTCGTCAGGTCGCTGCTGACGGGATTGGCCGGTCCCCGACTCTCGCCGACCAAACCAGACATGCGAACGCCCCGGTTCGATGGAGCCGGGGCGTTCGGTTTTGTCGATTGCAAGAACGGGCAATCGCGATCCCTGGCCTTCACACGATGAAATGGCCGGGATGGCTGTAGACCACGATGCGCTCGTCACGGGCGAACCCCGCCAACGTCAATCCGCACCCGTCCGCCAGCCACACGGCCAGCGCGGTCGGAGCGGAGATGGCCACCAGACATCCAATTCCGGCGACCGCCGCCTTCTGGACCATTTCGAAGCTGGCCCGGCTGGAGGTCAGGATGAAGCCTTCGGTGGCGTCGATTTCCGTGCGGGCCATCCAGCCGATCAGCTTGTCGAGCGCGTTGTGCCGGCCGACATCTTCACGGATCGCTTCGATGGCGCCCGACCGATCGACCCAGGCGACGCCATGGACGGCGCCCGTCAGACGGTGCAGGCGCTGGTGCTCGGCGAAGTCGGCAAGCGCGCGCGTCACGGCGCCGACCGGCACGGGTGCGCCGCGCACCACCCTGCCCTTGACACGTGCCACCGCCTCCAGCTTCTCCACCCCGCACAGGCCGCAGCCGGTGCGCGCGGTCATGCTGCGGCGGCGGTCCTTCAAGGCCATGAAACGCTCCAGCGGGATGTCCATATGGACCTCCAGCCCGTCGCAGCCCTCCCTGACGGCGATGTCGAACAGCTCGTCCGGACCGGCCAGGATGCCCTCCGACAGGCTGAAGCCCAGCCCCAGATCGTCCAGATTCTCGGGCGAGGCCAGCATCACCGCATGGGAAATGCGGTTGTAGACCAGCGCGACCGGGACCTCCTCGACCACAAGGTCGTCGCAGGCCTCCGCCCGTCCCTGCTCCAGCCGCAGGACGGCGGTGCGGTGGACGGTTGGAAAGGCGGTCCCGTCCGAAGGATCGGTCGGCATGTCGAGCGGCATGTCAGTCTCCTAGGGCTCAGACCTTCTTGCCCGTGGTCTCGCGATACCAGCGCGGATGGTGCTTCCTGGCCCAGCCATGGGTAACAACGCCTTCGACCATCGCGCGGATCGTGCCCTGAACCCAAAGCGCCGCATAGACATGCACGATGATCGAGGAGATCAGCACCACCGCGCTCGTCGCATGGACCAGCAAGGCGATGTCGAGGATGATCAGATCGACACAGTGCCGTTCGAGATGAAGCGCCGCGTCCTCGGCGCTGCCCGTCGTGGTGACGCGCCAGCCGCGCCGCTCCAGGCTGCGCGACAGGAAATTGCGGATGCCTTCCTCGTCATCGACGATCAGCACGGACGGCGCGGTTGCCGGCTCCTCCGCTGCGGCCGCGGACGGGATGGCCGCGTCATCAAGCGGCGGAGAGTTGGTTGGCATTCTGGGCTTCAGCGGAGTATCGGACAGGGGTATGACCGCCCGATCATAACGAATGTCCACACTGTTTCCAGTGATAAGCGGCAATCTGCCGCTGCCGCCTCCCGGTTGGGTTAACAAATCACTACCGCTTTGATTGCGGCGGTCCTGTCTACGGCACACGGTTGGCAAGAAAAACCGTTTGTTTGGACACGAACTATTGTCTATCATAATTCAGTCAATGCAATCGTATAGCAATTAATAGGGCTGGGGTTTCCTGCTCCCGTTGCCACCGGTTGCCTTGGGCAGAAAGCCCCCGATCCACTCCATAGTCCTTGGAAAGAGACATCCCATGGCCCTGCACGCCTGGTTTTCCGATCGGAAACTGGTTCACAAGCTGCTCATCCCGGCGGTCCTGCTGCTTGCCGTCATGGGCAGCGTGGTTTGGACGGCCAGATCGGCACTGGTCGACCTGACCGCCTCCACGAGCCGGGTGACCGATGTGGTGGCCGGGCGGCTGTCGGCGGCGCTGGCGATCCAATCGGCCATGGGCGATGCGATGGACGCGGAATCCAACGCGCTGGTCGCCGGCACGCGCGAGCGCATCGACGCCGCCTTCGCGAGCTACAAGGACAACATCGGCAAGGCGCTGACCGCCATCGACCGGCTGGCCGCGGCCTACGACGCCCCGGCCGACCGCGAGGCGATCTCCGGGATCAAATCCATCGTCGGCGAATATGAACGGGTGTCGCAGAAGGCAGTCGAGCTGGCGCGGGCCTATGACACCGACAGCGCGATCCGCGTGTCGATCGATGTCGGCCGTCCGGTCCGGCAGAAGCTGAACGCGGCGCTGTCGGAGCGGGTGGAGCACAGCCTGGGGGAGACCAAGCGCGCCGAGGACCGGGCGCTGGCGCTGTCCTCCAGCGTCATGACCCGCCTGTACGGCGTCGCCGGTGTCGGCCTGCTGGTCGCCTTCGGCCTGTTCGGCTCCATCATCGTGGTCTTCGTCGTCCGGCCGCTGCACCGGCTGGTCGCCGACATGACCGCCATCGCCGACGGCAATCTCGCCGTCGACATCCAGGGCGCCGGCCGCAAGGACGAGGTCGGGCTGCTCGCCCGCGCGTTGCAGGTGTTCAAGAGCAACGGCCTCGCCATGCGCAGCCTGCAGGAGGAGCGCGAGGCGCAGAAGCTGCAGGCGGAACGCGACCGGCAGGCCGGCATGCGGGCGCTGGCCGACCGCTTCGACGCCGATGTGCAGGACGTGGTGCAGGCGGTGGCGACGGCAGCCCGCCATCTGCGCGGCAATGCCGAGACCATGACCGCCATCGCCTCGCAGACGACGGAACAGGCGGCGACCGTCGCCGCCACCACGGCGCAGTCCTCCGCCAACGTCGCCACCGTCGCGGCGGCGTCGGAACAGCTGGGAAGCTCCATCGGCGAGATCGGCCGGCAGGTCAACGCCGCCGCCGCCATCGCCCGCAACGCGGTGCAGGAAGGCGAGCGGACCAACGCGTTGGTCGCCCGGCTGGTCGAGGCCGCCCAGCGGATCGGCGATGTGGTCAGCCTGATCCAGAACATCGCCAGCCAGACCAACCTTCTCGCCCTCAACGCCACCATCGAGGCAGCGCGGGCGGGCGAGGCGGGCAAGGGCTTCGCCGTCGTGGCGCAGGAGGTGAAGGCGCTCGCCACCCAGACCGCCCAGGCGACCGAGGAGATCGGCAGCCAGATCGCTGAAATCCAGACGGTGACCGACGGGACGGTGACGGCGATCCAGACCATCGGCCGCACCATCAACGACGTCGATTCCATCGCCGGCGCCATCGCCGCGGCGGTGGAGCAGCAGACCGCCGCCACCCAGGAGATCGGCCGCAACATCCAGCAGGCAGCCCAGGGAACCCAGCTGGTGACCGGCAACATCGCCGAGGTCAGCAGCTCCGCCGGACAGGTCGGACAGGCGGCCTCGGAGGTGCTGGGCGCCGCCGACAGCCTGTCGCACGATTCCGACCGGCTGCGCGAGCGGATCCAGGCCTTCATCGGAGAGGTCCGCGCAGCCTGACGCGACCAGCCGCATCGGGGCCGGATGGAACGGATGGAACGCTATGGAACGGTTTTCCGGCCCTTGGACCGCCCCCCGAAGTTGAGACGCTTGTTAAATTGTTCCGGATTGGTCAGGCCACCAGGGCCGGGCGGCCGCCCGGCCCTGGTGGCGGGAAATTTTCCTCGAACTCGACCGGTGGGCTGTAGGC